>NZ_PYUC01000070.1:0-413 GCF_003028655.1 Trinickia symbiotica
TGAGTTTCATTTCAAGCCTCCGGTTGGTTTGGCCTATGAACCCTCATGATCCGCCAGACGAGGATCCGCCGTCCTTCTTTGTTTCCACCGCCATCTCCGGCGGGAGGCGTTCATTCCATTTCCCGTGTCAATGCGGGATCGGTTTTTTTAGTTTCTCTGAAGACATGTTGTTTTTCAGTTTCCTGAGGGCGACGTAGCAGTACATCTCGACGGTGGATCACGCTGATATTCGCGGGTTGGGTACCGCATTACAGAGGTCCGTCCAACGAGCCTGCCGCTGCCTATGTGAGATTGTCCCGGTTCGACGGACGGATTTGCAGCCAGCGATTTGATTTGGTCTAGCCTCCGTTAAGCGTTGAGTCGCGGGTTGTCTGTCCACGGGCGGGCGGCGGGTCGGCTCTCACGACCATGAC
>NZ_PYUC01000071.1:0-407 GCF_003028655.1 Trinickia symbiotica
ATGTAAAATCTACAATAAAACAAGGTAAGGTTCACACATTTAGCTAATAAATAATCATAATTAAATGTATGCAATAGATTTAATCTGTTAACATAAGCACTTTATATTATGATAAAATAGAGGCAATAACATTTTTTTCTGGGGGTGTCTAAATGGGAAGGCGATAACATGTAGTTGTAATTTAAGTCATAGTGATAAATTTGAATGCGTGTTACCCATGAGTGACACATATAACATGGAGGTGAATCCCTAGAAATAGGGAATTAATTGGAAACTTCGACCATAATTAGTTTGATTATATTTATTCTATTAATTGCATTAACCACTGTATTTGTTGGTTCAGAATTTGCATTAGTAAAAATTAGAGCAACAAGAATTGAACAGCTAGCAGATGAAGGAAATAAACC
>NZ_PYUC01000072.1:0-405 GCF_003028655.1 Trinickia symbiotica
GTGCATATCGGCGAAAATCTGTTCCGCCACGAACGCACCACGCAGACCGCGCTCTACGCGAGCGACACGGTGCAGATCACGCCGCGTCTTTCGGCGCTGCTCGGCCTGCGTTATACGCAGTTCCGCGACCGCGTCTATAACGTCGATCAGTCGGTGCAGGCCGATTACAGCGCGAACCCCGTCACGCCCACCGGCGCGCTGATGTTCAAGCTCGATCCCGACACCACGGTCTACGCGAGCTACGTGGAAGCGCTGCAGCAAGGCGGCGCGTCGAGCAACACGAACGTGAACTATCCGCAGACCTTCGGGCCGCTCAAGAGCAAGCAATACGAAGTGGGCCTCAAGGCCGATCATCGCAACTGGGGCGCGAATCTCGCGCTGTTCCGCATCGATCAGGGTTACGAG
>NZ_PYUC01000073.1:0-403 GCF_003028655.1 Trinickia symbiotica
GCATTATGGCGCGCATAGGAGACGGTGGTGACCTGCTGAAGTGCTCGTTCTGCGGGAAGAGCCAAAAACAGGTCAAGAAGCTCATTGCCGGCCCCGGCGTGTACATCTGCGATGAGTGCATCGACCTGTGTAACGAGATCATCGAAGAGGAACTCGCCGACGCCGACGATGTGAAACTCGACGAGCTGCCCAAGCCGGCCGAGATCCGGGAGTTCCTCGAGGGCTACGTCATCGGGCAAGATACCGCCAAACGCACGCTGGCCGTGGCGGTGTACAACCACTACAAGCGGATCCAGGCCGGGGAGAAGGGCCGTGACTCCCGATGTGAGCCCGTTGAGTTGACCAAGTCGAACATCTTGATGCTCGGACCCACCGGTTGTGGCAAGACCTACCTGGCCCAGAC
>NZ_PYUC01000074.1:0-400 GCF_003028655.1 Trinickia symbiotica
GGTCACCGGAAGCAGGGGGCGTGGCGGGGTCACCGGCATGCTGCTCGGATCGGTGAGCCTCACGGTGGCCGCCCGAGCCGCCTGCCCGGTGATCGTGGTACGTGGTGAGGAGCGGAACCGGCAGGGCGCACTCGATCAGGTGGTGGTCGGTGTCGCCGATCCCACCCGGAGCTCGGCCGCCGTGCGGTTCGCCCTCCGTGAGGCCGCGGCACGCGGCTGCGCGCTGGAGGCCGTACGGGCCTGGCGCCGCCCGGCCCACCAGCATGCCGACCACCCGCTGATCGCGGACGAAGCGGGGGCCGTACGCGAGGAACACGCCTCCGCGGTCCTCACCGACGTACTCCGCGACGCAGGCCGTGACCATCCGAACGCCGACGTGCGTCGCCGGACGGTCGAAGGG
>NZ_PYUC01000075.1:0-398 GCF_003028655.1 Trinickia symbiotica
CGTCAAGTGTGTGTATTAACATCTACCCAGCACTATCTCCAGTGATATTGCCTTCATCACAAATATCGCCAATAATTGGATACACTGACTCATCTAATGGTGCTTCTAATTAAAATTGATTTAAAAATTGTTGTGCATTAAGCATTGGCAATAGACACCTCCAAAGAGCGAATAAATTGCTCAATTAATTGTGATTTTTTAAAATAAGCAGCTTTATTAGTGATTAATCTTGCATTGATATCACTAATATGTTGCTTTTCAACCAGTCCGTTCGCTTCTAGAGTAGTACCTGTTTGAACGATGTCGACAATTCCGTCTACCATATCGACGACACAAGCTAATTCAACAGAACCACTCAATTTAATCAATTCGACATCAATGCCTTTTGATTTAAAATA
>NZ_PYUC01000076.1:0-397 GCF_003028655.1 Trinickia symbiotica
TGTTGTTACAGCACAGCATAGAGAAATGCTTGATTCAGTATTAAGTACCTTTGAAATCAAACCAAAATACGATTTGAATATTATGAAATCAGGACAGACACTTTCTGAGATAACTTCTAAATCAATCACTCAATTAGAACAAGTGATTCAATTAGAAAAACCAGACATGGTACTTGTACATGGTGATACGATGACGACATTTGCAGGTGGTTTAGCGGCATTTTATAATCAAGTGCCGATTGGACACGTTGAAGCAGGGCTTAGAAGTTATGATAAATATTCACCTTTTCCGGAAGAGGTGAATAGACAATTAGTTGGTGTATTAGCTGACTTACATTTTGCACCTACTAAAAATGCTGCATCGCATTTGTTAAGTGAAGGGACATATTCAGAAAGG
>NZ_PYUC01000077.1:0-396 GCF_003028655.1 Trinickia symbiotica
ATTTTATGCGTTATTCCAATCGGCAACTACTAGAAGTGCTGGATTGCAGACCATTGATGTAAGCCATTTTGGTGAAGGTACAAATGTGGTTATGAGTATTTTAATGTTTATTGGTTCATCTCCGAGTTCAGTAGGTGGAGGAATCAGAACAACAACATTTGCCATTTTAATATTATTCCTATTTAACTTTAGAAATAATACAGAGAAATTATCAATTAAAGCATTTAATCGTGAAATTCATACTACAGATGTTCAACGTTCATTTGCAGTATTTACGATGGCAGGAATATTAACCTTTGCAAGTATGATTTTTATACTTGTTGTGGAGAATGGAAAAATAACATTTTTACAAGCATTTTTTGAAGTAATGTCAGCATTTGGTACATGTGGTTTATC
>NZ_PYUC01000078.1:0-380 GCF_003028655.1 Trinickia symbiotica
TGCGGATCAAAGCTCGTTTGCCAGCTCCCCGCAGCTTTTCGCAGGCTACCGCGTCCTTCATCGCCTGTGATCGCCAAGGCATCCACCACATGCACTTGTTCGCTTGACCCTATAACGAGAGCGTCTTCCGATCCCCGCAGGAATCTTGATTCGCTTACGCTACAGGTTGAGTTCTCGCGTTTGTGCCGTATTCCAAGAGCATCTTTCGATACCCTTCTCATACTTGGATACAATCACTACCCATTTGATATCGTCCACGCCCATCTCATGAGACGCTTCCGATATCCCTTACTACTTCTTCCAGATTGTTAAAGATCGACAGCCGACTTTGCAGTCACACTGACTGGCGCACTCGCCAATGACAAACACCCCAACGATTG
>NZ_PYUC01000007.1:0-387494 GCF_003028655.1 Trinickia symbiotica
GTCATGGTCGTGAGAGCCGACCCGCCGCCCGCCCGTGGACAGACAACCCGCGACTCAACGCTTAACGGAGGCTAGACCAAATCAAATCGCTGGCTGCAAATCCGTCCGTCGAACCGGGACAATCTCAGACGATGCGGGCGTGCCGTATACGTTCAAGCGCGTATTCGGGCAATGGGAGCGGACGATAGCGGAGCATGCCGCAAGCGATCTTGCCGACATCGTCGTGCTCGACGCAGGCGGTCTCGGCTTTTTGCGAAGATGGGGGACGTTCGCAAAGTTGTGGCGGCTCTGCTCGAAGCCCGTAACGATGGTTCACTGAAAGCCAACAGAAATCGCACTGGGACAGTCGCCGCCGCTATTCCACGTTCATTGGCAGCAGGACCATTTGCCTGCCTTCTTGGTGCAGGCGGCTCTGAATCTCGAGCGGTGTCCGGTTATGGAGCCAGGCAGTCAGGAAATTGACTCGCTTGAAAATCAGCTTGCTCGCGAAGCATACGCTGTTCGGGTACTCGGCCATCGTCTGCTGCGCCAGGCTGACAAACTCCTGCACGGGTTCAGTCCCAAATACGGCCCGCTGTTGCGCAGCAAGTCCGTGTTTTTGGCATTGCCCGACGTAGTAAGCGAGCGATTGCGTGATCTCGCGCTGCAGCCGGTCGAGATGCTCTTCACCCTCGTATGCCTTCGCATCGACTTCGCCAACCGCGAGAAAGATGAAGTTTCGAAAGTGTCCGGGAAACAGCCGCTGCACCCAGAGAAGAGCGTGCATGCTCGCGCCCCGGTGGCGGCCGACAAGCAGGATCGCTGTGGGTTGCGCCGGGTCCAGAGAAGCGCTTGGTTCCGAATCAAGCTGCGGCGCAGGACCAGCAAACAAGGCATCCGCCTTTGCTAGCTGTTCATGTGTGTCATCGTAATGTCGCTTGATCGCGACACAGATGGCAATGACGAGCCCCGTGACCAGCACGGTCAGCCAGCCGCCCGCCGTGAATTTCTCAATCAGCGTGATGATGAGCACGGTAGCCGTAACTGAAAGCCCGAGCGCCGACAATGCAAAGTGACTGAACCAGGGCTCACCGCTGCGCCTCTTGTGCCACCAGTAGATCGACATACCGAGTAGCGACAGGCTGAAGGTCAGAAACACGTTGATGCTGTAGAGCACCACTAGCACCGAAACGTCGCCATGCGTCCACAACAGGATCAGCAGGCTGGCTACGCCCATGACGATAATGCCGTTCTGACGCACGAGGCGTGTCGAAAGATCGCGAAAATGACGTGGCACCCATGAGTCGGATGCCATGTTGGATAGGACCGCGGGCCCGTCGAGAAAGCCGGTTTGGGCACCGACTATGAGAAGCCCGGCCTCGAACGCGAGAACAGCTGCCAGCAAAGCGTGCCGGGCAAAGGCTGATCCGAGCCCGAGTTGATCGATCACGTTGCCGAACACGACGGCGTTCAGCGTCTGGCCCTCGACGGGTTTTGCATGCCACAGCATGTATAGCAAGATGATGCCGCCGGCGGTGAACGCCAGCGACGTCGCCATGTAGGCCATTGTCCATTTGCCATTGTTCACACGCGGTTCTGCCAGCATGTTGACGTTATTCGACACAGCTTCCAGGCCCGTATATGTGCCGCCCCCGAGAGAGAATGCGCGCAGGAGCAACGCGAGCATCGCCAGCGTGCCGGCTGACCGGGAAAGCCCCGCCGCTTCATGCGTTGCATTGGGCAAGACCTGCATCAGTGCGCTACCGTGCGCGGCAATGCCGTAGACGATCAAGCCGAAATGCAGGATCACAAAGCCGAGAAAAATCGGCAAGAGTACGACGATCGATTCCTTCATGCCGCGGAAATTGAGTCCGGTCATCAGCACGATGAGCGTCAGTTCGGTGCCAAGCTTGAATGCCTGAGCACTGACAGGAAACAAGCTGAACAAGGCGTCTATGCCGCTTGCGAGCGATGTCGCGATAGTCAGCACGTAGTCGACGAGAAGGGCGGAGCCGGAGACGAGGCCGGCGTGCGGCCCAAGCAACGCAGTACCGACGCGGTAGCCGCCTCCACCGGTTGGGAACAGCTGGATGACCTGGTTATAGCCCAGCGCGATGATGAAGACGGTGAGTGCGGTGGCAAAAGCGAGAAACAGTGCAAGGGGAGCGTGCTGGCCAAGAGCGAGAAAGGCCTCTTCCGGTCCGTAGCACGACGACGACAATCCGTCGGCGCCGAGCCCTACCCAAGCAAGTAGCGGTGTCACCGCAATAGCATGCCGAGTCTTCGGGTCCAGCGGGTTGAGCGGTTGGCCGAACAGAACCTTCCAAGCTTTTTGAAAGCCATTCATTGTGTCTCGGTGCCCGTTAAGAAAATCTTGGTGAATTGGATGCGGCGAGATTGTCCAGTGGTTTGCCAGCAGATCTCAATAGGGAGCGTCCACGAATCGCAAGGCGCGGGGGTGGCCGCCGCCTGATGATATGCGACAAGGGGCAGCCCGTCTAACGAGAGCCTTGGTCAATGAGTAACTGGCCGCAGGATGTGGCGCGCGAGTATCATTTGTCGGTTGTCGACCGGATGAAGACGAGGTTCACATTCGCGACGCAATGTAGGCCGGGCCGTTGTCGTTCCAGAGAATAGCGAGTCGTGACTGCATGGGTCAGCCGCCGCGACCAGCGGTCACCGCAAGGTGGCGGACCCGTCCGGGAATCGAGGCGAGACCCGAGCAGACTGTGAGCCGTCCGAGCACGCGACACAGACGCGCGAATTCGGCTATTGGGGAAATGCATGGCGACATATTTTCTACTAGGGGGCGGCTTTGGGCTGGGCCTCATGATTGCGATTTGGTTCTTTTGGGACAGCGCACGCATGTCGAAGGCGCCGCCGAGCGAGCCGGGCGTCAGTTCGAGCTCTTCCTATGTCGATACGCAACAGGAGTCGCTCGGCCATACGAGGAATACGCGTTGATCAAGAGGGCATACTGCGCGTCGGAAACCCTGTCTGGGCATGCGCAGATCGTCGCCGCTTTCGATTTCGACGGCACGATCACCACCTCGGACAGCCTGCGGGATTTCGTCCGCAATACAGTCGGTAACGCACGTCTGGTCTCCGGGATAATCCGTGCAGCGCCGTGGCTCGTTGGCAGGCTGATCGGCACGTGCGACAGGGGGAGCGCGAAAGCGCACTTTCTGTCCGCGACGCTCGGTGGGATGACCCGGCACTCGCTGGAGACTGCGGCGCAGCAATACGCGGCCAACCGATTGCTGAAGCTGATCCGTCCTGAGATGGCCGTGCGAGTCCAGGAGCATAGGCGCCGCGGCCACCGGCTCGTGCTTGTTAGCGCGTCACCTGCGCTTTACCTGGAAATCTGGGCGAGGAGCATGGGTTTCGAGGCCGTACTCGCAACCGAGCTTGAATTTCGCGATGACTGCTTTTCTGGTCGCCTCGCCTCGCCAAATTGCTGGGGACCGGAAAAGGCGCGACGACTGCAGCAATGGTTTGGGAGCAATCCGCCGCCCGTGCTCTACGTATATGGCGACAGTCGGGGCGACAAGGAAATCCTCGCGCTCGCCGATCATGGCTGGCTGCGCGCTCACGGTCGAATGCCCGCCATAGACGCATGGCGGGGACCAACGCCCCAGGCCCGCTCTACTTGAGAAGCGTCATCTGTACGACCTTGACGATGACGAGCCCCACCGCGAGCAGCAGGTACCCGCGCAACACCCCCATCCAGACGCGCTTGGCCAGCGTGAGGTTGGGCGGCGGCAGTTCGTCCAGCGGCGGCATGCGCCACGTGTCGCGTGCGTTTTTCGGCCAGACCTGGGCCGTACCTTCAGCGGTGCCATCCGCCGGATCGCGGCGAAGCCTGCGAAGCCCGATAGTCGCGGCATACCCGACAACGGCGAGCAGCGTGCCGCCGCCGAGCATGGCGAGAATCGTCTTGCCGCTCATGTCTGAGTACATCACCGATGCGGTCAAAATGATCGACAGCATTACCAGCACCCAAATCACCGCGCCCGTGAAGAGGTTCAGCTTCTTCGAGTTGACCCACGGGCCGAGCACGGCCTTGTCATTGCACAGCAGCAGCAGGAACACCGTGGCGCTCGGCAGCAGCACGCCCGCAAGTGTCTGCACGGCTTCGGTCAGCAGGCCGAGCGGGCTCCCGGGGATCAGCACGAGGGCCGCGGCGGCAGCGACAATGCCGAAGTAGACTAGGTAAAAGCCCTTCGCGTCCGACACGCCGCGATGCAGCGAATGACGGATCTTGAACACGTCCCCGATCGCGTAGGCGGTAGACAGCGACACCGCCGCCGCACCGATGATGGCGGCGTCGAACAGCGCGATCGCGAAGAGGACGGCCGACGTGTGACCCGCATACTTCTCGAGTCCGGCGATCACGCCGCCCGCATCCGTGAAATTGCCGAACTCGGGCTTGCCCGCATACAGTTGCGCGCAGAACGCGATCATTGCCACCGCACCGATCAGCACGAACACGATGCCGATCCACAGATCCGCTTTCTCATACTTCATGAAACGCGGCGTGATGCGCTTGTCGACGACATAACTCTGCTGGAAGAAGAGCTGCCACGGCGCGACCGTTGTGCCGACGATGCCGATCACGAGCAGCATGACATCCGAGAGCTTCGAGTGCGCGGGCCAGTTCGGAATGAAGAAGTCGCGCGTCATCTGGCCGACGGGCGGATGGATCGACACGAGCACGGGCACAAGCAGCAGGCTCAGCATGCACAGGAATACGGCGAAGCGTTCGAACCTTCGGAAATTCCCGGTGCTGACCGCCGCCATGGTCAGGGCTGCCGCGATACACACGCCGGCGATCTTCGAGACGCCGAAGAAATCGAGCACGAACGTGATGCCGATGAATTCCGTGACGATCGTCAACGCATTGAGCAGGAACAGGTCGATCACGCTGAACGCGCCCCAGAACTTGCCGAAACGTTCGAAGATCAGCCGTGCGTGGCCGACCCCGGTCACCGCGCCGAGGCGCAGCACCATTTCCTGGTTGACGTAAAGTACCGGCACCAGCAGCAGCATGGTCCACAGCAGCGTGGTGCCGTAGTTCTGGCCGGCCTGAGTATAGGTGCCGAACGCGCCGGCGTCGTTGTCGCCGACCATCACGATGAGGCCGGGACCGAGGATCGCGAGTAGCGTACGGAAGCGCGCCCACCAGTTGGTGCGCGGTGCGGTGTCGTGATGCGCGATGGTGCCGAGTGCGCCCTTGATGTCGCCGAGATGGGCGTCATCGAGAACCGCACTGCGTTCGATTGCTACGGCACGTGGTGGTGAAACGTTCGATGGTGTGGACATTTTGCTTTCTTCCCTGGTGATAGGTTATTCGAACGGGAATGCCCGCCTCCGCCATGCGCAACGCGTGAGTCGTCGAACGACGGCGTCGCTTGCGTATGACGGAAGGCACGCGAACTTATGAAATGAGCGTTTTGAGGCGGTGCCAGAAGGAGGCGAATTTGCGCGGCTCGCGAGCGTGCAGCGCAAGCATGGCGTCATAGTGGACGCGCGATTCTTCGATGTGCGGCAGTTGCGACAGCAGGAGGCAGAAGGTCATGATGTTTCTCCGTGCGTTTGGCTTAACGCGGTTTGCGGAAAGCCAGCGGACGCACAGGCCGAACGCATCATGCACGGCGACAGGCGCCTACTTGCTTTCCTCGGGTAACGATGAAAGTGAGTGGCATAAGGGATAACTGTCACTGTCCGGCATTTCGGCTCCTTTTCTGCGTTGGTTTAGCGCGTTTGCTTTGCTGCACGCGTTCGCTACGCGCGTCTGCTACATGCGTGTTTATCCACGCGTTCGATCACGCCGGATTCGACAAGGCGCGAACGAACGCGACCGCGAGTTGACGCTCGCAACGCGTTTGCCATGCGGACGCATCAGTGCTGCGTCCAGATGGCGCTAATCAAGGTGCACGGGGGATGTGGCTACGGCGCGCACCGTCTGCCTGATGGCAAGACGGCGGCTTAGGGAGAAGAGCGCGGACGTCCTGCGGGTCAGGCGGCGAAACAGTTCGAAGATCGACTACTGCAGGTTTCCAAGGCGTCAGCCCCATTTGTGAGAACTTCCAAATTTTAGACATTGGGTGGATCGGAAGTCAACATGCAACTCGAGGACAATGCACTGCACGTCTCATCGCCACGCACGGCTGCGGTCAATGACGTTCAGGGGCTTTCAGTGACAGGTGAGGATGGGCCGCAAGGAAAGGGGGTGTCGTACGAATGCAATACATAGAAGCCCTGCGCATCGCCCGGACCTGCCCCGTACACCCGGGGCGCACGGGGCTCACGACGTTTACGCTTTTTTTGCTTGCCGTTTTGCGCGCGGGCCGAATACAATTCGCCCCGTCTCAGAAAAAGGAGTCCCTCGTGGACGCATGCTCTAGCAGTGGAAGTCCGATGCCGGCCAGCGCCGGCAACAGAACCGCGAGATAGCCGCCACAGGATTGCTCCTTCGCTGCTAACTCGCTTTAGTCGGGTTAGCGCGCTTCATCATTGACCGGCCCTCCGCCGGTCTGCCAGTAGCACGCTCCCTCTGTTTGACCGTCTTCGCAAGCTCGCTTGCGAGACGTAGTCACGTCGTCATTCGTCGCCTGACACGATCAGGCAAGACGGAGGTGGGCCTATGTTCGTCAAATCGTTTGTTATGTCGGTTCGGGGTGTGGCGCATTTGCCTCGCCCGTTGCCAGCCGCCTTCCGCGCGCTACCTACGCGTGCTCGCGAGGATTGGGCCGCGCGCATCGTCGGGCATGCCGCCCGCGCGCATCTTCTGGTTATGCCGTCTGTCAGCCGTGGGACCGTTGCCAATGCCAGCGGATTCGTGCACTCGCGCAGCGCTCGCGACTTCGTCCGCGGTTTCGTTGTCGAGCATGCACGCCGCGCTGCCAAGATGGCGGCACGTGCCGCGCTACGGGCTGCCTATGTCGGTGGTCCGCTGACCCCCACTGGCTACACCATTCTCGCGGTGACCGTCGGCGCCGTCGTGCTCGTCGCAATGTTGTCCGCTACCTCGACCGGTAGCGAACTCGACGGTGCGTTACGTCTGAGCTGGTGGTTTTAACGAAGGGGCCGGCTTCACGGCCCCGCCATATTTCCGGTGTCACATCCTTTAACGAACGGATCTTTCGGCCGTGTAACCTTGCTTTGACCTCTCATGAAGAAAAAACTGAACACCACGCTGGTACACTCCGGCGCGCCCGTCGGTCTGACTTTCCTGCTATCCGTCGGCATGGTGCCGGCCGCCTTCGCACAAGCAAGCGATCAGCCCGCTCCTGCGGAAGCGTCGGCGCAGCCGTCATCTGCCGCGGGAGTGGATGGGGCGGCGAACAAGGCAGACCAGGCGCCTCCCGCCCCAGCTGGCTTCTGGGACCGGTCGAACCTGTTCGGCGACATGGGAGGGCTGCGCACGTTCCTGGGCAACCACGGTGTGACGTTCAACGTGCAGGAGACGAGCGAGCTCTACGGCAACTTCACGGGCGGCACGCGACGCGGCGTGTCCTATGACGGCGCTACGCAATTCGGTCTCAACGTCGACACAGAGAAGGCGATCGGACTGAAGGGCGGTCAGTTCTTCGTCGATGCGCTGCAGATTCATGGTCGCGGCATCACAGCCTCGCATCTCGATACGCTGCAAAGCGTGAGCGGCGTTGAAGCCGAAGCGACGACCCGTTTGTGGGAGTTCTGGTATCAGCAGTCCATCGGCGACAAGGTCGACGTGAGGATTGGCCAACAGAGCCTCGATCAGGAGTTCATCGTGAGCCAGTATGCCGCGACCTTCGTCAACGCGACGCTCGGCTGGCCCGTCCTGCCGGCAGCCGACCTGCCCGCGGGCGGCCCCGCCTATCCGCTTTCCTCGCTCGGCGTGCGCCTGCGCGTGAAGCCGAGCGATTCGGTCACGATCCTCGGCGGCATCCTCGACGGCAATCCGGCGCCCGGCATCGGCGACGCGCAGAAGCTCAACAGCAGCGGCACGAACTTCAATCTCCATAACGGCACGCTGCTGATCGGGGAAGTGCAATACGCGATCAACCAGCCGCCGGCAAGCGGCACCCCAGCGCAGTCGGGCGGATTGCCGGGCACGTACAAGCTCGGCTTCTGGTACAACAACGGCCGCTTTGCCGACCAGCGCTATGGCACGGACGGCCTGTCGCTCGCGAATCCGGCATCGAACGGCATCCCCGCGACACACCGCGGCAACTTCAGCGTCTACGCGGTGGCCGATCAGATGGTCTGGCGACCGAGTGCCGACAGTCCGAAATCGGTCGGGGTGTTCACACGCGTGATGGGGGCCCCCGGTGATCGCAACTTGGTTGATTTCAATGTCGATGCCGGTGTCGTGCTCAAAGCACCATTCAAAGGACGTGACAGCGACGCGGTCGGCCTTGCCGTCGGCTATGCCAACATCAGCTCGAGGGCGAGCGGGCTCGATCGCGACATCGGCACGTTTACGACGCCGGGCTACCCTGTGCGGTCGGCCGAAACCGTCATCGAGGCGACCTATCAGTACCAAGTCGCACCGTGGTGGCTGTTGCAGGCGGATTTCCAGTACTTCTTCCGGCCGGGCGGGGGAATCCCCGCTTCGGCCGGCGGCACGCCGCGCATCGGCAGCGAGGCCGTGGCGGGGTTGCGGACGGTTCTTACATTCTGACGAGCGGCGAAGGAGAGCGGTGGCGTCGTCGCTCACATTTCAAACCGCAATCGCACGTATTGTGAGTCCTTGAGTAACCGGCGTTGCCGGAGGGTGCCGATCAACCGCGGCAGATATCAACATCGGAACAAGTGCAGCGGGTCGCAGGAGCTTACGCAGGCTATGCCTACATGACTGCACCGTACAACACAGGATCGGTAGTCATGGTGACCTTCGATTCCGGCCTGTCGCGCCCACTCTGCGGCATCGCGCGATCTGTCCTAATGATGTGGGAGGCAAAGCTGTTCCCCGTAGGGCCAACCTGAGCGGCGCGATGATAGGCAAGGGATTTATGGTGGACTAATGGCGGGCAGAACATAGAAATCACCACGAACCCGCCATTCCGCAAACATCAGCGGCGGAGACTCGCGTTGCCGCTGAGCGAAAAAAACCGCCCCAGCCGGGCGGTTGCTTGATGAAGATCAGGTTCTCGCGCTTAGGCTGACTCGGGCTCGAAGCGATGAATGTTGTCCAACGTTCGGGCCATCTCATCCTTCATGTGAGCGGTATCGTAGTCGAGCTGTAGGCCAGTCCAAAACTCGTCGTTCGTGCCAAAGAAACGGGAGAGGCGCAGACCCGTGTCGACCGTGATCGCGCGCGCGCCCGCGATGATTTCGCTGATGCGCGTTTGATCGACACCGATAGCCTTGGCAAGCCGGTACGCGGTGATGCCCATCGGAGAGAGAAACTCCTCCTGCAGGATCTCTCCCGGATGGGGATATGAAACTTGACGCGGCATGGCGCACTCCTAGTGATAGTCGACGATCTCGACGTCGTATGCATCCCCGTTATGAAACCGAAAACACACTCGATATTGATCGTTGATCCTGATGCTGTGCTGGCCGGCCCGATCTCCCACGAGTGCCTCCAGACAGTTTCTAGGCGGAATCCGGAGATCACTCAGAGTCTGCGCGCGGTTCAACATGGCGAGCTTGCGCATCGCGACCTTTTCGATGTTCGCGAATCTTGCAACCCTCGTGCCTAGGAACAGGGCCTCCGTGTCGGCGCAGCAGAAGGTCTTGATCATGGACGAATGCTATTGCGCCGCAATAGTAACGTCAAGCACAATTACGTAAGTGTTTGTTCTACCTCACATCTCGACAGAATTTGCCGATAACGTTCGACAGCGCGAGGCGCTGCAAATCGCAACGTTATGACTCTCCTGACGGGTCGCTTTATTAGGGTCAAAAACGCTACTCGCCCATGCCGGCACCAATGAAGCCTCGTGAAGTTGGGCTGGCCGTGCGACGCCGTCGTCGGCGCCCGGCGTCATGATTGAACGCGAGCAGTTGGCATTGCAGAGCGGGCCCAACGAAGTTTGGTCGCTGTCTTGTGTCCGCTTGGCTTCTCTGACCGCGAGGCAATCGCCTTACGTCTTCCCGTCGTCGTCACGCTTATGCCAGCGGCTTTTAATGCCGTGCTCACGAAGTAGTTTTTGCAGTCGCCAGTTCTCCGCGAGAAGTACCACGATCAGCACGGTCGTTGAGACTGAGAAGTACGACTCGCCCAGGTGGCGAATCGCCGCCCACGCGGCGACGGCCAGGACAAGTCCTGTAAGTACCAGCAATGCGCGATCGATCAACCATGCTTTCATTTCTTTGGCGTGCCGTTTCATCGATTCATCGAGATCATCGGTCATTGCTTAATGGCCCCGGCGGCGAGAGCCATCGCGCCATACGCGCGCCGGTTCGGCATAGGGCTCACTACTTCGGGATGCCGGAGCAATAAAACGCGCAAAGGTTCGCTCTCTCTCGTTTTAGTTGGTGTTCGCGCCGTCGAAGGTTGTCAACGCGGCGCGAGCGTCTGCATAGCATTGTGACGCGACTGAGATGCTATCGCCGCCCTTGCGACACGGGGCGGCGATACGCAGGGATGTCGACCGATTAATTGCGGCCTACGCCGGACGCAATCCCGCCTATGCTGAAGCTTGGCAAGGGTTGGCCACTCCTCGACACATCCCGCTCGCCGGAAGTTCGACACCAGCCCGAGCCGGCGGCCGACCGCCAGCCCGACAAGCAGGGTAAGCAACACAACTCGGCCGCGAGCCTTCAAGAACCGAAGGTGGCGGAACCCGGTTCCGGACACGGAGCATGCAATGAAGATCTTGATGGTAGTGACCTCGCACGATCAGTTAGGAGATACCGGGAATAAAACAGGATTCTGGCTCGAGGAGTTCGCTGCTCCCTACTACACATTCCTCGACGCAGGAGCGAAAGTTACCGTTGTGTCTCCCAAGGGCGGCCAGCCTCCGCTCGACCCCAAGAGCGATACCCCTGAAGGTGCGACTGACGCGACCAGGCGATTCAAGGAAGACCCGGCCGCTCAGTCGGTTCTGGCCAGGACGGTCAAGCTGGCTGACGTGAAGGCGGACGACTTCGACGCGATTTTCTATCCGGGAGGCCACGGGCCGCTGTGGGATTTGGCCGAGGACAAGAATTCGATCGCGTTGATCGAGGCCTTTTACAACTCTAGAAAGCCCGTGGCTGCTGTCTGCCATGCGCCAGCCGTTCTGCGTCACGTTGTTATCGACGGCCAGCCGATCGTCAAGGGGCGGCGCGTGACGGGCTTCACAAACTCGGAAGAAGAGGCCGTCCAACTAACGAAGGTCGTCCCGTTTCTCGTGGAAGATGAGTTGAAGCGACTGGGTGGCCTTTACGAGAAGGCAGACGATTGGCAAAGTTTTGCGATCACCGATGGCCTCTTGGTCACGGGGCAGAATCCAGCTTCCTCGACGGCTGCCGCGAAGGATCTGCTAGCACTCTTAGCCTGAGTCGTCAGTTTCTGAAGTTTCGCGACGCGCATGCCAACTTCGCAGCGCGAATCATCACCGATGTGGGTCGGCCCGCTTGCAGCGGGCCGACCTGAGCGTCGCGCTCGAACTTTCATCAAGTGTCCTTTGTCTTGCGCGCCGCGTCGTCTCAGAGACTGCGTTGGCCGGTCTTCACTGGCACCGGCCTCGGTGCGGTCAAACCTATTTCAGTCCTCTCTGCTTGCGGTATTCGAGAGCCGGTAGTCCGCCCCAGCCCCAGTTTTCCGTTTCCACTTCTTCGATGACGACGAACGTGGCCTCGAGCGGCTTATTCAACACGTCGAGCAACAGCTGGCTCGCGCCCTGGATGAGCCGCGCCTTTTCTTCTTTGGTGACGGCACTTGCACCGGGCTGCGTGCCCTCGCGGGTGACCTGAATAGTGACGATAGGCATGTCGTTTTCCTTGAAAAGTGATTGACGAATGTAGCGGGCGAGCGGCACGAACGGACGTGCTCAGTGCCCCGCGATCTGGCCACCGTCCACGTGAAGGATTTCGCCTGTCACGAACGGTGCCGAATCAAGATAGAGAATGGCGTTCACGATGTCGCTCATCTCACCCATGTGACCTACCGGATGCAGGGCTCCGAGCGCTGCGAGGCTTTCAGGTGGATGCATTGGCGACTTGATGATCCCTGGCGATACTGCGTTGGCGCGAATGCCGCGCTTTGCGTACTCGATCGCGAGCGAGCGCGTCGCGGCGGCGAGGCCGCCCTTGGTCAGCGAGGCCAGCACCGACGGCACTCCATCGATGGCGTGATCCACCAGGGTCGTCGTGATGTTGACCACGTGGCCGCTCGACTGCTTCTCCATTTGAGCAACCGCAAGCTGCGTGATGTAGAAGAAGCCTGCCAGATTGATGTTCGTTACCGTGGCATAGTCTTCGGCGGTATATTGGGTGAACGGTTTCGCGACGAAAATGCCTGCGTTGTTCACGAGGGTATCGACGCGGCCGAAGCGCGACACGGCTGTCTCGATGACGCGCCGAGCGGTGGCCGGATCAGCGATGTCGCCAGCCACAGTTGCGACATCGGCATCGTCAGACGGTTTGATGCTACGCGACGTCGCGACCACCTTGTGACCCAGCTTGCGGAACGCCTTGACTGTTTCGGCACCGATGCCTTGGGAGGCGCCGGTGACCACGATGACCTTGCGGGAGTTGCTCATATTAAACCTCTCGGAGTAGTTGATTCAGCTGTCTGGACGATCGGGCTCGTCGGAGCCGACGACGCAAATCTATGCGCATTGGCCTCGATTTCGAACACCTGGCATGGTCAAACAGTTGTGACGGGACGGAACAAGTTCGAGCGGGCCGATTCCCGACTGCCAGCTGCGCAGGCCGGAGCACGAAAATGCAAAGAAAATTCGACGATTTACTGCTGGGCAGCATCGAGCTTTTCTGCCGTGCGGCGGAACTCGGCAGCTTCACATTGGCTGCGAACTCCGCGAGCGTTACGCCTGCGGCGGTGAGCCGCTCGGTCGCCCGTCTTGAAGCGCGTCTCGGTGCACGGCTGTTCGTACGTAACACGCGCCAGATCCGCCTGACGGATTCTGGACGGCGCTACTTCGAGCAATGCCGGCAGGCGCTATCGCAGCTCGTGGACGCGGAGCGCGAAATGACCGGGCAGCAGACGACACCGGCAGGCGTGCTAAGGATCAGCATGCCGACCCCCTATGGCCACTACCGGGTGTTGCCGCTCTTGCCGGCTTTTCGCGAGCAGTTTCCGGAGGTTCGGGTCGAGGCCCATCTGAGCAACCGCAATATCGACTTTGCCGATGAGGGCTTCGATCTCGCGATTCGCGGACGTGCTCCTGCAGATTCCAGCCTCGTCGCTCGCAAACTGGAGGACGCGGATATGGTGGTAGTCGCGACGCCGGCCTACCTCCAGCGAGCGGGCGTGCCGAAGACGGTCGGAGATTTGGTGGCGCACGAATGCATTCAGTTCGAGGTGCCTAGCAGCGGCCGCAACCTTGCGTGGACCTTCGACAATCCGTCCGGCGACGGCGAAGTATCGACTAACGGCTCATATGTCACGTCGGGCGACGCGCTGGCGGGAGTCACCCTGGCGCGCAGCGGCGCCGGGTTGTGCCAGACCTACCGCTTCGTCGTAGAGGAGGATCTGCGTGCTGGCCGCCTCGTGGAAGTGCTCCATGACCATGGCCACCGCACGCGGCCGTTCATCCTGCTCTATCCGCACGGACGATACCTGTCTTCTCGAGTACGAGTGTTTGTAGACTTTCTCGTCGAGCGTCTCGCACGTGTGCCCCGCGCGCGCGTTGGATAAATGCCCCTGCAGGCCTTTGCGTTTGTCCCGGCGCTCCCATTCATGCGAAGTTTTTGCGGGCCGAACGTGTTGACCCGAGCGGAGATTTCCGAGACACCGTCTGGAAAATCAGCAGCCCCCGAAAACGTCCAGATCAACTAGACGGTTTGTTGTTGATTTGACAAAACTTCTTGTAATGGCCAAACTGCCAGCATGCCAAAGAAAACTCCTGGACCCAACATGCCGAAGAAGACTCCCGAACAGCAGCTACTGCTGGGGCAGCTCAAACAGGTCGCTGAAGGGCTGGCAAAGACCTTCGCCCCATTTACCGAGGTCGTGGTCCATGACCTCCTGGATCCGGAGCACGCGGTGCTTGCCATCCACAACAATCTGTCAGGTCGAGAAGTCGGACAGCCTGCGACCGAACTCGGGCTTGCGCGGATCATGGACCCTGCCTTCGAGCAGATCATCGCCAATTATCCGAACCAGTTCTCCGATGGCCGCCAGGTGAAGAGCACTTCCATCGGCATCAAGGACTCGAAGGGCGACTATATCGCCGCGCTGTGCTTGAACGTCGACCTCACGCTGTTCCGCGGGTTTCAGAACATGCTGAGTAGGTTCATGGCGGTCGAGGGCACCACGCCTGCCAGTGAATCGCTGGATCCTGCTAACGCCGACCTCATTCGCACCCGTATCGACGAGTTCGCCGCACGCATGGCGTCGACACCCCGCTCGCTCAAGCCAGAGGAACGTCGCTCGCTCCTGAAGGAACTCAAGGCGGCCGGCCTGCTCGAGGTCCGTCGCGCAATGGACACCATTGCCGTCCACCTGGGCGTCTCTCGCGCAACGGTGTACAGCGATGCCAAGTGACGCCACGCTGCTTCTCGTCGACAAGCATGTCGTCGAGCAATTGCTCATACCGGACGACGTGATCGCGGCGGTGCGCGAGGCTTTCGAACTGCACGGACAGCGCGCGGGCCGCGTGTTTCCGGTAGTGCGCGAAAAGCTGACCACAGGCGGCATCTTCGGTATCAAGTCCGGCGACGTCGGTAGCCAGGATCTGCTAGGGTTCAAGGCGGCCGGCTTCTGGCCAATGAACCGGACACTCGGCGGTGAAGCGCATCAAGCCACCGTGCTGCTGTTCGATCCGGCCACCGGTCGGCCCATGTGCGTGATCGACGGCAACGCCATTACCACGGCGCGCACCGCCGCGGCTGGCGCCCTGGGGCTTTCCCTGCTGGCGCGCCAGGACAGCGCGGTCGCCACGGTCTTCGGCACCGGCATTCAGGCGAAGGCGCAGCTCGCGTTGGCGCTGAGAACGCTGCCTTCGCTGACGCATGTGAATTACGTCTCGTTGGATCGGGAGCCGCAGGCAGAGTTTGAATCTTTGTTTGCGGACCAATGCATATTGAGATGCGCCGCGAATGCGGATGAGGCGGTCGCCGAAAGTGACCTCATTATCACCGCGACGACCGGTAGCGGCCCACTTTTCGATGAAGCAGCCCTGCGCGCCGGGACGCATTTGAACTGCGTCGGTGCAGACACGCGAGGCAAGCGCGAGCTTCCCGCGGGCGTCCTCGATCGAGCCCGCGTCGTCGTCGATGACCTGGAGCAGGCCCGCGAGCTTGGTGAACTGCAATGGGCACCGCACACGCCTTCCGTCGAGATGGGAGACCTGATCGGCGGCCGTGCACAGTGGCGGCGCGAGCCGACAGATATCAGCGTTTTCGACATGACCGGCCTGGCTTTGCAGGACTTGACCGTCGCTCGATTGATCCACCGCCGCGCCACCAACCTGGGTCTCGGCGTCACCGTGGCGTGGCCCTGGTGATCGTCACAGCCATCATCGTCTTGGTCTTGCAGCGATCTAGGATGCGCCAACCAGGAGTCGGAAAACTTGAAACCGCACTACGTTGAGCCGCTCAGCGGCGCGACCTATCCTTTAGAGACGCCTCGGTGGTGTTCGGACGACCGCAGACCGCTCCTGATCTCGCCGCTGGCTGGAATTTCCCGAGATGACATCGACCGACGCCTTCGCTCCCAATGGCGCTATCGCGCATCGCTTCCAGTCGAGATCGTCTCCCCCATCTCCATGGGGGAAGGTTGCACCCCTCTGATCCAGAAGACATGGGACGACCACCGGCCGCATTTCAAGCTGGAGTGGTTCAGCCCCACAAGCAGCTTCAAGGATCGTGGCACCACGGTGATGCTCTCGATGTTACGGCAACAAGGGATCACGTCGGTTCTCGAGGACAGTTCAGGCAACGGCGGAGCGTCGGTGGCGGCGTATGGCGCTGCAGGCGCTATGCGCGTGAAGATTCTGGCTCCCGCGTACGCGTCGCCCGCGAAGATCGCCCAGATGCGAGCCTACGGGGCGGAGGTACAACTGGTCGACGGGCCTCGACAGGCGTGTGAGGATGAGGCAGTCCGGCAGTCCGCGAGCATCTTCTTCGCCAGCCACAATTGGCAGCCATTTTTCCTCGAGGGGACCAAGTCGGTCGGCTACGAGATCTGGGAGGACCTCAACTTCCAGGCGCCGGACAACATCGTCATGCCTGCAGGCGCGGGCAGCAATGTACTCGGCTGTTATCTGGCGTTTTCGGAACTGGTGCGCGCGGGGCAGATTCACAAAATGCCCAAGCTCTTCGTTTGCCAGCCATTGAACTGCTCTCCCATCGATGCCAGCTTCCAGGCGGGCGTCACAACTCCCGTTCCGCGCGAGGTTCGAAAGACAGTCTCCGAGGGGACGGCCATCGCCCATCCTCTACGGCTGGCGCAGGTGGTCAACGCTGTCAGAGAGACGGGCGGCATGACTGTCGCTGTGGAAGAAGAGGCAATCGTTGAAGCTCTCAGGCGGATTGCGCGAATGGGCCTTCTGCCTGAGCTGACTTCGGCCACCGCGGTTGCAGGATTTGATCGGCTTACACAGGTTGGGGCGATTCGGGCGCGAGAGGAGACGGTTGTCCTTTTGACAGGCACGGGTATCAAGAACGCCGGAGCCATCGCGGATATGTACGCTAAAGGCCATCCCCAATGAAAATCGGACTCCTGAATTGCGGCGGCACCATCACGGAGAGCTATCAGGTTGACGGGACGATCAAGCGTCTATTGGCACAAGATTTGATCGCATTGAGCGGTCAAGCAAACTGGATCGGACATGACATTGATCCTGTCGATAGCTGCGATCTGACTTTCGCCTCACTTTGCCGGGCTCGCGATGTCATGCGGCAGGATCGAGAGAGCGAAGCTTTCGTATTGTGCTGCGGCACCGATGCAATGGAAGATGTCGCCTATGCCGCCACTTTGCTTTTTGATCGTGGCCGGCCTGTCGTTTTAACCGGTGCTGCGATCCCCGGTGGCAATGCCAATGCCGATGGTCCGCGCAATCTGACTGATTCTGCAAATTTGGCGCGGGCCATGCCACAGGGTGCGAGCGTGCTCGTTGCCTTCGCGGGACGGATTTTCGATCCGGTCTCGATCGTCAAGATATGGCCGCAGGCGATTCAGCCCTTCGGACCGGAAACAGCGATCCGCGGTTCCATAGAGGCCGATATCGTCACGCGCACAGGATCGGGAATCGTTGACGAGCGTTACGCGGAACTCGATGTATCCGATCTCGGCGCCCGCGTTGCGATCGTCACGGAGACCTTCGGGTTACTCGTTGGCTTCCCGGATATCTCTGAACTCGACGGCATCGTCGTGGCAGGCAAGGGCGCTGGGGGCTTCTCCGCGCAGTCAGAGAGACTTCTGAGCGAAGCTGCACGGCATGTCCCTGTCGTGCTATCGACACGCTGCGCCCATGGTTTCCGGGTCAATCCAGCCGTAACGAAATATGCCTTTGATCGCGCCCACAACCTCGGCCTGACCACGGCAGGTTATGACGGTTTGAATGCATCAAAGGCGCGAATTCGGCTCATAGCCGAGCTTGGTCGTGCCAATCGCAGCAGAAAGGCTGAGCGCTGATCCGGCGCGGGCGCTCGGAGGCTCCCGCGTCAGCTCTGCTTCGATTACATCTTCTCGACCGCGAGCAGGGTCCGCTGGCCTTTGACGTATTTGTAGAGCGAGATGGAGCTGTCCTTCAAGTCGCCGTGCTCGTCGAACCGGATATGGCCAATCAGGGTGTTGAGATTGGTCGAGGGCATGGCGGCCAGGATACTGGCGCGCGTGATCGAGTTGGAGCGTTTCATGGCATCGACGATCACGTAGACGGCGCTGTAGGCAACCGCCGAGTAGACCACCGGATCGTGGCCGTACGCGGCCTTCAGGTCCTTGCTGAACGCAGCGCTGCCGGCCATCGCGGACAGATCGCCTCCCGCGACCGAGCAAACCACGTTGTCGGCGGCGTTGCCGGCCAGCCTGGCCAGGTTGGTAGTGCAGACGCCGTCGCCCGCCAGAATTTTGGCGGTGACTGCCAGCTGCATGGCCTGTTTAGCGAAGGGGCCGGCGGTGGCGTCCTCGCCGCCATACATGATGGCGTCGGGGCGTTCGGCTTTGATCTTGGTGATGATGGCCTTGAAGTCAGTGGCCTTGTCGTTGGTCGCGTCGCGCGAGAGCACCTGGATGCCTTCGGCCTTGGCGGTCTTCTCGAACTGGTCCGCAAGGCCCTGGCCGTACGCCGTGGCGTCGTCGACGATGGCGACCGTCTTGACCTTCTGGTTTTGGGCGTACTTTGCCAAGGCGGGGCCCTGCTGGGCGTCGGTGCCAATGACGCGGAAGGCGGTCTTGTACCCTTGCAGCGTGTACTGCGGGTTGGTCGAGCCTGGGGTGATCTGGGTGACGCCGTTGTCGCTGTAGATTTTCGACGCGGGGATGGACACGCCGGAATTCAGGTGGCCGATCACAGCCACTACGCCGTCGTCGACCAGCTTCTGCGCGACGTTGGTACCGGTCTTGGGATCGGCCTGGTCGTCCAGCGATTCCACTTCGAGGACGACCTTTTGGCCCCCGATGACCAGATTGCCGGCCTTGTTGATTTGATCGACGGCAAGCTTGACGCCATCGGCCGCATCCTGGCCCATGTGTGCAATGTTGCCGGTCAGTGGTTCGGCGCTGCCGATCTTCACGGTCACGTCGGCAAGAGCGGCTTGGCCGTAGGCCATGGCGATGCAGGCGAGAGTCAGCGCGGCGTTGATGGGTTTGAGTCGAGATTTCATGTGCTTGAGCCTCTTGTTGAACTGGGTTGCTGTTGAAAAATGCGTGCGGCGTCTGCCATCGAAGTCATCGGCATCGGCGACATTTCGAATGTGAGTATTCGTCAGAGCAACGCATCAGCCGAGGGCAAGCTGACTAGCACTCCGTAGCGTGGCGATCGGCAAGCTGGCCGCTGGCCAGCTGTTCCGTGGGCCCCTCGTTCTAGAAAGATTATCTAGAATTAAATAAAATGTATTGTAGGGGTAAACCCTTAGCCTCGATCCGGCGAGCGCGTCCGCCATGACAAAAACGCATGCCCCGCATGACAAAGTTTCGATTGCCGGTGCCGTCAGTGTCGGGCTTAATCGGTACCACTGGGTTCGAGTCGCCACCTGCGTGCAGGCGCGGCGCAGATCCCGCCAGATGGAGAAAGCCTCATGCAGAGCGCCTTGCAGATCCGCTCGAAACTTCCCGACGTCGGTACCACGATCTTCACGGTGATCGGCCAGCTCGCTGCTCAACACGACGCGCTGAACCTCTCCCAGGGCGCACCCAATTTTGATCCGGATGCAACGTTGATCGACGGCGTGACGCGCGCCATGCGCGACGGCCGCAATCAGTACGCGCCGATGGCGGGCGTCGGCGTCTTGCGCGATGCGCTCGCACAAAAAGTGGAGCAGATCTATGGCGCCCGCTACGACCCGGCGACCGAGATCACCGTCGTCGCGAGCGCGAGCGAAGGCCTTTATGCGGCGATCAGCGCGCTCGTGCATTCGGGCGACGAGGTGATCTACTTCGAGCCATCGTTCGATAGCTACGCGCCCATCGTGCGTCTGCAGGGCGCCACGCCCGTGGCCGTCAAGCTGTCATCCGACCACTTTCGCGTGGACTGGGATGAAGTGGCCGCGAGCGTCACGCCGAAGACGCGCATGATCATCGTGAATACGCCGCACAATCCAACGGCCACCGTGCTCGGCGATGCCGACATCGAGCGGCTCAAGGCCATTACGCGCAATACCGGCATCGTGGTGCTGTCCGATGAGGTCTACGAGCACGTGATCTTCGACGGTCTCCGGCATCACAGCATGGCGCGCCACCGGGACTTGGCGGAGCGCTGCGTGATCGTGTCGTCGTTCGGCAAGTCGTATCACGTCACGGGCTGGCGTGTGGGGTACTGCCTTGCGCCTGCTGCGCTGATGGACGAGATCCGCAAGGTGCACCAGTTCATGGTGTTCTCCGCTGACACCCCAATGCAGTACGCGTTCGTCGCGGCGCTCGGCGATCCCTCGAGCTATCTCGGGCTCGCCGGGTTCTACCAGCGCAAGCGCGACCTGCTCGCCAATGCACTCAAAAAGTCGCGTTTCGAGTTGCTGCCTAGCGAAGGTACCTTTTTTATGCTCGCGCGCTTCCGACATTTCTCGGATGAACGCGACAGCGACTTCGTGCTGCGCTTGATTCGCGATGCACGGGTCGCGACCATTCCGCTGTCGGCCTTCTATACCGACGGCACGGACTTGGGGCTGATCCGCCTGAGCTTTTCGAAGGACGATGCCACGCTGCTCGAAGGCGCGCGGCGGTTGTGCGAAATCTGAAGGCGCGCGGCATGGGCGCCATGCAAGGCACAGTGAATCGCGCGGCGCTTATGGGCGTCTAGAAGCGACGTGCCATCACAAATGAAAGGGGATCATCCATGAAGTTGCTCGGAAAACTGCTCGTGCTCGCGTGTGCGTTCGCCTCGGTATCCGCGTCGGTCAGCGCATTGGCGGCGGACTCGGTGTTGCGATTCGGCCTGGAGGCGCAGTATCCGCCCTTCGAATCGAAGGGGCCCAGCGGTGAACTGCAAGGCTTCGATATCGACATCGGCAACGCCGTGTGCAAGGCAGCGCATTTGACGTGCAAGTGGGTGGAGACCTCGTTCGACGGCCTGATCCCGGCGCTCGAGGGCCGCAAGTTCGACGCGATCAACTCGGCAATGAATGCCACGGAAAAACGCCGCGAAGCGATCGACTTCACCACGATCATCTATCGCGTCCCCACGCAACTGATCGCGCGTCGCGACAGCGGCTTGCTACCTACGCCCGAATCGCTCAAAGGCAAGCGGGTAGGCGTGTTGCAGGCATCGATCCAAGAAAACTACGCGAAAGCCCATTGGGAAAGCGCGGGCGTGTCGATCGTGCCGTATCAGGATCAGAATCAAGTGTATGCCGACCTTCGGACGGGGCGGCTCGATGCGACACTAGTGCTGGCGCCAGCAGGGCAGACCGGCTTTCTCTCGCGCCCGGACGGCAAGGACTTCGCATTCGTGGGCCAGCCCGTGCGTGACGACAAAATTCTGGGCAGCGGCATCGCCTTCGGTATTCGCAAGGGCGACGCGGCTTTGAAGAAGCAACTCGACGCCGCGATCGCGAAGGTGCAGGCGGACGGCACCGTCAAGACGCTCGCGCAGAAGTACTTCGGCAATATCGACGTGTCGGCGAAGTAAGTGAAAGGCGCTGCAGGGCCAATGAAGCTTCGGGCCTGACTACACAAAGCGCGGGCGCGGTAGGTGAGATACCGCGCCCGCTTCGCGTTCGCATCATGAGCGGATTGCATGGGCCTCAAGGGAAATTCCGTATTGCACAATGGCATCGGATTTCTGATCTTATCGAGCGGGGCATCCCGCAGTCTGTCGGCTGGCCGGCGTGCATCAATCAACTTCGGTTGCGCCACAGCGACTTTCGCCATGCGACGACTTCCCCCTTTGAACGCGCTGCAGATCTTCGAGACGGTCGCACGCCACCGCAGCTTCACTCGCGCCGCCGAGCATTTGTGCCTGACGCAAGGCGCTGTCAGCCGGCAAATTCTGGCGCTGGAGGATTACTATCAATTCCCGCTTTTCACGCGTCACGCCAAAGGGCTGACGTTGACGGCCGAGGGCGAGCAATTGCTGCCCGCGGTGAAGGAGAGCTTTGCGCGCATCGAAGAAATCTCGCTTCGTCTCACGCGCCAGCGCACCGACCTTGCGCTCAAGGTGCCCACCTGTGTCATGCGATGGATGCTCCCTAAGATCATGCAATTCCAGGCCGAGCACCCGAGCCTCCAAGTTCAGATCACGACGACCGGGCAGCACAATGTCGATTTCAGAGTCGAGCCGTTCGATGCGGCGATCATCTACGGTTCATCGCCTGGCGCCGAAGTGCACGCCGTGCCGTTGTTCGATGAGCGGCTCACGCCCGTTTGCACGCCCCAACTGCTCGACGAGAAGCCGCTTACGGACACGTCGGATCTCGCTCAGCACACGTTGCTGCACCCTACCCGAGACCATCGGGATTGGAAGCTGTGGCTCGATCGCGTTGGCGCGTCCAACGTGGACGCGAGCCTCGGGCCGAGCTTCGAAACGCTCGATATGGCGACGAATGCCGCGATGCAGGGCTTCGGCGTGGCGATCGGCGACTCGATGCTGGTTGCGGAGGACGTCCTGGCCAAGCGTCTGGTCATGCCGTTTGACACGCTCGTCGAGACCGGCTCGCGTTACTACTTCGTGTACCCGGATTGCGTCGCGCATCAGCCGAAGGTGGTGCTTTTCAGTCAGTGGATGAGCGAGCATCACATGTAGTGGTGAGCTCGTTTAATGCGCCGGCTTTCCGACGAACAGGAAGCGGCCGAGCGCGAGCAGCGGAAACAGCGTGCCGGCGACCGCGACCCAGGTCCAGCCGCCATGTTCGTATAACGTGCTCGCGACCGCCGAGCCGACCGCGCCCCCGACGAAGATGCTCGTCATATAGATCGAGTTCAGGCGATTACGGCTCTTCGGGTCGAGCGCGTAGATTTCGCGCTGGCCGAGCACCATGTTCATCTGCACCGCGAAGTCGAGCAGCAGGCCGGTGCCGATGAGCCCGAATACGCCGAGGCCAGGAACTAGTACAACCGGTACGTAGCTGATCGCTGCCAGCGCGAGTGCGATCACCGTCGCGCGATGCGTGTGGCCTGCATCAGCGAGGCGCCCGGCGATCGGGGCAGATGTCGCGCCCATTGCGCCGACGAGCGAGAACACCGCGATCGCCGATTGCGACAGGTGATAGTGGTTCATCAGCTCCACCGGCACGGCAGTCCAGAACAGGCTGAACGAGCCGAACATCAGCCCTTGGTAAAGCGAGCGCTGGCGCAGCACCGGCAGCGTCGCGATGAGGTGTTGGAGCGAACGGATCAGTTGCAAATAGCTCGCCGTATGGTCGGGGCGCCGCCCCGGCAATGTCAGCGCCAGCAGCAACGTGACCAGCGCCATCGCGACTGCGCCGAATCCGAATACCGCGCGCCACCCGAAGTGTCCGGCGATGAAGCTCGCGATCGGCCGCGACAGCAGGATGCCGAGCAGCAGCCCGCTCATGATCGTGCCGACCACGCGGCCGCGGGTTTCGGCGGGCGCGAAGTGCGCGGCGAGCGGAATCAGCAGTTGCACGGCGACCGACGTGAAGCCGATCAACAGCGAGATCCCGAGGAAGAGTCCCGGTTCGTGTAGCGTGGCGGCGGCGGCGAGGCTTCCAATCGACAGTACCGCGGTGGCGATCATCAGCTTCTTGTTTTCGACCAGGTCACCCAGCGGCACAAGAAAGAACAGCCCGGCGGCGTAACCGATCTGCGTGAGAGACACGATCAGGCTCGCGGTGCTTTCGGACATATGCAGGTCGGGCGCGATCAGGGAAATGATCGGTTGCGCGTAGTAGAGGTTTGCGACGATAGCGCCGCAGCAGAAGGCGAACAGCAGAATCAGGCTGCGCGCCATCGTCGGTGCAGTGCCGGCGTGGGCCGGGGAAGCGAGGTTCGTGCTCATGTTGGGCTCTCTCTCGAAACGGGTGACGGGCGGGCTGCTTGGGCAGCGCCGATTGACCCGCAGCTTAGGCGGCATCATTCGTTAGCGGAATCCGGCGCGCCGACAACGCTGCTTTGCTCGGAGCGCAAAGGTTCCCAAGGGGCGCATTGCTCAATGCGATGCGGCGCGCGCCCCCACCACTTTTGCCTCGTGCGCAATGCCGGATTGCGCTGTGCCCGTATTCCGGGAGGGCGGAGGGCGTCTTAACCTTCGCTTGGCTGCCGCCCCTCGTCGGCTTTGCTTCATTTCCCGAAAGTCCGGAGAACCTTCATGTACCCGCATCTCTTCACGCCGATCGCGATCGGCCGCCGCACGCTCACGCATCGCATCGCGATGGCGCCGCTGACTCGCTCGCGCGCCGGGCAGCCTGGCAACGTGCCGAACGCAATGAACGTCGAATACTATCGGCAGCGGGCGTCCGCCGCGCTGATCGTGACCGAGGCGAGCCAGATCTCGCAGCAGGGGCAGGGCTATGCATGGACCCCCGGTATCCACAGCGCCGAGCAGATCGAGGGGTGGCGCGCGGTCAGCGACGCAGTGCATTCGGAAGGCGGCATCATCTTCCTGCAGCTGTGGCACGTCGGCCGGGTATCCCATCCGGTGTTCCAGCCCGGCGGCGCGGCGCCGGTCGCACCTAGCGCAATCCGCGCCCCGGGCAAGACTTTCATCGTCAACGCGGACGGCGGCGGCGAATGGGCGGACGTGCCTGAGCCGCAGGCGCTGACGGTCGGCGACATTGCCGCGATCGTAGACGACTATCGGCAGGCGGCGCGCAACGCGATCGCGGCCGGGATGGACGGCGTCGAGATACACGCGGGAAACGGTTATCTGATCGATCAGTTCATCAACTCGAACAGCAACCGGCGCACGGATGCGTACGGCGGCAGCCCCGAGAATCGCGCGCGCTTCCTCCTCGACGTCGTTGCGGCGGTGAGCGACGAGATCGGTGCGGACCGCGTCGCGGTGCGACTGACGCCGATGGGCCGCTTCTTGGGGATGGGCGACGACGCGCCGGAGCAGACCTTCGGCCATATCGTCGAGCGGTTGAACGCATGGCCGCTCGCGTACCTGCATCTGGTCGAGCCTGCCGTGGTCGGCACCGTGAAGGATGACAACGTCGATCCGCGCTGGGATGCGCTCATGATCGCACTGCGCCGCGCATACCGCGGCGTGCTGATGATCGCGGGCGGCTATGACGCAGACAGTGCCGAGCGGGCGATAGCAAACGGTCGCGCGGATCTGATCGCATTCGGCCGGCCCTTTCTGGCCAATCCGGATCTGCCCGCGCGGATCGCGGGCGGGCACCCGCTGAACACCCCCGACCCGGCGACGTTCTTCGGCGGCACCGAGGCCGGCTACACCGACTATCCGGCACTCGGGTGACCCGGTTGCGGGCGACGGGTCGGTCGCCCCCTCGCATCAGTCCGAACATGCAGTGCGTAGAGTCTCCGGAGACAGTGCAGAATAGCGGCTGCGCGCAAACCGCGTCGCACAATCCGCACAAGGGGGCTATGGACAAACTGCTCGCGCTGGAGACCTTTTCAGTCGTCGCGGAAACCGGCGGCTTCTCGAAGGCCGCGCGCCGGCTTGGCACCGCGACCTCGTCGGTCACGCGCCTGATGGATGCGCTCGAATCGTCGCTCGGCGTGACGCTGCTCACGCGCACGACGCGGCACGTGACGCTGACCGACGCCGGGGCGACCTATCTGGAGCAGGTGAGCCGGCTGCTGTCCGAGCTGATCGAGGCGGACGAGAGTGTCGCGGACGCCGGCGGCGACCCGGTCGGCACGTTGCGCATATCGGTACCGGTCAGCTATGCGCGGATCGTGCTCGGGCCGCACTTGGCCGCGTTTCTCGATGCGTATCCCCGCCTATCGCTCGATCTCGTCGTGTCGGACGCGTATCTTGACCTGGCGGCCGACCGACTCGACGTTGCGGTAAGAATCGGCGTGCCGGCACAGGACCCGGGGCTGATCGCACGCAAGCTGATGGACAATCGCCGCGTCGTCGTCGCGAGTCCTGCCTACCTGAAGCGAGCGGGAGTCCCCGCGGCGCCGGCCGATCTGGCAACGCATCACTGCTTGCGTTTTCCGTACCGGCAGGGGCGGCAGAGTTGGACGTTCACGCGTAACGGGCAGTCGGAGAAGGTCGAGGTCAAGGGCAGGTTGACCGCGAACAGCCTCGACATACTCCGCGAAGGCGTGCTGAACGGGCAGGGAATCGCGCTGGTGCCGACCTGGCTCGTGCAGAGCGATATTGTCTCCGGTGAGATCGTGCCGCTACTTGATGCATGGTCTGCGCACCCGGTTGCGGGTGATGCGCAGGTTTATGCTGCGTTTTTGCCGAACCGTCGTCATTCGCGCAAGGTGCAAACGTTCATCGCATTTTTTGCTGAACGATTGCGTGGAGCGCATGCATGAATGAATGCGGCGCGTCGGGACCGCGTCGTGCTCAGACGTGAGGGCGCGCTCCACGCGAGCGCGTCATTGCGCGTCTATGCATCGATGCGTTGCCTGAGGCCTTCGCCCGCGAATGGCATTTCGCGCACGCGCTGGCCGGTCGCGTCGAAGATCGCGTTTGCGAGCGCGCCGGCGGTCGGTCCCATCGAGGCCTCGGCCGCGCCGAGGAATGCCGCGCCGGGCCGGTCGATCAGGTGGACTTTTAGGCTGCGCGGTGCCGCCGAGAAACGCAGGATGGGATAGCTGCTCCAGTCGAAGCCGCGAATCCTCTGCGTGTCGTACTTCAATTCCTCGTAGAGCGTCCAACTGGCCGACTGAATCACGCCGCCCTCGATCTGATTGCGGATGCCGTCCGGCGAGACGATCTGCCCGGCGTCTACCGCCACATCCGCGTGATCGAGGATCACCTGACCGGTCTCGGGCACGACCGTGATCTCGACGGCGATCGCGACATAGGCCATCAAGTTCTTGTACTTGCCGAACGCGAAGCCGACTCCACGATTGCGCGCACGCGGCCGCCGCGGCCAGCCGAACGCTTTCGCGGCCAGCTGAATGACGTCGCGCGCGCGAGGATCCTGCATGTGGCGCAACCGGAACTCGATCGGATCGACCCCGGCCATGTCCGCAAGCTCATCCATGACGCTTTCGATCGCGAGCACATTCGTGTGAGCGCCCAGCGAACGCATCGCCGATGTCTGCAACGGCATCGTCGGCGAGAAGTTGTTCACGATGTGCATGTTCGGAAACGAGTACAGCGGAATCGCGTTGCGGTCGCCGCCACCCTCGGGCTGCAGCATGGGCGTCGAGGGCGCGGACACGAAGGGCGGTTCGAGCATCCGCGCCGGCAACAGGCGGCCGGCGTTGACGATCCGCTCGTTGTGCGAACTGCTCCAGAGCGAGTACTGCCAGTCGACGATGTGGCCGTTCGCGTCGAGAGAGGCGCTGACCTCGGTGACCATTGCGGGCGTGAAGTGATCCCACGTGTGTTCCTGCTCGCGCATCCACTGGACTCGAATCGGCTGGCCCGGCATCGCCGTCGCGATCAGCGCCGCGTGCGCGGCCGCATCGTCGGCGCCATTGTGGCCGTAACAACCGGAACCCTCGGTGTGGATGCAGCGGATGCTCGGTTTCGGCATCGACAGCATCTCGGCGAGCGCGTCGCGCAGCGGATACACACCCTGCGAATGGGTCCAGACGGTCAAGAGCCCGTTCTCCATCAGCGCCACGGCGCAGGACGGCCCGATCGAACCGTGCAGCAAGTAGTTCTTCAAGAAGGTTGCGGTCAGCGTCTTTGTCGCCGGCGCGGTCGCCGCGCGAGTGTTGGCGATCTCGATGCGCTGCGTCGAGATGCGCTTCAGTTCGTGGTGGACCTTGGCGCGATCGGGTAGCGGCTGCCCTGACGACCAGTGGCAACCGGCAGCGAGCGCGCGCTGCGCGAGGACCGCCTGCCATTCGCCGCGCGCGACGACGGCGAGCATGCTGCCATTGCGGACGATCCGCACGACGCCGGGCATGCGCAGCGTGGCCGCCTCCTCGAACGAAAGCAGCTTCGCGTCATAGACGGGCGGCATCACGACGCGCGCATGCAGCATGCCGGGCAATTGCATGTCCTGCACGTAGCTGACTCCCCCGGTGACCTTGTTCGGAATGTCGAGCCGCGGCAGCGACGTGCCGATCACGCGGAACGTGGCCGGATCCTTCAGTGGCGAGGTGGCGGTAGCCTTGCGATGAAGGTCGACGATTCGCACGGCGTCGCCGTAAGTCATCGTGCGGCCATCCGGTGCCTTGATCACCGCATCGCCGACCGTCAGCGTGCGCGGGTCGACGCCGAAGCGCTTCGCGGCGCCGTCGACGAGCAGCCCGCGCACCTGCGCCGCCGCGTTCAGCAGTGCGCTGCCACTGTCGGCCATCGTATGGCTGCCGGCGGTCAGCCCTTCGTCGGGCGACGCGCCAGTGTCGGCGGTCAGGAACGTGATCAGCGAGGGCTTCATGTTCAGCTCTTCGGCGGCCACCTGCAGCAGGGCGGTGCGCACGCCCGTGCCAAGTTCGACCTTGCCGGTAAACACGGTCACCTTGCCTTCCGGCGTAATCTTGATCCATGCGTCCAGTATCGGATTGGTCTTCAGACTGCCGGCCAGCATCTGGGTTTCTTTCGATACGTGGACAGCGGCGCCTTCGTCGGCGATCACTTCCTGTGCGAGCGCGCGGGCGGCCGGAGCGAGGCTGAACGCGACGAAAAGCGCGCCCGAGAGCATAAAGTGCCGGCGACCTTCGTCGATGTCGTCGTGAATATCCATCAGAGTGCCTTGCTGAGTGTCACGGGTTCGGAAGCGGCGTCGGGATCGGGCAGGCCGGCGACCTGGCGCACGGCCGCGAGGATCCGCATGTGCGTGCCGCAGCGGCACAGATTCGGCTCCATATGCGCGCGCAATTCGTGTTCGGTCGGCTTCGGGTTGCGTTCGAGTAGCGCTTGCGCGCGCATGATCATCCCTGCGATGCAGTACCCGCATTGCGCGGCCTGATGATCGATGAACGCGCGTTGCAGGGGCCCCGGGCGATCGGCGGTGCCGAGGCTTTCGATGGTCCTGACGTGCCGCCGCCCGAGTGCGGCGACCGGAATCACGCAGGAGAACATCGGCTTGTCATCGACGATCACGGTGCATGCGCCGCATTGTCCGAGGCCGCATCCGAATTTCGCGCCGTGCAGATGCAGCTCGTTGCGCAGCACATAGAGGAGCGGGGTGGACGGGTCTATATCGAGCGTGTGCTGGACACCGTTGACGGTGAGCGTAATCATCGCGCGCTGTCCTCCTTTCTGAGCTTCGCAACCATCGCGTCGACACCGGACCAGGCGGGCCGGCTGGAATACGCGCCGCGGATGTATGCGGCGAGATCCGCGATCTGCTGGTCGTCGTACTGATCGATGAACGATGGCATGTAGTTGAGCGTGTCCTCGCCGTGCCAGCCGATCCCGTTGAACATCATCTGGATCGCATTGCGCGGCGTGTCGGCGTTGATGGCGGTGCTGAACGCGAGCGTCGGCCTCCCGCCGATCACCTGCATGGGCGACGCCGGTCCGTGGCACTGCGCGCACGACGCCTGGAATAGCACCGAGCCGCGCTGCTCGGCGGGGCTCATCGCCTTGCCGCTGGAGACCGTTGTCAACGTTGGCTGCACGGCGCCGGACTTCTGAATCGACTGGATGTACGAGGCGATTGCCTCGACATCCTCGAGCGGCACCGTCGCGAGATCACGCGTGACCGGCAGCATCGGACCGGCGGCCGCGCCGTGCTCGCTCGCGCGGCCGGTGCGCAGATAGGTGACGATCTGCGCCTGCGTCCACGGCCGGGCCGCATTGCCGAGCGCGTTGAGCGGCGGCGCTTCCCAGCCGTCGACGATCCCGCCATCGAACGCCTTGCCGGCCTGTTCGCCGCCGATCGCGTTCAACGGCGAATGGCACGACGCACAGTGCCCGAGGCCGTCAACGAGCAGCTTGCCGCGATTCCATTCGGCTGATCGTGTGGCGTCGGGCTGGTACTCGCCTTTGCGGAGGAATAGCACGTTCCAGAATGCGACGAGCGGCCGGAAGTTCAGCGGAAAGATCAGCTGGTTCTTGGGCGTCTGCTCACGCACGGGCTCACGAGTCATCAGGTATGCATATGCCGCCGCGATGTCGTGATCGGACATTCGGGTGAAATGGGTGTACGGAAACGCCGGGTAGAGCTGATGGCCGTCGCGTGCGATTCCCTTGCGCAGCGCGCGGGCGAATGCCTCCTGCGACCATTGGCCGATCCCGGTGTCCGGGTCCGGCGTGATGTTGGTCGCGTAGATCGTGCCGAACGGCGTCGCGAGCGGCAGTCCGCCCGCGAATGGCTTACCGTCCTTCGCGGTGTGGCAGACCACGCAATCGCCGAGCGCCACGACGCGTGCGCCCGCGCGTACCAGCTGCGGGTCGAACGAGGCGGGCGCGCGCAACGCGACCGGCGCAATCGGCGGCTCGTACATGATGCCGATCGCGATGGCCAAGCCGGCGAGCACAAGCGCGGCGGCGCCAAACCAGAGTCGTTTTCGTTTCATGTTTGCTCCGGGCAAATCAGTGCGCATGCGACTCGCATGCTCCCCCCGCGCAGTGCAGACTTCGCACGCGGCGGATCGTTGAGCAAGTCTAGGGATGAGCGGCGGCGAAGTCCTAAAGCGAGACTTAAACGTTCTTAAGCCCTTCGTGCTCGGACGGTCGCCAGCCTGTTTCGCACGCAACGAGCTGATCGTCGAACAGCTTGCGTTCCCGGTTCGCCCCAGCCGTTCGGTCGATCACCGAAAATACCCAGATGCCTGCGAAAGCCGCGATGATCGAGAACAGCGCCGGGTATTCGTACGGGTAGATTGCACGGGCGTGTCCCAGCACCTGCACCCACACCGTCGGGCTCAGGATGGTCAGGACGACTGCTGTCAGCAAGCCCAGCGTCCCACCCATTACTGCGCCTCGGGTCGTGAGACCGCGCCAGTAGATTGAGAGCAGTAGCACAGGAAACGTCGAACTCGCGGCAATCGAAAACACCAGGCTGACGATGAACGCGATGTACTGCTTTTCGAACGCGATGGCGAGCACGGTCGCCATCGCTCCGAGGACTAGCGTGGTAAGACGCGATACGTTCAACTCTTCTTTCTCCGTTGCCCGGCCGTCGCGCAGCACGTTCGCGTAAAGGTCATGAGACACGGCGGATGCGCCGGCCAACGTCAAGCCGGAGACCACTGCGAGAATCGTCGAGAACGTAACCGCGCAGATGAAGCCCAGAAAGATATTCCCGCCGACGGCATGCGCGAGATGAATCGCAACCATGTTGACGCCGCCGATCAGTGTGCCGTTGGCATTGTGATAGGCCGGATCGGTCGACACCAATGCGATGGTGCCGAACCCGATCACCACGATGAGGGCATACCCGATACCGACGATGCCGGTGGCGTGGAGAATGCTCTTGCGCGCTTCTTTTACGTCGGCGACGGTGAAAAAACGCATCAGGATGTGCGGGAGGCCGGCCGTGCCGAAGATCAGCGCGAGACCCAGCGATATTGCCGACACAGGATCGTGAATCAGGCCGCCGGGGCTCATGATCGCTTCATGGTGAGGGTGTGCCCGGACGGCCGCGGCGAAAAGTGCGTCCGGATTGAAGGCGAAATGCCGCAGCACCATGAATGCCATGAATGCACAGCCCGAGAGCAGCAGAACCGCCTTGATGATCTGGATCCACGTCGTGGCGAGCATTCCGCCAAAGAACACGTACACGACCATCAGCACGCCGACGACAATGACCGCGGGCAGATAAGGGATGCCGAAGAGCAATTGCACGAGCTTGCCCGCACCGATCATCTGGGAGACCAGATACAGCAGCACGATGACAAGCGAACTGATGGCGGAAAACGTCCTGACGGGCCGCTGTTGGAGTCGGTACGAGACCACGTCAGCGAACGTGTATCGCCCGAGATTGCGCAGCGGCTCCGCGATCAGCGCCAGGATGATCGGCCAGCTTGCGAGAAAACCCACCGAATAGATGAGCCCGTCATAACCGTTGGAAAATACCATCGACGAGATACCCAGCAACGACGCCGCCGACATGTAGTCGCCTGCGATGGCCCATCCATTCTGGCCGCCGGTGATCTTGCCGCCGGCTGCGTAGTGGTCCGCGACCCCGTGGTTCTTCCGGGCTGCCCATCGCGTGATGACTAACGTGAAGAGCACGAATACCAGGAACATGGCGATGGCAATGGGATTGCGTGTCTGGTGCGGTGTGGCCGAGACGGGGGTGCTCAAGGCAGGGCTTGCCCAGGCGCTGGCGGCAAGCAGTGCGGCCAGCAGCGGAAGCACTTTGCGGATGCTCATGATTGCCTCTCGAGACGAATGCCATCGAGCATCGAGTCGTAAGTCGAATTGGCGCGATGAACATAAAGGGCGACGAGCCCAAACGTGAACGCCAGCATTCCCAATCCAACGGGGATGCCCCAAGTGATGGAATGCCCGGCCACGATCGGGGTCCCGAGCACGTCGGGGGCGAACGCGATCAGCAAGATGAACGCGAAGTACGCCACAAGCATGGCCGCGGCCAAGGCCCATGAGAATGTGCGCCGGGTTTTCACGAACTGATAGAACTGCTCTTCGGCCCTGACGCCTGGGGCCATTGCTTGCCCCTGCCTTTGCGTTGCGGACTGTGAGCCTTCGGGATAAGCCGTAATGTTTGTCATCGGTTTCCTCCTGATGGGACAGGTTTTTTCGATACGACAGTGCTGGTTCAAATGACCGGTTGCTCGTTCTGCACGTTCGCTTATAGATTCGGGACGACCGCTGTTTCCCGCATAACGGCCTCCGGCGTGCGGTATTTCTCGGCCATTTCCCGTTCGAGCGGATCCTTCAGTTGAGCTTGCATATAGGCGCCCAGGTGACGCGCATGCTCGACGATTGCTCCGCCGAACTGCAGGCGATGGTGTTCATAGTCGGCCAGCGCCTCGTGAATGTTTTTCCTCGAGGCGAGCGACTTGGCGAGCTGGACCGCATCGCCTGCGGCTTTCGTGACACCCATGCCGCAATGCGGCCGTGCGACGAAAGCCGCATCGCCGAGCAACACGACCCGATCGAATACGAGCCGAGTCGCCTTGAGGTCATAGATCGGCTGAAACAATGGCAGCTTGGTTTTGTCGACCACTTCCGCAAATTGCGGCGAGAGCAGATCGTGTGCGGCTTCGCGCATGTCCGCCAGCACGTCGGGGCGAATCAGCTGCGGTGGAATGCCGTTTGAGTGGCATTTGCCCATGCCGTCGGTAAGTAGATGTCGCAGCGCGATGGTTTCTTCGGCCGGCCGATACCATACAAAGTTGTATCGACGTTGACCGGGTTGCGTGCTATTGCCCGGACCGGCCACTGGATAGCCCAGCATCTGCTCGCCGGAAGGCAGGCAGAAGCCGAATTTGTCGAATAGCGTGCCCCACGTTTTCCGTGACAAGTCTCGCTCATCTACAAGCCCGCGCCACGCGATATAGCCGGCATACTGCAATTGCACGTCGGGCAGGTACTTCTGGCGAATGTTCGAGCGGAACCCGTCCGCTGCAATGACAAGGTCGGCTTGCAGGCTGGTGCCATCGCACAGCATGACTTTGGCGTGGTCCTCAAAGCTGGCCACGTTTTCCACGACTGCGCCCGATCGATAGCAGGCATCGGGGAGCGCAGAGCGGAGCACGTGAAACATCTTGCTCCATGCGGTCAGCGTTTGCGTCAGTGGGCGGGATCTGGCTATGCTCCCATCCGAGTTCAACGTGATGCGACTATGAACCGTGACACCGATGTCGTCGTCCACTTCGACGCCGGCCGCAGTCAGCGCGCCGAGCAGTTCCGGATGAGTCACGATACCCGCGCCACGGCCCGCGAGTTCATCGGGTACGCGTTCGAGGACGGTGACGTCCCAACCACTGCGCAGCAGCAGATTCGCAGCGAAAAGGCCGCCAAGCGACCCACCAACGATGATTGCGTTGCGACGGTCCGTTTGATCGTATGGCATTCTCGACACCCTTCACTGATCTGTTGAGTTACCCGACGGCGTTTGCTTGAGCGCAGCAGCTTCATCGGCTGGGAAATTCATTTCTATCGTCACGCCGGACGGATCCTCGACGAACACTTGATGCAGACCGAGGCTTGGGACCGTGCGGTCCTGCCATGTGTAGCCTGCGTCTCGCAATTTGGCCCGGAAATCCAGAAGGCCAGTTGCAAGAAACGCGATGTGATCGACGGTCCCGGTGCCGGTTTGTGGCAGCGTCTTATCACCGAGGTACGCGATAAGCGCGCTCGAGTCGTTCGGATCGATGCCGATGATGTGGACGACGCCGAACTCCGATTCATCGTCGCCGTTGTACAGCCAGACGCCGGGGAAATCGAACGGGGGGCGGAAACCCTCACGGAAGCCGAGGATCTGGGTGTAGAACTGTCTCGACTTGTCGAGGTCCGTCGTGCGGATCGAGTAGTGCGCGAGTTTGGTGATCGGCATATTGCGCTCCGTTAATTTATCGATCGATAAGTGATCGTTCGATAAATTATAGGCCGATCGAGCGACGGAGGCAGGGCGATACGCATCGGTGTTTACCCGTCACCGGCCGCCGGTTTCGGGCGGTGACAAGCGTGATGGCTCAGGCTGACTTGCGGCGTGTCGCGCGCGGTATCGCCCGCATCCTCTTCAGCGTCGCGGGCGCGCCGTTCAGGAAAGCATCGACCTGGCGGTCGACCAGAGCATCGATATCCTCAGGCACCGATAAGCCATAGACCCACTTTCGGACGCCGATATAGAAAATGCTGGCGTGCAAGCTCCAGATCAACTCGATTTCCGGTTCAAGCTGGGATTCATGGGTAGGGGAGGGAATGTCGTACGCTGCGCGAAGTTCGCGCAACACGGGCAGGAAGACGCGCTCGCGCAACTTGCCCAAGTACTTCGTATTGATGCCTTCGCGGCTGAGGCCCGCGAAGATGAACGTCCGTATCCATTCACGCTGGAGAATCGTGTGAGCATACGATCGGTAGAACCTCGACAGTCGCTCTTTCAGCGGAACGGTGCGGTCTGTTATCTGTTTTTCCCAAGCCGAGTCCCACTTGTAGACTTCCTGATATACGCGCTCGATAAGGGCATCCTTGCTGGGAAAATAGCGATACAGCAGCGGTTGCGTGACGCCGATCTCACGAGCTAACTCACGCGTGCTTCCGGAGAAGCCGTACGTTGCGAAATGCTCGATTGCCTTGGCCACAATTTGCTGCTCCCGCTCTTCCGGAGCCAGGCGCCGTCCGACTGTCACGCCTACGTGCGTCGCGGGCGCTGACTTGGCTGCGGCGGGTTGATTGGCGCGCTTGGGCTTCAGCATGATGGGGCTCCTGATTCGACGTGATTGTTATCTATCAGTCGACAAATAGCAATCGGCACCGCGACGATTCGGCGATGTTCGAGCAAGCACCGAGTGACGTGCATATACTGTTTGTACGGTTTGTACTGTTTTTCTTCCCGCATCGAGATGATGGAGAAACGGCCCGCACGCAAGAAAAGCGGGGAACCAACCCCTTTACCTACGACTGCAGCTGCATCGCCCAGGTGCGGAACATGGCCAATGGTGTACTAAGGACCGGTAGGGTCGCGCTTGCCCTGCGCCTTGTCGCGGTATGGGGGCCCGGGTTGCTCGTCATGCTCGCCGATACGGACGCGGGCAATGTGGTGACAGCGGCGCAGGCGGGGGCACAGTGGGGCTACCGGCTGCTCCCACTATGGCTGTTGCTGATACCGCCTCTGTACATGGTGCAACAGCTGACCGTACGACTCGGCGTCTTTACCGGCCGCGGCTATGCCGAGCTCATCCGCGAGCACTTCGGGCCATGGTGGGCATGGATTTCGGTGGCGGGTCTGGCCATTGCTACTGTGAGTTCGCTCGTGACCGAGTTCACCGCGGTGGCAGGCATCGGCGAGCTATATGGCCTTTCGCGCACGCTCACCTTACCTTTTTCCTGCGCAATGTTGCTGCTCGTCGCGACGATGGGGGCGTACCGGCGCGTCGAGCGCACCGCGATCGTCGTTGGCCTGTTCGAGCTCGCCTTTTTCGTCGTGGCCTGGTCCTCGCACCCGGATCACGCGACCGTGCTGCGCGATCTCTCGCACATGCCGTTCGGCGACAGAACATTCCTCTACCTCACGGCAGCCGTGATCGGTGCAACGTTCAACCCATGGATGGTCTTTTATCAGCAGTCCGGCATCGTCGAAAAGAAGCTGGGTCCGGCGGACTATAGGTCTGCATGCTGGGATACGGCTTTCGGCGCAGTGCTCACGCAGGCATTGTGCGCGGCCGTTCTCATCGCGGTCGCTGCAACGTTTGGCTCTGCCGGGAAACCTGTGCTGGAAAACATCGGCGAAGTCAGCCTTGCCCTTCAGCCCGCATTGGGGCCGAGCATCGGGCGGTTCGTCTTCGGCCTGGGCGTGCTTGGAGCTGCCATGGTGGCCGCCATCGTCGCTTCGTTGGCGCTCGCCTGGGGCGTTGGCGAAGTCGCCGGATTCCGCCACTCCCTCGGCGAGCGGCCGGCCAAAGCGGGGTGGTTTCATGGGGCATATGTCGCAGGTACGCTCGGCTCGGCCGCGCTCGTCTGGCGCGTGGCCGACCTCGTGTGGCTGAACATCGCGGCCCAGGTGGTCAACGTCTTTCTGTTGCCGCTTGTGCTGGGTTTTCTCGTGGCACTCGCGAGCAAAGCGTTACCGGCGGAGCGGCGTTTGCGCGGCTGGTACCGCGTTGTCCTGATCGGCGTTTGCTGCGGGGTCTGCGCGGTGGGTTGGATCGGCGGGTTGTCGCAACTGTAATGGACGAAAGTGGCGATTCCTCGGGTATAGCGATAGTAAGGAACAATCGTTGCGCGCTTAAGCTTGCCCTATGTTTGTTCTAGCGCCGGGCGTTTCGATGGCGTACCGGTTACCCGTCTGCGCAATGTTTGTCGTGCGCATGACGGCGCCGTGGTGCCGCGCGACCGGACACAGCAGTGAAGGAGGCTCAAATGGCAGACGAAAAGAAAACCACGCAATCGGAACCCGCTGCAGACCAATCAAAGTCGGAACGCGGCGCCGAATCCCGGTGGGAACGGTCCCGGTCGGAACGCGGCACCGAATCCAGGGTGGAAGGCAGGAGCAGGTACGGACTGCGCGGCGCGGCAGAAACGGCGACGGAAGAATTCGGCGGTCCCATTATCGATTTCGCGGGTGATACGGTAACGGGCACACTACGCGCCACAGGTGCCATCGCGAACGATGCCGTCGACGTAGTGCGCGATGTGCTGGTCGGAGCCGTGCACGCCACGGAAGAAGTCGGCACCGAAACGCTCGGCGCGGTAAGCTCGCTCGGCAATGGCGTAGTCACCACCGCTCGCGACCTGCTTGTTGGCAGCGTAGGCGGAATCCGCGACATTCTTGGCTCTGCATTGCCCCTCAGGCGGGGCGCAACGGAAGCCGGGACTGCACGCGAGGGCGTCGCGAGCCGCTAAAGCAGCTCACGCAACCACGACTTCGGCTCGCACGGCTGGCCGCGCCTGACTTCCGCTATCGTCTCGGTTGTCTGACGCGGTTCCACGAGCCTGGCTGGCACCGAGCCGAATCGCTTCATATCCTAAAAACGTACTATCTACGGTATTTGCGTCATTGGTTCGAACGTGCGGAATGGCTTCCGTTTTCGCGCCATGCCGGTTGTTTACTTGCTTTATTCGATACTTCGACTATTATCGAAATATGGAAGCGAACCAAACCATTGTCGCCCTCGCGGCACTCGCGCACGAATCCCGGCTCGCCGTTTTCCGCGCCTTGGTGCAGGCGGGACCGCAGGGCTTACCTGCCGGGCAGATTGCCACACTGCTGGACGTGCCCCCGTCGTCGCTCTCGTTCCATTTGAAGGAGCTGGCCCACGCGCAACTGGTCACCAGTCGCCAGGAAGGCCGTTTCATCTTCTACTGCGCAAACTTCGCAACGATGAACGGCCTGCTCGCTTACCTCTCGGAGAACTGCTGCGGCGGCAACCCCTGCTCGCCGACGGCTTTATGTTCGACGTCCCAGGAGCATCGATCATGAAACGCTTTCACGTCCACGTTAGCGTCGCCAGTCTGTCGGAAAGCATTCGCTTTTATTCGGCGTTGTTCGCCGCCGAGCCGAATGTAGTCAAGGGCGACTACGCCAAGTGGATGCTCGAGGATCCGCGCATCAATTTCGCGATCTCGCAGCGCGGCGCGAGGCCAGGGCTAGATCATCTCGGCGTGCAGGTCGAGAATGAAACAGAGCTTGCGGAGATGTATGCGCGCCTAAGTGGCGCTGCCTTGCCTGTCGATGCACAAGGCGGAACAGCGTGCTGCTATGCGCGCTGCGACAAATACTGGACGATCGATCCGCAAGGCCTTGTGTGGGAGACGTATCAAACCCTTGGCGAGATCCCGACTTTCGGGGAATCCCGTGGTGCGCCAGCGATCGAGCCGAATACCGATGTTTCTGCTCGCTGTTCGCCCACGCGTGGCAAACCGATCGGCGTGCCGGTGAAATCCACCTGTTGCTGACGTCAAGCCGGGGCATCCGCATGAGCACTAACGTATTGATCCTCTGCACCCACAACTCGGCGCGCAGCGTGCTGGCGGAAGGGATGCTCAATCATTGGGCCGCGAAGCTCGGCAAGGACGTGCGCGCGTACAGCGCCGGTAGCGCGCCGAGCGGCCGGCTCAATCCGTTCGCACTGGAAGCGTTGATGGGTGCGGGCGTGGATGTCAGCGGGTATCGCAGCAAAAGCTGGGACGAGTTCGTCGGCGACGACGCGCCGGAAATGCGGATCGTCATCACCGTCTGCGATAGCGCGGCGTCGGAGGCATGCCCGTACTGGCCTGGCAGTCCCGTGAAAGTTCATTGGGGCTACGCCGATCCTTCGAACGCATTGGGCGGCGACGACGGCAAGCGACTCGCGTTTGAACTCACGCGCCAGGCGATCGGCTATCGCATGCTTCAATTGTTGGCGCTTCCGCTTGGTAGCTACGACAACGCTGAGCTTCAGAGGGCGCTGACAGAGATCTCGCGGAGCTGATCGTTTGCATTGAAGCCTCGGGAATTCAGGTGCCGCCTGCGTCGACAAACCAAGATCTCTCCAATGAACACGTCCAACTTTGCCCCACCGCGAAGAGCCGTCGCGAAGCCTGCCATCAACTTTTTCGAGCGCTACTTGAGCGTCTGGGTGGCGCTATGCATCATCGCGGGCATTGCACTAGGGCAGGCACTGCCCCGCGTGTTCGAGCAGATCGGCCGGTTGGAATACGCAAAGGTCAATCTCCCCGTCGGGCTGTTGATCTGGGTGATGATCATCCCGATGCTCGTCAAGGTCGACTTCGGCGCGTTGCACGAAGTCCGTCAGCACATGAAAGGCATCGGCGTCACGCTCTTCGTCAACTGGCTCGTCAAGCCATTCTCGATGGCATTTCTTGGCCGGCTATTCATCAAGCACGTGTTTGCACCGATGCTGCCCGCTGCCCAGCTCGACAGCTACATTGCAGGCCTCATCCTGCTGGCCGCTGCGCCGTGCACAGCGATGGTGTTCGTATGGAGCCGCCTGACGGGCGGCGATCCACTATTCACGCTTTCCCAGGTCGCGCTCAACGACAGCATCATGGTGGTCGCTTTCGCGCCGCTGGTAGGACTGCTGCTCGGCATTTCCGCGATCGCGGTGCCGTGGGCGACGCTGCTTACGTCTGTGGTGCTCTACATCGTCATCCCTGTGGTCTTCGCGCAGATATGGCGCAAGCGGCTGCTGTCGAAGGGGCAGGTGGCATTCGACGTTGCGATGGCAAAGATCGGCCCCTGGTCCATCGCCGCGCTGTTGGCGACGCTCGTGCTGCTGTTTGCCTTCCAGGGAGAAGCGATCCTCAAGCAACCGGTGGTGATCGCATTGCTCGCGGTGCCGATCTTGATCCAGGTGTTCTTCAACTCGGCGCTCGCGTACTGGCTCAATCGCGCGGTCGGCGAAAAGCACAACGTCGCATGCCCGTCGGCACTCATCGGCGCATCGAACTTCTTCGAACTGGCGGTCGCAGCGGCAATCAGCCTATTCGGCTTTGATTCCGGCGCGGCGTTGGCAACCGTCGTGGGCGTGCTGATTGAAGTGCCGGTCATGCTGCTGGTTGTGCGCGTCGTCAAGCAGTCGAAAGACTGGTACGAGCGAGCTTGAGCATAGGCGAGGCGCCGAGACATCAACCCGAGGATACGTCGCGTACGTTCGTTCCACTGTAATACGACTGTTGCATTGAATTCGCGGGCAACTGACGCCCCATTCAATTGCGTCTGAGCTCGGCGTTGAAGGCCAACGCGCTGTTGGCGACTGCAAACAAAAAGTCGTTGTCTCGGCCATCGCCGTCATCGACAACGGTGGCGAGGCCGGTGAGCGTTTGGCCGCCCACCTGCAACGTCATGCCATAAACGTCGACTGACGAATCCAAAACGAACAGCGTGCCTACGAAGGTTTGCCCGGCCGCATCCTGAAAAGCGACATTGCCATTGACATCGACGAAGATCGACGTCGATCTGCCCTTGACCGTGTACGAACCCACGGCGCGCGGTAAGACGCCCGGCTCGTCAAAGTATTCGGGGAAAAAGCCGGTGAACGAAATCGTGCCGCTGTCGCTCGAAGTGGTGAAGTTCGCGAATGCGGTACCAGACGGGTGGTCGAACTGTCCGGAGATTTGGAACGACTGCACGGGGCCGCCGCTCAAGGACGGCGGCACTACCACGACGTCGATGCCGTCGCAGTTCGTCTGCGTAAATGACGTGCCGGTCCCCGAGAAAAAAGGACCGTTTGCCGCAATGCTCGCGACGATCTGGCCACAGTCGTCCGTGATCAGATCGAACGTGCCGCCCGCCGTGATGATGACGAACATGCCGGTATCGCGGCCCGTCACGTTCGAGTGAAAATTGCCGGTCCAAATGCCTTCCATGATGCCGGCAACGCCGAAGGGCCTGCTGCTCGTATTCGACTTATGGTCGTCTCCGCCCCCGCATGACATCACGCTGGCAAGCAATGCAAACGACAGCAACCACACCCAAAGCCGCTTCATGACAACACCCTTCCGCAACAGCAGGCGCTGCGTCAATCGAATCACATCCGTTGATCCCGCGTAAAGTCGTGCTAGCCCTCATGGGAGCGGCATCGATCAGTGCCCGTGCATGCCACCGCCCACGCCTCTTCCCATGAAGTGGCCGCCCGCGCCACCCGAGACATGTCCGCCTTCGCGGACCCCGCCAAATCCGCCGGTCCACATATGCCCCGCTTGCGCGGGAGCAGTCGGCCGCACTACTGCCATACGCGGCGCTTGAACAGGACCGCTCGGCCGCATCACTGCCATGTGCGGCGCTTGAACGGGGGGACTGGGCCGGGCCACTGCCATATGCGGCGTTTGAACCGGGGCGCTCGGCTGCATCACTGCCACGTGCGGCGCTTGAGCGGGGACGCTTGGCGGCATCACCACCACGTGCCGCGCTTCAGCGGCGGCAGGCGGCGCGGCTACGTTAGGCGCCCGCTGAGCGGGCGGCACGCCGGACGGCATGGCTGCGATGTGATTCCGACGGTGGTCGAATCGATCACGGTCGAAAGCGTGGTCGAATTGGGGGCCGAGCCGATCACGGTCGAAGTCATGGTCGAAACGGTGGCCGAAGCGATCGTGATCGAAGTCGTGATCGAAGTCGTGATCGAAGCGATGGTGATGGTGGTGGCGGTGGAAATCCAAGAAGACGACTGACCCACCGAACAACACCGGAGGCCCAAAGTACCAGGGCCCGTAATAGTACGGCCCGTAATCGTACGCGTAGTCCGCGTACCCGTAGTCTGGCATGACCCAAGACTGGCCATCGCTGTTCACGAATACCCAGGTGCCGTCAGGCTGCTGGCAAGCTCGCCCGATGTACGGCTGCATGACGCCATCTATTTCCGCCTGGCCTGACACGTCACGGCACAGGGAAGTGTCGATCGGCTGTCCTTCATAAGTCTGAGCGATCGCGGGGGCGGCGCAGACCAGGCCGGCAAGTAGCGCAGAGCCGAGTCTAACTGTGTTGCACATGATGTCACCTGCAGGAGCATGCGCCGGGCGGGGTATAGCCGCGTCAGCGGGACGCTCCAGTATTTTGCTGCTCTTACGCGCTCTACTACAGAGAAACGTGTGGAGGTCGCGTTTATTCCGTCCAACCGGCAGAGGGGACCGCGCGCTGACTCTCTGATACCAATTTCGTAATAGCTAACGTTCCCCGCCCGCGATCATCCATTCGTCGGTGGACGAATCGTTGATGCGAACTGCCGGGGGCGGTGCGCCGCACTGAGCCCGCGCAGGCCAACGCTTTGATGGAAACAATCAGCTGCGCGTCGTCACCGTAGCCACGATCAATAGAATGAACCCGGCTGCCGCGACGAGCGCATGAATGATAACAATGCTCTTCGGCAACGCCCGACGGTTCCAGTGATAGCCAAGATTCATGATGAGGCCGCCCGCGGCCGCCACGACGAAGAGAACGATGGCCGCTATTGCCAGGCCGGACAGGCCAATCGTCGCTGCCGCGTAAATGAGCAAAGTGACGGCGGCCGCCGCCAACATCCCGTGGAGCATCGCAAGCGCGGTAGGAGGATAGTCCTTACCAGCGAAACGCAGGCCGGCCATGACCAATCCGCCGACCGCCGTGATGGCAACAAGCACCGTTGCCGTGACGAGGATTCGAAGCGGTTCCATAAAGATCTCCCATTGCGCTGGGCTTGCAATCCCGCTTGCACAACGCATGCCCGGTAGTGAATGAACTCGCCCCTAAAGAAGTAGCGGTGCCTCTGCAGGTCGAGCAGCCGCGCGGTCTCTGAGAAGCCGGGGATAGCATAGAGATCGTGGAGCGAGTTCAGGGGACTAGACGCGCGGTGCTGTGGCCGTCGGTCGAAGCACTGGGGGCTGGGAGAGCCTCCAAAAAAGCGGCGACCGAGCGCATATCCTGCTCAGACATGTTATCGGACACCGGCTTCATGGGATCCCCGCGAGGTCTTTGGCCGCTGTTCCGAAAGACCATGAGTTGCTTCACGATGTAGTCCGCATGTTGGCCGGCGAGTCGTGGCGTCACGCCCAATCCCGCGCCGTTCGCGCCGTGACAGGCACTGCAAGCCGCCACACCTCTGCTCGGTATGCCCGCCATATAGATGGCGCGGCCGTCATCGACCAGCGGAGAATTGCCAAACGTAGCGGGCGGAGGAGGACGGGTCGAAAAATAGGCGGCGAGCTCTTCGATTTGTGCCTCGCTCAAGTGCCTGAAGCCCCACATGAATTTTTGTGCGTTCGGATCAGTGCGTCGATGAGCCCTGAAGTCCGTCAGTTGTGCGACCAGGTACTCCTGTGGCTGAGCCGCCAGCTTCGGAAACATAGGCGAGACCGAGACCCCGTTCATGCCATGGCAGTTCGAACAGACCTGCAGCGCGATTGTTCTTCGGGCAACTGCCGGATCGTCGACCGATCGGGATCGTTCGAGATTGTGGCAACCTGCCTCGCCCAGCAGCATGACAATAACGATCAATCGCGGCGTTTGCTTCATTTTACGAGTCTCCATGCGGCGTGTTTGCTGACGCGGGAGGAGAAGACAGGGCTTGGCCTCCACGACGTTTCCGGTAATCGCCGATGATTGAAAGTAGCGGAGAGATGCCGCCCTACGCTCGAGGAATCAGTAAATGGCCTTCACCAATATGCTGCCCAGACGTAAAGAAGTAGCGTGTCGTTGTCGCTGGCGTTGCGTCCCTGACCGTCGTAGTTGGTACGCGCACCCAGGTATTTGGTGAAGTGCGTGTATTGCAAGCCAATCCGGATGTTTTGCACCGGAACCCAGAATATCTCCGGTGTCCACCCTTGCGTCGCGGGAGAAAAGCTCGCGCTACCCGAATACGCGGTGCTGTCGCGACTGCCGGTAACGTTGAAGAAAGAAAAGCTCACCCCGTATTTCGCTTGATAGACGTAGGAAAGCTTCACTCTTAGGGATTTCAGATTGGCCGACTTGCTATCACCGAAGACCAGATTGTTGGGGTCGCTGATGTTCTCGCGGATGTAGCGGATCTGCGCGGTGACGGTATTGGGCTCGAGCAGGTACTGATACTGTGCATCGAAGCCGATATCTCGATAGCGCGTCACGCCTTGTGTGAATACCGGGAAAGCGCTGGCGCTGTTGGGATAGATATTGACGCTCATCCCGAACGTTCCCACCATGACGTTATGCGGTCCCCATTCACGAGTCAGAGCGAGCCGCCAGTAGGGGTTCTGCCCACGCAGATAAATCTGCGGATGCTCGAGGTCTCCGGGCTTGTTGCCCTTGCTCATGAACGACCAGATGCCGTCGGCCGTGCTATAGAGCGAGAGTTCGGCATAAATCGTCCGGTTCCAATAGACGTAGCCGCCCGCGCCGACCACCTGCTGGCCCAATGCTCCTTCGATGATCGGCAGGAATTGGGGCATCCCCACCTTGCTCGTCGGCGAGGAGACATAAGGGTAGCCCCATGCCGGCGTGCTATTCCAGGGGTCTTGTACAGTCGGATTGTTGTTCAGTGTCGCCCCAAGAATCAGGTCGTTGGTGTCCCCGATGATTCTGTCGACATAGCGGAAATCCATGTTGTCCGAGTGCCAGTGGCCAACCCACCGGCCATTGCTGTCTTGATGATCGTAGTTCGTATACGTGAACTGAGTGAACGCACCGATCTTGTCGGTTATCTTCCCGGCAAAAAAGATGCTGGCCGCGTCGAATATCGGCAGGCTGTCCTTCGGAGAAATGACATTGCCGTTGGCATCGTGATTGCGCCGGGTGCTACTCAGGTCGAGCGTTCCCATGACGGCGATCGGCACGGTCCGTTCGCCGAGTGTGTAGCCGTTGAGTTTGAACATCCGCCCGTAGGGGGTGAGCTCCGGAAACTGCCCGCCTGCATGGCATGCCACGCAGCTCTGTCCCGTTTGCCGCGCGAACACAGGAAGAGCCCACGCCGTGGACGACTGAAAGAGGCACAGCGTGGCGATCGCCAGTATCCAGCCATAGCGAAGAAGATGTCGATGCGACCGAGGAATCATCGCAGCTCTGGACATGCTCTTGCTCCTGCCACATGTCTCGCATCCATGCTTCGTGTTGCATGCAAGAGCACGTGCGCATCCCTCCCGCCATCTCTGCTGCGCTACTACATCTGCGCTGCTGCGGGATCGCATCAATCACATGCGAACCTAAACGAAGGCGATGGGAGCTTTATTCCGAGGCTGCAAGGTTGTGGCTGCCGCGGCTGCAGTGACGAAGCGCTTCTTCAACGACACTCTTCATGTTGGGTCGAAAGCACTTTCATGAGGTTGTGATGGCCTGCACCGACGAGTCATCGCTCAGCGTGCCTCCATGACTCGCAATACCGCTTGCCCGCCGACGTTCTTGAGGGGGAAATCAGATCGGTGCGTACGCGCATCCACCGCGACGACATGTGCATTCGGTCCGATGCGGCCTTCACCAATTTTTTGGGCGTCGCCACTCTTCACGCTGAACATCGAAACGATGCCGGCTTCGCCCGCCACATATAGCGTCTTTGATGCGGTATCGAACGCCAGCACGTCCGGGCCGCTCCCCAGTCCGAACGATCGGACGACGCGCTTCGAACCCATATCGAGCACCAACAGTTTGTCATTTCCCTCACAAGCGATAAACGCGACATCATCCTCCGGATCGATCAGTAGCCCGTGGTTGTGCCTTGCGCCCGGCAAGGCAAAACGGCCAACGACGCGGTCGAGCGCGGGATCGATTTCGACGAGCTCGTTGCGCGTCTGCACGTTGACAAAGACGTGGCGCGATCGGGGGTCGTACTGCGAGTTGCCGACTTCGCCGCCGAGTGCGATGGTCGCTATTCGCTGATTGCTCCGCACGTCAATGACCGTCTCTGTCTCTCCCGTTTCGTCCGAAACGTACAGCTTATGTGACTCGGGAGCGTAGGCCATGCCATCCGGGTAGCGGCCGCCGGGCATGCGCGCGACGATCTTGAGCGTCGTTTCGTCGATTGCGACAACCTCGTCCGTTCCGGTGGCGGAAGCATAGACGCGAGAGAGCTCGGGAATGGCGAGCACGCCGTGTACCGATGAGACTCCGGCGATGCGGCCAACGATACGCGATGAACCGGTGTCGAAGACGATTACCTCGCTATCGCCGAGATGCGCGATAAAAAGCAAGTTGCGATCGGGGTCATAGCTTTCGTAATCGAGGCGAGTGGGGCGGCCGGGTAGTGGAATGTCGGCGACGTGCTTTAGTGGCAGATTGCCTAACGAGAGGGCATCCGCTCCGACCGAGACGTTTGTCACTAACAGACCGGCGCCGCTCAGTATTACGCATAGGGCAAGGAGCAACGGCAGGTGCACGCGCCGGTTTAGAAAGGCCTTCATGGACAATCAGCTTTTCACCAGTGAGCCTTCGTTTGCAGGTTGCTCGCGCCGCTGCCTGCCGAAGGCATTATCATCACCGCGTCGCCGACTCGAGTTCCGAATTTCCGCCGGGCGGCAGGCACGTCGGCGCGCTCGTGCGCCCGTTAGACTCAATGAGGCCTCGCATGACTCATGCCATCCACGGCAACAAACGCTGGCTCGCGCTGATGGTGCTGTGCCTCGGCGTATTAATGATCGTGCTCGACACGACGATCGTGAACGTGGCACTGCCGTCGATCGCCGCGGACCTTGGCTTTACGGAAACCTCCCTGGTGTGGGTGGTCAATGCCTACATGCTTACCTTCGGCGGCTGCTTGCTGCTTGGCGGGCGTCTGGGCGATCTTTACGGACACCGCAAACTGTTCCTCGGCGGCATTACGCTGTTCACACTGGCGTCGCTCGCATGCGGCATGGCGAATTCGCAAAGCGTTCTCGTATGCGCGCGTGCCGTACAGGGTCTGGGTGGCGCAGTCGTGTCCGCTGTTTCGCTATCGCTGATCATGAACCTGTTCACCGAGGCCGGCGAGCGAGCCAAAGCGATGGGCGTCTACGGCTTCGTTTGCGCGGGGGGCGGCAGCATCGGCGTGTTGCTCGGCGGTTTGCTGACCAATTTGCTTAGCTGGCATTGGATCTTTCTCGTCAACTTGCCCATCGGCATTGCCGTCTATGCATTATGCGTGGCCCTGTTGCCGTCAGCGCCAGGTCATGCACATGGCGAACGGCTCGACGTGGCCGGCGCGGTGACGGTGACGGCTTCGCTGATGCTCGCCGTCTACGCGGTCGTCAATGGCAATGAAGCGGGATGGACCTCGGCGCAGACGCTGGTCTTGCTGTTCGCGGCAGTGGCGCTGTTGGCTGTCTTTCTAACTATCGAAGCACGCGCGCCGCATCCGTTGATGCCGCTCGATCTCTTTCGCATGCGCAATGTCGCCACCGCGAATGTGGTCGGCGTGCTTTGGGCGGCGGCGATGTTCGCGTGGTTCTTCATTTCGGCGTTGTATTTACAGCGCGTACTCGGCTACCGGCCATTGCAAGTCGGTCTCGCATTTTTGCCGGCTAATCTGATCATGGGGTTTTTTTCGCTAGGCTTGTCGGCACGCGTGGTGATGCGTTACGGTCTGCGACTCCCGATTGCAGTTGGCCTTCTCCTCGCGGCATGTGGTCTCGTGCTGTTCGCAAGAGCGCCGGTGAGTGGCAAGTTTATATTCGATGTGCTGCCCGGCATGACCCTGCTCGGTATCGGCGCGGGCATCGCATTCAATCCCGTGCTGTTGGCGGCCATGAGCGATGTCGATCCAAGCGATTCGGGCCTCGCTTCCGGTATCGTCAATACATCGTTCATGATGGGCGGCGCACTCGGGCTCGCGGTGCTTGCAAGTCTCGCTGCGGCGCGCACCGACGCGATGCAGGCACTCGGAGGTGCCGCGGCGCTCAATAGCGGTTATCACATCGCGTTTCTTTTCGGGGCGATCTTTGCGGCGGTGGCGGGTGTGCTAGGGGGGGCTTATTGCGTCATGGGCACCCGGGTGGCGCCGAGACGCATACGGCGGCTGACGGTGAGTGCGTGGCGACAGCGCAACCCGATCCCACGGGCGGTAATGAGGCTACGGCGGAACGCTATTGACTTTCGATCGCGCGTCGGCCGTTCGGCCTGACTCACGCATGCGCGTTTTCCGGCGCTGCCATCAACTTTACGCCGAGTGCATGAAGCAACTTGAATACCGTTTCCAACTTCGGCTTCGAACCGGGGGCTAGTGTCTTGTAAAGGCTTTCGCGCCCTAGACCGGCATCAGCCGCAACCTGAGCGATGCCGCGAGCCTTGGCTACGTCCGCGATCGCACGCATCAGGAGATCTGGATCTCCTTCCGTCAGCGCGGCATTGAGGTATTCCGCGATGATTTCCTCACTGTCGAGGTGCTCCGAGACGTCGAAGCGAGAAACCTTAACTTTGCTCATATACCTCTCCTTTCCGGCATTGCATCCGTATTGCCTTCCATAGCCTCACTGCTTGCTTGATATCGGCTGGCTGCGTTGTCTTATCGCCGCCGCACAGCAACAGATAAGTCTTGCGTCCATCGCGCGCGAAGTAGACGCGATAGCCTTGGCCGACATCGATTTTCATCTCAGATACGCCATCTCTAAGCACTTTGTATTCGCCGAAGTTGCCCGCTTCGGCGCGGCGAATGCGCAGATAGATCGCGGCCCGCGCCCTTAGGTCCCTCAAGCCGTCGACCCATGCGTCGAAGTTTTTCGTGCTGATGATTGTGTTCATGGAGAGTGTATCCTGGAAGATACAATAGTTCAAGTGATCCACCGTTTCGGGCGGACTATGGTCAAAGCGACGTAGGAAGGGCAACTCGAACGCAGTGCGCTCAGAGCGGCGAACCTGAGCCTGGGTAAGTTCGATGCCCTCTGTTGGGCGAAACGCAGAATAATTTCTTGGCCAGCGTCGGAGGACGCATCGCCTGGATTCTCGGACCGTTCTGATATCGGCATGCGACGCCGTACCGCGCAAGCGGTAAGCAACCCAGTCATGAGCCGGGGAGCTTCGGCGCCCCAGTGCTTACAGAGCCATATCGCCGCATCGGACGTTCGTTCATCGAGCACGGCGGGAACGATTTTCCCGTCGACGGTCAGTCGGGTGCGCGCAGCCTTCTGCGGCTATGGCGCGAATGGCGCAGTGCGGATAGCCGGATTGATGCTCGTATCGGTCGGGGCGACCGCGGCCGGCTTTGCCGAGGCGGCCTCAGCAAGGGTGGATAGCATCTGCATAGTACAAAACGGTGACCGGCACGTGCTCGATGCAAACACGCTACGCTGACAAGGTGTTCACCCGTCAGCGGGCCCACTCGGGGTTGTTGCCATGCAGCGCATTCTTTTAGTCAGCGGATTGATCCTTATCGCAGCCGGCCTCGGATGGCGCTGGCTCGCGCGTGTGCCATTCGGACATCTGCCAGGCGATATTCACATCGTTCGACAAGGGTTCAGCTTTCACTTTCCGATCGTCACGTGCATCGTGATATCGATCGCACTATCGATCCTCGTATGGCTGTTCCGGCGGTAGATGATCAGCGAATGCTCACGGCACTCAGCTTTCGCTCTCCGACTTCAGGCCACCAGATTCGCGTCGCGCGCCAACTGCCAACGGCCTTCCGCATTCTTGCGAACGAGGGTGAGCGTATAGCCCGTTCGCCGGATCGGCGCGGCTCCGGGAGGCGTAACCGTCACATCGACATAGTTGCGCATGAACGCCCAGTCTCCCAGCACCTGAAGCTCGATGATCTTGCTCGAGCCCTCGATGCGCATGCCTTGCTGCTTCTTCGACATCTCCGCGAATTGGGCTTTGCCGAACGGTTCGTGGCCGGGCAGCATGAACACGATGTCGTCGGTTATCAGGCTGAGCACCGTGGCTGTGTCGCCTGCTTTGCTTGCGGTCATCCAGGTGTCCACCAAATCGCGGATTGCACGTTCGTCGTCGGTCATCGCGAGCTCCTATGAATAGCGGCCGTATCGAATCGATTCTAGCAACGACGCTGCTTTCCGCGCAGCCGCCGATGATCCGTGCAAGGGGCTCATGTCCCCGTCATCGCCTGAGCCAACTGCTTCCAGAGATGATCAGCAGCCGGCGACAACCGTCGCGCACTGCGTGTCATGAGCTGACTGCGGAAATTTCGCGCGATAGGATGATCGAGCGGCACGGCAACGAGCTGAGCCTGCTCGATGCGCCGCCGGGCGGCCGCGGCGGACATGAACGCCACTCCGAGCCCCGCCGCGGCCAGCGCCTGCGCGGCGGAGAAGAGGTCGCAGCGATACGCAGGCACGAGCGTCAGCCCCTCGGCGTCGAGCATCGACTGCATGTGCTCCTGCACGGTGAAGTGACTCGCCATGAAGATCAGGCGATATTGCGCCAATGCCGCGAGCGACACCTTGCTCAATGCAGCGATCGGATGGTCCGGTGTGGCGACTGCGCATAGTGGGCCCAAAGCGAATGTGCGGATCTTGCAGCCCGGTTCGCGACCGGCGTCCACGCAAAGCCCGATATCGACTTCGTCGTTGCGCAGCATCGCGACGATCGCCGGTGTGGTGCCCGACCGGATATCGATCGTGATATGCGGATGCTTGACGCTGAATCGACGCAACGCACCCGTGATGAACCCTTCGACGAACCCTTCGCCGACGCCGACGGCGATGCGCCCGCGCTCCAGGTTGCGGTACTCGTCGAGTTGGACGCGCAATTGACGAATGCGCCGCGCTTGCTCGCGATGAAACTCCACGAGCATGCGGCCGACCTCGGTGACGCTCACCGAGCGGCCTTGCCGGGCAAGCAATGGAATTCGCAGCGTTCGTTCGAGCATCGCAATCTGCCGGCTGACGACCGATGCGTTGACGCCGAGCGCGTCCGCCGCGGCGCGCACGCCGCCATGGGTCGCCACCTCATGCAGATAAGCGACCGCACGGGAGTCCAACGGATCCTTGGTCATCATGGATTTTCGCCCCTTTTTCGTTGACTGAAAGTCAACATTCTTGCACGGGCAAATGCATTTCAGCGGAAATTTGGTGGTGCAATACTCGGCCCCATTGCGTCAAAACGGATACCCGTACGATGGACCATCAAGCCGAACCCACTGGCGTCGCCGAGCTCGAAGCGTTCGGCGAAGAGCTGAAAGCGATTCGCCATCACATTCATCAGCACCCCGAACTTTCGTTCGAAGAGGCCGACACTGCGGCATTTGTTGCAGCAAAGCTGGAAGAGTGGGGCTATGCGGTCACCCGGAATATCGGCGGGTACGGGCTGGTAGCCACGTTGAAAGAGGGCGTCAGTAATCGATCGATCGGAATCCGTGCCGACATGGACGCACTGCCGATCCGTGAGCTTACGGGCCTGCCCTACGCGAGCAAGCACGATGGAAAGATGCATGCGTGCGGCCACGACGGGCACACCACGGTGCTGCTCGGCGCGGCCCGCCAGCTCGCCCATTCGCGCCGCTTCGACGGCACGGTCCATCTGATCTTCCAACCGGCGGAAGAGGCCGGCTCGAACAGTGGCGCCGAACGGATGATTGCCGACGGTCTATTCGAGCGATTCGACTGCGACGCGATCTTCGGCCTTCACAATCATCCAGGCGTGCCGACGGGCACCTTTCTCTTTCGCTCGGGGCCATTCATGGCCGCTTGCGATACCGTGAAGATCACGATTCATGGCAAAGGCGGTCACGCGGCGCGCCCCCATCTCAGCGTCGATCCCATCGTGATCGCGAGCAGCCTGGTGATGGCGCTACAAACGATCGTCTCGCGCAATATCGACCCCACGGAAACGGCCGTGGTCACCGTCGGATCGATGCATGCAGGGCACGTCGCGAACGTCATTCCCGAGCGGGCGACGCTCGAGTTGAGCGTGCGCTCGTTCAACTACGAAGTGAGGCAAAAGCTCGAAGCGCGGATCCGGACATTGGCCGAAGGGCATGTCGCGGCGTACGGCGGGAAGGTGGAAATCGACGTGCTGCGCGGCTACCCCGTTCTCGTCAACAGCGAAGCGGAAACGGAGTTCGCGCGTCAGGTCGCTGTCGAGCTCGTGGGAGAGCGCAACGTCGTTTCGCCTTTCCCCGCGATCGCGGGCAGCGAAGATTTCGCCTACTTCCTGCAGAAAAAGCCGGGTTGCTTCTTGCGCATCGGCAACGGCGCCCAGGCGCCGATGCTGCATAACGCGCACTACGACTTCGCCGACGACAATCTGACGATCGGCGCTGCCTTCTGGACTCGACTCGTGGAACGCTACCTTCCGCTGAAAGGCGCTGCCGCTTGACGGCGGCATCCGATCGACAAAGCCGCTCTAACAATAAGCAGGGAGATCAACGTGAAACCACACGCTCACGAACCATCGCAGGAATATGACGCGCAGACGCATACGGCCGGCTTCGTCGAATCATCGCATAGCGGACGTTCGCGAACGGCCTCGGCGCCCAAGATCGTCGTGGCCGCCGTTATCGGCAATCTGCTCGAATTTTTCGATTTCACGGTCTACAGTTACTTCGCACTGACGATCGGTAAGCTCTTTTTTCCTGCGCAAAACTCGGTCACGTCGACGCTGCTTTCATTCGCGGTATTTGCCGTGGGCTTTCTGATGCGGCCGTTAGGCGGGATCGTCATCGGTCGCTATGCCGACCGCGCCGGCCGGCGTCCGGCGCTGACGTTGACGATCGCGTTGATGGCACTCGGCGCGGCCATCATCGGCTGCGCGCCGACGTACGCCCAGATCGGCATCGCGGCGCCGGTACTCATCGTCGTCGCTCGTTTGACGCAGGGCTTTGCGCAAGGCGGCGAATTCGGCGCGGCGACGGCCACGCTGCTCGAAACCGGCGACGACCGCAGCCGCGGGTTTCGCGCGAGTTGGCAGCTTGCCAGCCAAGGCGCGGCCGCGCTCTTGGGCTCGGGTACCGCCGCGCTGCTTTCCTTTTTGCTCGACGACGCCCAATTGCATAGCTGGGGTTGGCGCATACCGTTCCTGATGGGTACATTGATCGCCCCGGTCGGCATCTATCTCCGGCGGCACATTGCGGAGGAGCCGTCGTCAGCGGACGCAGGCGTGCGCCATTGGCGGGCGGTGGATGTTCGCAACTGGTTTCTCGTGATCTTCGCCATCATGGGGATGTCGGTCGCGTCCTACTTGCTGATGTACTACCTGCCGACCTATTGCATTCAGTACCTGAAGCTTCCCGCCAAATTGTCGATGCTGGTCGGTGTCGGCGCGAGCCTCACGTCGCTTGTCATGTGTCCACTGTATGGCGCATGGTCGGATCGCCTCGGCCGGCGCAAGCCGCTCACCGTGATCGGCCGCCTCGCGCTGCTCGTGCTCATCTATCCGGCGTTCTGGGGCATGAATCATTTCACGACGCTGCCCGCTGTGCTTGCGATGATGTTCGTGCTGATGCTCTGCTATACGATGGGCTCCGCGCCGGCCTATGCGCTGATGCCGGAGAGTTTTCCGAAAGCGATTCGCGCGGGCTTCATGTCGAGCGCGTATGCGATCTCCGTATCGCTCTTCGGCGGCACATCGCAGCTTGTGGCGGGCTGGCTGATTCGGGTTTCCGGCAACGTCATGGCGCCCGCCTGGTACATGATGATCTGCGTCGTTATTTCGCTGATAGCGGTGTCGATTTTCGAAGAAACGGGCGGCAAGGCGCTGAAGGGGTAGGGCGGTCGGCCACGGCCGGCGTCGCGCGCGCGGTGTCGCCGCCGCGCTGCCGGCTTCGTGCAGGGGGCAACATTCCCGCGCCAAAATGTTCGTTCGTTAGGTGAGCTGACCATTGGGGCCGTGTCATAATTGGCCCCATTGTCCGCGGTCCATCCTGCGCTCAGATCATGTTCGCGCGCGCTCATTCGAAAATCGGCAGCCTGATTGGATTGTTCGCGATCCTGATGGCGACGCTCGCGCCGACGATCTCGCATATCGTCGCGGCGAGCCGCCCCGCGGATACGGCTTGCGCCGTCCATTCGATGCATATGCAGTTGATAGGGCCGATGCACGATATGGCGAAGATGCACATGGCGCATATGATGCACATGATGCACGAGAGCAACGTTTGCACGAACGATTCGACGTCACATTCTGCAACGACTCATGGCGACGACTGCGGCTACTGCAGTCTTTTCGCGCATACGCCCGCGGTTCCGACGATAGCCATTCCTTTCTCCGCCATCGCGTGGGCCATCGAGCACTGCAAGGCGATGCGCTTCGAAAGCATTCGCCGACATGAGCCGCTCACGTCTTCGCAACCGCGCGCGCCTCCCGTTTCGTCCTGATCTCAGTCGTTTATCGATACCTGCCTTGCGTCTGCCGCAAGGCAGAGGCGATCTCGCGTCCAACGCGGACGCGGGATGGCATTTGCGCAACTCAACCAGGACGACAACCATGACAAGCATTGCAAGACGCTGCGCTAAACCGTCGCTGAGTGCACTTGCTCTCTACGCAGCGATTCTCTCGTTTCTCACGCCTTCCGCGGCAACAGCGCACGCCGTCGCGGGCGATCGCGTCTTCCCCTCGACAATGGCGGTGGACGATCCGGGCGTCGGCGACGAGGCAAATCTCGAGTATGGTCACGTACGCGTTCCAGGCGACAACGGGGATCAAAGTATCAACACGTTCACCTTCGAGTACGACAAGCTGATCACTTCGAGGCTTGCCGTTTCCGTCGACGGCGGCTACGTCATGCAGAACAATCCGACGGCGCGCGGCTGGAACAACTTCGGCGTCGGCGTGAAATATTTGCTATACGTCAACGAGCGCCACGAGTTCATGACATCAGTGGGAGTGCATGCCGAACTCGGAGGCACGGGCAGCAAAGCGATCGCCAGCAGTTTCTCGACGATTTCCCCGACGATCTATATGGGCAAAGGTCTGGGCGACTTGCCTGATTCGCTGTCCTACCTGCGTCCGATCGCCGTGACGGCCGAGGCTGCGCCCGCGTTGACGACAGGGGCGGGGCAGCCCAACGCTTTCAATTACGGTTTCACGGTGCAATACAGCTTGCCGTACTTGCAGCAGCATGTGCGCGACATCGGATTGCGCGGGCCGTTTGCGAACCTCGTGCCTATCGTCGAGGTTCCGCTTTCGCGCAGTCAGGGGCAGACCACGGGCACGATCAATCCGGGCGTGATCTGGATCAACCGGTATGGGCAATTCGGCGTCGAAGCGCAGATACCCGTCAACAGTGCCAGCGGTTCGCGCGTTGGGATTCTCGTGCAAGCACATGTCTTCTTCGACGACCTGTTGCCGAATTCTCTCGGCAAGCCGCTTTTTTAGTAAGTGGATGGAGTCAATCGCAATGAAACTGATAAACGATGCCCGCTTGGCCTATGTCCGAAAACTGACGATTTTCGCGGTCACCGCGTTCGTTACGGGGACAGCCCTGGCGCATGTATTCCCGAAGACGCAGGAGCCGGGCGCCGGTGCGACCGTGGCTTCGCCGCCGCAGGTGCGAATCACTTTCGACGGTCCGCTCGAGCCGACGTTCTCGTCGCTCACCGTGACCGATGCGAAAGGCAACAAGGTCAGTGCCGAGAAGGCCAAGGTCGACAGCGAGCACCCGGCGGTAATCACGGTCGCCTTGCCGCCTCTGCCGGCCGGGCACTACACGGTGCATTGGGTGGCGGTGGCCGACGACGGTCATCGCACGCACGGCGAATACGCGTTCGACGTAAAGCAATAGTCAGGACTGCTATCCAACCGCGCCCGGTGGATCGACGCAGACCTTGGCCTAAGCTTTCGGCGTGCTGCGGCGCACCCCGCTTTACCTCCGCACCACAATGTTGCACGATGGAGCCTTTCGAATTGCGGTGAACCGAGTAAACAATGAGTGATCTGTCCGATTTCCCCATTACGCGCAAATGGCCCGCGCGGCATCCTGACCGTATCCAGCTTTACTCGTTGCCTACGCCGAACGGTGTCAAAGTTTCGGCCATGCTCGAGGAAACGGGATTGCAGTACGAGCCGCACCTGGTCAGCTTCGACACGAACGATCAGATGTCGCCCGAGTTTCTTTCGCTCAATCCGAACAATAAGATCCCCGCGATCATCGATCCGAACGGTCCCGGAGGCAAGCCGCTCGCGTTGTTCGAATCCGGTGCCATTCTGCTGTATCTGGCCGACAAAACCGGGCAGTTCATTCCGAGGGACGACGCGGGCCGTTACGAGACCATTCAATGGCTGATGTTCCAAATGGGCGGTATCGGCCCGATGTTCGGGCAAGTGGGCTTTTTCCATAAGTTCGCGGGCAGGGAGTATGAGGACAAGCGCCCGCGTGATCGGTACATCGCCGAGTCGCGCCGTTTGCTCAACGTGCTGGAAGGTAGGCTCGAGGGGCGCGCGTGGATCATGGGCGAGCAATACACGATCGCCGATATGGCGACCTTTCCGTGGGTGCGGAATCTCGTCGGTTTTTACGGGGCGGGTGATCTCGTCGGCATCGCCCATTTCCCGAACGTGACGCGCGCGCTGAATGAATTCGTCGCGCGGCCCGCCGTGACGAGAGCGATTGACATCCCCAAGCGCGGTTGACCGGCAGCGGTTGCCATCATTCGGGACGCCGTACGCTTGCGAGCGCCCCGAGGTGCTCGCTATGGAGCGGCCTCGTCAGTCGCGTCCTTCGCTACCCTATCTGGAATGCACCCCATGGAGCGAAGCGTGGCATCGACCGCTTCGTTCCACGCCGTATGAGGTTCCGCGCCGAGTATCCGTATGAGTCTGGCGTTATCCATATGGATCGGCGTTTGCCAAAGGTAGCGCATCTCGCGTAATTCACTCAGGAGTACCGAGAACTTCGATAGCAGCGGCAACGCCCACCAGGGGAACGGGCGTACCTTTGCCGGTCGGCCGATTACGTGCCGGATCGCTCCGAGCATCCGCGTGCCGTCGTCGTCCCAGTGGCCTTTCATGTGGAAGACGGCAAACTTGTCGAGGGCGTCTTCACGCTCGATCAGCCTCACGATCGTCTCCGCTACGTCCGGGATGTAAGCCCATTGATGCCCGATGCCTTCAGCGCCAGGATAGGTGATCGTGCGCACTGGTTTGCCAGGTTTGAGCATTGCTCCGGAAAACCAATTGCTGCCGGAGTTCGGCCCGAAGAAATCGCCCGCGCGCACGACGAGGCTGCGCACGCCTTCCTCGGCCGCCGCTCGCAAGCGGGCTTCCAATTCGACTCGAATTCGGCCCTTGCGCGTGACAGGCCGCTGTGCCGATGCCTCAGTCGGAAGCGGAAAAGCGTCGGGGCCGAAGTTATAGACGGTTCCCGGCAGCACGATGCGCGCGCCCGACCGACGCGCGGCCGCGATGGTGTTGTCGATCATCGGCAGCACTAGTCGATCCCAATCCCGATAACCGGGCGGATTGACGGCGTGGACGATCAGCGCCATGCCGTCGGCTGCCATCGCGACGTCGCAAGCGCTCATCGCGTCGCCGCGCCGCCAATCGAACCCCTTGTTGCGCACCGGTAGCGCTTCGGGGTTGCGGTGCAGGGCGCGCACTTGCCAGCCCTGCGCTGATAGACGCCGCGCGAGTTCGCCGCCAATTCCGCCTGTTGCGCCGAGTACGAGCGCGGTTCGCTTCAAGTCTGCCATTTCGGTCTCTCCGCTGATGAACGGGATGGATGGCGGGCATTTTGGCTTCGCGTATGGTTAAATGGAATTGTTTATCATGTGCGTCTGCTATTCATTTTTGTATGGATAACTCGGATCCTGGCTGGGAGCTCTACCGCAGCTTTCTCGAAGTCATCCGTGAAGGCTCGTTGTCGGGCGCGGCGCGCGCTCTTGGGCTCACGCAGCCCACTGTCGGCCGGCACATCGATGCGCTCGAGCGGGCGCTCGGCTTTTCATTGTTCGTTCGGACGCAGCAAGGTCTGAGTCCGACTGAGGCCGCTCTCTCGTTGAGTCCCTATGCCGAATCGCTCGAGGCCGCGAGCGCGGCGCTTCTGCGTGCCGCGTCGGGCCACGGCGCCGGGATACGCGGCACGGTGAGAATCACGGCAAGCGAAGTCGTTGCCGTCGAAGTTCTGCCGCCTATCCTTGCCGACCTAAGGGGCTCGCATCCCGAGCTCGACATCGAGCTGGTGCCATCGAACCGCTTGACGGATCTGCTGCGGCGCGATGCCGATATTGCCGTGCGGATGCGGCGGCCCGAACAAGGCGTTCTGATCGCGCGCCACATCGGGGGAATCGAGCTTGGCGTCTACGCGCATCGCCAATATTTGCGCCGCAAAGGCACGCCTGCGACGCTGGACGATCTGGCCGGGCATGCGCTGATCGGCTACGACAGGGAAACGGCCTTCCTCCGCAGCGTAAAGGATCAGCTTCCCTGGATTCGGCGCGATCGCTTCGCATTGCGGACCGACAGCGATCTGGCCGGGCTCGCCGCGCTGCGCTGCGGCTTTGGCATTGGTTTTTGCCAGGTTGGGTTGGCCAAGCGGGATCGGGCGCTCGTGAGGCTCTTTGGCGACCAAGTCAGGATGGAGCTCGATACATGGGTGGCCATGCACGAGGACCTGCGAGACAGCCCTCGCTGCCGAGTGACTTTCGATGCGCTCGTGGCTGGGCTCTCGCGATATGTGAATGAGGACTGAACGACTGCGTCACCTGCGCAAAAACACGGGTAGCTGTGTCCGGACCGCAGTCGTTCGCTGCTCGCAATGCGAAATCAGCCGCGCAGCAAGCCCCGTCGACCCAGGTTCCGATAAAGCGCTCTGACGCCGAACGTCCAATGCGGAATTTCGGTCGAGCGCTGCACGGTGTTGACGAGCGCACCGAGCGTCGGTGTCGAAATCGTCACGACGTCGCCGAGATGATGGGTGAATCCGGCGCCGGGCGCGTCGCGATCCTTGATCGGCGAAAACATCGTGCCGAGAAACAGCATGAAGCCGTCCGGGTACTGATGGTGAGGGCCGCAAGTCTGCGCGACGAGGTCGGCCGGATCGCGGCTGATCTCGGTCATATGGCTCACGCCTTCGAGCACGAAGCCGTCGTCGGCGCCGTCGATCCGCAGGGACAGGCTCGCACGGCGCACGGTATCAAGCGTGAACCGCTCGTCGAAGAGGCGAACGAACGGGCCGATCGCGCACGAACCGTTGTTGTCCTTCGCTTTGCCGAGCAGTAGTGCGGAGCGACCCTCGATGTCTCTCAGGTTCACGTCGTTGCCGAGCGTCGCGCCGACGATCCGTCCCGCGTGATTGACGGCGAGCACGATCTCGGGCTCAGGGTTGTTCCATACCGATGTCGGATAAAGTCCCACCGCCGCGCCGAGTCCGACAGACGACATCGGCTGCGATTTCGAGAATACTTCGGCATCCGGCCCGATGCCGACCTCCATATATTGCGACCATGCGCCGCGCCGCTCGAGCTCAGCCTTGAGCTTCCCGGCGGAGTCGGAGCCCGGTTTGATCTTTGCGAGGTCCGTGCCGATGAGCTCGACGAGGAGCCTCCGAACCTCCTCTGCCTTGGCCGGATCGCCGCCTGCCTGCTCCTCGATCACACGCTCGAGCAGACTGACGGCGAACGTCACGCCGCAGGCCTTGATCGCTTGCACGTCGCAGGGCGCAAGCAGACGGAGGCCTTCCTGCGTCTCGCCGGCGGCAAAGCTCGCATTTACCCAGTCGGTGACGGGGCCAAGCGCTTCTCCGCGCGCGTTACGCGCGATATCGAGCGCGTCGTCGCGATCGAAGAGATCGGCGGTGGTCGGCGTGATGGCCGTGATGTCGAAAACTTCACCGCCGCGGACGACGACGACGGAAGGACCATCGACAGGGGCGGGGCGCCAGGCGCGCCCCACCAAAATCGCTTGGTCGAGGTCGTCCGGCAGGCATGAAAGAGGTGCGGGTTGCATGGCGTTGGCAATCGAAATGAAGAAGATTCGACGATCCTAGCCATGCGAGTGCACGGTGTCCACGATATTGATAAGTTATCCAATATGCTGGACACTCACGCGATCAAGCGGCCTGCGAGAGCAAACGATGACGACGAGGAATACCTATGATGTCCCGGCGCTGCGGCGCGCGCACGATGTGCTGATGGTGCTCGCGCGGGCGTCGAAGCCGGTGCGTGCCTCGACGCTCGTGCAGGCGACGGGTTTATCGCGCAGCACGCTCTACTTGCTGCTCGACTCGCTCGAGAGCCGTCATTGGGTCGAAAAGCGTGGCGACGGCTACATCGTCGGCGTGAAGCTTTTCGAGCTCTGCAGCGCCTATGTACGGCACGACGGGCTGCAGGCCGCGTTCAGAGACGAGGCGAGCGCCTACGTCGCGGCCCATAACGAGGTCGTGCAGCTTGCCGTGCTCGATGGCGCCGAAGTCGTCTATATCGCGCGCGAAGACGCGCAACGTCCGGTGCGGCTCGTCTCCGACCTCGGCTCGCGGCTACCCGCGCATTGCTGCGCGCTCGGCAAGGCGTTGCTCTCGAGCCTGCCGGATCAGGAAGTGTCTTCATTGCTGCCGGATCGCCTCGCGGCGATGACGCCGAACACGACGACTCGCCGCGGCGCATTACTGCGCGAGCTCGCGGGTATCCGCGCGTGCGGGCTTGCAACGGAGCGCGAAGAGGTCAGCCTCGGCCTCGCGTGCTTCGCGGCCTATGTGGGCGTGACGCCGCTCGGGAAGCGGGTCGCGGTCAGCACGAGCGTGCCGCTCGAGCGGCTCGATGCACGCCGCGAAAAGCAAATCGCCACGGCGATAGCGCGCGTGGCGAGTCGGATTGCCGCGACGTTGCAGTGAATAGGGCAGGGCGGCTGCGGTGAGCCGCCGTCGCCCGTCAAAATCACTTGTAGAGAACGGCTGCGATCTTCGGATCGTCGATGTTGGACTTGTCGTACCAGTAGAAGCCCGTATCGATCTTCTTCGGCAGCTTTTCTCCCTTCAGCGCCTCGACGGCCGCTTTCACGGTTTCATACCCGATGCCGATCGGATTTTGCGTGATGGCGCCGGCTTCGACGCCGTCCTTGATGGCATCGATTTGCTGCTGGCCGGAGTCGTAGCCGATCACGACGACCTTGCCCTTCATGTTCATTTCAGTAACGCCCTTCACGACGCCGATCGCGGACCCTTCGTTCGTGCCGAAGATGCCCTTGAGATGCGGATGCGAAGCGAGGATCGACTTCGTCAGATCGTCCGATTTCAACTGATCGCCGCCGCCGTACTGAATGGTGACGATCTTGATCTTCGGATACTTCTTCTTGATCTCGTCGACGAAGCCGTCACGACGATCGATGCCGGTGCGGCTCGTCTGGTCGTGCGCGACGACGGCGACCTCGCCCTCGTTGCCGATCAACGCAGCCATCTTATCCGCGGCCAATGCGGCTGCTGCCTTGTTGTCCGTGGCGGCGGTGGTCAGCGGAATATTGCTGTCGACACCCGAGTCGAATGCGATTACCGGAATTTTCTGCGCTTGCGCCTTCTTCAAAAGCGGAATGGCGGCCTGGCTGTCGAGCGCGGCAAAGCCGATCGCGTTCGGCTTGCGCGCAAGGGCGGCAGACAACATATCGATCTGCTTGTCGACCATTGCCTCGGTTTCGGGGCCTTCGAAGCTCACTTTGACGTGGTATTCCTGCCCGGCTTTTTCGGCGCCTTGCTTCACGGCTTGCCAGAACTGATGCTGAAACCCTTTCGAGACCAACGCGACATACGGCTCGGCCGTTTGCGCCCACGCGCCGCTCGTCATGCCAAGCGCGAGCGCCATGCCGACCGCCGCGCCAATCAGTGTTCGCTTCTTCATCTTCATGTCTCCTCTGGTTAAAACGAATTTCGCCTTACCGCTGCTTGCGCCGGCGCAGCATGTCCATATAGACGGCCGCGATGATGATGGCACCGGTCACGACGATTTGCCACTCCTGCGCGACCGACATCACGCGCAATCCGTTGACGAGCACGCTCATGATGAACGCGCCGATCATCGTCCCCGTGATCGTGCCCGTGCCACCCGAAAGCGAGGTGCCGCCGATCACCACGGCCGCGATCGCGTCGAGCTCGTAGCCCTGTCCGAGCGCGGGCTGCGCCGAGTTCAGCCGCGACGCGATGAGCAGGCCCGCGACGCCGCAAATGCAGCCGCCCACGCCGTAGACCGCGATCTTCCACCCGTCGACGTTGACGCCCGACAGTCGCACCGCTTCTTCGTTGCTGCCGAGTGCAAAGGTATAGCGGCCGAACAGCGTCTTGTTGAGGACGACGGAGGCGGCAATCGCGAGCAGAAACAGAATGAGCACGGAGTTCGGAATCGGCACCGAGGGGATCAGCATGCCGATCAGCGAATCCTGCGAGATGCTCGTGAATCCGGGCGTGTCATTGAAGTAAATCGGCCGCGTGCCCGAGATGACGAGGGCGAGGCCCTTCGTCAGCATCATCATGCCGAGCGTCGCGATGAAGGGGGGAATCTTGAGCTTCGCGACGAGAAAGCCCGACGTCGAGCCGACGAGCGCACCGAAGAACAGCGCGGCGAGCACGCCGAGGTACAGGGGCATGCCCCAATTGGTCAGCACGACGCCCGTCATGACGGCGCAAAACGTCATCAGCGTGCCGACGGACAAGTCGATGCCGCCGGTGATGATGATGAACGTCGAAGCGATCGCGAGCACGCCGTTGACGGCGGTTGCCTGCAGGATGCTGACGAGGTTGTCGGTTTGCAGAAAGTCGGGCGACGCTATGCCGAAGAAGACCATCAGCAAGACGAGGCTCGCGAATGCAAGCAGCTTTTGCCGCGCGCCTGCATGGAAGAGTTTGCCGGCGATTGCCGTGACGCTTCGCCCGCGGCCGATCGGCATGGTCTGATCGGCGGGGGGCAGTGGATTCGGTGTGTTTCCCATGTTCGATACCGTGGAGTTACTCGGTGACTAATGACTCGCGTTGGGTGGCGAGCTGCATGATTTTTTCCTGCGTCGCTTCGCCGGCGGCAAGCTCGCCCGTGATGCGGCCTTCGCACATGACGAGCACGCGGTGGCTCATGCGGAGGATTTCGGGCAGTTCCGACGAAATCATCACGATAGCCTTACCTTCCGCCGCCAGGGCGTCGATGAGCTTGTAGATTTCGCTTTTCGCGCCGACATCGATGCCGCGCGTCGGCTCGTCGAAAAAGAGAATGTCGCAGTCGCGCAGCAGCCACTTCGCGATGACGATCTTCTGCTGATTGCCGCCTGAGAGCAGTCGTACTTGCTGATGGATCGAAGGCGTCTTGATGCGCAACTGGCTGACGTAGCGCTCGGCCGCTTGCTGGATCGCCCGCTGATCGAGGAACATGCCGAGCGAGACGAATTCGTTCATGCTCGATAACGCGACGTTGGCCTTCACGTCCATGCCCGTTGCGAGGCCGAATTGCTTGCGGTCCTCGGAAAGATAGCCGATGCCGTGACGGACGGCGTCCTTGGGCGAGCCGATCGAGACTTTGCGGCCGCGCACGTAAATATCGCCGCTGTCCCTTGGGTCGGCGCCGAACACCGCGCGCGCAAGCTCGGTGCGGCCCGCTCCCATCAAGCCGGCGAGCCCGAGGATTTCTCCACGGTGCAAGCGGAAGCTCGCGTCCCTCAGTGTCGTCCCGCGCGTGATCCCCTTGACCTCGAGCAAGATCGCATCGTCGGACTTTTCCGCGACATGGCTCGGATGCCTCGGCGCGGTATCGAGCTGGCGTCCGACCATCATGCTGATGATCGTTTCGACAGGCGTGCTTTCGGCGGGCACGGTCGCCACGTACTGGCCGTCGCGCATGACGGTGACGCGGTCCGCGATCCGCTTGAGCTCGTCCATCTTGTGGGAGATGTAGATGATGCCGACGCCCTCGGATTTGAGTTGGCGGATGATCCGAAAGAGGTCTTCGATTTCGGCATCGTTGAGCGCGGCGGTGGGCTCGTCCATGATCAGCACGCGCGAATGGAACGAAAGCGCCTTCGCGATCTCGACCATCTGCTGCTTCGCCACCGTCAAATCCCCGACCAGCGTGCGCGGATCGAGCTTCAGCCGCATGCGCTCGAAAATTTCGGTGGCTTGGCGATTGAGCTCGCGCTCGTCGATGAAGACGCCGAGGCGTCCTCTCGGCTCGCGGCCGATAAAGATGTTCTGCGCGGCCGACAGATGGTTCATCAGGTTCAATTCCTGATGAACGATGCCGATGCCGAGCGCCTGCGCGCTGCGCGGATCAGGGATATCGACGGGTTTGCCGTCGACGAGAATCTCGCCTTCGTCTTTCTGATAGACGCCTGCGAGCACTTTCATCAGCGTCGATTTGCCGGCGCCGTTTTCGCCCATCAGCGCATGGACTTCGCCGGAACGCAGCTCGAACTGGCAGTTGTCGAGCGCACGCACGCCCGGAAACGACTTGCTCAGGTTGCGGATCGACACCAGCGGACGGCGAGAGCGATCGCCCTCGCGGTTTACTGCCTCCTCAGTCATCTCTCTCTTCCTGTTCTGGACCGTGTTCAGCGTGATCCGAGAGTTTGGATGAAACGTTTCAACAAACGTTCCGGCGTGAGACTAGTTGGCGGGCTTGTCGATGTCAACGTTCCACGACTTAGGATTACCACTAGTGTTGTGCCCCACGAAGACTTGGCTTGGCGACCGCGGCCCCCCTTCTTGCGGCATCGGGGTATCGGTTCAAATATAAACAAAATATTTATAGATGAAGCATCGGGTGTCAAGCGCGACGACGTCCGGGTTTTCCCGGCCAGCGCTTCGAAGCGGAGCAAGGCGGCGTGCTAACTCAAATTGCATTGCGCGCTTCGCCGATTCGCTCTTTTTCGCTGTAGGGGCAGATAGAGAAGCCTGTCGTCACCAGCACGAGCGGTTCGGCGCCGACCCCGGAGATCGCGACGGCACACATGGCGATCGCCGCGAGCGCCGCCACGACAGCGAGGCTGCGGCGCTCGGGACGAGAGTTCGAGCGATGGCTGCGCAGCCGGCTGCCGATTCTGCGCGGGGAGGATAGTCGTTATACTCCGCGGCTGCTCACAACATGGTGTCAGCAACGTCAGGAGACGAGGCCGTGGCGGCGTGTTGGGCCGATTGCCGCGCCCGGTCCCTGATCGGAAGCACGTCGCCTCGCGCAGGCGTCAAGTCATGGAAATCCCGGATGACGAGGCGCTTCGTGTGAAAGCGTGAAGAAGGATTCGGCTCTCTAGAATCCAGCCATCAATCCCCGGCCGCACGCTCAAGGCCTCGATAACAAAGGAGACGTTAGATGTATCCGACCTTCAAGAAAATGCGCACCCTCGCTCTCGCCTCGATGGTCGTCGCCGGCCTCGCGTCGCAGCACGCCGCCGCGGCCGACGATGGCAAGATCACGATCATGGTCGGCGGCATTACGAAGCTCATCTATTTGCCGGCGAAGCTGACCGAGCAACTGGGCTACTTCAAGGACGAGGGGCTCAATGTCGAACTGCTTTCTCAGCCGGCCGGTGTCGATGCCGAGAATGAACTGCTGGCGGGCGCCGTCCAGGGCGTCGTCGGCTTCTACGACCACACCATCGACCTGCAGACGAAGGGCAAGGACGTCGAGGCGATCGTCGTATTCGGCCAGGTGCCGGGCGAAGTCGAAATGGTCTCGACAAAAGCCGCCGATTCGATCAAGTCGATGGCCGACGTCAAAGGCAAGACGCTCGGCGTGACGGGCCTCGGCTCCTCGACGAGCTTCCTTACGCAGTACCTCGCGCACAAGAACGGCATCGAGTCCTCGCAGTACACGATGCTGCCGGTGGGCGCCGACGCGAGCTTCATCGCGGCCGTCAAGCAAGGGCGCATCGATGCAGGCATGACGACGGAGCCGACCGTGTCGAAGCTAGAGAAGACGGGCGACGCGAAGGTGCTCGTCGACATGCGCAGCGTCGACGGCACGAAAGCGGCGCTCGGCGGTACCTATCCCGCGTCGAGCCTTTACGTGCAGTCGGAATGGGTGAAGAAGCACCCCGACGACGCGAAGAAGCTCGCCCATGCGTTCGTGAAGACGATGCAGTTCATCCATTCGCACAGCGCGGAGGACATCGCCGCCAAGATGCCGGCCGACTATCAGAAGGACAAGGACCTTTACGTCGGCGCATTGAAGGCTTCGCTGCCGATGTACACCGCCGACGGCAAGATGCCCGCCGACGGCCCCGAGACGGTGCTGAAGGTGCTGTCGGCTTTCAATCCGTCGGTGAAGGGCAAGCATATCGACCTCGCGCGCACGTACACGAACGAGTTCGTGAGCGCGAAGTGACGTAACAGGGTGGCGCGGGCGTCTCGCCCGCGTCGCCGCCGCGGTGCCGCGTTCGTCGGCACCTCTTATTTCGCTGGGTTTTCTATATGAACCACGTTACCAAAGACGCACCGGTCATCGAGTTCCGCTCGGTCTCGTGCCGGTTCATCTCGCCCGACGGCAAGGCGACGATCGCGCTGCGCGATTTCAGCATGTCCGTCGCCAAGGGTGAATTCATTGCCATCGTCGGCCCCACGGGCTGCGGCAAGTCCACGACGCTCAGCATGATCACGGGCTTGCTCAAGCCTACCTCCGGCGAGGTGCGCGTCATGGGCTCGCCCGTCAACGGCATCGACCCGCGCATCGGTTTCGTGTTTCAAGCCGACGCCGTGTTTCCGTGGCGCTCGGTGCTCGACAACGTCGCGGCGGGTCCGCTCTTTCGCGGGCGCTCCAAGGCCGCCGCGTATGACGAGGCGCGCGATTGGCTGCGCCGCGTCGGTCTCGAGAAGTTCGAGCGCCACTATCCGCACCAGCTCTCGGGCGGCATGAGAAAACGCGTCGCACTCGCCCAGACTTTCATCAACAAGCCCGAAATCCTGCTGATGGACGAGCCTTTCTCGGCGCTCGACATGCAAACGCGCACGCTGATGCAGGACGAATTGCTGCAACTCTGGTCGGCCAACGCCGGCTCGGTCGTCTTCGTCACGCACGATCTCGAGGAGGCGATCGCGCTTGCCGACCGCGTCTTCGTGCTGACCGCGCGCCCCGCGACGCTCAAGAAGGTCTACGAGATCGACCTGCCGCGTCCGCGCGTGACCTCCGAGATCCGCTACGATCCGCGCTTCATCGAAATCTCGCGCGACATCTGGCACGATCTGCGTGAAGAGGTGCAGATCGCATGACCCGACTCGACTCAACTGGAACATTGAAGATGGCAACCCTTGATCATGCTCGGCCGGCAAAGAACGATGCATCGCTCGCCGAAGTGGAACGCATCGCGCAACGCAAGCTCAAGCTACGGCATGCGCTCGTGATCGCGCTGCGAATTCTCGTGCTCGTCGTCGTGCTCGGCGGCTGGGAACTCGGTGGGCGCTTCAAGTGGATCGACCCGTTCTTCTTCTCGATGCCCTCGCTGATCTTCGCGCAGATCGTCGACTGGTTCGTCAACGGCACCTCGCAGGGGCCTTTGCTGGTGCAAGTCTGGGTCACGCTCGAAGAGACGATGCTGGGCTTTCTGATCGGCGCGGTGGGTGGTATCGTCTGCGGCGTCGTGCTCGGCCGCAATCAGCTGCTCTCCGACGTATTTAGCATTTACATCAAGATCGCCAACTCGATTCCGCGCGTCGTGCTCGGCTCCGTGTTCGTGATCGCGCTCGGCCTCGGCATGGCCTCGAAGGTGGCGCTCGCCGTCGTCATGGTGTTCTTCGTCGTGTTCGGCAATGCCTTCCAGGGCGTCCGCGAAGCGGACCGCTACATGATCGCGAATGCGCAGATTCTCGGTGCTTCGAAGCGGCAGCTCACGACGTCGGTCGTCATCCCCTCGGCCCTGTCGTGGATTCTCGCGAGCCTGCACGTGAGCTTCGGCTTCGCGCTCGTCGGCGCCGTCGTCGGCGAGTTCCTCGGCTCGAAGCAGGGTATCGGCCTCTTGATCTCGACGGCGCAAGGCGCGTTCAATGCGAGCGGCGTCTTCGCGGCGATGATCGTGCTTGCCGTCGTGGCACTTTCGACCGACTATCTGTTGACTGCACTAGAGAAGCGCCTGCTGAAATGGAGACCCGCCGCCTTCTGAGTTTGTCCGGCGACGCTGAGAAAACGATCGGCCCGCGCGCGATGGCACCACGGCAACCTGCCGGCCACGCGCGCGGCCGTTTGCATATGCGCGCGAGGAGGGCACGATGATGCCGAGCCTGCGCGCGCGCCTGCTGCTATGGGTGTTGTTGCCGCTTGCCGCGTTCGTTTTCTTGACGGCGTCGCAGGCGTACGAAGCGGCGCGGGAAACCGCAAGCCTCGTTCAGGACAATGCGTTGCTCGCCTCGGCGCGGACGATCGGCGAAGACGTCGGCTGGCAAGACGGAGTGCTGGTCTCCGACATTCCGCCCGCGGCGCTCGAGATGTTCCAATCGCCGTATGGCGATCGGGTCTTCTACAAGGTGGCCACGGTAGACCGTCTGCTCGGCGGCTCGCCCGATTTGCCGCTGCCTGCGCGCGCGACGGGCTTTCCCGTGTTCTACGACACGACGATAGACGGAGAGCCGATTCGCGCCGTGGCCTACCAGAGGCATCTCTACGACTCGGGGAGGGCGTACCCGGTGACGGTCGTCGTCGGCAAGACGGAGGCCTCGCGTGAAGCCATGGTGCGAACGCTCTGGCGTCCGCAATTGATCCGTCAGGCGACGATGCTCGCCCTCGCTGTCGCGCTCGTGCTGATCGGCCTGACGAAGGAGCTCCGCCCGCTGATGAAATTGAAGGACGATGTCGCGGACCGCGAGCCGATGGAGCTGGAGCCGATCCGCGTTGCTCATCTGCATTCGGAGTTGCGGCCGATCGTCGATGCCATCAATCGATGCATTGCGCGCCTGAAGCTGCATGCGACGCGGCAGCGCCAGTTCATCGCCGATGCGGCGCACCAATTGCGCACGCCGTTGACACTGCTCGAAACGCAGGTGCAGTACGCGTGCCAGCGCGAACCCGTCGACCCGGCCGTCGCCGAAGCGCTTTTGGGCATTCGCCGCACGAGCCGCAACATGATCGATATGACCAACCAGTTGTTGCTGCTCGCGCAGGTGGAGTCCGATGCGCCTGCCGCCGCGCAGCAGCCTGTCGATATGGCCGCCGTCGTTTCCGCCGTGCTCGAGGAGCTTCTGGCGGCCGCGCTTCGGCGCGGCATCGATCTCGGCGCCGAGCTCGGTGACGGGCTGCTCGTCGCCGGCAACGAAAATTTGCTCGGGGCGCTCGTCGCGAATCTCGTCGACAATGCGATTCGCTATACGCAGGAGGGCGGTCGCGTAACGGCGGCCTGCCGACGTGAGGACGATACGGTGATGCTGGAAGTGATCGACAATGGCCCCGGGATTCCCGCGGAGAACCGCGAGCATGTCTTCGAGCGTTTCTATCGCGGGCGGACCGATGTGGAAGGCACGGGGCTCGGGCTCGCGATCGTGCGGCACATCGCGCAATCGCATGGGGGAAGCGTGACGCTCGCGCCGGGACCGGGACGCGTCGGGCTCGTCGCGACGGTCCGCTTGCCGGCGTGGCGCGAGGCGGACGCCGCGGCGGCGGAGGGATCGGCTTGAGACTTTTACTCGTTGAAGACAGCGCCGAGCTTGCGCATTGGATCGTCAACCTGCTGCGCAGCGAAAACTTCGCGGTCGATTGCGCGCCCGACGGCGAAACCGCCGACGCGATCCTCTCGACTCAGCGTTACGACGTCGTGCTGCTCGATATGCGCTTGCCGCGCATGAGCGGCAAGGACGTGCTCGCTCGTTTGCGGCGGCGCGGCGACAATGCGCCGGTGTTGATGCTGACGGCGCACGGCTCGATCGACGACAAGGTCGATTGCTTCAGCGCGGGAGCCGACGACTACGTCGTCAAGCCGTTCGATGCGCGCGAGCTCGTCGCGCGCATCAAAGCGTTGATCCGCAGGCAGTCGGGCGGCAAATCGAAGGCGCTCGTCTGCGGCGATCTTCACTACAACACCGATACGCGCGAATTCAGCCACCACGACGTACCGCTCGTGCTGCGCCGCCGCGAACACGCGATCCTCGAGACGCTGATGCTGCGCCACGGCAAGACCGTGTCGAAGTCCGATCTGATGGAAAGCGTATACAGCCTGGAAGACGAGGCGAGCACCGACGCGATCGATATCTACATCCATCGGCTGCGCAAGCACCTCGCTTCGTCGTCCGCGCAGATCATGACGCTGCGCGGGCTCGGCTACATCCTGCGCGCGAAGGAAGATGCGTAGTCGAACGTCGCCGTTAGCGACATCAGTGATATCACTTAGTTGTACTAACGATCCGCGAAAGCGGCGTGAAGGATTCACCCCCGTAGCATCGTCTCCGTTCCGTTCCTAGCCGGGACCGGCGGTCACTCGAAGCTCAGTGCCGCCGCTCAAACAAACAGAAGTTTCCATCGAATGGTTGAGGAGACGAAGGTGAAGAAGACCTATCGTACTTTGGCGGTCGCAGCGGGTGCGTTGGCGACGGCAAGCGTCGCGCACGCGCAGTCGAGCGTGCAGTTGTATGGGCTCATCGATATGAGCTTCCCCACTTATCAGTCGCACGCGGACGCGAACGGCAATCACGTTGTCGGCATGGGATTCGGCGGTGAGCCGTGGTTCAGCGGCAGCCGGTGGGGCTTGAGGGGTGCCGAGGATATTGGCGGCGGCTCGAAGATCATCTTCACTCTCGAGAGCGAATACGTCGTCGCGAACGGGCAGGGAGAGGACCTCGACAAGAACCAGTTGTTCGACCGCGACGCGTGGGTGGGTATCGAAAACCCGACGATCGGTAAGCTGACGGCCGGTTTCCAGAATACGATCGCGCGCGACGCCGCGGCGATCTATGGCGACCCTTACGGCAGCTCGAAGTTGCGGTATGAAGAGGGCGGCTGGACGAATTCGAACAACTTCAAGCAGATGATCTTCTACGCGGCGGGGCCGACCGGCACTCGCACGAGCAATAGCATCGCGTGGAAGAAGTTGTTCAACAACGGCATTTATGCGAGCGCGGACTACCAATTCAGCAACTCGACGCAGTTTGCCAACGGTTCCGCTTATCAGGTCGCACTGGGTTACAACGGCGGCCCTTTCAATGTGTCGGGGTTCTATAACCACGTCAATCACCTCGGGTTCACGAATCAGACTTGGTCGATCGGCGGCAACTATACGTTCGGCATCTTCCGGTTCAACACGGGCTACTTCCACTACCTCGGAGAGCAAGGCGCGCTCGCCGACCGGCACGACGACGCCTGGACCGTTTCGTTCAAGATTGCACCGAAGGGCGCGCTCGACTACGAGCTCGGCTACCAGCAGATGCGCGTGCATGACGCCGCTTACACCAGCGACGGCTTCATCCCGAACGCGAACATGGGCACGCCCGATCTGACCACGGGCCTCCATAACGGCTTCAAGGAAACGCTCTACGGTTCGATCTTCTATCACCTTTCGAAGCGCACCGAGCTCTATCTCGCCGGCGACTACATGAGGCTGCACGGCGGCTACACGGTCAGCTCGACGAACGGCGCGACGAACCAGGTCGAGCTCACGACGGGTATCCGTACACGGTTCTAACCGGCCAGGCAGACTTCGAGACGAGCTGTCGAAAGACGGCAATGACAGGCGGCGGCGAACCTATTCGCCCGCCGCCTTTTTTTCGGGGAGCGGCATGATGGGCAACATCAGCATTCGGAGCGCATTGGCTTCGACGATCGCGGGATATACGGGCGCGCTCGTGCTCGTGATCGCGGCGTCCGTCACCGTGTTGAACGAGTCCAACAGTGCGCTCGAAAAGATCTACAGCGACGAGACGGCCGCGCTCACGCATCTCGGTAACAGCAACGAGGCGCTGCTGCAGGCGCGCGTGGACCTCGGCGCTTACGAGACGCTCGTCGCGCAGGGCAAGCCGACGGACGCCGTCCTCGCGCGGATCCATGGCTTGATTTCCGAAAGCGACCGGGAATATGCGGCATATGGCTCGCGGCCGATCTCGGGCGATGTCGAGGCAGCGCTCGCAAAGGCACTTGCCGCCGTGCGCGAGCAGTGGATGCGGCAGGTGCTGAAGCCGGAGGTCGCCGCGCTCGATCAGGATGACTTCGCCTCGTTCCGGTCAGTCGAGCGCGCGGAGCCGGAGGCGCTCTTTGCCGACTACAAGAAGGCGGTGCACGCCATGCAGGCGTTTCAGGTGCAAGAGCAGCGCGTGCATTTCGAAGACGCGCAGCGGCGCTTCGGCGCATTGCTGTGGCTCTTCGCCGCGGTCGGCGCCGCATCGATCGCTATCGGCTGCGTCGCATTGCGCCTTCTGAGCCGATCCGTCATCAAACCGATCGACGGGGCCATTCTTCATTTCGAGAGAATCGCGTCAGGCGATCTGTCGTCGACGGTCGAAACCTCGCGATTCGGCGAGACCGGCCGGCTGCTCGCCGCGCTTGCGCGCATGCAGGCAAGCCTCGTCGTGACGGTCAAGCGAGTCCGCGAGGGCACCGCGGAGATTCGGCACGGCGTGCACGATATCGCGAGCGGCAACGCGGATCTGTCCGCACGAACCGAGCAGCAGGCCGCCACGCTCGAGGAGACCGCGGCAAGCCTCGAAGAGTTGACGAGCACGGTTCGACAGAACGCGGAGCATGCCCATCATGCGAGCGCACTCGCCGATACGGCATCGACAACGGCGGCGCGGGGCGGCGAGGTAGTCGGCGAAGTCGTCGAAGCGATCGCCGAGATGGCAGCCGAATCGGAGCACATCGTCGACATCATCGGCGCGATCGAAGCGATCGCGTTTCAGACGAACATTCTCGCGCTCAACGCGGCGGTCGAAGCTGCGCGCGCGGGCGAGGAGGGGCGCGGCTTCGCCGTGGTCGCCGGCGAGGTCCGCGCACTGGCGCAGCGCTCCGCGGCCGCCGCGAAGGAGATTCGTGCGCTGATCGGCAGGTCCGTCTCGAAGGTGCAAAACGGCACCGAGCTCGCGGCGCGCGCACGCGTCACGATGGACGAGATCGTGCAAGCCGCTCGCGAGGTGACAGCCATCATCGGCGAAATCAGTGCCGCTTCCGAACATCAATCGAGAGGCATCGAGGAAATCAATCGCGCCGTCGCGCAAATGGATCGCGCGACTCAGCAAAATGCCGCGCTCGTCGAGCAAGCGGCCGCGGCGGCTCAATCGCTCGAAGAGCAAGCTCGTCTGCTCGATGAGACGGTGGCCGTTTTCCGCTTGCACGCCGAGGGCGGCGACGTGACCAGCGGCCACCCGGCAGAAGAGCCGCTCGCGATCGCGCCTTCGGTGGCGCACGCATGAATATGACGATGGGCGTGAGCGCGAGCACCAGCACGATCGATGGTCGAGCCGCTTTCCACCTGATACGCGGGGTGACGCAGGGCGGCAAGGTGTTCCGCCCCAGCGACTGGCCGGAGCGTCTCGCCGGCGTCATTGCGCTCTTCGTCCGTGAGAAGAAGCCCGCCGTCGGGCTTGCGGCCTATTCGTTCGCCGTGCCGCTCGTCGAGGAGGGCGTCAGAGGTTTGAGTGTGGCCCCGGAGCTGGCGTCGGTTTGCCCGGAAGCGTTTGATTTCGTCATTCGATTCGCCGCCGATAACGCATTGCCCGTGCAAACGCGTCATCGGGCGGGCAGCGACGGCGCTGACAAGGCCGATCAGGCCCCGGCGCAGACCACGTGCGGCGCGGTGTAAGAGGTCGGGTAGCCGGATGTCGGGCCGCTCAAAAGGCGCAGAGGCTGCGTGGCCAGAACGTCGGCTTGACGCTGCTCGGTCGTGCTGAGCGCGGCAGCGGCGACACCTTCGGGCAGCGGCTGGTTGACGGCGCAAGAGAGGTTCTTGCCGTCGGGGAGCTGAACCGTCGTCGTATAGACGGAATCGGGCGCGGGTCCGGTGAAGGCGAAGTTCGGGTCCGTTGCGGTATAGCTGTAAGCGGGGGGCGTCTCGGCGAACGCTAAGTTCGCGTCAACGCAGACGAAAGCGGCCGCGGCGGCGAAAAGAGTCAAGGATCGAGTTGACATGATGCGTCCTCCTGATGGTGGATACGCATCGGTTAGACCCGGGCCCGCCAGCCCGATTGCGCCGAGTCGGGAAAGACTGCGTTGTGAGATGCGGCGCCTCGCCCCCGGTCGCTCGGCGCAAAAAATGCGTTTCACAAGTCGCCGATCCGCTGCTAGAGTCGATATCCCTTTTTCTTCCGACGAGAGGTATCGATGCAGCTGATCGGCATGCTGGATTCCCCGCCGGCGTTCGTCGCCACGCCGCTCGAGTGATTCGATGCGTCGTTGATCGATCTACATGTACTCCGTGGCAACGGCGGCGCCATAATGTTGGCATGAACCCCGCTCGCGCCACGGTCCGGATCGGCCTCATCTCGGACACGCACAACCTCTTGCGGCCGGAAGCCCTGGAATGGCTTGCCGGTTGCGAGGCGATCGTGCATGCCGGCGATGTCTGCACGCCCCACGTTCTGCAGGCGCTGACTTCCATCGCGCCTGTGACGGCCGTGCGCGGCAACAACGACATCGGCTCCTGGGCGGATGTCCTGCCCGGCGAAACGACCCTCGCTGTCGCAGGAATCGCGATCCATATCGTTCACGACCTCGCTGATCTCAGCGTCGATCCGCGCGCGGAAGGGATCGACGTCGTCGTGACCGGGCACTCCCATAAGCCGTGCGTCGAAATGCGCGACGGCGTGCTCTTTGTCAATCCCGGCAGTGCAGGTCCGCGCCGCTTCAAGCTGCCGATATCAGCGGGGATGCTGCTCGTCGAAAGCGGGCGGCCGCGCGCCGAGCTGCGAACGCTCGTCGGCTGAAGGCGAAAAAGCAAAGCCGGCGCGCGGAGGCTCCGCGAACCGGCTTACGTTCGATCTGATGCGTTTCGGATGCTTGCCCGTCAGCCTTGCGTCGGCGGCACGTAACCCGATGCCTGGTCGGCGCCTTCGCCGAAGAAAAACTTTTCGGTCTGCTTCATCAGATACTGTCGCGCGCGAGGATCGGCCATGTTCAGCCGGTTTTCGTTGATGAGCATCGTCTGATGCTTGAGCCAGGCCTGCCACGCTTCTTTCGAGACGTTCTCGTAGATGCGCTTGCCGAGCTCGCCCGGAAGCGGCGGAAAATCAAGGCCTTCGGCTTCCTTGCCGAGCTTTGCGCATTGAACCATGCGGGTCATCGTCAGTTTCTCCTGATCCTGATAGTCGATTGTGTGGGGCGGGCGCTGCGTGTCAGAGCTGTTTCATCAGCACGAGCGACTTGCGCTGCCAGTTGTAGAGACGCCGGCGATCCTCGGGCAGATCGTCCACGCTGGCCTTCATGAAGCCGCGCTTCAGGAACCAGTGCTCCGTGCGCGTCGTCAGCACGAAAATGCGCGTCAAGCCGCGTGCCCGCGCGCGTTGCTCGATGCGCTTGAGCAATCGCTCGCCGTCGCCCTGGCCCTGCGCATCGGGCGCGATCGTCAGGCACGCCATCTCGCCGATGCGCTCCTGCGGATAGGGATAGAGCGCCGCGCAGCCGAATAGCACGCCGTCGTGCTCGATGACCGAGAAGTGGTCGATGTCGCGCTCGATCTGGTGACGGCCGCGCTTGACGAGCGTGCCGTCGGACTCGAGCGGCTCGATCAGCGTCAAGATGCCGCCGACGTCGTCCGGTGTCGCTTCGCGCAGGCTCTCGAGGTTCTCGTACGAGATCATCGTGCCGACGCCGTCGTGCAGGAAGAGCTCGAGCAGCAAGCTGCCGTCGAGCGAGTAGGGGATCAGGTGCGCGCGCGGGACGCCGCCGCGGCATGCACGCACGGCATGCTTCAGATAGAACGCCGCATCGCCTTTGATTTCGCCGCTGTCGTTGAGGCGGTAGGCGTCGTCGAGCGACATCTCGCGCACGAGCTCGCCGCTTTCATCGAGAATGCCGGCCGTTTCAGTGAGGAAGATGATCTTGTCGGCGCGCAACGCGATCGCGGCGGCCGACGCGACGTCCTCCATCGACAGATTGAACGCTTCGCCCGTCGGCGAGAAGCCGAGCGGCGAGAGCAGAACGATCTTGCGGCTCGCGAGCGAGTGGCGGATCGATTCGGCATCGATCTTGCGCACGAGGCCCGTATGAGCGAAATCGACGCCGTCGAGGATGCCGACGGGCCGCGCCGTGACGAAGTTGCCCGACACGACGCTGATGTGTGCGTGAGCCATGGGAGTGTTCGGCAGCCCCTGGCTGATCGCCGCCTCGATATCGAGCCGCACTTCGCCCGCGGCTTCCTTCGCCGATTCGAGCGCGCGCGCATCCGTGATGCGCATGCCGTGCGAGAACTCCGAGTTCACGCCGTGCAGGCTCATCTGCTCTTCGACCTGCGGCCGCGATCCGTGCACGAGCACGATCTGGATGCCCATCGCCTGCAGCAGGGCGACATCGGACACGAGCGCGTTCAAGAGACCCTGATGAACGACCTCGCCGCCAAAGCCGACGACAAACGTCTTGTTACGGAACGCGTGAATGTACGGAGCGACGGAGCGCATCCAGTCGACGAACTGCGCGTGGTCGGAATCGGGCTGCGCCGCCGCGGGCCGGTTGGCGAGGGGCTCCTGCGGCGCGTCCTGTGGGGAGACGAGGTCGGTTTGAGCATTCATGCCGGGATTATAATGCGCCCCCATGTCGAACGTACCCAATAGTCCGGCCGCGGCCGACGGGAAACCGCCGCGCGCTTCGCAGCGTTCGCGTCCGGACCGCGCACCCGGCCCGCGCGCCGCGCAGATTCCGCCCAATCCCGTCCCGCCGATCGAGTTTCCCGCCGAGCTGCCTGTTTCCGCGCGGCGCGACGAAATCGCGCGCGCGATCCGCGACAATCAGGTCGTGATCGTGTCCGGCGAGACGGGTTCGGGCAAAACGACGCAACTGCCCAAGATCTGTCTCGCGCTCGGGCGCGGGCGCGGCGCGGGCGGCGCCGGTCTCATCGGGCACACGCAGCCGCGCCGCATCGCGGCCTCCGCGACAGCGAGGCGCATTGCGGAAGAGCTCGGCACGGCGTTCGGCGAGGTGGTCGGCTACAAAGTCCGCTTCACGGACAATCTGGCGCCCGGCGCGTCGGTCAAGCTGATGACCGACGGCATTCTGCTCGCTGAGACGCAGACGGACCCGCTGTTGCGGGCTTACGACACGATCATCATCGACGAGGCCCACGAGCGCAGTCTCAACATCGATTTCCTGCTCGGCTATCTGAAGGAGATTCTGCCGAAGCGGCCCGAGCTCAAGCTCATTGTGACTTCGGCCACGATCGACGCCGAGCGTTTCGCGCGCCACTTTGGCACGGGCGACCGGTCCGCCCCCATCATCGAGGTGAGCGGGCGCCTTTACCCGGTCGAGATTCGCTATCGTCCGATCGACGATGGCTCGGCATCGACAAAGACGGCCGATGCCGGCTCGCCGCGCGCGGCCAAGGCGGCGGGCGAGGGCGCGAGAAGCGAGCGCGCGGCGGCTCGCGAAGCGCAGCGCGAGGCGACGGAAGCGATCGTCGACGCCGTCGACGAGCTCACGCGCGAAGGAGGGGGCGACGTGCTCGTCTTCCTGCCGGGCGAGCGCGAGATTCGCGACACGGCCGAGGCGCTGAGAAAGCACCATCCGCCGCATACGGAGATTTTGCCGCTCTTCGCGCGGCTATCGGCCGCCGAGCAGGCGCGCGTGTTCAAGCCGTCGAACGTGCGCCGCATCGTGCTGGCGACGAACGTTGCCGAGACGTCGCTGACGGTACCGGGCATTCGTTATGTCGTCGATACGGGGCTCGCGCGCGTGAAGCGCTATTCCTACCGGAACAAGGTCGAGCAGCTTCAGGTCGAGCCCATTTCGCAAGCGGCCGCGAACCAGCGTGCGGGGCGCTGCGGCCGCGTGGCCGACGGCATCTGCATTCGCCTTTACGACGAAATCGACTTTCAGGCGCGCCCGCGCTTCACGGATCCCGAGATTTTGCGCTCGTCGCTCGCATCGGTGATTCTGCGCATGAAGTCGCTGCACCTCACGGCGATCGAGACGTTCCCTTTCATCGAGCCTCCGCCGGGACGCGCCATCGCCGACGGTTATCAGCTCCTCAACGAGCTCGGCGCCGTTGACGACGAGAACGCGCTGACGCCGCTCGGCAAGGAACTCGCGCGGCTGCCGCTCGATCCGCGCGTCGGCCGCATGATCCTCGCCGCGCGCGATCTCGGCTCGCTGGCCGAGGTGCTCGTGATCGCGAGCGCGCTTTCGGTGCAGGATCCGCGCGAACGCCCTGTCGACGCCCAGGAGCAGGCCGACCAGGCCCATAAGCGCTTTGCCGACGAGCGTTCCGAGTTCTTGCAATGGCTCAAGATCTGGCGTTGGTTCGGCGAAGCCGTCGAGCACAAGAAGTCGAACCGCCAGCTCGCAGACGCGTGCCGCGAGCATTTCCTCTCGCACGTGCGGCTGCGCGAGTGGCGTGATGTCCACTCGCAACTGCTGACGGTGGTGCGCGAGCAGGGTTGGCGCATCGGTGAAAGCGAAGCGACATACGAGCAAGTGCACCTCGCGCTGATGACGGGGCTCTTCGGCAACCTGGGCTTGAAAGCGGACGACGAGCCGCACTATCTCGGCGCGCGCGGCATCAAATTTTTCCTCTGGCCCGGCTCGACGCTCGCGAAGAAGGCGGGGCGCTGGGTCATGGCGGCCGAGCTCGTCGAGACGAGCCGTCTTTACGCGCGCTGCCTCGCGAAGATCGAGCCGGAATGGATCGAAAAAGTCGGCGCGCACCTGCTGAAGAAATCGCTGTCGGAGCCGCATTGGGAAAAGCGCGCGGCTCAGGTGACCGCGTTCGAGCGGGCGACCTTGTATGGATTGCCTGTCTACCAGCGCCGGCGTGTCGCGTTCGGTTCACAGGATCCGGCCCGCGCGCGCGAACTCTTCATTCGCGGGGCGCTCGTCGAAGGCGAGTTCGAAACGAAGCTCGCGTTCTTCGCGCACAACCGCAAGCTGCTCGCCGACATCGAGCAGCTCGAGCACAAATCGCGTCGCCAGGACGTCCTTGTCGACGACGAGCTCATCTTCGCCTTCTATGACGAGGTGCTTGCGCCCGGCATCTACACCGGAGCGGCATTCGAGCGGTGGTATCGCAACGAGGTCGAGAAGAGCGGGCAGCCCGAGGACAAGCTGCGTCTGCTTTACCTGTCCCGCGACGATCTGATGCGGCACGAAGCGGCCGGCATCACGACCGACCTTTTTCCGAAGCGCCTCGCGATGGCGGGCGTCGAGATGGGCGTTTCCTATCATTTCGAGCCAGGCTCCCCCCGCGACGGGGTGACGCTCGCCGTGCCGCTTTACGCGCTGAATCAAGTCGACGCGCGGCGGACCGAATGGCTCGTGCCGGGTATGGTGAAGGAGAAAGTGCAGCTGCTCTTGAAGTCGCTGCCGCAGAAGTTGCGCCGGCATTGCGTGCCGCTGCCCGAGTATGCGGCGGGTTTTGTCGAGCGCAATGAGACGCGTTTCGGAGCGGCAGGGCTCGTCGATGCGCTCATCGCTGACGTGAGAGAGACGACGCAAGTCGCGCTGAAACCGACCGACTTCAAGCTCGAGACGCTGCCCGCGCATCTTTTCATGAACTTCAAGGTCGTCGACGAGCACGGCAGGCAGCTCGCGATGGGGCGCAATCTCGCACAACTGCGCGGCGAGCTCGGCGCCGAAGCGCAGCGGCAGTTCCAGAAACTGGCGGCGCGAGCCTCGGTCGTCGCGGGGGCAGACGTTGCGGCCCCGCAGCCAGGCGCACGCGCGCAGGCCGGCGGAAGGGCGGCAGCCATTCAAGAGGGCGGCGGCGCCGCGCGCCCGACTGGCGCCGCAACGGATGCAGCGCCGGGCCGCTTGGCACCTGGAGCGCGGCCGACGGGAGTCGGCGAAGGCGGCGAAAGTGGCGGCGCCGCGACAGCGCTTTACGAGAACCTGACGACCTGGAACTTCGGCAAACTGCCCGAGCTGCTCGAGATCCGGCGCGGTGGCCAGACGCTTTTCGGCTATCCGGCCCTCGTCGACCGGACGACGCACTGCGATGTCGAAGTGTTCGACTCGCCCGAGGAAGCGGCGCGCATCCATCGCGCCGGCCTGAGGCGGCTGTTCGCGCTGCAATTGCGCGAGCCGATCAAGTATCTGGAAAAGAACCTGCCCGGCCTGCGTGAAATGGCGCTCCAGTTCATGCCGCTCGGCACGCAAGAGATGCTGCGCGATCAATTGATCGACACCGCGCTCGATCGCGCATGCCTGCGGGAACCGCTGCCCGACGACGATACGAGCTTTCACGCGCGCCGCGATGAGGGCAAAAGCCGGCTGTCGCTGCTTGCGCAGGAGATCGCGCGTCTCGTCGGGCAGATCCTCGCCGAGTATTCGGCGGCGACCAAAAAGCTCGCCCAAGCGAAGTCTCAAGCCGCGGCGCACGCCGATATGCAGCAGCAGCTTCAGACGCTTATCGGCAAGCGCTTCATCGTCGACACGCCTTACGCGCAGCTCGCGCACTTCCCGCGTTACCTGAAGGGGATTGCGCTGCGCATCGACAAGCTGAAGGCGGACCCGGCCCGCGACGCGCGCCAGCTCGCCGAGTTGCAGCCGCTGCTCACGCAGTATCAAAGAGCGCAGTCGGCGCGTGGCGGCGTGGCCGACGCGCGGCTCGCGGAATTTCGCTGGCTGCTCGAGGAATTGCGTATTTCGCTTTTCGCGCAGGAACTGCGGACACCGATGCCGGTCTCTGTCAAACGTCTGCACAAAGTCTGGGAATCGATGCAGCGTTGATATGGGTCATATCGGCGCTCGATTTTGCGTTTATGATTCGCCGTTGCCTGCGCCCGCGTTTTTCTCGCGCTGCGGTCAACCGCCCGGACCGCGCAAGCGTTTTAGCATGAGCGTCGGCCTTCTCATCGAGTTCACATGCACAAGAATTTCCTCTCCCGCGCGAAGGGCGCGAGCGGCGTGCTCGCCGCGGCGCTTTTTGCCTCGCTCGCCGTCGGGTTTTCTCCGGCCGCACGCGCCGATAATGTCATCGTGCTCAATTCGGCCGAAGCGACGCTCTCGCTCGTGAACGAAGCGACGCACCAGGTGATCGGCACGATTCCGACGGGCAAGGAGCCGCACCATCTGATGGCGACGCCCGACAACAAGTTGCTGATCGTCGCGGATTCCGTCTCGAACGACCTGATGTTCCTCGATCCGAAGACGGGCAAAGTCCAAAACAGGCTGGAAGGAATCGAGGATCCGTATCAGCTTGGTTTCTCGCCCGACGGCAACTGGTTCGTCACGACGGGGCTGCGGCTCGATCGGCTCGACGTCTATCACCGCGACCCGCGCACGAACGCGCTGACGCTCGCGAAGCGCCTGCCGCTCGCGACGATGCCGAGCCACATGGCGTTCAGCAACGACAGCCGGACCGTCTTCGTCACGCTTCAGATTTCGGGCGAGGTGGCCGCCGTCGATCTGCCGACGCAAACCGTGCTTTGGAAGATGCACGTCGGCAAAACGCCCGCGGGACTCTGGATGACGCCCGCCGACAAATATCTGCTCGTCGGCATGACGGGCGAGGACGATGTCGCCGTTGTCGACTGGCGTCACCAGACCGTCGTCAAGCGCATCCATACGGGTGCCGGCGCGCACAACTTCCGCTCGCTCGACGACGGCCGCCACGTTGCCGTGACGAACCGCGTCGCGAGTACCATCAGCATCCTCGACGAAGACACGCTGACGAACGTCGGCGACATCACGGGCCTGTTGCCCGGTCCGGACGATATGGAGCTTTCGGCCGACAAGCGCTATCTGTGGGTCACGTTCCGCTTCGCGAAACACGTCGGCATCATCGACCTGACGACGAAAAAGCTCGTGCAGACGATCGCGGTCGGGCGCTCGCCGCACGGGATCTATTTCTTCGATCGCGCACCGGTGACGGCGCCCAACGGCGCATAGCGTCGAGACGGTCGAAAGTCGAAAGGTTGCAAGATCGAAAGACGAACGACGAGAGAAAAACGGATACGAGGCGCACGATTTCATGCTTCATCTGATCACGGCTCCGCTCGATACACTGGTCTCGACGCTGCAGACCTGGGTCTACATTCACGCGGTGCAGCCGCTTCTTTTCAAGTTCGGCTGGATGGACTACGACGAAGATTCGTACGATGCGCTCTATCCCGTCATCGTCGGTTTCCTGACCATCGTCGCGATGTACTTGCTGCTGAGGCCGCTCGAGGCGCTGCGGCCCGTCGAGCGCTGGGAAACCCGCAAGGCCGTGCGTGTCGACATCTTCTATACGTGGATCAGCAAGCTCGGCCTCTTCAACCTGTTTTTCTTTCTGGCGTTCCAGCCCCTTTTCGATAACCTGCAGGTCTGGCTGCGCTACCGCAACATCGACAATATCAACCTCGACAACCTGTGGCCGGGCGTGACCTCGCAGCCGCTTGTCGCATTCGCGATCTACTTCGTCGTGCTCGACTTCGCCGGCTACTGGTATCACCGCTGGCAGCATCGATTCGGCGTCTGGTGGGAGCTGCATGCCGTGCATCACAGCCAACGCCAGATGTCGCTCTGGTGCGACGATCGCAATCACCTGCTCGACGATGTGATCCAGGCCGGCTTTTTCGCCGCGATCGCGCTTGCGGTCGGCGTGGCGCCGACGCAGTTCGTCGTGCTCTCGGCCGTCACGAACTTCCTGCAGAGCATCCAGCACGTCAACGCGCGGCTCGAGTACGGGTGGCTGCTCGAACGCTTCATCGTGAGCCCGACATTCCATCGGCGCCACCATGCCGTAGGCTACGGGCATGAGGGTACCGCATACGGCTGCAACTTCGGCGTCGTCTTTCCGTGGTGGGATATCCTGTTCAAGACGGCCTCGTGGAATCGCACGCCGGAGCCGACGGGTATTCGCCAGCAGATCGAAGGTGAATCGTATGGAGAGGGTTTTCTATCGCAACATTGGCTTGCCTTCGTGCGGATCGCCCGGCGGCTTTCTTCCGCGCGCGGCGGCGACGCGGCGGCGCTTTGAGCGCGGCGTTGGGAACCGCTTCGAGAACCGCTTTGAGAATCCTTTGACGGACCCCGGGCCAGCCAGCCGGAAACGACGATGAACGACCTGCTGCGCGCATTCGTTCGGGCCGTCGCGAGCATGCTCCATCCGCGCATGCTCTGGCTCACGTTCATGCCGTTTTTCGTCGCGGCGCTCGGGTGGGGCGTCGTCTTCTGGTTTACGTGGCAGGACCTCGTCGGAATGGTGCGTGCCTGGCTCGCCGGCTCGACGTTCGGCACGACGCTCTTTCATGCGTTCGATTGGGTGGGATTCACGGCGCTTCATGCGGCGATCGCGCCGTTCATCGTCATCGCCATGGCGATTCCGCTCATCGTCGTGACCGTGCTGCTTCTCATCGCGACGATCTCGATGCCGCTCGTGGTGCGCCAGTTATCGGCGCGTCGTTTCGCCTCGCTCGAGCAGCGCCGGGGCGGCACTTGGTACGGCAGCCTCGTCTACGCGCTCGCGACGACTTTCATCTGCCTCACGCTGACGATCGTCACGCTGCCGCTCTGGCTGATACCGCCGTTGTTCGCCTTCATTCCTCCGCTCCTCTGGGGATGGCTCACTTACCGGGTGATGACCTACGACGCCCTCGCGCTGCATGCGAGCCGCGCGGAGCGCATCGCGTTGATGCGCCGCCACCGGTGGCCGCTCCTTGCGATCGGCGTCGCGAGCGGATTGATGAGCACGTTGCCGACACTGATTTGGGCCTGGTCGCTCTGGCTCATCGTGCTCTTTCCCGCGATCGCGGCGGTGACGATCTGGATCTATGCGGCGATCCTCGTTTTCTCGGCACTCTGGTTCGGCCACTATTGCCTGCACGCACTGCAGGTCATGCGCGACGAAGCCGGCCATGGCATGTCCGGCCCCACGAGGCACTTGCCGTCGTCACAATCATCGACGACCATGAACGATCTTCATTCCTCTTGAGGCGGCGGCCATGGCATTTGGCGTCATCATCATCGGCGACGAGATCCTGTCCGGCAGGCGGAGCGACAAGCATCTGCCGAAGGTCATCGAGCTCTTGAACGCTCGCGGGCTTTCGCTGGCCTGGGCCGAGTATGTCGGTGACGACCCCGAACGGATCACGGCCACGCTCGCACGCACGTTCGCTTCGGGCGACATCGTCTTTTCGACGGGAGGCATCGGCGCGACGCCGGACGACCACACGCGCCAATGCGCGGCGAAGGCGCTATCCGTACCGCTCGAGCTGCATCCGGAGGCGGCGGAGCTCATTCGCCAACGGATTCTCGAGATGCATGCGGCGGCGGGAACGCCCGTCGATCTGGAGGCGCCCGACAACAAGCACCGATTCAACATGGGCGTGTTTCCGCGCGGAGCATCGATCATTCCGAACGGCTACAACAAGATCCCAGGGTTTTCCGTCGGCGATCACCACTTCGTGCCGGGTTTTCCCGTGATGGCTTGGCCGATGATCGAATGGGTGCTCGATACGAAGTACGCGCACCTGCACCATCAGGTGCCGCGTGCCGAACGCTCGCTGCTCGTCTTCGAGCTGATGGAATCGACGCTCACGCCGTTGATGGAGAAGATTGAGGCGGACTTTCCGGGCGTGCGCGTGTTCAGCTTGCCGAGCGTCGGCGACGCCGAGCGCGGCGGCGTGTTTGCGCGCAGGCACATCGATCTCGGCGTGAAAGGCGAGCCCGAGGCCGTCGCGGCCGCCTACGTCAAGCTACGCGAAGGCGTTCACTTGCTCGGCGGCGATATCGTCGAGCCGGAAACGCCGCCGTTCGAAGGGCAATAACCCGGCAAGGCGGCGCGCCGTTACGCGCCGATCCAGGGCAGGCCGCGGTGGCACCATCCTTCGAACGTCTTGCGATGACCGCTCCCGTCCTTGCCGCCTTCGAATCCTTCGAGGACGTCGAATGCTTTCGTGAAGCCGGCATGATGTGCCGCAACGGCGGCCAGCTTCGAGCGCGCCGCGCTGCGGCACAAGAAGAGTACGGGGACATCGGCTGATGCGAACCCTCGCAGTTGCTCGATGAACTCGGGGTTCGGGATGCCGCCCGGGTAGCGCGTCCATTCGACGTGAACGTATTGGCCGTCGCCGACGATGGGCCGGCCTACCCAGTCCAGTTCCGCGCGCGTGCGCACGTCGACGAGCCGCGCCGCCGGATCGAGTTGCATGAGCTCGAACGCTTCGGCGGGCGAGAGCGCCCCCGCATAGGGCAACTGGCTTTCGGTGCGGCGCTTGTCGGCCTGCGCCAGGATTTGTTCGAGCGTGCTCATACCACGGGTTCCTCCACGAGAAAGACACATTCTAGCGCCACCCTTTCACGGCGGACCCTCGGCACGAGAGGGATGCACGAAATCGCGCCGGCGTCCCAAAACGGTGCAAAATGTGGTGCGGTGCACCGTTTCGGCTCGCTGTGAGTCGGCTCGTATCTGGTGTGCACCGTTTATGTGCATCTCGCGTGAAAGCGGCGAAGCCGGTATGCCTGGCGGTGCACGGCCGCGTTCCACCAAGGGGCGCGCGCTCGCCGACGCTCGAGAGTGCCCGCTACCCCGAATGTGGGTGGTTGAGCAATTGGCATGAAAGATGCTCTAATCGCCCGCGTTTCGCTCGAACGCCGGCTTCCGGTATCGGCAGTCAGCCGAAGCGGGCACGAAGAAGCGAAGAACCGCCGAACCTATCAAATGGAGAAGAGGATATGAGTAAAACCGTGGCCGACGTCATGCAGCTCGTCAAGGACGAGGACGTCAAGTTTGTGGACTTTCGCTTCACCGATACGCGCGGCAAGGAGCAGCACGTCTCCGTTCCGCTGTCGGCGTTCGAAGAAGACAAGTTCGAAAGCGGCCATGCGTTCGACGGTTCCTCGATTGCCGGCTGGAAGGGCATCGAAGCCTCGGACATGTTGCTCCTGCCGGACCCCAACACGGCATTCATCGATCCGTTCTACGAAGAGCCCACGCTGGTTCTGACCTGTGACGTGATCGAGCCGTCCGACGGCAAGGGCTACGAGCGCGATCCGCGCTCGCTCGCGAAGCGCGCCGAAGCGTACCTGAAGAGCACGGGCCTCGGCGACACGGCCTTCTTCGGTCCGGAGCCCGAGTTCTTCATTTTCGACTCGGTCCAGTGGAGCGCCGACATGTCGGGCTGCTTCGTGAAGATCGGCTCGGACGAGGCATCGTGGTCGTCGGGCAAGGAATTCGAAGGCGGCAACCCGGGTCACCGTCCGTCCGTGAAGGGCGGCTACTTCCCCGTCGCTCCGGTCGATTCGTTCCAGGACATGCGCTCGGAAATGTGTCTGCTGCTCGAGCAGATCGGCATTCCCGTCGAAGTCCATCACCATGAAGTGGCCGGCGCCGGCCAGAACGAAATCGGCACGAAGTTCTCGACGCTCGTGCAGCGCGCCGACTGGACGCAGCAGCTCAAGTACATCGTCCAGAACGTCGCGCACACGTACGGCAAGACGGCGACGTTCATGCCGAAGCCCGTCGTGGGCGACAACGGCTCGGGCATGCACGTGCACCAGTCGATCTGGAAGGACGGCCAGAACCTGTTCGCGGGCAACGGCTACGCAGGCCTCTCCGAGTTCGCGCTGTTCTACATCGGCGGCATCATCAAGCATGCTCGCGCGCTCAACGCGATCACGAATCCGGGCACGAACTCGTACAAGCGTCTCGTGCCGCACTTCGAAGCGCCCGTGAAGCTCGCTTACTCGGCGCGTAACCGTTCGGCTTCGATCCGTATTCCGCACGTCTCGAATCCGAAGGGTCGCCGTATCGAAACGCGCTTCCCGGATCCGCTCGCGAATCCGTACCTCGCGTTCTCGGCGTTGATGATGGCCGGCCTCGACGGCGTGCAGAACAAGATCCATCCGGGCGAAGCCGCGGACAAGAATCTGTATGACCTGCCGCCGGAAGAAGACGCGAAGATCCCGACCGTCTGCGCAAGCCTCGATCAGGCGCTCGACGCACTCGACAAGGATCGCGAATTCCTCACGCGCGGTGGCGTGTTCACGGACGGCATGATCGACGCTTACCTGGAGCTCAAGGAAGGCGAACTGCAGCGATTCCGCATGACGACGCACCCGGTCGAGTTCGACATGTACTACTCGCTCTAAGCTGTGCGATGCGCTTCGCCTTCGACAGTCGGCGGAGCGGATACGCCGCTTACGAACGGTAGTCTCGAAGGGACGGCGGCGCCGTCCCTTTTTTGTGAATCTCGTTCATTGCTCTTCATTGCAGCCCCTGCCCGATAGGCCGGACTCCACGATGGTTCTCAAGAATCTGATCAAGCCGAAGAAGGGGCATGCCGAACCCCTCACCGACGATGCGGCGCTCGCGTCATCGGGGCTGTTGCCAGGGCTGGAGGCGTTGCCGACGGTTGCGCTCGTGCTGGAAAAGCGCACGTTGCGCGTGGCGTTCGCAAACCCTTCGGCCGAGTCGATGCTCGACTTGTCGCGGCGTCAGCTCATGCAGATGTCGTGGCCCGACATCTTCGCGAACGGCGACGAGCTCGTCGAAACGATCGCGGCCATCGCCGAGCAGCGTTTTCACGCGACGCACCTCGATGCCGTGCTCGAGCGGCCGGGACGCGAGGCACTGCACGTGCATGTCGTCGTCGGATTTCTCGAGAGCGCGTCGGATTACGTCCTCCTCGAGCTGTTCGAGAACGAGCGCCACTTGCGCACCGATCGCGAGGAGCGCATTCACGACCTGGCAACCGCGAACAAGCAACTGATTCGCAACCTCGCGCACGAGATCAAGAACCCGCTCGGCGGCATTCGCGGCGCCGCGCAACTGCTCGAGCTCGAGCTCGGTGCGCGCGAGCGTCATGAGCTGCGCGAGTACACGCAGGTCATCGTGAAGGAATCGGACCGCCTGCAAACGCTCGTCGATCGTCTGCTGGAGCCGCACCGGCATCCGCATATTGTCGGCGACGTCAACATTCATGAAGTCTGCGAGCGGGTGCGCGCCGTCATCATGGCCGAGTTTCCGCGCGGGCTCACGATCGAGCGCGACTATGACGTGAGCGTGCCCGAGCTGCGCGGCGATAAGGAGCAGTTGATCCAGGCGCTGCTCAACATCGTGCGCAACGCGGCGCAAGCCCTGCGTGCACGCATCAGCGAAGGCGATGCGCGCATCGCGCTGCGTACGCGCGTGGCCCGCAAGGTCACCATCGCGAAACGACTTTGCAAACTGGCATTGGACTTGCGTGTCATCGACAACGGTCCGGGGATTCCCGAAGAGATTCGCGATCGCATCTTCTATCCGCTCGTGTCCGGGCGCGAGGACGGCAGCGGATTGGGTCTTACGCTCGCGCAGACTTTCGTGCAGCAGCACGACGGGATGATCGAGGTGGAAAGCCGGCCCGGACACACGGAGTTTCAGATTTTGTTGCCGCTCGATAATTGACTAACGACCACTCTATGAAGCCGATCTGGATAGTAGACGACGATCAATCGATCCGCTGGGTGCTCGAGAAAGCCCTTGCGCGCGAGAGTCTCGCTACACGCAGTTTCGCCAATGTGCGCGAGGCGCTTGGCGCACTCGATCACGAGACGCCTCAGGTGCTCGTGTCGGACATCCGCATGCCGGGCGCCTCCGGGCTCGAATTGCTGCAGTCGATTCGCGAGCGGTTGCCGGAGTTGCCCGTCATCATCATGACCGCCTACTCCGATCTCGACAGTGCTGTCGCGGCCTTTCAGGGCGGCGCGTTCGAATATCTCGCGAAGCCTTTCGATATCGATCGGGCCGTCGAGCTCATTCATCGCGCGGTCGACGAAAGCCTGCGCGGCACGCATGCGGCCGACGTATCGCTGGCCGATGCGCCCGAGATGCTTGGCCAGGCGCCGGCGATGCAGGACATGTTTCGCGCGATCGGCCGTCTCTCGCATTCGTCGGCGACGGTTCTCATCACGGGTGAGTCGGGTACGGGCAAGGAACTCGTTGCCCGCGCGCTGCATCGACACAGCCCGCGCGCGAACGGCCCGTTCATCGCGCTCAATACGGCCGCGATTCCGAAGGATCTTCTGGAGTCCGAACTATTCGGCCATGAGCGCGGTGCGTTCACGGGCGCCCAGGCGATGCGGCAGGGCCGCTTCGAGCAGGCCGAGAACGGAACGCTCTTTCTCGATGAAATCGGCGACATGCCGTTCGATCTGCAAACGCGGCTGCTGCGCGTGCTGTCGGATGGACAGTTTTATCGCGTCGGCGGACACAACCCGTTACGCGCGAACGTGCGCGTGATCGCGGCCACGCACCAGAACCTCGAGTCGCGCGTGCGACAAGGGCTCTTTCGCGAGGATCTCTATCACCGGCTCAACGTCATCCGGCTGCGCCTGCCGCCGCTGCGCGAGCGCAAAGAGGACATTCCGCTGCTCACGCGGCACTTTCTGCAAAAGAGCGCGCGCGATCTCGGTGTCGAGCCCAAGCGCGTCTCCGAGGCGACGCTTGCCTACCTCGCCTCGCTGCCGTTTCCGGGCAACGTGCGTCAGCTCGAGAACCTCGCGAACTGGCTGACCGTCATGGCGCCCGCGCAAACGATCGAGATCAAGGACCTGCCGCCCGATCTCGTGCCGCCCTCGGGAGAAGGGGCCGGCGAGATTGTCGCGGGACCTGCCGCCGTGCCGCAGGCTGCCACGGGCGTCATGTCGTTCGATGGCGGCGGCAGCAATGGTGTCGCAATCGCGGCGCCTCCATCGGCCGGCGCCTTGAGCGGCGTATCGACTGCAGTGCCCGTGAGCGTCTGGGAAAGCGGATTGCGCGCCGAAGTCGCGCGGATGCTGCGCGAAAACACCGCCGACGTGATGGACGAGCTGGCGCGCCGATTCGAGGCCGCGGTCATTCGCGAAGCGCTCGATTTCACGCGCGGCCGCAAGGTCGAGGCGGCCGAGCGGCTCGGCATCGGGCGCAATACGATCACGCGCAAGATCCAGGAGCTGCACCTCGAGCCGTGATGCATCGTTGACTGGGTTCCGGAGCGTTTCCTCGCTCGTTGCTCCGGTCCAGTCGCTCGTTGTGTCGCCTGCGTTAGCCGATCTGCGCGATCACGGGCGCGTGATCCGATGGCTGGTCCCACTTGCGCGGCGTCTTGTCGACTTCACAGTGCGTACAGGTGGCGGCGAGCGCTGGAGACAGCAGGATATGATCGATGCGCAGGCCCGCGTTGCGTCTGAACGCGAGCATTCGATAGTCCCACCATGTGAACGTCTTCTCGGGTTGTTCGAATTGGCGAAACGAGTCGACGAAGCCGAGCTCGATCAACTTCGAGAATGCCGCGCGCTCGTCCGGCGAGACGAGATTCTGCCCCTGCCATGCTTGCGGATCGTGAACGTCGCGATCTTCGGGTGCGATGTTGTAATCGCCCAGTAGCGCGAGCGACGAGTAACGCGTGAGTTCGCCGGCGAGCCAGCCGGCCAGCGCCTCGAGCCAGCGCAATTTGTAGGCGAATTTCTCGGTGCCGGGTGCTTGGCCGTTCGGGAAATAGGCCGACACGATCCGCTTGCCGCCGACGGTGGCGGCGATGACGCGCTGCTGCGGATCGTCGAAGCCCGGAATGTTGCGCACGATGTCGGTTTCGTCGACTTCGATCCCTTCGCGCACGAGAATACCTACGCCGTTATAAGTCTTTTGTCCGGCGCACCAACTGCGATATCCCTTGGCCGCGAATTCCGCGTGCGGGAATTTCTCGTCGGGCAGTTTCAGCTCTTGCAGACAGAGCACATCGGCATGGCTCAACTCGAGCCAATCGATGACATGCTGCTGGCGCACCTTCAAGGAATTGACATTCCAAGTTGCGATTTTCATGTTTGGAGTGATGCGGTCGGTCTTGTCGGCGAGCCGCGACGGGTCGTATTTTCGCGAGAAGCGTATCACAGTCCCTTGAGCCAACAAGGTTTTGAAGTCGGGACTACAATGGGTTCGTGACGCCGATGTCGAGCGAATTGGGGCGACGAGCACGGGATTCAAAGGCTGCATTGCCGCCCGAAAGACGCTGAAGTCCGCAATGTGATTCCTGTCGGTTCTTGTTTTTGGGTGCGGATCGTCGGCAGCTCAATCAGGACCTTTTGGGTACTGATTAGGAGTACTACGTAATGCTGCGAATGAGCAAGCTTGCCGATTACGGCACGGTGATCCTGGTCGCGATGGCACGCGACGTCGAAGTCGTGCAAAGCGCCGGCAGCCTGGCGGGCGCGACGGGCATCCCGCTGCCGACCGTCGCCAAAGTTATGAAGATTCTCACGCGCGGCGGCCTGACGAGAGCACTGCGGGGCGCGAGCGGCGGCTATCTGCTTCAGCTCGCGCCGCGGAGTATCACGCTCGCCGACGTCATCATTGCAATGGACGGCCCATTTGGCATGACCGAATGCAGCGCGGCGCCGGGCCTCTGCATGCAGGAGGCGATGTGCGGTGCACGCGCGAATTGGCAAAAGGTCAATCGTGTCGTGCTCGAAGCATTGAGGCAGGTATCGCTTGCCGATATGGCCGGCCCGGTGTTGTCCGAGGCCGACCTCGGCGCCATTCGGACACGGGCTCCACGCAGCGAAGGCGTTCAGTTTGCCGCGCAGCCCGCGCGCAACCCGAAGTCCACACGAGACGCACTCTCGACGTCGCGCGCGACACCGCGCCCGCGTTGACATAGCGGAGGTCACGCATGAGTTCACCGATGACTTCACCCTCGACAAGCATCGATCAATTGATTCGTCGCGAATATCGGCACGGATTCGTCAGCGACATCCTGTCCGATACGCTGCCGCGCGGATTGTCCGAAGACGTGGTTCGGCTCATCTCGGCGAAGAAGAACGAGCCCGAGTTCATGCTCGAATGGCGGCTCGCCGCCTACCGGCACTGGCTCACGATGAAGGAGCCCGGCTGGGCCACCGTTCGCCACCCGCCGATCAACTATCAGGACATCGCCTACTATTCTTCGCCGCTCTCGGGCAAAGAGCGCCCGAAGAGCCTCGACGAAGTCGATCCGGAGTTGCTGCGCACGTACGAAAAACTCGGCGTGCCGCTCGCGGAGCGCGAACTTCTTGCTGGCGTGGCAGTCGACGCTGTGTTCGACAGTGTATCGGTCGCGACTACGTTTCGCGAAAGACTCGGCGAGCTCGGGATTATTTTCTGTTCATTCTCCGAAGCGGTCGAGCGGCATCCCGACCTGGTACGCCAGTATTTAGGCTCGGTCGTTCCGCACACGGACAACTTCTTTGCCGCGCTGAATTCGGCCGTCTTCAGCGATGGGTCGTTTTGCTACATTCCGCCCGGCGTACGCTGCCCGATGGAGCTGTCGACGTACTTCCGCATCAACGCGCGCAACACCGGCCAGTTCGAGCGCACGCTGATCATCGCGGACAAAGGTTCATACGTCAGCTACCTCGAAGGCTGTACGGCGCCGATGCGCGACGAAAATCAGCTGCATGCGGCGGTCGTCGAACTCGTCGCGCTCGAGGACGCACAGATCCGTTACTCGACTGTGCAGAACTGGTACCCGGGCGACGAAGAGGGTCGTGGCGGCATCTACAACTTCGTGACGAAGCGCGGCGACTGCCGCGAGGCCAACGCAAAGATCTCATGGACGCAGGTCGAGACGGGGTCCGCCATCACGTGGAAGTACCCGAGCGTCATCTTGCGCGGGGACAACTCGATTGGCGAGTTCTATTCCGTCGCGCTGACGAATCACTATCAGCAGGCCGACACCGGCACGAAGATGGTGCATCTCGGACGCAACACGCGCAGCACGATCATCTCGAAGGGGATCTCGGCGGGGCGCGGCAAGAATGCGTACCGCGGCCTCGTGAGAATCGGACGCGGCGCCGAGGGCGCGCGCAACTATACGCAATGCGATTCGCTGCTGCTGGGCGAGCGTTGCAGCGCACATACGTTTCCGTACATCGAGGTCAAGAATCCGACTGCCAACGTGGAGCACGAAGCATCGACTTCACGCATTGGCGAAGATCAACTGTTCTACTGCAGACAGCGCGGCCTTTCCGAGGAAGACGCCGTTTCGATGATCGTCAACGGCTTTTGCAAGGAAGTGTTCAAAGAGCTGCCGATGGAATTCGCCGTCGAGGCGCAGAAGCTGCTCGGCGTGAGCCTCGAAGGCAGCGTCGGGTGAGATGGAACGTGGCTGAAAGGACGACAATGATGCTCGAGATCAGCAATCTGAACGTCGAAGTCGAAGGCAAACCGATTCTGCGCGGCCTGGACCTCAGCGTCGGCGCAGGCGAAGTGCACGCGATCATGGGCCCGAATGGGTCGGGCAAGAGCACGCTCGCCCATGTGCTGGCAGGGCGTGATCACTACGTCGTGACGGGCGGAACGGTTCGTTATCGCGATCGCGATCTGCTCGCGCTCGCGCCCGAAGAGCGTGCGAAAGAGGGGCTCTTTCTTGCATTTCAGTATCCCGTCGAAATACCGGGTGTCAGCAACGTCTATCTGCTGAAGGCCGCGCTCAACGCGCAGCGCCGGCATCGCGGCGAGCCCGAGCTCGATGCGATGGAATTCCTCCAGATCGTCAAGGAGAAGATGGCGCTGATGCAGATGGACGAGAGTCTGCTTTATCGTGCCGTCAACGAAGGATTCTCGGGCGGTGAGAAAAAGCGCAACGAAATTCTTCAATTGGCCGTGCTCGAGCCCAAGCTTGCGATCCTCGACGAAGCGGACTCAGGTCTCGATATCGATGCGCTGCAGACGGTCGCGAACGGCGTGAACCGGATGCGCAGTCCGGAGCGCGCGATCGTGATCGTCACGCACTATCAGCGGCTGCTCGACTACGTCGTGCCCGATCGTGTCCATGTCCTTTCGCAGGGCCGCATCGTCAAATCGGGTACGCGCGAGCTCGCGCTCGAGTTGGAGAGCAAGGGTTACGGTTGGGTGGCGGAGGCTGATGCCCGGCGGGAGGCATCGCAATGACCGACTCGACCCTCGACCTCTATCGCCACGCGTTCCGTACGCTCGCGAAGACGCTGCCGGGCGCGGAGCTCGGGTGGCTGCGCAGCGCGCGGCGCCACGCGTTTGAACGGTTCGAGGCGCTGCGCTTTCCGACCACGCACGCCGAGGAATGGAAGTACACGAACGTCGCGCCGATCGAGCAGCACGCTTGGCATTTCGCATCCCCGCGCGGTGACAATGTCGACGTATCGTCGATCGTCGACGATCTGGTGTTGGAGAAATCAGCGGTACGCCTCGTGTTCGTCAACGGACGGCACGCGCCCAAGCTTTCGCAATTGCAAGGCTTGCCCGAAGGCGCTTTCGTCGGCAGCCTCACGCGCGCGCTCCGTGAATTCCCCGAACGCATGGAGCCGTTGATCGCGCGCGTGATGCCGCACGACGGATTCGCCGCGCTCAATACCGCCTTTCTCAGCGACGGCTACGTCGTCGTGTTGCCGCCGGATTGCCGGATCGAGCGACCGATGCAGATGCTGTTCATCGCGGACGAAGCGGGTCTCGCCACGCATCCCTTCAATGCGGTGCTCGCCGCGCGAGGCTCGCGCTGTTCCATCGTGGAACAATTCGTCGGCATCGCGGACGACAGCTATCTGACGAACGCGGTGACGCATATCGCCGCGGCCGTCGGTGCCGAGGTCGAGCACTGCCGCGTCCAGGAAGAGGCGCGCCGCGCGTTTCATGTCGCTCGTGTCGACATCGCCGAGGAGCGCGCGAGCCATGTCGCATCGCATTCGTTTGCATTTGGCGGCACGCTCTCGCGAGTCGAAATCGATGTCCGCTTTGCCGGAACCGACGCGCGCACGGAGTTGACGGGGCTCTACTTCGCCGGTTCGCGCCAGCACCTCGATCATCACACGCGCATCGACCATGAGGTGCCGCGCTGCACGAGCCGCGAGCACTACCGGGGCGTGCTCGACGGCGCATCGCACGGCGTATTCGATGGACGCGTGATCGTCCACCAGGGCGCCCAGCAGACCGATGCGCATCTCGAGAACCAGAATCTGCTGCTTTCGCGCGATGCCGAGATCGACACCAAGCCGCAGCTCGAAATTTATGCCGACGACGTGAAGTGCACGCACGGCGCGACGGTTGGCCGGCTCGACGATAACCAGCTCTTTTATCTGCGGGCGCGCGGAATCGACGAGCCTGTCGCGCGCGCGACGCTCGTCTGGGCGTTCGCGCGCGATGTCATCGATCGCGTCGGCGCCGATTCGGTGCGCGCGCGGCTCGCGAAGCTGCTGCTGGCGCGCACGCCTGAAGCCGAACGTATCCGCGAATTGACATGAAGCTGATCGAACCCTTGACGACGAGTCCCGACCGCGACGCGGTGGCGCGCTGGCGTGAAGATTTCCCGATCCTGCGCGAACGCGTGCACGGCAAGCCGCTCGTCTACCTCGACAACGGTGCAACGACGCAAAAGCCCGCGACCGTCATCGCAGCGGAGCGCCGCTACTACGAGCATACGAATTCGAATGTCCATCGCGGCGTGCACCTGCTCTCGCAGCGGGCGACGGAAGCTTATGAGGCGGCGCGCGCGCGCATTGCGCGCTTCATCAACGCGGCGCGGCCGGAAGAAATCGTCTACGTGCGCGGTACGACCGAAGCCATCAATCTCGTCGCGCAAAGCGACGTCCGGCCGCGCGTCGCGCCCGGCGACGAGATCCTGATCAGCGCGATGGAGCATCATTCGAACATCGTGCCATGGCAGATCGTCTGCGAGCAAACCGGTGCCCGGCTCGTCGTCGTGCCGATCGACGACCGGGGCGTGCTCGACATGGCCGCATATGAGCGCATGATCGGCGAGCGTACGCGCATCGTCGCTCTGACCCATGTATCGAACGCGCTTGGCACGATCAACCCGGTCGGGCGGCTCATCGAGATCGCGCACGCCCGCGGCGTGCCGGTGCTGCTTGACGGCGCGCAGGCCATCGCGCATCTGCCGGTGGATGTCCGGGCGCTGGACTGCGATTTCTACGCGTTTTCAGGGCACAAGGTCTACGGTCCGACGGGCATCGGCGCGCTGTACGCCAAAGCGGACCGGCTCGAGGCGATGCCGCCGTGGCAAGGCGGCGGCGACATGATTCGCTCGGTGACGTTCGAGCAGACGGCCTACAACGCGATCCCGTGGAAATTCGAGGCGGGCACGCCGAATATCGCCGGCGCGATCGCGCTCGCGGCGGCGCTCGATTACGTCGACACGATCGGCGCGGATGTCATCGGTGCGCACGAGGCCGCGCTGCTCGCCTACGCGACGGACGCGATGGGTGCTTTGCCGCGCGTTCGGCTGATCGGGACCGCGGACGACAAAGCCGGGATTGTCTCGTTCGTTCATGAGGACGTTCATGCACACGACGTGGGGACGATTCTCGATCACCACGGCGTGGCGGTGCGCGCGGGGCATCATTGCGCGATGCCGGTCATGCAGCGCTTCGGCGTGCCGGCCACTGTGCGTGCCTCGTTCGCGCTTTACAACACGCGCGACGATATCGACGCGCTAGTCGCGGCAATGACGCAGGTGGAGGAGGTCTTCGGACGATGAGCGATTTGCGCGACCTCTATCAAGAAGTGATCTTCGACCACTACAGGCAGCCGAGGAATCGCGGCGTGCTGGCTCACGCGAACCACAAGGCGGACGGCTACAACCCGCTTTGTGGCGATCGCATCACGCTTTATCTGCTCGTGGAAGAGGGCATTGTGAAGGATGCGCGGTTCGAAGGCACCGGGTGCGCCATCGCGACGGCCTCGGCGTCGCTGATGACAGAAGCGCTCAAGGGTCGGACCGAGGCCGAGGCCGAAGCGTTGTTCGGGCGCTTCCACGAGATGGTGACGACGCCTCCTGGTCAGGCTGTCGCCGACGAGGCGGCGCTCGGCAAGCTCGCGACGCTCTCGGGCGTCCGTGAGTTTCCGGCGCGCGTGAAATGCGCGACGCTGGCTTGGCATACGCTACATGCGGCGCTGCGCGATGAAACAGGAACAGTCTCCACGGAATGATGGGCGAATGCGATGAAGGCTATGAAGGCGATGGATTGGTTGCGGCGCGGCAACAAGGCCGATGATGCCGGTTACGGCGATCTGCAGACGCGTGTGATCGAGGCGTTGCGGACCGTGTTCGATCCCGAGATTCCCGTCAACATCTACGATCTCGGGCTCGTCTATGAACTCGCCATCGACGAGGACGAGGGCCGCGTCGGCGTGCGCATGACGCTGACCGCGCCCGGTTGCCCCGTTGCGCAGACGTTTCCCTCGATCGTCGAGGACGCGGTGCGCTCAGTGGATGGCGTCAACGATGCGGTGGTCGAGCTCGTTTGGGATCCGCCCTGGTCGAGGGAGCGGATGTCGGAAGCCGCTCGCCTGCAATTGGGCCTCGTTTGAAGACTACCCCATGTCAGACTGGTTCAACGTAGCGAAGCTCGATGAATTTGCGCCGGGGTCCGTGCGCAGCGTCACCATCGACGGCACGCAAGTCGCCGTGTTCAACGTCGGCGGCGACTATTTCGCGATCGAGGATCTCTGCACACACGACGGCGGCGTGCTGACGGGTGGGACTTTTGAGGGCGATGTCGTCGTTTGCCCCAGACACGGCGCGCGCTTTTGCGTGAAAACCGGAAAGGCGCTCAGCCCGCCAGCCTATGAGGACGTTGCGGTTTTCCCGGTCCGCGTCGAGGCCGGCGTCATCCAGGTGCGCGATGCGCGTTGGGATTGAGCGGCGAGGGTTGCCGTGTGGCGACAAGGCACGCCGAAGCCGGGCATGATTGATGCAGGGACGTCGCGTCGGCGGCCCCCTGGACGAATCCGCCACATTGCAGGATGATGCGATTGTCGTCATTGGCCTGGGGGTTGCCATGAGCACCTATGAGACCAAGCTGATCGCGCGCGACATCGTCGCCGCCGATACGATGATCTTCGAGTTCGAGCGGCCGCAGGGCTTCGAATTCAAAGCCGGGCAGGCGATCGACGTGATTCTCCTGGAGACGGAGGTTGCCGAGGCGAAAGGCGCCCGTCATACGTTTTCGATCGTCAGCGCACCGTTTGAAAACAAGCTCGCCATCGCCACGCGCATGCGCGCCGCGAGCACGTTCAAGCTGGCGCTCAAGCGGCTCATGGTCGGCACGCCGGTGCGCATCCAAGGGCCGTATGGCTCGCTGACGCTGCACGACAACTCGCGGCGCGCCGCCGTGATCATCGCGGGCGGCATCGGCATCACCCCGTTCCTCAGCATGGCGCGTCAGGCCGCGAACGACCAATCCGCTCACTACCTCATGCTCGTCTATTCGAATCGCCGGCCGGAAGACGCACCGTTTCTTTCCGAACTGACGCAACTCGAGCGGCTCAATGTCAACTTCCGCCTCGTCGCAACGATGACGCAAGCGAGCAAATCCAATATCCATTGGAACGGCAAGACGGGGCCTGTCGACGAAAATCTCTTGCAGCAGGCGGCGGGCCATTTCCCCGAGCCTGTCTACTATGTCGCCGGCCCTCCGATGTTCGTCGAGGCAATGCGCGCGACCCTTGCCGACATGGGCATCGCCGAGAGTTCGATACACAGCGAGGACTTTTTCGGATACTGAGCCGTTGAGCCCTTATTCGGTCACGCCGAGCCGGTACGTCGTGACTTGCCGGTATGGCTTGCCGGGGCGCACGATCAGGTGATCGCGGCTCGCCGTATTGATTTCGTTCGGAAACGCCCCCGCTTCCAGACAGAGCCCGGCGTGACGCGCATAGCGATGCCCGTTGCGGCCGCGCACGCCGTCGAGATAATTGCCCGTATAGAACTGGAGGCCGCGCTGATCGGTCGATACCGTCAGCTCGCGGCCGCTGCCGGGATCGTAGGCGCGCGCGACCGGTCGAACGGTACCCGCCGTGCCACTCGTTTCGCCGTTGTTTTGCCCATGCGCTAGCACGTAGCAATGGTCGAAGCCACCCGCAAGCGAAAGCTGCGCATGCGGCCATTCAAGGCGCGCGCCGATCGGCGCGCTTTGGCGGAAGTCGAAAGCATTTCCCGCGACGGGACTTTCGCGCAACGGAATCAGCGAGGCATCGACTTCGAGAAAGCGGTCGGCATCGATCGTCATCAAGTGCCCGCGAATATCGGCGTTCGGTTCGGCCGTCAGATTGAAATAGGCATGGTTCGTCAGATTCAGCGGTGTCGGCGAATCCGTGTGAGCCTCGTAGTCGATCGTCAGTTCGCCATCGTCGTCGAGCGCATAACGAACCGACACGGCCACGTTGCCGGGAAAGCCGGCCTCTCCTTCGTCTGAATTCAAGCGCAGCACGAGCGCGCCGTCATCTTCCTCGGTATCCCAGAGCGCTCGATGAAAACCGGCGCCGCCGCCGTGCAGCAGATTGTCGCCCTCATTGCGATCGAGGGTGTATTCGATGCCGTCGAGCTTGAAGCGCGCACCGGCGATTCGGTTCGCCCAGCGACCGACGATGGCGCCCATGTACGCCGTCGATTCCAGGTAGTCGGCGGGCGAGTCGTGCCCGAGCAGCACGTCGCCGAGCCGGCCCGCCCGATCCGGCGCATGCCATGAGACGAGTGTTGCGCCAAGGTCGCTGATGGCAATTCTCATGCCCTGAGCGTTACGAAGCGTGAAGAGGCGGGCGAGGTCGCCGCCGGGGAGGGTGCCCCAGGGCTCGGAAGACAATGTTGCGGTGCTCATCATCGAGGAATTCGAAAGAAAGGGCGAGAGGTCAGGCCACGAAACAGAAAGCCGCCGGCGCGCGGATCATTGGACCGCCATTTTCGCGCGATCCTGAAATTCGCGCGGCGTGCAGCCCAGCTCACGGCGAAAGACGGCGTACATATATTGCAACGAAGTGAAGCCGCAGCGAATCGCGACGTCGGCGCTCGATGTATCGCCCTTCGCCAGCAGCGCCTTGGCCGCATCGAGCTTTTGCCGCAGGATTTCCTGGTGGATCGTGCACTGGAGCTCGCGGCGGAAATGCTCTTCGAGCGACGAGCGCGACACGCCCACATAGTCGGCGACCTGCTCAGTCCGGATCCCCCGGCAGGCGTATTGCCGGATGAAATGCCGGGCGCGCGCGACATACGGGCTTGCAACGGGCGTGTGCTTAGTCGATTCGAGCACGTTGATGCCGACGGGCGGCACGAGGATACGCCGCCCGGGGAAGCGTGCGCCGCGCAACATCTGGTGCAGCACATGCGCGGCCGTACGTCCCATTTCCTCGGTGCCTTGCGCCACGGACGAAAGCGGGATGCGCGTGAGCGTGCGCGCGAGCGGATCGTTGTCGATGCCGATGATCGCCACATCCTCGGGCACCGGAATGCCGGCGATCAGGCAGGCCTGCAACAGATGCCGCGCACGTGCGTCCGTCACCGCGATGATGCCGACGGGCTTCGGCAATGCATGGAGCCATTGCGTCAACTGATCGATTGCCTGATTCCAGGTCGGCGCGCTCGTGGAAAGGCCGCGATAGATCTCGGCGTCGATGGCTTCGGGCGCGCGGCCGTCGGCGGCCCGCAAGCGAGCGAACGCGAGCTCGCGCTGGTGCGACCAGCGGTTGTTCGGTGAAAGCGGCAGGCTGTACAGCGCGAAGTTTGTGAGCCCCGCGCCGATCAGATGCGTATAGGCAAGCGAGACGAGCTTCGTGTTGTCCGTCGCAATATATGGGACGTCCGCCGGATAGTGCGATGCGTCTTCGTACGAAGAGCCGACCGCGACGACGGGCAGCGGGCAGCCGCTGAGCGCCTCGCAGACAGCCGGGTCGTCGAAGTCGGCGATGATGCCGTCGCCGTCGAAACGCTCGATGCCGCCGAGACGACAGCGGAAATCCTCTTCGAGAAAGACGTCCCAGCCGATCCGGGTGGAGAGCAGATAGTTGCCGACGCCCGTGATGATCTCGCGGTCGTAGACCTTGTTGGCATTGAAAAGCAGGGCGATGCGGTGGGCCTTTTGCGCGCGCTGCGGTGCGTCCCGCTTCGTCATCGGCGCCCTCGTCCTCGGGCCACGTGCACCAGCGCACGTCCGGCGTCATGCATGCTCGTCTCCTTATCTGGCGCGGGCGCGCTCCGATGGGGTGATCGGCGGCCCGTTCGGCGTTGGTAGCGATTCTATGCGGGAAAGCCGATGCGCGCGAGCCGTGTGCTCCGCACCGGCAAGAAACATTATCGGCGCTGCGCAATTTCGCAATTGTCGCTCGCCGGTGTGCGCGGCAGTATGGCCGGCGTCCCCCAAGGGGACATCCTTCGGGAATCTCCGAACGGCTCTCTCTCGAGGGCGCCCCCGGGTGACTTCGTTCGGGAGCCCCAACAAGCCGCTTTTTCGGGGCCGCCAATACCAACAAGCAAGGAGTGAGACATGAAATTCACTGCACGCCGTTCGTTCCTGGGTTCGCTCGTCAGTGCAGCGATACTCGCGGGCCTGACCTTTGCCGCGCCGCTCGCGCACGCGAGCAAGGACCATCCTGAGATCGGCTTTTGCATCGACGATCTGCGCGTCGAACGCTGGTCGAAAGATCGCGATTATTTCGTGGCCGCGGCGAAACAGCTCGGTGCGACCGTGTCGGTTCAATCGGCCGATGCGAGCGAGGAGCGTCAGATATCGCAAATCGAAAACCTGATTTCGCGCGGCGTCGATGTCATCGTCATCGTGCCTTTCAATTCGAAAACGCTCGGCAATGTCGTTGCCGAGGCCAAGAAGGCCGGCATCAAAGTCATCTCGTATGACCGGCTGATTCTCGACGCCGATGTCGACGCTTATATCTCCTTCGACAATGAAAAGGTCGGCGAGCTGCAGGCGAAGGGCGTCTACGATGCGAAGCCGAAAGGCAACTACTTCCTGCTGGGCGGCGCGCCTACCGACAACAACGCGAAAATGCTGCGTGAGGGTCAGCTGAAGGTGCTCCAACCCGCGATCGATCGCGGCGATATCAAGGTCGTCGGCCAGCAATGGGTGCCCGAGTGGAGCGCTTCGACGGCGATGCGGATCGTCGAGGACGCATTGACGGCCAATGGCAACAAGATCGACGCGATTGTCGCGTCGAACGACGGCACGGCCGGCGGAGCGATCCAGGCGCTCGCGGCCCAGCATCTCGCGGGCAAGGTGCCGATCTCGGGACAGGACGCCGATCTCGCGGCGGTCAAGCGCGTGATGGCGGGCACGCAGACGATGACGGTGTACAAGCCGATCAAGACCATCGCAAGCGAAGCGGCCAAGCTGGCCGTCGAGCTCGCGAAGGGCGAGAAGCCGGCTTATAACGCGCAGTACGACAATGGTAAGAAGAAGATCGACACCATCTTGCTGCAGCCGATCCTCTTGACGAAGAAAAACGCCGACGTCGTCGTGAAGGACGGTTTCTACACGCAGGCTCAGCTCGCGAGCCAGTGAGGCCCAGCAACGCGGGAGGCTGATACTGCGCGCGGCGTCGCCCGGCGTCCCGGTCCCGACGGATCGGGGCGCGAGCACGCGCCGCGCATTGGAGCGAGACAGATCGAATGACGCAACCTCTGCTGACGATGAAGGGCATCGTCAAAGCATTCTCCGGCGTGAAGGCGCTCGACGGCATCGACCTGAGCGTCTCCCCCGGTGAATGCGTCGGCCTTTGCGGCGAGAACGGCGCGGGCAAATCGACCCTGATGAAAGTACTGTCGGGCGTTTATCCGCATGGCACGTGGGAAGGCACGATCCTCTGGGAAGGGTAGGAGCTGAAGGCGGCGAGCGTGCGCGATACCGAGCGGGCGGGTATCGTCATCATCCATCAGGAATTGATGCTCGTGCCCGAGCTTTCGGTGGCCGAGAACATTTTTCTCGGCAACGAAATCACGCTGCCCGGCGGGCGGATGAACTATGCCGCGATGTATCGGCGTGCCGACGAGCTGCTGCACGGACTCGGCATTCATGGCATCAATGCCGCGCAGCCTGTGATGAACTATGGCGGCGGCCATCAGCAATTGATCGAGATCGCCAAGGCGCTCAACAAGAAAGCGCGCCTCTTGATCCTCGACGAGCCTTCGTCGTCGCTGACGGCCTCCGAAACGAAGATCCTTCTCGACATCGTCCGCGACCTGAAGCGGCGCGGCGTGGCGTGCGTTTATATCTCGCACAAGCTCGATGAAGTCGAAGCCGTCTGCGACACGATAACCGTCATCCGCGACGGCCGGCACGTGGCGACAGAGCCGATGCGTGCGCTTTCGACGGATCGAATCATCTCGTTGATGGTGGGCCGCGAGATCAAGAATCTCTTTCCGCGCGAACCGCACGAGATTGGCGAGGTTGTCTTCGAAGCGCGCAACGTCACTTGTTTCGACGTGACGAATCCGCGGCGCAAACGCGTCGACGACGTGTCGTTCAGCGTGCGCCGCGGCGAAATCGTCGGCGTCGCCGGGCTCGTCGGGTCGGGGCGGACCGAGTTGATGTCGGCGGTCTTCGGTGCCTATCCCGGGCCGAGTTCCGCCGCCGTCGTGCTCGAGGGCAAGCCTCTGGCGATTCGCTCACCCTCCGATGCCATACGCGCGGGCATCGCCATGGTGCCGGAGGATCGCAAGCGCCACGGCATCGTGCCGCAGTTGGGCGTCGGGCACAACATCACGCTCGCCGTGCTGAAGCGGTTCGCTAAGCGCGGCGCGATCGACGCGGCCGCCGAGCTCGATACGATCCGCAAAGAGATGCAGCGGCTATCGGTTCGGGCGGCGCACCCGATGCTCTCGATCGCGAGCCTTTCCGGCGGCAATCAGCAAAAGGCCGTTCTCACGCGCATGCTGCTGACCGAGCCGAAGGTGCTGATACTCGACGAGCCGACGCGCGGCGTCGATGTCGGCGCGAAGTACGAGATCTACAAATTGATTTTCCAACTCGCCAAGGCCGGCATGGCGATCGTGATGGTGTCGTCGGAGCTCCCCGAAGTGCTCGGCATCAGCGATCGCGTGCTCGTGATCGGCGAAGGCGAGCTGCGTGGCGATTTCATCAACGACGGTCTCACGCAGGAACAGATACTCACGGCCGCGATTCAGCCCGTCGGGGACGCCGTGGACTTAAACGAGGCGCATGCATGACACCCGATACGATTTCTTCGCGCGCGAGCGGCGGCGCATCGCCCGCGGGCCTCGCCGGCACGCAGCGCGTTCAGCAACTTTTTGCACGCTACAAGATCCTCGCGCTGCTTTTTGCCGTCGCGGCCATCTGGCTTTTCTTTTCCGTACTCACGCATGGCGCGTTCGCGACACCGCGCAATCTCTCCAATCTGCTGCGGCAAATGTCGATCAGCGGCATGCTCGCCTGCGGCATGGTCTTCGTGATCATCGCGGGCGAGATCGATTTGTCGGTGGGCTCGCTGCTCGGTCTGGCGGGCGGCGTCGCGGCGATCCTCGACGTGAACCGGCAATGGCCGATCGCGCTGACGGTGCCGATCGCGCTTGCGCTCGGCGTGCTGGCGGGCATGTTCAACGGCTGGCTCTCGACGTATCGGCGCGTGCCTTCGTTCATCGTCGGGCTCGGCGGCATGCTCGCTTACCGTGGCGTATTGCTGGGCCTGACCGGCGGCTCGACGATCGCACCGGTATCGGACCACTTCGTCTTCATCGGGCAGGGCTACTTGCCCCGCTTCGCCGGCGACGCTCTCGCCGTCGTTTTGTTCGTACTCCTTGCGATTCTGACGGTCCGGCAGCGTAGCAACCGGCGCCGCTATGAGCTGCCCGTGCTGCCGATGTGGCAGGACGGCATGAAGATCGTGGGCGCGGGCGTCATTTTGGCCGTCTTCGTGGCCGTGCTCGACAGCTACGGCGGCATTCCGGTGCCGGTCTTGCTCGTGCTCGCGTTGCTCGGCATCTTCACATGGATCGCGACGCAGACGGTGTTCGGGCGCCGCATCTATTCGGTCGGCTCGAATCTGGAAGCCACGCGTCTTTCGGGCGTCGATACGAATCGGGTCAAGCTTGCCGTCTTTGCGTTGATGGGCCTCATGTGCGCGATCGCCGGCATCGTCAACACCGCGCGGCTCGCGGCGGGATCGCCGTCGGCGGGCACGATGGGCGAACTCGACGCGATCGCCGCGTGTTTCATCGGCGGCACGTCGATGCGCGGCGGATCGGGCACGGTCTACGGCGCGCTGATCGGCGCGCTCGTCATGGCCAGCCTCGACAACGGGATGTCGATGCTCGATGTCGACGCTTACTGGCAAATGATCGTCAAGGGCGGGATCCTCGTGCTCGCCGTGTGGATCGATGTCGTATCCGGATCGAATAAGCGCTGAAGCGGGATGTCCCTAAAGGGACTTCCTTCGGGGACCTCCAAGGGTGCTCCCGCGCGCCGATAGCGCCGATAGGCAGGGCGCCCGGTGCGGCGTAACATCAAGCACTACTAACGAACTGATCGGAACTCGCATGTCGTATGCAATTTACCCCAGCTTGAGCGGGAAGACCGTCGTCGTGACGGGGGGAGGAAGTGGTATCGGCGCGGCGATCGTCGAAGCGTTCGCGCAACAGGGCGCCCGGGTGTTCTTCGCCGATGTGGCCGAAGCCGATTCGGTCGCGCTCGAGCAAAAGCTTGCCGGTTGCGCGCATCCGCCGCGTTTCTACCGTTGCGACCTGCGCGATGTGGCGGCGATAGCGCGCTTGTTCTCCGAAGTCGAGGCTCACGCGGGTACGATCGACGTTCTCGTCAACAACGCGGCGAACGACGATCGGCACGAGTTCGCGACCGTCACGGCCGAGTACTGGGACGAGCGCATCGCGGTCAACCTGCGGCATCAGTTCTTTTGCGCGCAGCATGCGGCTGACGTGATGAAAAAGTCCGGCAACGGCGCCATTTTGAATCTCGGTTCGATCTCATGGCATCTTGCTTTGCCCAGCTTGTCGATCTACATGACAGCGAAGGCGGGCATCGAAGGCCTGACGCGTGGGCTCGCCCGCGATCTCGGCGGCTTTGGCATCCGCGTCAACGCGATCATTCCCGGCGCCGTGAAGACGCCAAGGCAAATGAAGCTCTGGCAGTCGCCCGAAAGCGAGGCAAAGCTCGTCGCCGATCAGTGTTTGCCGCAGCGCATCGAGCCTCACCATGTCGCGCGCATGGCGCTCTTTCTCGCATCGGACGATGCCGAGCGCTGCTCGGGACGAGAGTATTTTGTCGATGCGGGGTGGTACGGCGGCCTTTGACGCCGAACGTGCTGGTCTGCGATCAAAGCCGGATTGCGACGAGCGCATTTCCGTGCAAAGAATTGCAATAGTGCTTAACCTGGGTTCCCCGGCAAAGGCTCGGCAAAGGAATACAACATGTCATCGACGACACGAAGACTGAGAAGCCAGAAATGGTTCGACGACCCGGCCCACGCGGACATGACCGCGCTGTACGTCGAGCGCTTCATGAATTACGGCCTGACGCGCGAGGAATTGCAGTCGGGTCGCCCCATCATCGGCATCGCGCAGACGGGCAACGACCTCACGCCCTGCAATCGACACCATATCGAACTCGCGCAACGCACGAAGGCGGGGATTCGAGACGCGGGCGGCATTCCGATGGAGTTTCCCGTCCATCCGCTTGCCGAGCAGAGCCGCCGGCCGACTGCGGCGCTCGATCGCAATCTCGCTTATCTCGGCCTCGTCGAGGTGCTGCACGGCTATCCGCTCGACGGCGTCGTGCTGACGACGGGGTGCGACAAGACGACGCCAGCCAGCCTGATGGCGGCCGCGACGGTCGACCTGCCTGCGATCGTGCTCTCCGGCGGGCCGATGCTCGATGGCTGGTTCCAAGGCAAGCGCGTGGGGTCCGGCACCGTCATCTGGCACGCGCGCAACCTGCTTGCGGCCGGCGAGATCGACTACGAAGGCTTCATGGAGCTCACCGTCGCGGCATCGCCTTCGGTCGGTCATTGCAATACGATGGGCACGGCGCTTTCAATGAACAGCCTGGCCGAAGCGCTCGGCATGTCGCTGCCCGGGTGCGCTTCCATCCCGGCGGCTTATCGCGAGCGCGGGCAGATGGCCTATGCGACGGGCAAACGTATTGTCGAACTCGTGCGCGAGGACGTGCGCCCATCGAAGATTCTCACGCGCGAAGCGTTCGAAAACGCGATCGTCGTCGCTTCCGCGCTCGGCGCCTCGACGAATTGTCCGCCGCATTTGATCGCCATCGCGCGCCATATGGGAATCGAGTTGAGCCTCGAGGATTGGCAGCGCCTCGGCGAGGACGTGCCGCTGCTCGCGAACTGCATGCCCGCGGGCGAATATCTCGGCGAGGGTTTCCATCGAGCGGGCGGCGTGCCCGCGGTACTGCGCCAATTGCACGCGGCCGGTTCGGTGCATGGTGAGTGCGTCACGGTGTCGGGGCGTACGATCGCTGAGATCGCCAGCGCGGCGCCTGATGCGGATGGGGATGTCATTCGCCGATTCGACGAGCCGCTGAAGCAGCGTGCTGGCTTCATCGTGCTGACGGGCAATTTCTTCGATAGCGCGATCATGAAGATGTCGGTTGTGGGCGACGCGTTCCGGAAGACGTATCTCAGCGAGCCCGGCGCGGAGAATACGTTCGAGGCCCGTGCGATCGTATTCGACGGCCCGGAGGACTACCACGCGCGGATCAACGATCCGTCGCTCGCTATCGACGAGCATTGCATACTCGTGATTCGCGGCTGTGGCACTGTCGGCTATCCCGGCAGCGCCGAGGTCGTGAATATGGCGCCGCCCGCGGCGCTCGTGAAGCGCGGCATCGACTCGCTGCCATGCATGGGCGATGGGCGGCAAAGCGGTACGTCGGCGAGCCCCTCGATTCTCAATATGTCGCCGGAAGCGGCCGTGGGTGGCGGCCTCGCGTTGCTGCGCACAGGCGACCGCGTGCGGGTGGACCTCAATGCGCGGCGTGTCGACGTACTCGTCGACGAAGCGGAGTTAGCGCGCCGCCGCGGTGAGGCAACGCTGCAGGTTCCGCCATCGCAGACGCCGTGGCAGGAAATCTACCGGCAATTCGTGGGGCAACTTTCGACAGGCGGATGTCTCGAGCCCGCGACGCTCTATCTGAAGGTCGTCGAAACGCATGGCGATCCGCGTCATTCGCATTGAGGTGTCACCCGGAGTCGTTTTGTCCGATCGTAGGGGCGGGCAACCGGGCCCGCTACATGCGACGGAGATGATGACGGTGCGCGGCGCGATGCACCGATGAGAGCAAAGCATCTGAGCGTTTGACGGAATGCGAAATTCGCGCTATAGTTTCATTTCTCTGACGCGGGGTGGAGCAGTCTGGCAGCTCGTCGGGCTCATAACCCGAAGGTCGTAGGTTCAAATCCTACCCCCGCAACCAATCGAAAAACCCGCCTACGTATGGCGGGTTTTGTCTTTGTGCGCTCCCGATCCGGGCGTGCTCCCCCTCTGCCAAAGCTGTTGCTAGGCGACACGCTCGCGAATCGTTGCATAGACGCGGGTGTCGCCCAACGTGCTGTCGGCGTCAACGCGTTGATTACGCAGTACGCAGCGCAGCTTCCATGTTCCTCAGTTGGTCCGGTTTTCGTGCTTCATGCGCCTGACTTGCGACGCCAGTTCGTAAGATCCGAAAAAACAAAAGCCCACCTTTCGGTGGGCTTTTGAACTTTCGTGTGTCCTCGGGGGGAGGCTTACGCCCGCAAGTCCCGTGGCTAGCTAAAGCAGTATAAAGCCCAATCAACTATGTCGTCAACGTCAGAAACTGTCCAGGCCATTAAGCGGACGCTGTCCGCGCCCAGAATGAGCACCTACGCAATCGGATAGCGCACCATGAACCGATTTTTTCACGCGATCTGCAACGCGATTTCGAGTGCATAGTGGAATTGATCCGTTTTCGGTGCGGGGTGACGGCTAACTGGATGTTAGAGAATCAGCAGGCCGTCAGACTCATAAAGAACCGGCCCTAACGCCTCGGCGAACTGCTTGAAACCTGGACTGTGTTTTTGTACAGTATCGCCACCTTGAGCACGCGCGACCGGTCCCCCACATCTGCCGTCGATCCCGAGTCTGCGCCCCCGGGCGCCCAGGCGGTACTTGCTCGCGCAGATTTTTCACGCAAGATTATCCACTGCGATTGCGACTGCTTCTACGCGTCCGTCGAGATGCGCGACGACCCGAGCCTGCGCGGTCGGCCGCTTGCCGTCGGCGGCCGGCCCGAGCAGCGCGGCGTCATCGCCACTTGCAACTACGAGGCACGCCGCTTCGGCATTCATTCGGCCATGTCGTCGGCGCTCGCCATGCGCAAGTGTCCCGAGCTGTTGATCCTGCCGTCGGCGATGGAAAAATACCGCACGGCCTCGCGCCAGATCATGGCCATCTATCGCGATTACACGGCCGACGTGGAACCCCTCTCGCTCGACGAAGCCTATCTCGACGTCACACACTCCACACGCTGCAAAGGCAGCGCCACGCTGATGGCGGCCGAGATCCGCGAACGGGTGCGCGAGACCGTCGGCGTGACAGTGTCAGCGGGCGTCGCACCGAACAAGTTCGTCGCGAAGATCGCATCGGATTGGAACAAGCCCGATGGGCTTTTCGTGGTGCGGCCGGAGGAGGTCGATGCATTCGTCGCGGCGTTGCCCGTGCGCAAGATTTTTGGCGTCGGTAAGGTGACGGCGGCAAAGCTCGAAAAACTCGGCATCGTGACATGTGCCGATTTGCGGCAATGGGCGCTCGTGGATTTGCATCGCCGCTTCGGGAAATTCGGCCGGCGCCTCTACGAGCTCTCGCGCGGGATCGATCATCGTCCCGTCGAAGCGGACCAGGAGCGCAAGTCGATCAGCGTCGAGACGACCTACGTGACGGATTTGCGCACGCTCGAGGAGTGCGCGAGCGAAATCCGGCGTCTTGCCGAGCAGCTCGATACGCGCATCGGCCGGGCGAGCGCCGCTGCCGCGGTGCGCAAGCTCTTCGTCAAGATCCGCTTCGCCGATTTTCAGCGGACGACGGTCGAATGCGTGGCCGAAGCGACGGACCTGCCGACGATACTATCGCTGCTCGAGAAAGGCTTTGCACGACGTAACAAGCCGGTGCGGCTGCTCGGTGTCGGCGTGCGTCTGGAAGAGGAAGACGATGCCGCGAACAACGGGCAGTTTCCCCTCTTCGACGTCGATTGAACCTACGGCGGCTCTACAATCGACGCCGAGCCATCTCCAATCAACGAGCGAGGAGTCGCCGATGCTGGACCTGATCATTCGCCGCGCTGCATTGCCTTCATACGTCGCGGGACGCGACGCGCTCGTCGACATCGGCATAGCGGGCGAGGGCATCGCGGCTATCGAACGCCACCTCGCCGTGTCGGCTCGTGACGAGATCGACGCGGCGGGCTCGCTCGTCACGCCGCCGTTCGTCGACGCGCATTTCCACATGGACGCGACGCTCTCGTACGGTCTGCCGCGCGTGAATCAATCGGGAACCTTGCTCGAAGGCATTGCGTTGTGGGGTGAGCTGAAGCCGCATCTGAAGCAGGAAGCCCTGATCGAACGGGCGCTCGAGTATTGCGATTGGGCGGTAGCTCGAGGATTGCTCGCGATCCGTTCGCATGTCGATGTCTGCGACGAGCGCCTTCTGGCAGTCGAAGCGTTGCTCGAAGTCAAGCGCCGCGTCGCGCCCTACCTCGACTTGCAGCTCGTCGCATTTCCGCAAGACGGGCTGCTGCGCAGCGCAGGCGCCTTTGAAAACCTCAAGCGTGCGATCGCCATGGGTGTGGACGTAGTGGGCGGCATCCCGCACTTCGAGCGCACCATGGCCGATGGCGCGCAATCGGTGCGCATGCTCTGCGAGTTCGCCGCCGACAAAGCACTGCCGGTCGACGTGCACTGCGACGAATCGGACGATCCGCTATCGCGCCACATCGAGACGCTATGCGCCGAGACACACCGGCTCGGACTTCACGGTCGCGTGACCGGCTCGCATCTTACGTCGATGCATTCGATGGACAACTACTACGTGAGCAAGCTGCTGCCGCTCATGCGCGAATCGGGCGTGGCCGCCATCGCCAATCCGTTGATCAACATTACGCTTCAAGGCCGCGCCGACACGTATCCGAAGCGACGCGGCATGACACGCGTGCCGGAAATGATGGCGGCCGGTATCGACGTGGCGTTTGGCCACGATTGCGTGATGGACCCTTGGTACAGCCTTGGGTCGGGCGACATGCTCGAAGTGGCCCACATGGGCTTGCACGTCGCGCAGATGACGGGACAAGCGGCGATGCGTGCCGCGTTCGATGCCGTCACGGCGAACCCCGCGCGCATTCTCGGCTTAGAGGACTATGGGATCGCGGTAGGCTGTCGGGCTGACTGCGTGCTGCTCGACGCTCGCGATCCGGTCGAGGCGATCAGATTGCGCGCGGCGAGGCTAGCCGTCATTCGGCGTGGCCGCGTGATCGCGCGCTCGCCTGCCGCTCGTGCCTCGCTATCGATCGAAGGGCGGCCAGCCGAAGTCGACTTCAAGCTGCATCGCTGAGCACCACGCGAACTTGCCGCGAGGCAAGCGCCGGCGCCTTGCGCCGACACCAGGCGCCTGCGCCACGCCATCATCAATGCGCCGTCGGCGCGCCGGCCATGCCGTTGTGCCGCAAGAGCGCGTCGATCGTCGGCGCGCGGCCGCGGAACGCCTTGAACGACTCCATTGCCGGCCGGCTACCGCCTACTTCGAGTATCTCGCGACGATAGCGGCGGCCCGTGTCCGAGTCGAGCACGCTGCCATTCGCCGCGCGCGCGGCATCTTCGAATGCGGCATAAGCATCGGCGGACAGTACTTCAGCCCACTTATAGCTGTAATAGCCGGCCGCATAGCCGCCCGCGAAAATGTGACTGAACGTGTTCGGCCAACGCGAGAACGGTGCCTGCGGAATCACGTGGTAGCGTTCGTTGATCTCGCGAGCGAGATCGTTCGCGCTGCGCGCGGCGGCCGCACTTGAGCCGGCCGCGCCGAAGTCCGTATGCAGGCGCATGTCGAAGATCGAAAACACGATCTGCCGCAACATGCCGAGCCCGCTCTGGAAGTTCTTGGCTGCGAGCATTTTGTCGAAAAGCTCGCGGGGCAGGGCAGCGCCGGAGTCGACATGAGACGTCATGCCGGTGAGCACATCCCACTCCCAACAGAAGTTCTCCATGAATTGCGAAGGCAGTTCGACCGCATCCCATTCGACGCCGTTGATGCCCGACACCGCGAGTTCTTCGACGCGCGTCAGCATGTGATGCAGCCCGTGCCCGAACTCATGGAAGAGCGTGATGACTTCATCGTGCGTGAAGCACGCCGGCTTGCCGCCGACGGGCGCCGAAAAATTGCAGGTGAGGTAGGCGACGGGCGTTTGTACGCCGTGCTCCGTCCTGTGACGCGAGCGCGCGTCGTCCATCCAGGCGCCACCGCGCTTGCCTTCGCGCGCATAGAGATCGAGATAGAACTGGGCGACGAGCGAGCCGTCGCGATTCTCGACGCGGAAGAAGCGAACATCGGGATGCCAGACAGGCGCTTCGTCACGGCGGATCGAGACGCCAAAGAGCGTCTCCGCCACCCGGAAGAGACCGTTCAGCACGACGGGCTCCGGGAAGTATTGCTTGACCTCGTTTTCGGAGAATGCGTAGCGCTTCTCGCGCAGGCGTTCGCTCGCGAACGCGACGTCCCACGGCTCGAGCTGTGCCAAGCCCAACTCACCGGCGGCGAATTCGCGCAGCTCGCGCCAATCCTCGTCGGCGTACGGGCGTGCGCGTTGCGCGAGATCGTCGAGGAATGCGACCACCTGATCGGGCGAATCGGCCATCTTCGGCACGAGCGAGACTTCGGCGAAGTTGCGGTAGCCGAGCATCTGAGCCTCTTCGCGGCGCAGCTTCAGCAGCTCGGCCATGATCTCGGTGTTGTCCCATTCGGACTTGCCCGCGCCGTAGACGCCGCCAAGCTCCGACGCCCGTGTCACATAGGCCCGGTACATCGCCTCGCGCATCGGGCGGTGAGCGGCGTACTGCATCACGGGGAAGTACGACGGGAAGTGCAGCGTGAACTTCCAGCCTTCGGCGCCCGCCGCCTGCGCGGCCTGGCACGCGGCTTCTACGACGTCTTCGGGCAGTCCGGCGAGCTCGGCCTCGGACTTGGCGATATAGGCGTAGGCGTTCGTCGAGTCGAGCACATGATCGGAGAACGCCTTCGCGAGCGCCGCTTGCCGCTCCTGCAACTCGCTGAAGCGCGGCTTGCTTTCCTCGGGCAGCTCGGCGCCCGACAGCCGGAAGTCGCGCAGCGCGTTTTCGAGAATCTTCTTGCGCTCGACGTTGAGCGTCGCATACTCGGCGCTCGCCGCGATCGCCTTGTATTTCTCGAACAGTGCGAGATTCTGGCCGACGCTCGACCAGAACTCGGTCACGCGCGGCAGGTTTTCGGAGTAGGTCGCGCGCAGCTCGGGCGTATCGGCGACGGCATTGAGGTGGCCGACCACGCTCCAGGCGCGCGAAAGCGGCTCGGTCGCGCGCTCGGTGGCGTCGATGACGTCGGACCAGCTGGCGGGCGTTTGCGGGTCGACCGCGCGTTCGATGGCCGCTTTCGCATCGGCGAGCAGAACATCGAGCGCGGGCGTGACATGCTCGGGGCGGATTTCTCCGAAGCGCGGCAGGCCCGAGAAGTCGAGCAACGGGTTGCCCGACGCGTTCGGCGGTTGCTGCGCTTCGGTCGGATGAGACGTGTGCTGGGCCATGGAGCTTCCTGTCTGTCGTGAATGGGATAACGGGCATCATGCACCCGAATCACCAGTTTGGGACGCCGCGCGAGATTTCCAGCGGCCCGCGTCGTTTTCGCTCGAAAGCCTACTAAGCCCGTTTCGCTTCGGCCGACGCCGCCATGCGCTCGGCCGCTTCGATGGTATTGACGAGCAGCATCGTGATCGTCATCGGGCCGACGCCGCCGGGCACCGGCGTGATGAAGCCGGCTACATCGCGGACCGCCGCGAAATCGACGTCGCCGCATAGCTTGCCGGCCTCGTCGCGGTTCATCCCGACGTCGATGACGACGGCCCCGGGCTTGACCATATCGGCCGTCACGATGTTCCGCCGCCCCGTCGCCGCGACGATGACGTCGGCTGCCCGCGTATGCGCCGCGAGGTCGCGCGTCTTGCTGTGGCAGAGGGTGACCGTCGCGCCGGCCTCGAGCAGCAGGAGCGCCATCGGTTTGCCGACGATGTTGGACCGCCCAATGACGACCGCATTCGCGCCTTTCAGCGCGATGCCGTGCGCTTCGAACATCTTCATGACGCCGTACGGCGTGCAGGGTCGAAAGAGGGGCTTGCCCGTCAGCAGCGCGCCGGCGTTCGCAATATGAAAGCCGTCCACGTCCTTTTCGGGAGCGATCGCTTCGATGACTTTATGGCTGTCGATGTGCGGCGGCAGCGGCAGTTGAACGAGGATGCCGTGGATTTGCGGATCGCGATTGAGCTCGTCGATGCGCGCGAGGAGAGCCGCCTCTGAGAGCGTCGCGGGATAGCGGTCATACGACGAGTGAATGCCGTTGTCTTCGCACGCCTTCACCTTGTTGCGCACATAGACTTCGCTCGCCGGATTATCCCCGACGAGCACGACGGCGAGGCCCGGCTTGTGTCCGCGCGCCGTGAGCGCCGCGGCGCGCGTCGCGACTTCCGCGCGCAGAGTCTTGGAAAGGGCGATGCCGTCGATCAATTGGGCTGTCATGGATGGTCGGTCGGGACAAAGGAAAAATTATACCGCCGGGCTATTGGCCCGACTGGCAGTCCAACCGGCGAGGCAGCGAAGCTTGGAGGGGCGAGACGATGCAGCGAAACGCCGCGCGTGGCGTTTCGCCCGGCGCCTATTGTTGCTGCGGCTTGTTCGACAGCGCGAGTCGCAGCAGGTCGGCGACCGTGTTGACGTTGAGCTTTTCCATGATGTTCGCCCGGTGCGCCTCGACGGTCTTGATGCTGATCCCGAGGTCATCGGCGATCTGCTTGTTGAGGCGCCCGGCGATGATGCGCTCGAGCACCTGATGCTCGCGCGCCGTCAACTTCGAGAGCCGCTCGGCGGCCGCCCGCTGTTGCTGGACCGTGGTGCTCTCGCTGCGCGCCTTCTCGAGCATCCGCTCGACGAGCTTGCGGAGCTCGGCCTCGTCGAACGGCTTTTCGATGAAATCCATCGCGCCTTTTTTCATCGTCGAGACGGCCATCGGCACATCGCCGTGTCCGGTGACGAAGATGATCGGCAGCGAGGCGTTCTCGGCAATCAGCCGTTCCTGCAGCTCGAGGCCGCTCATGCCGGACATGCGCACGTCGAGAATCAGGCAGGCGATCTGCCCCGGGTGCTGAGCGGGCTGATAGGCGTCGAGGAACTGTTCGGCGCTCGTGAAGCACTGCACCCGATAGCCGTTCGCCTCAAGCAGCCAACGCAGCGAATCGCGCACGGCCTCGTCGTCGTCGACGACAAAGACGGTTTCCTGAGTGGTGACTGGGCTGCTCATAGTTCTCCCGTGACAGTTTGCGGTCTCTGTGCCTCGGACCCGCCTTGGTTATGATCGGCTGGTTCGCCGATCGGCAGACTAACGTGAAACGTGGCGCCTGTAACCTGTCCGTCGGCATCGATGTTGTTGACGACCCACAGGCGTCCGCGATGCGACTCGATGATCGATCGGCAGATGTTGAGCCCCATGCCCATGCCGTCCGACTTGGTGCTGAAAAACGGCTCGAAGAGGCGCTCGATGGCCGCTTCGTCCACGCCCGGGCCCTGATCGATCACGCTGATGCAGACGAACCCGGCATCGAGTCGGACGACGATCCGGATCGCCGGATCGACGGCGTTCGGCCGCGCGCCGTGCATCGCCTCGGCGGCGTTCTTGAGCAGGTTGACGAGCACCTGCTCGATGAGAACCGGGTCGACATAGATGACGGGCAGCCGTGAACGGATTTCCGTCACGATCCGAATCCTGCGCTTGCGGGTCTCGATCTCGGCGAGGCCCACCGCGTCGGCGACAATATCGGAGACGCGCGCCGCCTGGCGTTTCGGCTCGCTGCGCTTCACGAACTCGCGGATTCGCTTGATGATCATGCCCGCGCGCACGGCCTGCTGCGCCGTCTTTTCGAGCACGGGCAAGAGCGTATCGGGCGTCGTGCGACCCGCCTTGACGAGCGCCACCGTGCCCGAGCAGTAGTTGTTGATCGCGGCGAGCGGCTGATTGAGCTCGTGCGCGAGCGAGGAAGCCATCTCGCCCATCGTCATCAGGCGGCTCGTGAACTGCAGCTTCTCTTCCTGTTGACGCGCGAGTTCCTGCGCCTGCTTGCGCGTCGTGATGTCGGTGGCGATCTGCATCTGCGCGAGATGGCCATCGACCCACTGGATGTACTGGCGGCGCACCTCGAACCACTTCTGGATGCTCTGGACGTAGACTTCCTGCGCATCGGCCGTGCCTTCGGTCAGTGCGGCGGCCGGCAGCCCGGCGTAGGTATCGACCATATCGATCGAGTCCGACGACGCCTGCGTCGAATCGAAGCCGCCGCCGCCCGCGAGCTCGAGGTGCCCGTCGGGCCGAATGCCGAAAAGGTGCCGGTAATAACGGTTAGCGAACAGCAGCTCGGCTTCGTCGGCGGCGAGCACCGAAACGGCGGCGTCGAGGCTTTCGAGCACGGTCGTGAACCGCTCGTGGGCCGCGGCGAGCTCTTCGCGCGCGCGCTTCGGCTCCGTGATGTCGGTCATCGACGACATCCAGCCGGTTTGCCGTCCCGAGCTGTCGATGAGCGGCGAGACGTAAAGCCGTGCATGGAAGATCGAGCCGTCCTTGCGGCGCACGCGCAACTCGAAACCCGAGGAGGGCGCCTTGCCGCGCAGCGTCATGTCGATCTGACGCTGCATTTCGGGATAGGAGTCGCGCGGCCAGTACGGAAACGGCGGCGTCTTGCCGACGAGGTCGCTTTCGTCCCAGCCCGTCATCCGGCAGAACGCGGGGTTCACGTGCGTGATCCGTCCGTGCATGTCGAGCACGCGCATGCCGATCAGCACCGAGTTCTCCATCGCGCGTCTGAAGAACGCCTCGGCATACAGCGCCTGCTGCGCCTCGAAGCGCTGGCGCGTGTGCTTCCAGAGGCTCCAGAGACTCCAGAGGACGAAGCACGACAGCCCCGCCACGAGCCACACGAGTGTGTTGTTCGTGAAGTTCGTGATCTGCGGAAACGCGTAGACGCGCACGGTGAGCCCTTGGCCCGGCGGGTCGAGCGGCAGATCGTAGAAGATGTCGCGCGGCAGGCGCGGGCGCGTCGACGTCGTCGAGAGCTCCCGGTTGTCCGCGTCGAGCAGCGAAATCTTGTATTTCGCCGAAAGCTCGGGCGGAATGTCGTGCTTCAGAATCCCTTCGATCGAAAATACCGCGGCAATCGAGCCGAGAAACTCGCGATCGCGATAAACGGGTGTTTGCAGCGTCAGGTAGCCGTTGCCGAGGTCGTCGTAGATGAGCGGCGAGTAGACCTGGCGCCGCGTGCTGCGCGCCTCGCCGAAAGCGGCCGTGACGGCCATGTCCATCTGCGCGTCCGTGAGCCGCGCGAAACGCTGCCCCGCGAGCGGCGGCGCCATGTCGGGCCAGTGCAGCGTCTTTCCGCTCGTGTACCAGTTCAGATAGACGATCTCGGGGTGCGCCTGCATGATGTCGGCCGTCGACGTCTGAAACGAGCGTTCCTCCTCGTGGCCGGCCGCGAGATCGCGCGCCACGCCCTGCAATTGTTCCTGCGCGCCCGTCATGGAGAGGCGGATCTGCTGCTGGGCCCACGCCACGTTGCGGAAAAGCGTGTCCTCCTGCTGCTGCTGCTCGCGCCGGTTCAAGCTCCAGAGGATCAGGCTCATCACGACGAGGAACACCAGGATCGAGAGGAGCGGCGTCAGCAAATAGGAATTGGACCACCACGGTCCGTGGTGCCAGCGAGACGGCGCCGAGTCCGCCCGGGCACCGGACGGCCGCGCCGAGCGTGCGAAAAGCCGATCGGTCAACATGGCTCGAATTGTAGCGCAGCGCCGCAGGGCCAATTGGCGTAAAACAGGAAGCAACGGCTGTCAATTCGAGCGTTTTCCGATCGTGCGGCTATGTCCGGATACGTTCGATTTGCCGTTCGTCTGCGTGCCGTTCGATGTGCGTTGCAACAATATTCCGCATTATGAGAAATGATCTCGTAATTCGAAAAATTCGTTGCGCGGTGGGCTCGGGGGTCTTTACAATCGCCCACAACTGCCGCGGCCGAACCGGCTCGCGTCGTCTGTTCGAAGAGCATTTCCTACCAGGAGACGAGAAATGTCCGCTGTGCCCGACGAAGTCATGAAGTATGTCGCCGCCGATAAAGACGACGATCCCCAGGAAACCGGCGAATGGCTCGAGGCACTCGAGGGCGTGATCTCCGCCGTCGGCCCGAACCGTGCGCACTACCTGATCGAAAAGCAGATCGAGTTTGCCCGTGTGCATGGCGAGCATCTGCCGTTCTCGGCCAATACCCCCTACATCAACACGATTCCGGTCCCGAATCAGGCGAAGATTCCCGGCGACCAGGACATCGAGCACCGCATCCGCTCCTACACGCGCTGGAACGCGATCGCGATGGTGCTGCGCGCGGGCAAGCACACGAACGTCGGCGGTCACATCGCTTCGTTCGCCTCGGCCGCGACGCTATACGACGTCGGCTTCAATCATTTCTGGCACGCGCCGTCGGACAAGCACGGCGGCGACCTCGTGTTCGCGCAGGGCCACTCGTCGCCCGGCATCTATGCGCGCGCCTTCCTGCTCGGCCGGCTGACCGAAACGCAGCTCGACAACTTCCGCCAGGAGGTGGGCGGCGAGGGCATCTCGTCGTATCCGCACCCGTGGCTCATGCCCGACTTCTGGCAGTTCCCGACCGTCTCGATGGGCCTCGGCCCGATCATGGCGATCTACCAGGCGCGCTTCATGAAGTATCTGCAGGCGCGCGGCATCGTCAACGCGGAGGGCCGCAAGGTCTGGGCGTTCCTTGGCGACGGCGAGACCGACGAGCCCGAATCGCTCGGCGCGATCGGCATGGCGGGCCGTGAGCGGCTCGACAATCTGGTGTTCGTCGTCAACTGCAATTTGCAGCGCCTTGACGGCCCCGTGCGCGGCAACGGCAAGATCATTCAGGAGCTCGAGTCGGAATTCCGCGGCGCGGGCTGGAACGTCGTCAAGGTCATCTGGGGCAGCCGCTGGGACGCGCTCTTCGCGCGCGACAAGACGGGCGCCCTGATGCGCCGGATGATGGAAGTCGTCGACGGCGAGTATCAGACGTACAAGTCCGAGTCGGGCGCCTTCGTGCGCGAGCACTTTTTCAACACGCCGGAGTTGAAGGCGCTCGTCGCCGACTGGTCCGACGACGACATCTGGAACCTGAACCGCGGCGGCCATGATCCGCACAAGATCTATGCGGCCTTCCACGCGGCCACGCATCACAAGGGCCAGCCGACCGTCATCCTCGCGAAGACGATCAAGGGCTACGGCATGGGCGAGGCCGGCCAGGCAATGAACATCACCCACCAGCAGAAGAAGATGCAGGTGGATCAGCTCAAGGCGTTCCGAGACCAGTTCCGGCTGCCGATCTCCGACGAGCAGATCGTCGACGTGCCGTACCTCAAGTTCGAGGAGGGGTCGAAGGAGCTCGAGTACATGCGCGCCCGGCGCGAGGAGCTCGGCGGCTATCTGCCGGCGCGCCGTCAAAAGGCGGCCGAGTCGCTGCCCGTGCCGCCGCTCTCGGCGTTCGAGCCGCTTCTGAAGGGGACGGGTGAAGGCCGCGAGATCTCGACAACGATGGCGTTCGTGCGGATCCTCAACATCCTGCTGAAGGACAAGGCGCTCGGCAAGCGTGTCGTGCCGATCGTGCCCGACGAGTCGCGCACGTTCGGCATGGAGGGTCTCTTCCGCCAGATCGGCATCTGGAACCAGGACGGCCAGAAGTATGTGCCCGAGGATTCCGATCAGCTGATGTTCTACAAGGAATCCGAAACCGGCCAGATCCTGCAGGAAGGGATCAACGAGGCGGGCGGGATGTGCGACTGGATCGCCGCGGCGACGTCGTATTCGACGCACGGCGAGATCATGGTGCCGTTCTACGTCTTCTACTCGATGTTCGGCTTCCAGCGCATCGGCGATCTCATCTGGGCGGCCGGCGACATGCGTTCGCGCGGCTTCCTGCTCGGCGGCACGTCGGGCCGCACGACGCTGAACGGCGAAGGCCTGCAGCACGAGGACGGCCACTCGCTGCTGTGGGCGTCGTCGGTGCCGAACTGCGTCAGCTACGATCCGACGTTCGGCTTCGAGCTCGCGGTAATCATGCAAGACGGCCTGCGCCGGATGGTTCAGGAGCAGGAGGACGTGTTCTACTACGTCACGGTGATGAACGAGAACTACGAGCACCCGGCGATTCCCGAGGGTGACGACGTTGCCGCTCACATCATCAAAGGCATGTACTCGCTCAAGAAGGCCGACGCCTCGGGCAAGGCGCCGCGCGTGCAACTCATGGGCGCGGGCACGATCCTGAATGAGGTGATCGCCGCGGCCGATTTGCTGAAGAACGACTGGGGGGTGGCCGCCGACATCTGGAGCGTGCCGAGCTTCACCGAGCTCGCGCGCGAGGGCCAGGAAGTGTCGCGCTGGAATCTGCTGCACCCGACGGAGTCGCGCAAGCTTTCGCACGTTGAAACGCTGCTGAAGGATACGCAGGGCCCCGTCATCGCTTCGACGGACTACGTGCGTGCGCTAGCCGACCAGATCCGCGCTTACGTGCCGCGGCGCTTCGTCGTGCTCGGCACCGACGGCTTCGGCCGCTCCGATACGCGCGAGAAGCTGCGTCACTTCTTCGAAGTCGACCGTTACTGGGTCACCGTCGCCGCGCTGAACGCGCTGGCCGATGAAGGTACCATCGAGCGCAAGGTCGTGGCCGACGCGCTCGCGAAGTACCGCCTCGACCCCAACAAACCCAACCCGATGACCGTTTAAGGCATCGCCTTCGCGCGATCCGACGCGTGCGTGAGCCGCCCGAAAGGCGGCTTCACGCGCGTGTGCCCTGGAGACACCAACAAATGAGTCAAGCGATCGAAGTCAAGGTGCCGGACATCGGCGATTTCAAGGACGTACCCGTCATCGACATCCTCGTGAAACCGGGCGATACCGTCGAGCCGGAGCAGTCCCTCATCACGCTCGAGTCGGACAAGGCGACGATGGACGTGCCGAGCCCCGCGGCCGGCACCGTCAAGGAAATCCGAGTGAAGCAGGGCGACACCGTCTCCGAGGGCACGTTGATCGTGCTGCTCGAAGGCGGCGCGGCAGGCGCTGCCAGGCCCGCGCAAGGCAACGGCGCCGCCGCGCCCGCGCCTGCTGCCGCTCCGGCACCGGCCGCCGCTCCGGCGCCGGCCGCCGCGCCGGCTCCGGCTGCAGCCGCGCCGGCCGGCGGCGCCGTCCAGGAAGTCAAAGTGCCCGACATCGGCGACTTCAAGGACATCCCTGTCATCGAGATCGCCGTAAAAGTCGGCGATCGCGTGCAGAAGGAGCAATCGCTCATCACGCTCGAATCGGACAAGGCGACGATGGATGTACCGAGCCCGGCCGAAGGCGTCGTCAAGGAACTGAAGGTCAAGGTGGGCGACACCGTCTCCGAAGGTTCCGTGATTCTGCTGCTCGAATCGGGTGGCGCGGGTGCCGAAGCCGCGCCCGCCCCGGCCGCCGCGCCGCACAAGAAGGTGGAAGAGCCCTCCGACTCGCCGCGTCCCGACCTCGCGCACAAGGCGCCCACGCCGCCGTCCGCGCTCGCGCAGGCTCCGCTGATTCCGGCGGGAGAGGGCGGCGTGCGCCGGCCGAGCCATGCGTCGCCCTCGGTGCGCAAGTTCGCGCGCGATCTCGGCGTCGATGTCGCGCTCGTGCCGGGCACGGGCCCGAAAGGCCGCATTACTCAGGAAGACGTGACAGCGTTCGTGAAGGGCGTGATGACGGGACAGCGCGCGCCGGCTGGCGTACCCGCGGGCGCGCCGTCCGCCGGCGGCGAGCTCAACCTGCTGCCCTGGCCGAAGATCGACTTCACGAAGTTCGGCCCGATCGAGGCCAAGCCGCTCTCGCGCATCAAGAAGATTTCCGGCGCGAACCTGCACCGCAACTGGGTGATGATCCCGCACGTCACGAACAACGACGAGGCCGACATCACCGAGCTCGAGGCGCTGCGCGTTCAGCTCAACAAGGAAAACGAGAAGGCGGGCGTCAAGGTCACGATGCTCGCGTTCGTGATCAAGGCCGTCGTTGCCGCGCTGAAGAAGTTCCCGACGTTCAACGCGAGCCTCGATGGCGACAACCTCGTCTACAAGCAGTACTACCACGTCGGCTTTGCGGCGGATACGCCGAACGGGCTCGTCGTTCCGGTGATCCGCGACGCGGACAAGAAGGGCCTCATCGAGATCGCGAAAGAAATGGCCGAGCTCTCGAAGCTCGCGCGCGAAGGCAAGCTTAAGCCCGATCAGATGCAAGGCGGCTGCTTCTCGATTTCGTCGCTGGGCGGCATCGGCGGCACGCATTTCACGCCGATCATCAATGCACCCGAAGTGGCGATCCTCGGCCTTTCGCGCGGCGCGATGAAGCCCGTCTGGGACGGCAAGCAGTTCGCCCCGCGGCTCACGCTGCCGCTCTCGCTGTCGTACGACCATCGTGTCATCGACGGCGCCGAGGCCGCGCGCTTCAACGCCTATCTCACCTCGCTGCTCGCCGATTTCCGGCGCGTGATCCTTTGATCGCCGGCGCTAACAAGAAGGGGACGTGAATGAGTCTCGTCGAAGTGAAAGTGCCGGATATCGGCGACTTCAAGGACGTCGATGTCATCGAGGTCAACATCAAGGCTGGCGACGTCATCGAAAAGGAACAGTCGCTGCTGACGCTCGAGTCCGACAAGGCGTCGATGGAGGTGCCGAGCGATGCGGCCGGCACGGTCAAGGAAGTGAGGATCAAGGCCGGCGACAAGGTCTCGCAGGGCACAGTCATCGCGCTCGTCGAAGTGAGCGAAAGCGCCGGTGCTGCGAAGCCGGCGCCCGCTGCCCCATCGCCCGCGCCGGCCGCCGCCCCGGCTCCCGCGCGTGCCGAACAACCGCGCTCGCAGCCGGCTGCGGCGCCTGCCGCCGGCAGCTACACGGGTAACGTCGACATCGAATGCGACATGCTCGTGCTCGGCGCAGGCCCCGGCGGCTACTCGGCCGCCTTCCGCTCGGCGGATCTCGGCATGAAGACGGTGCTCGTCGAGCGCTATCCGACGCTCGGCGGCGTGTGCCTGAACGTCGGCTGCATTCCGTCGAAGGCGTTGCTGCACACAGCGCTGATCATGGACGAAGTCGGCGAGCTCGCCGAGCACGGCATCATGTTCGGCGAGGCGAAGATCGACCTTCCGAAGCTGCGCTCGTTCAAGTCCGGCGTCGTCAAGAAGCTGACGACGGGCCTGGCGGGCATGGCGAAAGCGCGCAAGGTCGAGGTCGTGACCGGTGTCGGTTCGTTCCTCGACCCGCACCACATGGAAGTCCAGGGCGAAAGCGGCAAAAAGGTCGTGCGCTTCAAGCAGGCAATCGTCGCGGCCGGTTCGCAAGCCGTGAAGCTGCCGTTCATGCCCGACGACCCGCGCGTCATCGATTCGACGGGCGCGCTCGAGCTGCCGCAGATTCCGCAGCGGATGCTCGTCGTCGGCGGCGGCATCATCGGACTCGAAATGGCGACGGTCTATGCGACGCTCGGCGCGAAGATCGACGTCGTCGAGATGCTCGACGGTCTCATGTTGGGCGCCGATCGCGATCTCGTGAAGGTCTGGCAGAAGTACAGCGCCAAGCATTTCGCCAACATCATGCTGAAGACGAAGACGACGTCGGCCGAAGCGAAGTCCGACGGCATCTACGTCAAGTTCGAGGGCGAGAGCGCGCCGGCGCAGGCGCAGCGCTACGACCTCGTGCTCGTGGCGGTCGGACGCAGCCCGAACGGCAAGAAAATCGGCGCCGACAAGGCGGGGATCGCAGTGACCGACCGCGGCTTCATCGAGGTCGACAAGCAGATGCGCACGAACGTGCCGCACATCTTCGCGATCGGCGACATCGTCGGTCAGCCGATGCTCGCCCACAAGGCGGTGCATGAAGGGCACGTCGCGGCCGAAGCGGCGCATGGCGAAAAGGCTTATTTCGACGCGCTGCAGATCCCGTCCGTGGCCTATACCGACCCGGAGGTCGCTTGGGCCGGAAAGACCGAGGACCAGTGCAAGGCCGAGGGCATCAAGTTCGGCAAGGCCGTCTTCCCCTGGGCCGCCTCGGGTCGGGCGATCGCTAACGGCCGGGACGAAGGCTTCACTAAGTTGATCTTCGACGAAGAGACGCATCGCGTCATCGGCGGCGGGATCGTCGGCCTGAATGGCGGCGATTTGATCAGCGAAGTGTGCCTGGCGATCGAGATGGGGGCGGATGCCACCGACATCGGCCGTACGATCCATCCGCACCCGACGCTCGGCGAATCGATCGGCATGGCCGCCGAGCTTTACGAAGGGGTCTGTACCGACCTGCCGCCGCAGCGCAAGAAGTGAAGCGGTGCGCGAAGGCTTGGCCGCCCGATTGGGCGCCAAGTTTTCGGCGCGACGGTCGCGCGATGGATTGTGGCGCCCGCCGTCACGCATGCAAAAGCAAAAACGGCGCGCTTCCGTTGGGAAGCGCGCCGTTTTTTTCCGTGCGGGGAGGGCCGGAGTTCAGCCCTCGGTTCCCGTCACGACTCTCAGGCAACAGGCTTTTTCGCTGCCGCGCGCGAAGCCGAAGCGGCTTGTTGAGCGGCCTTTTGCGCAGCCGTGGCGGCCGCGTTGAAGTTGCTTTCGGCGATTTCGACGGCTTGCTTCGTCGCCTTGTGGACCGTTTCGTACGTGGTGTTGGCTGCCGTGATCGCGGACTTCATCACGGCGACAGCCGTTTCCGAGCCGGCGGGAGCGTTCTTGCCGATATTGTCGACGAGCGCCTGCACCTTGCGGTTCTGCTCTTCGTACTGCGCTTCCGCGACGCGCGCGAATTCGGCTTGCGTGGCCGATGCGATCTCGTAGAGATGACGGCCGTACGACAGCACCTTCTCAGCCGCAGGCTGCGCGATGCTCGCTTGCAGCGCGAGCAATTCCTGCGCATCCCTCACGGACAAGGCACGCTGCGCGTTTTCCTGGCCTTCCGCGATCGTCGACTTGACGACTTGCAGGTTCAACTCGACCAGCTTCTCGATGCCTTCGAACGCCTTGTTCGTGAGGCCGAACAGCGCTTCGAGGTTGGCCTTCTGGGCTGCCGCGAATTGCTCAGGTGTCAGCAGAGTCATGTTTTCGCTCCTGATAGTCGGCCTGTCTGGCGCAGACCGGGGGGTGGAATGGCAAAACTTGAAAACTTGGGATCGCGTCGTCTAGCCGACGCGTTTTGTGCGTCGCAACAACGGAGTCTATTTTAGGCCGACTTGCACAAATGTCAAGCGCCTTTTTGTGCGTCGCACAATGTAAAGGTTTCCATGTAAAAACAAGAGCTTGCCGGTAATTCCGGCCGAGCAAACGCTCGCTTGTCGGGAAAAAATGCGGCAGTGCTCTGAACCCGTGCACCAACGTCGTGATAGGATCGCGCCCACGCTCCCGCTCGCACTTCCGTCACTTGGCTGCGCGCGTCGACGTCAACGTAAGGTCGCTGCCGCGCGTTGAGTCGGCTCGCGCGCGCAATGCGGTCCGAACGGCGCATCGCAGCGGATCACCGCCATCGTGGCGCCGCCGCTGCGCGCCGCGTACTTGGCGGGCCGACGCTGTCATTTTTCGTTCAAGTTTGCGTCAAATGCGCCGTTATGTGGCTATCGCCCCATAGCGAACCCTTGTTTTGTCGCACGATGAAATCGCGCGTGCGCGGCAGCCATTTGTGCCTGCCAGCACCTACAATTTGCTTCAAGGATCGCCGGTAAGTGCTTCAGATTGCTTATTTTTAATACCTTTACTACACTTGCCGGAACCTTCCGTCTCTCGCCACCCGTTTCAAGAACACCAATGAAAACCGCTCTGTTTTCGTCGCTGAAAGTGATGCAAGACGTGGCGCTTACCAGAGTCGTCTCGGTGACTGCTTCCCTGCTCGCCGCCGCGGTCTTCGCGGCCCCGATCGACGCGCTCGCCGCGTCCAGCTCGACCGACGCCGCTCAGACCAAGCCCGCCCTCGCGAAGAAAGCGCACAAAATCCGGCACGCCGAGGCGAAAGAAGCCGCGCGTGCGGAAAAGCCCGCCGCCCTCGCTGATGAGAAGACACGCAAGAAGCGCGTCTCGTACACCTTGAGGACGCACGGGCGTCATGGCGCAATGCGCCGGGTCGCCTTCGAGTCGCGTCTGCCGGCGACGGGTCAGGCGTTCAAGCTGCAAGAGGGGCCGGAAGGGCTCGCGCTGCGCTCGAACGTCGCTTACGTGATCGACCAGAACACGTCCGAAACCCTCTTCGACAAAAACTCGCGCTCGGTCGTGCCCATCGCCTCGATCACGAAGCTGATGACGGCGATGGTCGTCCTCGATTCGAAGATGCCGCTGACGGACGAGATCGAGGTGACGGACGAGGATCGCGACTACGAGAAGCATACGGGCTCGCGGCTTGCCGTCGGCTCTGTGCTGTCGCGCGAGGATATGCTGCACATCGCGTTGATGGCGTCGGAAAATCGCGCCGCGGCCGCGCTGTCGCGCTACTATCCCGGCGGCCGCGCCGCGTTCATCGCCGCGATGAACGCGAAGGCGAAGGCGCTCGGCATGACGGACACGCGTTTCGAGAACCCGACCGGCCTCACGAGCCATAACGTCTCGACGGCGCGCGATCTCGTGAAGATGGTCGACGCGGCCTATCAGTACCCGCTGATCCGCAAGTTCTCCACGGATCGCAGCTATACGGTCGATACGGGCCGGCGTGAGATCGCCTACAACAGCACCAACGCGCTCGTGCGCAATCCGTCGTGGGAGATCGGCCTGCAAAAGACCGGTTTCATCAATGAAGCGGGCGAATGCCTCGTGATGCAGGCGACGATTCAAGGTCGGCCGGTGATCATGGTGCTGCTCGATTCGTCGGGCAAGTACTCGCGCTTCGCCGACGCGACGCGCCTGCGCACCTGGCTCGACAACGGCGGTGATCAGCGGATCACGAGCGCCGATGCGGGCCCGCGCGGAGGGACCTGACGCGGTGCTTCATCGTCGCGACCAGAAAAAAGCCCCGTTCGCATTGACGGGGCTTTTTTTTCGGCCGGCTGACGTGGCTCAAGCGGTGGCTCAAGCGGTTTTCGCCGCTTTCGTGTCGTGGCCGTTGCCGGCCGTCGCGCTCACGGCTTCGGGGTGGTATCCGAGCGATTCGGAGATGACGAGCGCGGTGCGGCTCAGATGACCGAGCCACGCATCCTGCAGCCGGTCCGCCGGAGCCGACAGCGAGAGGCCGGCAACGAGCTTGCCCGTGTCGTCGTAGATTCCGGCGGCGATACAGCGCACGCCGAGCTCCAGCTCTTCGTTGTCGCGGGCGCAGGCCTGCTGACGCACCTGCAGCAACTCTCGCTCGAGCCGTCCGAGGTCCGTGATGCTGTTTTGCGTGTGCCCCGACAGACCCGTGCGCGTGGCATAGGCACGCACGCGCGGAGCCTCGTCGGCCGCCAGGAAGAGCTTGCCGACCGATGTCAGATGCAGCGGGGCCCGGCCGCCGATCGCGCGCACGACCTGCATGCCCGAGCGCTCGGAGTAGGCACGTTCGATGTAGACGATCTCGTCGCCCTGGCGCACTGACAGGTTGACCGTCTGCCCGGTGAGGCGATGCAGCTCGCGCATCGGCGCGAGCGCCGCATCACGCACGGAGAGGCGGGCCTTGACGAGGTTGCCGAGCTCGAGCAGCCGCATGCCGAGCCGGTAAGTGCCCGGATCCGAACGGTCGACCAGGCGGCAGGTGACCATGTCGTTGAGAATGCGGTGCGCCGTCGACGGGTGCAGCTCCGTGCGCAGGGCGAGTTCCTTGAGACTGACCGGGTCGGTGTGACCGGCAAGGGCGTCCAGCAGGCGCATCATGCGTTCGATGACCTGGATCGACGTCTTGGTGTCCTGGTTCGTATCGCTCATCGTGGATCGAATGACGCAAAGCAAAAAGTCATTGTATCTCGTATTGTGAAAAAAGCGAACGCTGTTCGAACGCTGGTTCGGCACCGTTTTTTGGCGGATCGCCCGCGCGAGCGGCCGCAATCGACGGATAATGGCAGCGATCGCCTCAACGGAGCTCTCATGCGCGTCGGATTGTTCGTCACTTGCCTCATCGACCTCATGCGCCCCGAAATCGGGTTTTCGGTCGTCAAGCTGATCGAGCAGGCGGGCTTCGAGGTCGTCGTGCCGCCGGCCCAGACCTGCTGCGGGCAGCCCGCCTACAACTCGGGCGAGCGGCGCATCGCGCGCGATCTGGCCGAGAAGATGCTGCGCGAGTTCGAGCAGTTCGACTACGTCGTCGTTCCGTCCGGGTCCTGCGGCGGCATGATCGCTGTCCACTACGCCGATCTTTTTGCCGACGATCCCGAGCTTATGGGACGCTATGGACGCCTTCGCGCCAAGGTTCATGAACTGACGGACTTTCTCGTGAACGTGGCGAAGGTCGAGCTGACGCCCGGGCATTTCGCGGGCCCCGTCACCTATCACGACTCGTGCTCAGGGCTGCGCGAGCTCGGCGTCAAGCTCGAACCGCGGGCCTTGCTCGCGCAAAAGGGCGTCGAGATCAACGAGATGAAGGGCTGCGAGCACTGCTGCGGCTTCGGCGGCACCTTTGCGGTCAAGTACGGCAATATCTCGACGGCGATCGTCGACGAAAAGTGCGAAAACATCCGTGCGAGCGGCGCGGACACGGTCGTGCTTGGGGATCTCGGCTGTATCCTCAACATCGAAGGCCGTCTGCGGCGCACGGGCGACACGGTTACGCGCGTGCTTCATATCGCCCAGGTGCTCGCGGAAGACATCTGACGCTGACGCGTCTTAGCCTCTTTGTCTCTGCCTCTTTGTCTCTTCGATACGGTGCTTTCATGCAAGTCCAATCGATGCACTTCAAGGCGCGCGCGAAGGAGAGTCTCGCCAACGCGCGTTTGCAGCAAAACCTGACGAAGCTGTCGACCAAGTTCGTTTCGGCGCGCGCGGTGGCGATGGAGTCGATCGACTTTCCGACGACGCGCGCGGAGCTCAAGGCGCGCCGCAACCGGGCGCTCGACGATCTCGACGTCTGGCTCGAGACGTTCGAGCGCGAGGCGACGCGCCGCGGCGTGACGGTGCTCTACGCCGAGACGACGCGCGACGCGGCGCGGCTCGTGGCCGAGATCGCGCGTCGACACGAGGTCAAGAAGGTCATCAAGACCAAATCGATGGTTTCGGAGGAGATGCGCCTGAACGCGGTTCTCGGCGAAATGGGCGTGCAGTCGATCGAGACGGACCTCGGCGAGTACATCCTGCAGATCAACGACAACGAGCCGCCCAGCCACATCATCGCGCCCGTGGTGCACAAGGATAAGGAGGAGATTGCCGATCTTTTCGCGCGAACGCACGCGCGTGCGCGCCTCACCGAAATTCCGCAGATGACGCGCGAGGCGCGCGACGTCCTGCGGCCTCACTTCATGTCGGCCGACATGGGTGTGACCGGGGGCAACTTCCTGATCGCGGAGACGGGCTCCGTCGTGCTCGTCACGAACGAAGGCAACGAAGGCATGTGCACGGTCATGCCGCGCGTGCACGTGGCCGTGACCGGCATCGAAAAGGTGCTGCCGACGCTCGAGGACCTCGCGGTCGCGATGCGGCTTCTGCCGCGCTCGGCGACCGGGCAGTCCACGTCGAATTACTTTTCCCTGCTGACCGGGCATCGCGCCGAGGGCGATGGCGACGGCCCCGCGCATATGTACGTCGTGCTCGTCGACGGCGGCCGTACCGGTCTCATCGGCGGCGAGTTTCAGGAGATGTTGCGCTGCATACGCTGCGGCGCCTGCATGAACCACTGTCCCGTCTATCAGAAGGTCGGCGGCCACGCTTACGGTTGGGTCTATCCGGGCCCGATGGGCTCCGTGCTCACGCCGAGTTATGTAGGGCTCGACAAGGCGGTTGACCTGCCGCAGGCGGCCACGCTTTGCGGCGAGTGCAATAGCGTCTGCCCGGTCGGCATACCGATTTCGGACCTCTTGCGCAAGCTGCGCGAAAAGCAAATGGACCGGCACTTACGGCCCCTCGCGGAACGGATCGGGCTTGCCGCATGGGGATTCGTCGCCGTGCGGCCGGCGCTTTACGGGCTAGTCACCAAGCTTGCCGTTCGCGTGCTCGAAACGATGGGTGGGCGCAGCCGCTCGATCTCGCGGCTGCCGCTCGGGCGGGGGTGGACGGCGACGCGCGAGATGCCGGCGCCCGTCGGCCGTACGTTCCGCGAGCTCTATGCCGCGCAACGCAGTCATGGTGGCGACCGCGCGCCCCGCAGCGCCGGGTCGTAGCACGATTGTTTATGCTATCGCAACGCTGAATTCGCTATTCCCGGCTTTGTCTCAATAGTCGATATCTATAGAATCCTCTCATGTAACCGCGGACGCGCATGTGCGCGCCCACAGCAACGAGGGGCGCAAGATGAAAACGAGAATATCGGTCTATTGGCCACTGGCCGTGGCGGTGACGCTGGCCGCCCTGGCGGCGATGCAAGCGTACGGCGCGAAGGCGCGGCATGAGCCGCTGGCGGCGGAGCAGGTGAGCGCGGAACTGGCTCGCACGATCTCTTACGGCCTCATTGACGGAGCTGAAACCGCGAGCACGGCCACCGTGGGGCAACGCGCCGCGAGCGCCGGGAAGCCGCAAGCGTCGTAGGAGGGGCGCCTCTATAATGGCGCCTTCGTACCCTAATGACCCGTTCGGCGGCAGGGGATACTTGACTAAAAATGTCATGTATTTATACTTGACCGCAATTGTCAAGAATTGCGGTTTCCCCCCAATACCATGAGACTCACCACGAAAGGGCGTTTCGCCGTCACGGCGATGATCGACTTGGCGCTCCGGCAGGATCAGGGGCCGGTGACGCTCGCTGGAATCAGCCAGCGCCAGAGGATCTCGCTGTCCTATCTCGAGCAGCTGTTCGGCAAGCTGCGTCGCCACGAGATCGTCGAGTCGGTGCGCGGGCCGGGCGGCGGTTACAACCTCGCCCGCAGGGCCAACGAAGTGACGGTCGCGGACATCATCATCGCCGTCGACGAGCCGCTCGATGCCACTCAGTGCGGTGGCAAGGGCTCATGCGAAGGCACGAAGCAAAGCGACGGCCACTGCATGACGCACGAGCTCTGGTCGACGCTGAACCAGAAGATGGTCGAGTACCTCGATTCAGTGTCGTTGCAGGATCTCGTCGATCAGCAGCGCTCGCGCGAGGGCGTGCCGTCGGTCCTGCACGATCGGCGTACGGAGCCGGCTGCCCCCGAGGCGCCGCGTCCGACACCGAGAGGTCCGAACTCGGTATTCAACATCGCGAGTTCATAGCTGATTCCAGTGCGCTGCCCGTCGAGCCGGCTCGAGCGATCGAGCCGAGCGTAACGGAATGAGGCGAGCGCCGTACCCAAAACAACGAGTCCCCCGGAGCGATTGATGATCAACGAAATGCCCCATCTGCCCATCTATATGGACTACAGCGCGACGACGCCCGTCGATCCGCGCGTGGTGGACAAGATGATTCCGTATCTGCGCGAGCAGTACGGCAACCCCGCATCGCGCAGCCATTCATACGGATGGGAAGCGGAGCGCGCCGTCGAAGAGGCGCGCGAGCATGTCGCCGCGCTGGTCAACGCCGATCCGCGCGAAATCATCTGGACGTCGGGCGCGACGGAGTCGGACAACCTCGCGATCAAGGGCGCCGCGCACTTCTACAAGAGCCGCGGCAAGCATGTCGTCACGGTGAAAACCGAACATAAAGCGGTGCTCGACACGGCCCGTGAACTCGAGCGCGAAGGCTTCGAAGTCACGTACCTCGACGTCCAAGAGAACGGCCTCATCGATATCGAGGCGTTCAAGGCGGCCTTGCGTCCCGACACGATTCTCGTCTCCGCGATGTTCGTGAACAACGAAATCGGCGTGATTCAGGACATCGAGACGATCGGCGAGATCTGCCGCTCGAAGAACATCATCTTTCATGTCGACGCCGCGCAGGCGACGGGCAAGGTCGAGATCGACCTCAATCGTCTGAAGGTCGACCTGATGTCGTTTTCGGCGCACAAGACTTACGGCCCGAAGGGCATCGGTGCGCTCTATGTGCGCCGCAAGCCGCGCGTGCGCATCGAGGCGCAGATGCACGGCGGCGGCCATGAGCGCGGCATGCGCTCCGGTACGCTCCCGACGCATCAGATCGTCGGGATGGGCGAGGCATTTCGCATCGCCCGCGAGGAAATGGCGACCGAAAACGAGCGCGTGCGCATGCTGCGCGACCGGTTGCTTGCCGGCCTCACGGAAATCGAGGAGGTCTATGTCAACGGCGACATGGAACGGCGCATTCCGCACAACCTGAACCTGAGCTTCAACTTCGTCGAAGGCGAATCGCTGATCATGGCGATCAAGGAAGTTGCCGTTTCATCGGGCTCCGCGTGCACGTCGGCCTCGCTCGAACCGTCGTATGTACTGCGCGCGCTCGGCCGCAACGACGAGCTCGCGCATAGCTCGATCCGGTTCACCGTGGGTCGCTTCACGACGGAACAGGAGGTCGAATTCGTGGTCGATCTGTTGAAGAGGAAGATCGCCAAGCTGCGCGACCTGTCCCCGCTCTGGGAAATGCACCAGGACGGCATCGATCTGTCGACGATCAAGTGGGCCGCGCATTGAAGCGGCACTGGACGACAAACACCGGACGACACAGGAATCAAGGAGAGTTTTGACCATGTCTTACAGCAATAAAGTGTTGGATCACTACGAGAATCCGCGCAACGTCGGCTCGTTCGCCAAGGACGACGACACCGTGGGCACCGGCATGGTCGGGGCGCCCGCTTGCGGCGATGTGATGAAGCTGCAGATCCGCGTGGGCGCGGACGGCGTCATCGAAGATGCGAAGTTCAAGACGTACGGCTGCGGTTCGGCCATCGCATCGAGCTCGCTCGTCACCGAGTGGGTGAAGGGCAAGACGCTCGACGAGGCACTCGCGATCAAGAACACGCAGATCGCCGAGGAGCTGGCGCTGCCGCCCGTGAAGATCCATTGTTCGATCCTGGCCGAGGACGCGATCAAGGCCGCGGTGGCCGATTACAAGCAACGCCATGCGGGCGTGGCGGGCGACGCGGCTGGAAAGACAGTGGAAGATGCAAACCAGCAAGCTGCTTGAATGAGCCATGGCAATCACATTGACTGACAAGGCCGCGCAGCAAGTCCAGAAGTATCTGGTGCGGCGCGGCAAGGGACTCGGTCTGCGGCTCGGCGTCCGGACGACGGGCTGCTCGGGCCTGGCGTACAAACTCGAATACGTCGATGAGCTCGAGCCCGAGGACCAGGTCTTCGAGTCCAATGGCGTCAAAGTCATCGTCGACCCGAAGAGCCTCGCCTATATCGACGGCACGGAGCTCGACTTCGCGCGCGAAGGGTTGAACGAGGGATTCAAGTTCAACAACCCGAACGTGAAGGACGAGTGCGGCTGCGGCGAGTCATTCCGCGTCTAACGACGCTCGCGAGCGTTTCGTAGCGGTTCTCCTTCCTGCAAGCATCGACCGGAGAGAAGGGCGGCGCGAGCCGCCTTTTGTTCGCTCGCGCGGCGCGGCGTCGTCGAGGGATTTCACGAGTCGCCGTGTGCCGTCGCGCCCTTGCGCACAAGTGAACATCGCGGCCCCCGGGGCCTTCAACGACTACCGCCTCATGTCTTCGATCCAGCAAAATTACTTCGAGCTTTTCCATCTGCCCGCACGATTCGCGCTTGATACCGATGCGCTCGATGCGGCCTACCGTACGGTGCAGGCGCAGGTTCATCCCGATCGTTTCGCCGCCGCCGGAGACGCGCAAAAGCGCATTGCGATGCAGTGGGCCGCACGCGCCAACGAGGCGTACGGCACGCTTCGCGATCCGCTCAAGCGTGCCACTTATCTGCTTTCGCTGCGCGGGGCCGACGTCGAGGCCGAGAACAACACGGCGATGGAACCGGTGTTTTTGATGCAACAAATGGAGTGGCGCGAGCGCGTGGAAGATGCCGCGGGCGCGAAGAATGTCGAAGCGCTCAATGCCTTGCTCGACGAGCTGCGCGATGAGGAGCGCGCGCGCTTCGCGAAACTCGCCGCATTGCTCGACGGCGGCGCTGATCAGCCGGCGGCCGAAGCGGTGCGGCAATTGATGTTCATCGAGCGCGTTGCGACCGAAATCGGCGCGCAGATCGAAAAGCTCGAGAACTAGGGACCTAAGCTGCTACGCAGCGAGCATCGCGCAGCCGACTCATAATAGCGGGGCATGGATCCCCGAAGAAACCTCAGATGGCCTTATTGCAAATTTCCGAACCGGGCATGGCGCCCGCGCCGCATCAACGGCGCCTCGCCGTCGGTATCGATCTCGGCACGACGAATTCCCTGGTTGCCGCCGTGCGCAACGGCGTACCCGACGCGCTGCCCGATGAGCACGGGCGTGTGCTGCTGCCGTCCGTCGTGCGCTATCTCGAGAAAGACGGGCGTCGTATCGGATACGCGGCAAAGGAAGAAGCCGCGCTCGATCCGCGCAACACCATCGTCTCCGTGAAGCGCTTCATGGGGCGCGGCAAGGCGGAGGTCGAAGGCGCCGAGAATGCGCCGTACGACTTTGTCGACGCGCCCGGCATGGTGCAGATTCGCACGGCCGCGGGGGTCAAAAGCCCCGTCGAAGTGTCCGCCGAAATCCTCGCCACGCTGCGCCAACGCGCCGAAGATACGCTCGGCGATGAGCTCGTCGGCGCCGTGATTACCGTGCCCGCCTATTTCGATGAGGCGCAGCGGCAGGCGACGAAAGATGCCGCCCGTCTCGCCGGCCTCAATGTGCTGCGCCTGCTCAACGAACCGACGGCGGCGGCGATCGCATATGGCCTCGACAATGGAGCCGAAGGGCGCTACGCGGTCTACGACCTCGGCGGTGGCACGTTCGATCTGTCGATCCTCAAGCTCACGAAGGGGGTCTTCGAGGTGTTGGCCGCGGGCGGCGATTCGGCGCTCGGCGGCGACGACTTCGACCATGTGCTGTTTCGCCACGTGTTGTCCGAGGCCGGGCTCGCGCCGCAAAGCCTCGCGCCCGAGGACGTCCGGCTGCTGCTCGATCGCGTGCGCGCGGCGAAAGAGGCGTTGTCGAGCGCCAACGACGTGCTGTTCGAGGCGACGCTGTCCGATGGCACGAGCATCGCTCAGCCGATCACCGAAGCTCGATTCGCGGCGCTCGTCGAGCATCTGGTGCAGCGCACGCTCGGGCCGACGAAAAAGGCATTGCGCGACGCGAAAATCTCGCCCGCCGACGTCAAGGGTATCGTGCTCGTCGGCGGCGCGACGCGCATGCCGGTGATTCGCCGCGCCGTCGAAGCGTTCTTCGGTCAGCCCCCGCTCACCAATCTTGACCCCGATCAGGTGGTCGCGCTAGGAGCCGCCATTCAGGCCGACTTGCTTGCCGGCAACCGCGGCGGCGACGACTGGCTGCTGCTCGACGTGATTCCGCTCTCGCTCGGCGTGGAGACGATGGGTGGGCTCGTCGAAAAGATCGTTCCGCGCAACTCGACGATCCCGGTCGCGCGTGCCCAGGAGTTCACGACGTTCAAAGACGGCCAGACCGCGATGGCGATCCACGTCGTCCAGGGAGAGCGCGAGCTCGTGTCCGACTGCCGCTCGCTCGCGCGCTTCGAGCTGCGCGGGATTCCGCCGATGGCGGCCGGCGCTGCGCGCATTCGCGTGACCTACCAGGTCGATGCCGACGGATTGCTTTCCGTCGTCGCACGGGAACAGCATTCGGGCGTCGAGGCGTCCGTCGTCGTGAAGCCTTCGTATGGGCTCGCCGACGACGACATCGCGCGCATGCTCGAAGATAGCTTCAAGTCGGCGGAGTTCGACATGCGCGCGCGCGCGCTGCGCGAAGCGCAGGTCGAGGCCGAGCGTCTGATCGAAGCGACCGAGGCGGCGCTCGCGGCCGATGGCGAACTGCTCGACGCCGCCGAGCGTGCGCTCGTCGACGCCGCGCTCGTCGGTTTGCGCGAAGCGGCACATGGCAGCGATGCTGATGCGATCGAAGCCGCCACGAAGGCACTCGCTTCGGCGACGGACGAATTTGCCGCGCGCCGCATGGACAAGAGCATTCGCGCGGCACTCAAGGGTCGCCGGCTCGATGAGGTCTGACAAGCAAGCCCCACACTACACTGATTGAACGGAAACCGTATGTCGCAAATCGTTGTGCTGCCCCATGTCGAACTGTGCCCCGAGGGAGCGGTCATCGAGGCTGAGCCGGGTAAGAGCGTCTGCGCGACGCTGCTCGAGAACGGGATCGAGATCGAGCATGCTTGCGAAATGTCTTGCGCATGCACCACTTGCCATGTGATCGTACGCGAGGGCTTCGACACGCTCGAGCCGTCCGAGGAGAACGAGGACGACCTGCTCGACAAGGCATGGGGACTCGAGCCCACTTCGAGGCTTTCATGCCAGGCAGTCGTGCCCGAAGGCGAGGATCTCGTCATCGAGATTCCGCGCTACTCGATCAACCATGCGAAAGAAAGTCATTGAACCGAGGAGGGAGCAAGCCATGAAGTGGACGGACGTACAAGAAATCGCAATGGCCCTCACCGATAAACACAGCGGCACCGATCCGCAATACGTGCGGTTCACGGACTTGCATCGGTGGGTGACGGAGCTCGAAGGGTTCGACGATGACCCGAACCGGTCGAACGAAAAGATCCTCGAGGCCATCCAGCTAGCCTGGATCGAAGATGCGGCCGAATGAGCCGCGTCGGGAGCGGACCGAACGAACTAAACGGACGGGCGGCCGCTGAGGCCGCCGAATCGGCCGGGCTTCATCGGCCGTAAAAAAGGCGATCCGTCGGCGGGATCGCCTTTTTTGTATTCCCGAGCGCGGCGGGCGCGCGGCTCAGCGGGCGACGAGCGTACCGCGCTCGATCCTCACCGGCTCTCCTTGCTGGAACGGCGGTGCCTGGCGGTAGGTGAAATAACGGAGCCGGCCGTTCTCCATCCGCACGCGGACCTGGTAGTCCGTCGTGCTGCGCAGGTGTCTCTCGACCGCATTGCCGGCGAAGCCGCCGCCCACTGCGCCGAGGACCGTCATCGCGGCCCGACCCGTACCGGCGCCGAACTGATTGCCGAGCAGGCCACCCGCGACAGCGCCGCCCACGGCGCCGATCCCTGTGCCATGGCCCTGGTGGCGCACCGTTACGATCGATTCCACGGTGCCGCAGCTGGCGCACGCGGCTGCCTGCGGCTGCGGTTGTTGTTGCGGCGTGGAGTAGGGTTGCTGCCCGGAATACGGCTGCTGAGCGTATTGCTGCCCCGGCTGCGCATAGAGGTTCGGCGCGGACTGAGTGGCGTACTGACCTTGCTGGGCAGTTGGCGCCGCGTTTTGCTCGGGCGACGATTGAGCCGATTGTTGAGCCGATTGTTGCGCTTCAGTGGCTTGGCCAGGCGCCGTCGATCGCGGTGCGGGCGCGACTGCCGCGGCGGCCGGCGCGCGAGCCGACGAATCCACGACCGGTTGATTCGCGATCTGCGCGCTCTGCGTTTGATCGTTTTGCGCGCCCGTGCTCGAAGCCTTCGGAAAGAGACCGGTAATGGCGGCCGTGGCGGCCAGGCTCGCGACGATGACTGTCGCCGCCGCCGTGGCGACGAGCGGATGCATGCGGCGCGGCGACGCGGTAGGCTGATTCATGACGGACCTCGTGTCAGCGTTCCATCCCGGGTTTGCGCTTTGGCTGTCGGCCAGAACTCGTGCTTCTGCACTCATTGGGGCGTCATGCAAAGCTCTTGCCCGATCTCCCTGCATAATCGGGATGTACTTGTTCCTACTTAATTGGACACCAGTGTCTGCCAAACGCTGCAGGCCTGCGTTTCAATTTGTAACTGATTGCGGACGGTGAGATCCGCGCGGGATTTGTTTCGTTGGAAGAAAGCCTTCGGCGCACCGGCTTAGCGGGGTCCGAAGCGAGCTGCGCCGCCGCCGGGTCACAGCTCGAAGCATCGCTTTTACCTGCGGTTACAAACTGTCGGGCTCGCGCAACGCCCGACAGTCGACCGTCCGGCGGTCAGTCCTCGCGGCGCAGGTGGGGGAAGAGAATCACGTCGCGGATGCTCGGGCTGTCGGTCAGCAGCATCACGAGGCGGTCGATGCCGATGCCGCAGCCGCCCGTCGGCGGCATCGCGTATTCGAGCGCACGAATGTAATCGGCGTCGTAATACATCGCCTCTTCGTCGCCGGCGTCTTTCTGCTCGACTTGTTTTTTGAAGCGAGCCGCCTGGTCTTCGGGGTCGTTGAGCTCAGAGAAGCCGTTCGCGATCTCGCGGCCCGTGATGAAGAGCTCGAAGCGCTCGGTGATTCCTTCGACCGTATCCGACGCGCGCGCGAGCGGCGAGACTTCGACCGGATAATCGACGATGAACGTCGGCTCCCAGAGTTGCGACTCGGCCGTTTCCTCGAAGAGCGCGAGCTGCAACGCGCCGATGCCGGCGTTCTTGAACGCGGGCTGCGCCGTGTCCACGCCGAACCGCTTCAGCTCGGCGCGCAAAAACACCGCATCGGCAAGCTGAGCATCGGTGTAGTCGGGCGCGTACTTGCGGATCGCCTGCGTGATCGTCAGCCGATGAAACGGCTTGGAAAAATCGAGCTCGCGTTGCTGGTACGTGAACGTCGCGGAGCCGAGCGCGTCGATGGCGGCTTTGCGGATCAGACGCTCGGTGAAATCCATGAGCCACACGTAGTCCGTATAGGCCGCATAGAACTCCATCATCGTGAACTCGGGGTTGTGCCGCGGCGACACGCCCTCGTTGCGGAAGTTGCGGTTGATTTCGAAGACGCGCTCGAAGCCGCCCACGACCAGGCGCTTCAAGTAGAGCTCCGGCGCAATGCGCAGGAACATCTGCATGTCGAGCGCGTTGTGGTGCGTCACGAAAGGCTTTGCGGCCGCGCCGCCCGGAATGGGGTGCAGCATCGGCGTTTCGACTTCCATGAAGTCGGCATCGGCCATGAATTTGCGGATCGAGGCGACGGCCTTCGTGCGGGCGACGAACGTCTTGCGTGCTTCGGGCGTGACGATGAGATCGACGTAGCGCTGCCGGTAACGCATTTCTTGATCGGCGAGCCCGTGGAACTTGTCGGGCAGCGGACGCAGCGCTTTCGCCAGCAGCCGCAGTTCGGTGCAACGAACCGACAGCTCGCCCTTGTTCGTGCGGAACAGTACGCCGCGCGCGGCGACGATGTCGCCGAGATCCCACTTCTTGAATGCTTCGTACGCTTGCTCGCCGACGTCGGCCGGCGTGACGAAGAACTGGATCTGGCCGGAGCCGTCTTGCACCGTGGCGAAGCTGGCCTTGCCCATGATTCGCTTGAGCATCATCCGGCCGGCGATGGCGACTGGAAGTGCCGTGGCTTCGAGCGCGTCCTTGTCGGCATCGGCATGCGCCGTCTGCAATTCGCCGGCGCGATGCGTCGGGCGGAAGTCGTTCGGGTAGGCGACGCCCGACTCGCGCAGCGCACGCAATTTCTCGCGGCGCTCGGCGATGATCTTGTTTTCGTCGGCGCTGTTGTCCAGGCTCGTGAGGGTTGGTTCGGTCATGGTCTTGGCTGCTTACACACCTTGCTTGAGGCTCGCGCTGATGAATTCGTCGAGGTCCCCGTCGAGCACGGCTTTCGTGTTGCTGATTTCGACATTCGTCCGCAAGTCCTTGACGCGGCTTTGGTCGAGCACGTAGGAGCGGATCTGATGGCCCCAGCCCACGTCGGTCTTGCTCGATTCCAGCTTGTCCTGCTCCGCCTGGCGCTTGCGCAGTTCCGCTTCGTAAAGACGCGACTTCAGCATCGCCATGGCTTCGGCGCGGTTGCGGTGCTGCGAGCGGTCGTTCTGACACTGCACGACGATGCCCGAGGGCAGGTGCGTGATGCGGACGGCCGAATCGGTCTTGTTGATGTGCTGGCCGCCCGCGCCCGAAGCGCGGAACGTATCGATGCGCAGATCGGCCGGGTTGATGTCGACTTCGATCGAATCGTCGACTTCCGGGTAGACGAACACCGACGAAAAGGACGTATGGCGGCCGCCCGAAGAGTCGAACGGCGATTTGCGCACGAGGCGGTGAATACCGGTTTCGGTGCGCAGGAAGCCATAGGCATATTCGCCTTCGACCTTGATCGTCGCGCTCTTGATGCCGGCCACGTCGCCTTCGGACTCTTCGAGCACCTCGGCCTTGAAGCCCTTGCGCTCGCAGTAGCGCAGATACTGGCGCAACAGCATCGACGCCCAGTCGCACGCCTCGGTGCCGCCGGCGCCGGCCTGAATGTCGATGAATGCGTTGTTCGGATCGGCCGGATTCGCGAACATCCGGCGAAATTCCATGTCCGCGACGCGGTGTTCGAGCGATGCCGCATCGGCTTCGCATGCGACGAGCGTGTCGTCGTCGTTTTCGTCGCGCGCCATCTCGAACAGATCCTGCGCGTCGCGCAAATCGTTATCGAGTGAGGCGAGGGTGAGAACGACGGCCTCGAGCGACTTTTTTTCCCGGCCGAGGGCCTGGGCGTGCTTCGAGTCGTTCCAGACGTTCGGGTCTTCGAGTTCCTTGTTGACTTCGGCTAGACGCGCCGTTTTGGCGTCGTAGTCAAAGATACCCCCGTAGCTCGCCCGCGCGCCGGCGCAGGTCCGCGAGAGAGCCCTCGATCGCGTTCAGACGTTCCGCTTCCATGTCGATCAGCTTCGGATTCGTAAAAAGGTGAAATTATAGCCGATCGGGGCTCCTGGCCCGGGGTTTCTATGGATTGCCGGTACTGGCGAAACGCGAACGCACTAGGCGCCATCCGCCGCCACGGCATGCTCGACGATCAACTGCACGCGGGACACGCCGTTCCACGAATCGCAGGCGAGCCGATAAGCGATATGCGCGCGCGCGGGCAGCGGCTCCGTGCGATTGAACCAGATCGCCTGGAAGCGTTGACGGCTGCGCATCAGTTGAAGCCTGAGATGCTTGTCTTTGACGAGCGCCTGCGACACCACGTCGAATTCGCCGGAAAACGTCGGCGCCGGAAAACCCTGGCCCCAGACGGCCGCTTCGAGCATCTCGACGATTTGCGGCGTGAAATACGCGTCTTCGAGCGTGCCGTCCGTCATGATCACGCGCGCAAGCGCGTCTTCCGTCAGCCACTCCCGGCCCACGGCCTCGAAAGCGGCGGCAAAGCGGGGCACTTCCGCCGCGGCGAGCGTGACGCCGGCCGCCATCGCATGCCCGCCGAATTTCGTCAGCAGGCCGGGCTCGCGCTTGGCAACGAGGTCGAGCGCGTCGCGCAAATGGAAACCGGCGATCGAGCGGCCCGAGCCCTTGACGACCGTACCGGTTGCGTCGGCAGGCGCGAACGTGAATGCGGGGCGGTGAAACTTTTCCTTGAGTCGGCTCGCGACGATTCCGATCACGCCCTGATGCCACTCGGGATTGAACAGCGTGATCGTGGCTGAGCCCGCCGGGTCGAGCGCGGCCAGATCGACGAGCGCCTGCTCCTGCATGCTGGCTTCGATCTCGCGGCGCTCGCGGTTCATCGTATCGAGCTGTTGCGCGAGTTCCCAGGCCCGACCGGGATCGTCCGTGATCAGGCACTCGATGCCGAGCGACATGTCCGACAGCCGTCCCGCGGCGTTCAGACGCGGGCCGAGCGCAAACCCCAAGTCGAGACCGGAGGCGGTGCGCGCGTCGCGGCCCGCTGCGCGGAAGAGGGCGGCGACGCCTGGCTGCATGCGGCCGCGGCGAATGCGCGCGACCCCCTGCGCGACGAGGACCCGATTGTTGTGATCGAGCTTGACGACGTCGGCGACGGTGCCGAGCGCCACGAGATCGAGCAGCCCGTCCAGGCGTGGCTCCGCGATGCCCCCCTCGGCGAACGCGCCGCGCTCGCGCAATTGCGCGCGCAAGGCGAGCAGCACGTAGAACATCACGCCGACGCCCGCGATGCACTTGCTCGGGAACGTGCATCCCGGCTGGTTCGGATTCACGATCGCCTGGGCGTCCGGCAATACGTCGCCGGGCAGGTGATGATCGGTGATCAGGACGTCGATGCCGTGCGAGCGCGCGGCGGCGACGCCGTCGACGCTGGCGATGCCGTTATCGACCGTGATCAGCAAGTCGGGCGGTCCCGCCGGGTGTCGCGCGGCCAGCTCGACGATCTCGGGCGTCAGACCATAGCCGTACTCGAACCGGTTGGGGACGAGATAGTCGACTTGCGCGCCGAACAGGCGCAGTCCGCGGACCGCGACGGCGCAAGCGGTCGCGCCGTCGCAATCGTAGTCGGCGACGACGAGGATGCGCCGCTTCGCCTCGAGCGCCCGCGCGAGTAGCGCGCCGGCCTCGGCGGCGCCCTTCAGCTCGAGCGGCGAGACGAGTCGGGTCAGATCTGTTTCGATTTCGTCCGGCAAGCGCACGCCGCGTGCGGCGTAAAGACGAGCGAGGACGGGATGAAGACCGTGGCGGATGAGCGCGGCTTCGTCGGCGGGCGACGGCGCGCGAGTCGCGATTCGAATCATGGGAGCGCCGGGAGCTTCATTCGAACAGCGACGCCAGCACGCGGCGGCGCCAGAACCGGCGCAAGTCGCCGCGTGTCGCGGTGAGGGTCGCTGAACTGGTATCGCCGCATAGTGTCATCGTCAGCGCGCTCAGCCGGCCCGCTTCGAGCGCGGCGAGCGCCGGTGAGAACCACTCGCGCTCGAGCGCGGCAAGCGCGCCGCTCCAGGCCGGCCAGTCTTGTTGCACGAACGGCGTCGAGAAAGGCTCGAGCTCGACGAGGGTCGTGCCGTTTCCTTCCGCGGCCGGCAAGGCGTCGAAAGCGGGCGGCGCCGCCGATGGCCCGACACCTGCCGCCAGTGCGAGCCCGCGGGTAGCGGCAGCGTTCGAGAAGACGCGTGCGAACGGGCTTTTGACCGGCTGAGCGGCGCCCTGCGCATGCAGCCAGACCGAGTTCACGGCCGGCAGCCCGCGCGCTTCGCGCGCCTCGTTGACGGGGTGCTCGAACCAGGCCATCTGGACTTCGTTTTGCAGCTTCATCCAGGCACGCGAGCGCTGGCCGGTATGCGCGTCATGGGGGAGCCAGATCTCGACGCTGCGTCCGCTCGCGCGCAGCGGCGACGCGCTCGCGAGCATGCCGAGCGCATCGCCGCTCAAATACCAGCGCGTAGGCGTCGGCGCCTCGATTCGTACGCCGAGCTCTTCGACGAGCGGCTTGGCGACGGCAAGCAGCGTTGCGGCCTCATCGGCGGCGAGCGCCAGCATGGCGGGGTCGACGAGCACGAGATGATCGTGGGCGATGCGCACGTGAACCGGCTCGACGCAAGCCCAGACGGTGTTGCCGGGCGTGCCGCCGTCGGCCAGCAGCATGTACGGCGCAAGCGGCGCCTCGTCGGCGGCGTTCGACGCAACCGCGCCGAATTGACGCGCGATCCAGCGCTCGTGCGGCAGCGTACGCTGGAAGTCTTCGCCGGCCACGCGCTCGACGAGTGTGGCGCGGGCGAGAAGCTTGTCGAGGGCGGGGCTTTGCAGATTGTGCAGCGCGGTCGAGGCGTCGGCGGCCGTCGGGAGCGCGAATGGAAGCAGCAGATGAAGACGGTGGGCGTGCATGATGCTGCGCATTGTATGGCAAACTGCGCGCTTGATCGGCGGCAAAGCCGGCCGCGGCGCGAATTGGGCCGGGGCGGCGGCCGTCGCGTAACAAATTGAAGGATTCGCTTGAAGCTTCCGTACGAATGGCAAATCGGCTGGCGCTATACGCGCGCCGGCAAGCGCACGACCGGCAACGGTTTCATCTCGTTCATCGCGCTCGTTTCGATGTCGGGGATCGCGCTCGGTGTGGCCGCACTCATCGTCGTGCTGTCCGTGATGAACGGTTTTCAGAAGGAAGTGCGCGACCGCATGCTTTCCGTGCTTGCGCACGTCGAGATCTTTTCGCCGAGCGGCGCCATGCCGGACTGGCAGCTGACGGCCAACGAGGCGCGGCGCAACCCGGAAGTCATCGGTGCGGCGCCTTACGTCGACGCGCAGGCGCTGCTCACGCGGCAAGACGCCGTGAGCGGCGTGGCGTTGCGCGGCGTCGACCCGGCGCTCGAGCCGCAGGTCTCCGACATCGGCAAGGAAATGAAAGCGGGGCGCCTGACCGACCTCGTTCCGGGCCAGTTCAATATCGTGCTCGGTGCCGATCTGGCGGAAAACCTCGGCGTGACGATAGGCGACAAGATCACGCTCGTCGCGCCGGAAGGCTCGATGACGCCCGCGGGCTTGATGCCGCGCTTGAAGCAATTCACGGTCGCGGGCATGTTTCAGTCCGGTCACTACGAGTACGACAGCTCGCTCGCGCTCGTGAACATTCATGACGCCGAGGCGCTCTTTCGCGTACCCGCGCCGACCGGCGTGAGGCTGCGGCTCAAGGACATGCAGCAGGCGCCGCGCGTGGCGCACGAGCTGGCGCGAACGCTGTCGGGCGACCTGTATATCCGCGATTGGACGCAGCAGAACAAGACCTGGTTTTCGGCCGTCAAGATCGAAAAGCGGATGATGTTCATCATCCTCACGCTGATCATCGCCGTGGCGGCGTTCAATCTGGTGTCGTCGCTCGTGATGACGGTGACGAACAAGCAAGCCGACATCGCGATTCTGCGAACGCTCGGCGCGCAGCCGGGATCGATCATGAAGATTTTCGTCGTACAGGGTATGACGATCGGTTTCGTCGGCACGGCGACGGGTGTCGCGCTCGGCACGCTCATCGCCTGGAGCATTCCGTGGCTCGTGCCGATGATCGAGCATCTGCTCGGCGTGCAATTCCTGCCGCCCTCGGTGTATTTCATCAGCGAGCTGCCATCCGAACTCGTGCCCGGCGACGTCATCAGAATCGGTGTGATCGCGTTCGTGCTCTCGACGCTCGCCACGCTTTATCCGAGCTGGCGTGGGGCCAAGGTTCGTCCGGCGGAGGCGCTGCGCTATGAGTGAGCTCATGACTGGTCCATCGACGACGAACGCTTCCACCGAGCGGCAGGCGCTCGGCGAGTACGTGCTCGAAGCAACGGGTATTTCAAAGGCGTTCGTTCAGGGCGGCTTCAACGTTTCGGTTCTGTCAGGCGCGAATCTCGCCGTGCGCCGTGGCGAGAAAGTCGCCGTCGTCGGCGCCTCCGGCTCGGGCAAGAGCACGCTGCTGCATGTGTTGGGCGGGCTCGACGAGCCGAGCGCCGGGCGCGTGTCGCTGCTTGGCAAGCCGTTTACCGAGCTCGCCGAGCGCGAGCGCAACGACTTGCGCAATCGCGCGCTCGGCTTCGTCTACCAGTTCCATCATCTGTTGCCCGAATTCAGCGCGCTCGACAACGTCGCGATGCCCCTGCGCATCCGACGTCTCACAACCGAGGAGGCGCGCCGCGAGGCGCTCGCGGTACTCGCGCGCGTGGGCCTCGAGCACCGCGCGAAACATCGGCCCGGCGAACTGTCGGGCGGTGAGCGGCAGCGCGTCGCCATTGCGCGCGCGCTGGTCGCGAAGCCTGCCTGCGTGCTCGCCGACGAGCCTACGGGCAATCTCGACGGCGCCACGGCGGACACGGTTTTCAACCTGATGCTCGAACTGTCGGAAAAGCTCGAAACGAGTTTCGTCATCGTCACGCACGATCCCGATCTCGCCGCGCGCTGCGATCGCGTCCTGCGCCTGCGCGACGGCGTGCTGCGCGAGGAACCGCCGATACCGGTCTGAGGCCGGGCGCGCGCGGCCATCGAGCGACATTCGCCATGTGGATCGATACGCACTGCCACCTGGACGCCGCCGAGTTCGACGTCGACCGCGACGACGTCGCGCGGGCGGCCGAGCAAGCCGGCGTCGGACGGATCGTCATTCCCGCCATCGGACGGGCGAACTTCGCGGCGGTGCGCGCGCTCGCTCATCGTCTGGCCGGTGGCGCTTACGCGCTCGGCATTCATCCGCTATTTACACCGCAAGCCCAGGAATGCGATCTCGATGCGCTTTCCGCCGAGATCGAAGCGAGCCTCGACGATCCGCGCTTCGTCGGCATCGGCGAAATCGGCCTCGACCATTTCGTGCCCGACCTGGACGACGAACGGCAATGGTTCTTCTACGAAGGACAGCTGAAGCTCGCGCGCGAATTCGATTTGCCTGTCATTTGCCATGTGCGCAAATCTCAGGACAAGGTGCTGAAGGGGCTGCGCCGCATCGGCGTGAAAAAGGGCATCGCGCATGCGTTCAACGGCAGCTTCCAGCAAGCGCATGCATTCATCGAGCAGGGCCTGCGGCTCGGCTTCGGCGGCAATGTCACGTTCGAGCGCGCGCGGCAGATTCGGCGGCTCGCCGTCGACCTGCCGCTGGAGGCGATCGTCGTCGAGACCGACGCGCCCGATATTGCCCCGGCCTGGCGCTACAAGCAACGCAATACGCCCGATCAGACGGCGCGCATCGGCGCCGTGCTGGCCGAATTGCGCGGCATCGAAGTCGACCAATTGGCCCTAGGCACAACGGCTAACGCTCACGCCGCGCTGCCGCGTCTCGCGCTTTCCTCTTCATAATCGCCGGACCGACTGCGCGCTCGATCGACGGCATGCGCGGTTCGAATCGGAGGTGGCGATGGAGGATGGATGCGGCTCGTCCTGTGCGGGTTCGTGCTCGGCGTCGTGCTGTTGCAGCAGCAACCGGTCTTGCCCGAGCGGCTCGGCTGGGGCGTCGGTGCGACGCTCTGGGTCGCGGCGCTCGCCCTCGCGGCTGCGCTTGCCGCTAGCTGCCGGGCAAACCCGGCGGAACCGGGGCACGCAGCGGGTTCGCCAATCGCGCGGATGGCAGGGCCATTGCGCCTTGGCGCGTGCTTTCTCGCGGCGGCGCTCACCGGTTTCGGCTACACCGCGGGCCGCGCAGATCTGCGGCTGCGCGACACGCTGCCGGCGCAGTGGGAGGGGCGCGATCTCGTTCTGTCGGGCCATGTGCACGGGCTGCCCGTGCGCGACGCGAGGAGCATGCGCTTTCTGTTCTCCGTCGATACGGACGAGATACGCCGCGATACCGGCATCGCGCGCTTTCCGCCGCTCGTTCAGTTGACCTGGCTCCAGCGCGGCGGCGACCGCATGCCGGCGCTCGTCCCCGGCGAGCGGTGGCGGCTGACGGTCCGCTTGAAGCGGCCGCATGGCCACGCCAATTTCGGTGGGCACGATCTCGAAGCGACGCTTTTCGCGCGCGGCGTGCGGGCGACCGGTTACGTTGCAGGCGCGGCGACGGCTAGGCGCCTGCCGGGCAGCGCGGGCGGACTCGCATCGGCGATCGATCGGTGGCGCTTCGCGCTCGCCGCGCGCATCGGCGAGGCGCTTTCCGCCGCGCCGCATCGCGGCATCGTTCTCGCGCTCGCAATCGGCGCGCAAGAAGCGATCGACTCGGCCGATCGCGCCGTGCTGCGCCGCACCGGGACGAGCCATCTTGTTGCGATTTCGGGGCTGCATATCGGCTTCGTCGCCGGCCTTGGCGCCGCGCTCGCCGCATGGCTCTGGCGGCGCTCGTGCTTTCTCGGCGCGAAGCTGGCACGAGGCGGCTCGCGCGAGTGGCCGCTCATCGTGCCGACACCGATCGTCGCCGCCGTCGCCGGGACCCTCTGCGCAGCCGGGTATGCGGCCCTCGCCGGCTTCAACGTGCCCGCCCAGCGCGCGTTGTGGATGCTCATTGTCGTCAGCGCGGCGTTCGTGTTCGGACGGAGCGTCGCGCCGTCGCTCGTGCTCGCCTGGGCTGCGGCCCTCGTCGTCATCGTCGATCCGTGGGCCGTGGTGGCGGCGGGCTTCTGGCTTTCGTTCGGCGCCGTTGCGGCGATTTCATTGGCGCTGCACGGGCGATTGCGGATACGGTCGCCCAATGACGACGAGGTTGAGGACGAGTTGCTCGACCCCTTCACTGCGAACTCGAGGGCTGCCGACGCGCCGCGCCGCTCACGATGGCGCTTCATGCGACGCGGCCTCGCTCGCGCGCGCCAGCAGCTTGCCGGTGCGCTTCGCGCGCAATATGCGGTGACGATCGGGCTCGCGCCGCTGACGGCCTTCTGGTTTGCGCAAATCTCGCTGGCTGGACCGTTCGCCAATGCATTGGCCGTCCCCTGGGTGAGCGTGCTCGTCACGCCGGTCGTGCTCATCGGCGTTGCATTGCCCGCACCGTTCGATTCGATCGCTTTCGAGCTCGCGCATGCGTTGCTCGAGCCGCTCATGCGGATCTTGCGGCGACTTTCGGACGAAGAATGGGCCGAATGGCGGACGCTCCGTCCGTCTCCCGTGACGCTCGCGTGGGCGGCCGCGGGCGTGATCTGGTGCCTGATGCCGCGAGGTTGGCCGTTGCGCTTCGCCGCGCCGCTCGCCTGGCTGCCGCTCGCGTTTCCCCCGCCTGCGTCGCCCGAGCCGGGTGAATTTCGACTGACCGCGCTCGACGTAGGGCAGGGCTCGGCCATCGTCGTCGAGACGGCACGCCACGCGCTGCTTTTCGATGCCGGGCCAGGCCCCGAATCGACGCACGCCGGCGAACGTATCGTCGCGCCCTATCTACTGGCGAATGGCTTGCCCGAGCTCGATGCGCTGGTGGTCAGTCATGCCGATGCCGACCATGCGGGCGGCGCCCCGGCCGTGCTCGAAGCGGTACGCGTGCGCCAATTGCTCGGCGGATTGCCGCCAGCCAACGCGCTTTGGCGGGCGGCGCGCGCGGCAGGCGCCGAGACGGTGCGCTGCGCTTCGGGGCAGCGCTGGCGATGGGACGGCGTCGATTTCACGATCTTATGGCCGCGGCCCGGCCCGCTGCCGCCGACATCGAACGCGGGCTCCTGCGTTCTAAAGGTGGAGGCGGACGGCTTTTCCGCGCTGTTGACGGGCGATATCGATGCCGCAGTCGAAGGCGCGCTGCAACGTGAGGCGATCCCTGTATCCGGCGTTTCCGACCCGCTCGCAGCCGATGTCCTCATCGTCGCGCATCACGGCAGCAAGACGTCGTCGACCGAGTCTTTCCTCGACTCGGTGCGTCCGCGCATCGCGGTATTTCAGGTAGGCTATCGCAACCGCTTCGGTCACCCTCATTCAGGCGTCTGGTCGCGCTTCGTCGCGCGCGGCGTCGAGCTGACACGGACGGACCGCGACGGTGCGGCGCGCATCGAGCTCGACCACGGCGTATTGACGCTCGAGCGCTATCGCGACACGCATCGCCGCTATTGGATGGATCGGTGAACCGCGTGTCGAGCGCGCCGCCGCGGGGCTTGTGGGGCTTTCAAACGAGGAGGCAGCGAAGCTTGAAGGAGATCATTCACTTTTCGCATGCGAACGGATTTCCGGCATCGACTTACCGGACGATGTTCGCCGAGCTCTCCGACGATTACGAGCTCCGGTACATCGAACGCATCGGCCACGATGCGCGCTACCCGGTCACGAGCGACTGGCCACATCTCGTCGAAGAACTGCTCGACGACATCGGCGCTCGCTACGAGGAGCCGGTCTGGCTCGTCGGCCACTCGCTCGGCGGCTACCTTTCGCTGATGGCGGCGCTCAAGCGACCGCATTGGGTGCGCGGCGTCGTGATGCTGGACTCGCCCGTGGTCGCGGGTTGGCGCGCGGGCGTGCTGCGTGTGTCGCAATGGACGGGGCTCGACGAGCGGCTCTCGCCGGCCGCCGCGACGCGAACACGCCGCACGCATTGGCCGAGCCGCGAGGAAGCGTGGCGGCATTTTCACGCGAAGCCCGCGTTCGCGCGCTGGGACGAGCGCGTGTTGTCCGACTACATCGATTTCGGCATTCCGCAGACGGCGCCCGACGGCACGCGCACGCTCGCCTTCGACCGCCAGATCGAATATCTGATCTATCGGACGCTGCCGCGCACGCTCGGCGCGCGGCTCGCACATGGCGCGCCCGTTCCGGTAGGCTTCGTGGCCGGGACGCATTCGAAGGAGATTCGCCAGGTCGGGCTCGAGGCGACGAAGCGGGCCACAGGCGGCAGCATCGAATGGCTCGAGGGCAGCCATCTCTTTCCGATGGAAAAGCCGATCGAGACCGCGCGTGCCGTGCAGCGGATGCTTCGCGTGCTTAGCGCGGAGTTGGTCGCATGACCGGCCGCCGGCTGTAGCGGGCGAGGGGTTGTCGCGCTCGTCGGGAGCCTCGCTCGGGATGACTCGGAGGAGCCTTCGAAAGGGCTGTGCTCGGCGCTTTCGGAAAGGGGTCCGGGCGGACCTTTAAGGTATAATCCGTTTTTCCCGCGAGCATCCAGCGATGACCAAATATGTTTTCGTCACCGGCGGTGTAGTTTCGTCCCTCGGCAAGGGCATTGCCGCCGCCTCTCTCGCCGCGATCCTCGAGTCGCGCGGTCTCAAAGTCACCCTCCTCAAACTCGATCCCTACATCAACGTCGACCCCGGCACGATGAGTCCGTTTCAGCACGGCGAAGTGTTCGTGACGGAGGACGGCGCCGAGACGGATCTCGACCTCGGGCACTACGAGCGCTTCATCAGCACGAAGATGCGCCGCGCCAACAATTTCACGACGGGGCAGATCTACGAGTCGGTGATCCGCAAGGAGCGGCGAGGCGACTATCTCGGCAAGACGGTGCAGGTCATTCCGCACATCACGAACGAGATTCAGGCCTTCATCGAGCGCGGCGCCGCATCGGCGACCTGCGGCGAGCCCGACGTGGCGATCGTCGAGATCGGCGGCACCGTGGGCGACATCGAATCGTTGCCGTTCCTCGAGGCCGCCCGCCAGATGAGCCTGCGCCTCGGGCGCAACAGCGCCTGCTTCGTTCACTTGACGCTCGTGCCGTTCATCGCGACGGCCGGCGAACTGAAGACGAAGCCGACGCAGCATAGCGTGCAGAAACTGCGCGAGATCGGTATTTCGCCGCACGTGCTGCTGTGCCGCGCGGACCGCCCGATTCCCGACGACGAGAGCAAGAAGATCTCCCTCTTTTCCAACGTGCCCGAGGACGCGGTCATCTCGGTGTGGGACGTCGACAGCATCTACAAGATTCCGCAAATGCTGCACGACCAGGGGCTCGACGAGATCATCTGCGACGAGTTGAAGCTGGCTCCCAATCCGGCCGATCTGTCGATGTGGGCCGATATCGTCGATAAGCTCGAGCGTCCGCTGCACGAGGTGACGATCGGCATGGTCGGCAAGTACGTGGAGTTGACCGAGTCGTACAAGTCGCTGATCGAAGCGCTGCGGCATGCCTCGGTGCATACGTCGACGAAAGTCAACATCGAATACATCGATTCAGAGCAGATCGAGGAAGAGGGCGTCGCGAGCCTCGCGCATCTCGATGCCGTGCTCGTGCCGGGCGGCTTCGGCCGGCGCGGCACCGAGGGCAAGATCGCCGCCATCCGTTATGCGCGCGAGGCGAAGGTGCCGTATCTCGGCATCTGCCTCGGCATGCAGCTTGCCGTGATCGAATTCGCGCGCGACGTCGTCGGTCTCGCGGGGGCGAACAGCACCGAGTTCGATCCGAAAACGCCGCATCGCGTCGTTGCGCTCATCACCGAGTGGTACGACCGTGAAGGCCGTGTCGAAAAGCGCGACGAGGCCTCCGATCTTGGCGGCACGATGCGTCTCGGCTCGCAGCGCTGCCCCATCAAGCCGGGCACGCTCGCCGCGCGTATCTACGGCAAGGACGTGAACGAGCGCCATCGCCATCGTTACGAAGTCAACAACCGCTACGTGCCTCAACTCGAAGGCGGCGGGCTCGTCATCAGCGCGCGCACGCCGAGCGAGGATCTGCCCGAAATGATGGAGTTGCCGCAGCAGCTTCACCCGTGGTTCGTCGGCGTGCAGTTCCACCCCGAGTTCACGTCGACGCCGCGCGACGGGCATCCGCTCTTCAAGTCGTTCGTCGAGGCCGCGTTGGCCTATTCCAAAGCGAGCGTCGAAGAAAAGGTGAAGGCATGAAGCTTTGCGACTTCGAAGTCGGCCTCGAAAAGCGTTTTTTCCTGATCGCGGGTACCTGCGTCGTCGAATCCGAGCAGATGTCGATCGATACGGCGGGCACGCTGAAAGAAATCTGCGCGAAACTCGGCATCCCGTTCATCTACAAGTCCTCGTTCGATAAAGCGAACCGCAGCTCGGGCAAATCGTTTCGCGGGCTCGGCATGGACGAAGGGCTGCGCATCCTCGGCGAGGTCAAGCGCCAATTGAAAGTGCCGGTGCTGACCGACGTTCATGAGATCGACGAGATCGCGCCGGCGGCCGAGGTCGTCGATGTCTTGCAAACACCCGCATTCCTTTGCCGGCAGACCGACTTCATTCACGCCTGCGCGCGCTCGGGCAAGCCCGTCAATATCAAGAAAGGCCAGTTCCTCGCGCCGCACGACATGAAGAACGTCATCGACAAGGCACGCGACGCGGCCCGCGAAGCGGGGCTATCCGATGATCGTTTCCTTGCCTGCGAGCGCGGTGCCTCGTTCGGCTACAACAACCTCGTCTCGGACATGCGCTCGCTCGCCATCATGCGCGAAACCGGCGCGCCGGTCGTCTTCGACGCGACGCACTCGGTACAGCTGCCGGGCGGCCAGGGCACGAGCTCGGGCGGGCAGCGCGAATTCGTACCCGTGCTTTCGCGCGCGGCCGTTGCCGTCGGTGTCGCCGGATTGTTCATGGAGACGCATCCGAACCCGCCCTGCGCGCTGTCCGATGGCCCGAACGCCGTGCCGTTGCGGCGCATGAGCGAGTTGCTCGAAACGCTCGTTGCGCTCGACGCCGTCGTGAAGCGCACGCCGTTTCTCGAGCGCGAGTTCGATTGATGCTCGCGCTTTTCGTCGAACGAACCGCGAACGAACAACACGACGAGAGACCAAGCGACCTAACGAGAACAACGAAAGAGCGAGCGCAGCTCCACGTCATAAGCGGAATTGAACGTCATTTTTAGAGGAAAACATGAGTGCAATCGTAGACATCATTGGCCGTGAGATCCTGGATTCGCGCGGCAACCCGACCGTCGAATGCGATGTGCTGCTCGAGTCGGGCACGATGGGGCGCGCGGCGGTGCCGTCTGGCGCGTCGACAGGCTCGCGCGAGGCGATCGAGTTGCGCGACGGCGAAGCCGGTCGCTATGGCGGCAAGGGCGTGTTGAAGGCGGTCGAGCATATCAACACGGAGATCTCCGAAGCCATCATGGGGCTCGACGCTTCCGAGCAGGCGTTCCTCGACAAGACGCTGCTCGAGCTCGACGGCACGGACAACAAGTCGCGTCTCGGCGCGAATGCGATGCTGGCCGTGTCGATCGCGGTCGCGAAGGCGGCTGCTGAGGAAGCGGGGCTGCCGCTTTACCGCTACTTCGGCGGATCGGGCGCGATGCAGCTTCCGGTGCCGATGATGAACATCGTCAATGGCGGCGCACATGCGAACAACAGCCTCGACATTCAGGAATTCATGATCGTGCCGGTGAGCCAGCCGACGTTTCGTGAAGCGTTGCGCTGCGGCGCCGAAGTGTTCCATGCGCTGAAGAAGATTCTCAGCGACCGCGGCATGAGCACGGCCGTCGGTGATGAAGGCGGTTTCGCGCCGAACTTCGGCAGCAACGACGAGTGCCTCTCGACGATTCTGCAGGCGATCGAGAAGGCCGGCTATCGCGCGGGCGAAGACGTGCTGCTGGCGCTCGATTGCGCGGCGAGCGAGTTCTACCACGACGGCAAGTACCAGCTTGCCGGCGAGGGGCTGCAACTGTCGTCGGCCGAGTTCACCGACTATCTCGCCACGCTCGCGGACAAATTCCCGATCGTGTCGATCGAAGACGGCATGCACGAGAGCGACTGGAACGGCTGGAAGCTCCTGACCGACCGGCTCGGCAAGAAGATCCAACTCGTCGGCGACGATCTCTTCGTCACGAACACGCGGATCCTGAAGGAGGGCATCGAGAAGGGCATCGCCAACTCGATCCTCATCAAGATCAATCAGATCGGTACGCTGACGGAGACGTTTGCCGCGATCGAGATGGCCAAGCGGGCCGGCTATACGGCCGTGATTTCGCACCGCTCGGGGGAAACGGAAGATTCGACGATCGCCGATATCGCCGTGGGTCTCAACGCCGGTCAGATCAAGACAGGCTCGCTCTCGCGCAGCGACCGCATCGCGAAGTACAACCAGTTGCTGCGCATCGAGGAAGATCTCGGCGATATCGCCAGCTACCCCGGCAAGTCGACGTTCTATAACCTCCGTTGACGAGCTGACTCGTTCTTTTTATCGGTCTTTCCGCCCGCCGCCGCGCAACTCGTTCCCCAAGGGGATTACCTTCGGGGCGTCCCCCAAGGGGACTACCTTCGGGGCGTTCGCGGCGGCGTTGACTATACGGCGCCTTTTCGCATGCGGCTCGTCACTGTCGTTCTTGTCGTCCTGCTCGTGCTGATTCAGTTTCCGCTTTGGTGGGGGCACGGTGGCTGGCTACGCGTGCATGAATTACGCGAGGCGCTCGACGCGCAAGCAAAGAAAAACGCCGACGAGAAGCTGCGCAATCAGCGGATCGAAGGCGAGGTCCAAGACCTGCAAGCCGGCACGGCAGCCGTCGAAGAGCGCGCTCGCTATGAAATGGGGATGGTCAAGGATGGCGAGGTGTTCGTTCAGTTCGTCTCGCCGAATTCGGCGGCGAGCACGGTTGCCGCGGCGTCCCTGAGCGCCGAAACGTCCACGCGCGGGCAAGTGTCGGCCGCGCCCGTCGCCGTCGTGCCGAATCCCGTCTCTCGTGTCAAGCCGGCGCACGGCAAGGCCGAGAGAGGCGCCAAGAAGCAGGCGGGCGAGAAACCGAAGCGTTAGCGAGGGCGCTCAGAAGGGCGAACAAGCCCAAGCCCAAGCTTGAGCGTCAGTGGACGCTGCGAGTCCCTTTAGGGACTTCCTCCGGTCGTCCCTAAAGGGACTTCCTTCGGGGGCCCCCGATGGTGCCCCCTTCGGTCGTCCCTAAAGGGACTTCCTTCGGTCGTCCTTACCACCACCAGCCCGGATAATAGCCGGGGCTGTAGTATCCCGCCCCCCATCCGCCGTAATAGCCGCCATACCCGCCGTAGACGATCGGCGGCGCGTAATACGGCACGTAGTAGCGTGCCCACGCGTCGGCCGCCATGGCTTCGTTTTGCTCCGAAAGGACTTGCTTGTCGATTTCGTCGTAACGCTTCTTTTCCGCATCGGTAAGCGGGTGCGCAGACCGCGACGCGCCGCCTTGATCGGGCGGGAGCCGGCTCAAAACCTGTCCGGACGGCGGGGCGACGACGCAGCCGGCGAGCGCCGCGGAGACGATCAGCGCGCCGATGGTAGCAACTGCCAACGGGCCGCGCGGCGATGGCAGGGCGCGTGCCGGTTTCGACGGGTTCATGCTGAGCCTCCTAAGAAGCAACGCGGCGCCGCCGCTCAGTGGCGCTGGGTCGCGGCGGGCGTGACGCCTGACGATACGCCGCTCGCCGCGAACAACTGCGCTACATCGACGGGGTCGAACTCGTAGCGCTGATTGCAGTACTCGCAGTGGATCTCGACGTGCCCTTGCTCGTCGAGCACACTTTCGACTTCGCCCCGTCCGAGCATCTTCAGCATCGAGCCGACTTTTTCCCGCGAGCAACTGCACTCGAAATGTGCGGCGACGGGCGCGAAGTGCTGAACGTTCTCTTGCCAGAAAAGACGCTTGAAGAGCGTCTGCGGCTCTTCTTTTAGCAGTTCGTCTTGCGATAGCGTCCCACCGAGCACGCAGACTCGCTCCCACGTGTCGGCATCGTGCTCGCCCGTGTGCGGCACGATTCCGCCGTCGCCGGGGAGCTTCTGCAACAGCATGCCGACGGCCCGCTCGTCGTTGGAGGCGAGCCAGAGTCGCGTATCGAGCTGTTCCGAGTGATGCATGTAGTGTTCGAGCACCTGGGCGATCGATTGCAGCGGCCCGTGGCTGCCGTTGAGCGGCACGATGCCCTGATAGGCTTGCTGACCGGGGCGCTTTTCGCGGGGATCGAGCGTGATGACGCAGCGGCCATGACCGCTTGCGTTGAGCAGCTCGACGAAGGGAGGGGGCTCCGCGGCGATCCCTTCGATTGCGAGGTCGTCCGAAAACTTCGCCGTGGCCCGCATGGCGAGCGCCGAGCTGCATTGGACCACGAGCATCTTGATGGGGCCGTCGCCGAAAATCTGCATGATGAGCGTGCCGTCGAACTTCAGGTTCGCCGACAGCAGCGCGCATGCCGCCATCATTTCGCCCAGAATGTCCCGTACCGGCGCCGGATAGCGGCGGCGTGTCAGCACATCGCGCCACGTATTGCGCAGCGATACGATTTCGCCGCGCACGGGCGCGGTGCTGAACATGAATTTCTGCAACTGATCTTCCACAGCTTTTCCTCGAAACGTCGATACTGGGCTTTCCGGCCGCCTGAGCGGGCAGCGGATGGCGCGGCGCTGCTCAGCCGATGCGCACGAGCTGCTCCTTGAAGAGCGCACGGCGTTGCACATACCCCGCGGCGTTGCTTTCGAGTCGCGCGACTTCTTCGTCAGTCAACTGGCGCACGACCTTCGCGGGCGCGCCGAGGATCAGAGATCGATCCGGAAATACCTTGCCCTCGGTCACGACGGCGCCTGCCCCGACCAGACAGTTGCGGCCGATCACCGCTCCATTCAAGACGATGGCCTGAATTCCGACGAGCGCGCCGTCGCGAATCGTGCAGCCGTGGAGCATCGCCTGGTGGCCGACGGTGACATTGGTCTCGATGACGAGCGGATAGCCGGGATCCGTATGGAGCGCCGCGCCTTCCTGGATATTGCTGCCGGCACCGACTGTGATCGGCTCGTTGTCCCCGCGGATCGACGCGCCGAACCAGACGCTCGCGTTCTCGTCGAGCGTCACTTGACCGATAATGGTTGCCGTGTCGGCAACGAAAACGCTCTCGTGAATCGTCGGGGCGTGCTCGCCCAGCTTGTACATCGCCACAGTTCAATTCTCCTGTCGGGCCGGCGCCGCGCGGCACGTCATCTTGCCGATCGGCAGTGCGCGTCGGGCAACGACGCGGGTGTCGAACCATCTATTGTAAATGGGTAACTGGCCTCCTTCGATTTCTGTCGCCGTTTCGTCCGACGCTCGCGATGCCCGGATCGGTCGCGGCGAGTCGCTGCGCCGTTTGTCGCTCGCAGCGCTCGTCGCCCGCGACCCGGCCGCGAAAGCCGGCTCGGTGCGGTCATTGCACGCGCGCTGGCTGGCGGGTGAACTCGTCTGTCTGCCGCAAGAGCGGATCGACGAGCCGGACGGCCTGCCCGGGCGCCCCGAGCGCCCGACGCTCGTCGCGCCGCGGCTTTTGCGGCACCGCGGCATGCAGTCGCGCGAGGGCCGCGCCGCGCTGCTTCATGCGCTGGCGCACATCGAATTCAACGCGATCAATCTCGCGCTCGACGCCGTCTGGCGCTTTCGGGACATGCCGGAAACGTTCTACGGCGACTGGTTGCGCGTTGCCGCGGAAGAGGCCCATCACTTCACGCTGCTTGCGGCGCGGCTTGCGGAGTTCGGCCACGCTTACGGCGATTTGCCTGCGCACGACGGCCTTTGGGAGATGTGCGAGCGCACGCGCGGCGACGTGCTCGCGCGCATGGCTCTCGTGCCGCGCACGCTCGAGGCGCGCGGACTCGACGCCTCGCCGCCGATTCGCGCGCGGCTCATCCAGGCGGGAGACTTCGACTCGGCCGCGATCCTCGACGTGATATTGCGCGACGAGGTCGGCCACGTGCGGATCGGCAATCGCTGGTTCCGCTATCTCTGCGAGGCACGCGCGCTCGCCCCGCACCCGACCTATCTCCGCCTCGCCGAGCAATACCATGCGCCGCGCTTGCGCGGCCCGTTCAACTTCGAGGCGCGCCGCGACGCTGGCTTCGACGAGGCCGAACTCGCCGCCTTGGCCGCGCAGGCGGATCCGGGCGACGGAACGGGCGCGACGTAACCCGTCTCCGAAACGCCGCGTGACTCGAGCGCTGCCTCGAGCAACGGCCGTGCGGCACCGATATAATCGAACGACCATTCTTTTTTGGGCGCCTCTCCCATGAACCTCTCCCAATCGGATTTCGTCACCGTTCGCGGTGTCAGGCTCCATGTGCGGCGCTGGGGCGATCGCGGCGCCCCGGCGTTGTTCATGCTGCATGGCTGGATGGACGTCTCGGCGTCTTTTCAGTTCGTCGTGGATGCGCTCGGCGGCGACTGGCAGGTGATCGCGCCCGACGCGCGTGGGTTTGGGCTATCGGATTGGCCGGTGGCGGCGCGCGGCGGCGGGCATTACTGGTTCCATGAATACCTGGCCGATCTGGAAGCACTGCTCGATTACTACGCGCCGACGGGGCAGGTAAACCTGGTCGGTCACAGCATGGGCGCGAACGTCGCTTGCCTTTATGCCGGCGTACGCCCGGAGCGCGTGCGCCGCGTCGTCGATCTGGAGGGCTTCGGCCTTGCGCCGGCGCGCGCCGCGGACGCGCCGCGGCGATTTGCCGCGTGGCTCGACGACCTGCGCGCGCCGCCGTCGCTCAAGGCCTACGGCACGCTCGACGACGTGGCGGCGCGGCTCATCAAGACCAATCCGCGCCTCGCGCCCGAACGCGCGCGGTTTCTGGCGCAGCACTGGTCGCGGCGCGGCGAGGACGGCCGCTACATGCTGCTGGCGGATCCGGCCCACAAGCTGCACGGCCCGCTCCTTTATCGGCTGGACGAAGTGATGGCGATATGGGCCAACGTCAGTGCGAAGGTGCTGCATGTCGAGGCGGTCACCTCGCCGACCCTCGCCAGGCTGGCGGGCGCGATTCCGCTCGCCGAATTCAAGGCGCGCTTTCAGGCGTTCCGCGATTGGCGTGAAAGGCTGATCGAGGACGCGGGGCACATGCTTCATCACGATCAGCCGGAGCGGATCGCGGCGCTGATCGAGGCGTTTTGCGCTTGATCGACCGCGTGCAAAAACGCGTCGGCGCGCGGGTGCCGGTCTTCCAGGCGTTCGAAGTTGCACGCCGCATTGAAGTAAAATGAGAAGACGGTTTTTGGGCCCCATTGAACCACATGAACGCCGACCTGCATTGCCATTCCAACGTGTCCGACGGGTTTTTCGCGCCCGCCGACGTAGCGCGGCGCGCGCATGCGGGAGGCGTGACGATCTGGTCGCTGACCGATCACGACGAGGTAAGGGGCCAAGCCGACGCGCGCAGGACGGCCGAGGCGCTCGGTATGCGCTACCTCGCCGGGGTCGAGATTTCCGTGACTTGGGCGATGAAAACGGTGCACGTGGTCGGGCTCGGCATCGATCCCGACTGCCCGGCGCTCGTCGAAGGGCTCTACGCCACGCGCAACGGCCGCAGCACGCGCGCCGAAGCAATGGGGGCGGCGCTCGACGCGATAGGTATTCCCGGGGCCTACGAGGGCGCGTTGCGTTACGTCTCGAACCCCGATCTCGTTTCGCGCACGCATTTCGCGCGCTTTCTCGTCGAAAAGGGCTTCGCCGAATCGACGGCCGACGTATTCGACCGTTTCCTGGGCGAGGGCAAGCCGGGTTACGTACCGCATCGGTGGGCCAGCCTGGAAGATGCGCTTTGCTGGATCAAGGCCGCGGGCGGCGTCGCGGTGATCGCCCATCCGGGCCGCTACAAGTACACGCCGCTCGCGTTCGACGAGCTGTTCTCCACATTCATCGATCTGGGCGGCGAGGCCATCGAGGTCGTGACGGGCAGCCATACGCCCGATCAGTACCGCGAGTACGCCGACGTCGCGCGCCGTTTCGGCTTTGAAGCGTCGCGCGGATCGGATTTTCACGCGCCGGGGGAGGGCCGAGTGGAGCTCGGTGAGTTGCCGCCGTTACCGGCCGGTCTTACGCCTGTGTGGGAGCGCTGGTTCTAGCGTCCGCTCAATCCTCGAACGAAAGGAAAAACGCCAGGGTCGGCCGGCGAATGCTCGATTTCGGCGCGGCCCCTCGAGCGGCGAGCCAGCCGGTTCACCGCGGCATCGAATGCAGTCCCGGGCCCGTGCCGATGCCCGGCTTACCGACGACTTCCACCATGTCCCAATTCTTCCGGATCCACCCCGACAACCCGCAGCCGCGGCTCATCGCGCAGGCTGTCCAGATCGTCAAGGAAGGCGGCGTCATTGCGCTGCCGACCGATTCGAGCTACGCGCTCGGGTGCCGGCTCGACGACAAGGAAGCCGTGACGCGCTTGCGCCGGATCCGCGGGCTGGACGAGCGTCAGCATCTGTCGCTGCTCGTGCGTGACCTTTCCGAGCTCGCGGCGTTCGCGATGGTCGACAATCACCAGTTCCGGCTCATCAAGTCGGTGACGCCCGGGCCCTATGTGTTCGTGCTGCAGGCGACGAAGGAAGTGCCGCGACGCTTGTCGCACCCGTCGCGCAAGACGATCGGCCTGCGCGTGCCCGATCACGCGATCACGCTCGCCTTGCTAGAGGCGCTCGGCGAGCCCCTCATCGCGACGACGCTGATCCTGCCGCCCGATAACGAACCGCTCAACGAGCCCGAGGACATCCGGGCCCGCCTCGAAAAGCAGATCGATCTCGTCATCGACGGCGGGGCGTGTCCGCGCGCGCCATCGACGGTCATCGATCTGACCGGCGACGAGCCCATGCTCGTGCGCGCAGGATGCGGCTCGCTCGAGCCGTTCGGTCTGACGGCGGCGTGAACGGTGATTTTGTCGCGACGGGTAGGGGCTTCTATCAGGAAACGATGAAAGAACGCGGCCACGCAGGCTGGCCGTCCGGCCGAGAGGCGTCACGCCTTGGCCCCCTTGTTACAATAGGCCCCGCTATGGATTTCTCTTCTTTGATACAGACGATCGCGGTCTACGCGCTGCCGGTGGTTTTCGCGATCACGCTGCACGAGGCCGCTCACGGCTATGCAGCCCGGCTGCTCGGCGACAACACCGCCTACATGATGGGGCGCGTGTCATTCAATCCGATGCGCCATATCGATCCGCTCGGGACGATCGCGATTCCGCTGCTGCTTTATTTCATGACGGGCGGCGCGTTCATGTTCGGCTACGCGAAGCCGGTGCCCGTCGCATTCCGCAATTTGCGCAACCCGCGTTGGGGCAGCCTCTGGGTCGCACTCGCCGGTCCGGCCTGCAATTTCGTGCAGGCGCTGCTCTGGGCGCTCGTCGGCGTGGCGCTCGCATACTTCTCGGTCGACGAGCCGTTTTTCGCTCGAATGGCGGCGGGCGGCGTCGGCGTGAATCTCGTGCTCGGCGTGCTGAACCTATTTCCGCTCCCTCCGCTCGATGGGGGCCGCGTCCTCGTCGCGCTGTTGCCGCCACGCCAGGCGATCGGCCTGGCACGGCTCGAGCCCTGGGGCTTTGCGATCGTGATGGTGCTCGTCATATCCGGCCTCTTGACGAAGATCTGGCTGAGGCCGCTCGTCTCGCTGGGCTATGACGCCTTGACCGCCATCCTGGCCCCTTTCGCCTCGTTCCTGAACTGACACCATGTTTCCTGACCGCATTTTCTCGGGCATGCGTCCCACCGGTTCGCTGCACCTCGGCCACTATCATGGCGTATTGAAGAACTGGGTGCGCCTGCAGGCCGAGTACCCGTGCTTTTTTTGCGTCGTCGACTGGCATGCGCTGACCACGCACTACGAGACACCGGACATCATCGAGAACAACGTCTGGGAAGTGCTGATCGACTGGCTCGCTTCGGGCATCGATCCGAGCCAGGCCACGCTGCTGATCCAGAGCCGCGTTCCCGAGCATGCGGAGCTTGCATTGCTGCTCGGCATGAGCACGCCGCTCGGCTGGCTCGAGCGCGTGCCGACGTACAAAGAGCAGATGGAGAAGCTGAAGGACAGGGATCTGTCGACTTACGGCTTTCTCGGCTATCCGGTGCTGATGGCCGCGGACATCCTGCTGTACCGGGCATCGCTCGTGCCGGTCGGCGAAGATCAGGTGCCGCATGTCGAGATGACGCGCGAGATCGCGCGGCGTTTCAATTATTTGTACGGACGCGAGCCGGGCTTCGAGGAAAAGGCGATAGAAGCCGTGAAAAAGCTGGGCGGCAAGCGCTCGAAGCTCTATCACGAGTTGCGCAACGCTTATCAGCAGGAGGGCGACGACGAGGCGCTCGAGCGAGCCCGCGCGCTGCTGCAGGAATCGCAAAGCTTGTCGATGGGCGACCGCGAGCGCCTGTTCGGCTACCTCGAAGGCACACGCAAGATCATTCTCGTCGAGCCGCAGGTGATGCTGACGGAGGCTTCGCGGATGCCGGGCCTCGATGGTCAGAAGATGTCGAAGTCCTACGGCAATACGATCGGCCTGCGCGAGGATGCGGAATCGATCACGAAGAAGGTCCGCACGATGCCGACCGACCCGGCGCGCGTGCGGCGAACCGACCCGGGCGATCCCGACAAGTGCCCGGTGTGGCAACTGCATCAGGTCTATAGCGACGAGGCGACCCATCAGTGGGTCCAGAAAGGCTGCCGTTCGGCTGGGATCGGCTGCCTCGAGTGCAAGCAGCCCGTCATCGAGGGCATCCTGCGCGAACAGCAGCCGATGCTCGAGCGCGCGCAAAAATACATGGACGATCCCTCGCTCGTTCGGGCAATCGTCGCCGACGGCTGCGACAAGGCGCGAAAATTCGCCACGGAGACGATGCGCGACGTGCGAGAGGCGATGGGCCTTGCATACTCGTAAGGACTCAGGGTCGGCACCGTTACGATTTTGGCCGGCCAATCCGCTACAATCGCGCTTTTAGAATCGAATTCATCGCGTTTCATGGCTAACGGCACATCAGGCAGCACCTCTGGCGGCGTGCGGATTCGCGGCAGCATTCCTGCGATCGTCACGCCGATGCGCGAAGACGGCGGACTCGATCTGGCGGCATTTCGCAAGCTCGTCGACTGGCAAATCGAAGAGGGCACGAATGCGCTCGTCGTCGTCGGCACGAGCGGCGAATCGGCCACGCTGACGGTCGAAGAGCACGTTCTCATGATCAAGACGGCCGTCGAGCAGGTGGCCGGCCGCATCCCCGTGATCGCCGGCGCAGGCGGCAACTCGACGGCCGAAGCGATCGAGTTGACCGAGCGCGCCAAGTCGGTCGGCGCAGATGCCACGCTGCAAGTCGTGCCGTATTACAACAAGCCGACGCAGGAAGGCATTTACCGCCATTTCCGGAAGATCGCCGAGGCCGTCGATCTTCCCGTGATCCTCTACAACGTGCCGGGCCGTACGGTGGCCGACATGTCGAACGAGACGATCCTGCGGCTCGCGCAGGTTCCTGGCATCGTCGGTGTGAAGGAGGCCACGGGCAATATCGATCGCGCGGCGCATCTCATCAAGGCCGCACCGGCCCACTTCGCCATCTATAGCGGCGACGATCCGACGGCGATCGCGCTGATGCTGCTCGGCGGGCACGGCAATATTTCGGTGACGGCGAACGTTGCGCCGCGCGCGATGAGCGAGCTCTGCAAAGCGGCACTCGCGGCCGATGCGAAGACGGCGCGCGAAATTCATTTGCGCTTGCTGTCGCTGCACAAGAATCTCTTCGTCGAATCGAATCCGATTCCGGCGAAATGGGCGCTTCAGGAAATGGGGCGAATCGAGGGGGGAATCCGTTTGCCTTTGACGCCGCTCGATGCGCGCTACCACGAAGTCGTGCGTGCCGCATTGCGCGAGGCAGGCGCGCTGCGCTGAAGCGTCGGGTATCGACGCCGGCCGCTCGGGGGCGAGCCGGCAACTGTAGCTGAATTCAACTAACCGACGTCGTTCTCGACTGACGCGCTTGGCCGCGGCTGGCATGCGCTTGGCATTCACGAAGGGCTCAATGAAACGTTCCGCTTTTTCCACTCGCGCCGTCTGCACGACGGCGCTCGTGCTTGCGTTCAGCACCGCGCTTGCCGGGTGCGACACCCTCAACGACTGGTTCTCCGGCGATAAGGTCGACTACAAGGCGACGGGCTCCGCTCCGCCCCTGAACGTGCCGGGCGATCTGACGACTGCCACCGCGCCGGCGCAGCAGTACACGGCCCCGCCCGTGGGCGCGGCGCTGGGCGGCGCGCCGCAGCGCAACAAGACTGTCGCCGGCAACGCGACCGAAGGCGTGCCCAGCGCGCAAGATCCCTACGGTATGCATATCGAGCGCGACGGCGACCGCCGCTGGCTCGTCGTCGACGGCCGCTCGCCCGACCAGCTCTGGCCTCAGCTCCAGGCGTTCTGGCAGGAGAACGGCTTCGCACTGGCAACCGATGCGCCAGCCACCGGCATCATGGAAACGGCCTGGGCGGAAAATCGCGCGAACATTCCCGACGACTGGTTCCGCCGCACCGTCGGACGTTTGATCGATTTCGCCTATTCGTCGGGCACGCGTGATCGTTTTCGCACGCTCGTCGCGCGCGGCCCCGATGGCACGACCGATATCTCGATCACGCATAGCGCGCTCGAGGAAGTGTTGACGGGGCAGGACAAGGACTCTTCGCGCTGGGTCGAGCGGCCGCGCAACCCCGTGCTCGAAGCCGTGTTCCTGACGAAGATGATGCAGAAGTTCGGTTTGACCGAAGCGCAGTCGAAGGAGCTGCTGGCCAACGCGCGACCTGCCACGGCACCCGCGAAGATCCAGATGAGCGGCGGCGAGACGACCCTCGATCTGCCGGAGTCGTTCGACCGGGCGTGGCTGCGTGTCGGGCTCGCGCTCGATCGAACGAATTTCACCGTCGACAACCGCGATCGCGCGAAGGGGATCTATTACGTCCGCTACGCGGATTCGGCCGAGGAGCTCAAGCGCGACGGCCTTTTCGGCAAGCTGTTCTACCGCAAGCCGACGGCCGACAAGCAGGGCCCTCAGTTCCTCGTCAACGTACGCCCGACGAGCGATACCCAAACGCAGGTCTCGATCGTCGACACCAGCGGCAACGTCGTGACGTCCACCGAGGCACAGCGGATTTTGACATTGCTGCACACGCAGCTGAACTGATCGTGCGATGCGCTTTGCCAGCCTAGGCAGCGGCAGCGAGGGGAACGCGCTCATCGTCGAGGCCCATAGCGGCGCGACGACGACGCGTGTGCTCCTCGACTGCGGGTTCTCGGCCAAAGAGCTCGAACGGCGCCTTGCACGTCTGAACCGCTGCATCGAGCAACTCGATGCGATCCTCATCACCCACGAACACAGCGATCACATCGGCAGCGCGCTGACCGTCGCGCGCAAATGGGCCGTACCGCTCTACACGAGCTGGGGAACGGCGCGTGCGGTCGGTGCGGATGAAGCCAACGTCGATTTGCACGTGCTCTGGGGCGATGAGACCGTCGCTATTGGGGATCTGCAGGTGTGCCCTTATACAGTTCCCCACGATGCGCGCGAGCCGCTGCAATTCGTCTTTTCCGACGGTGCGAATCGCTTGGGCGTGCTCACTGACGTCGGCGTTTCCACGCCGCATATCACAGAGGTGCTGAGTGGTTGCGACGGACTCGTGCTCGAATGCAATCACGACCTCGGCATGCTGGCCGCCAGCCGTTATCCGCAATCGTTGAAAGCGCGGATCGGCGGCAAACATGGGCATTTGAGCAACGATGCGGCCGCGGAGATTCTCGCGGCCTTGGACCGGACACGATTGAAGCACCTCGTCGCCGCGCATCTGAGTCAACAGAACAACCTTCCGGGGTTGGCCCGTTCGGCATTGGCCACGGTGCTGGGCGCGTCGGCCGACGACGTCGTCGTCGCGTCGCAGGAGGAGGGATTCGCCTGGCTCGAACTGGTTGGCGCCTAGCGAACGGGAATCAGGCGTGGAGGCCAAGAAAAAACCGGCCCGCAGGCCGGTTTTTTCTTGCCATCAAGGCGGCGAGCTTACTGGCTCGCACCCGAGGCCGGAGCTGCAGCGGACGCGGCCGGAGCTTCCGAAGCAGGAGCAGCAGCAGGAGCCGACTCGCTTGCGGCAGCAGCGCTCGAAGCAGCACCCGTATCCGAAGCAGCGGCGGCCGGCGCCGAAGCGGCCGACGTGTCGCTGGCCGGCGCGGCAGCGTTCTGGTCGCTGCTCTTGTTGCACGCAGCCAGGGCCACGGCAGCCAACAGGGATGCAACGAGGAGGGATTTCTTCATGATCACGTCCTTTTATGGTTAAAGGTAAGCAACAGCGCGAAATATTACCGGTAATGTGCTTCAACACCAACCTTGAGCCGCTGGTGGGACGCACATCAGAGCGTGAATCTTCCCCACGGCTTGGGCGGAAATTATATGCACTTTCGTACTGACCGTCGACAAACCGGGGTCAATACGTTGCCTTTCACATACAAAATTTCACGTTTTCTCCGGGTGGGGACCCTGTCACGCAAATGCGCCGATCCGAACCCAGCCGGCAAGATACCATTCGTGCAACAACGCTGTCATTGACCAATCATCAGAGAGTGTTACAAAGCGTTTCCCTTCGAGGCGGCGTCTGTCGGCAAGCTCCAAGAGCCACTTTTTACGCGGCGGCAGCCGATGTTCCTCGCCGTTGATGAAGTAGCTGCGCTTGCCATAGAGCAATGCTGTCTTCCTATCGAGCCGGACGCCCGCTCGCGCTGCCTGCCGCGTGAATGCGGCAACGCTGGCGCCGATTTCCGGCGGGTCGAAAACCACATGCGCCTTGGGCTCGCTGAGATAGCTGCCGATGAACGACGCGACGTCGCCCTCATCCCAACGAATGCGAGCAAGGATCGCGCCGATTTGGTCGATCATGGCTTGCGGCAACTGCGCTGGGCGCGTCACGGCGTCTTGCGCCGGGTCACGGTAGCGCCCATCGGGACGAGGGAGCCGCGCCGCCGATCCTCGCTCGGCGAGATGGTAGAGAAACTGGCCGACGAGCTCACTGGCCGACGGCGAACGAAAGCCGATCGAGCAGGTCATGCATTCGCCGATTGCCACCCCGTCGTGCGCGATGTGCGGCGGCAAATACAGCATGTCGCCCGGTTCGAGTACCCACTCGTTTTCCGGTTCGAAATGCTGTAAAACTTTCAATGGCAATCCATCTTTCATTGCCAGGTCTTTTTGCGCGGAGATTCGCCAGCGCCGTTTCCCGTGCACTTGCAGCAAAAAAACGTCATACGAATCGAAATGAGGTCCCACGCCGCCGCCGTCGGTGGCATAGGAGATCATCAGGTCGTCGAGCCGCGCGTCAGGAATGAACCGGAACCGGTCCAAAATCGTCCGGGCGCGGTCGTCGTGCAGATCGACACCTTGCACGAGCAGCGTCCATTCGCGGCGCTTGAGGCCGGGCAGGTCGTCACTATCGAAAGGACCGTGGTCGAGACGCCACGCGCCGCGAAAATGCGAGATGAGTCGGGCTTCCACGTCGTCGCTTGCGGCAAGCTCGAACAATTCGTCGCGAGATAGCGGCGGAACGATACCAGGCAGGGCCTGACGCACGAGCAGCGGCTTTTTCTGCCAGTGGCGCCGCATGAATTGCGAGGGCGACAGGTTGGCCAGAAGCGGCGTCGGCTGGTCGGGCGCGGGCGGTGAAACGGCGGAACGGGAAGGAGCGGCGGGGGAGATCGGTTGGTCGAGGGGCCGCTTCGGCATCGTATAATGAGACCGTATTTTGGGAGAGTTTGATGAAAATTGCGAAGAACACCGTTGTGTCGGTCGCTTATAAGCTGTCGGATGCGCAAGGCAACCTGATCGAGGAAAGCGACGAGCCGATGGTCTATCTGCACGGCGGCTATGATGGCACGTTCCCTAAGATCGAGGAAGAGCTCGATGGACACGAACCGGGGTTCCAGACTCAGATCCAGCTCGAGCCGCAGGATGCGTTCGGCGAGTACGATCCCGAACTCGTGAAGATCGAGCCGCGCAGCCGGTTTCCGGAGCCGCTGGAAGTGGGCATGCAGTTCGAAGGAACGCCTGAGGACAGCGACGACGAGATCGACGCGCTGATCTACACGGTGACGGACCTGGCCGAAGACAAAGTCGTGCTCGACGGAAATCATCCGCTTGCCGGCATGGCGCTGCGCTTCGCTCTGACGGTCAAGGAAGTTCGTCCCGCCACGGCCGACGAGATAGAGCATGCGCACGCCCACGGCGCGGAAGGCATCGAAGTCCTCGACGATGAAGACGATGACGAGGACGGCTCGTCAGCTCCCACCTTGCATTGAACCGCGGCCCGGCATGCCGGCCGGCGGCTGAGTCAGTGTTGGTGCGATGGTGGGCGCAATGAGCGGCGGGGTCGTCGCCGGCTCTCGCTCTTCCAGCTTGGGCAGCAGCGGGGGCTCGGCGGGCGCCGCCGGTGGGATCGGCGGCGGCACCGGCATGATGCCCGAGGCGCTCGGAGCCCGTTCGAGCGGCGCCGCGGGTGACTGCGAAGCAGGTTGAGGCGGGGTCTGCGGTATCCGTCTCAGCGACACCAATAACGGCGGCGCCTTCGCGAAATTCACATCGACTTTTATCCACTGCGTCACGGGGTCGTGCGGCCCGATTGCGATCCGTGTCAGATTCGCGAGACGATCGCCCTTGTCGTCAAAGAGCGGTTGATCGATTGAAAAGCCGTGGGGCAGGGGCTTCGGCCCTTCGTGGATGACAATCACCGGCCCGCGGAAAATCTGGGCCGCTTTCACCAGGCTTCGCTTGAATTCCAGATAGCCATCTCGAGATCGGTTGCGATCGAATCTGAGCCACGAGAATCGATCCGCACGCTCGTAGCGCTCGAAATCGGGCGCTGCCTCGATGAAGACAATGAGCGCATGCGCGCGGCGGCGCCGCGCGTATTCGGCCGCATGCTCGAGCCAGAAGGCCGTCGCGATCGCGCGGTCGTCGTATTCGCCGTTTCGGCCGCCGGCATTGGAGTAATGATTGTTTCCGCTGACCACGTTCAGGCCGACGAATACGGTGTCGTCGACTTGCCAGCGCACGTTTTCCCGATAGGCATGGAATCGTGCGACTTCGCTTTCACGCGTAAGCGCAAGCGTCGATTGCCCGAGCGAGGACGAGTTATCGGCGAACAAGGTCTGCCGCAAGAAGTCGAGACGCTCGGTTGGATCGTAACCGCCTGCTTGCGCGCGGTCGCAATCGGCCCAGTCATGCCGCCCGGGAACGACGACAAGCGGGACGCGCGATGTTTCGAGCACTTGCTGCCGTTGCTCGTAGACGGCATCGTCGCATCGCTCCGAGGCGCTCTTGAGATTGCCGTCATAGACGATGAAGGCGATATTCGGCTCGAGACCGATGGCATCGATAATCTGTTGCGTCATCGCTTCGTCCGCCGCGCTTCGCATGGTGCTGGAGATGACGCCGAACTCGAAGCGAGGCTCGGCCGCAGCGGTTTTTTCGGCGCACGACAAGGCCAGGCAAACCGCGAGGGCGGGTGCGACGATCCGCGTGACGCGATGAATCACCTATGCCTCAGCGCGGCGAATGTTGGGCGCTCGCCATCTCGTGCAACTCGTAGATCAGGTCGAGTGCTTCGCGAGGCTTCAAGTCGTTCGGGTCGAGCGCTCGCAGACGCTCGAGCGCGGGATGTGGCGACGCGTCGTTGGCCTCATCCGTGTCGTCGTCAGGCGCGTCTTCGACGCAGGGCGCCACGGCGAAGAGGTCGAGTTGCGGCGTCGCATGCGTGACGGACTGTTGCTCGAGATGCGCCAGATGCTTGCGAGCCGCGCGGATGACAGCGGCCGGCACGCCGGCCAACTGCGCGACCTGCAGCCCGTAGCTCTGGCTCGCCGGCCCGTCGTTGACGGCGTGCAGAAAAACAATGCCATGCCCGTGCTCGACGGCTGAAAGGTGGACGTTGGCCGCATGCGGAAATTCGGCCGGCAGTTGTGTCAACTCGAAGTAGTGCGTCGCGAAGAGCGTGTAGCAGCCGTTATGCGCAAGCAGGTGACGTGCGATGGCCCACGCGAGCGCGAGGCCGTCGAACGTCGACGTACCGCGGCCGATTTCGTCCATGAGTACGAGGCTTTGCGGCGTGGCGTCGTTGAGGATCGCCGCGGCTTCCGTCATTTCGACCATGAACGTCGACCGCCCACCTGCCAGGTCGTCGGCCGCGCCGATGCGCGTGAAGATGCGATCGATAGGACCGAAACGCGCACCCCGGGCCGGTATGTAACTGCCGACGTAGGCAAGCAGCGCGATCAATGCCGTTTGCCGCATGAACGTCGACTTGCCGCCCATGTTCGGGCCCGTGATCAGCAACAGCTTGCGCTCGGCGTCGAGCCGGCAATCGTTCGCGACGAATTGCTCGACCTGCGCTTCGACGACGGGGTGCCGTCCTTGTTCGATCTCGATGCCGGCTTCGGACGCGAACGTCGGCGCGACCCAGTCGAGCGCTTGCGCGCGCTCCGCGAGCGCGGCCAGCAGATCGAGCTCGGCGAGCGCGGCGGCGACGCGCTGGCAATCGCCGATGAACGGCAGCAGCGCCTGCAGCACGGCGTCATAGAGCGAGCGCTCGCGCGCGAGTGCGCGCTCCTGAGCGGACAGCGCCTTATCTTCGAACGTCTTGAGTTCGGGGGTGATGTAGCGCTCGGCGTTCTTCAGCGTCTGGCGGCGGCGATAGTCGTCGGGCACTTTATCGGTCTGGCCGCGCGTGACTTCGATATAAAAGCCGTGCACTTTGTTGTACTCCACGCGCAGATTGGCGATGCCAGTGCGTGCGCGCTCCCGTGCTTCGAGATCGATCAGATACTGCCCGCAGTTTTCGGAAATGTCACGCAGCTCGTCGAGCTCGCTGTCGTAGCCGCGTGCGATGACGCCACCGTCGCGTACCATCGCGGAAGGCTCCTCGGCGATGGCGCGCGCGAGCAGATCGACGCACTCGGCGGGAGGCTCGAGCGCGGCCGCGATTCGTTCGAGCGCCGCGGCGCCGCCGGCGGCGTCCGATGCCAGCGCACGCAGCGAGGGCAGCGCAGCAAACGTATCGCGCAGGCTGGAGAGATCGCGCGGCCGAGCCGACAGCAGAGCCAGGCGCCCGGTAATGCGCTCGACGTCGGCAACGCGCCGCAATGACCCTCTCAACGAATCGAGGCTCGCTTGCGGTGGAGCGTCGAGCAGTGCGCCGATCGCTTGCTGACGTGCTTGCGCGCGACCGCTGTCGCGCGGCGGGTGATGCAACCAGTGGCGCAGGAGGCGGCTGCCCATCGTCGTGCAGCAGGTGTCGAGCAGTGAACAGAGTGTCGGCGACTCGCCCCCGCGCAACGTTTCCGTCAGCTCGAGGTTGCGGCGCGTCGCCGGATCCAGCCCGATGTACTCCGATTCATATTCGACCTTGAGGCTGCGCACGTGGCGAAGCTGTTGGCCCTGCGTGGCAGCCGCGTATAGAAGCAGCGCGCCGCCCGCGCCGCATGCGCTCGTGAGCGACTCCGCGCTGAAACCGTCCAGGCTTGCCACATCGAGCTGATCGCATAGCCGCTGCTTGCCCGACGTGACGTCGAAATGCCACGATGGCACGCGTGTCAGCGCACCGGTCAGGCCCGGAGGGAGGAAGTCCGCGGGAGCGTCGGCCACGAGGATTTCGGCGGGACGAATGCGTTCGAGCGAGGCGCCGAGCTGGTCGGGTGCGATTTCGGCGAGACGTAGCGCGCCGCTCGCGAGATTCAGCCAGGCGAGGCCGATCGTATTGATGACGCCGCGCTTGTTATGCGCGGGGCAGATCGCAAGCAGATAGACGTCGCTTTTGTCGGCGAGCAGTGCCGCGTCGGTCAGTGTGCCGGGGGTAACCACGCGGACAACTTTGCGCTCGACAGGACCTTTCGACGTGGCCGGATCGCCGATCTGCTCGCAGATGGCGACCGATTCGCCGAGCTTCACGAGCTTCGCGAGATATTGCTCGACCGCGTGATGCGGCACGCCTGCCATTTTGATGGGATTGCCGGCCGATGCGCCGCGTTGCGTGAGGGTGAGGTCGAGCAGACGTGCGGCCTTTTCCGCGTCTTCGTAGAAGAGCTCGTAAAAATCGCCCATCCTGAAGAAGAGCAACGTGCCGGGGTGATCCGCTTTGATGCGCAGATACTGCTGCATATACGGCGTATGCTTCGCGAGCGTCTGATCGGTTTCGCCGGATGCCTGCTGCTGAGTTGGATTGCCCATCGTGTTCTTGGTGCTTGCGAGTATAGGGCGAGAGTGTACCTCGGCAGGCAATCCGTGCAGTCGTCCGAATGGCTAATGCAAACCAGGGACGCTCATGCAAGCTAGCGGCGTGCCGTCACGCGCCGGCGCTCAGTATTCGGGCGATTTTTCGCCGCGCGCGTCGGAACGCTTTCCGCCGCGTTAACTGCGGCATCGACATCCAGCCACGGACGAAAATTGTCGAGCGAGTACCGTGCGCCCGACTCGGACACCACCGACAACTCCAGTTCGAGTCCGAGCGATTTCAGAAAGCGCCGCAGCGTGGAAAGATAGGTGTCGGAGCGCCGTTCCAGTTGCGAAATGGCGTTTTGCTGGATGCCAAGCTCTTGTGCCACGTTCGCTTGCGTTTTTCCTACGGCCTTGCGGATGTCGGTGAGCGTCGTGGCCGCGGCCAGCATCTCCTGAACTTTTTCGTCCGCGAGCGATTCGATCCGTTGCCGGCGCGCCGCTGGGAGGCCTTCGATCACGTCGTCTAAGCTTCTGCCCATGTCTGCTTCTCCTTCGCTTACCTGCTCTGCATCCCGTTCTGCAAGACGGCGCTCGCCGCTTGCAGGCTCTTCAAATGCTCGTCGAATCGCTTGTTCGCGAGTTTCAGCAAATCGCTGTAAAACTGCTGCTCGCTCTTGCCTTGTTTGCTTCCGGCCACCAAGAGAACCGGGTGCCGATCCGGGCCGAAGGCGAACGCGGCCCTCCAGATTTCCGCTCCATTGTTGACCTTGAAGCGCAGCTCCTTCATGTTCGGGTGCCTCGGGTTGTGCAGCGTCCCAACATGAGGACGGCCCGCGTCGGGTCCCAACCGTTGAACCGCCTTCGCCGTCGCCAGCAACTCGTCCTGGACGGCTTCGGGCAGCAAATCGAATTCGGCATCGAAAGCGTCGTGAAACGAGAACTTCCATTGATGGCGCATCGATTATCACCTCCGAATGATATCACGTCAAGATTATCGAAGGCCGCGTCATCGGCGGAAGCGCGACGACGAGCGTCAGCTCGGTCACGGCCTCCGGCTTCGAGCCGGAGGCCGTGACGCTGGGGTCTTCGAGAGTGGCTTGAGGGTCTATCGCGGCGCGGAATCCGGACAGTCGTCCGAACGGCCAAACGGAGGAGACAAGGGGGCGGCGTACGCGTACGGTGAGGGCGCGCGATGCCTTATCGCCGTAATCGGCGTATCAAGCCTTTTGCGACAAGCGGCTATAAGGCGTGAGGATCGGCACCATCTGCGCGTAGATCTTCGGATTGCCGGCGACGATCTCGCCGATATGCAGGAAGTCCGAATCACCCGTGTAGTTGCCGACAAGCCCGCCCGCTTCGGTGATGAGCAGACTGCCCGCGGCCATGTCCCAGGCGCTGATGCCTTGCTCGAAGAAGCCGTCGAGGCGACCGGCCGCGACGTTCGCCAGATCGAGCGCGGCGGCGCCCGGACGACGCAGGCCCGTGCACGAGCGCGTCATTTCGGCAAAGAGGCGGCAATAGGCATCGAGCCGGTCGTTCTCACGGAACGGAAAGCCCGTGCCGATCAGCGAATCGGCGAGACGGTCGCGCCGGCCGACGCGGATGCGGCGATCGTTCAGATAGGCGCCGCGGCCGCGCGATGCAGTGTAGAGATCGTTGCGGGTCGGGTCGTAGACCACGGCCTGCGTCACGATTCCCTTGTGCGCAAGCCCGATGGAGACGCAGTAGTAGGGAAAGCCGTGGATGAAATTCGTCGTGCCGTCGAGCGGATCGATGATCCACTGGTAGTCGGATTCGTTCTCGGAGCGACCCGATTCCTCGGCGAGGATCGAATGATCGGGGTAGGCCGTCTTCAAAGTGTCGATGATCGCCGCTTCGGCAGCCTTATCGACCTCGGTGACGAAATCGTTGTGCTGCTTCTGGCTGACCTGGATCAAGTCGAGGTCGAGCGATGCGCGGTTGATGATCTGTCCGGCGCGGCGAGCCGCCTTGACAGCGATGTTGAGCATGGGATGCATGAGCAGATTCCTTGTGCCGCGGCAACAGCAAGTGCCGCCACGGAATGGGCCAAATCAAACCGCCCGGACTGCGCGCCAACACGGGAAAGAGGCACGCATTCCGTCGACGAAGACGAATTGAAGAAGAGCAATGCGCGTACATGGCCAGAGAGGCAAGCGTTGCGGTACGCGCAAACAAGGCGTGATTTTACCAGGAAGCGCGGCAAGCTTAGCGTTTCGGAGCGACACGCGCCGGGCCGATCCGACCAGATCGGCCGGTCGTTCGGGCGGCCTCGGGCCGTTGGCGATACCATACGGGCGTGCCGTTCATCGATTGCGGTGAGTAAGCCCAAACCATGCGGCTGTATCCATCCTTCGTCACCCTTGCAGCATCTTGTTTCGCAGCATCTTGAATTCATCGAATCCGAATCAGCCGCACGCGCCGCTCGACGCCGAAGCAGCCGCACTCAGCGGAGCCGGCGGACCTTGCGGCGGCTTTACGTCAACCGTCTTCGTGCTCGTCGAGCCGAGCCATCCGGGCAATGTCGGCGCTGCCGCGCGTGCGTTGAAGACAATGGGGTTTTCGCGTCTCGTGCTCGTCGCGCCGCGCGTCGCGCACGTGCAAACGGACCCGGAAGCCGTCGCGATGGCGAGCGGGGCCGACGACGTGCTCGCCGCGGCGAGCACCGTGCCGACGCTCGCCGATGCATTGACCGGTGTGCGGTGGTCGGTCGCCTTGACGGCCCGCGCGCGCGAGTACGGGCCGCCGCAACTTGCGCCGCGCGAGGCGGCAGGCGAGGCGTGCCGTCAAGCGGCGAGCGGCGACATCGCGTTCGTCTTCGGTAACGAGCGAACCGGTCTTTCCAACGAGCACGTCGAGCGATGCAGCTCGCTCGTGCATATTCCCGCGAACCCGGCCTATAGTTCGCTCAACCTCGCTCAGGCGGTGCAGGTGCTGGCTTACGAGTTGCGCACCGCCTATCTCGGGGAGCGCACGGCAATGGGCGCCGGCGACACGCTGGCCCAGCGTGCGTCGAGCGACGAAATCGAGCGGATGTTCGTGCATCTGGAAAACGCGCTCATCGCGCTCGACTTTCTCGATCCAGCCAATCCGAAAAAGCTGATGTCGCGGCTGAGGCGCCTTTTCGCGCGCGCGGCGCTCGAGCACGAGGAAGTCAACATCGTGCGCGGCATCGCCAAGCATATCCTGCTCAAGTCCCGCCGCGACGGCCGCCCGTAGCGCGTTCGTCCCTAAAGGGACTTCCTTCGGGGGCCCCAAAAGGGTGCCCCCTCCGGTCGTCCCTAAAGGGACTTCCTTCGGGGGCCTAAAAGGGTGCCCCCTCCGGTCGTCCCTAAAGGGACTTCCTTCGGGGGCCCTAAAGGATGCCCCCTCCGGTCGTCCCTAAAGGGACTTCCTTCGGGGGCCCTAAAGGATGCCCCCTCCGGTCGTCGTGCCTGCTTTCAGCCCGGCGGGCCGATGCCGATGGCCCAGTGATCGACGCCGCGCGAATGCCCCTGCCGAGCGCAGGGCGAAAAAAGCGCGCGAAGCAATCGGCGCGGGTTGCCATTACAATCGGCCGAACGCTCATAAGCAAATCACACCGAGTCATAACGATGCGTAGGCTGCCGCTCCGGGAGGGGCCGCAGTGGCGCTCATCAGGCGAGCCGACATCATGTTCACGAGACTTCGCGAAGACATTGCCTCGATCCGCGAGCGGGATCCCGCCGCGCGCAGCACGTGGGAAGTGCTCACCTGTTATCCGGGGCTGCACGCGATCGTGCTTCATCGAATGTCGCACGCCTGCTGGCTCGCCGGACGGCGCTGGCTCGCTCGAGCAATTTCGCAGTTCGGCCGATTTCTGACCGGCATCGAGATCCACCCGGGCGCGCGGATCGGCCGCCGCGTCTTCATCGATCACGGCATGGGCGTCGTCATCGGCGAGACCGCCGAAGTCGGCGACGATTGCACGATCTATCAGGGCGTCACGCTTGGCGGAACGTTGCTCACGCGCGGCGCGAAGCGGCATCCGACACTGGAGCGCGGCGTCGTCGTGGGCGCCGGGGCCAAGGTGCTGGGCGGCTTCACGGTCGGCGCTGAAGCGAAGATCGGTTCCAACGCGGTCGTCGTCAAGCCGGTGCCGGCCGGCGGCACGGCGGTCGGCAACCCCGCGCGCATCGTCATGCCGGCCGACTCGAAGCGCAAGAGCGAGCGCTCGACGTTTTGCGCGTACGGCATCACGCCGAACGCTGAAGACCCCGTTTCGCTTGCGCTGCATGGGCTCATCGATCACGCCGCGAAAGAGAGCCAGCGCGTCGATGAAATCGTGGCGGCGCTCGAGCGACTTGGCGAGCGCCTCGAGGCGCTACACGGCGCCGACGGCGCGCTGTCGGATTTGCGTCGCTTGTCGGCGGCGATCGAAGGGAAAGTGGCCCAGCATTGACGAAAGCCGCCGCGTCTTCTTTCCGCTGAGCAATCGAAGGGGTGAAAGTCGGTGCGACTGATCCCCGATCGGGCGTCGATGCCCGTCGGCGCACCTCAGTCGAGCGGGAGAACGTGGATGCCCTCGGCATCGATGCGCAAGTAGCCGCCGCGCCGCGTGCCGTGATCGAGGTCCCAGTCGGGCAGCACCCAGCGCGTGCCGCCTCGCTCATCGTGGCGTGCGGGCCGATGCGTATGCCCGTGGATCATCGTCGTCGTTTTACTCGACTTGAACAACGCGGCGACGCTTTCGCTCGTGACGTCGTAAAGCGGGGAAGGCGGCCGGCTTCTGCCGGCGTCGCTCGTCGTGCGCATCCGTTCGGCGAGCGCTCGACGCCACCTGAGCGGCCAGGCGAGAAAGAGCAATTGAACCGCGCGCCAGCGCGCGAATCGCCGAAACGTCTGGTATTTGTGGTCGGCGGTGCATAGCGCATCGCCATGCGCGAGCACGATGCGCGAGCCGAAAGCCGTCATGACGAACGGGTCGGGCAGCCAGATCGCGCCGGCCGCGCGCATGAACCGCTTGCCGAGCAGAAAGTCGCGGTTGCCGTGCATCACATAAAGCGCGATGCCGCGCTCGGAAAGCGTATGGAGGACGGCCGCGACGCGAGCGGCGAATGGGTCCACCTTCAGCGTATCGTCGCCGATCCAGTAGTCGAAGAGGTCTCCGAGCACGAAGACGGAATCGGCGCTATCGGCCGTGACGAGGACGAAGTGCTCGAAGGCGGCGACCGTGCGCGGAATGGCGGGACTCAGGTGCAAATCCGAGATGAAGAGCAGCGGGCGCGGCGCATGACCGCGCGTGCGGCCGTGCTCGTGCGGCACGGTCGCTTCGTTGCTGCGGGGCGGCACGTCGTGGCGCGCCGTAATCCCCTCGTCCCGGAAGATGCTCGTGCTCAATCGACGACGACCGCTTTTTCGATGATGACATCGTCGACGGGCACGTCCTGATGAAAGCCCTTCGAGCCCGTCTTCACCTTCTTGATTTTCTCGACTACGTCGAGCCCTTCGACGACCTTTCCGAACACGGCATAGCCCCAGCCCTGCGGCGTGGGTGCCGAGTGGTTGAGGAAGTCGTTGTCGTTCACGTTGATGAAGAACTGTGCCGTGGCCGAATGAGGATCGTTCGTGCGCGCCATCGCGATCGAGCCCTTGACGTTCTTCAGGCCGTTGTTGGCTTCGTTGTCGATCGGGGCGTCGGTCGGCTTTTGCTTCATGCCGGCCTCGAAGCCGCCGCCCTGGATCATGAAGCCGTCGATGACGCGGTGAAACACGGTGTTGTCATAGTGACCTTTCCTCACATAGTTCAGAAAGTTCTCCACCGTCTTCGGCGCTTTGTCCGCGTCCAGTTCGAGCTTGATGACGCCGTAGTTCGTATGCAGTTCGACCATGATGAAATTCCTTGCCTTGAAAGTGCCGTAAAAAAGAGGCATTGAGCAGGCCGGCATCTTGCGCCGGCCGGGTAGGGGCCGCTATTGGGAAACGACGCTCGCCGATTCGATCACGATCGGCTTTTGCGGCACATCGGCCATCGGGCCGCGCGTCGTGGTGGGCGTGCCCTCGATCTTCTTCACGACGTCCATGCCCGAGACGACCTTGCCGAACACCGCATAACCGTTGCCGTCCGGGTTCGGATAATCGAGCCCCGCGTTGTCGACGGTATTGATGAAGAACTGATCGGTTGCCGAGTTCGGGTCGCTCGTGCGCGCCATCGCTATCGTACCCACTGCATTTTTCAGACCGTTACGGCTCTCGATCGGGATCGGCGCGCGCGTCGGCTTCTCCTGAAAGGTCTGCGTGTAGCCGCCGCCCTGAATCATGAAGCCGGGAATCACGCGATGAAAGATCGTGCCGTTGTACTGACCTGACTTCACGTAGTCGAGAAAGTTGGTGACCGTCTTCGGCGCTTTGTCCGGATAGAGTTCGAGGCGAATGTCGCCGTCGCTGGTTTTCAGGAGCACTTGCGGATGCGCGGCCGTCGCGGCCGTTTGCGCGAGCGCGGACGTGCTCGCGATCAGAGCGGCGCTGCCGAGCGCCAACCAGAAGCGTTTCATGGACATCCTCATCGTTGGGAAGAAATGAATCCCGTCTCAGTTCGAAGGGGCGACGTAGGGAGCAGCGGGAAATGCGCCATTCGCGCCGCCTCCGAACGAAGGCGTCGGCGGAGGCGGAACCGATGGCTTCGCGGCCGAGGCGCCTGTCGTCTGAGCGCGCCCTGTAGTGATGGCGGATGGCTGCGCGACGATCTTCTCGACGGCGGCAAGACGCTCGCTCGTGGCGCCGCTCGTATGGCCGACGCTTTGCGCGCGCTTGTAAGCCGCGGCGGCGAGCCGCAGATAGAGATCGCCGAGGTTTTCGTAAGCGAGCCCAAAGGAAGGGTTCGCCTTCACGGCCGTCTCCAGCGCCGCGCGCGCTTCTTCATAGCGGCCATGCTTCGCATAGAGCGCGGCGAGATTGTTGTAAGGCTCGGGAAGCTCGGGATACGCCTGAGTCAATTCGACGAATTGCTCGATCGCATCGTCGTCGCGGCCGAGGTGCGCGAGCACGGTGCCGCGCTTGAACTTCGCCTGCGCATCGCGCGGGTTCGACTTGATCCGCGCATCGAGATCGGCGAGGGCCGCATTCCAATTCCGTGCCGCGATCGACGCATCGATTTGCGGTGTGTCGTCGGTCGTCACTTGCGCCGCTTGCGCATGCGCCGGCGCACTCGGCGACGCCGCGAGAGCGAAGCCGAGCACGGCCGTCGCGGCGAGGGCCGCTGTCCGTTGCATGCGGCCGCTGTAAGGTTTCATAGGCTCAGGTCTGGATGTTATACTCCGGCCCATTCTAACAAAACGTTTGCTCGTTTCCTCGAACGAGCGAACTCCTCCGCCTAGTCGTGGTCGTCTTTCGCCTCGATCGCAGCTCGAAGCGGCGCATGACGGTGCGAACCCGCACCGGCGCGTTGCGAACGGAGGCGCTCGAGCGTTCTCGCGAGGCGCCTCGCACGTCGCCAAGTGCGGAATGCTCGGGGCTCACGCATCGTCTCTATGGAATCACTGCGCATCTACAACACGCTCGCGCGTGAAAAGCAACTGTTCGAGCCGCGCCGTGCAGGCGAAGTGCGGATGTACGTCTGCGGGATAACCGTATACGACTACTGCCATATCGGCCATGCGCGCATGCTGATCGTGTTCGATGTCGTGCAGCGCTGGTTGCGTGCGCTTGGATACCAGGTGACATACGTCCGCAACATTACCGATATCGACGACAAAATCATTCGCCGCGCCGTCGAAAACGGCGAAACGATCAAGGCGCTGACTGATCGTTTCATCGCGGCGATGCACGCGGATGCCGATGCGCTCGGCGTCGCGCGCCCCGACATCGAGCCGCGTGCGACCGACTACATTCCGCAGATGCTCGGCATGATCGAGAAGCTCGAGGCGAACGGTTATGCCTATCAGGCGACGGATGGCGACGTCAACTATGCCGTGCGCAAGTTCGCCCGCTATGGCGCGCTTTCGGGCAAGTCGCTCGAGGATCTGCGCGCCGGCGAGCGCGTCGCCGCCAACGAGGCGAAGGAAGATCCGCTCGACTTCGTGCTGTGGAAGCGTGCGAAGCCCGACGAGCCGGTGGGCGCGAGTTGGGAGTCGAAGTACGGACCGGGACGGCCCGGTTGGCACATCGAGTGCTCGGCGATGAGCTGCGCGCTGCTCGGCGAGCATTTCGATCTGCACGGCGGCGGGCAGGATCTCCAGTTTCCGCACCACGAAAACGAGATCGCGCAAACCGAAGGGGCGACGGGCGAGACGTTCGTCGACTACTGGATGCACAACGGGTTCGTGCAGATCGACAACGAGAAGATGTCGAAGTCGCTCGGCAACTTCTTCACGATTCGCGAGGTGATCGCGAAATACGATCCCGAGGTCGTTCGCTTTTTCATCGCTCGCGCACATTACCGTTCGCCGCTCAACTACAGCGACGTTCACCTCGACGATGCGCGCGCGGCGCTCACGCGTCTTTACACCGCGCTCAAGGACGTGAGCCCCGACGACGGCGCACTCGATTGGAGCGAAGACCATGCCGCGCGTTTTCGCGCGGCGATGAACGACGACTTCAATACGCCCGTCGCGGTAGCCGTGCTGTTCGAGCTTGCCAACGTCGTGAATCGTACGCAGGACCGCGCGCTCGCGCGGCAGCTTCGCGCATTGGCGGCGACGCTCGGGCTGCTCGGCCGCGAACCGCGGGCGTTCTTGCAGCAAGCGGCGGGCGACGTCGGGGTCGTGATCGACGAGGCGGCGATCGAGCAGAAGATTGCCGAACGCGCCGCCGCGAAGCGGGCGAAGAACTATGCCGAGGCAGACCGGATTCGGGCCGAGTTGCTTGAAGCCGGCGTTGCGCTCGAAGACAAACCGGGCGGGCTCACGGAGTGGCGCCGCGTATGAACGTGCGTCGCGAAACGCGCTACCGCCGGGAGGCATGATGGCAACGGCCAGAAAGACGCCAGTCAAGCGCGCCGCGCCGCAGCGAGCCGCGGCGGCGAAAAACGCAGCGGGAAAGCGCGCGACGAAAGAGACGCGCGCATCGGTGAGCCCGAACGGCACGGCTGAACCGAAGCCGAAGCTGTCGGCGGCGCGCGCGACGAAGACGAAGGGCAACGGCTCGGCGGTGCCCGATTCAGGCAGCGGCGTCCAGGCACTCGTGCGCGATGGAACGCGCGACGGCGAAATCGTCCGCAAGACGCGCGCCGGTTCGAGTGCCGAGGCCGCCGTTCCTGTACAGATCGGCGGCTTGAAGCCAGAGGTCGCGCGACCGACTTATTGGGATCGCGCCTGCGCCGACCTCGTGAAGCGCGATCGCATCCTCAAGCGCCTCATTCCAAAATTCGGCCCTGTACATTTGATCAACGGTGGCGACCCATTCGTCACGCTCGCCCGTTCCGTCGTCGGTCAACAGATCTCGGTCCCCTCGGCGCAAGCCATGTGGGAGCGCATCGAGCAGGCGTGCCCGAGGCTCGCGCCGCAACAGTTCATCAGGCTGGGGCAGGAGCGGCTTATCGGATGCGGGTTGTCCAAGCGCAAGTCCGAGTACCTGATCGATCTCGCGCAGCACTTCGTCTCGGGCGCGCTGCACGTCGATAAGTGGATGTCGATGGAAGACGAAGCCGTCATCGCCGAGCTCACCCAGATTCGGGGCATTGGCCGCTGGACGGCGGAGATGTTCCTCATCTTCAACCTGTCGCGCCCCGACGTCCTTCCGCTCGACGACCTCGGCCTCATTCGTGCGATCAGCGTAAATTACTTCAGCGGCGAGCCCGTGACGCGCAGCGAGGCACGTGAGGTGGCAGCGAACTGGGAGCCGTGGCGTACGGTGGCCACCTGGTACATGTGGCGCAGCCTAGACGGCGCGCCCGAGCAGTGATCTATTAAGATTGTGGGTTGATAGTTTCGACCGATGCCGCGGCGCGTGGCGGCGGTTAGAATACGCGCTGCCGAAAGTCCCCAGGATTGGAACATATGAAAACGACGTTTCTGGATTTCGAACAGCCAATTGCCGAACTCGAGGCAAAAATCGAAGAACTGCGTTTCGTGCAGGACGACTCGGCTGTCGATATCTCGGAAGAAATCGAGCGGCTCTCGAAGAAGAGCCAGCAGTTGACCAAAGATCTGTACGCGAACCTGACGCCATGGCAGGTTTCGCAGATCGCCCGGCATCCGCAACGCCCGTACACGCTCGACTACGTCAACGAGATCTTCACCGACTTTCACGAGTTGCATGGCGATCGGGCTTTCGCCGACGACCAGTCGATCGTCGGCGGCATGGCGCGCTTCAACGGCCATCCGTGCATGATCATCGGTCACCAGAAGGGGCGCGACACGAAAGAGCGCGCCGCGCGCAATTTCGGCATGCCGCGTCCCGAGGGCTATCGCAAGGCCGAGCGGCTGATGCGCCTTGCGGAGAAGTTCGGACTCCCGATTTTCACGTTCGTCGACACGCCGGGCGCCTACCCGGGCGTCGGCGCTGAGGAGCGCGGACAGTCGGAGGCGATCGGCCACAATCTGTATGTCATGGCTGAACTGAAGACGCCGATCATCGCGACAGTGATCGGTGAAGGGGGCTCGGGCGGCGCACTGGCGATTGCCGTGGCCGACAGCCTGCTGATGCTGCAGTTCTCGACCTATTCGGTGATTTCGCCCGAAGGCTGCGCCTCCATCCTCTGGAAGAGCGCGGCGAAGGCGCCCGAAGCAGCCGAGGCGCTGGGCTTGACGGCCCATCGCCTGAAGGCGCTCGGCCTCATCGACAAGATCGTCAACGAGCCGCTCGGTGGCGCGCATCGCGATGTGAAGGGAATGGCTGCACTGCTGCGCCGCGCGCTTGCCGATACGCTGCGCCAATTCCAGGGCATGAGCGTGCACGATTTGCGCGAGCGCCGCTTCCAGCGGCTCATGTCCTACGGGAAGTTCAAGGAATCGATGCCCGGGGCATGAGGCGCGCCGCGCACGCCCCAGTGCGTCTCGTCGCGTCCTTCCGCTAGCGACGAAAGCCATGATTTCCTCTACCGACTCCGCCGCCGAGCACGTCATTTTCGACGCGCTCGGCGGTTTGCTTTCCGCGATGCCGTCCGATGCACGGATCGGCATCGCATTCAGCGGCGGCCTCGATTCGAGCGTGCTGCTCGATGCGGCGGTCCGCGTGGCGGGAGCGCACCGCTGCATCGCCTTGCACGTACATCACGGGTTGAGCCCGAATGCCGAGCGATGGCTTGCCCATTGCGAGGCCGCGGCTCGCGCGCTTGGCGCCGGCTTCGATGCTGAGCGCGTCGACTTGCGGCGCGAGACGGGGATGAGCATCGAAGCGGTTGCGCGCGAGGCGCGCTATCGAGCGCTCGACGCCATGTGTGCGCGCCACGGCGTGGCCGCGCTCTGGCTGGCGCATCATGCCGACGATCAGGCCGAAACCGTGCTGTTGCAGTTGCTGCGCGGCGCCGGCGTGGCAGGCCTCGCGGCGATGGCGCCGCATCGCGTCGACAACGTGGCCGCCATTCCTCGCGTGCGGCCGTTGCTGCATTTGCTGCGAGCGCAGCTTGAACGCTATGCACGCTCGCGCGGCCTGCGCTGGATCGAGGACGAATCGAATGCCGACACGCGCTACGCGCGCAACGCATTGCGTCACGACGTGATACCGGCGCTGACGATACATTTTCCCGGCTTTCGCGACGCGCTTGCGCGCACGGCCGCCCATGCGGCGACCGCTCAGCGCTTGCTCGATGAGCTCGCCGCGATCGATTTGGGCACGATCGCGCGAGACGATGGGCGCGCATTGTCGCGCGAGGCCCTGCTCGCGCTCGACGGCGCGCGCGCGATGAACGCGATGCGCGGATGGATGCGTGCGGCCGGGATCCCGGTGCCCTCCGCCGCGCGACTGACGGACATGCTGCGCCAATTGCGCGAGGCGCGCGCCGAGCATGCATTGCGAATCGAGCACGCCGGGCGCTGCCTGCGCCTCTATCGCGACTCGGTCTATTGGGAGAGCGACGATCGGCCTGCGTCGCCTGCAGCCGCCGCCGAGGATCGCGTGGCGCATGCGATCAAGGAGCCGACGATGCTCGCTTGGCGCGGCCAGGAAGTCTGGCGGCTCCCGCAATGGCGCGGCTCGCTCGTTTTCGTTCCTGTGCCGACGGGCGAGATGCCGGCCGATACGGTTGCGGAAACGCTGCTCGAGGGTGCGCCGCTGACCGCGCGCCCACGCATGGGGGGCGAACGCATGCGCCGCGCGCCGGGCGCGCCGGCTCGCACGCTGAAGAACCTGTTCCAGGAATCGGGGGTGCCCGCCTGGCAGCGCGACGTGCCGCTCGTTTATCTCGGCGATCGGCTGCTGTTCGTGCCGTTTCTCGGCATCAACGGCGCGTTCGTCGCTGCCGCGCCCGCGGACGAGGAGGGGGCGGCCGTGAGCGGACCACGTCGCCGCCTGGAATGGCGTGCCGACCTGCTTATCGCCTAGCGCCGATCGTCGGCATGGCGCGACTCCAAGCGGTGTCGCACCCCGTCGCCGACCGCCCGTGCGGCTTGTATTTTCAGCGTCGATCGAGTACTCTCGAACGCTTGTCCGACCCGCTTTAGCACCCATTTGCGGCCGTTTGCGCGCTTTTTTCACAGCAGTGACGCAGTCGGCTGCATTTTGCTTGTGCGGCAGATGTGGCATTGAGCCGTGGCGCATTCGAACGAACCGTGCGCTTCACGCCTACCCCCCGCCACGTTACGTCGTCGTCATGCGCTCACGAGGCCGCGTGGCCGATCGGCATGCCCGAGCTTCGAGCCATTAGCGCGTCGGCGCCGTTATTCCTCAAGTTAAAAACGACACAATGGCACTCATCGTACATAAATACGGCGGCACCTCGATGGGCTCGGTGGAGCGCATCAAGAACGTCGCCAAGCGTGTCGCGAAGTGGCAAAAGGCGGGCCATAAGTTGGTCGTCGTGCCATCGGCGATGTCCGGCGAAACGAATCGCCTGCTCGCCCTCGCGAAGGAAATCTCGAGCCAGCCCGATCCGCGCGAGCTCGACGTGATCGCATCGACGGGCGAGCAGGTGAGCGTCGGCCTGCTATCGATCGCATTGCAGGAAGCCGGCGTCGAAGCGGTCAGCTACGCCGGTTGGCAGGTGCCGATCAAGACCGATAGCGCATTCACGAAGGCACGGATCAGCGAGATCGAAAGCGAGCGCATCTTGCGCGATCTCGACGAAGGGAAGGTCGTCGTCATCACGGGCTTTCAGGGCGTCGATCCGGAGGGCCATATCACCACGCTCGGGCGCGGCGGTTCCGATACGTCAGCCGTGGCCGTCGCTGCGGCGCTCGAAGCGGACGAATGCCTGATCTTCACGGACGTGGACGGCGTTTATACGACCGACCCGCGTGTCGTCGAGGAGGCGCGCCGGCTCGATCGCGTGACGTTCGAGGAGATGCTCGAGATGGCGAGTCTCGGCTCGAAAGTGCTGCAGATCCGCTCGGTGGAGTTCGCGGGCAAATATCGCGTGAAGACACGCGTGCTGTCTAGCCTGACCGATCCGATGATCCCGCTCGAACAGGAAATGACCTCGGGCACGCTGATTACTTTTGAAGAAGACGAGACCATGGAAAAAGCAGTCATCTCCGGCATCGCGTTTCAGCGCGACGAGGCCCGTATCGCGGTGAGGGGCGTGCCCGATAAGCCGGGCATCGCTTATCAGATTCTCGGCCCTGTCGCCGACGCGAACATCGACGTCGACATGATCATTCAAAACACGAGCGTGCAGGGTAAGACCGATTTCACGTTCACGGTCGGCCGCGGCGACTATCAGCGCGCGATGGACATTCTGCTCAACCAGGTCAAGGGCCATGTGAGCGCGGAGGAAGTCGTCGGCGATCCGAAGGTCTCGAAGGTATCGGTCGTCGGGGTCGGGATGCGCTCGCACGTGGGTATCGCGAGCAAGATGTTCCGGACGTTGTCGGAAGAGGGGATCAACATCCAGATGATCTCGACCTCCGAAATCAAGATCTCGGTGCTCATCGACGAGAAGTACATGGAGCTCGCCGTGCGCGCGCTGCATAAGGCGTTCGAGCTCGAACAGGCTTGAGTATGCGATTTTCATGTCGCCGTCACGGCGGCGTCATGAAAGATGGGGCGGGAGGTGGTCGAAGCAGGCGGTAAACAGCGTCGCAGGCAAATTTTGCGTCGCACGATTTGACCTGCGTAACCGTTCCCGTTATCATCTTGGACTCGTCGCGCTGCCTCCCGGCGCCGACGAAAGCTTTGGGAGACGTGGCCGAGAGGTCGAAGGCACTCCCCTGCTAAGGGAGCATCTGGGCCAAAACCTGGATCGAGGGTTCGAATCCCTCCGTCTCCGCCAGTAGGCGGTGACAAAGCCCCGTGAGTTCTCGGACTTGCGGGGCTTTTTCTTTTTTCAGCCCGCGGTCGGCCCATCATCGGAAGCGGTGTGAGCCTCTATCAATTCGGTTCGTCCGCCTTCTGGCCAGCCGCCCACCAAACAGGTATTGATGCATTTGGCGTTTAGTCTATTTCGTTTGCTTCGTCTGTTGCGAATGAGGGTTGTCGGTAATATTATGGCTGTGTTGTGAGGACCCTTTTAATGACCACCGCAACCCCCGATCGCATCCAACTGACCGACGATCAAGCTGCCCTGCTTGCGAGCGCCAGTCGCCTAATGGGCGAAGCGTTAGATCATTCCCGCGCGGCGCGCGTGGCGCTCGTGGAAGAGGGCGAACACGGCGATGTCGCGCGTATCGACGTGCCGCCCGCAACCCTGCGCGTGCTGTCGAAGATACTGGCCATGATGGCCAGCCAACAGACCTTCCTGCTGTATCCGGCCGAAACCGAACTAACAACGGGGCAGGCGGCGGACATGCTCGGCGTGTCACGTCCCTATCTGATTGCGCGGCTCGAGGCCGGCGACCTTCCATTTCGCAAGGTCGGACGGCATCGCCGCATACGAATGGAAGATGTCCTCGCTTACAAGGCCACTATGCAGGTTGACCGCAAGGCGGCACTCGACGAATTGGTCGCGCAAAGCGAAGCCCTTGGCGGATATGACCTGTGAGGCTGGGCTTCGACCGTTTCACCGTCGTGCTCGACGCGTGCTGTTCCCGATGTTCACGCGCGATGTTTTGCTGACGTTGGCTGATCACGGCTTCTTCAACCCAAAGTGGTCCGCCAGGATCCATGCTGAGTGGACAGGCAACCTCATCTCTCGTTTGCGGACAAGCGGTGCGACGGAGGATCGGAGTGCGCGGATCGACGCTGTTCGACGCGCGATGGATCGGGCGTTTCCGGACGCCCTGATCCGCAATGTGCCGCCTGATTCAGGAGACGTACTGCCGGTGGATCCGAAGGATCGTCATGTGGTGATGGCGGCGGTTGCTGCCCGCGCCGACGCGATCGTAACGTTCAACCTGAAAGATTTCGCTGGCGATCACCTGCGGTGTGAACTTGCGATCGAGGTCCTCCATCCGGACGTATTCGTGCGTGACCTCATCGATCTTAACGAAAAGCGCGCGGCTGGCGCATTTCGCGAACTGCGCGCACGTAAGCGCCAGCCACCTTGGCAGGCGGAAGAACTGATCGACCGGGCACGGCGTGCGGGTCTCCTTGAGACAGCGGCTTGGCTTGAGGGAGAAGACGTTCGTCGACTGCTTTGATGACGTCAATGAATGACGGGGACTTCTCCAGAACGTACGGCAGTCGCTAGATTCGTTCGGCGCGCAGTCGAGGTCAGGATCCGCAAGCCTCACTGTAGTGTGAACCTTCGAGAATTACGTAAAGACGCAGGTCGCAGCCGGCGGCGTGCTCCGCCGCAATGAGCGTCTGCGTGACCAACATTACGATAGTCATCGGACCCGCCCCTCCAGGACGGGCGTACGCGATTCGGTCGAAGCACCGCAGCTCGTCAAGGACGGTACGGGATGCTTGACCAATATGCCATGAACGTCACGAGCCGCGTTAACCCTGTGCGCGACGCGTCATGAGCGAGAGCCGAATTTCGTTGCAGTACGTCTCGACAAGTTCGATGACAGGATCGGTAAGCGCGAGCGAGTTCTTGCGGATCGCCTCCATTTCTTCCGTTCGCACGAACACATCGACTCCGCATTCGACGAGCGCGATCCATACCATCGGCTGCGTGCCGCGCAGAGAAGCAAAAAAACTGGATAGCGAACGGCCACCAGGCGGATAGCGCCTGGCCTGCATCGGGTATTCAATCCAGTCCATCAAGGATCTGGTCGGAAGACCGCTGAAAGGCAGGAGGAGAACCTATCGTGAGCGCAGCGAAAGTCACATCGCAATGGCAGCAATTCGTTGGCGGATGCCTCGATTTCCGTCCGGCCGAGGGCGTCTATCGCATTGCGCGAGAGATGTTTACCGAACCGCAACTATTCGACTTGGAGATGGAGTTCATCTTCGAGAAGAACTGGATCTACGCCTGCCACGAGAGCGAGATTCCCCAGGCGCACGACTTCCTGACGATGCGTGCGGGCCGCCAACCGATGATCATCTCGCGCGATGGCAACGGTCAGCTCAACGCCATGATCAACGCCTGTCAGCATCGCGGTGCAACGCTCACGCGTATGGGCAAGGGCAATCAGTCCACTTTCACGTGCCCGTTCCACGCCTGGTGCTACAAGAGCGACGGACGCCTCGTGAAGGTCAAGGCTCCTGGCGAGTACTGCGACGACTTCGATAAGTCCACGCGTGGCCTCAAGAAGGCGCGCATCGCGAGCTACAAGGGCTTCGTCTTCGTGAGTCTCGACGTGCAAGGAACAGACACGCTCGAAGACTACCTGGGCGACGCACGCGTGTTCCTCGACATGATGGTCGCCCAATCGCCCACGGGCGAATTGGAAGTGCTGCCGGGCAAGTCGACGTACACCTATGAAGGGAACTGGAAGCTGCAAAACGAGAATGGCCTCGACGGCTATCACGTCAGCACCGTGCACTACAACTACGTCGCCACGGTGCAGCATCGGCAGGACGCGAACGCGAAGAAGGGCGGCGCGATCAACGGGACGCTCGACTACAGCAAGCTAGGCGCAGGTGACGCGGATACCGATGACGGCTGGTTCGCTTTCAGGAACGGCCATAGCGTGCTGTTCAGCGACATGCCGAACCCCGGCGTGCGTCCGGGCTATGCCACCGTCATGCCGCGCCTCCTCGAGGCATACGGTCAGCAGAAAGCCGAGTGGATGATGCATCGGCTGCGGAACCTGAACGTCTATCCAAGCCTCTTTTTCATGGATCAGATCAGCTCGCAACTACGCATCGTGCGTCCGGTCGCCTGGAACAAGACGGAAGTCATCAGCCAGTGCATCGGCGTAAAGGGCGAATCGGAAAAGGATCGCGAAAACCGCATTCGCCAGTTCGAAGACTTCTTCAATGTCTCGGGAATGGGCACGCCTGACGATCTCGTGGAATTCCGTGAGCAGCAGCGCGGCTTCCAGGCGCGCCTCGAGCGCTGGAGCGACATTTCGCGCGGACACCACAAGTGGGTGGCGGGCGAAACGGCAAATACGCGCCTGCTCGGCATTGAACCTGTGCTGTGCGGCACGGAGCTGACGCACGAGGGGCTCTACGTCAATCAGCACGGCGCCTGGCAGGCGTTTCTCATGAAGGGCCTCGCGCAACGATCGAACGTCGGGAAGGAGGCTTGAATCATGGCCGTCACGCATACGCTGCAACAATCGGTCGAGCAGTTTCTGTATCGCAAGGCCGAGCTTTGCGATGCACAGAGCTGGGACGAGTACCTCGACCTTTTCGACGAAAACAGCGAATTTCACGTGCCTCAATGGGACTCTGAGCACGTGTACACGACCGACCCGAAGCGCAGCATGTCGCTGATCTACTATGCGAACCGCACAGGGCTCGAGGACCGTGTCTTCCGGCTGCGCACGGGAAAGTCGGCAGCGTCCACGCCGCTGCCGCGTACGCTGCATCAGATCACCAACGTGCGTATCGCCGAGCGCGAGCACGGGGCGCTGGAGGTGAAGGCCAACTGGGCGACGTTTTACGCGCGGCACGGGGTGGCTGAGCACTTCTTCGGGCGCGCCACCTACCAGCTGCGCCCGGCGGGCGAGAGCTGGAAGATCGCACGCAAGCACGTGCTGCTCCTTAACGACACGATCAACGCCGTGCTCGACTTCTATCATCTGTAAGCGGGAGAGCGCGCAATGAGCCACAAGGTCGCGTTCAGTTTTGCCGACAGCAAGACTGTGTTCTTCGACGTCCGTTCGGGCGAACTCCTCCTCGACGCCGCGCTTCGCAACGGCGTGAACATTCCGCTCGACTGCCGCGAAGGCGTGTGCGGGACCTGCCAGGGACGCTGCGAGACGGGCAGCTATACGCAGGACTATGTCGACGAAGAAGCGCTGTCTGCGGACGACCTTGCCGCGCGCAAGATCCTGTCCTGCCAGACGCGCGTGCAATCCGATGCCTCGTTTTACTTCGACTTCGATTCGAGCCTATGCGGCTCGGGCGGAACGCGGTTGCTCGCGGGCCAGGTCGCGGGCGTCAAGCAGGTATCCGAAACGACGGCGATCCTGCATCTGGACACAAGCGCTCACGCGGGGCGCCTCGATTTTCTGCCGGGGCAGTACGCGCGACTGAAGGTGCCGGGTACGGACGCGTGGCGTTCCTATTCGTTCGCCAACCGGCCCACCGACGACAACCAGTTGCAGTTCCTGATTCGTCTGCTGCCCCACGGCGCGATGAGCAACTATATCCGCGAGCGCTGCGAGCCGGGTCAGACGATCGAATTCGAGGCGCCGCTCGGCACCTTCTATCTGCGAGAGGTGGAGCGACCGCTTGTGATGGTCGCCGGGGGTACCGGTCTCTCCGCATTGCTGGGCATGCTCGACGATCTCGCTCACAAGGGCGGTTGCGGCCAGCGCGTGCATCTCTACTACGGTGCGACGAACGCGCGCGACCTATGTGAGCTCGAGCGTTTGAAGACCTACGGTCAGCACATCGGAAACTTCATGTGCGACATCGTGGTGATGAATCCATCGGAGGGATGGCAGGGAAAGACAGGGCTCGTTCCGGAGCATTTCGACCGCGGCATGCTCGACGCGAGCCCGTTCGACATGTATGTGTGCGGACCGCCTGCGATGGTCGACGCCATCAAGACGTGGCTCGCGCGCGAAGCCTTGGGTGAACACCGCCTCTACTACGAGAAATTCGCAGATAGCAACGGCGCGAAGCAAGCTGCGTGAGCTTGCGGCGCAGCGCGCATTCAGGGTCTTTTCGTATTTTTGTCCGCGCGCGGCGTCGTTTACCATCGAGTGGCCATCAACCTCGGTGACACGCCATGTACGCGCCCGCCTCCAACGATATTCAAGGTATTGACGCACTGCGTCACGACCTCGAAGGCGCGCGGGACTGGATGGCGTCGATCTGCGGACCGCATGGATTGCAGGTACGGAGCCCGAAGAGACTGCAGTTCCATCATTCAGGCACGGTGTTGCGCTCGATGGCGAGTACGTTGGGGTACGTGGAATACGGCACCGACGTCACCGTTTCCGTTCACAACGAGGCGCCGCTCAACTGCTATAGCGTGAGTCTGCCGCTCACCGGGCAGCAGGAACTGGCCGCGCAGGGTCGCTTGTGGCTGTCGGACCAGGACAGGGGGCTCGTGTTGTCGCCGCACGAGAGGCAGGACCTCACGATCATGGGCAACTGTCGGAAGATCATCGTTGCGATACCGAGCCAGGCTCTGCGTGAGGTGCTCGAAGGCCTTCTGCAACGACCTCTCGGTGCCGCTTTGACGTTCGAGCCGCAGATGAATGCCATCGACGGCGATCAGGCTGCCTGGTGGCGTATGGTCAAGTATCTGCTGACCGAGATGGGCCGCGCCACGCCGTTGCTCAATCATCAGCAGATGGTCGGGAACCTCGAGCAGGCGCTGATCAAAGGGCTGTTGCTCTGTCAGCCCCACAACTACTCGCAGGCGCTCGCGGGGGCCATGGGCCCTTCATGTCCGTACTATCTGTTGCGCGCGAAGCAGTTCATCCACGATCACGCCCGCGAAGATGTCTCACTCGAGGACATCGAGCGTGCGGCCGGTGTGTCGCGCTACAAGCTGTTTGAAGGCTTCCGGCAGCACTTCGGGCATGCGCCCATGGCGTATTTGAAGTGGCATCGGCTCGAAGCAGTGCGCCGCGACATTTTGTCGGATTCTTCTGAACGAAATGTTTCGTCCATCGCGATGAACTGGGGTTTTTCGCATCTCGGCCGATTTTCCCACGACTACAAGCAGCGCTTTGGCGAAACACCGTCGCAAACACTCAAGCGGGCCGCAAAACGTTAAGTGAACCTCCACTGCGACTGCGCAGTCAGGCTGGCGCAATCGACCCTTTTCCTTTAAATGATGTATTATTGATGCATGTTAAGCATGCGGCAACTTGGTCAGAGCGGTTCTACGTCCGGACTGCCCGTTCTGAGACTCGGCTTCCGGCCTTTCTATCTTGGCGGCGCGATCTTCGGCGCGCTCGCGTTGCTGGTTTGGCTAGGCGCACTGCACGGCATAGCAACGGCAGGCCGAATACCGTCGGCGAGCGGAATGCTTTGGCATGCACACGAAATGGTTTTCGGGTTTGCCGCCGCCATCGTCGCTGGCTTTCTGCTCACGGCAGTGCGAGCCTGGACGTCAGCCGAGACGCCACATGGTATGCCGCTGGCCCTGTTGTGGCTGCTGTGGCTGGCGGGACGGATCGTGATGTGGCTAGGTTCCGAGCCCCTGGCTGCGATCGTCGATTCGGCGTTTTTGCCGGTGCTGGCGATTGCTCTGCTCCGTGTACTCCTGCGCGCGCGCAACCGCCGCAACCTCTTTGTGCCGGTGGCATTGGGTGCGCTCGCACTGACAAACATCCTATTTCACGAGTGCGTCCTGCGCGGGCGAGTCGATCTGGCATTGCGGATTGACTACGCGGCCGTCGGACTGCTGATTACGCTGGTCACGATCATCGCTGGTCGCGTCGTCCCGATCTTTACGACCAACGCCGTGCCGGGCTATACGTTCAAGCGCTGGCAATGGGTCGAAGCACTAGCGTTGCCTTTGCCGCTTTTGACCTTCGTGCTGGACGCAGCGGGCGCAAGCACAGGGTTTGTTGGCATCGCAGCAGGCGCTACTGCAGTGGTTCACGCCTTCCGGTTGGCGGGATGGCGCTCCTGGCGGGTCGGCCAGCGGCCGATTCTCGCGATTCTCCATCTCGCCTATGCGTTCATTCCGATTGGATTTGCGCTGCTCGCGCTGAGCGCAGTGGGCTGGGTACCCCATTCCATCGCACTCCATGCTCTGACAGTCGGCGCGCTTGGAGGCGCGATTATCGCCATGATTACGCGTACGGTTCTCGGGCATACCGGCCGCATGCTCGTAGCCGGGCGGGCCGAGATCGCTTGTTATTGCCTCGTGATCACCGCCGCCGTCTTGCGCGTTTTCGGTCCGTTGCTCTTGATCAGATGGAGAGCAGGCTGGGTCGACGCGGCGGGCTTGTGTTGGTGCGTCGCATTCGCGCTATATGCGTACCAATACTGGCCCTACCTGACGCGCCCGCGAGCCGACGGCAAGGCAGGCTAAACCGAAAAGACGTGAGCAAGGCATGAATCCCAACGATCTTTTGAGCAAACCGGCACCGTCGTTTGACGAGCCGCTCGAGATGCTGAAAGCGTGTCATGAGCGAATTGCCGCGCAATGCGCGACGCTCGAGAAACTGGCGGCGTATCTGCCTTCGCATGGTGCGGATACGCAGGCACAACAGGCGGCCAGGAACATCATGCGCTACTTCGACGTGGCGGGCCCGCATCATCACGCAGACGAGGAGCAGGACCTTTTTCCGATGCTCAACGAAATCGGCCGGCAGCAGCGCTCGCCCGTGACCGAACTGATCGTGTCGTTACGCGATGATCATCGATCGCTCGAGGCGGGATGGGCGCGATTGCGACGGGTGCTCGTCGACATTGAGGCGGGCGGAGCAGGGGGCCTCGAGCCTGAGTTGGTCGACAGCTTCGTTGCGGCGTACCGCCGTCACATTGCGATCGAGGAGAGTCAGGTCCTGCCGTATGCCGAAGCATGCCTGGATCGCCAGCAAATGGCCAAGCTGAGCTCGGCCATGGTGGCCCGACGCACTGTGGCGACCTAGATCAGCCCGTCCGGAAACGCTCAACCCTTGAGACAGCGGCTGGGTTTGAAGGCGAGGACGTCCGCCGACTGCGCTCAAATTGCCGTTATGCCGGGCCACCATTCCGGAGCATTGGCGTCCCTCCGCGCGCGTTACAATCCCACACGCAAAATCGCAAAATAAATGCTGTGGGGTTGTAGGCATGGGCAGTTGGCGTCCCGCTTGGCGCGGGCCAGAGTTTCTTGGTGCCGTCCAAAGGCACCCCGAGAAGGAGCAGGCAGCCCTTCGCGTGTCGCTCGGTACGATCGTTCTCGTCGCGTATCTGGTTGCTGCATGGATTGCGCGCTCGAGCGCCGTTTATGCCACGACCATGATGGTTGCGCTCTACGTGGCATACGGTCTTGCAACCTATCTCGCGATAAAGGTCGGGCCCGCGCGTTCGCCTCTTCGCCTGATCGTCACGACGGTTTCGGACCAGGCCATCGTCATGGCAATCCTCGTCGTCGGCGGGCAAGCCGCGCTCCCGGTCCTCTGGGCTTCGTTCTGGTTTCTTGTCGGTGCCGGCTGCCGCTACGGCAAGCGCATGCTCGGGCTCTCCTGCGCGGTGGCGCTGGCCGGGCTTGCCGGGCTCACGTTTGCGCAGCCGTGGTGGAGCGCAAACGTCGCGGTCGGCGTGAGTTTGGCGCTGAGTATTGCAGCGACCTCCATCTATCTATCGGTGTTGGTACACCGACTCGAACAACAGGCTGTCACTGATCCGTTGACGGGACTGAGCAACCGCGTCCGGCTGGAGCAGGCCCTGAATCACGCGCTGGCCAATCGCGACGCGGAGGCAGGGGACACTGCCTTGCTGCTGGTCGACCTCGACGGCTTCAAGGAAGTGAACGACAGATACGGTCATGCGGTAGGCGACGCACTGTTGCAGCGCTTCGCCATTGACTTGTCGCGCGGCGTGCGTCGAGGCGACACGCTCGCCCGCCTGGGCGGGGACGAGTTCGTGGTGCTGGCCCGACAGGTCCATGGCAAGCAAGGCGCATTGAAAATTGCCGACGCCATTCATGCGGTGCTGAGGAATCTGCAAGCGGTCGAGGGACATCGAATCGCCGTCTCGGCCAGCATTGGCGTGTGCATGCTCGCGAACGGCGTTCGGGGCGTCGCACCCGATGCCCGAACGCTGATGCGCTTCGCCGATCGTGCGATGTACCGCGCAAAAGCGAATGGCAGGGGACAGACGGCATTCGCCGGTTCAGTGGAAACAGAGCCTACCGCGTAGCCAGCCCCAGGAGACGCGCGCTATCGTACGAACGCCGAGGCCTGGCGCGAGCCGAACCCGGACACGGCTCTCGCTCATTGCGGACCGAACTACGCGAACATATAGGTTCAGAGTGAGGAGATCGAAATGCAATCGCGCCCGAAACAGATACAGGACTTCATCGATGCTGCGCGTATCCTCTTTGCCGCGGACATCCTTTCGAGAGAAGCTCGTGCGTTGGCGGTCGAGGTCTTCGCTCGCCTAGAGCAACACGGGGAATTCCGCTTCGAAAAGCGTGAGCGCTTCCCCGCCTGCGATTCGCTCGATAGAGCGCTCGAGCCGTATCTGGGTGCCAGCGATGCGTTCGGCCAAGTTGCGAGAAGCATCAAAGCGCTGGAGCCGTTCATCGGCTGGTCCAGACGGATGACCGTCGCGAACGCAAGCCCCAACTTTCTGGAAGGGCACGCGAACGGCATGATCTGCGGCCCCGGAGGCATCGAGGATCGGCGGGACCTGCAACTGGGCTTTACGGTGATGAAGCCCGATGTCCGCTATCCCGATCATAGTCACCCACCCGAGGAAGCCTATGTGTTGATGTCCGCAGGTGAATTCCGCAAGGACCGAGGGCCCTGGCTTTCGCCGGGGATCGGCGGCGGCATCCATAATGCTCCCGGCGCTGTTCACGCAGCGCGCTCCGACGACAACGCGTTCCTGGCGTTGTGGTGTCTCAAGATGTGATCATTATCCGTACGGTCACTCCGCGAACGGCAGTGCCGTTTGACCATCGGCGCGCATTTCGAAGGTGTTCAACGTCATCGCCACGAGCGCGTAGTAACCGAGCAGGCCGACCAAGTTGACCGTCACTTCGTGGCCGAAGCGGCCGACCGCTTTTCGATAGGTTGCATTCGATACTCGATGCGTGTCGTAGAGTTCCGTGGCGAAAGCGTAGATCAGCGCGTCGTCGTCATCGTCGAATTCGGGCTGCTTCCCGCTGCGGATCGCCTCCGCCGTGGCGGCGGGCACGCCGGCGTCCAGCGCGATCGGATGGTGGATGTGCCACTCGGCCTGCGAACGCCAGCGTGCGGCGGTGACGAGTATCGCCAGTTCCGAGAGGCGCAGGGGCAGCCCGGTACGATAGCGGCAGAATGCGCCGAGGCGCTGCGCATGCTGCGCGAGTTCCGGGCTGTGAATCCATCCGAGGAACGGGCCGTTAAGATTGCCTCGAGGTCCTGACAGAATCTCCGTCAGGACGGCTTTTTGCTCGGGCGTGGCATGCGCTTCGTCGAAGGCCGGCAAGCGGCTCGCGGGCGGGGCGAATGAGGAGTGGGTCATGGTCGAGTCTTAAATCTAGCGCACGCCTGCGCTGCGCAGTGCATCATCGATCGCATCGGTCAGGCGGCTGACGATGCGGTCGATATCGTCGGCCGTGCAAATGAAAGGCGGCGCCAGCAGCACGTGATCGCCTGACACGCCGTCGACGGTTCCTCCCATCGGATAGACCATCAGCCCGCGCTTCATCGCCTCACGCTTGATCGCCACGTTGACCGCCAACTCATGAGAAAACGGCACCTTGGTCGCACGATCCTCGACGAGTTCGACACCGACGAAGAGCCCCCGGCCTCTTACATCGCCGATATGTTCATGCCTTGAGTAATGCTCGCGCAGCGACGCGCGCAATTGCTCTCCGCGCGCCTTGACGTTATCGAGCAAGCGGTCTTCTTCGATCACGCGCTGCACCTCCAGTGCCGCGGCGCAGGCGATTGCGTGGCCGATATAGGTGTGGCCGTGCTGGAAGAACCCGGAACCTTTGAGAATCGCTTCGTAAATCCTGTCGCTGACTAGCGTCGCACCGATCGGCTGATAGCCTGCTCCGAGACCCTTGGCGATCGTGAGCAGATCGGGCGCTACGCCGTCCTCGGCACACGCATACAGATACCCCGTGCGGCCCATGCCGGACATGATCTCGTCAAGAATCAGAAGAACACCGTACTTGTCGCAGACCGCACGGATCTTGCGCAAGTAGTCGCCCACCGGCGGGACCGCGCCGGCCGTTGCGCCGACCACCGTCTCCGCGACGAACGCCGCCACGGTCTCCGGTCCCAACGCCAGAATCTTACTCTCCAGTTCATCCGCGAGGCGCTGCGTGAATGCATCGTCGGATTCATCGGACCGCTGCTCACGATAGGCGTAGCAGGGACTGACGTGATGCGCCTCGATCAGAATCGGCAGGAACGGCTCGCGCCGCCACGCGTTGCCGCCGATCGCCAGCGCTCCGAGCGTGTTGCCGTGATAGCTCTGACGGCGCGCGATGAAATGGCGTCGCCGCGGCTCACCGGTCTCGACGAAATATTGACGAGCGAGCTTGAGCGCGGCTTCGACCGCCTCCGAGCCGCCCGACACGAAGTACACATGCCCCAGGCCCTTTGGCGCTCTTTCCACGAGCCAATCAGCCAGTGCTTCAGCCGGCTCCGTCGTGAAGAACGAGGTATGTGCATAAGGGAGCTGCTGGGCTTGTCGTTTGATGGCGTCGATGACGCGCTGGTTACTGTGCCCGAGGCACGAGACCGCCGCGCCGCCCGATGCATCGATATAGCGTTTGCCTTCGGAGTCGATGATTTCGATGCCGTCGCCGGCGACGGCAACCGGCAACGTGCGCTTCGGCGCACGATGAAAAACAGTGGTCATGCGGTTTCCTTTGACAGCGGGCTAGTCGGCAACGGGTTCGGCCACGAGGTGCCGCAGCTTGTCGCGCACCCCTTTCCAATCATCGGCGTCGGGCAGCGGTGCCTGTCTGCTGACAATGACAGGCCATTGTTTCGACAAGGAAGCATTCAACTCGACGAACGACCGCTGGTCATCCGCGATATCCTCCGCCGATACAATGGCGTCGGCCGGACACTCCGCAACACAGACGGCGCAATCGATGCACTCGTCCGGATCGATGACGAGAAAGTTGGGGCCCGCGCGAAAACAATCGGTTGGACATACTTCGACGCAATCCGTGTAGCGGCAACGGATGCAACCTTCGGTCACAACATAAGCCATTGAGCCTCCTGGTAAAACGAAAATACCATCGAGGAGTGGGCCGCCGCAAGCAACAGCCCAAACTCACCTAAAAGGGCTTCTGTCATCCGTTGGACGCGATCGCGAGCGCCGGCTCGGACGGCGCGCTGGCAAGATGGCGGACCGAATGCCGTGCCATGGCGATGTTCGCGACGCTTTCCTCTTCGAAGAAAAACTTCTTCGCACCGAACGCAGGCTCGAGATCATGCAGCCAGGTCGCCGTCGGATCGAATTTGGCGTAGAACGGCCTGCGCACCCAGTCGGGGTTGCGTGCTTGCAAGAACTGAAGGGCGAACACCTTCTCGCCACCGATATCGACGATGCCATCGATGACGACCTTGCCGGGGAATGCGCTCATCGAAGGACCGCGGACCGTGCGCGCGAGTCCCGATACGGTCTGATAGGCCGCCTGAAAAATCTCATAGGCCTTCGCGAGCGGCAACTGGAAGTAATGGCTGGGGCCCGTGTCGCGTTCGACGAACATATAGTAGGGGATGGCGCCGAGCCGCACGCCCGTCGTCCACAGTTCCGCCCATCCCTTCGGGTCCTCGTTGATATGGCGGATCAGTGGCGCCTGCATCCGCAGCGTCGCGCCCGACGAAACGATACGTTTGACCGCGCGCTGCGCGATGGCCGGGCGCAATTCAGCCGGGTGATTGTAGTGGCCCATGATCGCGAGGTTCTTGCCTGCCGCGACGACTTTTTCGAACAAGCGTATGAGATCGTCGGAATCCTTGTCCGTCACGAAGCGTTGCGGCCAGTACGATACCGATTTCGTGCCGATGCGGATGTTTTGGATATGGGACAGTTCGGGCGCCAACAGCGGTTCGATATATCCGGAAAGAGACCGCGTGTTCATGATCAGCGGATCGCCGCCGGTAATCAAGACGTCGGTCACTTCGGGGTGCTGCTTCAGATAGGCAACCAGTTCGTTGGATTCGCGCGCATCGAACTTGAGATCGTCCATGCCGACAAATTGCGGCCAACGGAAGCAGAACGTGCAATAGGCGTGACAGGTCTGTCCGGCGCTGGGGAAGAACAACACGGTTTCTTTGTATTTGTGCTGCAGCCCGCTTAGCGGTTGACCATCGAGGAAGGGGACGTTGTGCGTCATCTGGCCGGCAGGATGCGGATTCATCCGCATGCGGATCGCACGCACGGCTTCTTCGATCGCAGCCTCGTCCTTCTTCTCGAGTACCAGGTCCCTCAGATTTGAATACTCGGCCGGAGAAAGCATGTCCTGGTGCGGAAACGTCAGGCGATAGATAGGATCGTTCGGGATGTTGGTCCAATCGATCAACTCGTCCATGACGTACTGATTCGTGCGAAAGGGCAGCACGCGAGATACGACCTGTACCGCTTCGCGCAACTCCGTGGAAAGCAATTGCCATTGCGGGGCCTGGCTGATCGTCTGGCGGGTATAGGGCTTGAACTTTGCGGGAAGTGCGTCGTTGGACATGATGCTCCTTCAATTCGAAAGTCGATGTCGGTCTGAAAATGAGGAGTACGAATGAAATCGATTCGATGTGGCTCGAACGATCTACCGCGATATGGAAGACATTGTTGCGATATGGTTTGACGTGAGCAAACGATATAAACTCGCGACGTTGTGCGTTTGAGGAATGATCCGTGAGACGAAAGATTCCGAGTATCGAAGCCTTGGTCGCATTCGAGGCAGCGGCCCGCCACCTGAGCTTTACCCGCAGCGCCGATGAGCTCGCCCTGACGCAAAGCGCCGTCGGACGGCAGGTTGCGATACTCGAGGAATATCTGGGCGTCGCGCTTTTCAACCGGGTCAAGAAGCGCCTTAGTCTCACCGAGGTCGGCCAACTCTATGCGAAGCGCGTGCGAGAGAACCTCGAGAGAATGGAGCGCGATACGCTGGCGGCGATGGCCCACCCGAATGCGGGCGGTATCCTCGAACTCGCGGTCATTCCCACGTTTGCTACGCGATGGTTGATTCCGCGGCTTCCGCAGTTCTACCGCGCGCATAAAAACATCGTCGTCAACCTGGCGACGCGGGCCGAGCCGTTCCTGTTCACCGACACGCAGTTCGATGCGGCGATTCACTTCGGCGACCCCATCTGGCCGGGGGCAATCGCCAAATTCCTGTTCGGTGAGGAGATGATTGCGGTATGCAGTCCGCGGTTGATGAACGGGCGGACGAACCTCGCGCCTTGCGAGGTCCCGAATTTCACGTTGCTGCATCAGTCGGCGCGCCCCGATGCGTGGCGGCAATGGCTCGCACAGGCAGGCGTGGACGCCGCCGACAGCATGAAAGGTCAGCGGTACGAGCTGTTTTCGATGCTCGTGGAGGCTGCCCGCGCGGGATTGGGCATTGCGCTCGTGCCGCGATTCCTCGTTACGCACGAGTTGAGCATTGGCGAGCTGATTTGTCCTTGCGATCTGCGTTTGCCTAGCGACAAAGGCTACTACCTCGTGTATCCGGAGCACCAGCAGAATTCGCCATGGCTGCAGGCTTTCGAGACATGGCTGCTGTCGGCGGCAAACTCATATATTGAGCGCGGCGGGGAATGAAAGGGGCGCGTGTGAGTCATCCCCGGCCCCTTCTAAACCCGGTTAAACGCCACTCGCCTTAAGGCGTGCGTCATACCAGCGAGCGAACTGCTCGAGTGCGCCTTCCGTGTACTTCGAGTACGGGCCCGGAACGTAGCCCGGGTCCTGCGTCCCGCTATGCGTGTTGCCGACCAGTTCCGCGTCCTGCGTAGTCGTGGCGATCCACACTTCGGTCAGCTTCTTCAGGTCGTAGTCGACGCCTTCCACGGCATCTTCGTTCACGAGCCAAATGGTACGCACGCGCGTTTTGTCCGGTGCCAGTGGAATGGCATACGCGATGACGGCGTGATCGCTCATCACGTGCGTCCACGAGTGATGCCCCCACATGTGCACGTCGCCGAGATCGCGGCGTTGCAAGTTGCCGAGGAGCTTGGTGCTGGCGACCTTGGTGTCCATCGTCTGAGATTCGCCGGCCCCGGCGATCACGAGCCGCTGAGAACGGAAATTCGTTTCGACGCTTTCGTCGAGCGATTCGACCAATTCGCAGATATAGCCGTCCTTCTCCCATTCTTCCTTGCGGGCCGCGTTGTTCGCGAGGTACTGCTCGTAGTCGGCCAGCGACTCCTCGCTTTGGCCATCGGGGCAGAAGCCGAAGTCGTGCGCGAGGAATGACTGCGTCAGCTCGGGGTGCGTGGCGCCGCAGTGGTAGCACTCACGGTTGTTCTCCATGACGAGCTTCCAGTTGCCGTTCTCGACAATATCCATCTCATAGGCAATCTTCGTACGCTGCATCTCGTGCGGCGCGAAGCGCGGCGTCATGGCCGTCTCGAGCTTTGCAATATCTTCCGGCGCCTCGTCGGCGAGGCACACGAAAACATGCGCGCCGACGACCTTGACGTGAACCGGGATCAGGCTCTTGCAATCCTTGTCGAATTCCTTGCCCATATGCGTGGCATGACGCAGGCTGCCGTCAAGGTCGTACGTCCATTGGTGATAGGGGCAAACCAGCATGCCGACGCTGACCTTGCCGGCGTTCTTGACGAGGCGCGAGCCGCGATGCCGGCAGACGTTTCGAAAGGCGCGGACATTTTCGTCGTCATCGCGCACGATCAGCACCGAAGCTTTGCCTATATCGATCGCGTAGACATCGCCGGGTTCCGGCACGTCGGCCGTCACGGCGACGAGGATCCATCGTTTGTGGAAAAAGACGTCCATGTCCGTTTCGAACACGTCTTGCCGCCCGAAGAGATCGCCGGGCATTCCGTGTCCGGGCTCCCGGCTGTCGAGCAGTTCGCGGTGCGTCTTAATGGGAATAAGGGGCATGGGGGGCCTCCAATGGGTATTTCCAAGTGCGTTGCATTGAGTTATGCCGGCAGTATTGGAGCGGCGAAACGTAGCGTCAACGCGCTTTATTTTTCGCATCGCATTACTTTATGTTATGCAGCGGTGGCCGGATTTTCGGTAGGCTTTCCCTGCCTCCTTGGACCGAAGAGAGCGCCGGGGCATTCGGTAGTGGATGCCCCGACTTGATCGACGCGCCCTTAGAAAACACGCGATCGTCCGGCGGACGAGCCATGGAATTGGACAAACAGGGTCAAGATGACAAGGGCAACTAAAGGATATCGACGCATCGTACCGTCCTTGACCGCACTGGTTGAATTCGAGGCGGTGGCGCGCTTGGGCAGCTTTACGCGTGCAGCGACTGAATTGGGCGTGACCCAGGCCGCGGTCAGCAGGCAGGTACGGTTTCTGGAAGAAGCGTTGGGCGTACGCTTATTCCATCGCTTGCACCGCTCGATCGCGTTGACCGCCGAGGGCGAGGCACTCTTTGTGGTCGTGTCCGAATCGATGCAGAAGATCGCGGGCGTATTCGATCGTCTGTCGATCGGTGCGGAGCAGCAAGAACTCGTGCTCGCTGCGACGGCGCCGTTTGCGCAACTGCGATTGCTGCCGAGGCTGCCGAACCTCAAGCGCCTCGATCCGCCCTTGCTGCTGCGGTTGAGCACGCAGATGTTCACCGCGGACATTCGTCATGTCGAGGTCGACGTTGCGGTGCGGTACGGAGACGGCAACTGGGGCGACGGCACATCCACGTTGTTGTTCGACGAAGAAGTGTTTCCCGTTTGCTCTCCGCGTTTTTTTGAGGAGAACGAAATATCGGACTCCCTCGAGGCGCTGGCCGCTCTGCCGCTCATCGAATCGGATTCGACGTACGAGGGCTGGATGGGGTGGGAGGCGTGGTTTCGATCAGCAGGGCATCGTCCGGCCAAGTTGAACTATGTGCTGCGTAGCAGCTTGTACACGGATGCCGTGCAAGCGGCGAGATATGGGCAAGGCGTCGCGCTGGGCTGGAGCCGTCTGGTGCACGACCTCTTGGCAAAAGGCGACCTTGTGCGCTTGACGAGCGCATCGTGCAAACCGCGCGACGCCTACTACGTCATCGTCCCTCACGGCCGGACGATGACGCCGGCCGTCGCGCGATTGATCGACTGGCTGCGGGAGGATGGCGCTATTAGCTAGGCGGCTAAGCGTTATGAAGATTTGAATGCGTGCTTGAGCTGAAACGCCTACAGCCAGTCGGCCTCGAAGCTGCAATCAGTGAGCGAGACGCAACCGTGCTCCGTGAGTACGACTTGCTGTTCGAGCTTGACGCCCTGCGTGCCCCCATCCGCACCGATGTAGCTTTCGACGCACACAGTCATGCCGACTTCGAATCGGCCGTCGTAACCCGCGCTTTTCCAATCGACGCTGTGTGCGATCGAGGGGTACTCGTCGACCATCCCAATGCCGTGGGCAAGGCAGCAGTACCGGTTCTTGATGTATTGATCGGGAATCTTCCAGGCCTTTTCCGAGAACTCGCGGAAGGTCATGCCCGGCCGTAGAAGGTTCATGTTGAAATGAACCTGCGTGTACGCAAGCTCGTATAGCTTGCGCTGCTCGTCCGAGGGGCGCCCATCCCCGACGAGCCAAGTGCGAGAAATGTCGGAGCAGTAGCCGTTCGGCCCGACCATGTCCGTGTCGAAGGCGAGCAAGTCGCCCTTTTGCAGGACACGCGAAGAACACTCGTGCATCCACGGATTCGTGCGGTCGCCGGAGGCGAGCAGCCGGGTTTCGATCCACTCGCCGCCGTGCCGGATGTTCTCGTAATGAAGGTTGGCCCAGAGATCGTTCTCGGTGATGCCGGGGCGCAGTTCGCGCCGCATGCGCGCAATGCCCTTTTCGGCGGTACGCAGGGATTCGCCCATCAAGACGAGTTCGCCGGCCGACTTGATCAGACGGGCCGTCTCCATGAGTGCCTGGCCGTCGAGCAGGGTGATACCGTTCTTTTCCAGGTAGGCGGTGCCGAACGGATCGAGCCGGTCGACTGCCAGCAGGCGCTCGCCCGGGGCATGCTTGCGGAAGACGTCTACGATATCGGCGCCCCAGGTCTGTGCGCGTTGCTCGGCTTCATGGCCTGCGTTGAAGAAGGTCCAACTGACGGGGTGGCGCAGTTCGACATCCTGGCCTAGCCCATCCCACACATGGTCGCTGCTATGAAACTCCCAGGCGATGATGCGGCCGTCCGCGAAAACCATGATGTATCGCGCGGGATTGCGGCCACACCAAACCGACATGTTGGACGAATCGGTCGCAAAGCGAATGTTTACTGGGTCGTACAGCAGGATCGCAGGGCATTGATGTTTGAGCAGTTGCTCCTGCACGCGAGTGAGCCGATACGATCGTACCTCGCGCAAGATCGCCTCCTTGCCGCTCGCTTTAACCGTGTTGTCTGGATCGGAAAGCTGATCGCCCGCCATACTGCGCCTCCTTGAATGATTTTGGTCGTGCGTTTTCGAGGGATAAGCGGGTTCGACGGGTGGTGTGAACCCGCTTGAAAACATGCCATGACTAAATCGCTTGCGTTTTCGTCGACGAATTGGGGGGACTACAGTTCGAGCACCAAGTCCGACGTCGGGCGGCTGCAGCAGAGCAAGCGGAATCCTTTCTGGACGTCTCGATCGCGAATGCCGCCGTTGTGTTTCATGTCGACCTCGCCTTCGAGCACCTTCGTCTTGCACGTGCCGCAGATGCCTTGGCTGCAAGACGAGGGGATCGCGACGCCGGCTTTTTTCGCGGCGGCGAGCACGGTTTCGGACGCGCTCATCGTGAACGTCTTCGACGAGCGCGAGAGTTTCACGGTGAACGTCCCTTGCGATGCATCGCCCTGTGGCGCGGCGGTTTCCGCGGTGCGTGCCGTCTCCACAGTTGCCGCACCCGCCGAGAAATCGAAGCTTTCCTGGTGATAGCGCGCCGGGTTGTGACCGCCTTCGCGCAGCAATGTCTGCGCGGCTTTCATGTAGCCGTCGGGGCCGCAAGTGAACACTTCGCGCTCGGCGTAGTCCGGTACCCATTCGGAAAGCTGCTGCAAACTGAGGCGGCCGATGGGGCCCGGCCAATCGCTTTCGTCTCCAATGCCTTCGCAAAGGAAGAATGTGCGCAGGCGAGGCGACAGCGCCACGAGCCTTTCGAGTTCTTTGCGGAAGATGATATCCGCCGGTGTCCTTGCGCTGTGAACGAAGACTATGTCTCGATCGAGACCAAGATCGATGCTCGCACGCGTCATCGACATCAGCGGCGTGACGCCCGAACCGGCGGACAGGTAAAGCGATTTTTTGGCGGCGGGCGCTACTGTCGGTGTAAAGCTGCCGGACGGGCCGTACGCGCGCAACTGGCTGCCGGGTTTCATGTTGTCGTGAAGCCAGTTGGACACGATGCCGCCCAGCACTCGCTTTACGGTAATCGACAACAGATACGGCCGCGTCGGCGGAGACGAGATCGTGTAGCAACGCTGGACCGTCCGACCTTGTATGTATGCCGACACGGTCATGAACTGACCCGGTTCGAAGCGAACCGGCGTGCCGTCGCCCACGCGGAATTCGAAGCTTTTGACGTCATGGGTCTCGTCGACCACACGAGCACACTTCAGGATCTGTTCCTCACTGCTCGCCCAAACTTTCGTGCCGCTCTCCCAGGTGTCGGCATTCGAGAGCCCATCTTCCGCCTGCTGCGCAGGCACCAACATTCTTTCTACCGAGTTCATCGCATCAACTTTCCATCGGAATACCTTGCGCGCTCATTCGGCTGCCTACCAGCGCGTGAACTGCTCAGCGTGCGTTGTCATCAATCGCGAAAGCTGGGCGCCCTTCAGTACGTGCCACCAGGCTCTTCTTCTGATGTTGCGGTTCGAGGATCAGAGTGCCTTCGCTGTGATCCGAGTATTGGTGGAGGGCGAGGGCAGCGTCAATACGCTTTATTTTCCGGCGGCTATTACATTAGGTTATGCGTCGCATCGGGACGCGTGTTTGGCTAATGCGAATAACCCACAACCGTTTTGGTCAGGCTCTTGCCCTTTGGTTTCCAGTGCGCGCCATCGCGATAACGCGGCACCGACCGCGGCGACGCTGGGCGCCGCGGCCAAGTCCGATTTCGCGCAGGGCGGCATTTCGGATTGCACGGTGGGTAACGTCGCCTGGTCTACGGTAATCACATACAACACGGTGTCGGCGGCGCTGAAGGCAGTGCGCTCACTGCCGCGCTGATCGGACGAGTCGGATGCGACAAAGCCCGCATTAGGCGGGCTTTGTCCGGGTGGTCGAAGAGCTTTCTGTGCGACGTTGTCAGGCTGCGAGTTTAAATTCCATTCGTTTGCCTAGCGCCGTAAGAGCGCTCGCCAGCGTTGTCAATGTAAGGCTTGTGTCTTCCTCGTCCAGCAAGCGATTTAATGCTGCCCGGCTCGTGTGCATCCGTTCCGCCATCGCTGTTTTGGACAGTTTTTGAGCCTTCATTTCCTGCGCGATTTGCCACGCGATGATTCTCTTCATGGCGGTAGCTGTGGCTTCCTCGAGCCGACCTTCTTCGGCGAGGAAGTCGTCGAAGCTACTTCCGACGTGCTTGTTTGCCATGTGGGGACTCCTTCAATTGCTTCGCACTTGCCGCGTCGTGAGCTTGCCGCATTCTTGTACGGGCGAGTTTCAGGTCAGACGCAGGCGTTTGCTGCGACTTCTTAATGAAGCCGTGGAGCAAAATCATCTTGTCGCCCATGACCGTGAAAAGCACCCGGGCAATCCGCTGTCGCAAGTCAACCCGGACCTCCCAGATGTCTGCCTCCATCTTTCGGACCAAAGGCATTCCGATCGGCCAGCCAAGCTCGACGGTTTTGATGTCGTCGCCGATGGACTTTCGGTCTTCGATGTCCAGCCCACGAAGCCACTCGCGAACGGGCTCATTGCCATTTTCTGACCGATAGAAATAGACAAAAAGCACGCGATCGGGAGGGGCCATGCGGAAGCGGAACCTGGGAACGTTGCTATCGTACCAAATTTGGTACGCCTGTCAATGGGGTTTTGGGGCTGCGGCTGTCAGAAAGGGCGACGGATCGGCAACGTCTCTGCGCGCTGTTGGGACTGGGCGAGCTTGCGATCGATGTTCTCTATCCGGACGTCTTCGCCAGCATCGTCGTACCGGTAGCGGTCGTTCCAACACTGAGGCCAGGCGAGCCGAACCCGGACCCGGCTCTCGCGCGCCCCGAAATGGCGCTTTTCCCTAGTGCCCTCCATACGGGCGCGTGATGATCTCGAGGAGGTGGCCGTTCGGATCTTCGAAATACGCGCCACGGCCGCCGTCGCGCGCGCTGATTTCGCCTTCGCGTCGCTGGGCCGGATCGGCCCAGTAGCGAACCTTCCTGGCTTCGATGCGCTCCATGATTTCGCCGAATTCCGTTTCACCGACAAGGAAGGCGTAGTGCTGCGGCGTGAGTCGCTCGTCGGTTCCCATGAAGTCCATCGTTACGTCGTTGCTGAGATGGACCGTGAGAAACGGCCCGAACGGCGTGGGCTTGGGGAGTCCGAGAATGTCGGTGAGGAATGCCGCGGATGCGTCCCTATCGTGGGCATAGACGATCGTGTGATTCAAAGAGATGCTCATGGAGGTAACTCCTTTCCAACGTTCACGCGTGATTGCGCTCTGAGCTCGGCTGCCGGCTCGTCAAGTCGACTGGCAAGCGTCGACTCTCCGACAATTGCAAAACCGCAACCTCGCTACGACTCCATCGGCATGCTACTTGATCTCGCAAATCGCCTTGTGCGGGTAGCTTGCCAGAACGATCGAGGTCTTCACCGGGCCGAACCGGGCCAGTGCGTCGATGACCGCTTCGAGTTGATTCATTCGTTGGACTACGACACGGACAATGAAGCAGTCTTCACCCGTGATCCGGTGCGCCTCGATGATCTCAGGCGTCGCTGAGAACGCCTTCAGGCACTTGGCAATCTGCGCGTGAGTCGTCTGTATGCGGACGATCGCGGAAATGTCGCGGCCTACCAGCTCGGCGTTGACCCTTGCCGCATATCCTTCGATCACGCCATGCTCTTCGAGCCGCTTGATCCGAGCGCTGACGGCCGGTTGCGACAATCCGATCCGTTTGCCGAGCTCGGTGTTGGTCACACGTGCATGAGTTTGCAGTGCCTCGAGAATGCGCCAATCCAGTCGGTCCAAGTCTACCTGCTTAGGTTTCATTCGTAGGAGTCCTCAAATTCCGCATATTCGAAGCCAGATGACGAACAATTCATCTGCTCGGTTATTCTGACAGAGACCGTCAGGTTTTACACTGGACGCTCTTTCATGGAGGAAAAAGATGAGTCGACGCTTCCTGATCGTGCCCGGTTACGGGAATTCGGGACCAACACACTGGCAAAGCCTCTGGGAGGCGACGAAACCGGGGGACTGGTCGCGCATCAAGGTCGAAGACTGGGATCACGCCGTTTGCGACGAATGGGTGGCGGCGATCGATAATGAGGTGAGGGCGCTCGGCCCCGATGTCATCGTCGTTGCTCACAGTCTTGGTTGCCTGGCGGTGGCGCATTGGGCCGCGCGGCACGCGCGCGCCATTCGAGGGGCGTTGCTCGTAGCCGTTCCGGATCCGTCGGCGCCCGCATTTCCGCGCGCTTTCACGGTCGGGTTTTCGGCTGTGCTGTCCTCAAGATTGCCGTTTCCCAGCATTGTCGTCGCCAGTAACGACGATCCGTACGGATCGATCGGTCATGCGCAGTCCTGTGCAAACGTATGGGGCAGCGAGTTCGTCGACGTGGGAGCACATGGGCATATCAACGCCGCCAGCCAACTGGAAGACTGGGCCGAGGGATACCAGCTTCTGCAGCGACTCGATACGAGTGAACTGGCCGAGCGCACTGATTCACGCTAAGCCGGATAGCGACGACGCGCCCGAATCGGGTACTGATCCGGATGCGGGTCCGATGAAGAAGAGCTCAATCCACGTTGTCCGCGACATCGGTCATGCGCGCGATGTGCGGGCAAATGCCCTCGTCTTCATCGATAGCCGAGGGCGGATGAATCAGCGCTTCGAGTCGCGCTTTCGTCGCGACGAACTCGGGCGACGTGATCTGCGAATAGTCGCGCGGCCGCGGCACGGGCACCTCGATGAGCTCCTGCACTTCGCCGGGATTGGCCTTCAGCACGAGAATGCGATCCGCGAGAAAGATGGCCTCGTCGAGGTCGTGCGTGATGAAAAGAATCGTGATGTCGACGTTGCGCCAGATATCGAGCAGATACGACTGCATTCTGGCTCGCGTCTGAGCATCGAGCGCGCCGAAGGGCTCGTCCATCAGCAGAATGCGCGGCCGCATCGCGAGTGCGCGCGCGATCGCGACGCGCTGCTTCATTCCGCCGGAAAGCTGATGCGGATAAACGTTCGCGAACTTCAACAGGCCGACGACGTCGAGCCATTGCAGCGCTTCCCGCTCGGCCTGGCTCGTGCCGAGGCCGTTCATCTTGAGCCCGAACATTACATTCTTCTTGACCGTCAGCCACGGAAACAGCGTATAGCCCTGAAACACCATTCCCCGGTCCGCGCCCGGCCCTTCGACGGGCCTGCCGTCGAGCAGCACTTCGCCGCTCGTCGGCCGTTCGAGGCCGGCAAGGATGCGAATCAGCGTGGACTTGCCGCAACCTGAGGGGCCGATCACGCAGACGAACTCGCGGCGATGTGTCTTGAAGCTGATGTCGTTCAATGCCGTGCATGCTCCCTGTGGCGTCGCGAAGCACTTGCCGACATGCCGGACTTCGAGAATCGTCTCGCGCGCCTTCAAGCGCTCGAAGCGCGCGCGCACGTCGTCGGATTGGAGCAGATAAGGAGGCACCGGTTGTGGATTGAGCATCATGATCCTTGCTGATTGGAGCGGGCACCGCGCGCAAACGGCACGCCGGCGGTGCGGGGTCTAGGCCTTGAGCGTGCGGTCCCACGGAAAAAGCCGGCGCCCAATGAGCGCGAGCACGATGTCGGTGCCGAGCCCGATCACGCCGATCATCATGATCGCCGCATAGACGTTCTCGAAATGCTCGTAGCGCGCCTGCTGCGTGATGTACCAGGTGATGCCCGATGTGGTCCCGACCAACTCGGCCACGATCAGATAGGTCCAGGCCCAGCCGAGCAGGATGCGCTGGTCGCGGTAGAGGTCCGGCAGAATGCCTGGCACGGCGACGTGCGTCAGCAGCCTGACCTTGCTCGTGCCGAGCGTCATCGCCGCCTCGAAGAGCGCATAGTCGAGCTTACGGGTCGTGTTGGCGATGATCAGCACCTGCTGAAAGAACGTGCCTATGACGATGATCGCGATCTTGGGGGCGTCATAGATGCCGAGTATGGCCACCATGAGTGCGCCGAAAGCGGGCGCCGGCAAGTATCGAAAAAACTCGAAGAAGGGCTCCTGCAACCGCGCGAGCGAGCTGAACGTGCCGCAGACGATGCCCAGCGGCACGCCGATCGCCGACGAAATGACGAAGCCCCAGAAGATGACCTGAATGCTGTGCCAAAAGCTTTGATGCAGCCATACCCCGTCGCGCGAGGCGGGCGGCGTCGCGAACGCCGTGTAGAAAGCCGCTAAGACCTCATGAGGAGCCGGCAGGTAGACAGGGTTTGCTGGCACGCCCGCGGGCAACGGCGCGTGTTTCGCGCGCGCGTCGGCGAGCTCCTGCCGGAACGTGTCCTTGTCGACCCGCAAGCCCACCTGAAAGTAGTCGACGCTGCCGGGATTCGTGATGACGATCTGTGGATGCCAGACGAACGGCACATAGCTCACGATGCACCAGACGATGATTGGCAGTGCGAACGATCCGATCCCGAGTATCCAACGATTGCGCGCCGACAGTTCGCGGCGCACCGCGAGCCATTCGGTACGGCGGTTGGCTGATGTGGTCATTGCGCTTTCTCGTCGATGCTTGGCATGGTGCCGCTCGCGAGATACGCGCGCCAGCCGCCGAATGCGGTGATGTCCACGGCACCTTGCAAACCGGCGCTCTCGCAGAGAAAGCCCTGTACCTGCGCCCCGTCAGCGAGCGTCAAGGTCCCGATCGAAAGCGGCGAGGGGACAAGTGTCATGAAGTCTCCATAGGCGGTAAGCGGCAGGTCCCAGACTTCCACGTCGATTGCGGCGCCGTCCTGGCCTTGTGGAAGCCGTACCAACCCTGGTTTGGCCATTCCGCCGTTTGCCGCGGCAGGCAGCGCGTAAAGCCGATAGAGCGGCGCTGTCTTTGTCGTGCGCAGATACCGGGCTTCGCGCTGCGTCAGTTGACCGTTGAGCGGCTGTCCACGCAGATGGGCGCCCACTACGGCAAGTGCAACGCGACGGGAGGCCGATTCATGCTGACAAGTCTCTTGCGCGGCGTGCGTGCCCGCTGCCGCGACGGCTGTTCGTTCGGGCTCGCGCGTGGGCTCGGCGAGCCAGGCTCGCGCGAGATCGAGCAACATGTGATCGGCATGCGCGCGGCCCACGAACGAGAGGCCGAAGGGAAGGCCGGCATGCGCTCCGCCTTCACAGACGCCGGCGGGTACCGCGACCGCCGCGAGGTCGAGCAGGTTGACGAAGTTCGTGTAGTAGCCGAAGCGCGCATTGACGCCGATCGGGTCCGCTTCGAGCTCGTCGATCGTGGCAGTCGTCGGGGAAGTCGGTGTGACGATCGCGTCGATTTTCTGCCAGACGGCGTCCGCGCACATGCGCAGGCTTGCGAGGCGATCGAAGGCCGCGAACGCCTCGGCTGCGCTCCATCGTTGCGCGCCGCCGATGATCGCGCGCGTGACGGCATGCAGCGCGCCCGGTTGCGTGTCAAAAAACGGTTTGATGGCAGCGAGTCTCTCCGCGACGAACGGTCCTTCGTAAAGTAGCCGAGCCGTCTCGAGAAAGGGCGCGAAGTCGATCTCGATCAGCCGGGCGCCGGTTTCTCGCAGCTGATCGAGCGCAGTGTCGAACGCCAGCGCGTACGACTCGTTCCCGAAGAATTCCAGCTGCGACCGTAGTGGCACGCCAAAGCGCATACCGCTCAACGTTGCATCGCGCGTGCGCGACGATGGCCCGCCCGCGCGAGGCATCCATTCTCGCGCGTAGGGATCGCCCGGCACGGCGGCGCGAGCGACATCGAAAACCCGCTGTGCGTCGTCCGCCGAATGCGCGAAGATCGATACGCAATCGAGCGACTTGCAAGCGGGCACGACGCCGAGCGTGCTCAGTATGCCCTTGGTCGGTTTCAAGCCGACGAGGCCGTTGAAGGCCGCCGGCACACGTCCCGACCCGGCCGTATCGGTGCCGAGCGAGAATGCCGCGAGGCCGAGCGCGACGGCAACAGCCGATCCGGAGCTGGACCCGCCGGACGCATAGCGCGGATCGAGCGCGTTGCGGCACGCTCCGTAGGGAGAGCGCTGACCTGAGAGCCCCGTCGCGAACTGGTCGAGATTGGCTTTGCCGATCGGGATCGCTCCGGCCGCGATCAAGCGCTCGACGACCGCCGCGCTCTTCTCCGGCGTGTAGGCATAGGCGGGGCAGGCAGCCGTCGTGGGCACGCCGGCGAGGTCAATGTTGTCCTTGATCGCGAACGGAATCCCGAAGAGCGGCAATGAATCCGGTGTGTGACCTCCGAGGGCATCGACATAGCGCATCATCTCGTCGAGCGTCAGCGCGCGAATCCAGACGTGGTGTCGATCGTTGCCCGCCGTACGCGCCGCGATCGCGTCGACGAGTTGCCTCGGCGTCAACGTGCCCTCGCGATAGCACTTCAAGAGGGCGGCGATCGTCATGGGGCCGGCCGGCATCCCGTTGCTCCCGCCCGTAATGCCGAGATCATCATCGATCGCCACGGTTTTTTCCTTTATTTGCATATAGCCTCCGAGCCTTGCACCGCATCCGTTTCCGCCGTTGCCGCTCTGTCGGCGCGCAAGACCATGAGCCGCTGTCCAGCCACGATTGGTGAGCCCTCAGCGCACTCGATCGTCTCGACGATGCCGTCGTTGCCCGCCATCACTGAAACCTCCATCTTCATCGACTCGAGAATCGCGACGACTTGGCCCTTCGCCACGCGTTCTCCCTCGCTTACGCAGATTTTCCAGACGCTGCCGGACACGTCGGCGCCAAGCGCCGATTGGTCATCGGCAAGCATATCCAGTGGGGAGGCGCAGCCGTGTCCGGCACCGTCGCCCGTGCCGCTCGCGCGATCGCTTTCCGGCTCGCCGACATGTTCGGCGGTGCCGGCTGCGCGCCAGCGTTCGCGCTCCGCTTCGAAGGCGGCCTGCTGCGATGCCTTGAAGGCTGCGATGGACTCGGCCTCCTCGCGCAAGAACCGGTTGTAAGCTCCCAAATCGAAGACGGATTCCTCGATCTTCAAGCTCGCCCGGCCCGCGATGAAGTCCGCGCGCAATTCGGTCAGTTCGGGCTCGCTCACCTCGTAGAAGCGAATCTCGTCGAAGAATCGCAGTAACCACGGTTTGCCGGGCTCGAATTCGCGCGTCGCGCGATAGCGGTTCCACATCTGGACGGTACGCCCGACGAACTGGTACCCACCGGGACCCTCCATGCCATAGACGCACAGATAAGCGCCCCCGATGCCGACGGCGTTCTCGGGCGTCCATGTCCGCGCCGGGTTGTACTTCGTCGTGACGAGCCGATGCCGCGGATCGATGGGCGTGGCGACGGGTGCACCGAGATATACATCGCCGAGCCCCATGACGAGATAGCGCGCATCGAAGACAATGCGCTTGACGCTTTCGATATCGGGCAGGCCGTTGATGCGTCGAATGAATTCGATGTTGCTCGGGCACCAAGGGGCATCGGGCCGCACGGATTGCATGTAGCGCTCGATCGCCGTGCGCGTCGAAGGGTCGTCCCATGAGAGCGGCAGATGCACGACGCGGTTCGGCACGCGCATGTCGTCGACGCGCGGCAAGGCGCGTTCGGCACGCTGCAGATGCTCGATCAACGCTGCGCGCGCCAAGCGCCGCGGATCGAACTGAATCTGCAGCGAGCGGATCCCAGGTGTCAGATCGACGATGCCGGGCAGGCGATGCGCTTCCAGCCAGGTCATGAGTGCGTGTACACGGAAACGCAGATTGAGATCGAGCACGAGCGGACCGTATTCGATCAGCACGTTGCGGTCGCCTGATTGACGGTAGACGACACCCATGCCATCTCCGGCGTCTCGATCTTCGAGCAACACGCACTCGTGCCCTGAACCTACCGCGTGTGCCGGCGCCTCCGGGGCGATCGGCACGAATCGAACCGTATCGCCGGGCCGCAGCTGTCCCAGCTTCCAGAGTTCGCTCGCGACGACCGTGACCGGGCACACGAAGCCCCCGAGGCTCGGACCATCGGGACCCAGGATCACGGGCATGTCTCCCGTGAAGTCCACCGCGCCGATCGCATACGCATTGTCGTGGATGTTCGACGGATGCAGCCCGGCTTCGCCGCCATCCGCACGTGCCCAGCGAGGCTTCGGGCCGATGAGGCGCACGCCGGTTCGGCTCGAGTTGTAATGCACCGTCCAGTGCGTGTCATACAGCATGGCGATATCGTCGCGCGTGAAGAAATCGGGTGCTCCATGCGGCCCGTCGAGCACGCCGAGCGACCAATCGTTCGTCAAGGGCGGCACATGGGCATCGCCAAGCGCGACGCCTTCTTTCGGACCTTCGCCGGCGTCGTCGGCAAGATGCAGCACGTCGCCTCGGCGCAAGGCTCGCCCGGCATGGCCGCCGAACTGACCCAGCGTAAAAGTCGCCTTGCTGCCGAGATAATCGGGTACCTGCAACCCGCCTTTCACGGCCAGGCAGGCTCGCATGCCGGGCCCCGCTATGCCGCCGAGCTCGAGGACAGCGCCCGGAGCCGCCCGCACTACCTGCCAGTAAGGAACGGGTTCGCCGTCGAGCGTCGCTCGCATGCGCGCGCCGCCCAATACGAACAGCGTTGCGCTGTTGAAGCGCAACGTCGCGCCTACCATCGTCAGCTCGAGCCCGGCCGCATCGATGGCATTACCGAGCAGTTCGTTGGCCTTGCTGAACGAAAGATCGTCCATGGGGCCGGAAGGCGGCACACCGACGCTCCAGTACCCGGTTCGGCCCGGCAGTTGCTGAACGGTCGTCTGGACGCCGCCGCTCAGCACGTCGATCGTATGGGGGAAGAATGCGAAGCGCGACAGATACGCCGTCGTCTGCTTGCCGCGGGCGAAGCGCTCGGAGCCCACGATCGCGCGAAGATAGTCGAGGTTCGTTTCGATGCCATAGAGCTCGGTCCGAGCGAGGGCGTCGCGCAACGCATTGAGCGCCGCGGCACGTGTATCGCCCTTCACGATGAGCTTGGCCACGAGCGGATCGTAGTACGCGCTGACCTCGGTGCCCGCGTCGACCCACGTCTCGGTGCGCGCGGTTTCGGGAAAACGCACGTGTGTGAGCGTGCCGGCGCAGGGCTGAAACTGTTTGTTGGGATCCTCGGCGTAGAGCCGGACCTGGATGCTCGCGCCGCGCGGAACGGGCGCGAGCGTCGCGAGCGGCGGTAGCTGACCCTCCGCCTGCCGAATCATCCATTCGACGAGGTCGATGCCCGTCACTTCCTCGGTGACGCAGTGCTCTACCTGCAGCCGGGTGTTGACTTCGAGAAAATAGAAATGCCGCGTGTCGTCGTCGAAGACGAACTCGACCGTGCCAGCCGATTCATATTGGACGGCCGCCGCGAGTCGCACTGCGCTGTCGATCAATGCCCGGCGCTCCGCCTCGGTGATATTCGGAGCGGGCGTCTCCTCGACGACTTTCTGATTGCGCCGCTGAAGTGAGCAGTCGCGCTCGCCGAGCGCGATGACTTTGCCGCTCCCGTCGCCGAATATCTGCACTTCGATATGCCGCGCGTTCTCGACGAACTTTTCGAGGTAGACGCCGCTATGCGCGAAGTTCGTGCCGCCGAGCCTCGATACCGAGGCGAACGCAGACGCGAGGTCATCGGGATTTCGGCAAACGGACATCCCGATGCCCCCGCCACCCGCGGTGCTCTTCAGCATGACCGGATAGCCGATCACGTCCGCCTCGGCGAGCGCGTGTGCCGTATCGGCGAGCAAGCCGGTGCCCGGCAGCAACGGCACGCTTTGCACGCGCGCGATCTCGCGCGCCGTGTGCTTGAGCCCGAACGAACGCAACTGGTCCGGCCGCGGGCCGATGAACCGGATTCCCGCGTCTTCGCAGGCCTGCGCGAAAGCGGCATTCTCGGAAAGAAACCCGTAGCCCGGATGCACGGCATCCGCACCCGTCGAATCCGCCGCGGCGATGATCGCCGCGATGTTCAAATAGCTGTCTGCCGCCGGGGACCGTCCGATATGCACTGCTTCGTCGGCAAGGCTGACATGCATGGCATGCCGGTCGGCATCGGAATAGACGGCCACGGAAGCGATGCCGAGCCGCTTCAGCGTGCGAATGACGCGGCAGGCAATTTCGCCGCGGTTGGCGATCAATACCTTGCGGAATGTCACTGCGCCTCCCAGATGGACAGGCGCACGGGCGTCGGGTTGTAGCCGTTGCAGGGATTGTTGAGTTGCGGGCAGTTCGAAATGAGGACGATCACATCCATCTCCGCGCGCATCTCCACATACTTTCCCGGCGCGGAAATACCGTCTTCGAACGTCAGCTTGCCGAGCGGCGTCACGGGCACGTTCATGAAGAAGTTGATGTTGCTGACGATGTCGCGCTTCGTGAGGCCAGGTCCCGCGCCGCAGACGCAGTGCGTGATGGCCTGCAGGAAATTGTCGCGGCAGTTGTGCATGTGACGCTTCTCGAGCGCGTAGCGGACTGTGTTGCTTTCGGCCGCACATGCGCCGCCGAGCGTATCGTGTCGACCGCACGTATCCGCAATGATCGTCAGCATGGGATTGCCGAGGTTCGACATCAGCCGGCTGCCCGCCGTCAGATACAGCTTGCGCTGAGCGCGAATCGTATCTTGCGCGCTGTATCGCTCGCGCGGATCGGCGCTGCTATAAAAGAGCGTATCGACGGCTTGGTTGCCTTCGAGATCGAGGATGCGGAACACCTGCCCGCGCTTCACTTCGTGCTGCCAGGGCTCACCGGCCGGAAGTGTGAAGTCATACGCGGCATAGCGCGGATCGAGCCGGCTTTCGACGATGGGCATCTTGGCATCCCCCCTCAGGCGAACAAGCGCTCGGTATTGATGAAGCCGCGTTCGTTCTCGGCGCACGAGGAGCGGCACGGGTCGTCCGAAGGGACACTGGCATCGGCGGCATAAGCGCGATACGCGATGAGCTTGACGGACTTCGGCTGGTAGCGGACCGCCGGGTCCAGTGGATGCGGCGCCGCTGAAAACGCCACGAGCGTATTCATCTCGAAGCGCAAGTCGAATGCGTCACTCGCTCGCGAGTGACCCGAGACGAATTCGAGCGAACCATCGTCCGACACCGCCAGCTTGCTGAAGAAGTTCACGTTCGCGACGAGGTCTCGACTGCCGAGGCCATGCTTCGCGATTTCTACGAGAAGACTGTCGCGGCCGTTGCGCATCATCGCGTTTCGATGCTCCTGGTAACGCGCGACGCCGTATTTGGCCTCGAAGAGCGCGGCGTCCCCAACGCCTCCCAGCGGGTCGTGCCAGCCGAGCGTGTCGGCTGTCACCGATGCCATCACGCGTCCCATATCCGAATAGAGGACGAACCCGCGCGTTAAATGCGCGGTGTGCTGGGCCTTCAGCGTATCGGCCATGTTGTAGCGCTCGAGCGGGTCTTCCTGCCGGTAGAACACCGCCGAGAGGTTGGCCCCGCCCTCGAGATCGACGATGCGCAAGGCGAGGCCGCGCCGCATGATCCCTGACCAGTGGGTGCCCGTCGGAATGACCGCTTCCCACAACGGCTGCGGGATCGGCGGAAGATCGACATGTGGATTCGACGACATGGAGGCTCCTGTTATCGGTGGAAATCAGCATGAGAGGGGCGACTGAAAACATCGCGACCTCCCGGGCTTTTATCCCTCCGTGGAGCCTCGCCGATGCCTTCGAAGAGAAGGGGAGCGGCAAGACCGGATTGCTCTCGGACCAGACGTCGCGTGCGCTTGCAGAGCGACCGGAACCCTAGCGATCCTGAAGATGATGCAAATTGCTTCGCACCTCTCGCGGGCCATAGAAGCGAGGAGCGTGCCAATGTGCGCTCAGCACGAGTGAATCTGTGAACGAGCGATGTGTGAGCAGGACCGGAGCGCCGATCACCGCTTCGAGCGCAGGATGTTCGCGCAAACGATGAACGGCGCACGCACAGAAAGGCGGAACGCCATGCACCACCAACATGTATGACGGCCCTGTTTCGGGGCATCGGATGCTGGACGGCATGAAAGCGCTGCAGTCGCGAGACATGCTCGATTGCGCCTTCGGTCCATGATGCCCAAACACGCAGTTGCTTTCCCGCCCAATCGAAGATGGCCGTTCTCGATCGATTCGGCGCCTTGGATAAGAAGCGGTTTTGACGCATGCAAAGAAGGAGAGCCTCGACTTGGCATGGTTCTCGCAGATCGGCGCCGCGAGAGGTGCGGCAGTGTCGCATCTTTAGGGATGCTAGGGTTCCGGTTCGCGAGAACGTCTGGTCCGAGAGCAGCCGGTGTGTCGATGCGTTTTGGCGTTTGCCGATTCGCGTGCCGCACTACACGGCGGGACAAAAGCCCGGGAGATTGGCGATAGCGGCCGCTATCGTGCCTCTCTCCGGCTGGCTTCTGGCGTTCCTACCCGCTCCGAACCGGCCATTGCGGCGCACGCCGCATCAATCGTCAACTCACCGGCCTACTGGAGCCCACGATGGCAACAATCCAACGCGTCCTGTCCCGTCTCACACCGTCGCTGCGCCGTGCGCTGATGCGCCTCGCCGCTACGCTTACGATCGCGACTTTCGGTTTTCCCGCCTATGCCCAGGCGCCGCTGCGCATCGGCTATAGCGACTGGCCCGGTTGGGTGGCCTTCCAGGTCGGCATCGACAAGGGATGGTTCAAAGAGGCGGGCGTGAACGTCGACTTCGAATGGTTCGATTACTCGGCTTCACTCGATGCGTTCGCGGCCGGCAAGCTCGACGCCGTCGGCGCGACCAATGGCGATGCACTCGTCACGGCGGCAAGCGGCGCGAAGAACATCATGGCGCTCGTCACCGACTATTCGAGCGGCAATGACGTAATCGTCGCGAAGCCCGGCATCAAGTCGATCGATGCGTTGAAGGGCAGGAAGATCGGCGTCGAGGTCGGTCTGGTCGACCATCTGCTGCTCGACAGCGCGCTCGAGAAGCACAAGCTCAAGGAGTCCGATGTCACGCTCGTCAATGCAAAGACGAACGAACTGCCTCAGGTGCTGGCATCGTCCGGCGATATTGCCGCCGTCGCGGCATGGCAGCCGAACGCGGGGCAGGCGTTGAAACGAGTCCCGGGCTCGCGGCCGATCTACACGTCGGCCGATGCACCCGGCCTTATCTATGATGTCATTGCGATCAACCCGACGAGCCTTGCGACACGCAAGGCGGACTGGGACAAGGTGATCAAGGTCTGGTACCGCTGCGTCGCCTATATCAACGATCCGAAAACACAGCCCGATGCAGTCAAGATCATGGCCGCGCGCGTTGGGTTGACGCCCGAGCAATACCTTCCGTTGCTGAAGGGCACGCATCTGCTCGATCTCGCATCCGCGAAGAAGGTTTACGCAAAGGGCGACGGCCTGGATTCGCTCTACGGCTCGAGCATGAACGCGGACAAATTCAATGTGCGCAACAGCGTCTATAAGCAAGCGCAAGACGTCAGCTCGTACATCGATCCCTCGCTCACTAACGCGCAGTAACTCCCTTTCGTTTGCTAGACATATCTATGGAGCGTACGCCTATGAAAAAGTCGTTGCTGGCTGCAGCAATTTCCGGGGTGCTCGCGACTGCCGCGCAGGCGCAAAGCAGCGTTACCCTCTACGGGCTCATCGATACGGGGCTCGTCTATACGAACAATCAGGTCGGTGCAAACGGCCAAGGGCACCGAAATTGGCAGGAAAACAGCAGCTCGACGCAGAACACGGTGTTCGGGCTCAAAGGATCGGAGGACCTCGGCGGCGGCAACCACGCGGTGTTCAAGCTCGAGCAGGGCTTCAATCTCAACAACGGCACTCAGGCGTTCCCCGGTGACGGCTTCGGTTCGCAGGCCTGGGTCGGACTGGAGAACGACAAGTACGGGACGCTCACGCTGGGCCGCCAGTTCGATGTCGTCAACGATCTGCTCGGACCGTTGTCCGCGGAAGCCAATACGTGGGGTGGCAGCATCGCCGCGCATCCGTTCGAGAACGACAATCTTGCCGCGGACTCGGTCGTCGTCAACAACACCGTCAAATACGCGAGCCCGACGCTTTTTGGCGTGACCGGTGAAGCGATGTACTCGTTCAGCAACAAGGCGGGCGCTTTCGCCAACAACCGCGCTTATGGCTTCGCCCTTTCGTACGCGCAGGGTCCGGTCAACGTGGCGGCCGGGTACTTGCAGTTCAACAATGCGGGCGGCGGTGCGCTCGGTACGAATGCGAACGGCGCGATCTCACTTTCCGACGGGAGCACGAACTTCGTCGCAGCACGCCAGCGGATCTGGGGCGTCGGCGGCAATTACACGTTCGGACCCGCGACGGTCGGCCTCGTCTGGAGCCATACCCAAATCGATCAGGCGGTCGACGTCTTCTCATTCGGCAGCGGTTACCTCGTGAGTGGAGGTGCCGGCGTGGGTACCCTGGCGGGCACATTGCGAATGGACAACTACGAAGTGAACGCAAAATACGCGCTGACGCCGGCATTGTCCGTGTCGGGCGCCTACACTTTTACGGCTGGGGCCTACAACGGTTCATCGCCTGACTGGAACACCGCGATGCTTCAAACCGATTACTCGCTGAGCAAGCGCACCGATGTCTACCTCGAAGGGGTCTATCAGCACGTTCACGGCGCACCAGCCAACTCGGTGCTGGCTCACGCGATGATCAACACGCTGTCGCCCTCGTCGACCGGCACGCAGGTGGCCGTGACAGTCGGGCTGCGCCATACGTTCTGAGGCGCGGCGAGTCGTGGCTGGGCCGATCCGTCATCGGATCGGCCTAGCTTTGATCCGCGTCTCGCAACGTTGAACGAACTCCAGAGACGCAAGCCGATTGTTGTTTTCGCGACAACACGGTGAACCCCTTCGCGGTGATACCGGCGTTCGACGTCCATACCTACAATCCGTTCCGACGATGGTCGCGCAAGGCGATCCTCCCAACGTCGATCAGGCGCATCCATCGATCTCAACATCTTGGGTAAGTCGCAACGGAGCTCACTATGGGCCTCAACGTCGTTTTGCGAGCAGCTCTCTGCTCTGCAGCACTTTTGGCGATCGTGCCCGCGATCGCTCTTGCCGAGCGCTTTTCCGTGCAGGTCGACGACCTGGATCGCGGACAGTTCATGAACGAACAGGTCTACGGCGGATTTGGATGTCACGGCGCCAACGTATCGCCCCGCATCTCATGGTCCCATGTTCCTCGCGGGGCGAAAAGCATTGTCGTCACGATCTACGACCCGGATGCGCCGACGGGTGGACTCGGCTGGACGCATTGGGAAGTCGCCAACATTCCCGCGTCGGATACGTCGATCGAGAAGGGCGCCTCGGGCAACCCGAAGCTGTTGCCTGCGGGCGCCGTCGAAACGTTGACGGACTTCGGCGATTCCAGGTACGGCGGACCTTGCCCGCCCGAAGGCGAGTCGCATCGATACGTCGTCACTGCATCGGCGCTCGCTGTCCCGAGTATCGATGTGAAGGCGGCATCGAGTCCGGCGCTCGTCGCTTATCAGATGCATGGAAAGGTCATCGCGCAAGCGCACTACGTCGCGACGTATCACCGGCCGGCGGACTGATCGGCGAATCGGTGGCGGGAATCGACATGCACCTTGGCAAATCCTATAGGTTGTCCGAGTTCCTGGTCTGGACGCGGCGGCAAATCTACGCGCTCGTCATTTGCGGCTCGATACCCGTCATCCTGTTCAAGTTCTGCGCGATGACCTGGCTATCCGTGCCGTTGACGATCGTCGTACTGCTCGGCACCGCCACATCGTTTATCGTCGGCTTCAAGAACGCGCAGACATACAATCGGGCAATGGAGGCGCAAGACGTCTGGACCGGCATACTTGGCGCGAGCCGTAGATGGGGGCAACTGGCGCGCGATTTTCTCCGCGAAGAAGACACCCGCCGCGATCTGATCTATCGACATCTCGCCTGGCTCACTGCACTGCGTTACGAGTTGCGCCGCCCGCGCGTTTGGGAAAGCATGAGCAGGCGGTTCAATGCTGAGTACAGCCGTCACTACCGGGTACCGGAATGGGAGAAGGGTCTTGGTGAAATTCTGCCGAACTACCTGTCTGCACGGGAGACTGAACGGGTGTTGGGTTGCGCTTCAGCGGCGACGATCCTATTGAGCACCCAGGGTGCATTCCTCTCGGAACTCCATGCTACCGGGCATCTGAATTCAGCGTTCTATCTGGAGCTTCAACGAGCACTTGGCGATTTCATTGCGCTTCAGGCGAAAGCGGAGCGCCTGAAGAATTTCCCTTATCCGCGCCAATACGCGACCGTCAGTGCGCTGTTCGTGCGATTTTTCTGTTTGCTTTTCCCGTTCGGGTTGCTGCACGAGTTCGATCGGTTGAATGACGGTGTGAGCGGTTTCATGCATGGAAATATGATCTGGCTCGCCGTGCCGTGCAGCGTCGCGGTCTCGTGGATGTACACATCGCTCGAGCAGGTCGGGGAAAGCACCGAAAATCCGTTCGAGGGTGGGGCAAACGATGTGCCGATTTCGACGATGTGCGCCTTGATCGAGCGTGATCTCCGATCGATGCTGGGTGAGACGACCGAGGATCCGGCGCGGGAGACTATTGCGCTGTAAAGGCGGCCGCTCACAGCTGGCTGCGCGATTTCCGGCTCGGCGCGAGCGACATCTCGTCGTCGCTTTTCGGTCGATCGAGTCCCCAATTGCCGGAATATCAGGCAGCCGGCGCCTGCTCAATCGACTGCAACTTAGTCATTTCGGTAGGACACTGAAGGTCGAGCGCTCTCGTATGCTCGGTCATATAGTCGATGAACACGCGGATGCGGGCGGGAAGCAGCTTGCGACTCAGATAGCAGAGGTAGTGACCGCCATCGTCGGGTGCATGTTGCATCAGGCAGCTGACGAGGCGTCCGTCACGCAGAAGATCGCGCACCTGATAGGCGGGCAACTGGGCAAGTCCCAGTCCGTCGAGCACCGCCTGCACAACCAGATCGGGATCGTTGAATGTATGGCTCGCAATGGGCTGGCGCCGCTGTGCGAGACCATCGACTTTGAATTCCCACTCTTTGACGCGGCCGGACGCCGTCAACAGGTTGATGCACCGATGCCCGTCCAACTCGCCGATGTGGCGCGGCAATCCGTGGAGGTGCGCATAGGCGGGCGACGCGCAAACGATCGTCTGCATCGGAATGAGCCGGCGTGCAACGATGCCGCTGTCTTCGATGCGTCCGTCGCGAAACGACGCGTCGACGCGATCGGCGGCGAAGTCCGCGGGCCGGTCGTTCAGCAATAGTTCCAGAGAGATCTCGGGATATCGCGCGTGAAAGCCCCGCAAAAGCGGCGCGACGATTTTACGGCCAAAGCCTTGCGTCGAGGCGATGCGCAGATGGCCCCGGGGCGGCCCATTGCGCAGCTCCCGCATGTCTTCCAGGGCTTGTGCGATGCGAGCCAGGCCCGGCTGGCAGTTTTCATAGAAAAGCTCGCCCTCGCGCGTCAATGAGGTGCTGCGCGTCGTACGCACGAACAGGCGCGCATCGAGCTGCGCCTCGAGTTTCTGCACGTTGCGGCTAACGGACGAGCGACCGATGCCGAGGCGGTCACCCGCGCGTGCAAAGCTCCCTTCGTTGGCAACGGCCAGGAATGATATGACGCCGGCGTAACTGGTCGCAAAGCTGCTTGCCAGCGGATCGTCGATGCCGCTCGGGAGGCGCGATGAGTAGTCTGACATGGAAGCGGAGTCGTAAAGTGCCTGCTTCCTAGACGTATTGGCACGATCGTCTGTGACGCGATACGTGAAAATTTTCGGTCAACCATTGCCGTGCGCGGCCGCGATGCGTGCGAGCTTATCGGGGTTGCGCTGAATTTGTACGGCAACGATGCGAGCCCCGTCGGTTTCGAACGACTGTGCCGATTCGAGTTGGCCTTCGATAAAGCGCAGGAGCGCCCACTGACCGTTGAGCAGTACCAGCTCGTGGCGCAATTGACTGCCGAAGCGCAACGACGACGCGTAGAAAAGTTGCGCGATGCGTCGGCCGCCCACCAAGGGTTTCGGGAAGCTCTGAACTTTGCCGCCGCCATCGCCGAGCAAAATGGCGTCTTCGGATAGAAACGCGTTGATCGAGGGGAAGTCGCCGCGCTCTAGTGCCTGCACGAATGCCTGCAAGAGGCGCCGATGTGTATCGCGAGCAATCGTGTAGCGTGGCCGTTCGTCGCGCAATTGTGCTTTTGCACGGCTGACCAGTTGACGGCACGCCGCTTCGCTTTTGCCGATGGCATGCGCCACTTCCGCGTAGTCGGCGTCGAAGACCTCGCGCAGCAGGAAGGCGGCGCGCGCCTCGGGCGTCAGCCGCTCGAGCAGCAACAGGAAAGCCACCGAGACGTCGTCGGCACGTTCTTTGGCCTCTTCCGGGGTAGTGGGCGAGCCCGTCATCTCGGGCTCGGGCAGCCAGATACCCGTATAGTGCTCGCGTTGGACTTTGGCGGCGCGCAGGCGGTCGATGGATATCCGTGTGGTGACCGAAACCAGCCATGCCTCCGCGTTGTCGATCGCTTCCCGGTCCGCTGCATGCCAGCGCAGCCAGACGTCCTGCACGATGTCTTCGGCCTCGGCGACAGACGCGAGCATTCGATAAGCGATCTTCTGCAATCGTGGGCGGAGCCCGTTGAAGACGAGTGCGTCGTCATCCATGAAAACACTTCCTTATGTTGCTTCACACCTACACGAGCGCGTACGTTTGATAGAGGCGCCCCTGGCCGGGATCGGTGTATGCGTCCAACAACCGCAGTCCCTGTTTCTCGAAGGCCCCGGCCAGATCGCTTCCGGTAAATGCACGTTGACGAAATTGAAAGCGATGCGAATGGATTTCGCTTCCTCTATCTTCAGCGATTGTGAGCGTTGTCAGAAAGACGCCGTTGCTCTTCGAAAGATGCTGCGTTTCGACGGTATGGGTACAGCGAGTATGCGCATGGAACCATTCGCCGCGCCCGTTGAAATAGTTGGTCGCGTGGATTGTGTCGCTATCGTAGGCATCGATCAGGAGACGGGCGGTCGGCCTTCTGACGAGGGTTGACCGCAGCGCTTGCGCCGCGCACTCGACCGAAATGTCGTCCAGGAGATAGGCGGTGACGGCACCGAGCGCTACCACCGTATCGAAGCGTTCGAAGAAAGGAAGATGCCGGATATCGCCCAGTACCGCCGGCAGCCCCGATAACACCTGCCGGCCGAGCATCAGCATATCCGCATCGAGGTCGAGCAAGACCCACGATGCATCGGCCCACGGCTTGGCGAGCTCGAAGTAGCTGCCGATCCACAGAACGTTGGTCGTTGACTGCATAACCCCTCGCAACGGCGCCGTGGCTACCCGGCGGACGGACCACGCGCGGTAGTAGGCGTTCATCAGCGATGCTTGCGTGGATGACGTTGTGAGATCCATACGGCTCGCGAAAGAGGAGATGGGTGGATGGAAGGAGATTCTCTCATCGTTGATGTAGTTTTGCTGCCGTCCGGCAAATCGACCCGCAACGTGCGCGCGGCGCGGCTGCCGGCTTCGCAACAGCCGATCGAGTACCATGTGAGAGATTGCGTCGACGCATAAGAGGAGAGAAGGGCATGACAGATGGAGCGGGAAGGTCAGCAAGAACAGCGATCGTGACGGGCGCGGGCAGCGGGATCGGTCGAGCCGCGGCCACCGCACTGCTGAAAGATGGGTGGAATGTCGCGCTGCTCGGGCGCCGCATCGAGCCGCTCAACGAAGTGGCCGACGATCCAGCTTTTGCCGGGCGCGCGTTCGCCCATTCATGCGACGTGGCGGATGCCTCCGCGGTCGAGCAAGCCTTTGCCACGATCGTCGAACGATTCGGCCGGCTCGATCTTCTTTTCAACAATGCGGGCGTGTCGAATCCGCCCGGACCGTTCGAGGACTGGACCCCCGAGCAATGGCGCACGGTGGTCGACGTCAATCTGAATGGCATGTTCTACTGCATTCAGCAGGCATTCCGTGTCATGCGTTCGCAGCGGCCGATGGGCGGGCGCATCATCAACAATGGCTCGATCTCGGCCAGCGCACCGCGGCCGAATTCGATCGCCTATACGGCCACCAAGCACGCGGTGAAGGGCATGACGAAGTCCGCGTCGCTCGATGGCCGCAAGTATGACATCGCAGTCGGCCAGATCGATGTTGGAAACGCGCGCACGCCGCTCGCCTCGCGAATGGAAAAAGGCGTTCCGCAAGCGAACGGCGAGATTGCAGCCGAGCCGCTGATCGATGTGGACATCGTCGGCCAATCGGTGCTCTATATGGCCAATCTGCCGCTCGAAGCGAATGTGCTTTTTCACACCGTCATGGCGACGAAGATGCCATTCGTGGGGAGAGGGTAGGTCAAGGTTGATGCGTCGTTCTCGTCCAACGAAATGGAGGCGCTCATGTTCAATGCAATCCTCGTCGATAAGAAAGATGATCGTTATGAAGCTGAATGGGTGTCGCTCGACGAATCCCGTCTTCCGCCCGGCGACGTCCTCGTCAATGTCGCCTACAGCACGCTGAACTACAAGGATGCGCTCGCGATCACCGGAAAAGGATCGGTGGTTCGCAGCTTTCCGATGGTCCCCGGCATCGATCTGGCGGGAACGGTCGAGCGCAGCGAGCATCCGGCGTTCGCCGCGGGCGACCAGGTATTGTTGAACGGGTGGGGCATCGGCGAACAACATTGGGGTGGGCTCGCGCAAAAGGCGCGCGTGAGCGGCGAATGGCTGACACCGTTGCCGAAAGGACTTTCGCTGCAACAGACGATGGCGATCGGTACTGCCGGATACACGGCGATGCTCTGCATCATGGCGCTCGAGCGTCACGGGCTCAAGCCGCCGCAGGGCGACGTGCTCGTCACCGGCGCGAACGGCGGCGTGGGCAGTATGGCGATCGCGCTGCTCGCGAAGCTCGGGTACCGCGTCGTCGCATCGACAGGGCGTCTTCAGGAGTCCGACTATCTGCACGGGCTCGGCGCGGCCGAGATCATCGATCGCAATACGCTTTCCCAACCGGGGCGTCCGCTTCAGAAGGAACGTTGGGCAGCGGCGATCGATTCAGTCGGCAGCCATACACTGGCCAATGTCTGCGCGAGCATACGGGCGGACGGCGCCGTTGCGGCATGCGGGCTTGCGCAAGGGCTCGACCTTCCCGCGACCGTCGCGCCGTTCATCTTGCGCGGCGTGAGCCTGCTCGGCGTCAACAGCGTTTACCGCTCCGCGGCGGAGCGCGCCGAAGCGTGGCGGCGGCTTGCGCGCGACCTCGATGCCGCATCGCTCGACGCAATGACGAGAACGATTGGGCTTACCGAGGCGATCGACGCCGCCGGCGATCTGTTGAAAGGCGTGGTGAGAGGCCGCCTCGTCGTCGACGTCAGTCGCTGAAGCACGAGCGTGCGGGGGCACGGCGATGTCGCTCATTTCGTGCGGAACGTCGCGGCCTGAACGCACATCGGCGTGCCAACGCGCACGCTATCGGCTTGCTCCAGCGGAATGCCCGTGCGCGGATCGAGGCGCCACGATGCGAGTAGATCGCTGTCTTGATTCGCCACCAGCAAGAATTTGCCGGATGGCGATAGCGCGATGCTTCGCGGCGTCTTGCCGCCACTCGGGCTGGGCGATGCACCGACGATCCGCCCGCTACCTTCCTCGAGCGCATAGGTGATCACGCTGTCCTCTCCGCGCAAGCTTGCATAGAGCTGGCGACCGTTTGCCGACGCGACGAGGCCGGCGGCAAAGCTTGGCATGGCACCGGCGGGCAGCATGTCCGTGCGTTCGAGCCATCGCAACTCCCCCGTATCGCGGTCATACGCGAGCCGATCGATGGCATTCGCCAGTTCGCAAATCACATAGGCGATCGCTCCGTTCGAATGAAAGGTCAGATGGCGTGGTCCCGAGCCAGGCGCCAACTTCAACGGGGCGGTATTCGCAGGACCGAGCGCGCGGCGTGGCTGGTCGAGACGATAAGTCGTCAACTCATCGGTGCCGAGGTCGGCCACGATGACGAACCGGTTGTCGGGGCTTGGCACGGCACAATGCGCATGCGGGACTGATTGTCGGTCGTCACGTGGCCCGCGACCCTCATGAGTGAACTCGCTCGTCACGGACGTCAGCGTGCCGTCGGCAAGAATCGAAAAACTCGCGACATGCCGCCTCGGCTCGTCGTCGGGACGCTCTCGCGCATAGTTGGCGACCAGGGCGACCTCACCGCGAGCGTCTGTCGCACACCAAGCCGTCAATCTGCCGCGCGTGCGTTGCCTCTGTCCGACGAGCGTCAAGGCGCCGTTTGCCGCATCGATCCGCACCGCGCTAATGAAACCTTCCGGCGAATCAATAAGCTCGCTCGTCGCATAGAGCATCCTTCTCTCCTGGACGACGGCGAGGTAGGTCGGATTGTCGATGTCGGTAAATTCAGCGAGAAAAGACAGCCGTCCTGAGATCTCGTCTAACGAGAACACCGCAATTCCGTTTCCGTTTGCACTTGTGAAATGCGGAATCGGTCGATTGAGGCAGCCTGCGAATACCAATGTGCGGTCTATTCGGTCGTTCATCGTCGTTCGCTCCCTGGGCGGCAGCTCAAACGGCCATTATCTTAGCTTTCTGGAAAACACCTACTTGTATGGTAGTAGGTCATGACGTACGATGCAATGAGCGTTATCGACCAACAAGAGAGAGGAGACGGCGGTGGCCAACAGAACATTCTTCATGCGGCTCGCCGGCATCACGCTGTTTGCATTGAGCGTGGCCGCCAGCGCGAACGTGGCGACGGGCGACACGTCGAAAGCAAAGATCGCGCTATCGAACAGCTATGCGGGCAACACATTCAGGCAGCAGCAGTTGAAAATCTGGGCGCAAGTGGCGGGGCAGGCGAAGAAGGCTGGCCTCATCGCGGACGCGCCGGCATTCACGACAGCCGAGAATCAGGCGACGGAGCAGGCCCAGCAAATCCAGAACCTCGTGCTGCAAGGCTATAAGGCGATCGTCATCAACGCGGCATCGCCGACGGCGCTCAACGGCGCGATCAAGCAAGCATGCGCGGCCGGCGTGGTCGTCGTGTCGTTCGACGGCATCGTCACCGAGCCGTGTGCCTATCGGATCGAGGCCGATTTTCACAAGATGGGCGCGGAGGAAGTCGATTTTCTTGCGAAGAAGCTCGGCGGCAAGGGCAATCTGCTCGAAGTCCGCGGGTTGGCCGGTGTTTCGGTCGACGACGAGATTCATCAGGGCATCGTCGACGAGCTCAAGCAATACCCCGGTATGAAGATCGTCGGCTCGGTCTATGGTCAATGGACGCAGACGGTCGCGCAAAAGGAAGTGGCGGGGATCCTGCCGTCGCTGCCGCCGATCGACGGCGTCGTGACGCAGGGAGGCGACGGATATGGTGTTGCGCAGGCATTTCGTGCCGCAGGCCGGAAGATTCCGACGATCATTCTCGGCAATCGTCAGGAAGAGCTCGCATGGTGGCAACAGCAAGGTATCGACAGCTATCAGACGATGTCGATCGCGGCCGATCCGGGTTCGTCGAGCTTTGCGTTCTGGGCCGCCCAGCAGATTCTCGCCGGTAACAAGCTGCCGCACGAGATGTCGTTGCCGACGCTTACCGTGACCTCGGACTCGCTCGCGAAAGTCTTGCCGAAGACGGCGCCCGGTACGGTGGCCAGCAATGTCTTCACGCGCGAGCAGGTCATCGATATGGTTCAAGGCAAAAAGTAAACCGGCCGATTGCCGATCCGATGAGCCATTCCGAAACTGCGGCCCTTTCCGCGGCGCGCGAGGCGCCTCCCCGCATTCCGTTACTTTGCGTGCGCGGCGTCGACGTGACGTTCGGGCCGGTGCGTGCCCTCCAGCGCGTCGATTTCGAGTTCGCCGTCGGCGAATGTGTAGCCGTGGCGGGTCACAACGGCGCGGGCAAGTCCACGCTGATGTCGGTACTTTCGGGCGCGCGCCGTCCCGACGCCGGCACGATCGAGGTTGCCGGCCAGCGGTTCGACGGCGGCTTCGATGCACGCGAGGCGCGCACCCTCGGTATTCGCTGCGTCTTCCAGGAGCTCTCGCTCTGCCCGAACTTGACGATCGAAGAGAATATGCGCGCCGTGCATCCGCAATTGAGGCACTTCGGTTGGCGGCGGCGGGCGCGCGCGATCATCGAAGATCAGCTCGATGCGATCTTTCCCGGGCATGGGTTGCGCGGGACCGACGTCGTCGGCGACCTCACGCTCGCGCAACAACAAATGGTCGAGATTGCGCGCGGGTTCGCATCGGTCGACACGCCTGTGCGTCTCGTCATACTCGATGAGCCGACGTCGAGTCTCGATCGCTATACGGCGGACCAATTGCTCGCATTCATCGGGCGTTGCGCGCAGGCGGGCGTGACCTGCATTCTGATCACGCATATGCTCGAGGAGATGCTGCGATCGGCGCATCGCGTCATGGTGATGCGCGACGGCAAGGTGGTATCGACGCTCGATGCGGCTCACTTGCAAAAGGAAGCGATCATTCGCGCGATGGGGCAGTTCACGGACGAGGCCGCTGCGGCGACGCAGCGCGCGCGCACGCCGGAGTGCGGCGAGTCGGCCTTCCGCTGGAACGTCGGCCCGCAACGGCGCACCGTCATCGAAGCCCGCCGCGGAGCCATCGTCGGTCTCGCCGGCCTCGCAGGCCAAGGGCAGACGCTCGCACTGCACGATATCTACGTCGACTCGCGCAAGCGCGGCGCCAAGGCGCGTGTCGCATTCGTCGCCGGAGACCGGCGCGCCGATGGCGTGTTCATCGACTGGACCATCGCCGAAAACCTCGATATTCGCTCGCTCTACAACCGCGACAGCCGAACCTGGCTCGATCGCGCAGCGTTGCGCGATCTCTTCGATCGATGGGCGAAGCGAATCGACATTCGCGGCGCCGCGCCGACCGACAACATCCTTGCATTGAGCGGCGGCAATCAGCAAAAGGTCCTATTCGCGCGTGCGCTCGCCTCGGACGCGCAGCTCGTATTGATGGACGACCCCATGCGCGGTGTCGACATCGGAACGAAGCTCGAAATTTATCGTCTGCTGCAAGCCGAAGCGGCCAACGGGCGAACGTTCGTCTGGTACACGACGGAGAACGACGAGTTCGCGTACTGCGACCGCGTCTATGTCTTCCGCGGCGGCAATGTCACGCGCGTGCTCGACGCGAGCGAATGCACGGAGCAGGCGCTGCTCGCGGCGAGTTTCGAGGAGGCGCGATCATGATGGGGTTCGCCAGGGCGGGTATGCGCCGGGCGGAGCGGCGCGCCATGCTGCCGGCCATATCGCTCGCCGCAGTGTTGGTTCCGATGTTCGTCGTCCAGCCGAACACGCTCAGCTACTTCGGGATGTCGATGTTGCTGAATCTCGGTGTGCCGATCGTCTTCGCGACGCTTGCGCAGCTCGCGGTCATCACCGCCAACGAGCTCGATCTGTCGATCGGCTCGTTCGTGAGCCTCGTGACCTGCATCGGCGCGACGCTGCTCGATCGCTCTCCGTGGCTCGGCTGGATGGCGCTCGCCGGTTGCGTGGCGCTCTACGCGCTCGTCGGCGCGCTGGTGGAATCGCGGCGCATTTCATCGGTCGTCGTGACGCTGGGGCTGTCCTTCGTCTGGAACGGGCTCGCGGTCTTGCTGCTGCCGTCGCCGGGCGGAACGAGCCCGATCTGGCTCTCGACGCTGATGGGGCTGCAGGCGCCGTACGTTCCCGCGCCGCTGATCTGGAGCGCCGCGATCGCGCTCGTGGCCCACGGTCTGTTGATGCGCTCCCCAGCCGGCGTAGCGTTGCGCGGCGTCGGCGGCAATCCCGACGCGATGCGTCGATGCGGGTGGTCGGTCGTGCGTGCCAAGGCGATTCTCTTCGGCTGCGCAGGCATGCTCGGCATCTGCTCGGGGCTCGCGCTGCTCGGTCTCACTACTTCCGCCGACGCGAACATCGCCTTGCGCTATACGCTGCTCTCCGTTGCCGGCGTGATTCTCGGCGGCGGCGAGTTCGTCGGCGGACGCGTGTCCGTGATCGGAGCCGTGCTCGGAGCGGTCACGCTCACGCTGGCTTCGTCGTTCCTCGCATTCCTGCAGATTGCGCCGGAATGGCAGATCGGTTTCCAGGGACTCATTCTGATCGCCGTCCTCTCGTTGAGGCTCGTGTTCCGCCGCAAGGGAGGCCGCCGATGAAAAGCGTGCTTGCCATCCGCGAGCGGCCTTGGTTCTGGTCGGTCGGCGGTGCCGTGCTCGTGGGCCTGGCCGCCTCGCTTGCATTCGGTCCGCGGACGGCCGGCAACATGTTGTCGGCCGCGTCCGCGTTCGTCGTGTTCAGCGTGCTCGTCGGTCTCGGGCAGATGCTCGTCGTGACGAGCGGCCCGGGCAACATCGATCTGTCGATTCCGGCCACGATCACGCTGGCCGGCAGCGTGGCGATGCACGTGATGGCGCGCAACGACGCGGCGATTCCGGTTGGCGTTGCAGTCACTGTCGCGACGGGCGTCGCCGTCGGGTCGTTCAACTATCTGCTCATTCGCCTGCTGCGGATTCCGCCCATCATCGCGACGCTCTCATCGAGCTTCGTGCTTCAATCGATCGCGATCAGCCTTGGGCACGGGAGCGCGGCGCCGCCCCCCGCGCTGGAAGATTTCGCGCTCGGACATTGGCTCGGCATTTCGACGCTCGCGTTCGTCGCGCTTGCACTGACGATCGCGACCGGCATCGTGCTATTCAGGCTCGTGCAAGGACGCAGCTTGTCGGCGGTCGGTCAGAACGGGCGGGCCGCGCATCTTGCCGGCGTGCGCGTCGAACGCGTGCGCTTCGCGACTTATGTCGCCTGCTCGGTTTTGGTGGCGCTCAGCGCGTTGCTGCTTTCGAGCTTTTCGGGCGGAGCGACGCTCGATATGGGCGCCGACTACATGCTGTTGTCCGTCGCTGTCGTCGTAATCGGCGGCACGCAAGTATCAGGTGGCCGCGCCAGCCCGATCGGCGTATGGGGCGCAGCCTGCTTCCTTTTTCTCGTGAACGCGCTGTTGAACGCCAGCGGTACGGGGGCGGGCGTGCGCGCAATCATCTATGGGCTGCTGATCATCGCCGTGACGGCGGTGGCGGGTGGGGCGAGGGCGCTGCGATCCTGACTCATGCGTAGGCGGCGATCGCGCGCAATGTGCCTTTTCGAAGCGCTTGCAACGCTTCGACGAGCGCCTGCCGCAAGGACGCGCTGCGCGCCAGCTCGGTCGGAAACACGTCGCGAACGTCGAGCAGCACCCGAACCAGCGCGTCGGGCGATCCGCCCGACGAGGCCGCGAGCGATTGCAATCGGTCGGCAAGCGGGTCATGAATTTCGTAAGGCACGCCGTCGTCGGTGCGGCCAAGCAGGAACTGCATCCATGCTGCAACGGCGAAGGCGAGGCGCGAAAACGATTGCCGTGTCGCGATTCGCTTGGAAAGCGTGCCGAGAAGCCGTAGCGGAATTTTCTGGCTGCCGTCCATCGCGATCTGCGCGCAGCGATGCTTGAGAGCCGGATTCGCATAGCGCTCGAGCAACGCGTCGCGATAGGCGAAAAGGTCGAACGACAGCGGCACGTTCAGCGTCGGCGCGATTTCGGAGGTCATCAGCGCGTGAATGAGACGATGCATGTCAGGGTTTGCGATGGCCGCGTCGACGGTTTCGATGCCGGTGAGCATCGACAAATAGGCGATGGTCGAGTGCGTCGCATTCAGCATGCGGAGCTTGGCGAGTTCGAACGGCGTCACGTCATCGACCAGTTGCGCACCTACGCGATCCCACGCCGGGCGGCCCGCCGGAAAGCGGTCCTCGACGACCCATTGGCGGAACGGCTCACAGGCGACGGGGGCTCGATCTTCGTAACCCAGCGCCGCGCGCGCAGAGACCAAATCGGCTTCGGTTGTCGCGGGCACGATGCGATCGACCATCGTCGAGGGGAACGCGACATGCGTTTCGATCCAGTCCGCCAAGCCAGGGTCGACGGCCCGTGCGAAAGAGCAAACGACGCGCCGCAGCGCGGCCCCGTTGTGTGCGAGGTTGTCGCACGACAGCACGGTAAACGGATTGCCGCTGTCGCGGCGCATGCGCAAGGCGGCCGTGAGAATACCCGGCACGGTGACGGGCGTCTCGGGGTGGGCGAGATCATGCATGACGCCGGGGTGGCCGAAGTCGGCGTCGCCGGCGTTCGCGTCTCGGCAGTAACCCTTTTCCGTCACGGTCAGCGAAACGATTCGGACTTGCGGGTCGGCGAGGCGCGCGAGCAGCGCGGCGCGATCGTGCGGCATGGCGAGGACTTCGCGCAGCGCGCGCACCACTGTCACGCGCTCGCCTTCCATTCCCCGCTCGACGATGCTGTAAACGCCATCCTGCGCCATGAGCGCATCGCGTTTCGCGACGTCGCCCTGCAGCGTGACGCCGCAAATGCCCCAGTCGCCGCCCGCGGCGATCATGGCCTCCTCGGTGAAAAGCGCTTGATGCGCGCGATGGAAGTTCCCGATGCCGAGGTGAACGATGCCGATGCGCGGTTCGCGCCAGGCGGGCGACAGCAGATGCGAGCGAAGCTCGGGTAGAACGCTGCGCGCGAGGCGGGGCGGCACGAATCGACTCATGATTCCTCTCAGTGCTTCCGGTTGATATACTTGTATGGTAGCATGGACCAATCGAAGCGAGGATGCGAACATGAAGATCATTCGAGCGGACGTGATCGTCACCTGTCCCGGCCGCAATTTCGTCACGCTGAAGATCGAGACAGACGAAGGCTTATACGGCATCGGCGACGCCACGCTCAATGGACGCGAGCTTGCGGTCGCCTCGTACCTGCGCGATCACGTCTCGCCGACGCTGATCGGACGTGACGCGAGTCGCATCGAGGACATCTGGCAATACCTGTACAAGGGGGCCTACTGGCGCCGCGGGCCCGTCACGATGACGGCGATCGCCGCGGTCGACATGGCCCTCTGGGACATCATGGGCAAAAGAGCGGGCTTGCCGCTCTACAAGCTGCTGGGTGGGGCCTCGCGCGACGGTGTGATGGTCTATGGCCACGCAACGGGGCGTGACATTCCCGAGGCGCTCGATCGCTACGCGCAGCATATCGAAGCGGGATACAAGGCGGTCCGCATTCAGTGCGGCGTGCCGAATATGCGTTCGGTCTATGGCGTATCGAAAGGCTCGGACAAGTACGAGCCCGCGAAGAAGGGGATCGTCGATGAAGAAAGTTGGTCATCCGAGAAATATCTGGACTTCATTCCGAAGCTCTTCGATGCCGTGCGAAATCGATTCGGCTTCGAGACGCATCTGCTGCACGACGTTCACCATCGACTGACGCCGATCGAAGCGGCGCGCCTTGGCAAATCGGTGGAGCCGTACCGTCTCTTCTGGCTCGAAGATCCGACGCCTGCCGAGAACCAGGCCGGTTTCCGCATAATTCGCGAGCATACGGTGACGCCGATTGCGGTGGGCGAAGTATTCAATTCGATTTGGGACTGCAAGCAATTGATCGAAGAGCAGTTGATCGACTATTTGCGCGCAACGCTCACGCACGCGGGCGGCATTACGCATTTGCGGCGCATGGCCGATTTTGCGTCGCTCTATCAAGTGCGAACAGGGTGTCACGGGCCGTCGGACCTGTCGCCCGTCTGCATGGGGGCGGCATTGCATTTCGATTTGTGGGTGCCGAACTTCGGCATGCAGGAATACATGGGCTATCCCGAAGCAGCGCTCGAGGTGTTCCCGCATGCGTGGCGCTTCGAGAACGGCATGATGCATCCCGGCGATGCGCCGGGGCACGGAGTCGATATCGACGAAACGCTGGCCGCGCGCTATCCCTATGAGCCGGCCTATCTGCCCGTTGCCCGTCTCGAAGACGGCACGCTCTGGAACTGGTAAGGAGTCCGATATGTTCGCCGCTGTCCTTCACGAACCGAAGCTGATCCGAATCGACGAGGTGGTGCCGCCAGAGCCCGGGCCGGGGCAGGTGCGCGTGCGTGTGCGCGCGGGCGGCATCTGCGGCTCGGATCTCTCCTATTACTTCAAAGGCCGAAGCGGTGATTTCACGGTGCGTGAACCTTTCGTGCTCGGGCATGAGGCGGCCGGCGAAATCGACTGCATGGGCGAAGGCGTGACGGGTCTCGTCAAGGGCCGGCGCGTGGCGGTGAACCCGGGCCTTGCCTGCGGCGTGTGCCGCTATTGTCGCGCGGGCATGTCGAACCACTGTCTCGACATGCGGTTCATGGGCAGCGCCTCCACGTTTCCGCATACGCAAGGCATGTTTCGTCAGCAGATCGTGGTTTCCGCTTCGCAGTGCGTGCCGTTGCCCGATAGCGTCGACTTCGCGCAGGCCTCCATGGCGGAGCCCGTGGCGGTCGCGCTGCATGCCGTCAAGCAGGCCGGTTCGCTCGTCGGCGCCCGGGTACTCGTGATCGGCTGCGGCCCGATCGGGTGTCTCCTCGTCGCCGTCGCGCGGCGCGCCGGTGCGCATCGGATCGTCGCCGTCGATCTCTCGGACCATGCGCTCGGAACCGCACGCCAGGTCGGCGCGGACGACGTCGTCAATGCGGCCGATTCCGCGGCGATCGGCCGTTGGGCCGAAGCGCGCGGATTCTTCGACGTTGCGATCGAAGCATCGGGCAGTCCCGCCGGCCTCGATACGGCCTTGCGATCGGTGCGCGCCGGCGGCACGGTCGTGCAAGTCGGCAACCTGCCGGCGGGCCCGTCGCCTGTGCCGGCGAATCTCGTCATGTCGAAGGAAATCCGCTATGTCGGCTCATTTCGTTTCGCCGACGAGTACGCGATCGCAGCCGAGGAAATCGCGGCGGGCAGGATCGATCTGCGTCCGCTGATGACGCACGCCTTCTCGCTTGCAGAAGCGAACCGTGCCTTCGAAATTGCCCACGATCGCTCGCAATCGATGAAGGTGCATCTGCGTTTCGAATGAGCGATGGGGGGTACGGACGCCCCCCCACTACGCGCTTTCTCTTTCGTACAACGCCCGTCAAGAGGCGAACTTCAGGAGACATATTCATGATCAGAAGCCAGCGTTGGTTCGTCGTCGCGCTGTTTTTTCTGGCCGGCATCATCAATTATCTCGACCGCGCCGCGCTGTCGATCGCCGCGCCGCTGATTCAGAAGGATCTGCATTTTTCCCATGCCGAATTGGGCATCGTATTCAGCAGCTTTTTCCTCGGCTATGCGGTCTTCAACTTCATTGGCGGCGTGCTGTCGGACAAGCTCGGCGCGAAACGGGTATTCGGTGCCGCGATGGGCGTATGGTCGATTTTCTGCGGCGCAACGGCGCTCGCAACGGGGATCGTCTCGCTCATCGTGCTTCGTGTGCTGTTCGGTATGGGCGAGGGGCCCTTCAGTTCGTCGAACAGTAAGATGGTCAACAACTGGTTTCCACGCCGGGAAGTGGCGAGCGCAATCGGTGTCATCAGTTCCGGAACGCCGCTTGGCGGTGCGCTGGCGGGCCCGGTGGTCGGTTACCTGGCCATGCGATTCGGCTGGCGCTGGGCATTCGTCGGCATCATGCTGCTCGGCCTCGCGTGGCTCGTGCTGTGGGTCACGACGACCACCGAGCATCCGCACGATCATCCGCGCATCACACGCGAAGAGAGGGAGTTGATCGCCTCCGATCAAGCCGGGGGTGAGGCCGGGCAGTCGACGTCCGGCAGCGAGCGCCCGGCGCTCATCGGCCTTTTGCGGCAGCCGCTCGTGCTCGCGACGGCGTTCGCGTTCTTCGCTTACAACTATGTGCTGTTTTTCTTTCTGTCCTGGTTTCCGACTTACCTGACCGAAGCTCAGCATCTGAGCCTGCGCGATATGAGCTTCGCGACGGTCGTGCCTTGGCTCTTCGGCAGCATCGGCCTCGCGGCGGGCGGCTTTGTTTCGGATGCGATACTGCGCGTCACGGGCAGGCCGCTTTTCTCGCGCAAGCTCGTGCTCGGTGTCTGTCTCAGCGCCGCGGCAGCGTGCGTGGCGCTCGCCGGCCGCGTCGTGAGCGCGGAAGCAGCCGTCGCTTCGATGTCCGTCTCGATCTTTTTTCTCTATGCGACGGGCTCCATCTACTGGGCCGTCATCCAGGATACGGTGCCGCGCGCGCATGTCGGGGGCGTGGGGGGCTTCGTCCACTTCCTGGCCAACCTGGCGGGCGTCATCGGCCCCGCTGTCACGGGCTTTATCGTCGAAGCGACGCACGGCGCGTATGGCAGTGCATTCGTCCTCGCTGGAGCCGTGGCGGTGCTCGGCGCCATCTGCTCGATCGTCGGAATACGTGAACCGCGGCGCGCGGCCGTCAGCGTGGAACGAGCATGGTAGTATGGTGAAGGCCGGCCACGCTCGTCGCATGGCCGACCGTCAATCTTCAGAAGTGCCCCTCGCGGGGCCATCGAATCGCATGAAAGCCGTTCCCGAATCGGATGTCGTTTCCGTCGACGCGCCGCCGTCGCGCGTCTCCGTCCCTCGTGCCCGGCGGCGCGTGGGCCCGGCCGTCGCGGCACGCAGCGCGCTGCCCGACCTGGCGAGCCAGGTTTCGCTCGACTCGCACGAGCCGATCAGCAGGCAGATTTTCCGCGCGCTGCGTCAGGCCATCTTCATCGGGCAGATGACGCCGGGCACGCCGCTCTCGGAAAAGGAAGTCTCCGAGATGTTCCATGTCTCGCGTCAGCCGGTGCGCGAGGCGTTCATCAAGCTCGTGGAGGCGGGGGTGCTGCAGGTGTTGCCGCAGCGCGGCACGCTCGTGAAGAAGATCTCGCCGAGAAAAGTCAGAGAAGGCCGCTTCATTCGTGAGGCCATCGAAACGGCGGTGGTGCGCAAGGCGGCCGAATCGATCACCCATGCGCAGCTGCAGCTGCTGGCCGAAAATATTCGCGAGCAAAAGCTCGCGGCGAATCTCAACGATACGGCGGCCTTCCTTGCCCTCGACGAGGCGTTCCATTATTCGATCGCTCAATCGATCGACTGTATCGCCGCGTGGGAAACGATACAGGACATCAAGGCGCAAATGGATCGCGTCCGGTACCTGAGCCTCGCCGATGTATCGCCGCTCGACCTTCTGATTCGCCAGCATGCGAAGATTCTTGCCGGACTGCGTGCGCACGATCCTGTCGCGGCCGAGGAGGCGATGCGCCGGCACTTGCGGGAAATCCTCGTGTCGCTGGGGCCGGTCGCGGCCCGCAATCCCGATTGGTTCGAGGCGGACGAGCCTGAACGCGTGCCGCTTTCATCGTAACCCGCGACGACGGCGCTAACCGCTAAACGGCTGCGCCGCCGCCACGCCGTCAAAGTGCAGCGGTCGCGCATGATTCGCGGCGTTGCACGGAAGTTAATCAGGACTCCTTCTCAATGCGCGACTGAAACGGTAGACGCGAGCGCACGCTCCGCGAAACGCTCGATCGCGAACGGTTCGATCGGCAGCGAACTACGGCCGGCCGTGATCAGCTCCGCGACGATCCGTCCTACCACCGGTCCAAGCTCGAAGCCGTGCGCGGAGAAGCCGAATGCATGCATGACCTTCGGCGCGGTCCGGCTCGGACCAATCACGGGGATGCCATCGGGCATGAAGCCTTCGATTCCGGCCCACGTACGATTGATGCCGACGTCACGCAGATGCGGAAAGAGGTCGAGTGCCGTACGGGCGTTCGATGCGAGCTGCGCGAAGTCCACCTCACCCGCTCGCGACGGCATGTCGACGCGGCCGCGCACGCCGCCGCCGATCAGCACCGTTCCGTTGTCGAACTGCTTGAACGACAGCGGCCGGCCCGTTGCCCCGACGACGGGAGAGCAGAACGGTGGCACGCGATGCGTGATCGTCAGCAGCAGCGCCACGGGTTCTTCGGGCACGGGCTCGCCGATCTGGCGGGCGAATTCGCCGGCCCATGCGCCCGCGGCGTTGACCACATATTCCGCCGTGAAGCGACCGTTTTTCGCGTCGATCGCCCAATGCTCGCCCATTCGCTCGACCGCGGTTACGCGGGCGCCTTCGTGCACGATGACGCCGAGCCGCTCGGCCGCGCGACGAAATGCCGTGACCGTGCGAAACGGCAGGGCGTGACCATCGTCAGCCACCCAGATGCCGCCGGTGACATGCGGCGCGACGGCCGGCAGCAAGTCTCGAACGGTCGCCGCATCGACGAGCGTTTCATGCGTGAAGCCGCGCTGATGAAGATCGGCCACGCGTGCGCGCAGTGTCTCGAGCTCGGCTTCCGACTCGGCAACTTTCAATTGACCGCTCGGCACGAAGCCGCCGGTGTCGTCAATGAGCTCGGGCAATCGATGCCAGAGCGCGCGCGATTCGAGCGCGAGCGGGATTTCGGCGAGGTGACGCCCGAGCGTGCGCACGCCGCCCGCGTTCACGCCCGACGCGTGACGTCCGCAATATTCGGCTTCGAGCACGGTCACGCGAGCCCCCGCCCGCGCGAGATGCACGGCACTCGAGAGTCCATGAAGGCCGCCGCCTATTACGACGACATCGGCATCTCGGTGCGCCAGATGGGCGCTTGCGCTTGCGAGGCTCATGACTCGCGCGCCAGTTCGCCGAGCGTGATCGGCTTGATCGGCGGCCGAATCCGGTAGTAGCCGACTTCGGCTGGCGACACACCGCGCGCGTCGGCGATGACCTCCGTCACCGTCAGCCCGCAAAGGCGCCCCTGGCATGGGCCCATGCCGCAGCGGCCGAACGACTTCGCTTGGTTGGGACCCGTGCAGCCGAGCCGTACGTGCTCGCGCAGCGTTCCGGCCGTGACTTCCTCGCAGCGGCAGACGAGCACGTCGTCGGACGGAACGCGGTTTTGCTGCTTGGGGCGATAGAGCGCGTCGAGGAACGGGCGTATCCGAAGATGCGCGGCGAGTCGATGTCTGACCGGCGCCGCGTGGCGGTCGCGCTCGGCTTGGTCGATCCGTCCAACGGCGCAGGCCGCGGCGAGGCCCGCGAGCTCGCCGAAGAGCGCCGCGGCCGTCGCGCCGCCGATCCCCGCGCCATCGCCCGCGACTTGGATGCCGGGCACGCTCAGTTCGCCCCACTCGTCGGTGAGCGGCACGAAGCACAGTTGCGCATCGTCCCAGCGATGCTTTGCGCGCAGCGCCCACGTGAACTGCGTGTTCGGCACGACGCCTTGATGCAGCAGCACGAGTGGTGTCTCGATGCGCTGACGGCCGCGCGCGTCGACGAAACGGATGGCACGCACGGCGTCATCGCCCTCGATCGAAAGCGACGTGGCGCCTTCATGAAACGGCACGCCCGCGCGCCGCAGCACGCGCATCATCGAGAGTCCCTTCTTCACATAGCGCCAGCCGGCGAGTGCTCCGCCGAGATGAGCGAGCGCCCGGCGCTTGTCGGAGGCATCCGTCGTATCGACGATCGCGCGCACCGGCACGCCGGCCCGAACGTATTGCCAGCCGAGGAGATAGAGCAGGGGGCCGCAACCGGCGAGCACGACGGGCTCGGCGGGAACCGTATCCGCGGTCTTCAGCAGAATCTGCGCGGCACCGACTGTCAAGACGCCGGGCAGCGTCCATCCCGGCACGGGGAACGGCCGCTCCATCGCACCGGTGCAGAGGATCACGCGTTTTGCCTTGAACGAACCTACGCGACCGTCCCGAAGGTAGTGAACCGTTCGCTCCGGCGTGACCTGCCAGACGGCCGCATTGCCGATATGTCGCGCTGACGAGCGCTGGAACGCTTCGACGATTATGCGGCCCGCGGCATAGTCGGGACCGAGAATATCGAGGCGCTTCTCGGGCGCGCCGCCGACGCCGCGATAGATTTGTCCGCCCGGCGCGGCTTGCTCGTCAAGGAGCACGACGGAAGCGCCGAGTTTCGCGGCTCGGGTCGCGGCGGCCATGCCGGCCGGGCCGCCGCCGACGATGGCGATATCGACGAGATCAGGCGTGTCCATGCGCGTTCTCCGTCGCAACGGTAAAGAGCGTGCGTGCGCGTTCTTGCGTGCGGATTTTCATGCCGTCGCGGACTTCGATGAGGCAGGTCTGCCGGTTCGGCTCGCCGTCGATCTCCATCAGGCACTCGAAGCAGACGCCCATCATGCAATAGGGTGCACGAGGCGCCCCGCTCACGGGCGTGCCGCGAAAGTGTACGAGACCGGCTGCAAGAAGCGCCGCGGCGACGCTGCAGCCCGACGGCACCGATATCGGGGCGCCGTCGAGCTCTACCGTGACGTGCGGCACGCCGTCGCCGCTCGGCGCGAGTCGGGTGAAAAGGCTGCTAGTGGGCATGATGGCTGGTCCATTCCGGGTGCAAGAAGCGGTCGCCCGCGAAGACATCGATTTCCTCCGGCGCCGCGGCGCCGGCGATCCAGGGAGCGAGGCGCAGCGCGTGCGCCGCGGCGAGCGTGACGCCGCTGTGACACGTTGCGACGTACGCGCCGCGATAAGTTGAGGACTCCTGATAAATCGGAAAGCCATCGGGGCTCATCACGCGCAGCGCGCTCCAAGCCCGCACGAGGCGCAGGCCTTCGAGCACGGGGAAGCTGCAGATGCCGCGCCGCGCGATCGTCGCGAGCACGCTTGTCGTCGTCGTATCGTCGAAGCCGACGTCCTCCATCGAATCGCCGAGCTGGATCGTCCCCTCGTCGGTCTGGCGCACGTAGGTCGTCGGGTAGTCGAGGAACGGCGCCACGCGCTCGCCGACCAGAACCTGCCCGCGGTTCGGCCGCACGGGCGCATGAAGGCCGAGCGAGGGCGCGAGCCGCGCGTTGCCGAGTCCTGCCGCGAGCACGACCTTCGGGGCTTTCCAGCTGCGGCCGGTGCCGCGCACGACGAACGCGCCGCCCGTCGGCTCGACGTCGTCGACGTGCTGATTGCGATACCACTGGACGCCGCGTGCTTCACACGCGCCGTAAAGCGCGCGCAAGAGCTTGAGCGGATTCACATGACCGTCCATCGGCGTGTAGCTTGCGCCGTACACCTCGGGGCCGATCGCGGGAAGCCTGGCTTTCAACGCGTCGTGGCCGAGCATTTCGAACGGATAGGGCTCGTCGAGTCGATCGCGCAGCCAGGCGAGCCGTGTCTCGCGTTCGATGGCCTCGCTCTGCGAATGAACGAAGTGAAAGCCGCCGGGCTGCTCGAGTTCGACATCGACACCCGATTCCTTTTTCAACGCCGCCGCGAGCCGCGGCCAAAGTCGGGCAGAGCTCATCGTCCATCGTGCATATTCGGGCAAGCCATACCCTTTGCCTTGCACCCACACGAGCCCGAAATTGCCGCGAGAGGCGCGAAATGCATCGTCGCCTTCGTCGAGTACCGCGACGCGCGCGCCGTTACCCGCAAGGCCATATGAAATGGCCATGCCGACGAGGCCGCCGCCGATCACGATCACATCGGGTTCAACTGTTGTCATCGCGCGTTCAACCTTTGCCGATCAGGACGCGATCGAGCCCCACGATGCGGTCGAGCGCGATCATCAGCAGGACCGTGCCGACGATCAGCACGGTGGAAATGGAAGTCACGAGAGGATCGATGTTCTGCGCGATATCGTTGTACATCGCGACGGGCAGCGTAGTGGTGCCCGGCGTGGCGACGAATATCGTCATCGTCAGTTCGTCGAAACTCTGAATGAAGGAAAGAATCCAGCCGCCGGCCACCCCGGGCAGCAGCATCGGCAGCACGACCCGGCGAAAAGCCGTGAACCGGCCGGCGCCGAGCGAGCGCGCCGCGCGCTCACCGTCGCGATCGAGCCCGGCTGCCGCGGCGAGCACGAGGCGCAGCGCATAGGGCATGACCACGATGACATGGATCAGCGCGAGCCAAAAGAAGGAGCCGGTCAGGCCCGCCATCGTGAAGAAACGCAGGAACGCGACGCCGAGCACGACGTACGGGATCATCAGCGGCGAGAGGAAGAAGCCCATTAATGCGCCGCGCCCGACGAACCGGTAGCGCGTGAGCGCGAGCGCCGCCGGCACGGCGAGCGCGACGGCGACGGTGGCGGAAACGGCGCCCAGGCGGATCGAAAGCCAGAATGCGGTAATGAAGTCGTCGGCTTGCGCCAGTGCCCTGAACCAGCGCAGCGAAAGGCCGCCGCTCGGCAGCGAGATATACCCTTTGCCCGTGAACGAGACCGCCACCACGACGACAAGCGGCGCAAGCATGAACGCGATGAAGAGCGTGTGATAAGCGAGCGAAAAGAAGCCGTTCTTGCGCATTTCGAACGCCCCCGTCACGACTCGAACACCGCGGCGAAGCGCTTTTCGACGAGCCGGTTGCAGCCGATGATGATCGCGACGTTCGCGATCAACAGCAGCACCGCGATCGATGCGCCGAGCGGCCAGTTCAGCGTGCTCAGAAACTCGTCGTAAGCGGCTGTCGCGACGACCTTGAGGCGCCGGCCGCCGATGATGGCCGGCGTCGCGAACGCCGAGGCGGCGAGCGCGAAGACGATGATGCTGCCCGACAGCACGCCTGGCAGCAATTGCGGAAAAACGATGCGGCGGAATACGGTGAAGCGCGAGCCGCCGAGCGAGCGGCCCGCGTTCTCGACTTGGGCGTCGAGTTTTTGGATCGATGCCCAGACCGAGATCACCATGAAGGGGACGAGCACGTGCACAAGTGCGATCGTGACGCCGGTGAGCGTGAACAAGAACCTCAGCGGCGAATCCGTCAGATGCAGTGCGAGCAGCGCCTGATTGATGAGGCCCTCGCGTCCCATCAGAATGGCCCAGCCGAGCGTGCGCACGACGACCGAAATCAGGAGCGGTCCGAGGACGATCAGCAGAAATACGCTGCGCCACGGTGCCTTCATGCGTGCAAGAATCAGCGTCTCCGGCACGCCGAGCGCGATCGAGAGGGCGGTGACGATGAGAGCGAGACCGGCTGTGCGCGCAAAGATGTCGTGGTAATAGGGATCGCCGAGCACTTCCGAATAGTTGGCCCACGTGTAGGCAGGCAGAATGCCGAGCGTGCCGTCGAACGCATGGAACGACAGCAGCGCGATCATGATCATCGGCACCACGAGCAGCCCCAGGAAGAGCAGCAGCGCAGGGGCGGCCAGCAGCCAGGGCGCGCGCGCTTCGCTTGCGCGACGCGCTCGCGGCGCCGCCGGCAGCCGCGAAGAGAGCTCAGACATGCTGTGCCTCCGCGCGGAGCATATGCAGATCGGAGTCGGACCACGCGATCTTGACAGCTTCGCCTTCGAGCGGCGGCGGCATGCCGATGTTGGGCTGGCTCATGCGAAAGGTCCCGAGCGCGCTATCGATCTCGAGCATCCAGTGGTTGCCGAGGAAAAGCCGCGTACGCACGCGGCCCGCGAGCCCATCCTCCGTTTCGGATGCGAAGCGCAGTTTCTCCGGCCGCACGTAGACGTGCACGGTGTCGCCGAACTCGCGCTCGCCGTGCGGGATATGCGCGACCTGCGAGCCGAGTTGCACGATGCAGCATCGCGCATGCCGGCCGATGACCTTGCCCGCGAGCGCGTTCGTGCGGCCGAGGAACGTCGAGGCGAAAGGCGATTCCGGATGCTCGTAAGCGTCGAACGGCGCGGCGATCTGCACGATGCGGCCGCCGTGCATGACCGCGATTCGGTCGCTCATCGTCATTGCCTCGACCTGATCGTGCGTGACGAGAATCGTCGTAATGCCGAGCTCACGCTGGATCGCGCGCAGCTCGATATGCATCTCCTCGCGCAGCTTCGCGTCGAGATTCGACATCGGTTCGTCGAGCAGCAGCACCTGCGGTTCGATGACGAGCGCGCGCGCGATCGCGACGCGCTGGCGCTGCCCGCCCGAAAGCTCGCGCGGCAGGCGTTTTTCGAGGCCGTCGAGGCGCACCATCGCGAGCGTGTCGCGAATGCGCCGCACGCGCTCGGCGCGCGTCACCTTGCGCATCTCGAGACCGAAGCCGACGTTGTCCGCCACCGTCATATGGGCGAAGAGGGCATAGCTCTGAAACACGACGCCCATGCCGCGCTTTTCAGGCGCGAGCCCGCAGATGTCGCGGCCGCCGAGCACGATGCGCCCGCCCGTCGGTTCGACGAAACCCGCGATCATCTGCAGCGTCGTCGTTTTGCCGCAGCCCGACGGCCCGAGCAGCGAAACGAATTCGCCGCGCTCGACGCCAAGCGAGAGACCGTCCACGGCCGAGAAGTCGCCGTAGCGTTTCGAGAGGTTCTCGAGTTGCAGGAACGCCATGGTGTGATGCGGCTCCACGTCAGAATGCAATAGTCTCGACGTCAGGCGAGATGCAGGGCGGCGCACGTTGCGCCGGCCGCCGCTCGCATGACGCTCAACGTTCCACTTGCCTGTTCCACTGATTGGTCCATTGCGTTCGTTTTTCGTTGACGATGGTCCAATCCGTTTTGACGAGCTTGCCGATCTGGTCGTTGCCATAGGGCACGGTGGCGGCGACTGCCGAGTCAAGCTTCGTTTTACTGTTGACAGGGCCCCAAGCCTGCGTCTTGGCGAGAACCGTCTGCACCTCGGGAGAGAGCAGGTACTGGACGAACTGCTGCGAGAGCTGGGGTTCCTTGTTCTCGACGACGGGGCAGGTCGCGGTCAGCAACGCCATCGCGCCTTCCTTCGGATAGACGAAGCGGATCGGAAAGCCGGTCTGCTCCAGCGTGTAGGTGCGGCCGCTGCCCCATACCGCGAGCGTCACGTCACCGTTCTGGAACAGTTCCGTCATCTTGCCCGGCGACGGCTCCCAGGCGAGCACGTTCGGCGCGACCTTCTTGATGAGCGCATCGAAGCCCGGCGCGATGTTCGTTTCGCCGCCGCCATTCATCCGGGCGAACATGACGAGGGTTTGCAAGCCGTATGTGTTCGAGATCGGCGGAATCGCGATCTTTTGCTTGAATCGCTTGTCTGCGAGCGCGGACCACGAATCGGGCGGCGGCAGGCCTGCTTTCTTGAACGCGTCGGCGTTATAGGCGAGACCTGTGGCAACGACGCCGAGCGCCACCGCGCGATCGCTCATGTGCGCAAGCGGATAGAGATCGTGATAAACGGGCGCATCGGCGAGCTTGTCGCAAAAGCCGAATTGCACCGCCTGATACATCGGTCCGTCGTCGAGCAGCACGACATTGAGTTCTTCCTTGCCTTTTTGAGCCTGCAGCTTCGCGAGCGTGTCCGTGGAATTGCCGGGCACGTAGACGATCTTCACGTCATGCGCCTTCTCGAACTGCGGAATGATCGTCTTTTCGAAGACCGTTTGCGTCGAGCCGCCGTACGAGCCGACGTAGAGGGTAGGCTGGGCCGACGCGCCGATTGCGCCTAGCGCGAGCGTGGCCGCGAGTGCCGCGGCGGCGAGGCTGGTCTTTCTCAAAGTCCGCTCCTTCTTGCCTGCACGGTTGACGAAGTTCGTTTTCGAACACAAAACGGTATGGCTCCCCGGCTCGGGCCGAAGCGCCGCTTCGCATGGATGCAGCTAACAATAAGGACGCCAAAAACAGATGGAAAATCGTTTTTTTTCGGAGAACAATAACATTCGGTTATGGGGTTGCCAATCCAGCGAATCCAGCCAATCTGTGCGAGACCCGCATGAAGCTGCGTCAACTCGAGGCCTTCAGGGCCGTCATGCTCTGCCACACCGTCACACGCGCGAGCGAAATGCTGCACATCTCGCAGCCGGCGACGACGCGGCTCATCGCCGATCTCGAGCAGTCCCTGGGGTTTTCCCTGTTCGAGCGCGTGAAGGGCCGGCTGCACCCGACCGTCGAAGCCCAGGCGCTCTACGAGGAAGTGCAGCGTTCGCTGCTGGGCCTCGACCGGATCGCGCGCGCGGCCGACGAGATCCGGGCGTTGCAGCGCGGCACCTTGCAGGTGGCCGCGGCGCCGGCCATCGCGTTGTCGTTCCTGCCGCATGCGATCGCCGGCTATCTCGCGACTCATGCGGAGGCGAACGTATCGCTGCTCGTGCACTCGTCGCGCACGGTCGTCGACATGGTGGTCGGGGAGCGCTGCGATCTCGGGATCGCGATTCTGTCGATGAACCACCCGGGCGCGCACGGCGAGCGACTGATCTCAACGCAAATGGTTTGCGCGCTGCCCGCCGGCCATCGGCTGTGCTCGGCCAGTGTCGTGCGGCCGCGGGATCTTGCGGGCGAGCGATTCGTCGCACATCCGCGCACGCTCGATTCGAGGCTGCGTATCGACGCGCTCTTTGCCGCTCACGGCATCGCGCCGAAGATACAGCTCGAGACGCAGGTGTCGCATACCATCTGCTCGTTCGTCGAGGCGGGTGCCGGCGTTTCGCTCGTCGATGCGGTCACGGCCTGGGGCTATCGCGGCCCCGGTGTAATCTTCAAGCCGTTCGAGCCTGAACTATTGACCGACTTCTCGATGCTGACGCCGTCGCAACGTCCCCCCGCGCTGTTGTTGAAATCGTTCGTCGAGCATGTCCGGCGCTTTGCGCTCGAGCAACTCGATCCGCGCTTCGTCGAGGCCTGAGCCGCCTACGTGACGATTGCCAGCGCTTGCTATATAGAGCAGCAACAGTTACAAGTATGAAATATCACAAAAGGAGGCATGCGGTATAGTCGGTTCCATCGAGGATCGCTCTCGAACCTGTCGAACGCTTCCATTGGATAGAGCTGTCATGATGAAACCTGCACGCATCCTTTCGTACGCCGTCGCCGCACTCGCGATCGGCGCCTCGAGCGCGGCGATGGCGCGCGTGGACATCGGTGTGAATATCGGCGTACCGGCGCCTGTCTATGTCGCGCCCGCGCCCGTCTATGCGCCTCCGCCGCCGCCTGTCGTTTATGCGCCGGCTCCTCCGGCGATCGTCATCGGCTGGCATGGCGATCGGTACTGGGATGGCGGTCGCTGGTGGGACCGCGACGATTGGTATCGCCATCACGACGGCTGGCGCGGCCGCGATTGGCACGATCGCGATTGGCACGATCACGGGCGGCATGAGGGATGGCGCTGATAGCGGAACGGCGCTCCCTGCTTCGGCCTTTCGGTGCCCCTATGGTAGTGCGGCAGGCAGCCAACGCCATGTGACGCGATAAAGCTGCTTGCACGAAACAAAAAGTCGCCCGTCGAGACAATCGGCGAGCGACTTTTTTATGCCTGGAAGCGGGCCGGGCAGGCCCGCGCGCACTTCTTATTCGGCAACGGCAGCCATTCCCCCGACGACGGCATGAAAGCCGCTATCTACGTGAACGATTTCCGCCGTCACGCCGCTCGCCAGTTCCGAGAGAAGGAAGGCGGCCGTATTGCCGACTTGCTCGATCGTCACGTTGCGCTTGAGCGGCGCGTTTTGCTCGACGAAGTCGAGAATCTTGCCGAAGCCCTTGATGCCGCTCGCGGCGAGCGTTTTGATCGGGCCCGCCGAGATCGCGTTCACGCGAACGCCTTTCGGACCGAGTGAGCCGGCCATATAGCGGACGCTCGCCTCGAGTGCCGCTTTAGCGACGCCCATCGTGTTGTAGTTCGGAATGACTTTTTCGGCGCCGAGATAGGAGAGCGTCAAGAGCGACGCGTCCGGCGAGAGCAACGGCAACGCGGCCTTCGCCAATGCGGGAAAGCTGTAGGCGGAGATGTCGTGCGCAATGCGGAAATTCTCACGCGTCATGCCGTCGAGAAAATCGCCGGCGATTGCCTCGCGCGGCGCGAAGCCGATCGAGTGAACGAGACCGTCGAGCGTCGGCCAATGCGCCTTGAGCGATGCGAAGAGGGCATCGATTTGCGCGTCGTCGGCAACGTCGCATGGAAAGACGAGCTCGCTGCCGAATTCGTTCGCGAACTCGGTGATACGGTCCTTGAAGCGGTCGCCGACGTACGTGAATGCGAGCTCGGCGCCTTCGCGCTTGCACGCTTGCGCGATGCCGTAGGCAATCGAGCGGTTCGACAGCAGACCCGTCAGCAAAATGCGTTTTCCAGCGAGAAAGCCCATGAATTCTCCTCTAAAGACGGTCTAGACAGCGCCGGCCGGCACAGCGCGCGATGGCACGTTCGGCCCGCCCGGCGTGGGTTTGGGTAGAATTCTCTCACAACGCCCACCTCGACCAACCGAAAGGTGCTCATGAAGACCGGTTTGCGAAGGACCGCCGCGCTGCGTTTTCTCGTTCATTCATTGCTCGCGCTTTCCTGTGCCGGTTGGTTCGCCGTGCCGTCGCCCGCGTGGGCCGTCTATGCCATTGCGCAATTTGGCAGTCCGAAATATCCGCCGGGCTTCAAGCATTTCGACTATGTCAACCCCGATGCGCCGAAAGGCGGCACGCTCGTCCTCTCGAACCCCGACCGCCTGACGAGCTTCGACAAGTTCAATCCATTCACGCTGCGCGGCAACGCGGCGCCCGGCATTGGGATGTTGTTCGAGACGCTGACCACGAACAGCTCGGATGAAATGGCCACGGCGTATTGCCTGCTTGCCGACGATATTCGCATCGCGCCCGATCGCCTGTCGGTCACGTTCCACATCAATCCGCGCGCGCGCTTTTCGAACGGCGACTCCGTGACGGCCGCCGACGTCAAATACTCGTTCGATACGCTGACGAGCCGGCTGGCCGCCCCGCAGTTCGCGGCCTATTTCGCCGAGATTTCGCGCGCGGTCGCCGTCGATCCCGCGACGATCCGCTTCGACTTTCGCCAGCCGAACCGCGAGCTGCCGCTGATCGCCGGCGCGATGCCCGTGTTTTCGCGCAAGTGGGGCATGAAGCCCGACGGCACGCGCGTGCCGTTCGATCAGCTCGCATTCGAAAAGCCGATCGGCAGCGGACCGTACCTGATCGAGAGCTACGACGGCGGCCATACGATCACGTACCGGCGCGACCCTTCCTATTGGGGCGCGTCGTTGCCCGTGCGAGTCGGGGAGGACAACTTCGATCGCGTCACCTACAAGCTCTACTCCGACAACACGGCCCGGCTCGAGGCATTCAAGGCCGGCGAGTACGACGCGCTCGTCGAATACGTGGCGCGCAACTGGGCACGGCGCGACGTCGGCAAGCGATTCGACGACGGCGAGCTCATCAAGCGCGAGTTTCGGCAGCACAACGGTGCGGGCATGCAGGGCTTCATCATGAATCTGCGCCGCCCGCTCTTTCAAGATCTGCGCGTGCGCAAGGCGCTCGACCTCGCATTCGATTTTCAGTGGCTCAACAGCCGTCTGTTCTTCGGCGCCTATACGCGGCTGCAAAGCTATTTCGCGGACAGCGATTTGCAGGCGACGGGAATGCCGATGCAAGGTGAGCTGAAGCTTCTGAATCCGTTGCGCGCGCAACTGGATCCGGCTGTTTTCGGCCCCATGCCCGTGCAGCCCGATACGGACCCGCCGAATTCGCTGCGCGCGAACCTGCTGAAGGCGCGCGCGTTGCTTTCCGCGGCTGGCTGGACCTATCGCAACGGTGCGCTGCGCAATGCCAAGGGTCAGCCGTTCGAATTCGACGTCCTCGAAGACGAAAGTTCGCGCGGGGCGATGGAGCCCATCGTCGCGGCCTATGCGCGCAACCTTGCGAAACTCGGGATCAAGGCCAACTTTCGGGCCGCCGACTTCGCCCTGATCCAGAAGCGATACGAGACGTTCGATTTCGACATGACCTCGCTGCGCTATCCGGGTGTTCAAGTGCCGGGCGTCGAGCAAGTATCGCGTTTCGGCAGCAAGCAGGCCGACGAGCCCGGCTCCGACAACATGATCGGGCTCAAGTCGCCGGCCGTCGACGCCATCCTGCACTCGCTCGTCGGTGCGCAGACGAAAGAGGACCTCGTCGACGCGACGCATGCACTCGATCGCGTGCTGATGAACGGCTACTACGTCGTGCCGCATTGGTTCAGCACGACGCATCGCATTGCGTACAAGCGCGAGCTGCGCTACCCCGATACGTTGCCGCTGTACTATTCGGCGGAGGACTGGATCGTAACGATGTGGTGGCTCGATCCCCGCTCCCGAGGATGACCGACCATGTGGGCCTATATTCTTAGACGGCTGTTGTTGATGATCCCGACGTTGATCGGCGTGCTGACGCTCACGTTCATCGTCATTCAGTTCGTGCCTGGCGGTCCCGTCGAGCAGCTCGCCTACGAATTGCGCAAGGGGACCGCGCAGGAAGGGCAGGCCGCGGCGCCGCCGTTCGGCCTGCGCGCACACACGGGCGTCGATGCCCGGCAGATGGCGCAACTGAAAGCGCTCTACGGCTTCGACAAGCCGCCGCTCACGCGTTATTGGCTGATGCTCTCGCGCTTTGCGAGGTTCGATCTGGGGCAAAGCTACTTCCGTCATCAAAGCGTCTGGTCGCTCGTGATTTCGAAGCTGCCTGTCTCCATCAGCATCGGCTTGTGGACGTTCTTTTTGACCTATCTGATATCGGTGCCGCTCGGCATTGCGAAGGCGATCCGCAACGGTTCGCCGTTCGATGTGGCGACGAGTCTCGTCGTGCTCGTCGGATACGCGATCCCAGGCTTCGTGCTCGGCGTGCTGCTGCTCGTGCTGTTCGGCGGCGGCTCGTTCCTGCAGATCTTTCCATTGCGCGGGCTCGTCTCCGACAACTTCTCTCAGCTCTCGATCGGCGGCAAGATCGTCGACTATCTCTGGCATATCGCGTTGCCGGTGACGGCATCGGTGGTCGGCAGTTTCGCCGTCGTGACGATGCTGACGAAGAACGCGTTTCTCGATGAGATCAAGAAACAGTACGTACTGACGGCGCGCGCCAAAGGCCTCGGCGAGCGGCGCGTGCTTTGGAAGCACGTCTTTCGCAATGCGATGCTGCCGCTCGTCGTGGGCTTTCCGGCCGCGTTCATCGGTGCCTTCTTCACGGGCAGCCTGCTGATCGAGACGCTGTTTTCGCTCGACGGTCTCGGTCTGCTCTCGTACGAGTCGGTCGTGCGGCGCGACTATCCCGTCGTGCTCGGCACGCTTTATCTGTTCACGCTGATCGGGCTCGCGACGAAGCTGATTTCGGACCTCTGCTACGTCTGGGTCGATCCGCGCATTCAATTCGAGCAACTGGAGCGCTGATTTGAGCCGAGCCCGTCCCCGTCTCGACACCGACGCCGAACCGCGCCGCGATCTGCCGGCCGCGTTCGTCTCGCCGACGCCCGCGCGCCGTGTCTGGCGCCGCTTCAAGGCACAGCGTCTCGGCTACTGGAGCCTCGTCGTCTTTGTCGTCGCATTCGTCGTGAGCCTCGCGGGGCCGATATGGTCGAACGACAAGCCGCTCGTCGTGCGCTATGACGGCAAGCTTTATTTCCCGCTCGTGAAGACCTACCCGGAGACCGCGTTCGGCGGCGATTTCCCGACGCCGGCCGACTATCTCGATCCGTACGTCCGGCATCGGTTCGCGTTGCCCGGCAACTTCGCCGTCTATCCGCTCAATCACTATTACTACGACACGCTGAACTACTTTTCGAAAGCTGCGAACCCCGCGCCGCCGTCGCACGAAAACTGGCTGGGCACCGACCAGCAGGGCCGCGACGTCTTCGCCCGGCTCGTCTACGGGTTTCGTATTTCCGTCGAGTTCGGGCTCGTGCTGACGTTCATCGGCAGTGTTCTCGGCATCGTCGCGGGCGCCGTGCAGGGTTATTTCGGAGGCCGAATCGATATCATCGGGCAGCGCTTGATCGAGATCTGGAGCTCGCTGCCCGAGCTTTATCTGTTGATCATCTTCGCGTCGATCTTCGAGCCGAGCCTGCTGCTGCTCCTCGTGCTGCTGTCGCTGTTCGGCTGGATCGGCCTATCCGATTACGTGCGCGCCGAATTCCTGCGTAACAGGACGCAAGACTATGTGCGCGCCGCGCGCGCGATGGGTCTTTCGAATTGGCAGATCATCTGGCGCCATGTGCTGCCGAACAGCATGACCCCCGTCATTACGTTCCTGCCGTTCCGGATGAGCGGTTCGATTCTCGCGCTCACGAGCCTCGATTTTCTCGGTCTCGGCGTGCCGCCGCCGACGCCGAGCCTTGGCGAGCTGCTCGCCGAAGGGAAGGCGAATCTCGATGCCTGGTGGATTTCTGTCGCGACGTTCGGGGTGCTCGTCGCCACGCTGTTGTTGCTGACGTTCATGGGCGATGCGTTGCGCAATGCGCTCGATACGCGCATTGCCGATGCGATGCGCGCGGGAGGCAACCAGTGAGTTCGAAGCCGACCCATGAGGCGCGAGCAGGGCATGAAGCCAACGGCGAGCCGCTGCTCTCGCTCGAAAATCTGCGCGTGTCGTTCGGCGATACCGTTGCCGTCAGCGATGTGACGTTCGCGATCGCGCGCGGCGAACGCGTCGCGCTCGTCGGCGAATCCGGTTCGGGCAAGACAGTGACGGCGCTCGCCATACTGCGCCTCTTGCGTGATGCCCAAGTGAGCGGGGCGATTCGGTTCGAGGGCGAAGACTTGACGACGAAAAGCGAGCGCGAAATGCGCGGGCTGCGCGGCGCGGACATCGCCATGATCTTTCAGGAGCCGATGACCGCGCTGAACCCGCTCTATACGATCGGGGAGCAGATCGCGGAGACGATCGTCGCGCACGACGGGGTGTCGGCCGACGAGGCGCGGCGGCGCGCGATCGCGCTCATCGCGCGCACGGGCATCGGCGAACCCGGAAAGCGCGTGAACAGCTACCCGCATCAGCTATCGGGTGGCCAGCGGCAGCGCGCGATGATCGCGATGGCGCTTGCATGTCGTCCGCGGCTATTGCTCGCCGACGAGCCGACGACGGCGCTCGACGTGACGATTCGCGCGCAGATCGTCGATCTACTGCTCGAGCTGCAGATTCACGAGGCCGAGCGGCGCGGCATGGCCGTGCTGCTCATCACGCACGATCTGAATCTCGTGCGCCGCTTCGCCCAGCGCGTGGCCGTCATGGAGAAGGGCGTGCTCGTCGAAAGCGGACCCGTCGAGCGGATTTTCGCGGAGCCGCAGCATCCTTATACGCGCCGCCTCATCGAAAGCCGCCCGCAGCGGGCCGTCAATCCCGTCCTGCCGATCGCCCCGACCGTGCTCGATGCGCGCGACGTCTCGGTGACGTTTCGCACGCGAGTTCCCGGTATCGCCGGCTGGTTTCGGGCCGGGCGCTTCACCGCTGTTTCGAACGCGAGCCTCGCCGTGCGCCAAGGCGAGACGCTCGGCATCGTCGGCGAGTCCGGCTCCGGCAAGTCGACGCTCGCGATGGCGCTGCTGGGCCTACAGCGCGCCTCCCAGGGCGCGATCGAGTTCCAGGGACGTGCGCTCGCGAGCTACCGCGGGCGCGAGCGCACGCTGCTGCGATCGAATATGCAGGTCGTCTTTCAGGACCCGTTCAGCTCGCTCTCGCCGCGCCACACGATCGAGCGGATCGTCGGAGAAGGGCTCGAGCTGCATCGCCCTGAACTCGGCAGAGCCGCCCGGCGCGAGAAAGTCATCGCCATGCTGCGCGAAGTGGGGATCGATCGCACCGCACTGGCGCGCTATCCGCACGAGTTCTCCGGCGGTCAACGTCAGAGGATTGCGATCGCACGCGCGCTTATCCTGGAACCGCGCTTGCTCATACTCGATGAACCCACGAGCGCGCTCGACGTCTCGATTCAGCAGCAGGTATTGGCGCTGCTGACCGCGCTGCAGCACAAATACAATCTCGGCTTCATATTCATCAGTCATGACCTGGCGGTCATCGGCGCGATGGCGCATCGTGTCGTCGTGATGCAAAACGGCGCGATTGTCGAGACGGGCGATGTCGAGAAGATATTCTCGACTCCCGAGCATTCGTATACACAAAGGCTGGTTGCCGCAAGCATGGGGACAGGGTAGGCGTGAAAATGCCAGGCCCGGGCGCTGATCGCGTCCTTTTATTGTTTTTTTAAATTGTTTTGACAACTAGTTACATTCTGGCTAGTATCGTCCAAACTTTTCGCCAGACCGCTGATTCTTAAGCAAATTCTACCGACCGATGCAGCATCGATACTTTGCCCAGGCTCGCTCGCGCGTCGTCACCGTAATGCTAGTTGGCGCGCTGATGACAGCAGCTGCCAGTGCGTTCGCAGACGAAGCGAACAATTTGTCGCAAAGCACCGCAATCTCGATTCAACCCGGCGCCGCTCCGACGCCTCTTTTCGCCGCTCCTTCCCCTGATTCGCAAGCCGCCCCGGCGCCCATGACCAGTGGCGGACGCGCGAAGGCTTTTCTGTCGGGAATGGCGGGCAAGGCCGGCGATGTCGTCGTCGGCGCGCTGAACATGATTGGCGTGCGCTATCGTTGGGGCGGCGATTCGCCTGATTCGGGGCTCGATTGCAGCGGCTTCGTCCGCTACGTCTTCCAGGACACGCTCGGTCTGGCGCTGCCGCGCCGCGCCGAGGAGATGAGCCGGGTGGGCGAAAAGGTGCGGATCAGCGATTTGAAGCCCGGCGATCTCGTGTTTTTCCATACGATGCGTCGGACGTTTTCTCACGTCGGCATTTATATCGGCGACAACAAGTTCGTGCATTCGCCCTCGACGGGTAGCACGATCCGCGTCGACGATCTCGACGATCGTTACTGGGAAAAGCGCTTCACCGGCGCTCGCCGCGTCGAGACCGATTTTCCGGCGGAGCAGTTGCGCCAACGCGTGAGCATGGACGCGAAGGGTAGCAACTAAGCCGTTTCCGGTACTTCTCTCAAACGGGGCCCCTTCTCAGGGCCTCGCTTCTGGACGTCCGTTCCGCCCCCTAAATCCTAGTTGAATGCGTCTTCTCGCCCTGTAGTTTTGCAGGCGAGGAACGGCGTTTTCACGCCCAACTCAATTCGCCATACTTTTCGGTTGAACGAGTTTCTCGCCGACGTCCCAAAACCGCCGGAGGCAGATCTCGTCTCGGGTACCGGTAGCGCTTGCAAATAATCCAAAATGAACGAGCTACGCGGGAGGGCTCATCCTCGTATGAGGAAACCCTCTCGGCGAGGGCTGCTCGAGCGTTGTCGACCCAAAGGTTGATGGAAGATCGATGGTCATCGACCTTTAGTTTGACGATTCGCGCGGCCCATTATCGCGAATTCGCCCCATTGCTGACTACGCTGCGCGCGCCTGACTTGCCGCCAGTTTTTGTTCGAGTTGCCCGAACGCCTTGGCAACGGCCTCCTCGCCGGCGAGGATAGCTGCATTTCGTTGCCCGAAGTCGCTCCCGCTCATCGCCGCGAGATTCGGGCGAATCACGAAGTCGGCATATTTCTCGAGCTCGTAGGTCTTGATCGTTTGACCCATGATCGTGAACGTCTGAAGCAGCACGTCGAACGAGCTTTGCGTGAGCGCCGTTTCGGGGTTGGCCGAGATGTCGACGGCCACGACGAAGTCGGCACCCATGCGGCGCGCGAACGAGGCGGGAACGGGGCTTACGAGCCCGCCGTCGACGTACTCGTGCCCGCCGATCGTCACGGGTTCGAAAATCGACGGCACGCTGCATGACGCACGCACGGCGACACCGGTGTTGCCGCGCTGAAAGAGGATCGGCTGCCCCGTGCGCAGGTCCGTCGCGACGATGCCGAGCGGCTTCGCCATTTTTTCGATCGGACGGTTGGCGAGCGTCGCATTGACATAGTTCTGCAGTGCGACGCCTTGCAGGAAGCCGCGTGCGCGAAACGGCATCGCCCAGTCGCTGATCGATGCCTGGTCCATCGTCAATGCGAGCTTGTTGATCGCGATGCCGGTCATCCCCGACGCGTAGAGCGCGCCCACCACGGAGCCTGCACTGGTGCCGCAGACGATGTCGGCGTGCAAGCCCCGCGCTTCGAGCGCCTTGATGACGCCGATGTGGGCGAAGCCACGAGCCGCGCCGCCACCGAGCGCGAGCCCAATCCGCAAGGGACGTGACGGAATCGGTAGGACGGGCGGCGTGCTCGGCGCGAGTGCGGAGGTGGTGTCGCTCGTCGTTTTCGAGGGTGGCGACGCGCAGGCGCCGAGGACGGCCGATGCGCAGGCAATTGAGAAACCGCGCCGAGACAGGCGCGGCGGGCGGGATGAAGATGAGCTCAAAACGATGTCTCCCACTGCGATGAATGCGCGGTGTCCCGAGCAAATGGACGGGTCCCTCGCAGCCAGCGTCGATCCACGCCATTGGGTGTGATGCGACGCGCGGCCACATCATAAGGCAAACGGCCGCTCACGAGCGCCCGGTGTCGTATCCGTTCCGCGCTCGACAACGCGCTCGACAACGCGCTCGACAACGCGCTCGACAACGCGCTCGACAACGCGCTCGACAACGCGCTCGACAACGCGCTCGGCGCGGCGAGGCGTGTTTGCGTCACACGTTATAATTGCCGTCTCTTTTTCGCCGTCCGCATCGCCGCTTTCGCGCGCCAACTCGCCTATGTCTACCGTCCGTACCCGTTTCGCCCCGAGCCCCACGGGCTTCATCCATCTCGGCAACATCCGCTCCGCGCTCTATCCGTGGGCGTTTGCGCGCAAGATGAAGGGGACGTTCGTACTGCGCATCGAGGACACTGACGTCGAACGTTCGACCGCCGCTTCCGTCGATGCGATTCTCGAAGGCATGGCATGGCTCGGCCTCGATTACGACGAAGGCCCTTACTACCAGATGCAGCGCATGGACCGCTACCGCGAAGTGGTTGCGCAGATGGTCGAGAAAGGGCTCGCCTATCCGTGCTACATGTCGACGGAGGAGCTCGACGCGCTGCGCGAGCGGCAACGCGAGGCGGGTCTCAAGCCGCGTTACGACGGAACGTGGCGGCCGGAGCCGGGCAAAGTCCTGCCGACGCCTCCCGCCGGCGTCGACCCCGTAATCCGGTTCAAGAATCCGCTCGCGGGCGTCGTCGCCTGGGACGATGCGGTGAAAGGGCGCGTCGAGATCTCGAACGACGAGCTCGATGATCTCGTCATTGCACGGCCCGACGGTACGCCGACCTATAACTTCTGCGTCGTCGTCGACGATATCGACATGCGAATCACCCACGTGATTCGCGGCGACGATCACGTCAACAACACCCCGCGGCAAATCAACATCATGCGTGCGCTCGGCGCCGAGCCGCCCGTCTTTGCGCATCTGCCCACGGTGCTCAACGAAGCGGGCGAGAAGATGAGCAAGCGCCACGGTGCAGTGAGCGTCGTGGGCTATCGCGACGCGGGTTATTTGCCCGAGGCCGTGCTGAACTATCTGGCTCGGCTCGGCTGGTCGCACGGCGATGCAGAAATCTTTTCGCGCGAGCAGTTCGTCGAATGGTTCGATCTCGAGCACCTCGGCAAGTCGCCGGCGCAATACGACCACAACAAGCTGAACTGGCTCAACAACCACTACATCAAGGAAGCTGACAACGCGCGTCTGGCCGAACTCGCGAAGCCTTTCTTCGCCGAGGTCGGCATTGATGAAGCGACGCTCGCGGGCGGTCCGGATCTCGTCGGCGTGGTCGCGCTCATGAAGGATCGGGCCACGACGATTAAGGAAATCGCCGAAACTTCCGCGATGTTCTATCGCATGCCCGCGCCCGAGGCGGATGCGTTGGCTCAGCATGTCACCGACGCGGTTCGCCCCGCGCTCGCGGAGTTGGCTGCGGCCTTACGCTCGGCGGAGTGGACGAAAGAGGGCATCGCGGCGGCGATGAAGGCGACGCTTGCCGCCCACACGCTCAAGATGCCGCAGCTCGCGATGCCGGTGCGGCTTCTCGTTGTCGGGACGACGCATACGCCGTCGATCGACGCAGTGCTTGCGCTCGTCGGTCGCGAAGCTGTGGTGGCGCGAATCGAGAAGGGCTTGTCGGCCACGTGATTGCGGGCGCGGACGGCGCGGTGCTCGCGGTCGCGGTGCGGCGTGTTTTGCTCGTGGACCGGAAAGTGCACGAAGCGATGTAAGGGGTATTTACAAGTTAGAGAAGGGCATATAGAATCTCGTTTCTGTTCTGCAAGGGGGTATAGCTCAGCTGGGAGAGCGCTTGCATGGCATGCAAGAGGTCAGCGGTTCGATCCCGCTTACCTCCACCACCCGATTGTCCGGGGAAGCACAGAACAGTCAGAAAAGCCTTGAGAGATCAAGGCTTTGTCTTTTTCTACGGTCGTAGATTTCCCCCGAATTCCGCAGTGTTCCGCACGCCGCTGATCATAGGCCAAGCGTGTCTACCGGTTCCGAGAAAGTCCAAACAGCGCGTCGTACAGCGTCAGCGCGGCGCCTATCCCCAAGCCCACAGCAAAGACCGCTGTTGCCATAGCGAACGTCCCGCTCGCGAGCGTCATCGATGCGATCGGGACGACTCTGTACCCCGGGATGGGTTCATCGAAGATTTCGAATCGCGATACAGCTCGGCGAGCTTACCGATCGCCATCGATTGATCAAAATCACGCATCAATCGATCTGAAACTTGCACTTCACATCGCGGGCTGTTCCAAAGAACAATGCGTGGTCGCTCAGTAGCTCATCGCATGACCTGCCGGCGGCGCATGAACTAGAACCGTCAGGAGACACCTCCATGCAACAATCAGCCGCCATCGCTTCCGATCGCGGTCGTGCAAGCGCGACCGTACTCCGCGTTACCGCCGGCAACTTCCTCGAGCAGTTCGACTTTTTCCTGTTCGGCTTCTATGCGACGCAAATCGCGGCGGTTTTCTTTCCGTCGTCGAGCGAGTTCGCGTCCTTGATGATGACTTTCGCCGTGTTCGGCGCCGGCTTTCTGATGAGACCGATCGGCGCGATTGTGCTTGGCGCTTATATAGACGATGTCGGTCGCCGCAAGGGGCTGATCGTTACGCTTTCGCTGATGGCTGTCGGCACGATTCTCATAGCCTTCGTGCCTGGCTATGCCAGCATCGGCCTCGCCGCGCCCGCGCTCGTGCTGCTAGGCCGTCTGCTGCAGGGTTTTTCGGCCGGCGCGGAGCTCGGCGGGGTCTCGGTCTACTTGGCCGAGATGGCGGCGCCGGGTCGTAAAGGCTTCTACACGAGCTGGCAGTCGGCTAGCCAGCAGGTCGCGATCGTCGTCGCGGCCACGCTCGGATTCGCGCTGAACCAATGGCTCAGCAAGAGCATGATCGCCGAATGGGGGTGGCGGGTGCCGTTCTTCGTCGGCTGCCTGATCGTGCCTTTCATCTTCGCGCTGCGCCGCAATCTCACGGAAACTCGAGCGTTCGAGCAGCGCCAGCATCGGGCCGATGTGCGTGAGGTATTCCGCACGCTGGCTCGACACTGGGCGATCGTGCTTGCCGGCATGATGCTGGTCGCGATGACCACCACGAGCTTTTACCTCATCACCGTCTATGCGCCGACCTTCGGCAAGACCGTGCTTCACCTCAGCACGGCCGATAGCTTGCTTGTCACGCTATGTATCGGCGTGTCGAATTTCGTCTGGTTGCCAACTGGCGGTGCGCTGTCGGACCGTTTTGGCCGCCGTCCGCTTTTGGTCGGCATGAGTGTGCTTGCTGTGCTGACCGCGTATCCGGTGCTCTCCTGGCTCGCGCATGCACCGAGCTTCACGAGCATGCTCGGAGTACTGCTGTGGCTGTCGTTCATGTACGGCGTCTATAACGGTGCGATGGTGGTCGCGCTCACCGAGATCATGCCCGCCGAGGTACGCGTGGCCGGCTTCTCTCTCGCATACAGCCTGGCAACAGCCGTATTCGGCGGCTTCACGCCCGCGATTTCCACGGCTTTGATTCAATGGACGGGCGACAAGGCCGCACCGGGATACTGGCTGAGCTTTGCCGCCGCCTGCGCGTGCTGCGCGACGTTCGTGCTGTACCGGCGCGTGCCGGCTGCACTGGGCGCGGTCCAATCACAATAAGAGGAGGCCTAAGATGATGCGAACCCTTCGATCCGTTTTGCTGAAGTGCCTTGCCGTCGCGTTTATTGGCAGCACGGTTGCAGCGACGAATGTGCAAAGCGCGGAGCTGCATGTGATGACCTCTGGCGGCTTCACGGCGGCGTATCAGTTGCTCGGTCCGCGCTTCGCCGCGGCAACAGGAAACACGCTGGATACGATCCAAGGGCCGTCGATGGGCAAGTCCGCCGCTGCCATACCGAACAGGCTTGCGCGCGGCGAACCCGCCGACGTCGTGATCATGGTCGGCTATGCACTCGACGATCTGATCAAGCAAGGCAAAGTCATCCCCGGCTCCCGTGTCGAGCTCGCCGATTCACGCATCGGCATGGTTGTTCGCGAAGGCGCGCCGAAACCGGATATCAGTTCGCTCGATGCATTGCGGCAGACGCTTTTGCACGCGAAGTCGATCGCCTATTCCGACAGCGCAAGTGGCGTATATATCGAGCGCGAGCTTTTCAAGAAGCTCGGAATCGAAGACGACGTCAAGCAAAAGGCGAAGCTGATTCCACGGATTCCGGTTGCATCGGTGGTTGCGACTGGTGACTATGAGGTCGGCTTTCAACAGGTCAGCGAGTTGCTACCCGTCAAGGGCGTGACGTTCGTCGGCACCATTCCTGAATCCGTGCAGTCCGTCACGCGCTATGCCGCGGGTATTCCGACCGGTGCGTCGCATCCTCGGGAAGCCAAAGAGCTGCTCGATTATCTCTCATCGCCCGAGGCCCGGCCTGTGGTCGAATCGACAGGGCTCCAACCGGTCAGTCAGCATTGAGCCGATCCGCGCGCGGGCAGGGGGCAGGGCTGCTGCAACGGTCCATGTCCAAAAATGGTCGAGGGCGCTGCCCAACCTGACCAAGAAACACTTTTGAGCGCACCTGCCCGAGCGGCTCACGATTCCCGTCGCATCGTTTTTTTCGCGGCGCCGCGGGGGCCCCGTGCGCCTTGTAAGTCGACGACCATGCGGTAGAACTCTTGCGCCGCGGGTGTCAGCTGCCGACCGCGGCGGCTCACGAGACCGACGCGTCGCGTCACTACCGGGTCGACGAGCGGTACGCTCGTCAGTAACGGATGCTCGGACTGAGGCATCGCCATGGACGGCACGGCGGCGATTCCGAGCCCGGCTTCGACGAGCCCGAGCGTGGTAGTCACATGGCGCGTTTCACAGACGCTCGGTGCGCGCGGTGCGACGGCCCCGAGCGCTTGGTCGAGCAGCAGGCGGTTTCCAGACGTCCTGTCGACGGACACGTAGTCGTGTTCATAGAACTCGCTCCATGAGACGCGCTTCTTGCTCGCCAGCGGATGATTGCGTCGGCATGCTACAACGAAGCGATCTTGCATGAGCAGCTTGAATTCGACGTCAGCATCCTGACTACCGACGAAGCCGACGCCGAAGTCGGCTTCGCCGTTCTTGACCGCGTTCAATACTTCATTCGCGCTCGCGTCGAAGAGCTTGACGCGGATGCGCGGGTAACGGAGGCGATACTGCGCGATGACGGTTGGCAGAAAGTAATGGGCAGCCGAAGGTACGCACGCAATCGTCACGTGCCCCAGGTGGCTCGACGATACCTCGCGGATGCTGAGGAGCGCGGCGTCCAGATCATCCAGCAACTGCTCGGCGCTCGGCGCGAAGGCCTGGCCGACCGTCGTCAGGTACACACGGCGCGTCGTGCGCTCGAACAGGCGCACGCCAAGTGCCTCTTCAAGCTTGTCGATGCGTCGGCTCAGGGCCGGCTGCGAGATGTTGATCGATTCGGCGGCCCTGCGGAAGTTACCGAGCTTGACCAGCGCTGTGAATGCCTGCAGATCGGCAAGATCCAAATGGATGGCCACCGTACGTGCTCTCTTGAAAATGCCATATTGTGCAGCCCTCGAGCTTTCGCGGCTTCAACGCTTACAGCCAGTCCGTCTCGAAGGGGCAATCGGTGAGCGAGACGCAACCATGCTCAGTGAGCACTAGCTGCAGTTCGCAGCTTGACGCCTGCGTGCCGCCTTACGCCCCGATATAGCTTTCGACGCACACTGTCATGCCGACTTCGAAGATGCCGTCGTAGCCCGAACTCGCACAATCGATTTGGTGTGCGATCGCGGCGGCAAATTGTTGACAATATTCATGCCGCCCGCACGCGACAATGGTGCACACGACTCGGGCAGATGCACTGTACTGGCGCGAGAATGCACCAAACGACGGATTCGTCCGGGGAATTTGCTGCAGCAAATGCCGGCACCTAGCGGCAAAAAAATTGTTGACAATCTTTATGTCGAAACTACGATACTGAACATGCCGACGCCGAAATCATCCGACGCCGCCACGCCCGCGGCGATTGCCGAACGCATCCGCGACGCGATTCTCGAGCACCGGCTGGAGCCGGGTGCGAAGCTCACGGAAGCGCAGTTGTGCGACGTATTCGGTGTCAAGCGCGGGACGGTGCGGCAAGCGCTCTCACTGCTTGCAACCGAGCATCTCATCGACTTGGAGCCCAATCGGGGCGCCTTCGTGGCGAGCCCGTCGCTTCGGGAGGTGCACGAGGTGTTCGAGATGCGCCGCATCGTCGAGGCCGCAGTGATCGAGCGCGTGTGCCGCGATCGAGACGGGCAGGGTGCGGTACATATGAAGGCGTTGGCCAAGATGATCGAGCGCGAGCGAAACGCATTCGAACATCGAGATTTCCGCTCGTGGATTCGCCTGTCGGGCGAATTCCATACCGCGCTTGCCGCGTTGACGGGCAATCGCGTGCTTTGCAATTGTCTGGCCGGTCTCGTGGCGCGCTCGACGCTGATCTCGGCGCTCTACGAGTCCCTTGGCCGCAGTCCGTGCTCGTTCGACGAACATGCCCAGATTGTCGATGCCATCGAGGCCGGCAATACGGAACAGGCGGCGGAACTGATGGTGCGGCACTTGGAGACAGTGGAGCTGAAGATGCTCGATCGGCCCGCACGCGGCGCAGCCGATTTGCGGGAGGTTTTCGGCGTTTGAGCGCGCTTCAGCGGCGGATGGGCCGCGGGCGAGACTAGAGAGATAGCATTCCAAGGACTCCAGGTTCGATTCGGTTGATTAGGACAACTAACTAGGTGATTGACGGCCGCAGAGTGCGCCGACTGCGACCGCGTTTATCAGGCGCTCGATATCGTGTCGGCACGCGAGATGCCGCGCTGGACAACTGTTGTCCTTTACCGGAGACGTCAATGCCTGATTTGTCCTTACCCACCGATGCCGGCTCCGTCGGCGCCTCGTCTGGCCGCAAGGAGGGAAGCTTGCCCGCGGGCTACAGCGAGCGCCTTTGCAACGCCGATCTTGCTCCGCTGCGCGATCAGCATTGGGGCACTTACAACATCTTCGCGTTTTGGATGTCCGACGTGCACAGCGTGGGCGGCTACGTGTTTGCCGGGAGCTTGTTCGCTCTAGGTTTGACGAGCTGGCAGGTGCTCATTGCACTGCTCATCGGCATCGGCATCGTCAACGTTTTCGCCAACCTGATCGCGAAATCGAGCCAGCGCGCTGGCGTGCCCTATCCCGTCATTTGCCGGGCGACGTTCGGCGTGTTGGGCGCCAATATCCCCGCCGTGATTCGCGGCCTCATCGCCGTGGCATGGTACGGCATTCAAACGTACCTTGCATCGAGCGCCTTCGTCATCGTTCTGCTCAAGTTCGCGCCACAACTGATCCCCTACGCGGACGTGCATCACCATGGCTGGCTCGGATTGTCGACGCTGGGATGGGCCGGCTTCATGGTGCTCTGGGTGCTGCAGGCCCTCGTGTTCTGGAACGGCATGGAGACGATCAAGAAGTTCATCGATTTCGCCGGTCCGGCCGTGTATGTCGTCATGTTCATCCTGGCCGGCTACATGGTGGCGCGTGCCGGCCTCGCGAACATCAGTCTGAATCTCGGCACCGTCAAGTATCACGGCTGGGAGGCGGTGCCCGTCACGATCACGGCGATCTCGCTCGTCGTCTCGTACTTCTCCGGGCCGATGCTGAACTTCGGGGATTTCTCACGCTATTGCAAGAGCTACGCGAGCGTGAAGCGTGGCAATTTCTGGGGACTGCCCGTCAACTTTCTCGCGTTCTCGCTCGTCACGGTCATTACGACCTCGGCCACGTTGCCGGTATTCGGTGAACTCATCACCGACCCGGTGACGACCGTCGGCCGCATCGACCATACGTTCGCCGTGGTGCTCGGCGCGCTGACGTTCATGATCGCAACGATCGGCATCAACATCGTCGCCAATTTCGTTTCTCCGGCGTTCGACTTCTCCAACGTCGCCCCGAAGCATATCAGCTGGCGTGCGGGCGGCATGGTCGCCGCGACGGCCTCGGTGTTCATCACGCCATGGAACCTGTTCAACAACCCTGCCGTGATTCATTACACGCTCGATGTGCTCGGTTCGTTCATCGGCCCGTTATACGGCGTTCTGATCGTCGACTATTTCATCGTCAAACGGCAGCACGTCGTGCTCGACGACCTCTATTCGATGTCGGAGAAGGGCACGTATTGGTATCGCTACGGTGTGAACTGGCGCGCGGTGGCCGCCGTTCTGGCGGCTGCCGCCATCGCCGTCGTTTGCGTCATGACGCCGGCGCTCGCTTCGCTCGCCAACTTCTCGTGGTTCATCGGCGTCGTACTGGCGGGCGTTTTCTATTGGCTGGCTGCCCGCCGCGCTCGCGCCTGACGAACGTACGCGACGCAAAGAACTGCAGGAGAGAGTGCGAATGAAGATCAAGCTCATCAACCCTAATACGACGTCGCGCATGACTGATCTGATGGCAGTCTGCGCCCGTGGCATCGCCGCGCCGGGCACCGAGATCGTGGCCGCGACCTCGAGCATGGGGCCGCCGTCGATCGAAAGCTGGTACGACGAATCGCTCGCACTGCCGGGGCTGCTCGCCGAAGTGGCCGCCGGCGAGCGCGAGGGAGTCGACGGCTATGTGATCGCTTGTTTCGGCGATCCGGGGCTGTTCGCGGCGCGCGAGCTGGCGCGCGGACCCGTCGTCGGCATCGCGGAGGCGGCGATGCACGCGGCGAGCGTGGTTGCGCCGGGTTTTTCCGTCGTGACGACGCTTTCCCGTACGACAGGAATGGCTTGGCATCTGGCCGAGCGCTACGGGATGAAGCGGTTCTGCCGCAACGTGCGGGCAATCGATGTCGCCGTGCTCGATCTCGATCAGCCGGGCAGCGGGGCGCGGCGGCTGATCACGGACGAGTGCCGCCGCGCGCTCGAGGAAGATGCCGCCGACGCGATCGTGCTGGGCTGCGCCGGCATGGCCGACCTCGGTCGCGCGATCGAAGATGCGATTGGTGCACCCGTGGTGGAAGGCGTGACCGCGGCGCTGAAATGGACTGAGGCGCTCGTCGCACTCGGGTTGGCGACGGCCAAGCGTGGCGAGTATGCGCGCCCGCTCCCCAAGCGCTACGACGGTCCGTTGGCCGACTTCAGCCCGCGCGACGCCGCGTAATGCGCATCGGCCACCGCCCGCCGCGCACCTGTCGCGGCGGCGCTTCACCATTCCATGCTTGCCACGACACGACTTTTTGCCATGACATCTCACTCCCGCTATCCGCGCGACTTGATCGGCTATGGCCGCCATCCCGTCCAGGCCGATTGGCCCGGCCACGCGCGCATCGCCGTCCAATTCGTCCTCAACTATGAAGAGGGCGGCGAAAACTGCGTGCTACACGGCGATCCGGGCTCCGAACAATTTCTCTCCGAGATCGTCGGTGCGGCGGCTTACCCGACGCGGCACATGAGCATGGAGTCGATTTACGAATACGGTTCGCGTGCCGGCGTCTGGCGCATCTTGCGCGAGTTCGAGAAGCGGAACCTGCCGCTGACCGTATTCGGTGTCGGCATGGCGATCGAGCGCCATCCCGAGGTCGCGCACGCGTTCGTCGAACTCGGGCATGAAATCGCTTGCCACGGATGGCGCTGGATTCACTATCAGGACATGTCGCCCGAGCGAGAAGCCGAGCATATGCGTCTCGGCATGGACGCGATCGAACGAGTGACGGGGGTTCGGCCGCTCGGCTGGTACACCGGGCGCGATAGCCCGAATACGCGCCGGCTCGTGGCCGAATACGGCGGCTTCCTCTACGACTCGGACTACTACGGCGACGATCTGCCGTTCTGGGCCGACGTCGAAGTGACCGGCGGCGAGACATGTCCGCAACTGATCGTGCCGTACACGCTCGACACGAACGACATGCGTTTCGCGACTTCGCAAGGCTTCAATACGGCCGATCACTTCTTCACGTACCTGCGCGACGCGTTCGACGTCCTTTACGAGGAAGGGGCCGAAACGCCGAAGATGCTGTCGATCGGCATGCATTGCCGGCTGCTCGGCCGGCCGGGGCGCTTCCGCGCGCTGCAGCGATTCCTCGATCATATCGAAGGACATGATCGCGTCTGGGTGGCGCGCCGCGTCGACATCGCGCGCCATTGGCGCACGCGTCATCCTTATCTGCCCCAGCCAAAAACGGATTGCACTCACGCATGAACCGGATGCGATACACGCTGAAACAACGCTAGCGAACACGCCGAGCGCTTCTTCGAGCTTGTCAATGCGTCGGCTAAGCGCCGGCTGCCCGCTGTGTATTGCCTCGGCAAACCATACAGTGCCCAAATAGCGCTGTCCCAATGTGTCTGGCATCGACATCGGCCCACGGCATATTCTGACCGGACAGTCCGGCAATCGAAGCAAGACACGCACACCTGCCAGAGTTGCAGGGCCCGGACGCATTCCGCCGATTGCCCCGTACCTCAACAACCAGGAGTCGAACGTGTCGCACACCGAGCAAACGAACCGGGCTTTGATGGCCCGCCGTCAAAAGGCCATTCCACAGGGTATCGGCAACGCGCATCCCCTGTTCGCTGCGCGTGCGGAAAACGGAGAGATCTGGGACGTGGAAGGCAGGCGCTACATTGATTTCTGCGCCGGCATCGCCGTGCTCAATACCGGACATCGACATCCGAAGGTCACGAGCGCCGTTGCGCGACAGGCCGAAAAGTTCTCGCACACCTGTTTCCAGGTCGTGGCCTACGAATCATACGTGGAGTTGGCGGAGCGGATCTCGTCGCTAGCCCCCGGCGACTTCGAAAAGAAGGCGTTCTTCATGACGACTGGAGCCGAGGCCGTCGAGAATGCCATCAAGGTGGCACGCCACTATACGAAGCGCACCGCCGTCATTTCGTTCGACGGGGCGTTCCATGGTCGGACGTTCATGGCGATGGCGCTTACGGGAAAAGTCGCACCCTATAAGGCAGGCTTCGGCCCGACTTCGGCGGATGTCTATCAAGCCCCGTATCCGTCGGCGCTGCACGGCATCTCTATCCAGGACTCGATTGCGGGCATCAAGCGGTTGTTCAAGTACACAGTCGACCCGGATCGTGTCGCGGCCATCATCGTCGAACCTGTTCTCGGGGAGGGTGGCTATATTCCGGCGCCCGCGGAGTTCATGAGACAGCTTCGGATGCTTTGCGACGAGCACGGGATTCTGCTCGTGGCCGACGAGATCCAGACCGGCATTGGACGCACCGGGCGCATGTTCGCGATGGAGCATTCGGGCGTGGTGCCGGATCTGACGACGCTCGCGAAGGGACTCGGCGGCGGCATGACGATTTCGGCGGTCGTCGGCCGCGCCGACGTGCTCGATTCCATCCCGGCCGGCGGACTCGGCAGCACCTATGCAGGTCATCCGATGGCATGCGTTGCAGCGCTCGCCGTCCTCGACGCAATGGAAGAGGAGCAACTGTGCGCCCGCAGCGAAGCGCTCGGCAAGCGCCTGCGTGATCGCATGAATGCCTTGCGACAACGCGTTCCGGAAATCGCCGATGTTCGCGGTCTCGGCGCGATGACGGGCGTGGAGTTCTCCAAGGGGGGGCAACCCGCCCCCGAGATGGCGAACGCAGTCAAGGCCGAGGCGTTCGAGCGGGGGTTGCTGCTTCTCACGAGCGGGACGCATGGCAACGTGCTGCGAATCATGCTGCCGCTCACGGTCTCCAACGAATTGGTCGATGAAGGCCTCGATATCATCGAGCAGATTCTGCTCGCCCGCACATCGGCGCAAAGTGTCGGTGGGGTGTTCGCATGAAGCACAGCTACATCGGCGCCGAATGGGTGCCGGGCAGCGATGTTTACCGCGACGTCAATCCGTCCGATACCTCGGATGTCGTAGACGAGTTCTCACTGGGCGACGAAGCGCTCGCGAACGATGCGATCGACGCGGCGTTCGATGCATTCAAGGGCCGGCGCATGCTCGGCATCCAGGCGCGAGCCGACGCGCTCGACAGAGTGGGAAGCGAACTCCTCGCGAGAGCCGATGAGCTGGGTGAGCTGCTTTCGCGCGAGGAGGGCAAGACGCGCCCGGAAGGTGTCGCCGAGGTCAGGAGAGCGGGCCAGATCTTCAAGTTTTATTCCGGGGAAGTGCTGCGCCAGCGCGGCGAGCGCCTCGATTCCGTGCGACCGGGCATGACGATCGACGTGGCGAGAGAACCTGTCGGCGTCGTGGGCATCATCACGCCGTGGAACTTCCCGATCGCAATCCCGGCATGGAAGGTCGCACCGGCATTGGCGTACGGCAACTGTGTCGTGCTGAAGCCCGCGGAACTCGTCCCGGCGTCGGCGTGGGCACTGGCCGATGTCATCGGCCGGGCCGGATTCGGCGATGGTGTGTTCAATCTCGTACTGGGACGCGGAAGTGGTGCGGGGCAAGCGATTTTGTCGAACCCGAAAGTCGGAGCCATCAGCTTTACGGGTTCCACAGGCGTCGGCGCTCGAGTGATGGCCGCGGCCGGTCCGCGGTTCGCGAAGATGCAGCTCGAAATGGGCGGGAAGAACCCGTTGGTCGTCGCCGACGATGCCGATATGGCGGTCGCGCTCGACTGCGCAATCCAAGGTGCGTTCTATTCGACGGGACAGCGATGCACCGCGACGAGCCGCATCATCGTCACCTCCGGAATTTACATGAAGTTCCGCGACGCGCTAGTCGAGCACGTCTCGCGATTGCGCGTTGGGCACGCGCTCTCGCCGAACACGGATATCGGTCCGGTCGTGAGCGAGCGGCAACTGAGGTCGAATCTGGAGTATGTGAAGATCGGTTCCGACGAGGGGGCAACGCTCATCTATGGCGGCACGCTCAAGGACTGCGAAACCCAGGGCTTCTATATGAAGCCTGCGCTCTTTGCCGACGTCGATGCGCGCATGCGTATCGCGCGAGAAGAAATATTCGGCCCGATCGCCTGTCTCATTCATGCAAAAGACTTCGATGACGCGCTAGAGAAAGCCAATGATACGGAGTTTGGCCTCTCGGCGGGCATTTGCACGGCGTCGCTCAAGCTCGCGGAGCGATTCAAGCGGGAAGCCCAAGTGGGCATGGTCATGGTCAACGCGCCTACGGCGGGTGTCGATTACCATGTGCCGTTCGGCGGCCGCAAAGCGTCGAGTTACGGCCCGCGGGAGCAGGGAAGCTACGCAGCCGAATTCTTCACCACAGTAAAGACTTCATACACCCATCACGGGTAACGAAGGCATCGCACCGCCTGCGTACCCGCCGCCCGCCGGCTGCCGCGAGAAGCCGGCTCCGGCTTTCCTTCTCGAGTCGCGACGAGTGACTCGATGCATTCCTCTTTCCAGCGGTTTCTCCGCGAATTCCCGTCTTGAGGCAGTGCGCGGCGCTTGCGCCGCATCGTAGGGCGTTCTTCGTCGAATGCCGCCGAACGTCGGCTTCGCACGTGTATGGCTCGCGCGAGCAGCACAGCATCCGCGACGGCTTGTCCGGCTGTGCATTGCCCCGGGATTTTGACGTTTATAACCTGCCTGACATCGAACTGGGCTAACGCAAGCCGCGCGGCCCGACGAACGAAGACGATCAACCGGAGAACGTGATGTCACGAGATGTCGATCCGATTACGCTGGCCGTCGTGCGAGGGGTGCTGGAGACCACTCAGCGCGAAATGACCATGACGCTGGAGAAGACTGCTCGGTCGAGTGTGTTCAATGTCGCACACGATTACAGCAATGCCATTTTCAACGGTCGCCCTGAGATGATCCTGCAGGGGCAGGACATTCCGATCCACCTCGGCGGCCTTATTCCCGCGATGAAAGAGGTCGCCCGCTTCTTTGGAGAGGATATCCACGACGGCGATATCGTCTACCACAACGACCCAGTCTACAAAGGCAGCCACATCGTCGACTGCTGCATGTACAAGCCGGTGTTCTACAAAGGGGCGCTCGTTTTCTGGACCGTCTGCAAGGGGCACGTCACCGACATCGGCGGTCCGGTCCCCGCGGGATATAACCCCGACGCGCGCGAGATCTATGCAGAAGGCCTGCGCATCCCTCCCGTCAAGCTATGGGAGAAGGGCGTGGAACGATACGACGTCGTCAACTTCATGTTGAGCAACATGCGCTCGCGCCGCGACCAGGAGGGCGACCTCAAGGCGCAGCTCGGCGCTGTCAACGTCGGTGCTCGTAACCTGATCGCGCTGCTCGACAAGTACGGTGTGGAGACGGTCCGTGCGTGCGTGGACGAACTCATGGAGATGGCGGACCGCCACATGCGCCAGATCATCCATGCGGTACCCGACGGCGTCTACGAAGCGAGCGCCAGGCTCGAAGATTCCGGGCATGGCTACGGCGAAATCGAAATCAAGGCGACAGTCGAGATCAAGGCCGATACGTGTCACATCAAGATCGAGAGCCCACCGCAGATTCCCTACTTCATCAACTCCTACGAAGGCAATTCGATGTCGGGCGTCTACCTGGGCCTCATGATGTTCGCCCAGCTCGATCCGCCGTACAACGAAGGCCTCTATCGATGCGTCAGCGTGGATCTCGGACCGAAGGGCACGCTCTGTAATGCGGAGGAGCCTGCGCCGCACGTCAACTGCACGACGACACCGATGGAAACGCTCGCCGACGCCGTGCGTCTCGCGCTCGAAAAAGCGCAAGGCGAGCGCGCCGTCGGCTCGTGGGGCCATTCGAGCGGCGTCAACATCGCGGGCCACGATCAGCGCACGGGCGACGAGTACGTGACGATGGTCCTCGCTTCGCTGATCTCGGGGGCAGGTGCGACGGGTTATATGGACGGCTGGCACGCGTGCGGGCCGCAATGCTGCTTCGGCGCGCTCTATTCGGGCGACATCGAGACGCTCGAATATTCCTATCCGATCGTCATTCATCGTTTCGGGCTCGTCACCGACAGCGCGGGAGCCGGCGAATATCGCGGCGGCAGCGGCACGGTCTGGGAGGTCGAGCCGATTGGACACGAGATGACGGTCGTCAGCTTCGGCGAAGGCCGCAAGCTGCCCGCGATAGGCGCGAACGAAGCCACGAGTGCGATGCCGGAGCGCAAGCTCGGGCGCGTCGAGCTCAAGCGTCACGGCAAGGTTATCGAGACCTACAAGCAAAACGCCGTGATGACGGTGCGCGACGGATATTCGCTGGCCACGTTCAATCCGGGCGGAGGCGGCTGGGGTTCGCCGCTGCGTCGCCAGCCGCAAAGCGTGGCGGGGGACGTGCGGAATGGAATCGTATCGATCGAAGCCGCTCGTGCCGAGTACGGTGTCGTCATCGATGCGGAAAGCCTCGAGATCGACTTCGCGGCAACCGAGGCATTGCGCGCCGAGCGCCAATCATCCCAACATCAATGAGGCCAACGAAATGACGAGCACACGATACCGCCTTGGTGTGGATGCGGGCGGCACCTTCACCGATTTTGTCCTCGCCGATGGAGCGGGCCAGATGCGCCTCTTCAAGGCAACGTCGACGCCGGAGGACGGGACGCGCGCGATTGCCGACGGCCTTGCGCAAATCTCGGAAGCGCTCGACAAGCCGGTCAGCGAGATATTGTCGAACCTCGATTTATGCGTGAACGGCACGACCGTGGCGTTGAACGCACTCATCCAGCTGAAGGGCGTCAAGACCGGTCTGATCTGCACCTCGGGTCACGAGGATTCGCTCGAAATCCGTCTCGGGCACAAGGAGGAGGGGCATCGCTATGACGCCAAGTATCCGCCCGCGGCGATGCTTGTCGAGCGCTACTTGCGCCGGCCGATTCGCGAGCGGGTACTTGCCGACGGCACGATTCATACCCCGATGAACGAGGACGACGTTCGGGAGGCCTGCGAATTCTTCAGAGCACAAGGCGTGCAGGCCGTGGCGGTCTCGTTCGTTTGGTCGGTCTCGAACGGCGTGCATGAGAGACGGGCGGCCGAAATCGTTCGCGAGCTGCTTCCCGACGTCTATGTGTCTGTGGGCCTCGAAGTATTTCCGCAGATGCGCGAATACACGCGGACATCGACGGCGGTCGTCAACGCGTATCTGGGGCCGGTGCTCGGCCGATATGTCAGCCGGATCGAGAACTTCTACTTGGACAACGGCCTGAAGGCGCCGGTGCGGTTCTATCAGTCCAACGGGGGAATGGCTTCGCCGAAGGTGATGAGCGCGCGCGCCGTCAATGCCATCAACTCGGGCCCGGCATCGGCGCCGCAGGCTGCCTTGTTCGTAGCCAAGCCGTTCGGCTACCGCAACCTCATCACGGTCGATATGGGCGGCACGTCGTTCGACATCACGCTGACGAAGGAGGGCGTGACGAACGTCAACAAGGACATCGATTTCCTGCGCTACCGGATCGGCACGCCGATGATTCAGGTCGAGACGCTCGGAGCGGGGGGCGGCTCGATCGCATGGATCGACCCGATGGGGCTCCTCAAAGTGGGTCCGCAGAGTGCGGGAGCCGTGCCGGGGCCGGCCTGCTATATGCGCGGGGGACAAGAGCCCACGGTGACGGATGCGAATGTGGCGCTCGGCTACCTCAACCCGGTCTCGCTGCTCGGCGGACGCGTCAAGATCGACGGTGAGGCCTCGCGGACGGCGATCGAAACGAAGATTGCAAAGCCCCTCGGCCTTTCCGTCGGCAAGGCGGCATACGGCATCTACAACATCGTCAACGTCAACATGATCAACGGCATTCGCCGTGTGTCGATCGAGCGCGGATACGACCCGCGCGACTTCGTGCTGATCGCGGCGGGTGGCGCCACTTCGTTGCACATTGCCGCGCTGGCGCGCGAGATCGGCGTCAAGACGGTTCTCGTGCCGAAGCTGGCTTCGGGCCTGTGCGCATTCGGACAGCTGCTGTCCGATGTGAAATACAACTATATGGCGGCTTGCCCGATGCGCGTCGACAAGCATGCCAATTTGGGCCGCGTTCAACAGCAGTTCGAGCGGCTCGAAGCCGATGCCGTGGCCGCCCTCGCGAAGGAGGGCTTTGCGCGCGATCGAATCCGGATCGAGCGCCAGCTCGATATGCGTTACACGGGCCAAGTCCACGAATGCTCGGTCACCATCGGTTCCATGAATGTGGGCGCCGATACGATCGACGGTATTCGCGAGATGTTCGACGCTCGTCACAAGGCGCTTTATACGTACGCCGAGCCCGACAGCCAGGTAGAGATCGTCAATATCGAGAGCACGGTCTACGGCGTGCTCGATCAGCCGCCCGCTCAGGCGATCCCCCCCGGCGTTGGCGATCCCGAGGTCGTGGTCAAGGCACGACGCGATATGGTCTTCGCCAACGGCCACGATATCGAAACGCTGTCGTCGCCTGTCTATGACGGAACGCGCCTCGGCGCGGGCGATCTGATCGTTGGTCCCGCCGTCATCGAGGAAATTACGACGTCCATCGTGCTGCCGCCCGGCTGGCGTGCACGGCTGGACCAAACGGGCGCTTACGTCCTGACCGACGAAAGCTGATCCCGCATAACAAGGGAGACCACGCCGACGCAAATCGGCCGATGCGTCGGCGGCCGAAGTTGATCGATTAGGAGTCCTCATTGGCTTGCCATCAAGGGTGCATCGATGTGAGCCGATTTTTATTCGTTACGTGGGAGCGCAAATGGAACTGAATGCTATACAGGACGGCTCGGACGACGGTTATTCGACGAGCGCCGTTCCGGCAACCGCAAGGATGTCGAAGTTGTCTTTGACGATGGCATGGTGGGCGACCTGCAGTGCCATGTTCTGGCTCGTGGTGTCGGCGACGCTCGCGATCAATTTCGGCACGGTCAACACGTTGATCGGGCTTGGGCTGTCCGTCGTGGTCTATAGCTTGATCAACAAGGTCATCGTCCGATATGTGGTTTCCAACGGTTTGTCGGTAGCGCTCTTTTCACGCGTGTTGTTCGGCAGCGTCGGAGCCGCTTTGGCGACATTGATTTTCTTCGCGACGGCGATTTACTACGCGCTCTTCGAGGGATCGGTCATTGCGGTCGCCATCAACGCCTATTTCCCGGCGATATCGGTGAAGCTGGCGTACCTGATCGTCGTCGTCTACAGCGTCTTGCTCGTTTTCGGCAGTGTGCAGACGTGGCTCGACAAGTTCAACGGGGCGCTGCTTCCGTTCTATCTGCTCGGCCTGATCGCAGCCGTTGTTCTGGCGCTCATGAGCGGCGGGGACCATACGGCGTGGATCCATCTTGGCCCGGCGGGCGGTGCGCCGACGTACGGCTGGTGGAATTGCTTCACCGCGTTCATGGGTGTATGGATCATGATGATGTACACCTGGGATTACGCCCGCTTCGGACGCCAGTCGGACACGCGCTACCACGAGAATTTCAACTTCGGCTGGTCCTTCTACACGTTCACGTTCGTCATCAACGGCATTGCCGGAATTTTCCTCGCGAGCACGTTGGCGGGAAGCGGAGCGCTCAGCGAGGTATCGGTCGTCTTCGCGTTGTTGAAGCTGATGGGATTCGCCGGACTGCTGTTCGTCTGGGTCAGCCAGACGCGGATCAATACGGCCAATTTCTATCTGGCCTCGACGAATATGCATTCGTTCTTCACCGCCGTATTCGGTCTTCATCTGCCCAAGTTCTTCTGGTCCGTGGTGGCGGGCGTGATCGTCTATTTCCTGATGCTGACGAACGTCTTCAGCTTCATCCTCCAGGCGTTGGCGTTCCAGGGCATTTTCGTCGTCGCATGGGTGGGCATCGCCGTCATGCATATCGTCTCCCCGCACTACGAGGCGATCTTCGGCAAGCAGATCGAGTATCGCTCGGAGCGCGTCGTTGCGTTCAATCCGTGTGGCCTCGTTGCCTGGCTCGCGTCGTCGGCGCTTGGCATCGCCTTGCTCGAAGCGGGCGGCACGACGGCAACGTTCTCCGCGCCCGCGGCAGCCGTGGCTTCCGCAATTATCTATCGCATCGGGCTTTCGCTCGCGAGCAAGCGGTCGTTCGTTCGCGAACTGGTCGCAAGCGAATGAGCCGCCTTGCGGCGGCCTAAACAACTGCTCCACAAAAAATCGCGCCCGTCGCAGGGCGCAAAACGACGACAAAGAGGAATCCGGTAATGAAGAAAGCAGCAATGGTAGGGGCAACGCTCGCCCTGATGTCTTTGGGTGCGCGTGCGCAAAGCACGGTGACGTTGTACGGTATCGTCGATCTCGGCATCGACTATGCAAGTAATGTAAGCAAGGCGTCGAACGGGACCGCCATAGCGGGAAGCGGCGGCCGGCTCTTCCAGATGCAAAGCGGCGTGCCGCTCGGAAGCCGCTGGGGGCTCCTCGGCGGCGAAGACCTCGGCGGCGGTCTGCGAACGGTGTTCCGGGTGGAAAGCGGCTTCGACGCCGCGAACGGCGCGCTCGGCGGTGGCCTCGCATTTTCGCGCAACGCTTACGTCGGCCTGTCTTCGAAGCAGTTCGGTACGGTCACGTTCGGCCGGCAATGGGACGCAAACGTCGATCAGCTCGAGGCCTTTACGCTCAACGGCCAATTTGGCGGCTGGTATTTCGCGCACCCGAACGATATGGATAACCTCGACAATGGGTTCTCCGTGCCGAACGCCATCAAGTATGTGAGTCCGACGTTCGGCGGCGTGACGGTCGAAGGCCATTACTCGCCGGGCGGCGTAGCCGGACAGTTCTCGACGAACTCCACCTACAGCGCCGCGGTGGCGTATGCCGGCTCGCAGGTCAGTGCGGCGGTCGGGTACCTGCATATCAACGATCCGTCGACGGCTGTTGCAGGCTACGTGTCGGGCGGCGGCTTTGCCAATGCCGTCTATGGCGATGCGCTGGCCGCCGCACGCAGCCAGTCCGTGCTCGCCGTCGGCGCATCGTACAAGCTCGGCGCGTTCAAAGTATCGACGGACTTTTCGAACACCGTATTTCGGCCGAAGTCGGGCGGCGCCAATCTGACGTTCCAGAACTACGAACTGTCCGGGTCGTATCAGCTGACGCCCGCGCTCGTCGTCGCCGGCGGGTTCACGTACACGGTCGGCCACGACGATCGGACGGATACGTCGCCGAAGTACGAACAGCTCAACCTGCTCGCGCAATATGCGCTCTCGAAGCGGACGTCGGTCTACGCGATGGTGGCCGGCCAGAAGGCCTCCGGCGACGCACCGGTCGCGCAGATAGCCGGATTCAACCCGTCGAGCTCGAAGCGGCAGCTCGCGACCCGGCTCGGGATCACGCATTCGTTCTAACGTTGGGCGAAGCGTGGCGCAAGCGTGTTTCGGCACGCCTGCGCCGTGCTTTGCATCGAGGTTTCTCGGAGAAAAGCTGATGAAATGGTTCGGCCAGCGCAACGGGACGGCGCCGACGAAGGAAGAAAGTCACGAGGACGCGCTCATCGCGAGTGTCTCGACGTTGCGAGAACAGGCCGACGAGCTCGAGCGGGAGAACGCCGCACTCATCGTTCGGCTCGATGCGGTCGAGCGCGCGATGCGCTGCGGGTGGTGGGAGGTTCATCTGCACGACGATGCGTTCCCCGTCGGCCGGGCCTCGAGCTCGTGGTCCGAACGGTTTTGCGAGCTGTTGGGATACGGCGGGGGCGAGCTTGGGCCTGCGTTCGATGCGTGGCTTGCTTGCGTGCATCCTGACGATCAGCCCGCGTTATCGAACGCGTTGTGGCACGCGGCGCGCGGGGGTGGCGATGGGGCGGCGACGGTGGCGCACCGAGCCAAGCATCGGCGTGGCAACTATCGATCGTACGAGATGCGCATCGCCGGGCGCAACGAGTGGCCCGGGGATGCGCAAACGCCGCACGGCGTCACGATCGTCGGCACGCTTACCGATATCGAAGAAGCCGCGCAAGATCAGCGCGAACTGGAGAAGGTACGCGCCCGCTTCGAACTATCGCGGGAGCTGTTGGCCGACGGCATATGGGATGTCGAGATCATCGCCGGCGATCCGCTCAATCCAAAGAACGTCCTTTGGTGGTCGGATCAGGTCAGGCGGCTGCTCGGTTTTTCGACGGTCGAGGAATTTCCCGATGTGGCCGAGAGCTGGACGTCCCGGCTTCATCCGGACGATGCCGAACAAGCCGGCAAGGCCTTCATCGAGCATTTGTCCGATCGCTCCGGGCATACCGGTTACGACGTTGAATATCGACTGCGCTGCAAGAACGACGAATACCGCTGGGTCCGATCGCGCGGCCAGACGCTTCGCGACGAGCGCGGTTTGCCGTTGCGGACAGTGGGTGTCATGACGGACATTCACGCGTCGAAGATCGCGCAACAGCTTGCCGCCGCGGAGGAGGCGCTCAAGGCAAGCATGCTCGAAAGCATCAAGGAGATCGGCGAAATCGTCTCCACGATACGCGACATTGCGCGCCAGACGAACCTCGTTGCGCTGAACGCGGCGGTCGAAGCAGCGCGAGCCGGTGCGTCGGGCCGGGGCTTCTCGGTGATCGCGGGCGAGGTTCGGCAGTTATCGACTCGCACGCGCGAGGCGACCGAAGCAGCCATGAAAATCCAGTCGGAGCTCGATCGCCGACAACGTGCCCGGTCAAATTCGACTCAGTCCACTCACGCGGCGGCAAGGAATTCGAAGAGTGCATTGTTGTCGCAATAACTCACGTTGAACCGCAGCCAGGGAGTGGGCTCTTCGTGGTGAGTGAAAAGATGCCCTGGCGCCAGATAGATATCCTTGTCGAGCGCACGGCTCGAAAGGGCGCGCGAGTCTTCGTAACGCGGATGACGGGCCCAAACGAAGATTCCCTCCGGGGCCTGGTTGAACATGATCAGGCCCGCCTCGGCGAGCTTTTGCCGCGCGCTGCATTGCGCGTTAGCAAGCTGCTCACGCAAGCCTTTCAGATGCTTGCGATGGCGTCCGTCGATGAGAACCTGGTAGACGATGCGCTCGCCAATCTCGGAGCTCGTCAAGCCCATTGCCATTTTCAATTGCGCCAGGTCCTCGATGAGGTCGGGATGCGCAGCGATGTACCCGACGCGCAGGCTCGGTGATATGGTCTTCGAGAAACTCCCGACGTAGATCACGCGTTCGAGCTGATCGAGGCTCGCGAGCGGACGGCGCGCCGACGCGTCGATGTCGGCGCAGACGTCGTCCTCGACGATGAGGAAGTCATGCTTTGCCGCAAGCTGCAGGATCTTATGCGCCGTGGCGGGCGAACAGGAGATCCCCGTCGGGTTGTGAAGGCGCGGATTCGTGAAGTACGCTTTCGGCTGATGCTTGGCGAGTAGTTCCGTGAAGGTGGCGAGGTCCGGTCCGGTCGGTGTCAGCGGCACGCCGACGATATCGACGCCGATCCGCTTCAGATGCGCGAACAGCAGGCTGTAGCCGGGAGAGTCGACGAAAACGGTGTCGCCGGGCTTGATCAGATGATGAATGAGCAGGCTCAGTGCATGCGCGGCACCGCTCGTCATGAGCACCTGTTCCGGTGGGCAATATATCTCCTGATGATTGAGGCAATCGGAGATTTTCCAGCGCAGCGGCAAGTAGCCTTTCGGTACGCCGTAGCCGGTCATCGAGCCTGCGGAATGCACTGCCATGTTCCGCAGGGTGCGGCGCAATCCTTCTTCGTCGAGCCAACGCGGCGGCAGCCACCCGCATCCGGGATTGATTTCGGCCGAATGGTTTTGCCATATCCGGTTCAGCATCCAGAGAGAGTCGAACGATGTGCTCTCTTTGGCAACTGTTTCGGGGTTCAGATAAGACGCGTGCTGGAAGCTTCGGACGAAAAACCCGGAGTTTTGGCGCGGAACGAGAGACCCGTCGGCAACGAGACGGTCATAGGCGTCGACAACGGTCGAGACGCTGACGCCATGCGATTCGGCGAAGCTGCGAATCGAAGGCACCTTCATGCCGGATTGGAGCTTGCCTTCCGCAATCAACCTATGAAAATGCTCAATGATCCTTTGCGTCAGGGACTTTGTCGGGTCAGCGGACAACGAAAGCACGGTACCGGTCCTCTTTGCTGCAACTGAGCTTGGCTGTAGTGGTGAGTCTGACGGGCAGCGCTCGTGTAGGCACGGCGCACGCCTGGTCTCCATGACGATGGCCGCCATGCCGCTACTTTACGAAGCTGAAAAGAATCGGGCTTGTCCGGGAGCGTCCAAAGTTTTGGACAAGGGCGGCCTTGGCCGCTGAGCGCCGACTATTGGTAGTCGGTGGGCGCCAAGCCGGCGTCCTGTCGAAAGACGCGGCTGAAATAAGCCGGATCGGAGAATCCGACGATCATGGCGATTTGCGTCACGCTGAGTCTGTTTTGCTTTCTTTTGGCGAGGAGCCGTTTCGCTTCCGTCAGTCGCCGGCTTCGAATGACTGCCGTCAACGTTTCTCCATTCTCGGAGAAAATCTTCTGCAGATACCGCTCCGACACGCCGATCGCGCTTGCCACGTCTGCGGGCTGTAAGGCAGGATCGGAAAACCGTTGCTCGATGAATCTCATCGCGCGAAGCCTGTGACCACTACGGACCGACGTCTCGTTCGGGCTCGATCTTTCATCGGTGAGCGCGAGTATCAGCAGGTCGAGCAATTGCTGCTCGATCCGCGCATTGGTCTCCGCCGGCAACGCAGGCGCATGCTTGAAATAGGAAGCGGCGAAATCGAGAAAGAGCGCCGTACAGGCCTGGTTGGCGGAAGCGAGCGTCGCGACGCAGTCATCGACGCCAGGCAACCTTGAGCGCAGCGATCGGCACGGGATACGCAGCGTCCGTAAGCAAAGGTGCTCCGGATTCTCGAACGAGTAGGACTCGGCACCGTTGACGATCGTGAAGTTTCCCGGCTCGACGAAAGCCTCTCGGCCGCGCTGATTGATCAGCACCGGGCTCAGTTGCGGCATTTCGATGACGTAGAACTCATCGGCTTCCGCATTCGCATGTGAGCGATGACGCTGCGTCACCATCGGATCGCAGTACAACGTGCACGCGCGGATCCCGCCCGCATCGATTCTCTCGATCGATCCGCCGCGAAAATCCGGCCCGATCTTGACGTCCATCGGGAAGTAATTGAGCTCGATGATGTCGGCCCACTCGTGAGCGGTGCGTTCGCGCTGCAGATAAGCCGGCACTTCATAGGTGCAAATCTGCCGGACAACCGGTGCGATCGGCGTTGGCTTGCCGGTCTGATTCCGCATGCTCGCGTACCCCTTACGACGGACTGGTCACTGCAGGTCTGCGGGTCAGCAAGAGGTGATGTCTTGGCGCCAATGAAGCAGCTGCGTGCCTGACTCTACATCGCCGAAATAGCCTGAGCAACCAGGGTATTCGCTGGAAATCGAATGAAGCGTTTACCGAAGCCCAGCGAAAACTCGAGAGTAGTGTGCTGCTCCCGATGGCCGCACAGTGCGCGAGTGCGAGCGCTCGGATGTATCTGGCCGCTGGATTTTGCGACTCTTACTCTCGGGTACCGCGGTCTCGGACTCGGCCATGCGAGCCCATTTGCGGATTCGTCTTGCAATGCGAACGTTGATGAAAGGACACAGCCGAATGGCCTCGAAGCTTGACCCCCACCTACATCTGGCCGGAACGGTCGAAGAAGCGGTCGCTGCGTTGCGCGACTATGGCGACAGCGGCGCGCCGCTGGCCGGTGCAACCTGGATTATGCGGGCGCCGATTCGTCGGGAAAAGCTCAAGAAGGCATACGTGTCGCTCGCCGCGATCGACGAGCTCGCTGCCATCACGAGTACGGACCGCGAGATCAGCATCGGTGCTTGCGTGACTCATGAGCAGTTGGCATTGCAGTTCGCCGCCATACCGGGCCTCCGGGCGTTGACCGACGCGGCCGGCAAATCGGCGAACCCCGCCGTGCGCGGCGCCGCGACGATCGGCGGCAATCTGTGCGCGACCGATTTTGCCGCGGCCGATCTTGTGCCAGCGTTGATGAGCCTTTCTGCCGAGGTCGAGTTGGCATCCGAGAACGGATCGAAACGGATGTCGATGGACGCGTTCCTCGAGACAAGGGCGTCGCTCGAGCCGGGCACCATCGTCCGCTGCGTTTCGATACCGAAGCGCGAGTATCGTTCGGCGCATGCGAGGCTCCCATTGCGCAAGGCTGGCGATTACCCCGTTGCGATCGTCAGCGTCGCGCTGGACGTCGCTTCCAACGGATCGGTGAGCAACGCGATGGTCGCGGTCGGCTCCGTTGAAGCCAAAGCACGGCGATGGTTCGAGTTGGAGAATGAACTCGTCGGACGCCCGTTGGATGCGCAGCACGCGAAGCTGCTCGCCACGCGCCACGCTCAGGTCTTCAAAGGCCGAGAGGGTGTGGAAGCGCCGGGCTGGTACCGCCTGCAAGTGCTGCCGACGCTTCTTTCTCGCGCCGTCGCCGACATCCAGACACAACTTCGGACCTAACGCGGGAGGACAAATTGGCGATTTCCTTAAAGGTCAATGGCGAATCATGCATGGCGCGCGGCGGCTCGCTTACGCCGCTCATCGATGTGCTGCGAGACGAACTTTATCTGACCGGGGTCAAGCCGGTATGCCGGGAAGGCTTTTGCGGCGCATGCACGGTGCTCGTCGACGGCAAGCCGACGGCCTCGTGTCTGACGCCGATCGGCGCGCTCGGCGAGCGGGAGGTCGTGACGGTCGAATCGCTGGCCGCAGGCGGGCAGCTATCCGCGCTGCAGGCGGCACTCGAAGAACATGATGCCGTGCAGTGCGGAATGTGCTTTCCCGGCATGGTGATGGCGCTGACCGGCGTGTTGGCGCGTCTGCCTGGCGCCACGCGCGAGGAGATTCGATCAGCGTTGAGTGGAAACATATGCCGGTGCACAGGCTACGAGCGCATCGTCGACGCGGCCGTGTCGCTCGCGACGGCCAAATAGGGGATCTCCGATATGTCAGACCCGAGAACCGCTGTGTCGAACCTCCCTAGGCGCGACGCCCGAGACAAATTGCAGGGCCGCACGCAGTACACGATCGATCGCGTACGCCCCGGAATGCTGCATGGCTTCGTACTGCGCTCGACAGTCGCGTCCGCGCGCATCACAGGCATCGACCTGACGCGCGCGCGCACGATGCCAGGCGTGCGCGCGATCGTGACCGGCGAGGACGCGCCGAACCGTCACGGCATTGGCATCGCCGACGAGCAATTGTTCGCAACGGACCAGATTCGCTTCGTCGGAGAGCCGATTGCGGCCGTCGCCGCGGACACCCTCGAGCAGGCGCGCGACGCCGCCGAAGCCATTACCGTGCAATGGGAGACATTGCCCGTTGTGCTGACGATGGAAGAAGCGCTGGCCGATGACGCGCCCCTTGTCCACCCGAATTGGAAGGACTACGAAGTACTTTTCGAGGGCAGCGAGCGCGCCGGCAACATCGCCTGGGAAGCGACCGTCGTTCGCGGCGATACGGAGGCCGCTTTTGCGCGTCCCGACGTTCGCATCGTCGACACGACGTTCCGTGTGGGTCGCCAGAACCATCTGTCGTTCGAGCCGCGCGCGGTAGTGGCCAGCTACGAGGACGGGCGTTTCCACATCGAAACGTCGACGCAGGTACCGTGGACGATTCGCAATACGACGGCGCGCGTACTGGGCGTTCCCCCGAGTCAGGTGCGTGTGACGGTGCCGCCCGTGGGTGGCGCGTTCGGTCTCAAGTTCGACTGCGCGCTGGAGCCGTTCGCGGCATTGCTTGCTCGTGCGACCGGAAGACCCGTGCGCATCGTCAACACTCGTCAAGAGGAGATGCAGATCTGCCTGTGCCGGGAGAACGCTGAGATACGGATCCGGTCTGCCGTGACGCGCGAAGGAGAGATCGTTGGGCGCGAGGCGGTCGTGCTGATGGATTGCGGTGCGTACGGCGGCGAGCAGATCTTCCTGACAACGATGACCGCGCACACGCTCGGCGGAAATTATCGGCTCGGTTCCGTGCGGATCTCCACGCGTGCGGTCTATACGAACACGCCGCCCAACGGCGCGTTCCGGGCCTGCAACGGCGTGTATAACACCTTCGCCCTCGAGCGTCACACCGACGAGATTTGCGCCGAGATCGGGATGGACCGGTTGGAATTTCGCCGGCGCAATGTGCTCGGCAATGGCGATCTCGGGTCGACAGGGCAGGTCTTCGAGGGCGATGTCCTGGGTCCTATGCTCGACAAGATGTCGATCGTCATCAAGGATCGGGGCTCGAAGCAGCATATGGCCGAGGGTCGTCTCTACGGACGCGCGACGGTGGTCGGGACATGGTTCATCTTCGTCGGTCCTTCGGCGGCCACGGTCAACGTCAATGCCGACGGCAGCGCGACACTCGTCACATCCGGTGTCGAGATCGGATCGGGATCGATGATGCAATCGCTTCCCCAGATCGTCGCGCATACGCTCGGCATCAAGCCCGAAAACGTCGTCGTACGCGCGGCCGACACCGATGCGGCCGGATATGATGTCGGCATCGGCGGAGGCCGGCAAACAGTCGCCCTCGGCGCTGCCAGCCTCGCGGCAAGCGTCGAGGTTCGCAAGAAGCTGCTCGACATCGGCTCGGAGATGCTCGAGGTGGGTGCCGATGACCTGGTTCTTCGCAACGGGCGCGTCGAGATCGTCGGCGCAAACGGTTCGGGTGTCACCCTCTCGAAAGTGGTGGAGCACGCGCACAAAACCGTTGGGCCGCTAGCGGGCACCGGCTCGTTCACGAAGCCGGGCGTCGCGGCAATGCCCGGCTGCGCGGCGGGGCATTTCATCGATGCGATCGATATTCCCGTCTTCGCCGTTCACGATTGCGAGATCGCGGTGGACGCCGAGACCGGACAGGTCGAAGTCCTCTCCTATACGGTCGTTCAGGATGTCGGGCGCGCGCTCAATCCGCGGGCGATCGCCGGCCAGATCCAGGGCGGTGTGGTACAAGGCCTCGGGTACGCGCTTCATGAGGAGATCACGCTCGACGACCAAGGGCGCGTTCGCCAGAGCGGGCTCGATACATTCCGTGTCCCGCTTGCGCAGGATGTCGTCCCGGTGGACATCCACCTCCACGAAGGCGCGCCTTCGATCGGGCCGTTGGGTGTCAAGGGGGCCGGCGAGGTTCCAATCCTCAATGTGGCCGCCGCTATCGCTTGCGCGGTTTCGAATGCCACGGGCAAGAGCGTTTACGAATTGCCCTTGACGCCGCCGCGTGTGCTCCAAATGATGCTCGGAGAGGATTCCCAGCCACGCTTTCCGCACATTCGCGAAGCATGGTCTGACAACGTCCTCGCTAAACCCAAATGTGCGTAGCCGCGGCTCGAGACATGCACATCCATCCGCAAGAGGGGGCCGATGAAAGTTGCGACGCGGCGATCGGCGCGGGTTTTCCTACGATCGACCGCGTGGCCGATGGGCTCCGCAGTGTCGGCTACCACGCGACTCGGCGGCTCGCTACCGCGGTTTTTTTGGCGCTGAGGATGAATCGCCCGCTGCTGCTCGAGGGCGAGCCCGGGGTGGGCAAGACGGAGCTCGCCAAGGCACTCGCGAAGATGCTGCGGCGCAGCCTGGTTCGGCTGCAATGTCATGACGGGATCGAGCAGCGCCAAGCCGTTTATGAATGGAATTACGCCGCGCAGTTGCTGCATATCCGCGCAGCGGAGGCGGCCGGCGAGGGGGGCGAGAGCGGATCGGCGGTGTACGACACACGTTACCTTTTACGGCGCCCGCTGCTGCAGGCGCTGCTGACGCCGTCGCCTGGCGCCGTTCTGCTCATCGATGAAATCGATCGTGCCGACGAGCCGTTCGAAGCCTTTGTGCTCGAATATCTCGGCGAATACCAGGTCACGATTCCCGAACTGGGTACGATCAGGGCGGAGGTATCGCCGATCACGATCCTCACCGGGAACCGGACGCGAGACCTCGGGGAAGCCGTCAAGCGCCGCTGTCTTTATCAATGGCTCGATCACCCGGACGCCCAGCGCGAGCTGTCGATCATTCTCGAACAGGTTCCCAAGACGAGCCAAGCGCTCGCCGAACAGATCGCCGCGTTCGCCCGGCGTTTGCGAGAAGGGGCAGCGGATGTGGAGTTCCATCGCGTCCCGGGCGTTGCCGAGACGGTAGAGTGGGCTCGCGCGCTGAAGGTGCTCGGCATCTCCGAACTTGATCCGGACATCGTCGCGGAAACGGCCGGCGTGCTCTTCAAAGATCCGGATGATCTCGATGCGTTGACGCCCGAGCGCGCGGCAGGCCTTCTTCGAGCGAGCACGGCAGTCGAGCAATGAGCGGCGCGCGTGTCTCGAAGCCGGGCGCGTCCTCCAACATCGCGTTTTTGCGGCACGTCGTCGCGTTCGCGCGCGCGCTTAGGACGGCGGGCATTCGTGTCGATTCATCGAAGATCGCGCTCGCGTTGGAGGCGGTTTCGCTCGTGGGCATCCATGCGCGCGAAGACCTCTGTGCGGCGCTCGAATGCTTGTTGATTTGCCGGGAAGCGGACCGGTTCGTTTTTCATGCGCTTTTCGACGCTTGGTTCGATGCGGGCGCATCGCACGGTCAGCCCGTTGCGCAAGAGGCCTTTCAGGAAGCGGTAGACTCGGCCGGAGCGCAGGAGCGCCGACGGATCCGAGACGCAGCCCCGCAATGGTCACGTGCGAGAACGGCGCCCGTCGTCGAGTACCGCATCCGATTCAGCGGCCTGCTGACGGCGAGCGACAAAGAACGGCTCAGATTTTCGGATTTCGGTACGCTCGACGCGCTCGAGTATCGCGAGGTGCAGCGGCTTGCGCGCAGCATTGCCGTGGCACTTCCGAGCGCGAAGGCGAGGCGTCATCAGGCGACAGGCGGCTCCGCGAGCTCGAGTCCAATCGATTGGCCGCGCGCGCTGCGCGAAGGCGTGCGTACCGGCGGCGAACTGATTCGCCTGCCGAGCGTGAGACGCAGGCGGGAACGGCTTCCATTGCTAGCCGTCGTCGACGTCTCTGGTTCGATGGAACGCTACGCGCGGATGTGGCTTGCATTCTTGCATATGGCCATACCGCTCGAGGGCAGGCGCGATGTATTCGCGTTCGGTACGCATATCACCGATTTGAAGCGATGTTTCGAGTGCGGCGATGTTGATGAGATGCTCGCGCGCACGAACGCGGCGATCGACGACTTCGCGGGCGGTACACGGATAGGCGGCTCGCTCGAGCAATTGCGCCGGCGCTACGCGCACCGGTTCGTCGGCGGCCGTACCGTCGTCTTGATCATCACCGACGGGCTGGAGACGGGCAACCCCGAGGTGCTGCACGACGAGCTGAGATGGCTCAAACGTCGTGCGCGCCGTCTGCTATGGCTCAATCCCATGATGCGCTTCGAGGAATACACACCCGTCGCGCGTGGAGCGAGCGCACTGCACCGATATGCGGACACGATGCTTGCGGCCCACAACCTTCATACACTCGAAGAAGCAGCGGCGCATCTCGCGCGATTGCTGGCATCGGCATGACGACGTCGGCCCGGTCTCCGCAAGCGTGGCATGTGCGGCGCACCACATCACACAGTATTACAAGCGGCCTTCATGTTAACGAACGAAATGCGCCGTAACGGATCGTTGCCGCCATTTTCCTGACTTTTCGATAAAGTCGAGCCTGCATTCCGCTTGCCACGGCGAACCGTCGCGGCGCTCAACTATTTGGCTCGCCCTATGCAGGAATTGAACGAAGTCGGTCAAACCGTCTCGAACCCGGTCAACCGTTCGCGTCGCTGGCGCTCGGTCGCAGCGCTGCTGCTCTTCGCGCTCGTCGTCGCCATCATCGTTTATCACGTGACGCATCGAGGCGCACCACGCACGGGCACGCCGGCACAGGTCGTCACGGTCGCGCCCGCGACGCTCGGCGACATGCCCGAAACGCTCGCCGAGCTCGGCACAGTCACGCCGATCGCGACCGTGACAGTGCTGCCCCAATTGAGCGGCTATCTGACGGCCGTCGCATACAAGGAAGGTCAGGACATCGAAAAAGGGCAGTTGCTCGTTCAGATCGATCCGCGCCAGTACGAGATCGACAAGCAGCAGGCCGAGGCACAGCTCGCGAAGGACCAGGCGGCGCTTGGACAAGCGCGCTCCGATCTTGCACGCTACGCGGAGCTGAACGCCAGGAAATCGATTGCGCAGCAGACTTACGTCGACGAGCAGTTCACGGTGCAGCAAGACGAGGCCGCCGTGAAGGCCGACAAGGCCAGCATCGCGCAATACGACCTCGATCTGGCCTATTGCCGGATCACATCCCCGATCTCGGGGCGCGTCGGCTTGCGTCTTGTCGATCCAGGCAACTACGTGACGGCGTCGAGCTCGACGGGCGTCGCCGTCGTGACGCAAATGAAGCCGGCGACGGTCGAATTCACGGTGCCGCAGGACTCGCTGGGTCCGGTGCTCGAGCGCATGCAGTCAGGCGCGAAGCTGCCCGTCACCGTCTATGGCAGCAACGACAACAAGCAGATCGCAACGGGCACGCTCTACGCCATCAGCAATCAGGTGGCGACGAGCACGGGTACCGTCATGCTGCGCGCGATGTTCGCGAACGACGACGAGAAGCTCTACCCGAACGAGTTCGTCAACGTGAAGCTGCTGGTCGATACTTTGCACAATGCCGTGCTCGTGCCCACGCCGGCCGTTCAAACCGGGGCGCCGGGCACGTACGTCTATATCGTCAATGCGGACGATACGGTCTCCGTGCACAAAGTGACGACAGGGCCGACCGACGGTCGGTACACGGCCATCCTCTCGGGTCTTTCGCAAGGCGAGCGGGTCGTCACCGACGGCATGGACCGATTGAGCGACGGTGCCAAGATACGCGTCGCCGGTGCTGCGGGCGCGCGCGGCGCGGCGGCGTCGAGCGCGGCCAGCGCGGCCAGTGGGGCGCATGCGCACCATCGCTCGAGCGATGGCGAAACTCGAGCGTCCTGAACAAAGGCCGACGACCCGATGAGTCTTTCCCGTCCGTTCATTCTCCGGCCGGTAGCCACGTCGCTGCTGATGATCGCCCTCGTGCTCATCGGCATGGTGGCCGTGCGCTATCTGCCTGTTTCGTCGTTGCCGAACGTCGACTACCCGACGATTCAGGTCCATACGTCATATCCGGGCGCGAGCCCCGACGTGATGGCGACCACGGTGACAGCCCCGCTCGAAGTGCAGCTCGGCGAGATCCCGGGCTTGCAGCAAATGACGTCGTACAGCTCGGACGGCTCGTCGATCATCACGCTGCAGTTCGACCTTTCGTTGAGTCTCGATGTGGCCGAGCAGGACGTCCAGCAGGCCATCAACGCGGCGAACAGTTACTTGCCGAGCGGCTTGCCCGCGCCGCCGACGTACGCGAAGGTCAATCCCGCGGACCGGCCGATCCTCACGTTGGCCGTTACGTCGAAGTCGATGTCGCTGACTCAGCTTCAGGACTACGCGAACAATCGGCTCGGCACGAAGATCTCCGAAGTGCCCGGGGTGGGCCTGGTCACGACGGCGGGCGGGAATGTGCCGGCCGTTCGCGTCGAAGCGGATCTGAAGAAGCTCGCCGCCTACAACCTTAATCTCGACGACCTTCGCACGCTGCTCGCGAACGTCAACGTGAGTCAGCCGAAGGGCAACTTCGACGGACCCGAGCTCGACTATACGATCAACGACAACGATCAGATCGCGGACCCGAAGGACTACCTCGACACCGTCATTGCGTATCAGAACGGCTCGCCCGTCTATCTGCACGACGTGGCGCGCGTGACCTCGGCGGCGCAGGACGTGGCGCAGGGAGCGACTTATAACCGTACCCCGGCGATTATCCTGAACGTGCAGCGCCAGCCGGGGGCCAACGTCATCAAGACGGTCGATCAGATCATGAAGCAGCTTCCGGCGCTCGAATCGACGCTGCCGGCGGGCATGAAGGTGACGGTCGTCTCGGACAGCACGGGGATCATTCGCGCTTCCGTGCGCGACGCGGCGCTCGAGCTCGTGCTCGCCGTCGTGCTCGTCGTGGCCGTCATCTTCGTCTTCCTGCGTAACATTCCGGCGACGATCATTCCGAGTATCTCCGTGCCCGTCTCGCTGATCGGCACGCTCGCGGCGATGTACGAGCTCCATTACTCGATCGACAATCTCTCGCTGATGGCGCTCATCATCGCGACGGGCTTTGTCGTCGACGACTCGATCGTGATGATCGAGAACGTGGTCCGCTATCTCGAGGAGGGCGACAGTCCGCTGCAGGCGGCGCTCAAAGGGGCAGGCCAAATCGGGTTCACGATTCTGTCGCTGACGGTATCGCTGATCGCGGTGCTGATTCCGCTGCTGTTCATGGGTGGCGTGATCGGGCGTCTGTTCAGCGAATTCGCCGTGACGCTGGCCGTGACGGTCGTCCTATCGGCCGTGGTCTCACTGACCGTCGTGCCGATGCTCTGTGCCCGGATTCTGCGCGCGCAGGCGGAACGGCATCCGAGCCGCTTCGAGCGTGTGAGCGAGCGCCTGTTCGACAAGACGCTCGCGGCCTATGAGCGCGGGCTGCGCTGGGTGCTCGATCATCAGCGGCTGACGCTCGCGGTCGCGGGCGCGACGGTGGCGCTCACGGTGCTGCTCTATGCTGTCATTGCGAAGGGGCTCTTCCCCGTGCAGGACGTCGGCGTCATTCAGGGCATCAGCGTGGCCGACAACTCCGTCTCGTACAAGGCGATGGTCGAACGCCAATCGGCGCTGGCCGACGTCATTCTGCGCGATCCCGACGTCACGTCGCTGACTTCGTACGTCGGCATCGACGGCACGAACGTCACGCTCAACAATGCACGCTTCCTGATCAACCTGAAGCCCGTCGACGAGCGTTCCGACAGCGCGGAAGCCATCGCAAGGCGGCTGCGGCGCGAAGTGGAAAACGTGCCCGGCATCAAGCTCTACGTGCAGCCCGAACAGGATCTGACGCTCGACACGACGATCTCCCCGAATCAGTATCGCTTCGTCTTGCGCGGGCCAAGCCAGGCTGTGCTTGCGAAGTACGTGCCGGCGCTAGTCGACCGCATGAAGCGGATCGATTCGATCGTCGATGTGACGAGCGATCTCAACAACGATGGCCTCGGCATCGATGTGGAGGTCAACCGGCAACTCGCCGCGCGCTACGGCATCACGCCCGCGACGATCGACAATGCGCTCTACGACGCACTCGGGCAGCGTATCGTCTCGACGATCTTCCAACAGTCCGATCAATACCGCGTCATTCTCGTCGCGAAACCCGAAACGATTCCCGACGTGCAATCGCTCGGCAACCTCTATCTGCCGACGCAGACGGGATCGACCGGCCAGGTGCCGCTTTCTGGAATCGCGACGATCAAGATCGTGAAGTCGCCGCTCGTGATCAGCCACCTTGCGCAGTTCCCCGCCGTGACAATCTCGTTCAATCTTGCCGACGGCGCATCGTTGAGCACGGCCGTGCGTCAGATCGAAGATGCGCAACATGCCGTCGGCCTGCCGCCGTCGATTACGGCATCGTTCCAGGGCGCCGCGCAGGCGTTCGAGGATTCGCTCTCGAGCGAGATCTATCTGATCGTCGCGGCGATCGTGGCCGTCTACATCGTGCTCGGCGTGCTCTACGAGAGCTTCGTTCATCCCGTGACGATCCTCTCGACGCTGCCCTCGGCCGGCATCGGCGCGCTGCTTGCCCTGATGATCGCGGGCAAGGATCTGGACGTCATCGGGATCATCGGCATCGTGCTGCTGATCGGTATCGTCAAGAAGAACGCGATCATGATCGTGGACTTCGCGCTCGCGGCAGAGCGCGATCAGGGCAAGTCCCCGAGAGAAGCGATCTTCGAAGCGTCTTTGCTGCGCTTTCGGCCGATTCTGATGACGACGATGGCCGCGATGCTCGGCGCGCTGCCGATGCTCGTCGGTACCGGCACGGGCTCGGAACTGCGCCGTCCGCTCGGCCTCGCGATCATCGGCGGGCTGACGGTGAGCCAGGTGCTGACGCTCTTTACGACGCCCGTCATCTATCTCTTCTTCGACCGGCTGGCCCGTCGCTTCGGGCGCAGGCCCAGCACCGCGGCGGGCGGGGAGATGCCGTCGTGAACCTCCCGGGGCTTTTCATTCGCCGGCCCGTCGCGACGACGTTGCTCGCCGTCGCGATCGTGTTGTCGGGCATGCTCGCCTATTTCAAGCTGCCCGTGGCGCCGCTGCCGAACGTCACGTTTCCCGTCATCGTCGTGCAGGCGCAGATGGCGGGCGCGAGCCCGGAGATCATGGCGACGACCGTGGCCGAGCCGCTCGAACGAAGGCTCGGGACGATCGCGGGCGTGAACGAACTCACGTCGATCAGCTACGTGGGGATGTCGCAAATCATCGTCCAGTTCGCGCTCGATCGCGACATCAACGGTGCGGCGCGAGATGTCGAGGCGGCGATGCAAGCCGCGCGCGCCGATCTGCCGACGACGCTGCGCGCGAACCCGACCTACCGCAAATTCAATCCGGCCGATGCGCCGATCATGGTGCTGGCGCTGACGTCGGATACATTGACGAAGGCCCAACTCTACGACGCCGCCGATTCGGTCCTTCAACAGCAGCTCTCGCAAGTCAGCGGCGTCGGCGAGATCACGCTCGGCGGCGGCGCGCTGCCTTCGGTGCGCGTCGAGCTCGATCCGGGCAAGCTCAATAGCTATGGCATCGGGCTCGAGGACGTCCGCGCCGCGATCGGCGCCGCCAATGCCGATAGTGCGAAAGGGCATCTCGACGTCGAAGGCGAGCGCTACGAAGTGCTCTCGAACGACCAGATCACGAGAGCCGCGCCGTATCGCGACGTCGTGATCGCCTATCGAAACGGCGCGCCCGTCATGCTTCATGACGTCGCGTCTGTCATCGATTCGAACGAAAACATCCGCAACGTCGGGCTCTATAACGGCAAGTCGGCCGTCATCGCGATTCTCTACCCGCTGCCCGGCAGCAACATCGTCAACACGGTCGCGCAGATCCACAAGATTCTGCCGTCGATCGAGGCGACGCTGCCGAAAGGCGTCGATGTCGATGTCGCACTCGACCATTCCGAGTCGGTCAAAGCATCCGTGGCCGATACGCAGCGCACGCTTTTCATCGCCGTGCTGCTCGTCGTCGGCGTCGTGTTCGTCTTCCTGCGCTCGCCGCGCGCGACACTCGTGCCCGCGGTCGCCTTGCCATTGTCGATCGTCGGCACGTTCGGCCCGATGTACCTGCTTGGCTACAGCATCGACAATCTCTCATTGATGGCGCTGACGATCGGCACGGGCTTCGTCGTCGACGATGCGGTCGTCGTGCTCGAGAACGTCGTCAGGTATCTCGAGCTGGGGTTGAGCCCGAGAGAGGCGGCGATGCGCGGCAGCGCCGAAGTGAGCTTCACGGTGATCTCGATGAGCCTCTCGCTGATCGCCGTATTCCTGCCGATCCTGCTGATGCCCGGCATCGTCGGCCTGCTGTTTCACGAGTTCGCGGTGACGCTTTCCATTGCGATCCTCGTCTCGCTCGTGGTCTCGCTGACCGTGACGCCGGCGATGTGCGCTTACGTGCTGAGCCGAGAGAACGCCTCGCATTCGACGAGCCGCTGGGCGAGGTGGACGGAGATGCAGTTCGAACGGTTCAAAGAGGCTTACTCGCGCTCGCTTTACCTGGCGCTCGATCACTCGTTCATCGTCGTCCTAATCCTCTTGGGCTTGCTGGTCGCGAATGTGTTCCTCGCGAAGCTGCTCCCTTCGACGTTTTTTCCCGAGCAGGACAACGGAGTTCTGATGGGCCAGATCATCGCCGACCAGAGCATTTCGTTCCCCGCGATGGCGAAGAAGCTTGCGCAGCTGCAGGCAATCGTCAAGAAGGACCCGGCCGTGGCATCGGTCGCGGGCTTCGCCGGAGGCCGCGCGCTGAATACGGCGATGGTGTTCATCGAGTTGAAGCCGCTCAACGAGCGGCATGCCTCCGCTCAACAGGTCGTCAATCGATTGCGGCCGAAGCTCAATCAGGTGTCGGGCGCACGGCTCTTTCTGCAGGCGCAGCAGGATTTGCGCATCGGCGGCAGGCAATCGGCGGCCGAGTATCAATACACGCTGACGAGCGACAACACGCAAGCCGTGTTCGAGTGGACGCCGAAGCTCGTCGACGCGCTGCGCAAGTACCCGCAACTGCAGGACGTCAACTCTGACCTGCAGCAAAACGGCCTGCAAACCTTCATCAATATCAACCGTGCCACGGCGATGCGGTACGGCTTTCAGCCGAATCAGGTCGACAATACGCTCTACGATGCTTTCGGTCAGCGCACCGTATCGACCATCTATAACCCGCTCAATCAGTATTTTGTCGTCATGGAGGTGGCGCCCCAGTACTGGCAGTACCCGCAGACGCTCAACCAGATATTCTTGAGTAAAGCGGCGGGTAACGCGAGCGGCACGGCGCAAACGCAAATGTCGTCGGGCACGGTTTCCGCGGTTTCCTCATACTCGGCCGTGTCCAGCACGGGCAGCACGACGGGCTCGTCGCTTTCGACATCAGGCACTAGCTCGCTGAACGCAAACGCCGAAGCGAACGCGACGACGAACAGCATTGCCAACAGCAAGGGCGGCGGCTCGACAGGCAGCGCGGACAGCACCGCGGCGGAAACGATGGTGCCGCTGCCGGCCTTCATGACCTTTGCGAACAGCCATACTGCGACGCAAGTCAACCATCAAAGCGGGCTCGTGGCCGCGACGATATCGTTCAACCTGCCGTCGAACGGGTCGCTGAGCCAGGCGGCGGTAGCGATCCGCGACGCCACCGAGAAAATCGGCATGCCCGCCTCGGTGCACGGCGCGTTCGCGGGCGCCGCTCAAGCATATTCGCAATCGATGGGCACGGTGCCGCTGCTGATTCTCGCCGCGCTCGGCGTCGTCTACATCGTGCTCGGCATCCTCTACGAGAACACGATCCATCCGCTCACGATCCTGTCGACGCTGCCGTCGGCCGGCATCGGCGCCACGCTCGCGCTGCTGATCTTCGGTACGCCGTTTTCCGTCATCGCGCTGATCGGCATCATTCTGCTCATCGGCATCGTCAAGAAGAACGGCATCATGATGGTCGATGTGGCGATCCAGCTTCAGCGGCAGCAAGGCCGCGATACGCGGCAGGCGATTCATGAAGCCGCCGTGATGCGTCTGCGGCCGATCCTCATGACGACGGCCGCCGCCGTGCTCGGCGCCGTGCCGCTCGCGGTCGGGATCGGGCAGGGCGCCTCGTTGCGCCAGCCGCTCGGCGTCACCGTGATGGGCGGTCTGCTGCTGTCACAGGTGTTCACGCTTTATACGACCCCCGTCATCTATCTCTACCTCGACCGATTGCGTGCAAGGCTCGCGAGATGGTCCTCACGTCTCCCGTGGAATCGCACCACACCCGACACGGCGGCATAAGCATGAAATTCGTTCGCACTCCTATCGTTCTGGCTCTGGCATTGGCGCTCGGCGCTTGCGCGGTCGGGCCGGATTATCGCCGGCCGGCGGTCGCGGTGCCCACCAAGTTCAAGGAGCTCGACGGCTGGGCGCAGGCGCAACCGGCGGCCGAGGCGCCGAAGGGCGACTGGTGGACCGTCTTCCACGATCCGCTGCTCGACGAGCTCGAGCCCATGGTCGTCGTCTCGAATCAGACGGTGCGGCAGGACTACGCAAACTACGAGGAGGCGCTGGCCGAAGTGCGCGTTGCGCGCGCGTCGCTCTTTCCCAGCATCGGCGTAACCGGCTCCGCGACGCGCGAACGGTCGTCGACCGGCTCTTCGAGCTCGTCGCTCTCGGCGAGCAGCTTCTCGGTGTCGCGTCGCAACGTCAATAATTCCGCGTCTCTCGAAGGCAGCGTGAGTTGGGCCCCCGATCTCTGGGGCCAAGTGCGGCGCACGGTCGAGGAGAACGCGGCGTCGGCGCAGGCGAGCCAGGCGACGCTGGCCAACGCAACGCTGTCCGAGCAGGTGACGCTCGCGACGGCCGTCATCGACTTGCGCATCACCGATGCGAACATCGACCTCCTGACGAAGACGGTCGACAACTACAAGGAGTACCTTCGCGTCGTTTCCGATCAGACCCAAGCCGGTACCGAGCCGCCGTCCGATCTCATTACCGCTAAGACGCAGCTCGAAAGCGCACAGTCGAGCCTGATCGCGCTCGGGGTGTCGCGCGCGCAGTACGAGCATGCGATTGCGGTGCTCGTCGGCAAGAATCCGGAGGACCTCGACATTTCGCATAGCACCTCAATGCCGGTGCTGCCGTCGATTCCGGTCGGTGTGCCATCGACGTTGCTGCAACGGCGGCCCGATATCGCCGTGGCCGAACGCGAGATGGCCGCCCAAAACGCTGCGATCGGCGTCGCTGTTTCGGCCTACTATCCGACGATCTCGCTCTCGGCCGCCGCCGGTTTCTCGGCGTCGCCGCTAGCGGGCTTGCTCAATATCGGCAACTACGTCTGGTCGCTCGGCGCCGATGTGAGCCAGACGCTTTTCGACGGTGGCGAGCGTAGCGGGAAGGTCGCCGCCGCGAAGGCGGCCTACGACGCGGCCGTGGCGAACTATCGCGGGACGGTGTTGACGGCGTTCGAGGGTGTCGACAACGACCTGGCGGGATTGCGCATCCTCGCAGAGCAGGCGAAGGTTCTCGACGCCGAAGTGAAGGACGCGACGCGCGGCGCGCAGATCGCACTCGACGAGTATCAGGCCGGCACGGTCGATTACACGACCGTGGCGACTGCCCAGACGACGCTGCTGAGCGCGCAGGAGACGGCGCTCGGTGTCGAGCAAACGCGGCTCGTCGATGCCGTCTCGCTGATCGGCGATCTGGGCGGCGGATGGTCGGCCGACGCGCTTTGCGATCCTCGGCACGCCAAGTGCGAAGCGCCCGCCTCGGGGAATTCGGGCGCATCGGCTCCCGCCGCCTCCACGCCCGCCGCCTCCAGCACTAGTGCGGAACGTTCACCACTCCATGCTTCACGCTGATCGCGTTGGCGCCCGGGCTTTCGGTTATCGCCGGCAGGTTGGCAAGCGTCAGCGCGGGAGCGGCACCCGGGGTGCCTCCGCGCGGCACCGTGCGAACGACCTGCGACGGCGGCAGCGGCGTACCGCTTTTCAGGTGATTCCACATCAGGTTGAGTGCCTGTAGATAGTAGTAATGAACGGGCACGAAGCGCGTGTCGAAGCCAGGGAAGCCGAGAAACGCGTCGAAGTGTTGGCCGTTCGTCACTTCGATCAGTGATAACTCGCTGCGCGATCCTTCGACGACGCTGTTCGCCGCCAGATACGCGCGCGACGCATGATTGATCGGCACGAGCGCATCGCTGCGGCCCTGAACGACGATCGCGGGCTTGCCGTGCAGATCGGCGCGCACGCGAATCGCGTCGACGCTCGCCACCATGCGCGGGTCCTGATTCGTCCATAGCGCGCGCAGGCAGGCGGCCCCGGCGAAACTGGCATCCGGCGTGGCCAGTCGATGATCGGCACCGCCCGCGGGCGCTTCGTTATAAACGAGGTTGATCCCGTTCGTAGGCGGCACGCCATTGCCGAGACCGAAGATCGTCGGCATCGGCGAGACGGCGGGCGTGAAGCCGGCCGCGCCCGTCGACGGATTCGTCGTGCCAAAGCTGAATCCGCAGAGATTGTCGATGACGCTCGATCGCGTGTAGGCGTTCGCGTAGGTTACCGCCACGGCCGGCACCGCCTGCGAATCCCACATCGGCGCCTGCAGCAGATCGGAGTCCGCTTCGTAGCCGGCTTCATGGAGCCGTGCGAGCGCATCGTTCGCCTGGCTTTGCGTGTCCGTTCCGCTCACCATGCCGGCCGCGGCAAGCGACGCGCAGCGAGCCTCGCGAATCGCCGTCGTGGTCGTGAGGGGCAGCGCCGTGAGGTACGGTGCACCGGCGGCAGCCTGCGCGAGCGCGGCGCACGGTTGCAACAGATTCGCGAGCGTCATGTAGTCGGCGAGCGGCTTGCCGGCCGCGAAGATGCGCTGGCCGCCCTCGAATACCTCCGCATGGCGCGGCATTCGCACGTTGACTTGCGGCTCGCCGACGACGACGGCGGTGATCCATCCTCTTCTGTCCTGCTCAGCCGCTTCCAGCGACGCGCCGCCGCCGTTGCTGACCGACGTCGCGATCGTCGTAATGCGGCCGGGCCGGTAGAGCACGCGGTGCTTCGACGAATCGCCTATGACGGGGCCGAACTGCTGATTCAGCACCCAATAGGCGAACCTGATCGCTTCGAGCGTATCTTTGCCCCAATCCTGCTCGGGGTTTTGCTGCGAATGCGCGTGCTTGAACGCGTAACGGTTCGGAAACATCTGGTTGTAGGTGGCAAGGGCGCCGCTCGCGACATTGGCGGTGAAGAGGCTGTCGCGTCCGGCCGTGGCCGCATCCTCGATCTCGCCGTCGATCAGCGTGACGAGATTGGTCCTCAGCTCGTGCGCGCCGTTGCCGGTGCCTTTGTCGGTATAGGCGACGGCGCAGCCGCGCTTGAGGCCCCATTCGCCGGCCGCCGAAATGGCGCCGTAGACGCCGCGCGAGCCCGACGAGGTTGCCGTCACGATGCAGGGGTTGGCCGGATCGAAGCTGACCGGGACCTGAACGAGCACGGTGACATTGCGACGGCCGGTGCCGTTGTCGGCATAGGCGAGGTATTCCGTGCCCGCGATCTTTCCCTCGCCGAGCGTGTTGTTGCCGTCCAGATCGACGTTGGGCCCCCAGAAGCGGCCGTAGCCGCCATTCGCCGTGATATCGACGAGCGCCCGATAGTTCGACCAGATCGCCAACCGCCGCAGCTCGGCGGCGCTCGGATGGGCGGGATCGGCAATCGCGGGTTGCGGGCCCGCCAGGCCGGTCTTGCCTAAGCCCGCGGTCAGCAGATCGTCGCTGATGCCGTCATAAGTCTTCGTTCGGAGGCTGCCTGCCACGATGAACGAGGGCAGGGTATTCACAGCAGGGCCGTCGTGGTCGTCATCCGCGCCCCATGCGCTCGACATTGACGCGCCAACTGCGATTGCGGCGCTCAACAGCACCGCGGCACTGCGGACTGCGACGGGAACGTCTCTCATGCGTGTCTCCTTACTGTTGTTGGGATGCGCCGCACCGATCAGTTTGGAACAAATAGTAATGCTTCTCTCCCGGTTTGGCGGAAGACGATGGATAGGTGTCCGAAACAATGACCTCGCTTCGTGGTCGTGGAAGTCGATAATGAAAAGCTTATTGGTACGCAAAGAAATATTGACTGTCCATATTGGTGCAAGAGACCGTACTCTCGCGACACTGGGCGACGAGCCCGACCTTTCGATCAAGAACGAGCGACGTCGATGAGAAACGGAGCGGCAGCGAAATCCAAGCGCCTTTTATCGTCCCTGGGCGCGTTGTTCGGCATAGCGTTCACCGGCTGGGTGGCGCATCTCGTACTCGGCGAGACGGTCGATGTGCCGCTACTCGTCGCGCCGATGGGCGCGTCGGCGGTTTTGCTTTTTGCGGTACCGGAGAGTCCGCTTGCTCAGCCCTGGTCGATCATGGGCGGCAATGTCGTCTCCGCCATCCTCGGCGTGGCCTGCGCGCAGCTGATCGCCACTCCAGTCTTTGCGGCGGCGACCGCGGTCGCGCTCGCCATCAGCGCGATGCTCGCACTGCGCTGCGTGCATCCGCCTTCCGGCGCGGTCGCGCTGACAGCGGTACTCGGCGGCCCCAACATTCACGAGCTCGGCTTTCGATTCGTCGCGATGCCCATCGCACTCCAGTCGGGCGCGTTGCTGACCGCGGCATTGCTGTTTCATCGGATGACCGGACATCGTTATCCGCGCATGCAGGAAAGTGATTCGGCAGAAGGGATATCGGCCCTGCGCCGCATTTTTTTGAAGTTCCGCGGCCGCGAGCGCGAGGGTGTTCCGTACATCGACGATCCTGAATCGACATAATAAAAAACTTTAACTTTCCCTAATGGATCGCGCCGCTCACTATGAGCCGTAAGCGATGCGGACGATGAAAAGCGCGCCGCCAGAGTGCGAACCGTTCGAGGATCGCCGCTGACCACCGGGCGCTATCGGGCCGAGCTGACCGACCAGATTTCTTGACTCGACCAAAGGGAAACGACAATGAAGATCTGCGTTTATGGCGCCGGAGCGATCGGCGCTTACATGGGCGCCCAGCTCGCGCTGGCCGGCGCCGACGTGAGTTTCATCGCACGCGGCGCGCATTTGGCCGCCATGCAGAAAAACGGCGTCCGTCTGCAGCTGGAGGGCGCCGAGCGCGTCATCAACGTCAAATGCACGGCCGATCCGCGCGAGCTCGGTCAGCAGGACTACGTCATCGTCGCGCTGAAGGCGCATTCGGTGCCTGGCGTCGTCGATGCGATGCAGCCGCTCATCGGGCCGCACACGGCGATCGTCACAGCCGTCAACGGTATTCCTTATTGGTATTTCTATCGTCATGGCGGCGTTTTCGCCGGCACCAAGCTTGATAGCGTCGATCCCGGCGGCAAGCAATGGGAGGCGCTCGGTCCCGAGCGCGCGATCGGTTGCGTGCTTTATCCGGCCGCGGAAATCGTCGAGCCCGGCGTTATTCGGCATGTCTACGGCAAGAAGTTTCCGATCGGCGAGCCGAGCGGCGAAAGGACCGAGCGCATCGTGAAGCTTCAGGAGATCATGACGGCGGCCGGCTTCGATGCGCCGATTCGCGAGGACATCCGCGATGAAATCTGGCTGAAGCTGTGGGGCAACCTCTGCTTCAACCCGATCAGCGCGCTCACGCATGCGACGCTCGACGTCATCACGAGCAATGCCGGCACACGCGCCGTCTCGCGCACGATGATGCTCGAAGCGAAGGCGATTGCGGACCGGTTCGGCGTGCATTTTCGCGTCGATGTCGAAAGGCGCATTGACGGGGCCGGCGCGGTCGGCGCACATAAGACTTCCATGTTGCAGGACCTCGAGCACGGCCGGCCGATGGAGATCGATCCGTTGCTGACCGTCGTGCAGGAAATGGGGCGTCTCGTCGGTCAACCCACGCCGACGATCGATACCGTGCTGGCGCTGATCAAGCTCAGAGAGCAGACGGCGCAGCAGGCACTCGGTCAGCCGGTAGCCAGCGCGAATCACCACGCCGAGCGGAAGATGGCGCTCGGCGCGGCCTAGCGACGCATTCGAAACTCACGGCGCGCCCGCAACCTGATGGCGGGCGCGGTATCCTTTCGTCTTAGCCCAAGAAAGTCACACGCATTGATTGCACCGGAGTCTTTGTAGTACGAAAGCAACGCATCGCGCCTTTCCGTGAAATATCACATACAAAATATTGACGATTGCCGCGACGCAGCATAACATGGCGCTATTCCTGTCATGTTTTCCGGAGCAAAAAAATGGACCTTCTTTCGTTGGCATGGGTTGCCATTGCCGCGGTCGGCCTCGGGGCCGCCGCGACGTACTGGATGGCGAAATGGATTCCGGCGCCGGTGGCGATGAAGGCGGCCGAGCATGGTCGTTTCGCCGGTCTTGGCGAAGCGGATCATCCGGCCGCACCGCAACACCGGCGGCCGCAACGTGAGGCATTGAATGTCGTCAGAACTGCTAACTAACAAGAATGCGACAGCGCCGTTGACGCTGTCGCTGAAGTCGATCGGGGCGAGCGCGAGCCTGCGCGATCAGGCTTACGCGATGTTGCGCAAAGCGATCGCCGATGCGGATATCTACGCAACGCGCGAACCCGTGCGTCTAGACGAGCGGATGTTGAGCGAGACGCTCGGTGTGAGCCGCACGCCGATCCGCGAGGCGATGACGCTGCTCGAGCAGGAGGGGTTCTTGCGCACCGTGCCGCGGCGCGGGATCTACATCGTGCGCAAGAGCAAGCGCGAGATCGTCGAAATGATTCAAATGTGGGCCGCGCTCGAGAGCATGGCGGCGCGGCTCGCCACGCTGCACGCGAGCGACGAGGAGATCGCCCGGCTGCGTCGCATGTTCGACAGCTTTCGCGACACGACGCCCGCCGAGCACATCGAGGAGTACTCGGACGCGAACATCGCCTTCCATCAGGCGATCGTCGAATTGTCGAAGTCGCAGATCATCCTCGACACGATCAAGAATATCTTCGTGCACGTGCGGGCGATTCGCCGCATGACGATCTCGCAGAGCGATCGTGCGGCACGCTCGATCGTCGATCATCTGCGCATCATCGAAGCGCTCGAAGCGCGCGATACCGAGCTTGCCGAACGGCTCGTTCGCCAGCATTCGCTCGATCTCGCCGCCTACGTCGAGGCGAATTGCGATTTCCTCGATTGAGGCGGCCTCCCGCCCGCGGGTGCCCCTAGGGCAGCCTCGCGCGAGCCAAGGCCGCCAATCGCCGCTCGCGCGAGTCGAGTCTCAAAGGCGCTTTGCCGTCAATGCGTTGACTCGCGTGATCTGTTCGATCTGCGCCGCGCCTTCGTCGATCAGAAATTGCTTGAACGCGTCCGCGACGGGCGGCAGCCGCTTGTTCTTGCGGTGCACGACATACCAATTGAGCATGACCGGGAAGCCCTCGACGTCCAGCACGACGAGGTGGCCGACCTGAAGCTCGAGGCTGATCGTATGCGCCGATAGGAACGCGATGCCCATCCCGGCGATCACTGCCTGCTTGATCGTCTCGGTGCTCTTGATCTCCATCGCGATCTTCGGATTCTCGAGTCTGCCGGCCAGGCCTTCCTGCATCGAATTCCATGTATCGGAGCCGCGCTCGCGAACGACGAACGGCTCCTCGGCAAGTTGCGCCATCGTGATGAAGCGCTTGTTCGCGAGCGGATGGCTCGGGGCGGCGACGATGACGTAGGGGTGCGGGGCGAACGGCTCGGTCGTCACATCCATGCCGACAGGCGGACGCACCATCACCGCGAGATCGGTCTGATTCGTGACGAGCTGCTGAAGCAGCTCCTCGCGATTATGGACGGACAGATTGAGCGTGACGCCCGAGTGCCGGCGCGTGAATTCCGCTAGAAGGCGAGGGAAGAAGTAGTCCCCTGCGCTGATGACGGCCACGTTGAGCTTGCCGCCCGAGATGCCCTTGAGCTGGCTCATCGCTTCGTCCTCCTGCTGGAATTGCAGCAAGATGTTGCGGCTGAACTGCAGCATTTCGGCGCCGGCCGGCGTCAGGTAGATCTTCTTGCCCAACTGCTCGAAAAGCGGCAATCCCGCGTGCTCCTCGAGTTGCGCGACCTGGGTCGAGACGGCCGGCTGAGTCAAATGAAGCTCCTCGGCGGCGCGCGAGAAGCTGAGCAGACGTGCCACGGTCTCGAAAACCTTCAGCTGCCGAACCGTGGCGTTTCTGATTGTCATGGGCCGATGCATAAGGAAGAGGCTATCGGCATCGTAACAAAGTTCAGGTTTTCCAAAGCTAGCGAAGACCCTAATGCGCGCACCGACTCGCGGTGTCGCCGCAGCCCGAATCGACCGGCGCCAAAGCGGCGATTAGGTCATATATAAGGCTCCCTTAATCCAAACGGTAACTAAGTTTGATTATCGGCAATTGATCGCAGCCCCTAGCATGCAGGTATGCGATCAAGCGGCTGTCGACACCGGGCCCGGTCCAACCGCAAGCCATCGCGCCTCTCGCTTTCATAAATAGATCGATGGAGACAAAGCACATGAACGGATCCGTTCAGCATGCCCCCGTGTTCTGGAAGAACAGATGGTGTCAGCTAGTCATCGGCATGCTATGCATGGCGCTGGTCGCCAACCTTCAATACGCCTGGACCCTCTTCGTGGGCCCGATGCATACCAAACATCACTGGGATCCGGCGTCCATTCAAGTGGCTTTCTCGATCTTCCTCATTACCGAGACGTGGCTCGTGCCCGTCGAGGGTTAGCTCGTCGACCGGTTCGGGCCGCGGCTCGTGGTTGCGATCGGTGCGGTCTTCGCCGGTGCGGCATGGATCATGGACTCTTACGCGACGACGCTGCCCGAGCTCTACATCGCGTCGGTCATTGCGGGCGTGGGCGCCGGGTGCGTCTATGGAACTTGCGTCGGCAACGCCCTTAAGTTATTCCCCGACCGCCGCGGCCTCGCGGCGGGGCTGACGGCGGCCGGCTTCGGCGCGGGTGCCGCGGTGACCGTCATTCCGATCGCGACCATGATCACGCGCTCGGGCTACGAACAAGCGTTTCTGGTCTTTGGCGGCTTCCAGGGCGTCGCCATCTTCTTGTTGGCCATGCTGCTCATGAAGCCCGTGGTCCGCGCCGGCGTGGTGCCGGCACGCAAGTTCGCCGTCACGAAGGTCGACTACACGCCGGGGCAGATGGTGCGTACGCCCGTGTTCTGGCTCATCTATGTATCGTTCGTCGCGGTCGCGGCCGGCGGCGTCATGGCGACGGCGCAGATCGGCCCCATCGCGAAGGACCTCGGGCTCGCTCGCATTCCGATGACGCTGTTCGGGATGACGTTGCCGCTGCTCACGATGACGCTTTCGATCGACAACATCTGCAACGGCTTCACGCGTCCGCTCTGCGGCTTTGTTTCCGACAAGATCGGCCGCGAGAACACGATGTTCATCGTCTTCATCGGAGAGGGCCTTGCGCTGCTCGGGCTCATGCAGTACGGCACGAACCCTTATGCGTTCATGACGTTCGCGGCGCTGATCTTCCTTTGCTGGGGCGAAATCTTCTCGATCTTCCCGGCCATTTGCGCCGATACGTTCGGCAGCAAGTTCGCCGCCGCAAACGCGGGCTTGCTTTATACCGCGAAGGGTACGGCCGCGCTACTCGTTCCGCTCGCGTCGATCCTCGCCGAGATGGGCGGCTGGAACGCGGTGTTCCTCGTCGCGGCCGCCATCACGATTACGGCCGGCATCGGCGCCAAGTTCGTCCTCGCGCCGATGCGCGCACGTTGGATCGAAGCGCAGAACGCAGGCTCGGCTTTCGTCACCACGCATCAATCGTCGTCGACCCTTTCGCACTGATCGTCGCGCGCACTGTGATCGACGTTTGAACCGGGGGCGCCTTGCTCGATTCACCGAGCAAGGCGCTTTGAGTTTGAGGGAAGAGATTGGCGCAACGGACTTCGCCCGCGAAGCCGGAGAAAAGAAAACGCCGCGTGAAAGTCACGCGGCGTTGGGATTGCGGCTAAGCGAGTCGAATCTCAGGCGCCGCTGAGCATGGGCAGGCCGAAGTCGCCGGAGAAGTCGTCGTTGAAGCGGGGCGAGGCACGCATCTCTCGCGTGCGGACCTGGAGCACCGAAGGACCCTTCGTTTCGGCGGCGATAGCCGCGCACGCTTCGAGTGCCTCGGGCCGCAGCGCGTTCTTCTTCGCCAGGATGGCCTCGCTCAGAAACTCGGCGCTATAGGCGGTCAGCAGATGAGGATGGTGCGTTTCGATGTATGTGACGATGCGAGCCGCTTCGCTATCGATCAATGCAAGCGACGCCAGCGTTTGTGTGTCCCAGCGAAAGCGCAGCCCCAGTTCGGCGAACGCCATGTTGTACGCGCAAACGTGCGCCTTCAGGTCGCGATCGTCGTCGAGCCGACGATCGTCGAATGCTGCAGAAGTCATGGGCTTCTCCTTCCATCGTGAATCGATGAGTTGGGTAAAGCATAGGGCTGCAGCGGGATAGGTGATAGTTAAAGTTTTATTGGAAATCCATAAACAAAGGTTTATCGACAACGACCAGACGCGGCGTGACTCAAGGAACCAGCGTGCGCCGGGGCTCGCCGTCGTTGCGCGAAATCGCTTGACCTCGTTGATATCTGATATACAGTATTAAACATACTGAGATCGCGAGGAGACTATGTCCACGGACAGGCACATCGAGTCCGAGCCGCCGCAGGTGTCGTTATCGCTTGCGCCGATCGGAGCCTCCCTGTCGTTGCGTGACAGGGCTTATGCCAGCTTGAGGCGGGCCATCGCCGAGACCGACATCTATGAGTCGCGCGAGGACATCCGGCTCGACGAAAAGGAATTGGCCGAGGCGCTCGGTGTCAGCCGCACGCCGGTGCGCGAAGCGATGACGCTGCTCGAGCAGGAGGGGTTTCTGCGGACGGTGCCGCGGCGCGGCGTCTACATCCAGCGCAAGACGAAGCGCGAAATCGTCGAGATGATCTACATGTGGGCAGCGCTCGAGAGCATGGCGGCACGTCTGGCGACGGTACGCGCCTCGGACGGGGATGTTGCGGGCCTGCGCCGCATCTTCGCCGCCTTCGGCGAAGCGACGCCCTCCGAGCACGTCGACGAGTACTCCGAGGCCAACATCGCATTCCATCAGGCGGTCTTCGAGCTTTCGCAATCGCCCGTGCTCGTCGAAACGAGCAAGAACATCTTCATGCACGTGCGCGCGATCCGTCGGATGACGATCGGCGAGCGCGATCGCGCCGCGCGTTCGATGGATGATCACATGCGCATCATCGAGGCGCTGGAGGCGCGCGATACCGAGCTTGCCGAGCAGCTCGTGCGCCAGCACTCGCTCGATCTGGCGGCGTTCGTGGAAGTGCACTGCGACTTTCTCGACTAAGGGGACGGGCGGAATACGCGACGTGAAGCAGCGACGCAAAAAACGCTTGCTCTAATACAGTGTGGGATATATGGTATATCACAGCAAAACACAAACTCTGCGCCAAGGAGGCACGACATGGCAGAAGCAGCTGGGGCGATCGAACTGAAGGTCCCCCAAGTCACGGAAACGTCGCCGATGACGGACGGCTTTCATCTCGTCATCGAAGCGTTGAAGCTGAACGGTATCGAGAACATCTACGGCTTGCCCGGAATTCCCGTTACCGACCTGGCGCGGCTTGCGCAAGCCGAAGGAATGCGCGTCATCAGCTTTCGGCACGAGCAAAACGCCGGCAACGCGGCGGCGATTGCCGGCTATCTGACGCAAAAGCCCGGCGTCTGCCTGACCGTGTCCGCGCCTGGCTTTCTGAATGGGCTCACGGCGTTGGCCAACGCGACGACGAACTGCTTTCCGATGATCCTCATCAGCGGCTCGAGCGAACGTGAGATCGTCGATCTCCAGCAGGGCGATTACGAGGAGATGGATCAACTCAATATCGCCAAGCCACATGCGAAGGCGGCTTTTCGGGTGCTGCATGCGCAGGACATCGGTATCGGCGTGGCTCGCGCGATTCGCGCCGCGGTATCGGGACGGCCGGGCGGCGTTTATCTCGACCTCCCGGCGAAGCTGCTGGCTCAGGCGGTGGACGCCGTCGAGGGACGCAACTCGCTCGTGCGTGTGGTCGATCCCGCGCCGCGCCAGCTGCCCGCGGCCGACTCGGTCCAGCGCGCGCTGAACTTGCTCAAAGGCGCGAAGCGTCCATTGATCCTGCTTGGCAAGGGCGCAGCCTACGCGCGGGCCGATGACGAGATCCGGGCGCTCGTCGAAAAGACGGGCATTCCCTACCTGCCGATGTCGATGGCGAAGGGCCTTCTGCCCGATACGCATCCGCAATCGGCATCGGCCGCCCGTTCGTTCGTGTTGGCCGAGTCCGACGTCGTGCTGCTCGTCGGCGCGCGCCTGAACTGGCTGCTCGCTCATGGCAAGGGCAAGACCTGGGGGGCGCCGAAGCAGTTCATCCAGATCGATATCGCGCCGACCGAGATCGACAGCAACGTTGCGATCGCGGCACCCGTCGTCGGCGATATCGGCTCGTGCGTCTCGGCGCTCCTCGAGGGAATCGACCCAAGCTTCCCGAAGCCGAGCGCCGAATGGCTTTCAGTCGTGGCCGAGCGCAAGAACAAGAACCTCGCGAAGATGGCCGAAACGCTCGCGAAGGATCCGACGCCGATGAGCTTCCACAGCGCACTGCGCGTGCTGCGCGATGTCGTGAAGGCGCATCCGGACATCATGCTCGTCAACGAGGGCGCGAATACGCTCGACTATGCGCGGGCGGTCATCGACATGTACGAGCCGCGGAAACGTCTCGATTGCGGCACGTGGGGCGTGATGGGCATCGGCATGGGCTTCGCGGTCGGTGCGGCCGTCGAGACCGGCAAACAAGTGCTCGCGATCTGCGGCGACAGCGCGTTCGGCTTTTCGGGGATGGAGGTCGAGACGATTTGCCGATATGACCTGCCCGTTTGCATCGTCGTCTTCAACAACAACGGCGTCTATCGCGGCACGGATGTGAATCCGTCCGGCGGCAAGGATGTGGCGCCGACGGTGTTCGTCAAGGGTTCGCGTTACGACAAGCTGATCGAGGCGTTCGGCGGCATTGGTTATCACGTGGCCACGCCGGCCGAGCTCGAAAGAGCGGTGGCCGAGGCGTTCAAGACCGGCAAACCCACCCTCATCAACGCCGTCATCGACGAATCGGCCGGCACCGAAAGCGGCCGCTTGACGAACCTCAATCCGCAAAGCTCGGCGAAGAAGCATTGACGCCTGACATCGCCCGACACGACACCCTTAGGAGAATGAAAGTGACACTGCCGCTCAAAGGAATCAAGATCATCGATTTCACGCACGTCCAGGCGGGTCCCGCCTGCACGCAGATGCTCGCTTGGTTCGGCGCCGACGTGATCAAGGTCGAGCGTCCCGGCTCCGGCGACGTGACGCGTAATCAACTGCGCGACATTCCCGATGCCGATGCGCTTTACTTCACGATGCTCAACAGCAACAAGCGTTCGCTGACGCTCGACACGAAGACGGCCGAAGGCAAGGAGGTTCTCGAGAAGCTGATTCGCGGCTCGGATGTGCTCGTCGAGAACTTCGGGCCCGGCGCGCTGGACCGCATGGGCTTCTCGTGGCAACGCATCAACGAGCTCAATCCGAAGATGATCGTCGCCTCGGTGAAGGGTTTCTCTGAAGGCCATCACTATTCGGACCTGAAGGTCTACGAGAACGTCGCGCAGTGCGCCGGCGGCGCCGCCTCGACGACGGGCTTCTGGGACGGCCCGCCGACGGTCAGCGCGGCGGCGCTGGGCGACAGCAACACGGGCATGCATCTCGCGATCGGCATTCTCACGGCCCTCATCGGCCGCCAGCAGACGGGCAAGGGACAGAAGGTGGCTGTTTCGATGCAAGACGCCGTATTGAACCTGTGCCGCGTCAAGCTGCGCGATCAGCAGCGCCTCGAGCGCGTCGGCTACCTCAAAGAGTATCCGCAGTATCCGCACGGCTCGTTCACCGATGTGGTGCCGCGTGGCGGCAACGCGGGCGGCGGCGGCCAGCCTGGATGGGTGCTCAAGTGCAAGGGATGGCAAACCGATCCGAACGCCTATATCTATTTCACCGTTCAGGATCACGCGTGGGAGCCGATCTGCCGCGCGATCGGGCGTCCCGAATGGATCAACGACCCCGACTACAACACGCCCGACGCGCGCCAGCCGCATATCTTCGACATCTTCGCGAAGATCGAGGAGTGGCTCGCCGACAAGACCAAGTACGAGGCCGTCGATATCCTGCGCAAATTCGACATTCCGTGTTCGCCGGTGCTCAGCATGAAGGAACTCGCCTACGACGAATCGATGCGCAAGACCGGCTCGATCGTCGAAGTCGATCACCCCGTGCGCGGCAAGTATCTGACGGTTGGCAGTCCTATCAAGTTCTCCGAGCTCAAGCCCGAGATCACGGCATCGCCGCTGCTCGGGCAGCACACGGACGAAGTGCTGGCCGAACTCGGCTACACGAAGGAGCAGATCGCCCACATGCACGAGGCGAAGGCCGTCTGAAGACACGGGCGGGCGGGGCCACCGCGACGGGCATGCGCTTTTTCGTTTATTGTCGAAGCAATCGCCGCCGCGGCGCCTGCCATCAGCGCGAGCAGAGACGTCAGGCGCCGCGGCGAGCCGGCCCATCCCGCCCATAGCGGCACAACGAACGGAGTGAGAGAGCACCATGCAAACGACGATCGATCTCGAACAACTGGTCGCGGCCGTCGGCGACGCGATCATCGTCTCTGATCCGGAAGGCAGGATCACCCTCTGGAATCCGGCGGCGCAGCGAATATTCGGTTTCAGCGAGGACGAGGCGCTGGGCAAGTCGCTCGACCTCATCATTCCGCAACGTCTGCAGGCCCGTCATTGGGAGGGCTACCAGAAGACGATGCAAACGGGCGAGACGCGCTACGGCAACGACGTGCTCAAGGTACCCGCCGTGCACAAGGACGGAAGGGCGTTGTCGATCGCATTCACCGTCGCGCTGCTGTATTCGGCGCCGGGGACGCTGAGTGGAATCGTTGCTGTCATTCGCGACGAAACGAGCCGCTTTCAGGAAGAGCGCAATTTGCGCAAGCGGCTCACCGAATTGGAGGCCCGAGTCGGGGCTTGACGTCATCTACCGATCGGTCGTGGCGCCGCGCTCGACGCATGCGCGGCGACACGGCGGCTCCGATTGAAGCAAGAGCAAACGAGGAAGCGATGCGTGTGGAGATTGTGGGATCGTACCGGCTCGAGCTGTCCGCGATGCAGCTCATCGAGAACGGCGGGTGGACCGCCTATGCGGCGGTCAGAAACGCCGAAGACCAAGCGGCGGGCGAACCGAAGATGAGCATTCTGCCGTATCAACGCGTCGTCGACGACGCCGTGTTCGAGAGCGAAGCTGCCGCGCTTGCCGCTGCGCGGCGCGTGGCGATCGCGCTCGTCGGCGCCGCCTCGGCCTGACGGTTGCGGCGCATGCTCGAGCGGCGTTATTGGTCATTTAGTTAGTAGTGCAGAACAAATTGAATGCGCTGAGCGGGGTTTTAAAACCTGCCAGTGCAATGGCACCGAAGCTGTGACGAGAACACGGTGCCGATAGAGACAAACGAGTTTGGGAGACAGGAAGTGAGCAAGGCACTGATGGGTGTGCGCGTCCTCGATTTCACGCATGTGCAGTCCGGCCCGACCTGCACGCAGCTGCTCGCCTGGTTCGGCGCGGACGTGATCAAGGTCGAACGGGCGGGAGCCGGCGACGTCACGCGCGAGCAACTGCGCGACATCCCCGATGCCGACAGCCTTTACTTCACGATGCTCAACCACAACAAGCGGTCGGTCACCATCGACGCGAAGCATCCGGAAGGCAAGAAGGTCCTCGAGGCGTTGATTCGCCAATGCGACGTGCTCGTCGAGAACTTCGCGCCGGGTGCGATCGAGCGGATGGGTTTCGGTTGGGAGCGCATCCAGGAATTGAATCCGCGCATGATCATGGCGTCGGTCAAGGGCTTCGGCCCCGGGCCTTATCAGGACTGCAAGGTCTATGAGAACGTCGCGCAGTGCGCGGGCGGTGCGGCTTCGACGACAGGTTTCGACGATGGCCCGCCCGTCGTGAGCGGCGCGCAGATTGGCGATAGCGGCACCGGACTCCATCTCGCGCTGGGTATCGTGACGGCGCTCTATCAACGGACGATGACGGGCCGCGGACAGTATGTGCTCGCGGCGATGCAGGATGCCGTGCTCAATTTGTGCCGCGTCAAGCTGCGCGATCAGCAGCGGCTCGACCGCACGGGTGTGTTGCGCGAATATCCGCAGCACCCGCAGGGGACATTCGGGCCGGCCGTGCCGCGCGCGGGCAACGCGTCGGGCGGAGGCCAGCCGGGCTGGATCCTGCGCTGCAAGAATTGGGAATGGGACTATAACGCCTACATCTACTTCATCGCGCAGGCCCCTGTATGGGCCAAGGTCTGCAACGTGATCGGCAAGGAAGAGTGGATTACCGATCCCGACTACGCGACGCTGCAAGCGCGCTTGCCGCGCTTGAAGGAGATCTTCGCCGAAATCGAGCGCTGGACGATGACGAAGACGAAGTTCGAGGCGATGCAGATTCTGAACAAGTACGACATCCCGTGCGGCCCGGTGCTCTCGATGAAGGAGATTGCCGAAGACGAAGCGCTGCGCGAGACGGGCACGATCGTCGAAGTCGATCATCCCGTTCGCGGGCCGTACCTGACGGTCGGCAATCCCATCAAGCTGTCGGACAGTCCCACGGTGGTGACGCGCTCGCCGCTGCTCGGCGAGCATACCGACGAAGTCATGGCCGAGCTCGGCTTCACACCCGAAGACGTCGCGCATCTGCGCGAGGTCGGAGCGATCTGACTTTAGGAGAACTCCCATGACATCATGGGTCCGCTTTCTGTCGAAGGACGGAAGCGTCGGCTTCGGCTTGCTCGAAGACGACTGCGTTGTTGAATATCGCGGCGACATGTTCGGCGAGCCCGAGCGAACGGGAGGCCGGCGGTATCTCGACGACGTGACGCTGTTGAGTCCGTGCGTGCCGACCAAGGTCGTCGCGCTCTGGAACAACTTTCATGCGCTCGCCGAGAAGCTCGGCAAGGCCGCGCCCGTTCATCCGCTCTTTCTGATCAAGCCGCCGATGTCCGTCATCGGGCCTGGCGCGCCCATCCGGCGCCCCCGCGCGTACCGCGGCAAGATTGCCTATGAGGGCGAGCTCGGCATCGTGATCGGACAGCGCTGCAGCAACGCTGCAGTGGAAGAGGCCGATCGGTACATCTTCGGCTATACCTGCATCAACGATGTCACGGCCGTCGAGTTGCTGGACGAAGATCCGAACTTCGCGCAATGGTGTCGGGCGAAGGGCTTCGATACGTTCAGCTGCATCGGTCCTGCAATCCGCTGCGACTTCGATTGGCGCGCCGCGCGCGTGGCAACGCGACTCGACGATACCGAGCGGCAGAACTATCCGCTCGATGACATGATCTTCTCGCCGGCGCAGCAGGTGAGCCTGCTCTCGCAGGACATGACGCTGATTCCGGGCGACGTGATCGCGTGCGGCACGTCGATCGGCGTCGGGTCGATCAAGGACGGGGCGACGGTGACGGTGTCGATCGATGGGATCGGCTCGCTTTCGAACACGCTCGCGGCGAGGGGGGAGCAATGACGACGATCGCCGTGCCACGCGAAGTGCATCCGGGCGAGCGCCGCGTCGCGGCGACGCCCGATACCGTCGCGCAATTGATCAAGCTTGGATACGCGGTGACGGTCGAGGCGGGCGCCGGAGCCGCCGCGTCGTTCGACGACGACGCCTATCGCACCGCCGGCGCCGAGATCGTCAGCGATACCCGCGCGCTGTGGACCGGGGCGGATGTCGTCGTCAAAGTGCGTCCGCCCGCGTTCCACCCGCGGCTCGATGTCGACGAGTCCGCTCTGATCCGGGAAGGTGCCACGCTGATCGGCTTCGTCTGGCCCGCGCAAAACCCGGGGCTGCTGACGTGCCTCGCGGAGCGTCGGACGAACGTTCTCGCGATGGACTGCGTGCCGCGCATTTCGCGTGCGCAAAAGCTCGACGCGTTGAGCTCGATGGCGAACATGGCCGGCTATCGCGCCGTGATCGAAGCCGCTCACCACTTCGGGCGGCTGTTCACGGGGCAGATCACCGCGGCGGGCAAGATGCCGCCGGCGAAGGTAATGGTCATCGGCGCCGGCGTGGCGGGGCTTGCCGCCATCGGCGCGGCGCGCGGCCTCGGCGCGATCGTGCGCGCATTCGATACGCGTCCCGAAGTCGAGCAGCAAGTGCAAAGCATGGGCGCCGAGTTCCTGAAAGTCGATGTCGAAGAGGAGGGCAGCGGCAGCGGCGGCTACGCGAAGGAAATGAGCGCGCGCTTCATCGAGGCCGAGATGGCGCTCTTCGCGGCCCAGGCAAAGGAGATCGACATCATCGTCACCACGGCGCTGATTCCGGGCAAGGCCGCGCCGACGCTCATCACGGCCGAGATGGTCGAGTCGATGCGGCCGGGCAGCGTGATCGTCGATATGGCGGCCGAGCAGGGCGGCAACTGCGAGCTCACGAAGCCCGGCGAGGTCGTGAACGCACACGGCGTGACGATCGTCGGCTACACGGACCTGCCGAGCCGGATGGCGACGCAGTCGAGCCAGCTCTATGCGACGAACATCCGGCATTTGCTGACCGATCTCACGCCGAACAAGGATGGCGCGCTGCGAATCGATATGAACGACGAAGTCATGCGGGGCGCGACCGTCGTTCACGAAGGTTCGATCGTCTGGCCGCCGCCCGCGCCGAAGCAGCCGGCGACGGAAAAGAAGTCGAGCGTCGAGCGCGCCGGCGAATCGGCGAACCATGCGGCGCGCGCGCCGGGCGCAGCCGCTCAGAAGGAAAACGGCGAGGGCGCTCGACGGAAACCCGGTATGGGCACGCTCGCGTTCATCGTCATTGCCGCCGTGGCATTGCTCGCATTGGGAGCCGTCGCGCCGGCGTCGTTCGTTGCCCATCTGACGGTTTTCGTGCTCGCGGTCTTCGTCGGGTACCAGGTCATCTGGAACGTGACGCCGGCGTTGCATACGCCGCTCATGAGCGTGACCAACGCGATCAGCGGCATCATCGTCATCGGGGCGCTGCTGCAACTCGGCTCGTCGAACATGCTCGTGACGACGCTTGGCGGCATCGCACTTTTCGTCGCGACGATCAACATCGCGGGCGGATTTCTCGTCACGCAGCGCATGCTGAGAATGTTCCAGCGCAATTGATAAGGAGTCCTGATGTTGAACGGAATCGGAAATGTCGCGTATCTGGGCGCGAGCACGCTGTTCATTTTGAGCCTGCGCGGCCTCGGCAATCCGCTCACGGCGCGGCGCGGTAACTTGTACGGCATGATCGGCATGCTGATTGCCGTCGCGGCGACGCTTGTCATCTCGCCCGGCGTCAGTCTTGCGATCGTGGTCGTCTGTGCCGCCACGGGGGCGGCGTTGGGCGCGCTTCTCGCGCAGCGCGTGGAAATGACGCAGATGCCGCAGCTCGTGGCGATCCTGCACAGTTTCGTGGGCCTCGCGGCCGTCGTGACGGCTGTCAACAGCTATCTCGCGCCCGCGGCGGGGCAAGAGGGCGTGCAGCAGACGATCCACGAATGCGAGATCTACCTTGGCGCATTGATCGGCATGGTGACGTTCGCGGGATCGATCGTCGCGTTCCTCAAGCTGCAAGGGACGCTCGGCGGCAAGCCGCTCGTCTTGCCGGCTCGGCACCTGCTCAATCTTCTCGTCGTCGCCGTGTGCGCCGTGCTCGGTTATCGCTTTCTGACGGCACCGACCGTCGAGGCCGGATTGTTCGCACTCCTGACGATGATCGTGCTCGCCGCCGCGCTCGGCGTCCACCTCGTGATGGCGATCGGCGGGGCCGATATGCCCGTCGTCGTGTCGATGCTCAACAGCTACTCGGGCTGGGCAGCGGCGGCCACGGGGTTCATGCTCGACAACGATCTGCTGATCACGACGGGCGCGCTCGTCGGCTCGAGCGGCGCGATTCTGAGCTACATCATGTGCCGCGCGATGAACCGAGGCTTTCTATCCGTGATACTCGGCGGTTTCGGCGCGTCGAGCGGAGCGGGCGCGGCGCAGGTCGAGGGCGAGGTCGTCTCGGCGACCGTCGACGAAGTCGGCGCCATGTTGCGCGATGCGTCGGATGTCATCATCGTGCCCGGCTACGGCATGGCCGTCGCGCAGGCGCAATCGACGATCAGCGAGATCACACGCAAGCTTGCCGCGATGGGCGTGCGCGTGCGCTTCGGCATTCATCCCGTCGCGGGTCGCTTGCCGGGGCACATGAACGTTCTGCTCGCTGAAGCGAAGGTACCGTACGACATCGTGCTCGAGATGGACGAGATCAACGACGACTTCGCCGATGCCGACGTCGTGCTGGTGATCGGTGCGAACGACATCGTCAATCCCGGCGCACTCGAAGACCCGGCGAGCCCGATTGCCGGGATGCCGGTGCTCGAAGTCTGGAAGGCTCGCACCGTCGTCGTCTCGAAGCGCAGCATGGCGTCCGGCTATGCGGGCGTCGACAATCCGCTCTTCTACAAGGAAAACACGCGGATGCTGTTCGGCGATGCGAAAGCGAGCGTCGACGCGCTGCTGCAGGCTCTGGCGATCTGAGGAAGGGGCCGGGCCGGCCGGCGGACCGATCGCTGCGCTCTGTTGGGCGAACCCGAACCTAACGTCGTCCGCTTGCGCATTGCGGCGGACGATGCGTATAATCGCAGGCTCGCTTTTCGAAGCGGGAGCGCTTCGCGGAAGGCAGTCGATCGTTGCGGGAATCGATCGGTCGGCGCGCAGGAAAGCCTTTCGGCGCCCGATGTGAGGAAAGAAAATACTTCACAAACGGCGAGCGGGAAGCTAGAATAGCGTTCTTCGCTTTCGGCGGAAGTTGATTGCGAAACGCGGTAGTAAAACGCGGTAGTACGAAGAGATTTTTGTCCCCTTCGTCTAGAGGCCTAGGACATCACCCTTTCACGGTGAGTACAGGGGTTCGAATCCCCTAGGGGACGCCAGACATCGGCGGTATCTCAGTCGCGGGAGCGATGAGGTGCGGCAGCTCGAGAGACGAGACCGACGCTCGCGAGTATGATGCAAGAAAGTGGAGTGGTAGTTCAGTCGGTTAGAATACCGGCCTGTCACGCCGGGGGTCGCGGGTTCGAGTCCCGTCCACTCCGCCAGACAAAGCCCGTTCAGTAAGCTTGAACGGGCTTTTTTAATAAAGATGTAAGCGGTACGTTTGTCCCCTTCGTCTAGAGGCCTAGGACATCACCCTTTCACGGTGAGTACAGGGGTTCGAATCCCCTAGGGGACGCCAGATATCGGTGGCGTATTCGAGCGCCGGGTCGAACCCGGTGGCACGAGACGCCGCAGCCCGTGAGACACGACCGACGCTCGCGGGCCATGATCTGCAAGACTGGAGTGGTAGTTCAGTCGGTTAGAATACCGGCCTGTCACGCCGGGGGTCGCGGGTTCGAGTCCCGTCCACTCCGCCAAATCGAAAAGCCCGTTGATGAATTCAACGGGCTTTTTTTTGGCTTACAGCTATCGCACGTGCGCCGGAAACGAACGAGCGCGGCCGTGACATGCGCCGGCAGCCATGTGTCGCGCCGCACCATCGCCGGGGGAAATCTCGGTTGCAAGCGGCGTCCCAGTGCCGTACCGTGTCCCTGAATCATCCCGTTGCCGCGCAGATGTTCGCTCCCACCGACGCACCGCTGCCGTTCGCGCTACGCGACGCCGCGCCCGAAGACTTCGAGTTCGCCGAGGCGCTGACGCGCAATAACATGAACGGCTACTACGAACGCCATCATCTGGTCTGGCGTGCCGATCTCTTCTTCGTCAGCTGGCGCGAATCGGAAAACTATATTCTCGAAGCCGACGGCCAGCGGGTGGGCGTCATGCGCCTGACCGAAGAGGGCAATTCATTGCACATACGCGATGTCCAGATCGCGGCAGGCTACCGCGGCCAGGGTGCCGGCACTTATATGCTCGAGACGGCGCATCGCTGGGCTCGCGAGCGGGGATTGAGCGAGTTGCAGCTGCGCGTCTTCGTCGACAATCCCGCCGCGCGTCTCTATCTGCGCATGGGCTATCGCGTGACGGGCCCGCGTATCGCTCAGATCGGCGCAATCCGCCATATGACGCGGCGCGTCTGATCCGTGTCCGCCCCGAAGAAGCGCCCGGCGCCGATCAACGGCCGGCCTGGGCGTCCGGCAGATCCTCGAGCTCGTCTTCTTCGAGCGCCTCGCTTTCGTGCCGGCGCTCGTGCCCGCGCACCATGAAAGCCCGCGGGCTCTCGCCGAACGCTCGGCGGAACATGGCCGAAAACGCGCTCTGACTCTGGTAGCCGAGCGCCTGCGCAATATGCGACAGCGGCCTGCCCTGGCTGAGCAGCGGAATCGCCCGCGCCAGCACGGCCTGCTGGCGCCATTGCGAGTAGCTCATGCCGAGTTCCTGCCGAAAGAGCCGCGCAATCGTGCGCGTGCTCGCGCCGACCGTTGCCGCCCAATACTCGAGCGGGTCCGCGTTGCCCGGGTCGGCGAGCAGCGCGTCGCAGAGCGCGCGCAACCTTTTTTCACGCGGCATCGGCACCGATAGCGGCAACGGGACCGAGTGCGTCAGCTCGTCGAGAGCGAGCGCGCCGAGCAGTCGCTCACGCATGGGCGACAAGTCGCTCGCGTCGATGGACGCGATCAGTTCGCGCAAGAGCGGCGAGACTTCCATGACCCGGCAACTTTCGAGTCCCGCCGGCACCACGGATTCGTCGATATACAGGGCGCGCAGATAGGCGTCCTCGACGATGACGACTTCATGCGGCACGTGCGGCGGCACCCAGATTGCGCGCGAGGGCGGGACGATCCAGGTGCTGCTCTCGACGCCGATGCGCAGCACCCCACGCGACGCGTAGGCCACCTGCGCCCATGCGTGCATGTGCAAGGCGATGCGCTCGCCGGCCGGGACGGCTCGCGAGCGCACGCGGACCGGATGGTCGCGCGTCGGCGCGAATTGCGGCGGGATGTCGGCAAAGCGTACGCGCGCCGAAGGCAGTGGGAGAGTCGATTCGGTCATGGCGAAACGGATCGGCACAGGCGACTCGAGCGGGATTCGCGAGCGCGGCAAAGAGCCGGCACGCGAATCCTCACGGTCCTCATGCTTCGCTATTGTATGAGCGGCCCGGGTTCCGCGGTGCCGCTCGAGGCATGCATAATGCGTCTTTCGATGCGCGTGACCAGCGGGGCTCCCGCGGCACGCGTGCCTTATTCCGTGCTTAGAGCGCGCTTCGAGTCTGCCTGTCAGGCGAGCGGCGCGTCCGGCGGAAAGAGCCACCCACCATGCCACTACGGGGCGAGCGAACAGGAGAACGAGTGCGGATGCGATACGTTTTCGTGTACGGCACGTTGCGCGCGGGCGAGATCAACGATATTGAGCGCGCCGCGGCACGCCATGGCATCGAGGCGCCGCGTCTCGTCGGCACTGCCGCGATTCGCGGGCGTCTCTATGACTTTGGGGCTTACCCGGGACTCGTGCTGGACGCCGCCGCCGGACCCGTGCGCGGCGACGTCTATGAGATCGACGATGCCCTCGTCCCCGTTCTCGACGAAATCGAGGAGGTCTACCCTGGCGTCGACGGGCTTTTCAAGTCTCGCGAAGTCACCGTTGCCGCGGACGGGCGCAACGTGACCTGCCTTTACTATCGCGTCGACGCGGAATCGGTGGCGGGTCTGCCGCGGATCGCAATCGGCGACTGGGTCGAGTACCGGCTGGCACGCGACGCCGAGCCGGCGCTCGGATGACGTCGGGGGCTCGGTTGAAGTCCGGTCCCGAGCGAATGATGGCGCAACGCGCAAACACGGCTGCATCCAGCCCGCGACAGCCGTGCCTGCCGTTCAAGCATGGCTCATAGCTCTTCGTAAAGCGGCAGCGTCAGGAACTCGGTGAATTGCTCCGCCGTCGACATCTTTTCGAAGATCTGCGCGGCACGGACGTAGGGCTCCGCGTCGCTGCCCACCTCGCTCTTCACTTTCTCGAGTTCCTCCTTCGTCAGATCCCGCACGAGTTCGGCCGTGACCTTGCGGCCGTCGTCGAGCTTGCCCTTCGACGAGCGAATCCACTGCCAGACTTGCGAGCGGGAGATCTCCGCCGTCGCGGCATCTTCCATCAGGTTGTGAATCGGCACGCAGCCGTTACCCGCGAGCCAGGAGCCCAGGTAATGGATGCCGACATTGATGTTGTTGCGCAGGCCGGCCTCCGTGATCGGCGTCTCAGGGCGGAAGTCGAGCAGATCCTTCGCCGTTACTTGCACGTCGTCGCGCTGCTTGGCGATCTGATTCGGCTTGTCGCCGAGCACCTTGACGAACTCTTCCATCGCAACCGCAACGAGCCCCGGATGCGCAACCCAGCCGCCGTCATAGCCGTCCGTGGCATCGCGCGCTTTGTCGGCGCGTACGCCGCTCATCGCCTTTTCGTTCGCCGCCGCGTCGCTCTTGATCGGGATCAGCGCGCTCATGCCGCCGATCGCGGGCGCGTTGCGCCTGTGACAGACCTTCAGCAGATGCAACGCATAGGCGCGCATGAACGGCACCGTCATCGTGATCTGCGCGCGGTCCGCGAGGCAGAAGTCTTTGTCGTTCCTGAATTTCTTGATTGCCGAGAAGATGTAGTCCCAGCGGCCCGCGTTGAGCCCCGAACTGTGCTCGCGCAACTCGTAGAGAATTTCGTCCATCTCGAAGGCCGCGAGGATCGTTTCGATCAGCACTGTCGCGCGGATGGTGCCGCGGGCGATGCCGAGCGTTTCTTGTGCCGCGACGAACACGTCGTTCCAGAGGCGCGCTTCTAGATGGCTCTCGAGCTTCGGCAGATAAAAGTAGGGGCCGCTGCCGCGCGCGACGAGTTCCTTCGCGTTATGGAAGAGATAGAGCGCGAAATCGAAGATGCCGCCCGATACGCGCTGGCCATCGACCGTCACGTGCTTCTCGTCGAGGTGCCAGCCGCGCGGACGCACGATCAACGTAGCGATCTTATCGTTGAGCTTGTATGTCTTGCCGCTCTGCTCGAGCGAAATCGTGCGGCGCACCGCGTCGATCAGATTCAACTGCCCCGTGATCTGGTTGTGCCAGTTCGGCGTGTTCGAATCCTCGAAGTCCGTCATGTAGGCGTCGGCGCCGGAGTTCAGTGCGTTGATGATCATCTTGCGCTCGACGGGGCCCGTGATCTCGACGCGCCGGCATTCGAGATCGCGCGGAAGCGGCGCGATCGTCCAATCGCTTTCTCGAATCGCTTTAGTCTCGGCGAGGAAGCTCGGGCGCTCACCTGCATCGAGCCGTTCGGTCCGGGCCGCGCGCGCCTGCAAAAGCTCGCGGCGGCGCGGCTCGAACGTGCGATGCAGTTTCGCGACGAGCGCGAGCGCATCGTGCGTGAGAATCTTCTCGAAGCCCGGCTCGATGGCGCCGGTGATTTCAACGCCCGAAGGCAAGGGCAGCGTGTTGGGCATGATGGTATGTCTCCTGGAATGGGATGATCGAGAGCGGCGGGGCGCGGCGAACGAGCGGGTCGCGCGGCGAGGCGGTCGGGTCGGGCGGGTTTTCGATATGCGGACTGTCCCTTACATCGGACGAAAGCGGCGCGACCCGCGCACTACAATCGGATCAGGCGCTGCCGCCTTCGCACAACGCGCGCATCGCGGCGACGCCGCGCCATGCGCGACGCAGCCGCCGAGGAGGGCATCATGTTCAAGCACATCCTGGTCCCGACCGACGGTTCGGATCTCTCGCAAAAGGCGATCGACGGCGCGATCGAGCTTGCGCGATCGATCGGCGCGCGTGTCACTGCCTACGCTTGTCTTCCCCAGTACCCTTATTCGCCGTTTTCCGATGTGGCCGTCGAGCCGCCGGAAGACTTCGTCGCGCGCAGCGAACGCGAAGCTCGCTCGCACCTGGACGACGTGACGGAGGCAGCCCGGCGCGCGGGCGTCGCCTGCACGTGCCAGACGAGCGTGCATCCGTCGCCCTACCTCGGCATCATCGAAGCCGCGGAGCAGGGCGGCTGCGACGTCATTTTCATGGCGTCCCACGGGCGCCGTGGGCTGGGCAGTCTGCTCATCGGCAGCGAAACGCAGCGCGTGCTCACGCATACGAAGATCCCCGTCCTCGTCTACCGATAGGCGCGCCGTGCAATAGCGCCGATCGGTCCGTCACCGGCGCGCCGGGGCGGCGCGAAGACGCGAGCGGGCCCGGCTGGCCCGTCGCGTTTCCGAATGGCTCCTCACGCTGATGTGCCTAGGCGGCGACCTTCTTGGTGTCGAAGAATTGCTCGTCTTCGGTCGAACCGTGAAGCGCCGTCGTCGATGCTTCGCGCTCGACTGTCTGCGTCACGGCGTCGAAGTAGCCGGTACCGACTTCGCGCTGATGCTTGACGGCCGTGAAGCCCTTCTCGGCCGCCGCGAATTCGGCCTGCTGCAGATCGACGAATGCGCTCATCTGCGTGCGCGCGTAGCCGTATGCGAGGTCGAACATCGAGTAGTTGAGCGAGTGGAAGCCCGCCAGCGTGATGAACTGGAACTTGTAACCCATCGCCCCGAGTTCCTTCTGGAACTTGGCGATCGTGGCATCGTCGAGATTCTTCTTCCAGTTGAACGAAGGCGAGCAGTTGTAGGCCAGCAGCTTGTCGGGGAATTGCTTGTGGATCGCTTCGGCGAATTTCTTCGCGTATTCGAGATCGGGCTTGCCCGTTTCGCACCAGACGAGATCGACGTAGGGCGCGTACGCGAGGCCGCGCGAGACCGCTTGCGCGAGCCCGGGCTTCGTGCGGAAGAATCCTTCGATGGTGCGCTCGCCGGTCAGGAACGGCTTGTCGTTCTCATCGACGTCGGACGTGATGAGGTCGGCCGCTTCGGCGTCGGTGCGGGCGATCAGCACCGACGGCACGCCGCAGACATCGGCCGCCAGGCGCGCCGCGACGAGCTTGGCGATGTTCTCGCGCGTCGGCACGAGCACCTTGCCGCCCATATGGCCGCATTTCTTCACGGAGGCGAGCTGATCTTCGAAGTGCACGCCCGCGGCGCCGGCTTCGATCATCGCCTTCATGAGTTCGAAGGCATTGAGGACGCCGCCGAAGCCCGCTTCCGCGTCAGCGACGATCGGCGCGAAGAAATCGATAAAGCCTTCGTCGCCCGGGTCCTTGCCTTCCGACCACTGGATCTGGTCCGCTCGCGTGAACGTGTTGTTGATGCGCTTGACGACCTGCGGGACGGAATTGGCGGGATAGAGCGACTGGTCAGGATACATCTCGCCGGCGACGTTCGCATCGCCCGCGACTTGCCAGCCGGATAAATAGATCGCCTTGAGGCCTGCCTTGACCTGCTGCATCGCCTGGTTGCCGGTCAGCGCGCCGAGCGCGTTGACGAACGGCTCCGTATTGATGAGCTTCCAGAGCTTCTCGGCGCCGTGCTTGGCGATCGTATGCTCGGCTTGCAGCGAACCGCGCAGACGCACGACGTCTTCGGCCGTGTAGCCGCGCTTGACGCCCTTCCAGCGAGCGTCGGTCTCCCACTGTCGTTGAAGTTGAGTTGCCTGCTCTTGACGGGACATGATGTGCTCCTTGTTGCCTAGAGTAAAAAAAAGCCTGTGCTCGTCGTCGTTCGCCGGCGGCGAAGTCTTATATAAGAGTCTAGGTAATCTCGTTAGCTGGCAACAGCCATCGTCTGTATCTTTTTTAGCCTTTATTTTCCTTTAATATCAAGGCATTATGTTTTTCATTTCACGATAAGAAACGACATCTTTCATCACGCAACGCTAGTCGTTGTGCCACGCAGCACCGTTTTTACGACTCAAAAATATTTTTCGCATTGTGAAATATGGAGACAGGCTACGGCCGCGTCGTTCGGGGCGGGTAGGAGCCTGTCCGATCGCCGGCGGCCTGGTTGGCGCCGGGATCCGCCGGCGCGCCCGTGAAGAGGCGCGCCGGCTGTTGCCGCGTTAGCTACCGCGGCGCGTGCCTCGCGCACTGTCGCCGCGCCGGGCGGCGTAGCCATCCCGGGAGCCGTCGGTCGGCCGGCCGCTCCAGCCGTTGCCGCCGCGCCGGTCGCCATTGGCGGACGCCTTGCCGCGGCTTTCTCCGTATCCACCAGCGCCGCGCGAGTTGCCGGCGCCCGTGCCTGCCGCGTTCGAGCCGAAGCGCCGACGCTCGCCGCCGGGGCGGCCTCGGCCGCCCGCGCCCGCGCGCGATTTCGCGGGCGGCGCCTTGCGCGGCTCGAATCCCTCGATGACGTTGACCGGAAGCGGCGAGCGCACGAAGCGCTCGATCCGCTTCAATGCGCCTTGCTCCGCATGATGAACGAGGCTCACCGCCGTGCCCGAACGGCCCGCCCGGCCGGTGCGGCCGATACGGTGAACATAGTCCTCGGCGAACTTCGGCAGATCGTAGTTGAACACGTGCGTGATGCCCGGAATGTCGATACCGCGGGCCGCGACGTCGGTCGCCACGAGCACGCGCAAACGGCGCTCGCGCAGCGCGCGGATCGTCCGGTTGCGCGCGCCTTGCGGCAAGTCACCGTGGAGCGCCGCCGAGGCGAAGCCGGCATCGGCAAGGCGGCCGGCGAGCTGGTCGGCATCGTTTTTCGTCGCCGTGAAGACGATCGCCTGGTCGAGCGCGGCATCGCGCAGCAGGTGATCGAGCAGGCGGTCCTTATGGTCGCGGTCGTCCACGAAATGCACCGTCTGTGCGATGTTCGAGCTCGACTCGGCTTGCCGGCGAATCTCGATGCGCTCCGGGTCGCGCAGCAACCGGTTCGTGAGCGAGCCGATCTTGCCGTCGAGCGTGGCCGAGAACAGCATCGTCTGGCGCGACGCGGGCGTGGCGGCGACGATCGTCTCGATGTCGTCGATGAAGCCCATGTCGAGCATGCGGTCGGCTTCGTCGAGCACGAGCATCTGCAATTGCGACAGATCGATGCGGCCGCGCTCGAGGTGATCGAGCAGGCGCCCCGGCGTGGCCACGAGAATTTCGGGATTCTTCGCGAGCAGCATCAACTGCTGGCCGTAGGCGACGCCGCCGAGAATGCTGACCGTTCGCAACCGGCGCAGATGCTTGCCGTAGGTCGACGCCGCGGTCGTCACCTGCATGGCGAGTTCGCGCGTCGGCGTGAGGACGAGCAGACCCGGGCGCGCCACGGGCGGCCCGCGCCGTGAGCGGCGCTCGCCGTTCTGTTCCCCCGGCTGCGAGGCTGGCGTCTTTTGCAGCTGGGCGAAGCGCTCGATGGCCGGCAGCATGAAGGCTGCCGTTTTACCGGAGCCGGTCGGGCTCGACACGAGCAGGTCTCGGCCTGCCAAGCCGGCCGGAATGGCACGTTGCTGAACGGGCGTCGGCTCGACGTAGCCCGCGGCCGTCAGTGCGGAGACGATGGCGGGCGAAAGGCCCAGCGCGGCAAAGCCGCTGCCTGCGGGTGCGGCCACCTGGGGCTCGTCGCCGGCGGGCGTCGCTGCGTCGTCGAGATGGAGTGCGCGATCGGCGATGGCGGTGAGCGGGGAGGCCGAGGTGGGGATGAAGCTCGAAGTCATGAGAATCCTTGTGACACAGGGAAAAAACGCCGGCGCCAATCGACCGTTTCGTTCGAGATCGGAACTACGCGCAAATGCGCTCATTCCGACCGACCTGAGTCACAGGTTCGGCCTGCACGACCGCTGCGAGCAAATCGAAAAACGGGGGCAGCCCGCATGTTGCTGCGAGCATTTCGTTAGAAGCTGTTTCGAATGCGGGACGCCGGGAAGACGCCGCCGCCAGCCGTTCAAGACGACCCGTAGCGGGCCTAGGCGGAAGGGACAGTTTCTAAACTGGATTGGAGCGGAACGCTACTTTAGCGCCCGATCGCAGCGGAAGCCGAGGAAGACTTCCGCCACGACAAGACGCGGAGCGGATTATACCGGGTTTTGCTGCGCTGCGCCACCCAAACCGCTTCGCTTCGAGAGGGCCCGCGAACGGCCGGACCCGCACGCGGCGAGCCGATTCGCGAAAAACCGATCTCGCGCGAAACAGGCGCGCGATGGAGGACACCCTGATTAGCTCACCGCGCCGCTTTTGAGCGATTCGACGAGCTCGATGTAGAGCTCTTTCGCGCGATCCCGGTCCGTCCCCTTGAGCGAAGCCCAGGCGTCGTACTTGTACTTGCCGACGATGTCGGCGAAGCCGGGCTTGTCGCCGTGCGCGTCGCCCTCCGTTGCCTGCTTGTAGAGCGCGTAAAGCCGCAGCAGCGTCATGTTGCCCGGTTTTTCGGCCAGCGCCTTCACGTCGGTCAGCGCCTGCTCGAAACGCGCGTCGAGAGTGGTCATCGAACGTTCTCCTTGCCTGAAGATCAGGCGGCCGATCATAGCAAGCGGCGAGCGCGAAAGCCTGGAGCACTGCCTCCAAACGCGGTCAGTCACTGGCGTCGCATTACAATACCGGCCATGACCCGTACCGTTTTACTTGCGATCGATACTTCGACCGAATATTGCTCGGTTGCATTGCTTTGTTCCGACGATAAGCCTGGCGCGCAATCCGTCACACCTTCACGCATCTGGGGCCGTCACGACAGGACCGGCGCCGTATCGAGCGCGCGCGTGCTGCCCGCGGTGCGCGAGCTCTTCGACGAAGCGGGACTCGCACTGGCCGAGTGCTCCGCGATCGCATTCGGCGCCGGCCCAGGCTCGTTCACAGGCCTGCGCACGGCCACTGGGGTGGCGCAAGGGCTGGCGTTCGCGCTCCGCGTGCCCGTGGTTCCCGTCAGCACGCTGCTCGCCTGCGCCGAGAGCGCCAGGATGCGCGATGCGGCGTCGACGCGCGTGCTCGCCGTGCTCGACGCGCGCATGGACGAAGTCTATTGGGCCGACTACGCGTGGGATGCCGGCGAGGGCGAATGGAAGACGCTGTCGCGGCCCGCGCTCGCGGCGCCCGCGGCCGTCGTCGTTCCTTCCGAGCCGTTCGCGCTCGCGGGCAACGCCGCGGCTCAGTTCGGCGAGCGGCTGCCGGCCGCGGCGGCGGCGAGCATCGTCGACCACGATGCGGTTCCGCACGCCGTTCCGCTTGCGTACGCGGCCTTGCGCGCCTATCGCGGCGGCCGCACGGTGCCGGCCGATCAGGCGGCGCCCGAATACGTGCGCGACAAAGTCGCGCAAACGACGGCCGAGCGGCTCGCGGCACGGGCCGTTCAGGTGGGGGAGTCGGCTCCATGAGCGGAGTGTTGCTGACCGACCGCTACATGACGCCGATGACCGACGCGGACCTCGACGAAGTCGCGGTCGTCGAGCGCGAAGCCTATGAGTTTCCATGGACGCGCGGCAACTTCGAGGATTCGCTGCGCAACGGCTACTTCGGCGTCTGCATGCGGCACGTCACAGGCATGCTCATCGGCTACTGCGTGCTCATGCCCGTCGTCGACGAAATGCATCTGCTGAACCTCTGCGTCGCGCCGCGTGCTCAGCGCACGGGGGCGGGGCTCGCTTTGCTGCGCGAAGCCGTGCACATCGCGCGCGGCAAGGGGCTTGCGGGCATCCTGCTCGAGGTCCGGCCGTCGAACCTGCGCGCCGTGCGGCTCTACGAGCGCTTCGGCTTCGTGACGATCGGCCGCCGCAAGAACTACTATCCCGCCCGCCATCGCGGCCGCGAAGACGCGCTCGTGATGCGATTCACGTTTCCGAAGGAGGACGCGCATGGCGTTCGATGAAGCCGCGCTCGAAACTTTGGGGCTCGCGCCGATCTGGGTGCGGCGAGGTGCGCGGACAGCGACGACAGCAGCGGCAGCGGTCGCCGAGATCTCGTCGGGCGGGGATCGCGGCGCCACGGCACCGGCAACGACCGTCGCCGTGCCAGCCGCGGCGGCGCGCGAAGCGACCAAGCCTGTGCCGCCGGTCGAGCCGACGGTCCGAGGGCAGGCGGACTCGAACGAGAACGAGACATCATTCGACGACGTCGATCTGGCTGGGGTCGACGTGTCGCCGCGAGCAGCTTCCGCCGACATTCCGCCGACTGCTTCGGCGCGGACCCGTAACGCGGACGCGTCGGAGCCCGACGTCGCCTCGCTCGACTGGGAGGCGCTCGAGGCGCGTGTCGCGTCCTGCCAGCTTTGCCGCCTCTGCGAGCGGCGCACGAAGACGGTCTTCGGCGTCGGCGATCGCGAAGCCGACTGGATGCTGATCGGCGAGGGGCCGGGGGAAAACGAGGACAAGCAGGGCGAGCCGTTCGTCGGGCAGGCCGGCAAGCTGCTCGACAGCATGCTGCATGCGCTCGAGCTTGCGCGCGGCCGCAACGTCTATATCGCGAACGTCGTCAAATGCCGTCCGCCCGGCAATCGGAATCCGGAACCCGACGAAGTGGCGCGCTGCGAGCCCTACTTGCAGCGTCAGGTCGAACTCGTGAAGCCGAAGCTGATCGTCGCGCTCGGCCGCGTGGCGGCGCAGAACCTCCTGAAGACCGACGCAAGCATCTCCTCGTTGCGCGGGCGCGTTCATCGATACGAGGACGTACCCGTCATCGTTACCTATCATCCGGCCTACTTGTTGCGCAGCCTGACGGACAAGGCGAAAGCCTGGGTCGACCTGTGCCTTGCGCACGATACCTACCGGCGTGCGCTCGCCGAAGAGGCCGATCGATGAACGCGCTCGAGCCGGCCGAACGGCGAGCCGTGCTCGAAGCGTTGCTGGCTGTACTCGACGACGACGCCGTACGCGATCTGGCCTGGCTCCTCTTCAGTCCACCTCTGCTGCGCGAACAGCCCCCGCTCGGCATGCTGGTGAATGCCTTCGAGACGGTGGATGAAGTGGCTGCGACCGAAGCCTGGCTTCTCGCGCTCGATCGCGATTCGGATCCGTTGCGGCAAACGCTCGCCACATCGCGGCTGACACGGCTCGGCCGGTATGCCGAATGTCTGCTGGCGTACTTTCTCGCCCACGGTCCGGCGACGCGGCTCATCGCCGCGAATGTGGCGCTGCGCCTCGCGGGGCGCACGGTCGGGGAATGTGATTTCCTCGTCGAAACGGCAAGCGGCCGGCGCCAGCATTGGGAGCTCGCGGTCAAGTGCTACCTCCATCTGGGCGGTGAGCCGGCGTCTCTCGCCGATTATGTCGGACCGAACCTGCAGGATCGCTTCGATGTAAAGCTCGCCCGTCTGCTCGAGCATCAGTTGCCGTTGTCGGCGCGCGACGAATTCGCTTCGCTCGGCCACGCAGGCCCATGGGAAGCTCAGATGCTCGTCAAAGGCTGGCTGTTTTACCGTTGGCAAGAAGATGCCCCCGTCGGCAGTGTTGCTCCGTCTCCGTTGCATCCCCAAGCTGTCGATCCGCTGCACGCACGCGGCTTCTGGATCACACGGGCGCAGTGGCCGCGCTTCGCGGCGCGGCCCGCGTGCGACGCGACCCGAGTCGACGCTTTGGCGTCCTACTCAGGTCTCGAGCACAGCTCACGCTTGTCGCTCGAGCGCGCCGACGCGTGGGCGGTTCTGCCACGGCTGGCGTGGCTTGCGCCGCGGCGCTCGAGCAAAGGCGACGGGGCGCAGGCGGCCGGGCTTTCCACGGCGCAGGCGCTCGCCGAGCGGTTGGCCCAGCACGACGATCCGACGATGGTCGCGGCGTTCGTCCGTGCGGAGGACGATGACGGCTCGCCTTATTGGCGCGAATGCGCGCGCGGCTTCGTCGTACCCGACGATTGGCCCGAGCGAGCCAGCGCCTTCGCGAGCCGGCCTTACCACCAGCGGTGAAAATGATGGAGCGGCCCGATCCCGCTCCCGACGCTCAGCCGGCCGCTTTCGCGCAACGCATCGAGCAAGTAGGCCTTGGCGTCGGCGATGGCGCTCCTGAGGTCAGCGCGCTGCGGCACGAGGGCAGCGATGGCCGAAGACAGCGTACAGCCGGTGCCGTGCGTATTCGAGACAGCGATGCGAGGGCCGCCGAACCGGTGCGGGCCGTTCGCGTCGACGAGCCAGTCGGGGCTGTCGGGCGCCGCAAGGTGTCCGCCTTTCATCAGTACGGCATGGGCGCCGAGCGCGCGCAACGCTTCGCCCTGACGCAGCATCTCCGGCTCGTCCGCGGCCGGGACGACGCCCAGCAGCGCGGCCGCTTCGGGCAGATTCGGCGTGACGACTGTCGCGAGCGGCAGCAGTTCGTCGCGCAGCACCGCGACTGCCTCCGGTTCGAGCAGCGCGCGATGGCTTTTGGAGATCATCACCGTATCGAGTACGACGCAAGGCGGTTCATAGCGTCGCAACGCGGCCGCGACGACGCGCACGATGGAAGCATTCGAGAGCATGCCGATCTTGACCGCGTCGATGCCGATATCGCCGAAGACCGCGTCGAGCTGCGCCGCGACGAATGATGCGTCGGGCGTGTGGACAGCCGTGACCCCCTGCGTATTTTGCGCCGTCAACGCTGTGACGACGCTCGCACCGTACGCGCCGAGCGCCGACAACGTCTTCAGATCGGCCTGAATGCCGGCGCCGCCGCCCGAGTCGGAGCCGGCGATCGTCAACACGTTCGGAATGGAGCGCGACATGGTTCTAGGCGTGCGAGAGCGGGACGTGTGCGAAGCCTCAGGACACCGGCCTGCGCCCGTCAGTGCTTGACCTCGCCGATCAATGCGACGGCGTCGAACGCGCGCTGATTGGCCTGGTGGCGGCGCATGACCATCCACATCGTCAGGCAGACGAACGTGCCGAACAGCACGATGACGATGGCAACGGGCACATCGAGCCAGACGAGCACCGCATAGAGGCAAAGCATGACGAGGACCGAAAGATTCTCGTTGAAGTTCTGCACGGCGATCGAATGGCCCGCGGAGAGCAGCACGTGGCCCCTGTGCTGCAGCAGCGCGTTCATCGGCACGACGAAGAAGCCCGAGAGCGCGCCGACGAACATGAGAAACACGTAGGCGATGATGAGATAGCCGGGCACGCGCATATGCCCGAAGTAGAGGCCCCAGTTCGGCGGGACGAGATTGCGCGTATAAAACGCCATCACCATGACGGCGATGCCCATGAGAATGCCGACGGGCAAGACGCTCAGCGATTTCTTGAGCGGCACTTTGGCGGCGGCCATCATGGCCCCGACCGCCACGCCGACCGCGACGATGGCCTGCAGGATCGCGCCTTCGGACAGCGACATGCCGAGCGAGACCTCGGCCCATTTGAGCACGATGAATTGCAGCGTCGCGCCGGCGCCCCAGAAGAGCGTGGTGACGGCGAGCGAAATCTGCCCGAGCTTGTCGCGCCAGAGCGTCAGGAAACAATCCGCGAAATCGGTCACGAGCCTGATCGGGCCGTGCTGCTGTTTCGGATAGCGGGCGCCCGTATCGGGAATGCGCAGATTGAAGATGGCCGCGACGATATAGATGCCGACGATCACGACCATGGCCGCCTCGGCGGCCGTGGCGATGACGGGGATATGGTGGCGGAGGATATGACTCGCAATGTGCGGGCTGATCAGCGCGCCGCCGAGCACGGTGCCGAGGATGATGGAGGCGACGGTCGTTCCCTCGATCCAGCCGTTGGCGGCCACGAGCCTCTCGGGCGGCAGCAGCTCCGTGAGAATGCCGTACTTGGCGGGCGAGTAGGCGGCGGCGCCGAAGCCGACGATGCCGTAGGCGATGAGCGGATGCGCGCCGAACAGCATGAACAGGCACCCGCCGATCTTGATCGTGTTCGTCACGAACATGACGCGCCCTTTTGGGCGCGAATCGGCGAACGCGCCGACGAAGGCGGCCAGCACGACGTACGAAAGGACGAAGAACAGCTTCAGCAGCGGTGTCATCCAGTTCGGGGCGTGAAGGTCTTTGAGCAGTGCAATGGCGGCGATCAGAAGGGCGCTATCGGCCAGCGACGAGAAGAACTGCGCGGCCATGATGGAATAAAAACCTTTTTTCATCTGATGCGTGTGTGTCCTCGCTGCGGTCGTCCGCCCGGCCGCGCGAGAGACGCGTTGGGACCTATGCCGTTCGAAATGGGTTGTGCGCACGGCTTTATATCACGAAAATAGGTGCCTTCGGACTGCCGGCGCGTCGGGAAGACGACGCTTTTTGGCCGGTTTATATGCACGAAAAGAGCGCCACGAGCGTTCTTCGTTCCCTATTCAGACGAAAACACCTATGCCGCGCCCGCTTCTCGCCACCGTTCATACCGCCGCCTTAGCCAACAATCTTGCCGTCGCGCGCCGCCATGCGCCGCGCTCGAAAGTCTGGGCCGTCGTCAAGGCCAACGCCTACGGCCACGGGCTCGCCCGCGCATTTCCCGGTCTGCGCGCGACGGACGGCTTCGGCCTGCTCGATCTCGAAGAGGCGGTCAAGCTGCGCGAGCTCGGCTGGGCCGGGCCGATCCTTCTGCTGGAAGGGTTTTTTCGACCGACCGACATCGACGTCATCGATCGCTATAGCCTGACGACGACGGTGCATTGCGACGAGCAGCTGCGCATGCTCGAAATGGCCCGGCTTTCGAAGCCCGTCAACATCCAGTTGAAGATGAACACGGGCATGAATCGGCTCGGGTATATGCCCGAGAAGTTCCGCGCGGCCTGGGAGCGCGCGCGCGCTTGCCCCGGCGTCGGCCAGATCGTATTGATGACCCATTTCGCGGATGCCGACAGCGAGCGCGGCATCAGCGAGCAGATGGCGGCCTTCGAGCGCGGCGCCGAAGGGATCGCGGGCGCGCGCAGTCTCGCGAACTCGGCGGCGACGCTCTGGCACCCGCAGTCGCATTTCGACTGGGTCCGGCCCGGCATCATCCTTTATGGCGGGTCGCCGTCGGGCGTCTCCAGCGCGATCGAGGGGCTGGGCCTGCAGCCGGCGATGACCCTCGCCTCCGAGCTGATCGCGGTGCAGACGCTTGCGGCCGGGCAAACGGTCGGCTACGGGTCGACGTTCGCCGCGGCGGGGCCGATGCGCGTCGGCGTGGTCGCCTGCGGGTACGCGGATGGTTATCCGCGCTGCGCGCCCGAAGGCACGCCGGTCTTCGTCGATGGCGTGCGCACGCGCGTCGTGGGCCGCGTATCGATGGACATGATCACGGTCGACCTCACGCCATGCCCGACGGCGAACGTCGGCTCGCGCGTCGAGCTGTGGGGCGCGCAGCTATCGATCGACGACGTCGCTCGCGCTTGCGGCACGATCGGCTACGAGCTCATGTGCGCCGTGGCGCAGCGTGTGCCCGTGCGCGCCGAATAAACCGCCCGGCTTCCTCCGGAAAAAGAACCGACAAGAACGATCAAGGCGGCGCGTGGCAAAGCAGAAAACGACCTTTACCTGTTCCGAATGCGGAGGGCAGGCCCCTAAGTGGCAAGGGCAGTGCCCAGCCTGCGGGGCGTGGAATACGCTCATCGAGGCGGTCGCGCCTGCGACGGGCGGGCATCGCTTCCAGGCGCTCGCGAAAAGTGCCCCCGTGCAGCGTCTCGCCGAAATCGAAGCCGCGGACGTACCGCGTTTTTCGACGGGCATCGGCGAATTCGATCGCGTGCTCGGCGGCGGATTCGTCGCGGGCGGCGTCGTACTGATCGGCGGCGATCCGGGTATCGGCAAGTCGACGCTTTTGCTGCAATCGCTCGCCGCCGTCGCCGAAAGCCGCCGCGCGCTTTATATCAGCGGCGAGGAATCGGCCGCGCAAATCGGCTTGCGCGCGCAGCGGCTCACGTTGCTCGAACCGGGCTCCAAGGCCGCCGAACTGAAGTTGCTTGCCGAGATCCAGCTCGAGAAGATTCAGGCAGCGATCGAGGCCGAGCGTCCCGACGTGGCCGTGATCGACTCGATTCAGACCGTTTACTCCGAGGCGCTGACTTCGGCGCCGGGCTCGGTCGCGCAGGTGCGCGAGTGCGCGGCACAATTGACGCGCATCGCGAAGCAGTCGGGCACGACGATCGTCATGGTCGGGCACGTGACGAAGGAGGGCAACCTCGCCGGGCCGCGCGTGCTCGAGCATATCGTCGATACCGTCCTCTATTTCGAAGGCGATACGCACTCGTCGTTCCGCCTCGTGCGCGCGTTCAAGAACCGCTTCGGCGCCGTCAACGAGCTCGGCGTCTTCGCCATGACCGAGCGAGGCTTGCGCGGCGTCGCCAATCCGTCCGCGCTGTTTCTCTCGCAGCATGGCCAGCATGTGCCGGGCTCGTGCGTGCTCGTCACGCAGGAAGGGTCCCGGCCGCTGCTCGTCGAGATTCAGGCGCTCGTCGATACGGCCCATGTGCCGAATCCGCGGCGTCTCGCAGTCGGGCTCGAGCAGAACCGGCTCGCCATGCTGCTCGCGGTGCTGCATCGCCATGCGGGCATCGCCTGTTTCGATCAGGACGTGTTTCTCAATGCGGTCGGCGGTGTCAAGATCGCCGAGCCGGCCGCCGATCTTGCCGTATTGCTCGCTATCCATTCGTCGATGCGCAATAAGCCGCTCGGCAAGGGGCTCATCGTCTTCGGCGAAGTCGGGCTCGCCGGCGAAATCCGGCCTTCGCCGCGCGGCCAGGAGCGGCTCAAGGAAGCGGCGAAGCTCGGCTTTACCGCGGCGTTGATCCCGAAGGCCAATGCGCCGAAGCAGGCCGTCGACGGCTTGCAGGTGCTCGCCGTCGAGCGCATCGAAGAGGCGATCGACCGCGTGAAGGAGCTGGAATAGGGCGTGGTGAGGGGGCGTGCATCACGCATGGCCCCTTCGCAGGCGCCTGACTAGCCTGACCGAATTCATCCCGAGTCGCGGTGGCCGAGGCGGCTTTCGGCTTTCGGCTCGCGGCTCGCGGCTTGTAATTAAGCCGGGGCGACGTTGCGGAACAGCAGGTGGCGGCGCGCCTCCTCGACCGTGAGGACCGGCGAGACGCAGCAATCGAGCGGCTCGAGTAGCTCAAGCCAGCTTGCGAGCGGTTGCACGGCAATGCGTGCGGCGAGCTCGCGAGTGAGCGCGGTCGCATCGGGGCCGCCGATGGCTTGCCCGAGACTCCAGTGGCGGCTTGCCCAGTCTTCGCGGCCGAGCGCCCGGCACAGCTTTTCCCAGAACTTCAGTTCGAGCGCGCCCACCGCGAGCCAGCGGCGGTCCGCCGTGCGGTAGACGTTGTAGCAGGGCACGCCGCCGTCGAGGAGCCCGCGGCTGCCGGCGCGCGCATCGGCCGCGCCTTGTGCGCCCGAGGCCGCATCCCTCGTCTCCAGCGCCGCACGCGCCACGACGTTGTTGTCGCGAATCGCATGCGTCATCGATACGTCGAGGAAGGCGCCATTGCCGCCCTGGGCGGCCTGCCAGAGCGCCGCGAGAATTTGCGTGACGGCCGTGGCCGCGCCGCCGAGCAAATCGGCGATCTGGATATTGGGAACGACGAGGGTGCCGTCGGCTGCTCGGATCTGATCGAGCACGCCCGCGTAACCGAGGTAGTTGATGTCATGGCCGGGCCGATGCGCCAGCGGTCCGTGCGCGCCGTAGCCCGTGATCGCGCAGTAGACGAGCTTCGGATTGATCTGCGCGAGGCTCGCATAGTCGAGCCCGAGACGCGCCATCACGCCCGGACGAAAACTCTCGACGAGCACATGCGATTCGCGCACGAGCGCGCGCAGCACCGTGCGGCCCGTTTCACTCTTGAGGTCGAGCCGCGTCTCGCGCTTGCCGCGATTGACGATCCGATAGAACGCGCTCGGCCGGCCGGCGGCCCGGTCAGCGGCACTTTGCATCATGGCGCGTGCGCCGTCGCCGGCACCGGGCTCCTCGATCTTGAGGACGTCGGCGCCGAGCTCGGCCAGCCGCAGCGTGGCGACCGGGCCCGGCAACAGGCGGGTGAGATCGAGTACGCGAAGACCTCGCAGCGGACTATGCGTCGCCAACGAACACCTCCTAACCGATTTGTTCGAGTTCCTCCTGCGCTTCGAGCCAGGCGGCTTCGAGCGTTTCGAGTCGCGCCTGGACGTCCGCTTGCCGTCTGATGGTATCCGTCAGCTTCGCTTTTGTCGCGGGCTCGTAGCTCGCGGGATCGGCGACGAATGCATCCAGCGCCGCCTTTTCCGCGTTCAATGCTTCCATTTCTTTCTCGATCTTGGCAATCCGCGTTTGCAGCGGCTTTCTGAGCTGCGCAAGCTTTTGCCGAGCTTCGGCTTCCTGGCGCCGCAGGTCTTTGCGGTTGGCCGCGCCCTCCGTCGCGCCGTTGCCGGCTCCGGCGCCCATGCTTACTGTCTTTGCCGCGTCGGCCGTCCCCGCGGCCCGTGCCGCCTCGCGCACCTGCGCCGCGTGCTGCAACAGCCAGTCGCGATAGTCGTCGAGATCGCCGTCGAACGGTTGCAGCCGATGGTTGGCGACGAGCATGAACTGATCCGTGCAGGCGCGCAGCAGATGCCTATCGTGCGAAACCAGAATCAGCGTGCCCTCGAACTGCGCGAGCGCCATCGTCAGCGCATGCCGCGTTTCGAGATCGAGATGGTTCGTCGGCTCGTCGAGCAGCAGCAGATTCGGCTTCTGCCAGATGATGAGCGCGAGCGCGAGCCGCGCTTTTTCACCGCCTGAGAACGGCGCGATCGGCGAGCTTGCCATCTCGCCGGGGAAATTGAAGCCGCCGAGATAGTCGCGAAGCTCCTGCTCGCGCGCGTCGGGTGCGATGCGGGCGAGGTGCGCGAGCGGCGAGTCGTCCGGCCGCAGCGTTTCGAGCTGATGTTGAGCGAAGTAGCCGATCGCGAGTCCGCGGCCTTGACGCATCGAGCCCGCAAGCGGCGGTAGCGTATCGGCCAGCGTTTTGACGAGCGTCGACTTGCCTTGGCCGTTCGCGCCGAGCAGGCCGATTCGCTGACCGTTCTGTATCGACAGCGAGATGCCGTCGAGGATCGCGATCTCGCCGCCGTCGTCCGAGCGGTAGCCGCAGCGAACGTCTTCCATGACGAGCATCGGGTTCGGCGCCGCATCGGGCTCGCGGAACTCGAACGTGAGCGGCGAGGCGACATGTGCCGGCGCGATGCGCTCCATTTTCTCGAGCGCCTTCATCCGGCTTTGCGCCTGCTTGGCCTTCGTCGCCTTCGCCTTGAAGCGATTGATGAAGCTCTCGAGATGCTCGATCGTCTTCTGCTGCTTCTCGTAGGCGCTTTGCTGCAACGCGAGCTGCTGCGCGCGCAGGATTTCGAACTGCGAGTAGTTGCCGCCGTAGCGCTTCACCTGCCGGTTTTCGAGGTGCAGCGTGACGTTGCATATCGAATCGAGGAACTCGCGGTCGTGCGAGATGACGATGAGCGTGCCAGCGTACCGGAGCAGCCAGTCTTCAAGCCAGACGATCGCGTCGAGATCGAGGTGGTTCGTAGGCTCGTCGAGCAGCAGGAGGTCGGAGCGGCACATCAGGGCCTGCGCGAGGTTGAGCCGCATACGCCAGCCGCCCGAGAAGCTCGCGACCGGCTCGCGCGTTTGCGCGAGTGTGAAACCGAGGCCGAGCAGCAAGGCTTCTGCGCGCGAGGGTGCCGTATAGCCGTCGGCATCGGCGAACGCCGCATGCGCGTGGGCGAGCGCCTCGCCGTCGTGCTCGGCCTCGGCCGCGGTCATCTGAGCCTCGATCTCGCGCAGGGCCGCATCGCCGTCGAGCGTGTACTCGAGCGCCGTCTTCGCGACGGCTGGTGTTTCCTGTGCGACATGGGCGATGCGCCAGGAGGGCGGCAGTGAAAAATCGCCGGCGTCGGGATGCAGTTCGCCGCGCAAGACGGCGAAGAGCGTCGACTTGCCGGCCCCGTTTGCACCGACTAACCCGGCCTTTTCGCCGGGGTTCAGCGTGAATGTGGTGGCGTCGAAGAGCGGCTTGACGCCGCGCGATAGACTGAACTGGCTGAAGCGGATCACGGCGGACGGGGCGGCTGGAGCGAAAACCGCTATTTTAGACGGCTCGGGCGGCCCCGCGCCGGAGATGCGGCGGCAGATGGCGCCTTGCCATGGCGGCGGGCCGATGCAGTGCCGAGGCGAAGGTGCGTCGCTCAGCACGATTGAATGCGTTTGAGAGGAATCCGGTCGTTGTCGCGCTTACGTTTCGCGTAGACTTCGCGATTCATGGAGGAGATGCGCATGGGTCCGGTCTACACATTTTCGGCACGTACGCTCGGCGGCGAAACGATCAGCCTCGATCGCTATCGCGGCAAGGTGCTCGTCATCGTCAACACAGCGAGCGAGTGCGGGTTCACGCCGCAGTACGCGGGGCTGCAGCAGCTCTATGAAAAGTACGCGGCGCGTGGCCTCGAGTTGCTGGGCTTCCCGTGCAATCAGTTCGGCAAGCAGGAACCCGGCGATGCCGCGCAGATCGCGACTTTTTGCGAAAAAAACTTCGGCGTCACTTTTCCGATGTTCGAGAAGGTCGACGTAAAGGGGGCAAACGCACACCCGCTTTATCGCTATCTGACGAAGGAAGCTCGCGGCCTGCTTTGGACGAAGTCAATCAAATGGAACTTCACGAAGTTTCTCGTCGATCGAAACGGTAACGTTGTCAGGCGTTACGGACCGAAGGTGAAGCCTGAAGCGCTGGTACCCGATATCGAGGCGCTGCTCTGAAAGCGCTGGTCGAAGCGCCGCTGACAGCGGAATCCGGTTTTCCGAATCGTTGCAACGTCAATTCGCGCTAATACAAGTGGCCCGCGGCGCGTGGGCCTCGAGTTTTTGGCCGACAGCACGGCCGACGTCGGTTACAAAATCGGCGAAAAAAGCCGCGCCACGTGCATGGTCACGCGTCTTAGCGCCGGCGCTTCCCGATATTCGCTGCGATCGACTTCATAGGCATGGGTGAAGTCCTCGGCCAGCATCGCTTCGACTTCAGCGGCGAATTCATGATCGATCGTCAAGACCATGATCTCGAAGTTGAGGCGGAAGGATCGATTGTCGAGATTGGCGCTGCCGACCGCCGCGGCCACCTTATCGATCAGTACGACCTTTTGATGCAGGAAGCCGGGGCGGTACCGAAAAATCCGCACGCCGGCGCGAACGAGGTCGTACGCATAGAGCTTCGATGCCTCGAAAACCACATAGTGATCGCGCCGGCTCGGAATCAGAATCCGCACGTCCACGCCGCGCATGACCGCAAGGCGCAGCGCCGCGAATACGGCCTCATCCGGGATCAGGTAGGGCGTCGTGATCCAGATGCGCTCGCGTGCCGCGTGAATCGCCTCGACGAAGAACAGCGAACCCGTCTCGCCTTTGTCCGCCGGACTCGGCGCGACCACGAGGCAGTGCATGTCGTGACCGTGCTGCGGCTGCGGGTCTTCGGCCTGCGACGGCTCGAGCCGCGGCAGCCGCTGCGTCGCCCAGTGCCAGTCCTCGAGAAAGACGAACTGCACGCTCGCCACGACGGGACCGCGCATGTCGATGTGCGTGTCGCGCCATGGCGAAAGCCGTGGATTTCCGCCCAGGTACTCGACGCCGATGTTATGGCCGCCGACGAAGGCGCGCTCGCCGTCGACGACGACGATCTTGCGGTGGTTGCGGAAGTTGAGCTGGAATCGATTGACGAAGCGCCGGTTGGTCGCGAACGGATGGATTTCGACGCCGCCGGCCAGCAGCTCGGTCACATACCGTTGCGGAAGATCGAACGAGCCGATGCTGTCGTAAAGGAAGCAGACGCGCACTCCTTCGCGGGCTTTGGCGATCAGCAGATCCTTCAGCATCGCGCCGAGCGGATCGTCGCGCACGATGAAGAACTGCACGAGCACGTAACGGCGCGCGTTCTCGATCGCGTCGAGGATCGCGCCGAACGTCGCATCGCCGTTGACGAGCGTGCGCACCGCGTTGCCGGGCAAAAACGGCATGCCGGAGAGCCCCGTCAGCGCGCGCACGACATGGTGGCCGAGCGCGTCGGCGGGGCGGCCCGCGGACGACGCATGGGTGTCCCAGGCGCTCGGATGCGCGCGCGTGCGCAGCAATTCGTTTTCGAGGCGGCGCGCGTCGACATAGCCGGCGAACTTGCTGCGGCCGAGAAAGAGATAGGGGATCAGCGTAAAGTAGGGCATCGCGACGAGCGAGACGGCCCACGCGACGGCGCCTTGCGAAGTGCGCGTATTGAGAATGGCATGGATGGCCGCGATGACGCCAAGCGTATGCGAGACGAAGATGAGCGTGCCAAGCGAGAGCCAGTTGAATTCGAATTGCATGCGTACGCGAGACTGCCGGTTCGGTCTACCCGGCGACGCTCGAAGCGCCGCCGGTTCGCATCTTACCGAACGCCGTCCAATGAGGGGCGGATCTTCCGCATGCGCGCGACGGAAAGGACGCCCGAGCGCCGCAGGGCGGTCGATCAGAGCTCGGGCAGGTCGCTCGCCTGGATCAGAAACACGCTGTCTTCGCCCGCGCTCGTCGGCAGCCAGACGAGATCGAGCCCGCCGAACGCTGCCTCGACGTTATGGCGCTCGTTCCCGATCTCGACGACGAGCACGCCGTCGTCCTCGAGCCATGAGCGTGCCGCCGCCACGATCCGGCGAACGACGTCCATGCCGTCCTCGCCGCCGGCAAGCGCGAGCTCGGGCTCGTGCCGATATTCGGCCGGCAATGTCTCCATCGACGAACGGTTCACGTAGGGCGGATTCGCGAGAATGACGTTGTAGCGCCGCTCCGGCAGCGGGGCGAACAGATCGCCCTGGAAAAGGGCGACGCGGTCGTCGAGCCCGTAGTCGGCGACGTTGATACGCGCCACTTCGATTGCCTGCGGGGAAACATCGACCGCATCGACGTCGGCATTCGGAAATGCCTCGGCGGCCAGGATCGCGAGGCACCCCGAACCCGTGCACAGCTCGAGCACGGCGGCGACTTCGTCGGGATCGGCAACGTACGGCTGCAGCCCGTCCTCGAGCAGCTCGCCGATGAACGAGCGCGGCACGATCACGCGCTCGTCGACATAAAAGCGCCGCCCGTGCATCCATGCCTCGTTCGTGAGGTAGGCCGCCGGCACTCGCTCCGTCGCGCGCCGCTCTATCACCTTCAGCACGTCCGCGATTTCAGTGTCCAAGAGCCGCGCGTCGAGAAACGGATCGAGCGTATCGAGCGGCAGATGCAGCGTGTGCAGGATCAAATAGGCGGCTTCGTCATAGGCATTCGCCGTGCCGTGGCCGAAGGCAAGCTGCGCGGCGGTAAAACGCGACACGGCGTAGCGCAGCAAATCGCGCACGGTGGTGAACGGGGTCATGGGCGTCGTCATCAGCGGCTCCTCGATTGCGCGCTCGGCGCTATGCAATCAGCGCTTCGAGCACGCGCCGGTAAATGTTCTTCAGCGGCTCGACGAAGGCGAGCTCGATATGCTCGTCGATCTTGTGGATGCTGCCGTTCGGCGGCCCGAACTCGACGACTTGCCGGCATATGCGCGCGATGAAACGGCCGTCGGATGTCCCGCCCGTCGTCGAAAGCGCCGCGGTGACGCCGGTCTCTTCGCCGATCGCGCGCGAGAGCGCGTCCGAGAGCTCGCCGCGCGGGGTAAGAAACGGCAGGCCGCTCACGGTCCATTCGAGCTCATAGTCGAGGCCGTGCTTGTCGAGGATCGCATGCACGCGTCGCTGCAAGCCCTCGACGGTGCTCGCCGTCGAGAACCGGAAGTTGAAGATCAGTTCGGCGCGACCCGGAATGACGTTGGACGCGCCCGTTCCGCTGTGCAGATTCGAGACCTGCCACGTCGTCGGCGGAAAGTACTCGTTGCCGGCATCCCAATGTTCGTCGACGAGCTCGGCCAGGGCCGGCGCGAGCAGATGAATCGGGTTCTTCGCCAGATGCGGGTAGGCGATATGGCCTTGCAATCCCTTGACGGTAAGCTTGCCCGACATGGAGCCGCGGCGGCCGTTCTTGACGATGTCGCCGAGCGTCGCGTCCGAGGTCGGCTCCCCGACAATGCAGTAGTCGAGCCTTTCACCGCGCGCGTGCAGCGCCTCGACGACCTTGACGGTGCCGTCCGTGGCGGGGCCTTCCTCGTCGCTCGTGATGAGGAAGGCAATCGAGCCGCGATGGCCGGGATGCGCGGCGACGAATTCCTCGCTCGCGACGACGAAGCCCGCGATCGACGCTTTCATGTCGGCGGCTCCGCGTCCGTAGAGCTTGCCGTCGCGTCGCGTAGGCGTGAAGGGCGGCGATTTCCATTGCTCGAGCGGCCCCGTCGGCACGACGTCGGTATGGCCCGCGAACGCGAGCAGCTTGCCGTTCGTCCCGTCGGCGCCGCGCTTGACCGCCCAGAGATTCGTGACGCCGTGCGAGGCGATCGTCTCGCACTCGAAGCCGATCGCTTCGAGCCGCTCGATCAGAAGCTGTTGGCAATGCTGATCGTCGGGCGTCACGGAGGCGCGCGCGATCAGTTCTTCGGTGAGGGCAAGGGTGCCGGACATGAATGCGAACCCGTTTCGATAAAAGTTGGCCGGGCCGCCCGCGGGCGGCGGGCGGGCGCGAGACCGCCGCGCCGATCGCTCAGCCGAAGAGCGATGCGTATTCGTCCGCGGAGAATCCGAGCGACTTGACGCGTCCGTCGACGACAACCACGGGCCGCTTGACGATCGACGGCTTCTCGATCATGAGCGCGATCGCGCCGTCGACGGTCTCGGCGGCGGCCTTCGCTTCGTCGGGCAGGCCGCGCCACGTGGTGCCGCGGCGGTTCAGCAGCGACTCGATCGACACGTCGGCAAGCCACGACTTCACGAGCGAAGCGCTGAGGCCCGCTTTCTTGAAATCGTGGAACTCGAATGGGACCCCGCGCGCTTCGAGCCACGTACGGGCCTTCTTGACGGTGTCGCAGTTCGGAATGCCGTAGACGATCGTTCGTCCTTTCGCCGCCATCAGTCGCCTCGCAACAACTCGTTGAGGCCGACTTTCGCGCGCGTCTTCGCATCGACTTTCTTGACGATCACGGCGCAATAGAGGCTGTGCGTGCCGTCCTTGGACGGCAGGTTGCCGGCCACCACGACCGAGCCCGGCGGCACGTAGCCGTAGCTGACTTGACCGGTTTCGCGATCGTAGATCTTCGTGCTCTGGCCGAGGTAGACGCCCATCGAAATGACGGAGTTCTCGCCGACGATGACGCCCTCGACGACCTCCGAGCGCGCGCCGATGAAGCAGTTGTCCTCGATGATGACGGGATTCGCTTGCAGCGGCTCGAGCACGCCGCCGATGCCGACGCCGCCCGAGAGGTGAACGTTCTTGCCGATCTGCGCGCACGAGCCGACTGTCGCCCACGTATCGACCATCGTGCCCTCGTCGACGTAGGCGCCGATGTTCGTATACGACGGCATCAGCACGACGTTCCTCGCGATGAACGAGCCGCGCCGCGCGATGGCGGGCGGGACGACGCGGAAGCCGCCGGCCGCGAAGTCCTCGGCGGTGTAGTTCGCGAATTTGGACGGGACTTTGTCGTAGAACTGCGAGTAGCCGCCCGCAGGCAGCGGCACGTTGTCCTCGAGACGGAACGACAGCAGCACGGCCTTTTTCAGCCATTGATTGACGACCCATTGGCCGTCCTTCTTCTCGGCGACGCGCAGGGCGCCTTTGTCGAGCTGCTCGAGCGCGTGCTCGACCGCGTCGCGCACCTCGGCCGGCGCCGCCTTGGGCGAGAGCTCGGCGCGGTTTTCCCAGGCGTTATCGATGATCTGCTGTAGTTGTTGCGACATGTTCGTGGTCTGGCGGATTGGATATCGGTGGATCGAACTCGAGCGCGACGCGTGCGCGCCGCGCGCGTGCTGGCGCGAGAGTCACAGCGCGCGGCAGAAATCGACGATGCGGCGTGCGCCTTCGACGCATTCGCTCACATCGGCGACGAGCGCAATGCGGACGAAATCGCGGCCCGGGTTCGTGCCGTGAGCGGATCGTGCAAGATACGAGCCCGGCAAAACGGTCACATTATAGTCGGCGTAGAGACCCCGGGCGAACTCGGTATCCGAGAGGCCCGTGCGCGCTACATTGGCCCAGAGGTAGAACGCCGCGTCGGGCATCCTCACGTCGAGCACGTCCGACAGCATCGGCGTGACAGTCGAAAATTTCTGAACGTACTTCGCGCGGTTCTCGCGTACGTGCGTTTCGTCGTTCCATGCCGCAATGCTGGCCGCCTGGTAGACCGTCGAGAGCGCAGCGCCATGATACGTGCGGTAGAGCAGGAACTTCTTCAGCAGCGCGGCATCGCCGGCCACGAAGCCGGAGCGCATGCCGGGCACGTTCGAGCGCTTCGACAGGCTCGAGAGCATGACGAGCCGCTCGAAGCCGCGGCCGAGCCGGTGGGCCGCCTCGAGGCCGCCGAGCGGCGGCGTCGCCTCGTCGAAATAAATCTCCGAATAGCATTCGTCCGATGCGATCACGAATCCGTGGCGGTCCGAGAGCGCGAAGAGTTCGCGCCAGTCGTCGAGCGTCAGCACGGCCCCCGTCGGGTTGCCCGGCGAGCAGACGTAGAGGAGCTGCGTGCGCGCCCAGACGTCGTCGGGCACGGCGCCGTAATCGCAGGCGAAGTTGCGCGCGGGGTCGCTGTTCGCGAAGTAGGGCTGAGCACCGGCAAGAAGTGCCGCGCCCTCGTAGATCTGATAGAACGGGTTCGGGCAGAGCACGACAGCGCCTTCGCGCGTCCCGTCGACGACGGTCTGCGCGAGCGCGAAAAGCGCTTCGCGCGAGCCCGAGACCGGCAGCACGTCGGTGGCCGGATCGAGCGCGGGCAAACCGTAGCGGTTCGTCGTCCAGCGCGCGATGGCCTCGCGCAGCGCGCTCGAGCCGGCGGTGGCCGGGTAGCTCGAGAGCGCGTCGAGCGAAGCGACGATCGCCTCGCGGATCAGCGTCGGCGTGGCATGCTTCGGCTCGCCGATGCCGAAACTGATGTGCGGCAAGGTGGCGGGCGGCGTCGCCTCTTTCAGCAGCGCGCGCAGCTTTTCGAACGGATAGGGCTGAAGCAGATCGAGGCGAGGGTTCAGTGCGTTCACGTTGAGCTCGGCGGTGCGGAACGGGATGCGCGATGCCGGCCGGCGCGTCGAAACGCACGGGTGCCGGCGCTGGGCGCGCCAAAAAATCACGAATCGTCGGAAGCGGGCAATTATAGCCCCGCGGGGCGACTCGACGGCGCCGGACCCGATGGTATGATTGCCGATCTTATTCAAAAACAGCGAAATCGCCGTGCGTCTCACCTCGATCAAACTCGCTGGCTTCAAGTCCTTCGTCGATCCCACGCATTTTCAGGTACCCGGCCAGCTGGTCGGGGTCGTCGGGCCCAACGGCTGCGGTAAGTCGAACATCATCGATGCCGTCCGCTGGGTGCTCGGCGAATCGCGCGCGTCCGAGCTGCGCGGCGAATCGATGCAAGACGTGATCTTCAACGGATCGACGGCGCGCAAGCCCGGCAGCCGGGCGAGCGTCGAGCTCGTGTTCGACAACTCGGACGGCCGCGCGGCGGGCCAATGGGGCCAGTACGCCGAGATCGCGGTCAAGCGCGTGCTGACGCGAGACGGCACCTCGAGCTACTACATCAACAATCTGCCGGCGCGCCGGCGCGACATTCAGGACATCTTCCTCGGGACGGGCCTCGGGCCGCGCGCCTACGCCATCATCGGCCAGGGCATGATCGCGCGCATCATCGAGGCGAAGCCCGAAGAGCTGCGCGTGTTTCTCGAAGAGGCCGCCGGCGTGTCGAAGTACAAGGAACGCCGGCGCGAAACGGAGAACCGCCTGCACGACACGCGCGAGAATCTGACGCGCGTCGAGGATATCGTGCGCGAGCTCGGCACGAATCTCGAGAAGCTCGAAGCGCAGGCCGTGGTGGCGACGAAGTTCAAGGCGCTGCAGGCCGAGGGCGAGGAGAAGCAGCGCCTGCTCTGGCTGCTGCGCAAGAACGAGGCGGCCGCCGAGCAGGCCCGCCAGCAGCGTGCGATCTCCGAGGCGCAGATCGATCTCGAAGCGCAGACGGCCAAGCTGCGCGAGGTCGAGGCGGAGCTCGAAACGCTGCGTGTCGCGCACTACGCGGCGAGCGATGCGATGCAGGGCGCGCAAGGCGCGCTCTACGAGGCCAACGCCGAAGTGAGCCGGCTCGAGGCCGAGATCAAGTTCATCATTGAATCGCGCAACCGCGTCCAGGCGCAGATCGCCGCGCTGACGGCGCAGCGCGAGCAGTGGCAGATGCAGGCCGAAAAGGCGCGCGGCGATCTCGAGGATACCGAGGCGCAGCTTGCCATCGCGGAAGAGAAAGCCGCGATCGCCGAAGAAGAGGCGGCCGCCAGGCACGACGCGCTGCCGGCGCTCGAGGCGCGCTGGCGCGATGCGCAGGCGCAACTGAACGACGAGCGCGCCGCGATCGCGCAGACGGAGCAGGCGCTCAAGCTCGAGGCCGCGCACCAGCGCAATGCCGATCAGCAGCTGCAGCAGCTGCAGCAGCGCCAGGAGCGCCTTCAGACGGAGGCGAGCGGCCTCGACGCTCCCGACGAAGCGCAGCTCGAGGAGCAGCGAATCCAGCTCGCGGAGCACGAAGAGATTCTGCGCGAGGCTCAAGCGCGGCTTGCCGACGCCCAGGAGGCGCTGCCGGTGCACGACGCCGAGCGTCGCGCGGCCCACGAGCGCGTGCAGTCCGAGGGCGCCCAGATTCACCAGCTCGAGGCGCGTCTCGTCGCGCTCAAGCAGCTCCAGGAGAATGTGCAGACCGAGGGCAAGATCCAGCCTTGGCTCGACAAGCACGAGCTCGGCAGCCTGCCCCGGCTATGGAAGAAGCTTCATATCGAGGCGGGCTGGGAAACGGCGCTCGAGTCGGTCCTGCGCGAGCGGTTGGCCGCGCTCGAGATCTCGAACCTCGACTGGGTGAAGGCGTTCGCAAGCGATGCGCCGCCCGCCAAGCTGGCTTTCTACGCGCCGCCGTCGGCGGCGACCCCGCGCGAAACGCCGGCCGGGCTGGCGACGCTGCTCTCGCTCGTACGCATCGACGATGCGGGCTTGCGCGCCGTACTCTCGGATTGGCTCGGCACGGTCTATATCGCCGACGATCTGCCGCAAGCGCTCGCGATGCGCTCGCAGCTGCCCGAGGGCGCCGCGCTCGTCGTCAAGGCGGGGCATATCGTCACGCGCGTCGGCGTGCAGCTCTATGCGGCCGATTCGGAGCAGGCCGGCATGCTCGCGCGCCAGCAGGAAATCGAGAATCTCACGCGCCAGCTTCGCGCGCAGACGCTCTTGGCCGACGAGGCGAAGACCGCGGCGATCCGCGCCGAGGCCGCCTATACGCAGGCTTCGCAATCGCTCGCCGATGAGCGTGCGCAAGCCGAGCGCGCGACACAGCGCGTCCATGCGCTGCAGTTGGAGGTGCTGAAGCTCGCGCAAGCCCACGAGCGCTACACGCAGCGCAGCACGCAGATTCGCGAGGAGCTCGAGGAAATCAAGGCGCAGATCGAGGAGCAGCGTGCGCAGCGAGCGGAATCGGAGGGCAATTTCGAGCGCCACGACGGCGAGCTCGCCGAACTGCAGGCGCGCTTCGAGGAAAATCAGCTGTCGTTCGAGGCGCTCGACGAGGAGCTCGGCGCGGCGCGCACGCACGCGCGCGATCTCGAGCGCGCGGCGACCGATGCGCGCTTCGCCGCGCGCAACGTGGCGACGCGGATCGAGGAGCTGAAGCGGAACATCGAGGTCGCGCACGATCAGAGCGAGCGCGTTGCCGCCTCCCTCGACGATGCGCGAGCCGAGTTGGAGACGATCAACGAGCAGACCGCGCACACGGGCCTGCAAGATGCGCTCGAGGTTCGCGCGGCGAAGGAAGCCGCGCTCGGCGCGGCACGCATGGAGCTCGACGACCTGACGGCGAAGCTGCGCCAGGCGGACGAGCTGCGGCTCACGGCCGAGCGCTCGCTGCAGCCGCTGCGCGACCGGATCACCGAACTGCAATTGAAGGAGCAGGCCGCGCGAATCTCCGGGGAGCAGTTCGTCGAGCAGTTGAGCGAGGCCGGTGTCGACGAGGCGCAATTGCAGCAAAAGCTGACGCCGGACATGAAGCCGTCCTACCTGCAGGGCGAAGTGACACGCATCAACAATGCGATCAACGCACTCGGCCCCGTCAACATGGCGGCGCTCGAGGAGCTGGCCGCGGCGAGCGAGCGCAAGACGTTCCTCGATGCGCAATCGGCCGATCTCACGCGCGCCATCGAGACGCTCGAGGACGCGATTCGCAAGATCGATCAGGAAACGCGCACATTGCTGCAGGGTACGTTCGACGAGGTCAACCGGCATTTCGGCGAGCTGTTCCCGCGCCTTTTTGGCGGCGGCCAGGCGAAGCTGATCATGACGGGCGATGAAATTCTCGATGCGGGCGTGCAGGTAATGGCGCAGCCGCCCGGCAAAAAGAACTCCACGATTCATTTGCTTTCGGGCGGCGAAAAAGCGCTGACCGCGACCGCGCTCGTCTTCGCGATGTTCCAGTTGAATCCGGCGCCATTCTGTCTGCTCGACGAGGTCGACGCCCCGCTCGACGACGCCAACACCGAGCGCTTCGCGAACCTCGTTCGGGCGATGTCGGACAAAACACAGTTCCTCTTCATCTCGCACAACAAGATCGCAATGGAAATGGCGCAGCAGCTTATCGGCGTGACGATGCAGGAGCAAGGCGTCTCGCGTATCGTTGCCGTCGACATGGAAACGGCCGCGGGTTTCGCCCAGAATACGGCTTGACATTGAACGGTCCGCCGAGGCGGCGCGCATTGGCGCGATGCGCCGGCCCCAGCCGGCGGCCCACAGAAGAATGCTTGATGGAGCGTGCATGGACGAGTTGACACTCGGATTGATCGGCGCGGGTGCCGTGGTGGTAGGGGGAGTGGTCGTGTACAACGCTTGGGCCGCGGCGAAGGTCCGTCGCCGGATGCCGAGACCGATGCCGCCCGATACCGTCGATCCGCATACGCGCCACGATCACGAGGAAGAGCGGCCGTTCATCGAGCCGGCGCGTCCGACCGCGCGGCGCGAGCCGGACGTGGGGGAGGCCCCGCGCCAAGGGACGGGCGGGCGCGTCGAGCCGAGCTTCGGCGCCGCCGCGCCGCTTGACACCCCGGCCGACATCCAGGCAGAAAGCACGATACCGAACGGCTATCCGGACGAAGCGGAGCCCTCGATCGACGAGAGTGGCGCCGCGAAGCCCGAGGAGCCGATCGCTCCGGCCGCGACGACGATCTCGGCCGCGCCGCCGCACGTCGTCGATCGGCGCATCGACTGCGTGGTGCCGATTCGCCTCGGCGGTCCCATTGCCGGCGACAAGGCGATGCCGTTTGCGCAAAGGCTGCGGCGCGCGGGCAGCAAGCCCGTCTATATCGAAGGCAAGCCCGAAGGCGGGGCCGGCTGGGAGCTGCTGCAAAGCGGGCATCGCTACGAAGAGCTGCGGGCGGCCGTGCAGCTCGCGAATCGATCGGGCGCCCTGAACGAGCTCGAGTTTTCCGAATTCGTCTCGGGCGTGCAGCAGTTTGCCGACGCGGTAGACGGCGGGCCGGAGTTTCCCGACATGCTCGAGACGGTCTCGATGGCGCGCGAGCTCGACGCATTCTCGGCGCAGTGCGATGCGCAGCTCTCGATCAACGTGCTTTCCGACGGCGCGCCATGGTCGGCGAACTACGTGCAGGCCGTCGCTTCTCAAGACGGCCTGCTGCTCTCGCGCGACGGCACGCGCTTCGTGAAGCTCGATGCCAAGCAAAGCCCCGTCTTCATGCTGCAGTTCGGCGATACGAACTTTCTGCGCGACGACCTCACCTACAAGGGCGGGCAGACGATCACGCTGATTCTCGACGTGCCCGTCGCCGACGAAGACATCTTGCCGTTCAGGCTCATGTGCGATTACGCCAAGTCGCTCGCCGAGCGCATCGGGGGACGCGTCGTCGACGATCAGCGGCGGCCGCTGCCCGAAGCGGCCTTGCTCGCGATCGAGAAGCAGCTCATGACGCTCTATGCGAAGCTCGAGGAGGCCGGCATTCCGGCGGGCTCGGCGGCAACGCGTCGGCTATTCAGCCAGTGATCCTGCCCCGGTGAACGCAAGCCCGGGCTTGCCTGCCATAATGCGGGATCACCTGAAAAGCGAAGTCGAACGCCGACAGCATGGCCCTGAACACCGTTGAACCGCCCGCAGACAAGCCGGCCGAGCGCGCAGCGTGGCTGCGCGCCGAGATCGAACGCGCGAACCATGCGTATTACGTGCTCGATCAGCCGGAGATTCCCGATGCCGAATACGATCGGATGTTCCTCGAGCTGCAGCGCATCGAAAGCGAGCATCCCGATCTGATCACGCCTGAATCGCCGACGCAGCGCGTCGGCGGCCAGGCTGCGAGCGGTTTTTTGCCCGTCGTGCACGCCGTGCCGATGCTCTCGCTCAACAATGGCTTCTCCGACGAAGACATCATCGCATTCGACCGCCGCAGCGCCGAGGCGCTCGGGCACGCGCCGATCGAATATGCGTGTGAACTCAAGTTCGACGGCCTCGCGATCGCGCTGCGCTACGAGGACGGCCGCCTCGTGCGGGCCGCGACGCGCGGCGATGGCGCAACGGGCGAGGACGTGACGCAAAACGTTCGAACGATCCGCGCGATCCCGTTGAAGCTGAAAGGCGCAAACGTGCCGCGCGTGGTCGAAGTGCGCGGTGAAGTGCTGATGTTCAGACGCGACTTCGAGCGGATGAACGAGCGTCAGCGCGAAGCCGGGCAGCGCGAGTTCGCTAATCCGCGCAACGCCGCGGCCGGCAGTCTGCGCCAGCTCGATCCGAGAATGACGGCGCAGCGGCCGCTGTCGTTTTTTTCATATGGAATCGGCGAGCTCGAAGGTGTCGAGATGCCCGATACGCATAGCGGGCTGCTCGAGTGGTATGGCGAGCTGGGCCTTCCCGTTTGCGCGGAACAGGCCGTCGTCAAAGGCGCGCAAGGGCTGCTCGATTTCTTCCGGCGCATCGGCGAAAAGCGCAAGTCGCTCCCGTACGACATCGACGGCGTGGTGTACAAGGTCAATCGGCGCGACGAGCAGGACAAGCTCGGCTTCGTCTCGCGCGCGCCACGCTTCGCGCTTGCGCACAAGTTTCCCGCCGAGGAAGCGATGACGGAGCTCGTCGATATCTATGTGAATGTCGGCCGCACCGGGGCGATCACACCGGTGGCGCGGCTCAGTCCCGTGTTCGTCGGCGGCGTGACGGTCACCAATGCCACGTTGCACAACGAGGACGAAGTGCGCCGCAAGGACGCGCGGATCGGCGACACGGTGATCGTGCGGCGCGCGGGCGACGTGATTCCGGAGCTCGTATCGGTCGTGCTCGAGCGCCGGCCCGAGAATGCGCGCGAATTCGTCATGCCGACGAACTGCCCCGTTTGCGGCTCGCGCATCGAGCGGCTGCCCGACGAGGCCGTCGCGCGCTGCACGGGCGGGCTTTTTTGCCCGGCGCAGCGCAAGCAGGCGCTCTGGCACTTCGCGCAGCGGCGCGCGCTCGATATCGATGGGCTCGGCGAGAAAATCATCGATCAGCTCGTCGAGCAGAACCTCGTGCGCACGCCGGCGGATCTGTTCAATCTCGGTTTCTCGACATTGGCGGAACTCGACCGGTTCGCGGAGAAGTCGGCGCAAAATCTGCTTGATTCACTCGAAAAGGCGAAGAAGACGACGCTCGCGCGCTTCATTTACGCGCTCGGCATCCGCCATGTCGGCGAATCGACCGCCAAGGACCTCGCTCGCCATTTCGGCTCGCTCGATCCGCTGATGAATGCGTCGCTCGACGAACTGCTCGAAGTCAAGGACGTCGGGCCAGTCGTCGCCGAGGCGATACATCAGTTCTTTGCCGAGGAACACAACCGCACGGTGATCGAGCAATTGCGTGCGCCGGGTAAGGTGACGTGGCCCGAGGGGCCACCCGCGCCGCGGGCGCCGCAGGGTGTGCTGGCCGGCAAGACGGTCGTGCTGACCGGCACGTTGCCATCGCTATCGCGCGAAGAGGCCAAGGAAATGCTCGAGGCGGCCGGCGCGAAGGTGGCCGGCTCGGTATCGAAAAAGACCGATTACGTGGTCGCGGGCACAGAGGCCGGCAGTAAGCTGGCGAAGGCCGAGGAACTCGGCATCCCTGTACTCGACGAAGACGGTATGCGCAAGCTCCTGGAGGGCGACAATTCATGATCCGAGAAATCCTCAAGATGGGCGATGAGCGCCTTTTGCGCATCGCCCAACCCGTCGACCATTTCGATACGCCGGAGCTGCACGAGCTCATCGCCGACATGTTCGAGACGATGCACGCGGTAAACGGCGCGGGGCTTGCGGCGCCGCAGATCGGCGTCGATCTTCAGGTGGTCATCTTCGGCTTCGGGCACAACGAACGGTACCCGGAGGCACCGGCGGTGCCGGAGACGGTCCTCATCAATCCAACCGTGACACCTGTCTCGCAGGACATGGAAGAGGGTTGGGAAGGGTGCTTGTCGGTGCCTGGGATGCGCGGCGTCGTCAGCCGGTTTTCGATGATCCGCTATCACGGCTTCGATCAGCACGGTCAGCCGATCGATCGCGTGGCGGAAGGATTTCACGCGCGCGTCGTGCAGCACGAGTGCGATCACCTGATCGGCAAGCTTTATCCGATGCGGATTACGGATTTCTCGAAGTTCGGCTTTACCGAGGTGCTGTTTCCCGGCCTCGACCCGAACAGCGACGATTGATCTACAGCGCGGGTGCCAGGCGGCCGTGGCCGCGGCATCGCATATGATGCAGCAGCGCCTGCTTGCGCCTGGCTTGGAGCACGCGGGTGACGGTGGCCGCCGAGCGCCGAGTACGCTCGAGCGCCGGCGGTGCCCCGATCAAAACGCCTCGTTCGGCAGCAGATAGCGCCATTTCCCCGGCGGCAGGGCGCCGAGCGTCACACTGCCCATCCGCACGCGCTTCAATCCCACCACCTGCAGGCCGACCAGTTCGCACATGCGGCGGATCTGCCGCTTTTTGCCTTCGCGAAGCACGAAGCGCAGCTGCTCTGCGTTTTGCCAGCTGACTTTGGCCGGCTTGAGCTGGCTGCCGTCGAGCGAGAGGCCGTACCGCAACAGCGCGAGCTTGTCCGCCGGAAAGTGCTGCGCGACGTCGGCCGTGCGCTCGCCATAGGCGACGCGCACGAGATACTCCTTTTCCACGCTCGAATGCTCGCCGATGAGCAGCTTGGCGATACGGCCATCCTGCGTCAGTACGAGGAGCCCTGTCGAATCGATGTCGAGCCGGCCCGCCGGCGCCAGGCCGCGCAGGTGACTTGCCGAAAACCGCAGCGGCGAGCGATCGCCATCCCAGCGATTCGCCGCGGTGACGAGCGTGACCGCGGGTTCGTAGCCGTCTTCGGCCTGGCCCGAAACGTAGCCGACAGGCTTGTGCAGCAGGACCGTCACCTGGCGCGCCTGCACCGCGCGCGCATCGGCGCTGACTTCGATACGCTGGTCGGGACGCACGCGCGCGCCGAGCGTATCGACGCGGACGCCATCGACGCTCACCCAGCCGTTCTCGATCCACTCGTCGGCCTCGCGCCGCGAGCAAAGGCCGAGTTCGGACATCCGCTTCGATAGGCGCAGGGTGCCGGACGTGTCGCCGTCGTGCTGCTCGTGTTCCGTGCGTTCAGCGTGCGTGGAGCGTCGCGCGGCTCGCTCGCCGCTAGCGGGTTTAACCGATTGAGGCCGGCGCTGCTCGCGTTCGCCACGTTCCCCACGTTCGGAGTGCGTTGCGCGCGCGGCGTGCTCGCCGCTGGCGCGTTTGACGGGTTGAGGCCGGCGCTGCTCGCGTTCCCCACGTTCTGTGTGCGTTGCGCGCGCGGCCCGCTCGCCGCTCGCGCGTGTGGCCGATTGCGGCCTGCGCTCTCCGCCTTCCCTGCGATCGGTCAGCGTCGACCGTACGGCCCGCTCGCCAATCGAGCGCTTGGCGGGTAGCGGCTTGCGCGCTTCGCGTTCCCGACCTTCTGGCTGCGTCGATCGCGCGGCTCGCTCGCCGCTCACGCGTTTGACCGCCTGCGGTCTGCGCTCGTCGCGGTCCCGGCGTTCGGTGGGCGCCGATCGGGCAGCGAACCCGTCGCCCGAGCGCTTGACTGGACTGCCGGTCTTCCGTGCGCCGTTTCCAGCCTCGGCTTCGCTCCGGCGCGCGGCCGGCGCCACTTTGCGGCCGGCCGGTTTCGCCTTCGCGGGTTGTTTTGCCGAATCGGTCGCACGCGGCGCCTTCGTGGCCGGTGCGCGATCGGGGCGAGCGCTATTGCTCGGCTTCGGCTTCGGCGCGGCGCCCGGCGCCTTGGCCGGCGAGCGGTCCTGTCGGACTCCGGACGCCACCGCTCCCGCCGGCTTGGCGGGGGCGGCGGCGCGAACCGGTTTTCGTGCGGATGGGCTGCCGGCACGGACAGGCGCGCGATCCGGCGCGGCCGGTCGCGGATGCTTGGCTGTCAACTTGACGCGCATAAATTCTCGAAAAAGATGCAATAACAGCGGAAGCCCGATTATCGACGGCTGAGAAGCCGCCCGGGCTTACGGCTCAAAGGGCGATCGCGCGCAGCAGCTCCGTTTCGACCTGAATCTGCAGCCGATTGTCGGAAAGCCCTCGACCGTCTAGCAGGAACACGTCTTCGACGCGCTCGCCGAGCGTGTTGATGCGCGCCGCATGCACCCCGACGCGATGCTCCGCGAGCACACGCGAGATGGCGTAGAGCAGACCGAGGCGGTCGTTCGCCGAAATCGACAGGATGTAGTACTGCCCGCGCTCGTCGGCTCGCAGGTCGACGCGAGGGGTGATCGGAAACGTTCGCGAGAGCCGCGAGAGGCGGCCCTTCGACGGTTCCGGCAGCGGGGCCTCGGAGCCGAGCCACGCCGCGAGCTGCTGCTCGACGAGATTGGCGATGTTACGGTACTGCACGTCCTCTTCGGTATGGGCGACGATGAAATTATCGAGCGCATAGCCGTGACGCGTCGTGTTCACGCGCGCGTCGAGCACCGAGAGGCCGTTGCGGTCGAAATAGGCGCAAATGCCGGCGAAGAGATCGGGCCGATCGCGCGTATAGACCAGCACTTGCAACGCCTCGCCGATCGGCGAGGGCCGCGCGCGGACGATCGGCGCGTCCGCCGCAACATGGCGGTAGAGCACGCGCGTCTGCCAGGCGATGTCGGCGGCATCGTGCCGCAGGAAGTAGCCGACGTCGAGCTGATCCCACAGTGCGCGGTGCGCGTTTTCAGGCACGGTCTCGAGGCGCAACAGCGCGATCGCTTCCTCCTGGCGCATCTTGAGCTCCGAATGCTGGTCCGGATGCGCGCCCCCGAGCACGGCGAGCGTCGTGCGATAGAGATCCTCGAGCAGCTTGCCCTTCCAGGTGTTCCAGACTTTCGGGCTCGTGCCGCGAATGTCGGCCACGGTGAGCAGGTAGAGCGCCGTCAGGCGCCGCTCGCTGCCGACGAGCTCGGCAAACTGCTTGATGACCGCCGGATCGCTCGTGTCCTGCTTTTGCGCGACCTGGCTCATCGTCAAATGATGCTGAACGAGCCAGACGACGAGCGCCGCGTCGTCGCCCGTAATGCCGTGCTCGCGGCAAAAGCGGCGCGCGTCGGCCATGCCGAGCGTCGAATGATCGCCGCCGCGGCCTTTCGCGATGTCGTGAAAGAGCGCCGCGACATAGAGCACCCATTGGCGCTCGAAGTTCGCCATGAGCTGGCTGCAGAACGGATACTCGTGCGCATGCTCCGCGAGCGCGAAGCGGCGCAGATTGCGCAGCACCATCAGGATGTGCTGATCGACCGTGTAGACATGATAGAGGTCGTGCTGCATTTGCCCGACGATGCGCCGGAAATTCAGCAGATAGCGCCCGAGCACGCTCGTCTGATTCATGAGCCGCAGCGCATGCGTGATGCCATGCGGCTGCTTGAGGATCTCCATGAAAAGGCGCCGGTTCTCGGGGTTCTTGCGCCAAGGGGCATCCATCGCGTCGCGCACGTTGTAGAGCGCGCGCAGCGTGCGCGCCGACAGGCCTTTCGTGCCCGGCGTGGCCTCGTAGAGCAGGAACGCCTCGAGGATGGCCGTGGGCGTGCGCTCGAAAACGTCGTCGCTGACGATTTCGATCATGCCCTGCTTTTCGACGAAACGCTCGGACAGCACGCGCGTCACGCCGCTCGTGCGCGGAAAGAGCTGGGCCTCGATGTTCTGGATCAGGATCGTGGCGAGCTGCGTCACCGCCTTGGCCGCCCAGTAGTAGCGGCGCATGAGCTGCTCGCTCGCACGGCGCGCCGCTGTCGCCTTGTAGCCGAAGCTTTCGGCCGCCGCCGTCTGCAGATCGAAGACGAGCATGTCCTGGCGCCGCCCCGCGATCAGGTGCAGGCGCGCGCGCAATGCCTTCAGGAACGCCTCGTTGCGGCGCAGCTCGCGCGCTTCGCGCGCCGTGATGAGCCCGCGCTCGTCGAGCTCGCGCCAGCTGCTGCCGAATCCCGCCGCGCGGGTGATCCAGAGGATCAGCTGCAAATCGCGCAGCCCGCCGGGGCTTTCCTTGACGTTCGGCTCGAGGCTGTACGGCGAGTCCTGAAATTTCGCGTGACGCTGGCGCATCTCGAGGACTTTCGCCTGGAAGAACGCGCGCGCATCGAGCGTTTCGTTCAGGCGCAACGCGAAACGCTGAAAGAGCGTCGTGCTGCCGACGATGCGCCGCGCTTCGATGAGCGAGGTGCGCACCGTGATGTCGCGCTCCGCCTCCTCGAGGCATTCGCCGACCGTGCGCACGCTGCTGCCGATCTCGAGCCCGAGATCCCAGGCGAGGCCGATGAACCGCTCGATGCGCGCCTCGAGCGCGGGCTCGGGCGATTCGGGCAGCAACACCAGGATGTCGATGTCGGAGAACGGAGCGAGCTCGCCGCGCCCATAGCCGCCGACGGCGACGAGCGCGAGCGAGGCGGGCATCTCGCAGCCGACCCAGGCGCGCCGCAAGGCGTCGTCGGTTGCGCGCGCGAGCGCGCGCATCGCCGTGTCGACGTTGCTCGCGGTCTTGAAGCGCTCGAGCAACGCGGTTTTGGCGACCCGATAATCGGCTTTCAGCGAAAGGGGATCGGGCAGGGCGGCGGCGACGCTCATCTCCCCGCTCATGCGGCGACGGGCAAGCGCGGCCGCTCGGGCGTTCCCGCCGAGACGGTCAGCACGTCGAAACCGGAATCGGTGACGAGCACCGTATGCTCCCACTGTGCCGAGAGGCTGCGGTCGCGCGTCTTGACGGTCCACTGATCGGGCATCGTACGGATCTCGCGGCGTCCGGCATTGATCATCGGCTCGATCGTGAAAATCATGCCCGGCTGCAGCTCCAGGCCGGCGCCCGGGCGGCCGTAATGGAGGATCTGCGGATCCTCGTGGAACACAGTGCCGATCCCGTGTCCGCAGTACTCGCGCACGACGCTGTAGCCGCTCGCCTCGGCGTGCCGCTGGATCGCGTGGCCGATGTCGCCGAGGTGCGCGCCCGGGCGCACCTGCTCGATGCCGAGCCACATGCACTCGTAGGTGACCTGCACGAGCCGCTTCGCGAGGATCGAGCCTTCGCCGGCGATGAACATTCGGCTCGTGTCGCCGAAATAGCCGTCCTTGATCACGGTGATGTCGATGTTGAGCGCATCGCCGTTCTTGATGATCTTGTCGCCCGGAATGCCGTGGCAAATCACGTCGTTGACGGAAATGCACGTGGCCTTCGGGTAGGGCGGATAACCGGGCGGCTGATAGTTGAGCGGCGCGGGGACCGTGCCTTGCACGTCGAGCATGTAGTTGTGGCAGAGGCGGTCGAGCTCGCCCGTCGTCACCCCTGGCTTGACGTGCGGCGTGATGTAATCGAGCACTTCGCTCGCAAGCCGGCACGCGACGCGCATTTTGGCGATGTCGTGTTCGTTTTTGATCGTAATGGCCATGGATTCGTGCCTGAAACGTGGATTCGGCGATTATCGCACCATATTCGGCCGCTGGCAGGGCCTATGCCCGGCCGCGCGCCTTCGCCGCACCGGTTTCGAGTACGGTGACGGCAAGGTTGGCACTCCCAGTCTGGCCTTGAGGCACCTCGGGCCTTGAGGCACCTCGGGCGGGCGTGCTATACTCTCGGGCTAGTCGTCGAGTGGAAGTTCGACCCGATTCAATTCGGATTTGAATGGATTGGATGGAGTCGGGACATTCTGTCGGCGGCTGATTCGCAAGCCGGGGCATCCAAGGGTGCCGGTTGCGACGAGCGCGTAGTCCGCTGCGAGCGGGCGGGCTTTCCCGATGCGGGAGGCAGCGCGCGAGCGCGACCGGTGCGGCAGCCGGCTTAAGTCCCAACCCTCGTGGAGAATTTCATGGCAGTCACCATGCGTCAGATGCTGGAAGCCGGCGTCCATTTCGGACACCAGACGCGCTTCTGGAACCCCAAGATGGCCCCGTTCATTTTCGGCCATCGCAACAAGATTCACATCATCAACCTCGAAAAGACGCTGCCGATGTACAACGACGCACTGAAGTACGTGCGTCAGCTGGCGGCGAATCGCGGCACGATCCTCTTCGTCGGCACGAAGCGTCAGTCGCGCGACACGATCGCGGAAGAGGCGGCGCGCGCCGGCATGCCGTACGTGAACCAGCGCTGGCTCGGCGGCATGCTGACCAACTTCAAGACGCTCAAGCAGTCCATCAAGCGTCTGAAGGACATGGAAACCGCGGTCGAGGCGGGTGAGCTCGAGCGCATGAGCAAGAAGGAAGCGTTGCTGTTCGAACGCGAAATCGCCAAGCTGCAGAAGTCGATCGGCGGTGTGAAGGACATGGGCGGGATTCCGGACGCGATCTTCGTGGTCGACGTCGGCTATCACAAGATCGCCGTGACCGAAGCAAACAAGCTCGGCGTGCCGGTGATTGCCGTTGTCGATACGAACCACTCCCCCGAGGGCGTCGACTACGTGATCCCGGGCAACGACGATGCAAGCAAGGCCGTGGCGCTTTACGCGCAAGGCGTGGCCGATGCGATCCTCGAAGGCCGTGCGAACGCGGTGAATGAAGTCGTGCAAGCCGTGCGCGGCGACGGCGACGAGTTCGTCGAGGTCAACGGGGAAGCGTAACGCAATCCCTCAGCCGGCAAAAAAGGGGGCTTCTCAAAGGCCCCCTTTTTTTAAGTTACGAGACAAGTCTCAAGGAGCGAATGATGGCGGCAATTACCGCAAGCATGGTGGCAGAACTGCGCGCGAAAACCGACGCGCCGATGATGGAATGCAAGAAGGCGCTGACCGAAGCGGACGGCGACATGGGGCGTGCCGAAGAGCTGCTGCGCGTGAAGCTCGGCAACAAGGCGAGCAAGGCCGCTTCGCGCGTGACGGCGGAAGGCGTCATCGCTGCGTTCGTGAGCGGCGGCAAGGGCGCGCTCGTCGAGCTCAACTGCGAAACGGACTTCGTGGCGAAGAACGACGATTTCAACGCGTTCGCCAAGCAAGTGGCCGAGCTCGTGGTCCAGCAAAACCCGGCCGACGTCGCGGCGCTGTCGGCGCTGACGCTCGACGGCCAGCCCGTCGACGCCGTGCGCCTGGCGCTCGTCGGCAAGATCGGCGAAAACCTGTCGATCCGTCGTTTCGTGCGCTACGAGACCGCGAACAAGCTGGCGACCTACCTGCACGGCACGCGTATCGGCGTGATCGTCGAGTACACGGGCGCGGAAGAGCAGGTCGGCAAGGACGTCGCGATGCACGTGGCCGCGATGAAGCCGGTCTCGGTGTCGGCCGACGACGTTCCGGCCGAGCTCATTGCCAAGGAGCGCAGCATCGCCGAGCAGAAGGCGGCCGAATCGGGCAAGCCGGCCGAAATCGTCGCGAAGATGGTCGAAGGCAGCGTGCAGAAGTACCTGAAGGAAGTGTCGCTGTTGAACCAAACGTTCGTGAAGAATGACAAACAGACAGTCGAGCAGATGCTGAAGGCGGCTGGCTCGTCGGTTCAGCGGTTCGCGCTCTTCGTCGTCGGCGAAGGGATCGAAAAGCGGCAGGACGATTTCGCCGCCGAAGTGGCCGCGCAGGTCGCCGCGGCGCGTCAACAGTAAAGCAGGACGGCGGCGGGCGCCAGGCCGGGAGCAGTGCTTGCGCGGCTTTCGCCAGCCGCGCCTAAGCGGCCTGGCGCTCGCCCGGGACATCACGCGGGCGGGCGTTCGTGGTTGCCGTTACGGGTTAACCCGAGTGTCCGGCGGCGAAACGTGCGTTTCGGCGCCTCTCGCGCGGGACCACGCGGCACACGGCAAGGCGGGCATGCAGGAGGCGCCGGCGCTTGCTCCAATTCAGGTTTCACCCCTACAGTTCCACATTGTTGTCATCTCCTTCGGCGCGATCGGATACCGCTATGCCCACAGCCTACAAACGCGTTCTTCTCAAACTCTCCGGTGAAGCTTTGATGGGCGAAGATGCCTTCGGCATCAACCGCGCGACGATCGAAAGAATGGTGACGGATATCGCCGAGGTGGTGCACCTCGGCACGCAGCTGGCGGTGGTGATCGGCGGCGGCAACATCTTTCGCGGCGTAGCGGGCGGTGCGGCCGGCATGGACCGCGCGACGGCCGATTACATGGGCATGCTGGCGACGATGATGAACGCGCTCGCGCTGCAGGATGCCATGCGTCATGCGGGCATCGAGGCGCGCGTCCAATCGGCGCTGCGCATGGATCAGGTCGTCGAGCCGTACATCCGCCCGCGAGCGATTCGCCAGCTCGAGGAAGGCAAGGTCGTGATCTTCGCGGCCGGCACGGGCAACCCGTTCTTCACGACCGATACGGCGGCGGCGTTGCGCGGCTCGGAGATCGGCGCGGAAGTCGTTCTGAAAGCAACCAAAGTGGACGGCGTATACTCCGCGGACCCGAACAAGGACCCGACGGCCACACGCTATTCCACGATCAGCTTCGACGAAGCGATCGGCCGCAACCTGCAGGTCATGGATGCGACCGCGTTTGCGCTGTGCCGCGATCAAAAGCTGCCGATCCGTGTGTTTTCGATCGTTAAACCCGGCGCATTGAAGCGCATCGTACAAGGTGAGGACGAGGGTACGCTCGTCCACGTGTAAACTCTCGCAGGGACGCGGGCGCGCCTCGCGCCAGCGGCGTTTGAGGCCGCTGGCGCGGCCGGCCCGTACTGCCATGAAGGTTCGGAGGTCCAAATGAGTGTCGCAGAGATAAAGAAGAGCGTCGATCAGAAAATGCAGCGCTCGATCGAGGCGTTCAAGAGCGATCTGGCCAAGATTCGCACGGGGCGCGCGCATACCGGGCTCCTCGATCACATCCAGGTCGATTATTACGGCTCGAACGTGCCGATTTCCCAGGTCGCGAATCTGACGCTCATCGACGCGCGCACGATCGGCGTGCAGCCGTGGGAGAAGAAGATGGTCGCCGTCGTCGAGAAGGCGATTCGCGAATCGGATCTCGGTCTGAATCCGGCCACGCAGGGCGATTTGATCCGCGTGCCGATGCCGGCGCTCACCGAGGAGCGTCGCCGCGAGCTGACGAAAGTCGTGAAGAGCGAGGGCGAAACGGCTAAAGTCGCCGTGCGCAATCTGCGCCGCGACGCGAACGAGCAGCTGAAGAAGCTCGTGAAGGACAAGGAAATCTCGGAAGACGACGAGCGCCGCGCCGGCGATGAAGTCCAGAAGCTGACCGACAAATACGTCGCGGAAATCGACAAGCTCGTTCATACGAAGGAAGCCGAGATCATGACCGTCTGAGGTCCCTCCGGGTCTCGACCGACTCGTCGGATCTCACTCTTTCCAGCAGTTTTTCGTATCGGCGGCCATGACATATACCAGCTCAACTGTTCGCGTGCCTGATGTCGCGGCGGTCCCGCGCCACATCGCGATCATCATGGATGGCAACGGGCGCTGGGCAACGCAGCGCCGCTTGCCGCGCGTGGCCGGCCATACGCGCGGCGTCGATGCCGTGCGCGCCTGCGTCGAAGCATGCGCGCGAGCCGGCGTCGAATATCTGACGCTCTTCGCGTTCAGCTCCGAAAACTGGCGCCGGCCCGTCGAAGAGGTCTCGTTCCTCATGCGTCTCTTCGTGACGGCGCTCGAGCGCGAAGTCGGGAAGTTGCACGCGAACGGCATCCGCCTGCGCGTGATCGGCGACCTCTCGCAATTCGATTCGCGCATTCAGGACCTCATTCGCCGGGCCGAAACGAAAACGGCCGGCAATAAGCGCCTCACGCTGACGATCGCGGCGAACTACGGCGGTCGCTGGGACATTCTGCAGGCGGCCCGGAAAGTCGCCGAGCAGGCCGCGCGCGAAGGCAGCGCCGGCGTCATCGACGAGCAGGCATTCGCCGAGCACCTGGCGATGGCCTACGCGCCCGAGCCGGACCTTTTCATCCGTACCGGCGGCGAAACGCGCATCAGCAACTTTTTGCTCTGGCAACTGGCTTACACGGAACTCTACTTCACCGACACGTTCTGGCCCGATTTCAACGCCGATACGTTGGCCGACGCCATCGCCTCCTTCGGGCGGCGCGAGCGCCGGTTCGGCCGGACGAGCGCTCAGCTCGAGCCGCAATCGCAGGACGCCGATTCGCTCCCATGCTGAAGACCCGTGTCGTCACAGCCGTCGTGCTGCTGGCGGTGTTCGTTCCGGTGACGCTCTATGCGCCGGCGGCCGGGTTCGGCGCGCTGATTGGGCTCGTGGTCGTACTGGCGGCCTGGGAATGGGCACGTCTTTTGAATCTCACCGGCATGACGGCGGTGGGCTATGCCGCGCTTGCAGCGCTCGCGGTACTCGCGAGCACGAGGCTCGGCCCCGGGATGCGCGCCGCGCGGCCTCTATTCGAGGCGGCGGCGGTATTCTGGCTGCTGACGGGGCCGTTCGTGCTCGCACGCAAGCCGCGGCTCGCGCACGGCGCATGGCGCGTCTTTTTGTTTGTGGCCGGGATCGTCGTGTTCACGGCGTGCTGGCATGCGCTCGTCGTGGCGCGCGCGATCGGCGTATCGTTTGTCCTGTCGATACTGATCGTCGTCTGGCTCGCCGACATCGGCGCATACTTTTCGGGCAAGGCATTCGGAAAACACAAGCTGGCGCCCGCGATCAGCCCCGGCAAGACGTGGGAGGGGGCCTTCGGCGGCTGGATCGCCGTTATCGTCGTAGGGGTGGCCGCGCTCGCCACGCATGCGCTCGCGCCAACGCTTTTCACGACGCTCGGCGCACGCCTCGGATGGGCGCGCGCGGTGCTCGTGCTGACGCTCATCGTCGCGTTCAGCATCGTCGGCGACCTGTTCGAATCGATGCTGAAGCGTCAGGCCGGCGTAAAGGACTCGAGCGGCCTGCTACCGGGGCACGGTGGCGTGCTGGACCGTGTCGATGCATTGCTGCCGGCGCTGCCGCTCGCGATGCTCTTCATCGGCTAGCGCGCTGCGTCGGAGGATGAGGGTTAGGGCTTCAGTCAAGCTGCGCTGAGGCCTCGGGAAAGAGATATGAAAAAACGTTTGACACTGCTCGGTTCCACGGGCTCGATCGGCGACAGCACGCTCGACGTCGTCGCCCGCCACCCGGAACGCTTCGAGGTCCACGCGCTGACGGCCCATCGCAACGGCGAGAAGCTCGTCGCGCAATGCCTGAAATTCCAGCCCGATGTCGCGGTGGTCGGCGATGCCGATACGGCGGCGAGCGTCGAGGTGCAACTGCGCGCCGCCGGCTCGGCCACGCAAGTGGCCTACGGCCAGGAGGCGCTCGTCGAGGTGGCGAAAAGCGCCGCCTGCGATACGGTGGTGGCGGCGATCGTCGGCGCCGCGGGTCTCGCGCCGACGCTCGCGGCGGCCATGGCGGGCAAGCGGATTCTGCTCGCGAACAAGGAAGCGCTCGTCATGTCGGGCGCGATCTTCATGGATGCCGTGCACGATCACGGCGCGACGCTTTTGCCCGTCGACAGCGAGCACAACGCCATTTTCCAATGCTTGCCGCGCGAGGTGGCGTCGGGCGGCGCTCCGCTGCACGGCGGTGTCGCGAAGATCATTTTGACTGCGTCGGGCGGGCCGTTTCGGACGCGCGATCCGGCGACACTCACCGACGTGACGCCCGACGAGGCCTGCAAGCACCCGAACTGGGTCATGGGCCGCAAGATTTCGGTCGATTCGGCGACGATGATGAACAAGGGCCTCGAAGTCATCGAGGCGCACTGGCTGTTCGATTTGCCCGGCGAGCGTATCGACGTGCTGATCCATCCGCAGAGCGTGATTCATTCGCTCGTCTCCTATGCGGACGGCTCGGTCCTCGCCCAACTCGGCAATCCCGACATGCGCACGCCGATCGCTCACGCGCTTGCGTTTCCGGAACGCGTCGATTCAGGCGTCCCGCAGCTCGACCTGGCCCAGGTCGCATCGCTCTCGTTCGAGAAGCCCGACTATGAGCGCTTTCCGTGTCTCGCGCTCGCGATGCAGGCGCTAGCCGCCGGCGGCGTCGCGAGCGCGGCGCTCAATGCCGCGAACGAGGTGGCCGTCGAGGCGTTCCTCACGCGGCGCATCGCGTTCACGACGATCGCGGAGACGGTTGCCGCCGTGCTCGACGCGCTGCCGAACCGCACCCCGAACGGTCTTCCGGACGTGCTCGACGCCGACGCCGCGGCGCGGCGCGCGGCGCTCGATTTCATCGCGGCGCGATCGGCCGCCGGCCGTCGACCCAACAGCGCCGGCTCCGCCGATCGCGCGGTGCAGTGAGGCATCGATGAACGTGCTGATCGAAATCGCCGCATTCGCCGTCGCGATCGGCGTGCTGGTGGTCGTACACGAGTACGGGCACTTCAGCGTCGCGCGACTGTGCGGCGTCAAGGTGCTGCGGTTTTCGATCGGCTTCGGCAGCCCGCTCGTGCGCTGGGTCGGCAAAAAGAGCGGGACGGAGTGGACGATTTCGGCGTTGCCGCTAGGCGGGTACGTGAAGATGCTCGACGAGCGCGACCCTGGTCCGGGCATCGACGAGAAGGATCTGCCGTTCGCGTTCAACCGCCAATCCGTGGTGAAGCGCATCGCGATCGTGCTGGCCGGTCCGCTTGCGAACTTCGTGCTGGCGATCGTGCTGTTCGCGGTCGTCTTCGCGACGGGCGTCGTCGAGCCGACGGCGACGCTGGCGACGCCGCCGGCCGGCACCGTCGCCGCGCGCGCGGGTTTCGAAGGCGGCGAGACGATCCTCTCGATCGGCGACGAAAACGGCGCGGATATCGAGCCCGTGCGGTCGTGGTCGGACTTGCGCTGGAAGCTGCTCGATGCCGCCTTCGATCACCGGCGCGTGGTCATGCGGGCGCGCGACGGGCACGGCGTCTACGACTTTCAGGTCGACCTCAGCAAGGTTTCCGATCGCGACGTCGACGACGATTTCATGTCGAAACTCGGCTTCGACGAAGGCGGGACGCTCTCGGTCGCCGCCGTCGAGCCCGGCAGCGCGGCCGCGCGCGCAGGCCTTGCGCCGGGGGATTCGCTGCGCGGCGTCGATGGCCGGCGCGTCGATGGGGCTCAGGCGTTCATTGCCTATGTCAAGTCGCACGCCGGGCGCCCGATCGTCCTCAGGATCGAGCGTGGCGGCGCAACGAAGGAACCGATCGCCGTGACGATCACGCCCGAAGCGCGCCGCGATCGCGAGACGGGCCTCGAGGTCGGCCGCATCGGCGCCGCGCTCGCGACCAAAGTGTCGACGGTCGACGTCCGCTATGGCCCGCTGGAGAGCGTCGCGCGCGGCGCGCGGCGCACCTGGGAGATCGGCGTGTACTCGCTGCGGATGTTCGGGCGGATGCTGACGGGCGAGGCCTCGATCAAGAATCTGTCGGGTCCCGTGACGATCGCCGACTATGCAGGCAAGAGCGCGCGCCTCGGATGGGAGCCTTTCCTGTCCTTTCTTTCGCTCGTGAGCATCAGCCTCGGCGTGTTGAACTTATTGCCGATTCCGGTATTGGACGGGGGGCATCTGTTATATTATTTGGTTGAAGCCGCGACCGGCAAGGCTGTATCGGAACGCTGGCAGCTCGTTTTGCAAAGAGCCGGCCTCGTTTGCATCGTCGCCTTGTCGGCCATCGCGCTATTCAACGATCTGGCTCGGTTAATCCACTTCTAATGCGTCCGGCGGCTCCTGTCCTCGGCAGGCCGCTCAAGGATGGTTGCAGCTAAAAATACTGGGGATGCACGTTGTTGAAACCTCATCGCTTTGCTCGTAATACCGTCGCGGCCGCGGCGCTCGCCGCTCATGGGCTCGTCGCTCATGCAACGACGCCTTTCGTGGTGAAAGACATCCGAATCGAAGGGCTGCAACGGATCGAACCCGGCACGGTGTTCGCCTACCTGCCGATCAAGCAAGGCGATACGTTCACGGACGACAAGGCATCGGAGGCCATTCGCGCACTCTATGCGACGGGTTTCTTCAACGACGTACGCATTTCGACCGAAGGCCAGATCGTCGTCGTGAACGTGATCGAGCGGCCCGCTATCGCCTCGATCGACTTCTCGGGGCTGCACGAGTTCGAGAAGGATGCGCTGTTGAAGGCGTTGAAGACCGTCGGCTTGTCGCAGGGGCGCTATTACGACAAGTCGCTCGTCGATCGCGCGGAGCAGGAGTTGAAGCGCCAATATTTGACGCGCGGCTTTTACGCGGCCGAAGTGACGACGACGGTCACGCCGCTCGACCAGAACCGTGTGTCGGTTCTGTTCTCCGTGGCCGAAGGGCCGAAAGCCAAGATTCGCCAGGTCAACTTCGTCGGCAACCACGCATTCAGCACGAGCACGCTGCGCGACGAAATGCAGCTCTCCACGCCGAACTGGTTCTCGTGGTACACGAAGAACGACCTCTATGCGAAGGACAAGCTGACGACCGACCTCGAAAACGTCCGCAAGTACTATCTGAACCGCGGCTACCTCGAGTTCAACATCGAGTCGACGCAGGTCTCGATCTCGCCCGACAAGAAAGACATGTACCTCACGCTGACGGTGCATGAGGGCGAGCCCTATACGATTTCGAGCATCAAGCTCGCCGGCAATCTGCTCGATCGCGGGCCGGAGCTGCAAAAGCTCATCAAGATCAAGCCGGGCGAGCGTTTCTCGGCCGACAAGCTGCAGGCCACCACGAAGGCGATCGTCGACAAGCTGGGCGAGTACGGCTATGCGTTCGCGACCGTCAATGCGCAGCCCGATATCGATCAGCAGCACCACAAAGTGGCCCTGACGCTGCAGGTCGACCCGAGCCGGCGCGTCTATGTGCGGCGCGTCAACATCACCGGCAACACGCGCACGCGCGACGAGGTGATCCGCCGCGAGATGCGCCAGCTCGAAAGCTCGTGGTTCGATTCGAGCCGCCTCGCGCTCTCGAAAGACCGCATCAACCGGCTCGGCTACTTCACCGATGTCGACGTGACCACGGTGCCCGTCGAGGGCACGGCGGACCAGGTCGACGTCGACGTGAAGGTGGCCGAGAAGCCGACGGGCGCGATCACGCTCGGTGCCGGCTTCTCGTCGACGGATAAGGTCGTGCTGTCGGCCGGCGTCTCGCAGGACAACGTGTTCGGCTCGGGCACGAGCCTCTCGGTCAACGTCAATACGGCGCGCACTTACCGGACGCTGACGGTCACGCAAGTCGATCCGTACTTCACGGTGGACGGCATCAAGCGAATCACGGATGTCTACTACCGCACCACCGAGCCGCTCTATTACTCGACGACTTCGAGCTTTCGGATCATCACGGCGGGCGGCGACCTGAAATTCGGCATACCGTTCTCCGAAGTGGATACCGTCTACTTCGGCGCGGGCTTCGAGCAGAACCGGCTCGATACGGATTCCAACACGCCGCAAAGCTATAAGGACTACGTGAGCTCGTTCGGGCGCGTCTCGAACAACATTCCGCTGACCGTCGGCTGGTCCCGGGACGCGCGCGACAGCGCGCTCGTGCCGAGCCGCGGCTACTACACGCAGGCGAACGCCGAATACGGCACGCCGATCGGCGCGACCGAGTACTACAAGGCCGACGTGCAGGCGCAGTACTACTACTCGTTCGCGCGCGGCTTCGTGCTCGGCCTGAACCTCCAGGGCGGCTACGGCAACGGCCTCGGCGGCAAGCCTTTCCCGATCTTCAAGAACTACTTCGCGGGCGGTATCGGCTCGGTGCGGGGCTACGAGCCGAGTTCGCTCGGTCCGCGCGACCAAACGACGGGCGACCCGATCGGCGGCTCGCGGATGGTCGTCGGCAACATCGAGCTGACGTTCCCGCTGCCGGGCACCGGCTACGACCGCACGCTGCGCGTCTTCACGTTCCTGGACGGCGGCAACGTCTGGGGCAGCTTGGGCAACAGCACGGGGGCGAACGGCCTGCGGTACGGCTATGGTGTCGGTCTTGCCTGGATCTCGCCGATCGGCCCGCTGAAGCTGAGCCTCGGCTTCCCGCTCCAGAAACATACGGGCGACCAATACCAGAAGTTCCAGTTCCAGATCGGGACGGCGTTCTGATCGCGTCGGCTCAAACAGCATCGAGAGGAAGATTTTGCTAACCGGTTCGTTTTCGAAACGCTTGATGTGCGCCGCGACGTTGATCGCCGCGCTCGGTGCGGGCAGCGCGCAGGCGGTCGGCCAGGAAGCGCGCATCGCGGCCGTCAACTCCGATCGCATCCTGCGCGAATCGGCTGCCGCGCAAGTTGCGCAGAAGAAGCTCGAGGCCGAGTTCGCGAAGCGGGACAAGGATCTGCGCGATATGGCGCAGCGGCTGAAGACGATGTCGGATGCGCTCGATAAGAACGGCGCGTCGTTGTCGCCGGCCGAGCGGGCGGACAAGCAGCGCGACCTGTCGAATCTCGATAGCGATTTTCAGCGTAAGCGCCGCGAGTTCAACGAGGATCTGAACCAGCGCCGCAACGAAGAGCTCGCCGCCGTGCTCGACAAGGCCAACAAGGTCATCAAGCAGATCGCCGAGCAGCAGCATTACGATCTGATCGTGCAGGAAGCCGTCTACGTGAGCCCGCGCATCGACATCACCGATCAGGTGCTGAAGGCGCTCGCGGCATCGCAGCCGGCCGCAACGAACTGAACCGCGGGAGTCGCAGGGCAATGGCATTGACGCTGGAAGAAATCGCTCAGCGTTTCGGCGGTGAGATCGTAGGCGACGCCACGGTGCGCGTCGGCGGGCTGGCGCCGCTCGATCAGGCGCAACCGCATCAGCTCGCGTTTCTCGCCAATCCGAAGTACCTCGCGCAAGTGGAAGCGACGCGCGCGGGCGCGGTGCTCATCGCGCCGGCCGATCTCGAGAAGCTCTCGTCGCACGAAGGGCGTAGCTTCATCGTCACACCGAATCCTTACGCTTACTTCGCTCGCGTCGCGCAGATGTTCATCGATCTCGCGGCGCCGGCATTGCCGCACGGTGTGCATCCGAGCGCCGTCGTCGATCCTTCCGCGCAGGTGGCGAAAGGCGCCGTCATCGGTCCGCATGTCGTGATCGAAGCCGGTGCGATCGTCGACGAGGGCGTGCGGCTCGACGCGAACGTATTCGTCGGACGCGGCACGAGGATCGGCGAAGGCTCGCATCTTTACCCGAACGTGACCGTCTATCACGGCTGCAAGATCGGGCCGCGCGCGATCGTCCATGCGGGCGCCGTCATCGGCTCCGACGGGTTCGGTTTCGCTCCCGACTTCACCGGTGCCGGCGACGCGCGTACCGGCACCTGGGTCAAGATTCCTCAGGTCGGCGGCGTGACGATCGCGGCCGATGTCGAAATCGGCGCGAACACGACGATCGATCGCGGCGCGATGGCCGATACCGTCATCGAGGAGTGCGTCAAGATCGACAACCTCGTCCAGATCGGCCACAACTGCCGCATTGGGGCCTACACGGTGATCGCGGGCTGTGCCGGCATCGCGGGCAGCACGACGATCGGCAAGCACTGCATGATCGGCGGCGCGGTCGGCATCGCGGGGCACGTGACGCTCGGCGATTACGTGATCGTCACGGCGAAGTCCGGTGTATCCAAATCGTTGCCGAAGGCGGGCATCTACACGAGCGCTTTCCCGGCCGTCGAGCACGCGGAATGGAACAAGAGTGCCGCGCTGATGCGCAATCTCGACAAGCTGCGCGAGCGAATCAAGGCATTGGAGGCGGCAGTCGAAAAGCGCGACGGCGGCGCGTAGCCCAGTCATCGGCGGCGCGCGCACTTCGCCTGAAGTATCCGCAGTTATCATCCGCGCAGTCAGGCGTGGAGCAGACAGACCATGAGCACCGAAAAAATCAATCTCGACATTCACAAGATTCTTACCCTGCTGCCGCATCGCTATCCGATCTTGCTCGTCGATCGGGTGCTCGAGCTGGAGCCGCACAAGAGCATCAAGGCGCTCAAGAACGTGTCGATCAACGAGCCCTATTTCATGGGGCATTTCCCGCAACGACCGGTGATGCCGGGCGTGTTGATCCTCGAGGCGCTCGCTCAGACAGCGGCGCTGCTGACTTTCGCCGAGGAGCCGCACGATCCCACGAAGACGCTTTATTACTTCGTCGGCATCGACGGCGCGCGCTTCAAGCGTGTCGTCGAGCCGGGCGACCAGCTCATCCTGCATGCGTCGTTCGAGCGCTACATGCGCGGTATCTGGAAATTCAAGGCGCGCGCGGAAGTGGACGGCGTGACCGCCGCGGAAGCGGACCTCATGTGCACCGTGAAGCACACAGGCGATCAATAAGGAAGGGCCAAGCCGCATGAGCAAGATTCATCCCACCGCAATCGTGGAGGCCGGCGCCGAACTCGCCGACAATGTCGAGATCGGTCCGTACTCCATCGTCGGCGCGCATGTCGTGATCGGAGCAGGCACCGTCGTCGGCTCGCACAGCGTGATCGAAGGCCATACGACCCTCGGCGCGGCCAACCGGATCGGCCACTACGCGTCGATCGGCGGCCGGCCGCAGGACATGAAGTATCAGGGCGAGCCGACGCGCCTCGTCATCGGCGATCGCAATACGATCCGCGAGTTCACGACGATTCACACGGGCACGACGCAGGACGGCGGCGTGACGACGGTCGGCGACGACAACTGGATCATGGCGTATGTCCATATCGCGCACGACTGCCGTGTCGGCAGTCATGTGATCCTCTCGAACAACGCTCAGATGGCCGGACACGTGACTGTCGGCGATTGGGCGATCGTCGGTGCGATGTCGGGCGTCCATCAGTTCGTCAAGATCGGCGATCACGCCATGCTCGGTGGCGCGTCGGCCGTCGTGCAGGACGTGCCGCCGTTCGTCATGGCGGCCGGCAACAAGGCGGAGCCGCACGGCATCAACGTCGAAGGCTTGCGCCGCCGCGGCTTTTCGGCGGATTCGATCTCGGCGTTGCGCACGGCCTATCGTTTGCTCTACAAGAACGGCCTTTCGCTCGAAGACGCGAAGGCCCAGCTTGCCGAACTCGCGTCGGCGGGCGGCGATGGCGACGAGCATGTGCGCAAGCTGATTGCGTTCATCGAGACGTCGCAGCGCGGCATCATTCGCTAAATGCCGTTGGAGACGAGTCCGCTGCGCATCGCCCTGGTGGCGGGCGAGCCGTCGGGCGACTTGCTCGGGGGCGCGCTGCTGGGCGGCCTGGCGCGACGCTTGCCCGAAGAGACGCGCTACTACGGTATCGGCGGTCCGCGCATGATCGCTCACGGCTTCGAGGCGCATTGGCCGATGGAGAAGCTGACCGTACGCGGCTATGTCGAGGCGTTGCGGCACATCCCCGAAATCCTCGGCATTCGCGGCGAGCTCAAGCGTCAGCTGCTCGCCGAGCGGCCGAATGCGTTCATCGGTGTCGATGCCCCCGATTTCAATTTCGGACTCGAAGAGGCGCTACGCGCGGCAGGCATTCCCACGATCCACTTCGTCTGCCCATCGATCTGGGCCTGGCGCGGCGGCCGCATCAAGAAGATCGTCAAGGCCGTCGATCACATGCTCTGCGTGTTTCCATTCGAGATCGAACTGCTAGAGAAGGCGGGCGTGGCGGCCACCTATGTCGGCCATCCGCTTGCCGACGAAATTCCGCTCGAGCCCGATATGGCCGGCGCGCGCCGGGCGCTGGGCTTGCCCGAAGGCGGCGCCGTCATCGCCGTGCTGCCCGGCAGTCGGCGCTCCGAAATCGCGCTGATCGGTCCGACTTTCTTCGACACGATGGCGCTGATCCAGCAGCGTGAGCCGGGCGTTCGTTTCGTGATGCCGGCCGCGACCCCGGCGTTGCGCGCGTTGTTGCAGCCGCTCGTCGACGCGCACCCCGGGCTGGCGCTGACCCTCACCGATGGCGATGCGCAGCGCGCGATGACGGCCGCCGACGCGGTGCTCGTCAAGAGCGGCACAGTGACGCTGGAGGCCGCGCTGCTCAAAAAGCCAATGGTGATTTCGTACAAGGTGCCCTGGCTGACGGGGCAGATCATGCGGCGGCAGGGCTATCTGCCGTACGTCGGCCTGCCGAACATTCTCGCCGGGCGCTTCGTCGTGCCCGAGATCCTGCAGCACTTCGCGACACCGGAAGCGCTCGCCGACGCGACGCTGACGCAGTTGCACGACGAGGCGAATCGGCGCACGCTCGTCGACGTATTCACGCAGATGCACCACACGCTGCGGCGAAACACGGCGCAAAGCGCGGCCGAGGCCGTCGAGCGCGTGATCGAGGCAAGGAAGCTGCGCAGATGACGGCATCGGCAACGAAGCGGCGCACCGGCGTATCAGCCGCCGGCAAAGCGCCGGCGCGCAGCGCGGCGAAGCACGCGAAGGCGGATTCGAACCCGTCCGCCAGGTCCCCGGCATCGGCGAAGACGGCGATGAAAGCGACGACGAAAACAGGCAAGGCGGCAACCGTGAGAGCGGCCAAGCCCGCTCAGACCGCGCTCGATTTCGAGTCGCCGCTCGATATCGTCTGCGGCGTCGACGAAGCCGGCCGCGGGCCGCTGGCGGGACCGGTCGTCGCGGCGGCGGTGATTCTCGACCCAAAACGCCGCATTCGCGGGCTCGACGATTCGAAGGTCCTCAATGCGAAGACGCGCGAGGCGCTCTACAAGAAGATCGTCGAGCGCTCGATCGCCTATTGCGTCGCTTCCGCGAGCGTCGAGGAAATCGATACGCTCAACATCCTGCATGCGACGATGCTCGCAATGAAGCGCGCGGTAGAAGGGTTGGGCGTCACGCCGACGCTGGCCAAGATCGACGGCAACCGTTGTCCCACGCTGTCCGTGCGCAGCGAGGCGATCATCGGCGGCGATGCGCTTGTGCCCGCGATTTCGGCAGCGTCGATTCTGGCCAAGGTCACGCGCGATCGGATGTTGGCCGAGCTGCATGAGCAGTTTCCGGTCTACGGGTTCGATTCGCACGTCGGCTACAGCACGCCCCAGCATCTGGCCGCGCTGCTCGCGCACGGCCCCTGCGAGCATCATCGGCGCTCTTTCGCGCCCGTGCGCGAGGCGTACGAGCGGCTCGGCATTCGAGTGGAGCTGCCGCGGGGCGTCGCCGTCGTCGCACCGGCGACGATCGAGGAAGCGTTCGACCTCGTCGATGCCGATGCCGATGCCGACGCCGAGGCGGAGGCTGACGCCGCCGAGTTTGCGCGAGAGGCCGGCGCGTCCGACGCGGCACCTTTCGCGGATCTGGCCGCCGACGATACGGGCGGCGGCGCGGCCGTGGCCGGCAGCGACGCCGCGGCCACCGATCGCGACGCCGAGCGCCGCCCGTGAAAGCGATCACCTCGCGCGACAACCCCCTCTACAAGCGCTTGAAGGCGCTCGCCGGCTCGACGCACCAGCAGCGCAAGAGCGGCCACGCGTTGCTCGAGGGCTTTCATCTTGCGAGCGCTTATCTCGACGTAGCCGGCGAGCCCGAGACCTGCGTCGTGACCGACGAGGCCATGCGGCATGCGGAGGCACAGGCGATCGTCGGCCGCGTCGATCCATCGCGCGTCGTTACGCTGCCGGAGGCGCTTTTCGGCCAGGTTTCGAACGTGGTCAACGGCGTTGGGTTGCTTTTCGTCGTACCGAAGCTTGCGCCGGCATTGCCGGAGCGGATCGAGACGACCTGCGTCGTGCTCGATGGGGTGCAAGACGCCGGCAACGTCGGCTCCATTCTGCGCAGCGCGGCCGCGGCCGGCGTAAAGCAGGTGTTTTGCGGACCGGGGACCGCTTACGCGTGGTCGTCGAAAGTCTTGCGCTCGGGCATGGGCGCGCACTTTCTGCTCGACGTGCACGAGGACATCGAACCGCACACTTTGGTCGAGCGGCTGGCGGTGCCCGTGGCGATCACTGATTCTCACGCCGATGCGGCGCTTTACGACTGCGATCTGTCCGGGCCGGTTGCCTGGGTGTTCGGCAACGAAGGGGCGGGCGTCTCGCTCGCCTGGCGTGAAGCGGTGAGCTACCGGCTCACGATTCCGCAGCCGGGCGGCATGGAGTCGCTGAACGTGGCGGCGGCCGCGGCCGTCTGTCTTTTCGAGCAGTGCCGCCAGCGGCGCGGCTGAGCACTGCGCGTGTCCTGGTGTCCTGTCCCGCTCAATAAGCCGACCGATCGAGCTTGATTTCCTGCAAGATCGTGGTTGCGATTTCCTCGATCGATTTGTGCGTCGACGAAAGCCACTTGACGCCTTCGCGCCGCATCATCACCTCGGCCTCGTTGATCTCGTAGCGGCAATTCTCGAGCGCGGCGTACTTGCTGCCGGGGCGCCGCTCGTTGCGGATCTCGGACAGGCGTTGCGCGTCGATCGAGAGCCCGAACAGCTTGTCGCGGTGTTGCAAAAGCGGCGTCGGCAGCTTGCCGCGCTCGAAATCCTCGGGGATCAACGGATAGTTCGCCGCCTTCACGCCGTATTGCATCGCCAGATAGAGGCTCGTCGGCGTTTTGCCGCTGCGCGAGACGCCGATCAGGATGACGTCGGCTTCGGCAAGGTTCCGGTTCGATTGACCGTCGTCGTGGGCCAACGAGAAATTGATTGCCTCGATCCGCTTCTTGTACTCCTCCGTATCGGCGTTCTGGTGCCCGCGCCCGACGGCGTGCGTCGATTTCATGTCGAGTTCGAGCTCGAGCGGTTCGACGAACTGCTGGAAGATATCGAGCACGAGCGCGTTCGAGTTCTTCACGATCGAGTTCGACGAGCTATCGACGAGGGTCGTGAAGACGATCGGCCGGCGGCCGTCCAGCACGGCCGATTCGCTGATCTTTTCGACAGTCGCAAAGGCTTTGTCGGCCGAATCGACGAACGGCACGCGCACGAGGCGGAATTTTTGGTCGAACTGGGACAGGATCGAGTGCGCGAACGTTTCGGCAGTGATTCCAGTACCGTCGGAGACGATGAATACGGTGGGCGGCGGCATCGACAAAAGCTCGAGTGGGGAAGGCCGATCGGCCTTTTCAAAGATGAAGCGCGGCAATTATCGCGCCGCCGCCACCGTTTGGCGAGTCGGCACGGTAAAATAGCGACGAACCTGTTCGATAAGCCATTGCTATCAAAAGTCGCTGGCGATTGCTTATCGAACAGGTTGCGCACGATGCGCGGAGCCGGTTGCCCGGATTCCCGCATCCAAGCCCGCGTGCGCAGCCGAGAATTTTTTTCACACTTAGGGGCTTGTATGTCTAACGCAGCAAACGTCGTAAAGGACCAGGCGTATGTAATTCCGTTCGAGCAGTTGCGAATGACTGATGTCGAGATCGTCGGCGGCAAGAATGCGTCGCTCGGCGAGATGATCAGCCAGCTGGCCGAGGCGGGCGTTCGCGTGCCGACCGGCTTCGCAACGACCGCGCTCGCCTTTCGCGATTTCCTCGAGCATAACCAGTTGACCGAGCGGATCGCCGCACGGCTCGAATCGCTCGACATCGACGACGTGAAGGCGCTCGCGGCCGCGGGAAAGGAAATCCGGCAATGGATCGTGGACGCGCCGCTGCAGCCGCGCCTCGAAGCCGAGATTCGCGCCAATTTCGAGACGTTGCAAAAGAGCTCGCCCGAAGGGCTGTCCTTTGCCGTGCGCTCGTCGGCGACGGCCGAAGACTTGCCGGACGCGTCTTTCGCGGGCCAGCAGGAAACCTATCTGAACGTGGTCGGCATCGAGGAAGTGCTCGATCGCATGAAGCACGTCTTCGCGTCGCTCTATAACGACCGCGCGATCTCCTACCGCGTGCACAAAGGCTTTACGCATGCCGAGGTCGCGCTTTCGGCCGGCGTGCAGCGCATGGTGCGCTCCGATGTCGGCGCGGCCGGTGTGATGTTCACGCTCGATACCGAATCGGGCTTCAAGGATGCCGTCTTCATCACGTCGAGCTACGGTCTTGGCGAAACCGTGGTGCAAGGCGCGGTGAACCCGGACGAGTTCTACGTCTTCAAGACGACGCTGGCGCAGGGCAAGTACCCGATCATCCGGCGCTCGATCGGCTCGAAGCTGATCAAGATGGAGTTCACGCAGCCGGGCGAGCCGGGCCGCGTGAAGACGGTCGACGTGGCGCACGAGCAGCGCAATCGATTCTCGATCACCGACGACGATGTGATCGAGCTCGCGAAGTACGCCGTCATCATCGAGCAGCACTACAAGCGCCCGATGGACATCGAGTGGGGCAAGGACGGCCGCGACGGCAAGATCTTCATTTTGCAGGCACGTCCCGAGACCGTGAAGAGCCAGAACGCGGGCAAGGTCGAGCAGCGCTTCAAGCTGAAGGGGCAGTCGCAGGTGCTCGCAACGGGCCGCGCGATCGGCCAGAAGATCGGTGCGGGGCGCGTCTGCGTCATTCGCGACCCGTCTGAAATGGATCGCGTGCAACCGGGCGACGTGCTCGTCGCCGACATGACGGACCCGAACTGGGAGCCCGTCATGAAGCGGGCATCGGCGATCGTGACGAATCGCGGCGGGCGTACCTGCCATGCGGCAATCATCGCGCGAGAGCTCGGCGTGCCGGCCGTGGTCGGCTGCGGCGATGCCACCGACGTCCTGAAGGACGGCACGCTCGTGACGGTCTCATGCGCCGAGGGCGACGAGGGCAAGATCTACGACGGCCTGCTCGAAACGGAAGTGACCGAGATCGACCGCGGCGATCTGCCGCCGATTCCGGTCAAGATCGCGATGAACGTCGGCAATCCGCAGCTCGCGTTCGATTTCGCGCAGTTGCCGAGCGCCGGGGTCGGCCTCGCGCGGCTCGAGTTCATCATCAACAACAACATCGGCGTGCACCCGAAGGCGATCCTCGAGTATCCAAACGTCGATCCGGACTTGAAGAAGGCCGTCGAGAGCGTGGCGCGCGGCCATGCGTCGCCGCGCGCGTTCTATGTCGACAAGCTCGCCGAGGGCGTGGCGACGATCGCGGCCGCATTCTATCCGCGTCCCGTCATCGTGCGCCTGTCGGACTTCAAGTCGAACGAGTACAAGAAGCTGATCGGCGGCTCGCGTTATGAGCCGGACGAGGAAAACCCGATGCTCGGTTTCCGCGGCGCTTCGCGCTACGTCGCACAGGAGTTCGCTCAAGCGTTCGAGATGGAGTGCATCGCGCTCAAGCGTGTGCGCGAAGACATGGGGCTCACGAACGTCGAGATCATGGTGCCGTTCGTGCGGACGCTGAAGCAGGCCGAGCGCGTGATCGGGCTGCTCGCGAAGTTCGGCCTGAAGCGTGGCGTGAACGGCCTGCGCCTCATCATGATGTGCGAGATTCCGTCGAATGCGATTCTGGCCGAGCGGTTCCTCGAGCACTTCGACGGCTTCTCGATCGGCTCGAACGACCTGACGCAGCTGACGCTCGGGCTCGACCGCGATTCCGGCATGGAGCTGCTGGCCGCGGATTTCGACGAGCGCGACGATGCGGTCAAGTTCCTGTTGAAGCGCGCGATCGAAGCATGCCGGAGCCAGAACAAGTACGTCGGCATCTGCGGTCAGGGTCCTTCCGATCACCCGGACTTCGCGCAGTGGTTGACGGACGAGGGTATTTCGTCGATCTCGCTGAACCCGGACACGGTCATCGAGACATGGCAGGCGCTCGCAAAGGCTACGGCAACCAGTTGATCGGAATCGTCTGATTTCCTGCTTGCACGTCATCGGTGCAACGGCTTCATGCTATAACGCCTCGGTAGTAGGACCGGGGCGTTTTTTTATGGTGTGGCCGGCATCGACGAGCCGCGGCGGGGGCGTCCGCGGCCGCCTCCCGCCGCATCGGAAAAAGGGGAGACCGCTATGTCGCCGAGCGACTTTATCTGGTGGGTTGGCGCGGGGGCGCTGATCGTCGCCGAGCTGCTGACGGGGACGTTCTACCTGCTCATGATCGCGCTCGGCTTCATCGCCGGCGCGATCGCACACTGGGCGGGCGCGAGCGCGGCCGAGCAATACCTGGCCGCCGCGCTCGTCGCGCTGGCGGCCGTGATCGTGCTGCGGCGCTCTCGATTCGGGCGCCGCAAGGCGCGGCGCGACGCGTCGACGAATCCCGACGTCAATCCCGATATCGGCGCCACGCTCGAGGTTCATGCCTGGCACGACGGCCGTGCCCGCGTCCCATACCGTGGGGCCGAATGGGACGTGGAGCTCGCGCCCGGCGCGAGTGCCGATGCGCGCGTCTACGAGATCGCCGCCGTGCGGGCGAACCGCCTGATCGTCGTGGAGAAGAAGCCGGCGCGATCCGACCATCCTCTGTCAACAACGAAGGAGTAAAAAGAATGGACATAACCATCGTCGCGCCCGTGCTGCTCGTGGTCGTGATCGTGATCGCCGCGCAGACGATCAAGATCGTGCCGCAGCAGCATGCGTGGGTCGTCGAGCGGTTCGGCCGCTATCATGCGACGCTCGCGCCCGGCTTGAACCTCGTGCTGCCGTTCGTGGACCGCGTAGCCTACCGGCACGTTCTCAAGGAGATCCCGCTCGATGTGCCGGCGCAGGTCTGCATCACGCGTGACAACACGCAGCTGCAGGTGGACGGGGTGCTGTACTTCCAGGTCACGGACCCGATGAAGGCGTCGTATGGCTCGAGCAACTTCGTGCTCGCGATTACGCAGCTCGCGCAGACGACGCTGCGCTCGGTCATCGGCCGGCTCGAGCTCGACAAGACGTTCGAGGAGCGCGATCTCATCAACCGCAGTATCGTCGCGGCTCTCGACGAAGCCGCCGAGAGCTGGGGCGTGAAGGTACTGCGCTACGAGATCAAGGACCTGACGCCGCCGAAGGAAATTCTTCATGCGATGCAGGCGCAGATCACGGCCGAGCGCGAGAAGCGCGCGCTGATCGCCGCCTCCGAAGGCCGCAAGCAGGAGCAGATCAATATCGCGTCGGGCGGCCGCGAGGCGGCCATTCAGCGCTCGGAGGGCGACCGGCAGGCGGCGATCAATCAGGCGCAGGGCGAGGCCGCCGCGATTCTCGCCGTGGCCGAAGCGAACGCGCAGGCGATCAGGAAGATTGCCGAGGCGATTCAGTCGACGGGCGGCATGGACGCCGTGAACCTGAAAGTGGCGGAGCAGTATGTGAACGCGTTCGGGAATCTGGCCAAGGCGGGCAATTCGCTGATCGTCCCGGGCAATCTGTCGGATCTGAGCACGATGATCGCTTCGGCGCTCACGATCGTGAGCCGCGGCAAAAACGCGCAGGCTGCCGAAATCCGCTGAGTTCGGCGAAGGCCGGCGTTTCGGAGAAAGCTGGGCGCCGCGGCCGCGAGCGCCCCTTCGTCAGCCGGCGGTGCGCATGAGCCGCGCTTTTTCGCGCTCCCAGTCGCGCTTCTTTTCGGTTTCGCGCTTGTCGTGCAGCTTCTTTCCCTTGGCGAGACCGATTTCGCATTTCACGCGGCCCCCCTTGTAATGAAAGTTGAGCGGCACGAGCGTATAGCCACGCTGCTCGACCTTGCCGATGAGCTTCTTGATCTCGTCTGCGTGCAAAAGCAGCTTGCGCGTGCGCACGGGATCGGGGTTCACGTGCGTCGACGCTTCGGGCAGCGGACTGATGTGCGCGCCGATCAGAAAGAGCTCGGCGTCCTTCACCACCACGTAGCCCTCCTTGATCTGGGCGCGGCCGGCGCGCAGCGCCTTGACCTCCCATCCCTCTAGCACGAGCCCTGCCTCGTAGCGCTCTTCGATGAAGTAATCGAAGAAGGCTTTTCTGTTGTCGATGATGCTCATGAATGACCGGCGGCGAACTCGTTTAAAATCGCAATTTTAGCAAAGCGGTGCCTCGAGAGGCCGTAGCGCCGACTCACTTTCGCCTCGCGCGGTGCAATTTTATGGCAGATGTCCAGAAAACCGTATTGATCCGTCATTCGGCTGAGGAGATGTTCGACCTCGTCACGGACGTGAACGACTATCCGAACTTCCTGCCGTGGTGCGGAGGCGTGCAAATCCGGCACCAGGACGAGCACAGCATGGAGGCGCGGATCGACATCAATTTCAAGGGCATCAAGCAGCACTTTGCCACGCACAATACCCAGCAGCGGCCGACTCGCATCGACATGGAGTTCACGGACGGCCCGTTTCGCAAGTTCACGGGCTACTGGCGTTTCACGCCGCTGCGCACCGACGCCTGCAAGATCGAATTCGCGCTCCACTACGAGTTCGCGAGCGTCATCCTGGAGAAGATCATTGGGCCGGTCTTCCATCACATCGCGAATACATTCGTCGAATCGTTCGTGAAGCGCGCCAATCAACGCTACGGAAAGTCATGAGTGCGGAGTTGACGGTCGAGGTCTGTTACGCGCTCGCGAAGGCGCAGACGCTGATCGAAGTGCATGTGCCGGCCGGCTCGACCGTGCGGGACGCGCTCGATGCCAGCCGCATCGTCGAGCGCCATCCCGAGATCGATCTGGCGACGGCGAAGGTCGGCATCTACGGCAAGCTGAAGCCGCTCGATGCGCCGCTTGCCGATCATGACCGCGTCGAGATCTATCGCGCGCTCATCGTCGATCCGAAGGTCGCGCGGCAGCGGCGCGTCGACAAGACGCGCCGTGAAGGATCGATCGAAGGGCGCAAGTGGCTGCCCAAGGATTCACGCTGAAGGGCTGCGCGCCTCCTCCCGGGAAGGGGACGCGGCTTCGTGCGCCTGATGCGCATCCAGCACGGTAACGTCCTGCTCTGGACGCTTTCCCGCTTGCTCTCCGCTGTGCCGGCGCACCGCCCAGACGACGCCCGCGAGCAGCAGCAAGATCGCGGCCGCTTCGAGCGGTCTCGGCAGGCGACTATCGTAAATGAAGCCATAAAGCAGGGCGAACAGCGTTTCGAAGACGATCATCTGACCCGAAAGCGTCAGCGGCAGCCGCGTCGCGGCGGCATTCCAGAGGCCGTTGCCGAGCCACGAGGCACCGACGGCGAGACCCAGATTCAATAGCCAGAAGATCTGCCAGCGGGCGTCGCCCGCGCCGGCCGCCGCTATCGCGCCCGCGTTCGCGATGCCGCCCGGCCCGTCGGTCAGCGCGGAAGCGGGGAACCACAGCATCGCGCCGAAGAGGCCCGTCAGGATACCGAGCAGGACGGACCATTCGTTGCTGTCGAACTTCGTCTCGTGCGCATTGAGACGCCGCAGCGTGCGCGCGTTCTCGACGGCGAACCACGTCCAGCTCGCGAGTGCACCGAGCGCGCAGACGAGGCCAAGGAGCTTGCCCGGCACCGATTGGGCATCCGGCGTCGGCGCCGGGGCGTTCGCGAAGACGTCCACATTGATGCAGACGATACCGGCCATGACGAGCGCGAGTGGCCAAATCAGGCGGCCGAGCGGCACCGCGCCGTGATCGCGCCGGCCCGCGAGCGTCACCGTGACGGGCAATACACCGACGATCAGCGACGTGGGCCCGATGCCGACGTGATGCACGGCGGCAGTCAGGAACACGTAGTAGACGAGATTGCCGATAAAGGCGAGGCGGGCGAGCGCCACGAGATCGGCACGCGTGAGCTTGGCAGCGATGCGCCGGGCGATCGGCACGGCGGCGGCCAGCGAGACAATCCCGTACATCATGCAGCGCGCCGAGGCGAGCAGGGCCGGGGAGAAATCAGCCAGGAGCCGCGGCACGAGAAAGACCGTGCCCCAGAGCGCTCCCGCCATCATGCCGTACATCACCCCGCGTCGCATCGCCGCTTCCCCGTTTCTCGTATGGACCGGCTCGCAGTCTAGGCGGTCCGGAGCGGCGATGTCTTGTTCGATTCTGCAATCGCGACCCTTCGTTCTTTCCGGTTGCGCGGCCTGGCGCTCCGAAAAACGAACGAACATCGACCGAACGAAGAACCGAAAGCGAGGGCGCGAACCGGCCGCAAAAATCGCTAACTTGCTGTTCGCACAGTGAAAAACCAGGGAGGTATCGCGTATAATTCGGTTTTGCGCCTATAGGATTTGCCATGCGTCTGATCCAGAAAGCACTCACGTTCGATGACGTGCTACTCGTCCCGGCCTTCTCCGAGGTTTTGCCGCGCGACACCAGCCTCAAGACCCGGTTGACCCGCAATATCTCCCTGAATATCCCGCTTGTCTCCGCCGCGATGGATACGGTCACCGAGGGGCGCCTGGCGATCGCGATGGCGCAGCAGGGCGGTGTCGGCATCATTCACAAGAACCTGACCGCCGCCGAGCAGGCACGTGAAGTGGCGAAGGTTAAGCGCTTCGAATCGGGTGTCGTTCGCGATCCCATCACGATCCCGCCCGAAATGAAGGTGAGCGACGTCATCGCGCTGTCGCAGCAGCATGGCATTTCCGGCTTCCCGGTCGTCGAGGGCCCGAAACTGGTCGGGATCGTGACGAATCGTGACCTGCGCTTCGAAACGAGGCTCGACGAGCCCGTGCGCAGCATCATGACGCCGCGGGATCGACTCGTGACGGTCAAGGAGGGCACCTCGCTCGCCGATGCGAAGGCGCTCATGCATAGCCACCGCCTCGAGCGCGTGCTCGTCGTGAACGACGCCTTCGAGTTGCGCGGGCTCATGACCGTCAAGGACATCACGAAGCAGACCGAGCATCCGGCCGCCTGCAAGGACGAGCATGGCAAGCTGCGCGTCGGCGCGGCCGTCGGCGTCGGTCCCGATAACGAAGAGCGTGTGACGCTGCTCGCGGCCGCGGGCGTCGACGTGATCGTCGTCGATACGGCTCATGGCCACAGCAAGGGCGTGCTCGAGCGTGTGCGCTGGGTCAAGAAGAACTTCCCGCACGTGGAAGTCATCGGCGGCAACATCGCGACGGCGGATGCCGCGCGTGCGCTCGTCGAATACGGGGCGGACGGCGTGAAGGTCGGCATCGGGCCCGGCTCGATTTGCACGACGCGGATCGTGGCCGGTGTCGGCGTGCCGCAAATCACGGCGATCGCGAACGTCTCGGAAGCGCTGAAGGGATCGGGCGTGCCCGTCATCGGCGATGGCGGCGTGCGCTATTCGGGCGACGTCTCGAAGGCGATCGCGGCCGGCGCGGACGCGGTCATGATGGGCAGCATGCTGGCGGGCACGGAAGAGGCGCCCGGCGACGTCTTCCTTTATCAGGGCCGGCAGTACAAGTCGTATCGCGGCATGGGCTCGGTTGGCGCGATGAAGGATGGCGCCGCGGACCGGTACTTCCAGGACAACTCGGCGAATATCGACAAGCTCGTGCCCGAAGGCATCGAGGGCCGCGTGGCTTACAAAGGGTCCGTCAACGCGATCCTGTTCCAGCTCATCGGCGGTGTGCGCGCGAGCATGGGCTACTGCGGCTGCAAGACGATCGCAGAGATGCATGAGAAGGCGCAGTTCGTCGAAATCACGGCGGCCGGCATGCGCGAATCGCATGTCCACGATGTGCAGATCACGAAAGAAGCGCCGAATTACCACATCGATTGACGACGGCCACGAAGGCCGATGAGAGCGTCGCGGCGCGTGGGTATCTCGAACGATCGATGTTCCTGCCTCGCAGTCTTCGATGACGCACGCCGCGCGCCATCGGACGTTGCGCCTTTCAGCCGAAAGAGCTTCCGGCGAAAGGCGCAATTTGTTTATGTTCGGTCGCCGTGACGGCGGCCCCGAATTGAATTCCATTTGCCCATTTGAGTAACGCGCCCGCCATGCATGACAAGATCCTGATCCTCGATTTCGGCTCTCAAGTCACCCAACTGATTGCGCGCCGCATTCGCGAAGCGCACGTCTATTCGGAGATTCATCCGTACGACGTCGACGACGCGTTCGTCCGCGAGTTTGCGCCGAAGGGCGTGATCCTGTCGGGCGGGCCGAACTCCGTTACGGAGTCCGATACGCCGCGTGCGCCGCAAGCCGTTTTCGAGCTCGGCGTGCCCGTGCTGGGAATCTGCTACGGAATGCAGACGATGGCCGAGCAGCTCGGCGGCAAAGTCGACGGGGGGCACGTGCGTGAATTCGGCTATGCCGAAGTGCGGGCGCGCAATCATACGAGTCTGCTCGAAGGCATCGAGGACTTCCGCACGTCCGATGGGCACGGGATGCTGAAGGTCTGGATGAGCCACGGCGACAAGGTCACCGAGATGCCCGAGGGATTCAAGCTGATGGCGTCGACGGAGTCGTGTCCGATCGCGGCGATTGCCGACGAATCGCGCCATTTCTACGGCGTGCAGTGGCACCCGGAGGTCACGCATACGCTGCAAGGGCGCGCGATGCTCGAGCGCTTCGTGCTGTCGATCTGCGGCGCGAAGGCCGATTGGGAAATGGGGCATTACATCGACGAAGCCGTCGAAAAGATTCGCGCGCAAGTCGGCAGCGAGCATGTGATCCTGGGTCTGTCGGGCGGCGTCGATTCGTCGGTCGCGGCCGCGCTCCTGCATCGTGCGATCGGCGATCAGCTGACTTGCGTGTTCGTCGATCATGGTTTGCTCCGTTTGAACGAAGCGGAGCAGGTGATGGCCACGTTTGCCGATCACCTTGGCGTGCGCGTCATCCATGTCGATGCGAGCGAAGCGTTCCTTTCGAAGCTGGCCGGCGTGACCGATCCCGAGCAGAAGCGCAAGATCATCGGAGCAGAGTTTGTCGAGGTCTTCCAGGTCGAGGCGGGGAAGCTCAAGGATGCGAAGTGGCTCGCGCAGGGGACGATCTATCCGGACGTTATCGAATCGGCCGGCAAGGGCAAGAAGGCGGCCCATACGATCAAGAGCCACCACAACGTGGGCGGTCTGCCCGAGACGTTGAATCTGAAGCTGCTCGAGCCGCTGCGGGAGCTCTTCAAGGATGAGGTGCGCGAGCTCGGCGTGAAGCTCGGTTTGCCGCATGAGATGGTCTATCGGCATCCGTTCCCCGGGCCGGGGCTCGGTGTGCGGATTCTCGGGGAAGTGAAGCGCGAGTACGCCGATTTGTTGCGGCGTGCCGATGCGATCTTCATCGAGACGCTGCGCAACACCATCGACAAAGAGACGGGCAAGTCATGGTACGACCTCACGAGTCAGGCGTTCGCCGTGTTCTTGCCGGTGCGCAGCGTCGGCGTGATGGGCGATGGGCGGACTTATGAGTTTGTCGTCGCGCTCAGGGCGGTCCAGACGCTCGATTTCATGACGGCGCACTGGGCGCATTTGCCGCATGAATTGCTCGGGCATGTGTCGAATCGGATCATCAACGAAGTGCGTGGGATCAATCGCGTCGTTTATGACATCTCGGGGAAGCCGCCGGCGACGATCGAGTGGGAGTAATTTAGGATGCTCTGCAGTGGTCTGCAGAGGTCTGTAAATTCCTCGATTTCCCCTACGGAATCAAAGGTTTATCGTCTTTTTTGATCCGCTGATGTCCGGCGACAGCAGCGTGCGATCAACGGTATCGGTGACGGTATAGCATCTTTCTCTGCGGACGACCCAACTCGATACCGTCACCGGGCGTGACGGTATCGAGCGACGGTATCAGTTCACGGAGTATCGCATGCTTACGGACCTCGAATTGCGGGCGCTCAAGCCCACCGGCACTATCTACAAGGTGGCCGACCAACGCGGCCTGTATGTGGCCGTTACGTCGTCGGGGGCGGTCAGTTTCCGTTTCGACTATCGCCTCAACGGACGTCGCGAGACGCTCGTCATCGGTCGCTACGATCCGCGGCTACCTGCCCGCGGGGCGCGTGATGTCGAGGAGTTGAGCTTCGGTATGTCGCTGAGTCTTGCGGAAGCGAGGCTTCTGCTCGAGCGGGCCCGGCGGGAAGTAGAACAGGGAATCAGTCCGTCGAAAGCTAAGGTCGACAAGCGCGTTGAAGCGACCGAGGCGCTGACATTCGGGAAGTGGGCCGAGAAATACTTCTCGGAAGCCGCGCTGGCAGCGTCGACCCGTGCAATGAGGAAGTCCGTCTACGATCGGAATCTCGCGGCCGAATTTGGGCGGCTAAAGCTGGAAGAAATCACGCCCGCCCGACTCATGGCGAGATGCGAGAAGATCAAAGAGCGAGGCGCGGCCGCTCCCGCCGTTCAGGCTCGGGATATCGTGCTGCAAGTCTACCGTTTCGTACAGGCGCGGGGGCTAAAGGTCGTCAATCCGGCTGCGGACATCCGGCCGTCGGCTATCGCCACGTTCAAGCCACGCGACCGGGCACTGACGCCCGCGGAGATCCACATATTTTTTAAAGCGCTGGAGAGGACGCCCACCCTGCCGACGCTGCGTCTGGCGATCAAGTTCATGCTCCTGACAATGGTGCGCAAGTCGGAATTTATTTCGGCAAGGTGGGAGGAGGTGGACTTCAACGCCGCGACGTGGACCATTCCGAAAGAAAGGATGAAAGCGGGCCGGTCGCACAACGTCTATCTGAGTCAGCAGGCGCTGGATATCCTCGTTGCCTTCAAGACGTGCTTCGGCGCAAGTTCGTATCTCCACCCCGGTCGCTACGAGACGGAGTTGCCCATAAGTGCAGCCACCCTCAATCGCGTGATCGACAGCACAGTCAAGCTCATTCGCAACAGCGGTGCTGAAGACTTCGAGTCTTTCACAGTACACGATCTGCGGAGAACGGCCAGCACGCAATTGCACGAGGCTGGGTTCAACAGCGACTGGATAGAGAAATGTCTGGCGCATGAACAGCGCGGTGTACGGGCCGTGTATAACAAGGCCGAATATGCTGAGCAAAGGCGGACGATGCTTCAGGCATGGGCGGACATGCTTGACGGATGGGTAGCGAAAAACCCTGCGGCCAATGATGCTGCCCAATTGTGGCTTGCTGCACATGGTTTGACTCTCATCGCGTAGAAACCCGTGTCTTTTCGGCGCGCATTGTCTCTGCCGAACAGGGGGCAGGGCCGCGACCAAGATCGCCGCAGGCATTTAGGAGCTTATATGATCGCGTTCGGCGCCCCCAGAAGAGGACTGGAGTGTTTCAGCTACTGCTGAAAAATAAGCAGTTTATGTGCAAGAGTTTATGATCTATCGCTTTCGTCTACGCAAAAACGGCGGAAGGCAGCGGAGCTCCGACGGCGGCGCCCGGTCGCGGGCTACCCGCGCCAGTTGAGATTTGGTTTTAGCCTCTCAGCATCCCCGTTTCGTTTCGCGAGTTGCTTTCCGGCAGTTCAATACTGCTCTGGTTCATGTCCGGGCTCCTTATTTGATAATGGTTTGCGTCGAACGATTGACTGGAAACGCCTTCCAGCTACACATTTAGCTACGCGCTTAGCAATGGGTCGCTCGCTGTGCGATCGCGCAGCCATTTGACCGCTGCTTGGCATCGCGAGTCAGCGGTAAGCACCCGGTGAAGGCATCCTGGGCCCAAGGTGCGGGCAATCAAGCCGCAGCAGGCGCCCAACGATGCGGTAGAAGCGCGGCGATGTCGTCGGCTCGATGGGTGGGCAATCGATTGAGCACGTC
>NZ_PYUC01000079.1:0-370 GCF_003028655.1 Trinickia symbiotica
CCATCCTCCAAGGCTAAATACTCGTGATCGACCGATAGTGAACCAGTACCGTGAGGGAAAGGCGAAAAGAACCCCGGGAGGGGAGTGAAATAGATCCTGAAACCGCATGCATACAAACAGTCGGAGCCCCGCTTTAAGCGCTTTCGGCGTGTTCACGAAGTGAACACGTCAAAAGACATTAAGGCTGAAATAGCAAGACTCAGCGCTTAAAGTGGATTTAAGCGCGAGAGCGCTTAAAGCGGGGTGACGGCGTACCTTTTGTATAATGGGTCAGCGACTTACGTTCAGTAGCAAGCTTAACCGAATAGGGCAGGCGTAGCGAAAGCGAGTCCGAATAGGGCGTTCAGTTGCTGGGCGTAGACCCGAAACC
>NZ_PYUC01000080.1:0-355 GCF_003028655.1 Trinickia symbiotica
CGGATCAAAGCTCGTTTGCCAGCTCCCCGCAGCTTTTCGCAGGCTACCGCGTCCTTCATCGCCTGTGATCGCCAAGGCATCCACCACATGCACTTGTTCGCTTGACCCTATAACGAGAGCGTCTTACTCGCTCGCTACAGGTTGAGTTCTCGCGTTTGTGCCGTATTCCAAGAGCATCTTTCGATACCCTTCTCATACTTGGATACAATCACTACCCATTTGATATCTTCCACGCCCATCTCATGAGACGCTTCCGATATCCCTTACTACTTCTTCCAGATTGTTAAAGATCGACAGCCGACTTTGCAGTCACACTGACTGGCGCACTCGCCAATGACAAACACCCCAACGATTG
>NZ_PYUC01000081.1:0-286 GCF_003028655.1 Trinickia symbiotica
TCCACGCCCATCTCATGAGACGCTTCCGATATCCCTTACTACTTCTTCCAGATTGTTAAAGATCGACAGCCGACTTTGCAGTCACACTGACTGGCGCACTCGCCAATGACAAACACCCCAACGATTGCTCTCGTTGGCGACGCTTCCCATTGGGGATTGGTTGGTGGAGGCAGACGGGATCGAACCGACGACCCCCTGCTTGCAAAGCAGGTGCTCTCCCAGCTGAGCTATGCCCCCGATGCCGACGCGCTTGGGGGATCCACTCGCGTGAGGTCCGCTCACCGTA
>NZ_PYUC01000082.1:0-229 GCF_003028655.1 Trinickia symbiotica
ATCAGACGAAGGGCCGCCCGCCGCTCAGCCTTATCGGGTGGCGGTTTGGGCGAAGTTGATACCTGATTCGGCGAAGTTCGATTCCGGTTCGGAAGCTATGTAGAGTCCGGCCCTGGGCACCAGAAGTACGATCTAACGCCTTGATTTTAAAAGGACTTTAGTGTCGATTGGCGTAAATCTGGCGTAGCGCCATGCCACGGCCGCAATTCGTCGCAGACATGTCGAACGA
>NZ_PYUC01000008.1:0-383897 GCF_003028655.1 Trinickia symbiotica
CCGTTAAAGCGCCCCGCCCCTTGTCTCATTCAAAAGGGGGCTGTCCGGGGCGCGCGTGGCGCCGATTCCGCCGCAAGGGAGCCGATCGCTCCCTTCGCGAGAGTCTTTCTTCGCCAACCGCCAACCGCCAGCCGCACGCCGAGCCGCCGGGGCGCGTCCTATGCCGTCCGGCTAGCCGTCCGCTCGTAAGTAATTTGTCATCATTGCGTCGGCGGCACGAGAGGAGCGCGGCCGGCCCGCTGTCGGGTCGCCGCGGCGGCGCCGCATTGGACTACCAGGAGGCAAAGTATGCGGTTCGCAGTTCTCGGTTCGGAAGCAGAGCGGCGCGACGGTCTCAAGGCACTGTTGCGGCAGATCAATCGGCACGCACGGTTTTGTGAGGCAAGGGATTGGACGCAGGCGTGCCGGGCGTTGCGGCGAGCACCGGTCGATTTGCTCGTCGTCGACTGGCACGACGCGATGCGCGTCTCGGAAGTGCGCGCGCTGATCGCCGAGCAGCCCGGCCTGCGCGTGGCGGTGTTCGTCGACGATGCGTCCGCATCCCGCGTCCGGCTGCTGATGGACGAGGGCGTGCAAGGCGTCATCCCGCGCGGCACGAATCCCAAACTGATTTTGCGCCTCGTCGAGCTGGTGCTGGCGGGTGGGCACTATGCGCCGCACGGCGCTTTCATGCACGAGGAAGGCACTGCGCCCGACGTACCGGCGCCGCCCGCGCTCGTCTGCGAGCTGACGCCGCCGTCCACGCGGCGCGCCCGCTTCGCGCCGGCCCTCTCCCCGCGGCAGGAGCAGATCATGCGCTGTGTTCATATGGGCAGCACCAACAAGATGATCGCCCGTACGCTCGGTATCAGCGAGGGCACGGTCAAGATCCACCTCGCGAGCATCTTCCAGCAGCTCGGCGCGCCCAATCGCGCCGCAGCCGTCGCCATCTACAACGGATGGCTCACGCCGCAACTCGAAGTGTTGCGCGGCGAGCACGAACACGCGCCGAAAGCGGCGATAGGTCAGCCAGGCCCCGTACCGTTGCGCCGCCGCACCACTTTCAAGTATCCATTGCCGCGGCAAGACGAAACGAATAGCCTGCCAATGGCTGCCGAACCTGCAACGCCGTTCCGCAAGACGGTAACGAATACCGGCTCGCGATAAGCACGGAAAAGTGCCGCTCGGCGCACTGGCGTCGGGCCCGCAACGGCTCCCGGTTTCGGATTCCAACGAGTAATATGGCGACATGGGGTTCTTTTATACGCCGCTTCCGCTGTGGGTTTCCGTCGGTGCCTGGGTCGCCGCGGCAGGGCTTCTCGCGCTCGCGGTGGCGCGCAGGCCGTTCAAGCGCTTGCAGGACGCGACGCTGCAGCACGTGTGGCTCGCCATCATCGTCGCTATCTCGGTGTTATGGGCAAGCAATGCGTGGCTCGAAGACGGCCCCGTCATGCACTTGCTCGGCGCTACCCTTTTCGTGACCTTGTTCGACTGGGCGCTCGCGCTCGTCGCGATGGCTGCCGTGTCGGGGATCGCGGCCGTCGTCTTCGACGCGGCCTGGCAAGGCATCGCGCTGACGTTCCTCGTCTACGGTGCAATGCCGGTGGGCGTCTCGGCGCTGTTGCAGCGCGCCTCGCTCGCGTGGCTGCCCCGCAATCTCTTCGCATTCATTGCCGTCCAGGGCTTCGTCTCGCCAGCCGTGGCCGTCGCCCTCGCCTCGGCCGTCGCGATCGGGTTTCATGTCGGGCTGGCGGGTGGCTCGCCGAAGGTCATCATCCCCGCCGGCTATGCAATGAGCGTGCTCCTGCTCGTGCTCGGGGAAGCATGGTTCACGGGCATGTCGACGACGCTCATCGCCGTCTACAAGCCGACATGGGTCACCACCAACGACGTTCGCCGCTATCGCCTCGGGGGGCCGCGCACGTAATCGTCAGTCGTTGCTTCGACGTTCACCACCGGTTGTGACTCACGCGGCCCGTGTCGCCCGAGCCGAGCATCATTGCCGCACAAATGTTCACGGATCGGTTGAACTCTATCGGCGACTGCGGCATCTTAGCGAAGTGCGCCCGCCACACTGACGTCCCGCCATTTCCGCCGTAAGGCTGCCCAAGGCAGTGTCCGGAGGGGCGTCTGGCCAAGTGACATCTCGATAATATCAACTGGATGGATAGCTCCAACACATTACGCCGCCTGCGTCGGCTTGTCCGATCGCTGACGGTTGCGCTCGCCGCATTGCCTCTCGCCTTCGTGACCCCTGCCCGCGCCGATTTGATCGATCAGCGCAACGAATTGATCGCCAAGTTCGTCGGCGACATGCACGCCGATCCGCTCGTCGCCGATTGCGCCGCGCACGGCAGTTTCGTCGCGAGCACGTCGAACGTCATCGACCACGTCGAATTCGCGCCCGAATCGTTCGACAGCCAGCATGCCACGATCACGCCGTGGAACGATTCGTTCGACGAAGGCAAGCAGCGGATCAAGGTCGACAATGTCGTCACCGTCGAAGGGCAAGGGATCGCGCGCGACAAGGATCACGCTCCCTACGATCTGAAGTTTCGCTGCGGCTATGTCGGCCAGCAAATGCTCGCATTCAGCTGGAACGACCCCGTGCCGCCGGCCAAGCCGCGCGCCGAGCGCTCGACGAAGAAGGGCAAAGGCAAGCACGGGGCGAAGCACACGACGAAAAGCACGACGAAGCGAGCCCAGGCTCAGAGGAAAAAACGCGGCGGCGGCAGCTAGCCGCGAGAAGCCGGGGCGCTTCGCTTACGCGAACGTTTCGAGATGGCGCAGCACGGCGCCGAGCATGGCGGCGCCGAGCGCCGCGCTACGCTCGCCGTTCCATCCGACTCGCTCATCGGGCAGGTTCGCGTTGTCCTTGAACGGCATCTCGAGCGTCAGCGACAGGCAGCCGAACGTATGGCCGATGTACTTCGAAGCAAGCTTCAGCGCGTCTTCCTGGTATTTGCCCGACTCGTAGCCGTGCTTGTCCTGAAAATCAGGGCTTGCTTGCTTGAACGCTTCGATGAAGGCCGCTTGCTCGGCCGCCTGGTGCGCCGTGAAGCCGGGCAGCATTTCGCAGCCGGCGACGAACACATAAGGCAACGTCTCGTCGCCGTGAATATCGAAGAACAGATCGCATCCGATCGAGTGAATCGCATCGCGTACCGCGAGGACCTCGGGGCTTCGTTCCGGATCCGGATCCATCCATTCGCGGTTGAGATTCGCGCCTGCCGCATTCGTGCGCAGATTGCCGTGCACGCTGCCGTCGGGATTCATGTTCGGCACGATGTAGAACACGGCGCGCTCGAAAAGCTTGCGCGCGACCGGATCGCCCGACCAGTCGCCCCAGCCCGCCAGTCGCTTCGCGAGCCCTTCGACGAACCATTCGGCCATCGTTTCCCCGGGGTGCTGGCGCGCGACGATCCAGACTTTCTTCTTTGCCGCGTCGCCCTCGTGCCGCGCTGCGTCGGCGGCTTCGTGCGCGCCGAGCGCCAGCAGCGAGACAGGACGCCCCTCGACCGTTTGCCCAAGCTCGACGAGCGTCGCATGGGGCATCTGCTGCAGCGCGCCGAGAAACTCCGCGTGCCGCTCCTCGCTGTAGGGCTCGAAGTAAGCGTAGTAAATGCGATCGAATTCGGGCGTATGGTCGATCGTCAGCACGCGGCCGTCATACGACGTGGGAACGCGAAACCAGTTCACCCGGTCGTAGCTCGCCATGGCGCGGTAGCCGTGCCATCCTTGCGCGAACGCGCAATCGGCCGCGTTCTCGAACGTCATCACGCAGCGCTCGCCGCGTGCGCCCGAGAGCCGAAAGTAGAACCACTGGGCGAATTCGGCATGGCTGTCGGGGCGAATGCGCAAGCGGATATCGCCGGCCGTCTCGCAAGACAGCACCTGGATCGCGCCGCCATCGAAATTGCTCGTGATCGAAAGTGTCATGGAGAGTCTCAATCGCCGACGCGGCGGCGAAAAACATAGGTGGCATCGTTCGACGCCGCTTCGTCGAACGAATAACCCTCGGCCGCGAAGGCTTTCAATTCCTCGGGCGCGCCGAGGCGGTGTTCGACGGCGAAGCGCGCCATCAGTCCTCGCGCGCGCTTGGCGTGAAAGCTGATGACCTTGTAGCGGCCGCCCTTCCAGTCCTCGAATACCGGCGTGACCACAGGCGCTTCGAGCCGCTTGGGCTTGACCGATTTGAAATACTCCTCCGAGGCGCAATTGACCAGCACGCGAGCCCCGCGCTTTTTCTTGCGCAGCTGCTCGTTGAGCGCATCGGTAATGCGCTCGCCCCAGAATGCGTAGAGATCCTTGCCCCGCACGTTCGAAAAACGCGTTCCCATCTCGAGACGGTAAGGCTGGAGCAAATCGAGCGGCCGGAGCAGACCGTAAAGACCCGAGAGCACGCGCACGTGCTGCTGCGCGTAATCGAGATCGGCCGCCGACAGCGATTTGGCGTCGAATCCCTCGTAGACGTCGCCGTTGAACGCGAGCACGGCCTGTTTCGCGTTGTGCAAGCCAAACTCGGGCGACCAGTCGGCATAGCGCTGAAAATTGAGCTGCGCGAGTGAATCGGAAACGCCCATCAGCGTCGCGATCTGTTGCGGCGACAAACGCCTCAAGCCCTCCACGAGCTGCGCGGCGTCCTCGACGAAGTCGGGAATCGTGTGACGTCGAACGTGCGGCGGGGTCTCGTAGTCGAGCGACTTCGCCGGAGACAAAACAATTATCATGGAGGCTGGCCGGCACGATGTGCCGGGTGGAGAACGCGAAAAGCCCGATTGTAGCGAATGCCTAGTCTTTCTGGTCCCGATACCTCGCGCGCCGCGCCTAAGGTCGTCCTCGATTCGAATGTCTGGATCGACATCCTCGTGTTCGACGACGCGGCCACGCGCCCGATCCATGCCGCCTTGCGCAGCGGCGCGCTCGACGCCGTTATCGACGCGCGCTGCCTCGCCGAGCTCTCGCGCGTGCTCGACTATCCGCAGTTCACGCGCCGCGCCGTCGACAAGCAGGAGGCGCTCGCGTCGGTCGCGCGACTCTCGGTGATGACACCGCCGGCCGAGCCGCCCGCCGGCACAGCCTCGCTGCCGCGCTGCAAGGATCGCGACGACCAGAAGTTTCTCGAGCTCGCCCATTCGGCCGGTGCGGACTGGCTCGTCTCCAAGGACCGTGCGTTGCTCAAGCTCGCGCGGCGCACCGCGCGCGATTTCGGCTTTCGCATCGCCCAGCCGGCGCCGTTCGCGGCCGCCTGCATGCTGCATGAACCTGTCGTCACTTCGCCGATTGCACCATGAACGCACCGCACGAGCCAACGAAACGCGCGCACGACGTGGCGCCTCCCGAGTTTCCCTCGCGTCTGCCGAACGTCGGCACGACGATCTTCACCGTGATGAGCGCGCTCGCGACGGAGCATGAAGCGGTCAATCTCGGCCAGGGATTCCCCGATTTCGGCTGCGATGCCCGTATCGTCGACGCGGTCGCGAAGGCGATGCGCGATGGTCACAACCAGTATCCGCCGATGGCAGGCATCGCCGCGCTGCGCGATGCAATCGCGAGCAAAATCGAGACGATTCACGGACGGCGATATGATCCGCTGACCGAAGTCACCGTCACGGCGGGAGCAACACAGGCGCTCTTGACCGCGATTCTCGCGACGGTGCATCGGGGCGACGAGGTCGTCGTGCTCGAGCCGACCTACGACAGCTATCTGCCGTCGATCGAGCTCGCCGGCGGCACGCCCGTCTTCGTGACGCTCGAAGCGCCCGACTATCGGGTGCCGTTCGACAAGCTCGCGGCCGCCATCACGCCGCGCACGAGGCTCATGCTCATCAACACGCCGCACAACCCGACGGGTACTGTCTGGCACGCCGAGGACATGCGCAGGCTCGAAGACATCGTGCGCGGCACGAACGTGCTCATCGTCTCGGACGAAGTCTACGAGCACATGGTCTACGACGGCGCGCCGCATCAGAGCGTCGCGCGCTATCCCGAGCTCGCGGCGCGCAGCTTCGTCGTCTCGAGTTTCGGCAAGACCTTTCATGTGACGGGCTGGAAGGTCGGTTACGTGGCGGCGCCAGCGCCGCTCACGGCCGAGTTCCGCAAGGTGCATCAGTTCAATGTGTTCACGGTGAACACGCCGATGCAGGTCGGCATCGCCGACTATCTGCGCGATCCCGCACCCTATCTCGAACTGCCCGCCTTCTATCAGCGCAAGCGCGACTTTTTCCGCGCAGGCCTGAGCGGTACGCGTTTCAAGCTGCTGCCTTGCGAAGGCACCTACTTCCAGTGCGTCGATTACTCGGCGATCAGCGATATGTCCGAAGAGGATTTCTCGAAGTGGCTCACGCGCGAAATCGGCGTGGCCGCCATTCCGGTGTCGGCGTTCTATCATGAGCGGCACGAGTCGGGCGTCGTGCGCTTTTGCTTCGCGAAGCGCGAGGAAACCCTCGCGACAGCGCTCGAGCGGCTTTCGCGCCTTTGACGATCATGAGCGCGGAACTTCTGGCAGCGCGGCCACCCGAGAGCGAATCGACGCTCGTCCTGACGCTCTCGAACCCCGGCGCGCGCAACGCGCTGCATCCGGACATGTACGCGGCCGGCATCGTCGCGCTCGAGACGGCCGAGCGTGACGCCTCGATCCGCGCCGTGGTGCTGACGGGCGCGGACGATTTCTTCTGCGCCGGCGGCAATTTGAACCGGCTGCTCGAGAACCGCGCGAAAGACCCCTCCGTCCAGGCCCAAAGCATCGACCTGCTCGGTCAGTGGATTCTGGCGCTGCGCACGTCGACGAAACCCGTCATCGCCGCGGTGGCCGGCGCGGCGGCCGGGGCCGGGTTTTCGCTTGCCCTCGCCTGCGATCTGATCGTCGCGGCCGAAGATGCGAAGTTCGTCATGTCGTATGCGCGCGTCGGGCTGACACCTGACGGCGGCGGCTCGTGGTTCCTCGCGCAGTCGCTGCCGCGCCAGCTCGCGACGGAAGTGCTGCTCGACGCCAAACCGATCTCCGCGGCGCGTCTTCATGCGCTCGGCCTCGTCAACCGCCTCGTGAAGCCCGGGCCGGGGCAGGTCCGTGACGCGGCGATCGCGTGGGCCGACGAGCTCGGCCGCGGCTCGCCGAATGCGACGAGCCGCATCAAGGCGCTCGTGGCGGCCGCCGGCGAGCAGTCGTTGCCCGATCAGCTGAACCTTGAGCGCGACCACTTCGTCGCCTCGCTGCATCACCGCGAGGGGCTGGAAGGCATCACCGCCTTTTTGGAAAAGCGGCCTGCGCGCTATCGATAACGGACCACCGCGATGCCCGAGTTCAAGATCCCGAAGCGGCGGCGCATCTTCCTGATGCGGCATGGCGACGTAACTTACTTCGACGACTCGGGCAGGGCGATCGATCCCGATACGGTGCCGCTCAACGAACGGGGCCAAGCGCAGGCGCGAGCGGCAGGCCAGGCATTTGCCGCGGCGAACGTGCGATTCGATCGCGTCATCGCAAGCGGCCTGCCGCGCACGATCGAAACCGCGCAGTGCGTGATCGCGGAAATGCGTCAGACCATGGGCGCGAGCGAGGGCGATGAGCATGGCAATCCGCACAGTAACGCCAAGCGGCGCGACGATGATGATCCGCTCGGCAAGCGAGTCGAGATCGAAAGCTGGCCCGAGTGGCGCGAGATTCGATCGGGACGGTTGCCCGATTTGCCGCCGGCCGAAATCGAGCGTGCGTTCCTGACGATTTTCGACGGCATCGTGCCCGAGGAAACGCGCTTTCTCGGCGGCGAGACGATCGGCGAATTGCTCGATCGGGTCCTTCCCGCACTCACCAGGCTGCGCGCCGATCCATCGTGGGATACCGTATTGCTCGTGCTGCATGGCGGCGTGAACCGCGCGCTCCTTTCGCATGCGATCACGGCGGGCGGCAGAGCATTCTTCGGCCATCTCGCCCAAGCGGCGGGGTGTATCAATGCACTCGACGCCGGTAGCCAGCCACGCGATTGGGTGGTGCGGATGCTCAATTACGCGCCGCCCGCCCCGCTCTTCCGCGATGTGCGGCACACGACGATGGAGATGCTTTACGCCCAATATCTGCGATATCGAGGGGACTAGCTAGCACTAGCACATCGGAGGAGTCGCACTATGACGGCGCAAAGCCCAGCGGCTGGCGACGCGGATCAGCGGCAGGACTATTCCGCGTTCACCGGCACGCGCTCGGTATCCGCGCAACAGCGTTTCGACGAAGCAGCGCTTTCGGCCTGGCTGCGCGAGCATGTCGATGGATTCGCGGGCCCGCTCGCCGTCGAGCAGTTCGCGGGCGGCCAGTCGAACCCGACGTTCAAGCTCGTCACTCCCGCGCGAAGCTACGTGATGCGCGCGAAGCCCGGGCCTGCCGCGAAGCTTCTTCCGTCCGCGCACGCAATCGAGCGCGAGTACCGCGTGATGGATGCGCTGGCCGGCAGCGACGTGCCCGTCGCCCGCATGCTCGCGCGTTGCGACGACGAATCGGTGATGGGTCGCGCGTTTTATGTGATGGAGCACGTCGACGGACGCGTGCTCTGGGACCCGACACTGCCCGGCATGTCGCGCGACGAGCGCGCGGCGATCTACGACGAAATGAATCGCGTGATCGCGGCGCTTCATACCGTCGATGCCGAGCGCGTCGGCCTCGCGGACTACGGCAAGCCAGGCAACTATCTCGCGCGCCAGATCGCACGCTGGAGCAAGCAGTACGAAGCGTCGGAGACGGAGCCGATCGAAGCGATGCATCGACTCATCGAATGGCTGCCCGCCCATGTTCCAGTGGAATCTTCCGACGGCGAGACACGTGTCGCGATCGTGCATGGCGACTATCGGCTCGACAATCTCATCTTCCATCCAAGCGAGCCGCGCATATTGGCGGTGCTCGATTGGGAGCTGTCGACGCTCGGCGATCCAATCGTCGATTTCGCCTATCACGTGATGACATGGCACGTTGATCCGCGGCAATTCCGCGGGATCGGCGGCCTCGATTGGGCGGCGCTCGGCATCCCCGACGAAGCCAGCTACGTCGGCCGCTACTGCGAGCGTACGGGGCTCACGATCACGGGCGACTGGAATTTCTACCTCGCCTTCAACATGTTTCGCATCGCCGCGATCCTGCAGGGCATCATGAAGCGCGTGACCGTCGGTACCGCCGCGAGCGCGCAAGCGGCCGACGCTGGCCGGCGCGCGAGGCCAATGGCGGAGCTCGCGTGGTCGTACGCACAGAAGGTGCGCTGACTTCGAGAATTGCAAGGGAGCCGACGATGAATTTCGACTACACCCCCAAAGTCGAGGCGCTGCGTTCGCGGCTCCTGGCTTTCTTCGACGAGCACATCTACCCGAACGAGCGCGCGTTCATCGAAGAAGTCGCGCGCAATCGTCGAAACGGCAACGCGTGGGTGCCGACGCAACTGATCGAGACGCTCAAAGCACGCGCACGCGAGGCGGGCCTCTGGAATCTCTTTCTTCCCGACTCGTCGCGCGGTGCCGGCCTCACGAATCTCGAATACGCGCCGCTCGCGGAGATCATGGGACGCGTGCCTTGGGCACCCGAAGTCTTCAATTGCAATGCACCCGATACGGGGAACATGGAGACCATCGAGCGCTACGGTACGGACGAACAAAAACGCCGCTGGCTCGAACCGCTGCTCGCAGGCGTTATCCGCTCGGCGTTCCTGATGACCGAGCCCGATGTGGCCTCATCCGACGCGACGAATATCCGCACGCGCATCGAACGCGACGGCGACAGCTACGTGATCAACGGCCGCAAGTGGTGGTCCTCGGGGGCTGGCGATCCGCGCTGCAAAGTCTACATCGTCATGGGCAAGACCGATCCCGCCGCGCCGAAGCATGCGCAGCAATCGATGATTCTCGTGCCGTCCGATACGCCGGGCATCACCGTGCATCGCCCGCTCAACGTTTTCGGTTACGACGATGCGCCGCACGGCCATATGGAAATTTCGCTCGACGACGTGCGCGTGCCCGCCGCGAACGTGCTGCTCGGCGAGGGTCGCGGCTTCGAGATCGCGCAGGGTCGCCTCGGTCCTGGCCGCATCCATCATTGCATGCGGCTGGTGGGGCTCGCCGAGCGAGCCCTCGAACTGATGTGTCGACGGGCGTCCGAGCGCGTCGCATTCGGCAAGCCGATTGCGGCGCAAACGGTCACGCAGGAGCGCATCGCCGACGCGCGATGCGCGATCGAGCAGGCTCGCCTGCTGACGCTGAAGGCGGCCTATATGATGGATACGGTCGGCAACAAGGCCGCGCGCGCCGAGATCGCGATGATCAAGGTGATCGCGCCGAATATGGCGTGCCAGGTGATCGACTGGGCGATCCAGGCGCACGGCGGCGGTGGCGTCAGCGACGATTTTCCGCTCGCTTACGCGTACGCGCTAGCACGCACGCTGCGCTTTGCAGACGGTCCCGACGAAGTGCACCGAAACGCCATTGCGAAGCTGGAACTGGCGCGCTATACCCCGCCAAGCGCGACCTGACGCGAGTCGAACGCGCGGGGTGCCACGGCGCGCACGCGCACCGAAACCGCACCGCCGAAAGGGGTTTGCGGCGCTGTCTGCGGCTCCCATCGTTCTATGCTAATTTGCGGCTCGATCGGCGTTGCTTGTCGCGACGCCACCGTCCTCCAAGGAGCCGCGATGATCGATGTCTATAGCTGGGCGACGCCGAATGGGCACAAGGTCCATATCATGCTCGAGGAAACGGGCCTCGAATATCGCGTCCATGCGATCGATATCGGTGCCGGCGATCAATTCAAGGCCGAGTTTCTCGCCATCAGCCCGAACAACAAGATCCCGGCGATCGTCGATGCCGACGGTCCTGGCGGCAAGCCGATCTCGCTCTTCGAATCGGGAGCGATCCTCCTCTATCTCGCCGACAAGACGGGCAAATTCCTGCCGGCGGACCCGGTGGCGCGCTATGCCACACTGCAATGGCTCATGTTCCAAATGGGCGGCATCGGGCCGATGCTCGGGCAGACGCATCACTTCCGCGTCTATGCCCCGGAAAAGATCGAATACGCGATCAACCGCTACACGAACGAGGCCAAGCGCCTCTATGGCGTCATGGACACGCAGCTGAGCAAAACTCAGTACCTTGCCGGCGACGACTACACGATTGCGGATATCGCCGCCTTTCCGTGGACGCGCTCGTGGCAAAACCAGGGCATCGAGCTCAGTGACTTTCCGAACGTGAAGCGCTGGCATGAAGCCATTGCGGCGCGGCCGGCCGTCGTGCGTGGCGTCGAGGTGCTAGCTTCGGCCCGCAGGCCGCTGATGGACGACAAGGCGAGGGAAATGTTGTTCGGCGCCACGCAGTACGCGAAGCATTAACCGCCGCGCAAACCAAAGATTACTTTCGATCGCACGGTCACGGCCGTCTCGCCCGCCTGATTGATACCTTCCCAAAGGAGCGAGACGATGCCACGATCGGGCCGGCTCGCCGAAATGCGCTTCTCGAGGATCGAAATGAAAAGGTGAATCGTATCGCCCGGGCGCACGGGCTTGGTCCAGCGAATCTCGTCGATACCGGGCGAGCCCATCGAGGTCGAGCCGTTCAGCATATTGCGCCCGCAAAGGCCCATGAGCACCGAGCACGTATGCCAGCCGCTCGCGATCAACCCGCCGAACGGGGAAGCTTTTGCGGCCGACTCGTCGAGATGAAACGGTTGCGGATCGAAGCGCTCGGCGAACTCGAGGATCTCATCGACGCTGAATGTATGTGCGCCCGCGTCCCGCCGGGAGCCGACTTCGAGGTCCTCGAAGCTCAAACCCATCGCGCTGTCTCCTTGTTGGGCTTACTGCAGCGACTCTTTCGACGCCCAGGCGCCAGGCACCGCCATGACGTCGATCCCTTCTTCGGCGAGCGAGCGCGCGTCATCGGGCGTGGCTACGCCGCGGATATTGCGGGCAGGCGCCTCGTTGTAGTGGATGCGGCGCGCCTCTTCGGCAAACCGGTCGCCGACGTTTTCCGTGTTCTGGACCAGCTCACGTAAAGCACGCATGGCGCGCGCCTCGACTTCGCGCATGCGCTCCCTCTGCGCCGCGGGCGCACCCGCTTGCACCTCGTCGCCGGTGGACGCACGCCTTCCCGCCCCGCTCTCGCCGGGGCTCGTGGCGCCCGACAAGTTCAGGCGCGGTGCGGACGGGACACGGCTCACCGCGGTCGCGGCGCAAACGGGACATTCGACCAACTTGCGCGACAACTGCGATTCAAACTCATCGACGGAGGCGAACCAGCCTTCGAACCGATGGCCGTGCGGACATTGCAAATCAAGGACCTTCATGCTCGATCGGACAAAAACTGCGGCTAAGTGTAGCGCGAAAACGATTCCAGTGAACGACCGTTCACCGAACGAAACGGCTCATTCTAGCGCGCTTGCGCGAACCGCGCGGACCACGCCCTATTTGCCGGACACGCGCGCCGCCGCGGCATCGCCGGGCGTCCAGACGCCGGCGAGCACCTTCTCGAGCCAAAGCGTGCCGATGATCGTCTTCACATCGGTGATCGCACCGGTGCGGATCCATTCGGTGACTTGCGGCAGCTCGGTCACGAACGTCTCGAGAAATTCGCCGTCGTCGAGCTTGCGCTCGCCCGGAGTCAGTCCGCGCGCGAGAAAGATGTCGATGAACTCGGTCGAATACGAAATGATCGGATGGATGCGCGTCAGGAAATGCCATTCACGCGCCGTATAGCCCGTTTCTTCTTGCAGCTCGCGTTGCGCGCAGGCGAGCTCGTCTTCTTCGTCGTCGAGCTTGCCGGCCGGATACTCGACCATCACACGGCCGATGGGATAGCGATATTGGCGCTCGAGCAACACTCGCCCGTCGTCGAAAAGCGGGATCACCATCACGGCGCCAGGGTGCTGGACATATTCGCGCGTAGCCTGCTTACCGTCGGGCAGCCTCACGATATCGCGCTTGACGTGCAAAAACGAGCCCTTGTGGACGGTCTCGCCGGAAAGGCGCGTCTCGGTCAGCGACGCGTCGTGGTCATTGTCGGGCAAGTCGGCCATGCGCTTTTCTCCGATAGGGAAGGAACGTCTCCTCCACTCCCCATTTGGCGCTCCGTCAGCGGCGCCTGACGAGATATTGAAAGGTAAACCCCGGGAACGCGAAAACGAGGAAAAGGCAGAACGTGATCGCGTAAAACTGCCAGCCCTGCTCAAAACGGTTGCCGGCGCGCGCTTCGAGCATGAAGCCGAGCGCGCCAACCGCGAAATACAACACAATCAGCTCGGCGATCCTGATCCAGGCGCTTTTTTTCACCGCGCCGAGCGGCAGGACCGCGAAAAGCCGCTGATTGGCGAATGGCACGTTGGCGGCGAGCACCGCCAACAGGACGACGAACCAGCCTGCGGCCGACATCTCAGCTCCCCGTCCCCAAGGGGATGACCTGCCCGGCAGCGAACGATAGTGAGCGCGGGGGCATCACAGTGCGACGGGCAGCGTATGGGCGATGGCGTTCAGGCAGAGCGTCATCAGCGGACCCGGCACGATGCCGAGCACGAGCACGGCGACGCCGTTGATCGTCAGCACCCAACGATTGGCGATCGGGCTTGAGAGCGGCGCGCTGTCCTGCGGAGCGTCAAAATACATCAGCTTGACGATGCGCAGGTAATAGAAGGCGCCGAAGAGCGAGGTAATGACGGCGAGCACGACGAGCCAGACGAGCCCGGCGTTAAGTGCCGCCTGCAACACGGCCAGCTTCGCGTAAAAACCGACGGTCGGCGGGATGCCGGCGAGCGAAAACATCATCGCCATCATCACGAATGCATAAACCGGGCTGCGCTTGTTGAGGCCCTTGAAGTCGTCGAGCGTCTCTGCTTCGAAATCGCGGCGCGCCAGCAGCATGACGATGCCGAACGAACCGAGCGTCGTCAGGAAGTAAATGATGCTGTAGAACATCGCCGAGCTGTAGGCGCTCGCCATGCCGTCGGCCTTGCCGTCGACGACGCCCGCCAGCAGGCCCAGCAGCACGAAACCCATGTTCGAAATCGCCGAGTAGGCGAGCATTCGCTTGACGTTGCGCTGCGCGATACCGGTGATGTTGCCGACGATGAGCGAAAGCGCGGCCAGGATGATCAGCATGTCCTGCCAATCGGCGGCGAGCGGCAGAAGACCCATCACGAGAAAGCGCAGACCCCATGCGAACGCGGCTACCTTCGGGCCGCCGCCGACGAGCAGCGTCATCGCCGTCGGCGCGCCGTGGTAGACATCGGGCACCCACATGTGGAACGGCACGGCGCCCATCTTGAATGCGACGCCGGCCACGATGAAGATGACGCCGAAGAGCAGCACCGCATCGTTGATCCGGCCCGATGCGATTGCCTTCAGCACCTCGCTCAGATCGAGCGAGCCCGTCGCGCCGTAGATCATCGAGATGCCGTAGAGCAGGAAACCCGAGGCAAGCGCGCCGAGCACGTAGTACTTCATCGCCGCTTCGTTCGACTGCGACGCGTCGCGGCGCATTGCGATGGCCGCATAGAGCGAGAGCGACATCAGCTCGAGGCCGAGATAGAGCGTGAGGAAGTTGCTGCCCGAGATCATCACGAGCTGGCCGAGCAGCGCGAACATGCCGAGCAGCACATAGTCGCCGCGGAAGAGGCCGCGGTCTTCCAGGTACTTGCGCGAGTAGATCATCGTGATCGCGTAGCCGATCGACACGACCGCCTTCATCGCACTCGCAAAGCCGTCGACGACGTACATGTGCGAGAAGAAGTACTGCTGCGGGGTGACGATCAGCGTCGCGAACCAGATGCCGGCGACGAGCGACGACAGCACGCCGATCAGATAGGTGACGCGGCGGCCGGAATCGCCGACGAACGTTTCGTTGAGCCAGGCCACGACGGCGGCCACCATGATGAGCGCGTCGGGCAACAGGACAGTCATAGAGGCGTTTTGCATGATCTTTTCGTTCCTCCGCTCGGCGTTACTGGGGCAGCGGCGGCAGTTTCGACTGCGCGACGTGGGAGAGGAGGTCCTGCACGGACACGTGCATTACATCGGTAAAGGGCTTCGGATAGAGGCCCATGAAGAGCGTCAGCGCCGCCAGCACGCCGAGCACGAGGAACTCGCGGCCGTTGATATCGGCAAGCGACTTCACGTGATCGTTCGTGACGGCGCCGAAGTAGACGCGCTTATACATCCAGAGCGTATAGGCCGCGCCGAGAATCAGCGTGAACGCCGCGCCGAAAGCGATCCAGAAATTGTGCTGAACGGCCGCGAGGATGACCATGAACTCGCCGACGAACCCGGAGGTGCCCGGCAAGCCGCAGTTGGCCATCGAGAACAGCATGACGAGCGCCGCGAACTTCGGCATCACGTTGACGACACCGCCGTAATCGGCGATCTGGCGCGAATGCATACGGTCGTAGAGCACCCCGATGCAAAGGAACATCGCGCCGGAGACGAAGCCGTGCGAGATCATCTGCACGATCGCCCCTTCCGTGCCGAGCTGGTTGAAGATGAAGAAGCCGAGGGTGACGAACCCCATGTGCGCGATCGACGAATAGGCGACGAGCTTCTTCATGTCGGCCTGCACCATCGCGACGAAGCCGATGTAGATGACGGCGACGAGCGACAGCGTGATGACGGCGGGCGCGAGCGCGTGACTCGCATCGGGTGCGATCGGCAGCGAGAAGCGCAGGAAGCCGTACGCGCCGAGCTTCAGCATGATCGCGGCCAGGACGACGGAGCCCCCCGTCGGCGCTTCGACGTGCGCATCGGGCAGCCAGGTATGGACGGGCCACATCGGCACCTTCACCGCGAACGCGAGGAAGAACGCGATGAAGAGCAGCACCTGCGGCGTCATCGCGAGCGGCGCCTTCTGCCAGGCGGCGAGATCGAACGTGCCCGTTTGCACGTACAGGTAAATCAGCGCGACCAGCATCAGCAGCGAGCCGGCAAGCGTATAGAGGAAGAACTTGAACGCGGCGTAAATCCGGTTCGGGCCGCCCCAGATACCGATGATCAGGTACATCGGGATCAGCGTCGCCTCGAAAAACACGTAGAAGAGCAGTCCGTCGACGGCCGAGAACACGCCGACCATGATCCCGGAGAGGATCAGGAACGCCGCCATGTATTGCGCGACGTTCTCGGTGATCACCTCCCAGCCCGCGATGACGACGATGACCGTGATCAGCGCCGTCAGCACGACGAACCACATCGAGATACCGTCGACGCCGAGGTGATACGTGATATGGAAGCGATCGATCCAGTCCGACTGTTCGACGAACTGCAACGCGGCGCTCGACGAATCGAAGCCGCTGATCAACGGCAGCGTGACGATGAGCCCGAGGACCGAGCCGACGAGTGCAATCCAGCGCGCGGGCGCAGGATTCTTGTCGGACCCGACGGCAAGGACGATCAGCCCGAAAACGATCGGCAGCCAGATCGCGACACTGAGAATCGGAAACGAGTGCATTGAGTTTTCTCTCCCCGCCTTTATTTCCCGCCGAGCGTGACAAACAGGGTAAGGAGCCCCAGCATGCCGATGATCATGGCGAACGCGTAGTGATAGATGTAGCCGGATTGCAGGAAGCGGATCACGCTCGCGAACCAGCCGATGAAGCGCGCGCTTCCGTTGACGATACCGTCGATGCAAACGACGTCGCCCTCCTTCCAGAGGCCGCGGCCGATGACCACCGCGCCCCGTGCGAAGACGACTTCGTTGATCTTGTCCATGTAGTACTTGTTGTCGAGCAGCGTGTAGATCGGCCCGAACGCGCGGCGGATCGTCGCCGGCAGGTCAGGACGCTTCAGGTAGAGGAACCACGCCGTCACCACGCCCGCGAGTGCGAGCCACACGGGCAGGCCCGACACGGAATGCAGGCCCATCGCGAGCCAGCCGTGAAACTCGTCGGCCATCTCGTGCAGCGCCGGGTGGTTATCGGCAATGTAGATGACCTTGTCGAACGCGACGCCATGCTGATAGAAGTCCCCGTAGAGCATCGGACCGACGGCGATCGCACCGATGACGATCGACGGGATCGCGAGCAGCACGAGCGGCACCCACACGACCCACGGCGTTTCATGAGGCTCATGCGAGTGATGCGCGTGCTCGTCGTGGCCATGCGCGCCGTGCGCCGACGATTCGGCGCCGTGACCGTTGCCGAAATCCTGCGGATGACGGAAGCGCTCCTCGCCGTGGAAGACCATGAAGTACATCCGGAACGAGTAGAGCGCCGTCACGAAAACGCTCGCCACGACGGCGAAGTAGGCGAAGCTCGATCCCGGCAGATTCGAATGGGCGACGGCGTCGATGATCGAATCCTTCGAGTAGAAGCCCGAGAAGAACGGCGTGCCGATCAGCGCGAGCGAGCCGACCAGCGACGTGATCCACGTGATCGGCATGTACTTGTAGAGGCCGCCCATGTTGCGCATGTCCTGGTCGTGGTGCATGCCGATGATGACGGAGCCCGCGCCGAGGAACAGCAGCGCCTTGAAGAAGGCGTGCGTCATGAGGTGGAAGACAGCGACCGAGTAGGCCGAGGCGCCGAGCGCGACGGTCATGTAGCCGAGCTGGGACAGCGTCGAATAGGCGACGACGCGTTTGATGTCGTTCTGCACGACCCCGAGAAAGCCCATGAAGAGCGCCGTGATCGCGCCGATCACCATGATGAACGAGAGCGCGGTGTCGGAGAGCTCGAACAGCGGCGACATGCGCGTGACCATGAAGATGCCGGCCGTCACCATCGTCGCCGCGTGAATCAGCGCGGAGATCGGCGTCGGGCCTTCCATCGAATCGGGCAGCCAGACGTGCAGCGGGAACTGCGCGGACTTACCCATCGCGCCGATGAAGAGGCAGATGCAGGCTACCGTAACGAGCCCCCAGTCCGTGCCGGGGAACGTCATCGCGGCGAGCTCGTTGCGCTTCGCGAACACTTCGCCGTAGTTCATCGAGCCGGCATACGCGAGGATCAGGCCGATGCCGAGCAAAAAGCCGAAGTCGCCGACACGGTTCACGAGGAACGCCTTCAGGTTTGCGTAGATCGCGCTTTCACGCGTGAAGTAGAACCCGATCAGCAGGTACGACACGAGACCGACCGCTTCCCAGCCGAAGAAGAGCTGCAGGAAGTTGTTGCTCATCACGAGCATCAGCATCGAGAACGTGAAGAGCGAGATATACGAGAAAAAGCGCTCGTAACCGTCGTCGTCGGCCATGTAGCCGATCGTGTAGATGTGCACCATCAGCGAGACGAACGTCACGACGCACATCATCATCGCGGTCAGCGAATCGACGAGGAAACCGACCTCGAGCTTGAGCGATCCGACGCGCATCCATTCATAGACGGTCGCGTTGAAGCTCGCGCCGTTCATCACGTCGGCGTAGACGATCGCCGAGAGAACGAACGAGATGAAGACGCCGAGGATCGTGATCCGGTGGCTCCCTTTGCGTCCCACCACCTTGCCCGCGAGCCCCGCGATCAGCGAGCCGGCGAGTGGTGCGAGCGGGATGCCCAGCAGCAGATTTTCATTGAGTGTCGTCATGGCCGCAGTGCCTGAATTAGCCTTTGAGCTGATCGAGATCCTCGACGTTGATCGTGTCGAGGGTCCGGAAGAGAGTCACCAGAATCGCGAGGCCGATCGCCGCTTCGGCCGCCGCCACGGTCAGCACGAAGAACACGAAGATCTGCCCGTGCACGTCGCCGAGATAGTGCGAGAACGCGATGAAGTTCGTGTTCACCGCGAGCAGCATCAGTTCGATCGCCATCAGGATGATGATGATGTTGCGACGGTTCAGGAAAATGCCGACGATGCTGATCGCAAAGAGGATCGCACCGAGCACGAGGTAGTGAGCCAGGGTCAACATGTTTATCTCCTCGATGCTCAACCGTTGTTGCCGACGGCGCCCGCGCCGACGTTCGCGCTGGTATCGCCCGGCGCGTCCGGGCCCTTGCCCGTCTCGAGCACCGCCGTTTCCGCCGGCATCTTCACGATCCGCACGCGATCTTTCGCGCGCACCTTGACCTGCTCCGAGACACGCTGGCGCTTGCTGTCCTTGCCCTTGCGCGCCGTCAACGCGATCGCGGCGATGATCGCCACGAGCAGCACGAGGCCCGCGACCTCGAACGCGAACACGTAGTCGGTGTAGATCGCCTTGCCGATCAGGAACGTGTTCGGGAGCGCGGCAGCCGCCCCGCCGCCCGTCGTCGCGTCGTGCACGGGCGTCGTCGTCGCGCCGTAGCCGTGCCAGAGAATCAGCGCCGTCTCGACAACAATGATCGCGCCGACGATGCTCGCCATCGGCACGAAGCGCCTGAAGTCGCGCCGCAGCACGTCGAGATTGATGTCGAGCATCATCACGACGAACAGGAACAGCACCATCACCGCGCCGACATAGAGCAGCACGAGCAGGATCGCGAGAAACTCGGCCTCGAGCAGCATCCAGATGGCGGCCGCGTTGAAGAACGCGAGCACGAGAAAGAGCGCGGACCCGACAGGGTTGCGCGACGTGATCACCTTCAGCCCCGACACCGTCAGGAGCAGCGCGAAGATGTAGAACAGTACGGTCGTGAATTCCATGGTCACCGTTTCATCGTTAGCCCATCTTGAGGCTCAAGCGGTCGCCGGCACACAAGCCGGCCCTGCCGCGACGGCCTCACGCCGCCGCGCCAACCGCTCACTACTGACTACGTTGGTCAATCCTTGTCACCGATACGGGGCGTCGGCGGCTTTCGACGCAGCGATCTCGGCTTCATAGCGATCGCCGACCGCGAGCAGCATGTCCTTCGTGAAGTAAAGGTCGCCGCGCTTCTCGCCGTGGTACTCAAGGATGTGCGTCTCGACGATCGAATCGACGGGGCAGCTCTCCTCGCAGAAACCGCAGAAGATGCACTTGGTCAGATCGATGTCGTAACGCGTCGTGCGGCGCGTATTGTCGGCGCGCGTTTCCGACTCGATCGTGATCGCGAGCGCCGGACAGATCGCTTCGCAAAGCTTGCAGGCGATGCAGCGCTCTTCGCCGTTTTCGTAGCGGCGCAGCGCGTGCAACCCGCGAAAGCGCGGCGAGATCGGCGTCTTTTCCTCGGGGAACTGCACCGTGAACTTGCGCTTGAACGCGTAACGGCCCGTCAGCGCGAGCCCCTTGATGAGCTCGGTCAGGAAAAACGTCTTGAAGAAGTTTTGAATTGCGGTCATTTCGTTCCGCCCTTTATTTCCAGATGTTCAGCGGCGACATGATCCAGAACCCGATCACCACGACCCAAAGGATCGTCACGGGCAGGAACACTTTCCAGCCGAGACGCATGATCTGGTCATAGCGATAGCGCGGGAACGTCGCACGCGCCCAGATGAACACCGACAGCAGCGCGAACACCTTCAGGACGAGCCAGAAGATGCCCGGGATGAACGACAGGAAGCCGAACGGCGCGCTCCATCCGCCGAGGAACAACGTTGCGGCGAGCGCCGAGATCACGATCATGTTGATGTACTCGGCAAGGAAGAAGAGCGCGAACGCCATCCCCGAGTAATCGATCATGTGACCGGCGACGATCTCCGACTCCCCTTCCACGACGTCGAACGGGTGGCGGTTCGTTTCGGCGATGCCCGAAATGAAATAGACGACGAAAACGGGCAGAAGCGGCAGCCAGTTCCACGAAAGGAACGTGATGCCGTGGCTCGCGAAAAAGCCGTGCTCCTGTGAGCCGACGATGTCGGACAGGTTGAGGCTCCCGGAGGTCATCAGCACGACGACGAGCGCGAAACCCATCGAGACTTCGTACGAGACCATCTGCGCGGCGGCGCGCATCGCGCCGAGGAACGCGTACTTCGAGTTCGACGCCCAGCCCGCGAGGATCACGCCGTAGACGCCGACCGACGAGATCGCGATGACGTAGAGCAGACCCGCGTTGATGTTGCCGAGCACCGCGCCGGCCTGGAACGGAATGACCGCCCAGACGGCGAACGCCGGCACGACGACCATGATCGGCGCGATCAGATAGAGCCAGCGCGCCGCGGCCGTCGGCTGAATGACTTCCTTCAGGAGCAGCTTCAGCACGTCGGCGATCGGCTGCAGCAGACCCGCGGGGCCGACACGGTTCGGCCCGAGACGCACGTGCATCCAGCCGATCAGCTTGCGCTCCCAGAGAATCAGGTAGGCCACGCAAAGCAGGATGACGACGGATACCACGACGATGCGAACGAGCGCCCAGATCGTGGGCCACGCCGCGCCGAGCGCCTGGGTGCCGCCCGCATTGATCGTATCGAACAAGCTCATTTAAGCCTTCTCCACCAGCAGTTCACCGAACAGGCCGCCGAGCGCCGCCGCCGCGGGCGTGGCCGCCGGCACGCGAACGACCGTCTCCGCCAGATCCGCATCGCGGACCGCGCTCGCGACGACCGCACGGTCGCCCTGGCGCACGCGCACGGGGTCGCCCTCTTTCAAGCCGAGCTTGTCGAACAGTCCGGCCGGCAAGCCGATCGTGTGCGCCGCGCGCGCCGCGGCCGTCAGGTGCAGCGACGGCGCCCGACGCACGAGCGGATCGGCGTGATAGATCGGCACATCGGCGACGCGCTCGAAGCCGGCCGGCTTCGCGAGCGTGCCGTTCGGGGCCGGTGCGGCGGCTGCGCGGTTCGAGAGCTTGGCGCGGATCGCGCCGTCGCCGTCAGCGATGGCCGCACGGCGGACTTCTTCGACGGTGTCGTACCCGAAGCCGGCAAGGCCGAGCACATTGCCGAGCACGCGCAGCACCTTCCACGCGGGGCGCGTTTCGCCGAGCGGCCGCACGACGCCGCTGAATCCCTGCAACGTGCCCTCCGCATTGACGAACGAGCCGGCCGTTTCGGAGAACGGCGCAATCGGCAGCAGCACATCGGCATATTCGGTGCCCGTCTTGAAAGCCGTCAGCATGACGACCGACTCGGCCTGACCGAGCGCCGCGAGCGCCTGCGCCGGGTTGGCCGTGTCGAACTCGGGCTCGACGTTGAGGAGCACGTAGCCCTTGCGCGGCTTTTCGAATGCCTCGCGTGCATTGAGGCCGCCGGCGTCGGGCAAGGCGCCGACGATATGCGCGCCCACCGTGTTCGCCGCTTCGGTCAGGAAGCCGAGCGTGGCGCCCGTGTTGTCGGCGATCCATTGCGCAAGCGCATGGATACGCGAGAAATCGGGGTGCTGGACAACGCTGTTGCCGAGCAGGACGACGCGGCGCTCGCCCGTCGTCAGCGCGGCCGCCACGTCTTGCGCCGCAGCCGACACTTCGACGCCGCCGAACCCTTCGGGCAGCGCCACGCCGCGCGCCTGCGACACGGCGCCGGCCACACCGGCGAGCGCGGCGAGCCACTGCGACGGCGCGGCGACGATCGTCTTCGCGCTCGGGATCAGCGAGTGGTCGCCGGTCGCATGCAGCAAATGCAGCTTGGCGCCCGTCTTCGCGGCCTGCCGCAGACGGGCGGCCAGCAGCGGATGATCGCGGCGCAGGAACGAGCCGACGACGAACGCGGCGTCGAGCGTCGAAAGCTCGGCGAGCGGCAGGCCGAGCCACGGTGCGCCCGTGGGCGCGGCCGAGAAATCGGATTGGCGCAGGCGGAAGTCGACGTTCGGCGTGCCGATCGCCTTGGCGAGCGCCTTCAGGAGGAACAGTTCTTCGACGCTGCTGTGCGGGCTTCCGAGCATCGCGAGCGCATTCGCGCCGTGCTCGTTCTTGATACCCTTGAGCGACTTCGCCGCGTACTCGAGCGCCGTCTGCCAGTCGGTTTCAATCCACTGGCCGCCTTGCCTGATCATCGGCTGCGTCAGGCGCTCTTCGCTATTGAGACCCTCGTACGAGAACCGGTCCTTGTCCGAGATCCAGCATTCGTTGATGGCCTCGTTCTCGAGCGGCAGCACGCGCATGACGCGGTTGTTCTTGACCTGGACGACGAGGTTGGCGCCGACGGAATCGTGCGGGCTCACCGACTTGCGCCGCGACAGCTCCCACGTGCGTGCGCTGTAGCGGAACGGCTTGCTCGTCAGCGCGCCGACGGGGCACAGATCGATCATGTTCCCGGACAGCTCAGAGTCGACGGTCTTGCCGACGAACGTCGTGATTTCGGCGTGCTCGCCACGGCCCAGCATGCCGAGCTCCATGACGCCGGCGACCTCCTGCCCGAAGCGCACGCAGCGTGTGCAATGGATGCAGCGGGTCATCTCTTCCATCGAGATGAGCGGGCCGACGTTCTTGTGAAAAACGACGCGCTTCTCTTCGCTGTAGCGCGAAGCGGACTTGCCGTAGCCGACGGCGAGGTCCTGCAGCTGGCATTCGCCGCCCTGGTCGCAGATCGGGCAATCGAGCGGGTGATTGATGAGCAGGAATTCCATCACCGACTGCTGCGCCTTCACCGCTTTGTCGGACGTCGTGCGCACGACCATGCCGGCCGAGACGGGCGTCGCGCAGGCCGGCACGGCCTTCGGCATCTTCTCGACTTCGACGAGACACATCCGGCAGTTCGCCGCGATCGAAAGCTTCTTGTGGTAGCAGAAGTGAGGGATGTACGTGTCGACCTTATGGGCAGCCTGGATCACCATGCTCCCTTCGGGCACCTCGACCTTCTTCCCGTCTATTTCAAGTTCAACCATGATGGTGGATGGTCCTTAACCTATTTACCGCTCGTTCGCTCGCGTCGCGCGCGCCGCGCGAAGTCGGCGAGCGTGAGCCGATGCGATGAATTGCTTGCCGCCGGCACCGCGCAACCCGGGGCTTTCGCCTTTTGCCCCGAAGCCGCCGTTACGCGACCACCGCCTCGACCGTCTGGGGCGTCCCCGCATGCCCGCCGACGAGGCAACGCTTGTGCTCGACGTGATAGGCGAACTCGTCCCAATAGTGCTTGAGCATGCCGCGCACGGGCATCGCCGCCGCATCGCCGAGCGCGCAGATCGTGCGACCCATGATGTTGTCGGCCACCGAGTTCAGCAGGTCGAGGTCTTCCTTACGACCCTGACCGTGCTCGATCCGGTTGACGACGCGCCAGAGCCAACCCGTGCCTTCGCGGCAAGGCGTGCACTGGCCGCACGATTCCTCGAAATAAAAGTACGACAGGCGCAGGAGCGAGCGCACCATGCAGCGGGTCTCGTCCATGACGATGACGGCACCCGAACCGAGCATCGACCCGACCTTGGCGATCGCATCGTAGTCCATGTCGGTTTGCATCATGATGTCACCGGGCACGACCGGCGCCGACGAGCCGCCCGGAATCACGGCCTTCAGCTTCTTTCCGCCCCGCACGCCGCCCGCCAGCTCCATCAGTGTCGAGAACGGGGTGCCGAGCGGCACTTCATAGTTGCCCGGCCGCTCGACGTCGCCCGAGACCGAGAAGATCTTCGTGCCGCCGTTGTTCGGCTTGCCGAGCTCGAGATACTTCTGGGGTCCGATGTCGAGAATGAACGGCACTGCGGCGAACGTCTCGGTGTTGTTGATCGTCGTCGGCTTGCCGTAGACGCCGAAGCTCGCCGGAAACGGCGGCTTGAAGCGCGGCTGTCCCTTCTTGCCTTCGAGCGATTCGAGCAGCGCCGTCTCCTCGCCGCAGATATAGGCGCCATAGCCGTGATGGGCATGGAGCTCGAACGAGAAGCCCGAGCCGAGGATGTTCTCGCCGAGGAACCCGGCGCGGCGCGCCTCTTCGAGCGCCTCCTCAAAGCGCTTGTAGACGTCCCAGATCTCGCCGTGGATGTAGTTGTAGCCGACCGTGATCCCCATCGCATAGGCGCCGATCGCCATGCCCTCGATCAGCGAGTGCGGGTTCCAGCGCAGGATGTCGCGATCCTTGAACGTGCCGGGCTCGCCTTCGTCCGAATTGCAGACGAGATACTTCTGCCCCGGGAACTGGCGCGGCATGAAGCTCCACTTGAGACCGGTCGGAAAGCCCGCGCCGCCTCGTCCGCGCAAGCCCGACGCCTTGACGTCGGCAATCACCTGCTCCGGGGGAATCTTCTCTTCGAGAATGCGGCGCAGTTGCTTGTAGCCGCCGCGCGCGGCGTAATCCTCGAGATGCCAGTTCTCGCCGGTCAGGCCCGCGAGAATCAGCGGTTTGATGTGACGATCGTGCAAAGACGTCATTTCGAAAGCTCCTCGAGCAGCTGGTCGATCTTGTCTCGACTCATGAAGCTGCACATGCGCGTGTTGTTCACGAGCAGCACCGGCGCGTCGCCGCACGAGCCGAAGCATTCGCCTTCCTTCAGCGTGAACTTGCCGTCGGGCGTCGTCTCGCCGAAGTCGATGCCGAGCCTCTGCTTCAGATAGTCGGCCGCGCTTTCGGCGCCGCCGTGGGGGCCGAGCTGGCACGGAAGATTCGTGCAGAGCGTGATCTTGAACTTGCCGACGGGCTCCGTCTCGTACATCGTGTAGAACGTCGCCACCTCTTGCACGGCGACAGCCGGCATGCCGAGGTAGTCGGCGACGTACTGCATGAGCTCGGGCGAGAGCCAGCCATGCTCTTCCTGGGCGACGGCCAACGCCGACATGACGGCGGACTGCTTCTGATCCGCGGGGTACTTCGCCACCGCGCGATCGATTTCTTTCAGGCCTTCAGCTGAGATCATTTTCTGAACACGACTCTTTCAAAACCTACCGAACGAAAACCTGCCGCCGATTGCGCGGCAGACCCAGCGCTCTTTCATTCATCGCCTTTCGCGCGGCGCCTGCGTTTCAACGATCGATCTCGCCGAACACGATGTCCTGCGTGCCGATGATCGTCACCGCGTCCGCAATCATGTGACCGCGCGCCATTTCGTCGAGCGCCGCAAGGTGTGCGTAGCCGGGCGCACGGATCTTGAGGCGATAGGGCTTGTTCGCGCCGTCCGAGATCAGGTAGATGCCGAACTCGCCCTTCGGATGCTCGACCGCCGCGTACGCTTCGCCTTCCGGCACATGGAAGCCTTCGGTAAAGAGCTTGAAGTGGTGAATCAGCTCTTCCATGTTCGACTTCATGGACACACGCGAAGGCGGTGCAACTTTGTGATTGTCCGTCATCACGGGACCGGGATTCTTCCGCAGCCACTCAATGCATTGTTTCGCGATCCGCGTCGATTGACGCATTTCCTCGACACGCACGAGATAACGATCGTAGCAATCGCCGTTCACGCCGACCGGAATATCGAAATCGAGCTGGTCGTAGACTTCGTAGGGCTGCTTCTTGCGCAGATCCCATTCGATGCCCGAGCCGCGCAGCATCGCGCCCGTCAAGCCGAGCTGCAGCGCGCGCTCGGGGCTTACGACGCCGATGCCGACCAGGCGCTGCTTCCAGATCCGGTTGTCCGTCAGCAGCGTTTCGTACTCGTCGACGCAGCCCGGGAAGCGTGTAAAGAAATCGTCGATGAAATCGAGGAGCGACCCTTGGCGCGCCTCGTTCAGTCTCTCGAGCGCCTTGGCATTGCGGATTTTCGACGGCTTGTATTGCGGCATCGCGTCGGGCAGATCGCGGTAGACGCCGCCGGGGCGATAGTAGGCCGCGTGCATGCGCGCGCCCGATACCGCCTCGTAGACGTCCATCAGGTCTTCCCGCTCGCGGAACGCGTAAAGGAACACGGCCATCGCGCCGACGTCGAGCGCGTGCGCGCCAATCCACATCAGATGGTTCAGGACGCGCGTGAGCTCGTCGAAGAGCACACGGATGTACTTCGCGCGGATCGGCACGTCGATTCCGAGCAGCTTCTCGATCGCGAGCACGTAGCCGTGCTCGTTCGACATCATCGACACGTAATCGAGCCGGTCCATATACGGCACCGACTGGATGAACGTCTTGTTCTCGGCGAGCTTTTCGGTCGCGCGATGCAACAGGCCGATATGCGGATCGGCGCGCTGGATCACTTCGCCGTCGAGCTCGAGCACGAGGCGCAGCACGCCGTGCGCGGCCGGGTGCTGCGGACCGAAGTTGAGCGTGTAGTTCTTGATCTCTGCCATGGCGCCCTCTTAGTGTTTCAGACCGCCGTAGCGATCCTCGCGGATCACGCGAGGCGTGATTTCGCGCGGCTCGATCGTCACCGGCTGGTAGACGACGCGCTTCTCTTCCGGGTCGTAGCGCATTTCCACATAGCCCGAGATCGGGAAATCCTTGCGGAACGGGTGTCCGATGAAGCCGTAGTCGGTCAGGATGCGGCGCAGGTCCGGATGACCCTCGAAAACGATGCCGTAGAGATCGAACGCCTCTCGCTCGTACCAGTTCGCCGAGTTCCAGATTTCGACGACCGACGGCACGATCGGCAGATCGTCGTCGGGTGCGAACACGCGCACGCGCACCCGCCAGTTGTTCGAAATCGAGAGCAGATGGAGGACCGCGGCGAAGCGGGGACCGTCATAAGCGCCGTCGCCGTACGTTTGATAGTCGACGCCGCACAGGTCGATCAACTGTTCGAAGCCGAGCGAGCGATCGTCGCGCAGGCGCTTCGCCACGTCGAGGAAATCGCCCGCCTTCACGACGATCGTGAGCTCCCCGACCGATTCGGTGATGCTCGAGAGACGGCCGCCGAAGGCCGCCTCGAGGTTCGCTTTGAGAGTCTCGAGTTTGCTTGCCATGTTGTGGGGAAGCTAGATCTGTTCTGAGGCTATTGCCGGGCGATCGTGTTCGTGCGGCGGATCTTCGCTTGCAGCTGGATCACGCCGTAGACGAGTGCCTCCGCGGTGGGCGGACAACCGGGCACGTAGACATCGACGGGCACGATCCGGTCACAACCGCGCACGACCGAATACGAGTAGTGGTAGTAGCCGCCACCGTTCGCGCACGAGCCCATCGAAATGACCCAGCGCGGCTCGGCCATCTGGTCGTAGACCTTGCGCAATGCCGGTGCCATCTTGTTGCAAAGCGTGCCGGCAACGATCATCACATCCGACTGACGCGGACTCGGGCGAAACACCACGCCGAACCGGTCGAGATCGTAGCGGGCCGCGCCCGCGTGCATCATCTCCACCGCACAGCAGGCAAGCCCGAACGTCATGGGCCAAAGCGACCCCGTGCGCGTCCAGTTGATCAGCTTGTCAGCCGTCGTGGTGACAAACCCTTCCTTCAAGACCCCTTCGATACTCATTTGCTTTGCACTCCAAACGGAGCGGCGCGCGCTTAGCCGCCCGCGAGAAATCGGCAATTAACGATCCATCATTCCCACTCGAGCCCGCCCTTGCGCCAGATATAGGCGAATCCGAGCAGCAGTTCGACCAGGAAGATCATCATCGACAGGAAGCCGAACCAGCCGATGTCGCGCAGGGCAACGCCCCACGGGAACAGGAACGCGGTTTCGATATCGAAGATGATGAAAAGGATGGCGACGAGGTAATAGCGTACGTCGAACTTCATACGCGCGTCTTCGAACGCCTCGAAGCCGCATTCGTAGGGGGAGTTCTTGTCGCTATCTGGCTTGCTGGGACCGAGGATCTTGCCGATGCTGACAAGCGCAATACCCAAACCCAGGCCCACGAGGAGGAAGAGAAAAACGGGGAAGTAGGCTGCGAGGTTCAAGACTATCCTCTAACGGTTGGTTCTGAGTGCCACGGAGACTGACTGCTCATGCTATCCCCGATCGAAAAATCACTTCACACTGCCCACACATCCCGCGCAACGCGCCCCTGCACCGCAAGGATGCCGCAAGCTTAACCCCAGAAGTGGAAATGCCAGCCGAAGCGAAGCAAGCGGCTGGCATTGGATAACGTTGGTGCCGACGGCGAGACTCGAACTCGCACAGCTTTCGCCACTACCCCCTCAAGATAGCGTGTCTACCAATTTCACCACGTCGGCACTGACTGCAATCCGGGACACAACTCTTCGAGACCCGCGAATCGCTTCAAGACTTAAATTCTAACCTGTCTGCTGGATTTGTTCAACGCACAAATACGACGTTCAGCGAAAAAGATCATTTCGGAACGGCCGGCGCTTGCGCCGGCGCGTTCTGCCCCGATGCGGGAGCCGGCGCGAGCGCGGCCGATGCGGCGGGCGCCGAAGCGGGGCCAGCTGCCGAAGCAGTGACGGGCGCCGCCGGGACCGCACCGAGCACACCGGCAGAAGGCTTCGATTTATACGAGCCGATGTAGGTCAGTGCGAGCGTTGCGGCAAAGAACACCGCTGCGAGGATCGCCGTGGTGCGCGAGAGAAAGTTCGCCGACCCCGTCGCGCCGAAGAGACTCCCCGATGCGCCGCTGCCGAACGCCGCGCCCATGTCCGCGCCCTTGCCGTGCTGGAGCAGCACGAGGCCAATGATACCGAGCGCCGACAGCAGCTGTACGACGATGATCAACGTTTTGAAAAACAGCATCACACTCACCTGAATTGAGGTTTAGGCGCAAAGCGCCTTTCGCTTGCGCACCCGAAGCAAAGCCGGCACGGTCCGCCGCGCGCCTTCAGCGCGTCGCGCCCGCCGCCTGCGCCGCCGCGCAGATTGCAAGAAAATCCTGACTCTTCAACGACGCGCCGCCGATGAGGCCGCCGTCGATATCCGCCTGCGAGAAAAGCGCCGCGGCGTTTTCCGGCTTGACGCTGCCGCCGTAAAGCAGCGGCACGCTTGCGAGCACCGCATGCTTGCCGACGAGACGCGCACGCAAGAACGCATGAACCTCTTGCGCTTGGTCGGTCGTCGCCGTTCTGCCGGTGCCGATCGCCCAGACCGGCTCATAGGCGATGACGACGCGCGCCGTTTCCTCCACGGACAGCTTCGCGAGCAGCGCGTCGATCTGCGCGCCGACGACGGCCTGCGTTGCGCCGCGCTCGCGTTCTTCGAGCGTTTCGCCGACGCAGACGATCGGCGTCAGACCCGCTTGCAACGCGCGCTGGGATTTCGCGGCCACGAGCTCCGAATGCTCGCCATGATAGGCGCGCCGCTCGGAGTGACCGACGATGGCAAGCGTTGCGCCGAACTCGAGCGCCATCTCGGCGGCCACTTCGCCCGTATAAGCGCCATGCGTATAGGCCGAGACGTCCTGCACGCCCCATTCGAACGGCGTACCGCGCAGCGCCGCCTCGACCTGCGCAAGATAAGGGGTTGGCACGCAAACGCCCACCCGGATATCGGAGCAGGCACCCGCGCCGCTTGCAAGATCCCGCAAGAGCGCCTCGTTATCGGCGAGCCGCCCGTGCATCTTCCAGTTGCCGACCACCCATTTCGCTCGTTGCCCAGGTTGTCTCGCCATCGTCCCCGAACTCCCCTCTGTTTCTCTGCCTCTCTGCCGCGATCGACTACGCAACACGCACGCAAAACGCGCAATTTTACTGTGCGCGGGCGCGGCGGGTCAAACTTGCGTCCAATCGAGCACGATCTTGCCGACGTGCTCGCCGCTTTCCATCAGCGCGTGCGCGTCCGCCGCCCGCGGCGCGGGCAGAACGCGATAGACGATCGGCTTCACGCGTCCGTCCTCGACGAGCGGCCAGACATGCGCCTTCAGCTGCCTCGCGACCGCCGCCTTGAAGTCGACGGAGCGTGCGCGCAGCGTCGAGCCTGTGACGGTCAGTCTCCTGCGCAGAATCTCGTTGAGATTGACCTCGGCCTTCGCGCCGCCGAGCAGCGCGATGATCACGAGCCGCCCGCCGTCGGCAAGCGCCGACAGCTCGCGCGGCACGTAACCGCCCGCCACCATGTCGAGAATCACATCGACACCGCGATCGTTCGTCAGCGACTTCACCACCTCGACGAAATCTTCCGACTTGTAGTTGATGGCGCGCTCGGCGCCGAGCGCTTCGCAAGCCTGGCACTTGTCGGCCGTGCCCGCCGTTGCGAAGACGCGAAAGCCGCGCGCGTGCGCAATCTGGATCGCCGCGACGCCGATGCCGCTGGTGCCGCCCTGCACGAGCAGCGTTTCGTTGGCCCCGCCCTCGCCCGCGCCGAGCTGTCCGCGCTCGAACACATTGCTCCAGACGGTGAAGAACGTCTCGGGCAGCGATGCGGCTTCGACATCGGAGAGGCCGGCCGGCACCGGCAAGCACTGCGCGAGCGGCACGGCCGCGTATTCGGCGTAGCCGCCGCCCGCCAGCAACGCGCAAACGCGATCGCCGATCTTGAGGCCGAACGGATTGTGCTTGTCTTCGAGCGCGCCGCCGACGATCTCGCCGGCGATCTCGAGCCCCGGCAGATCGGAGGCGCCCGGAGGCGGCGCATAAGCGCCTTTGCGCTGGAACACATCGGGGCGGTTGACGCCCGATGCGGCAACCTTCACCAGCACCTCGCCGGGCGCGGGCTCGGGCTTTGGCCGCTCGGCCAGCGCGAGCACCTCGGGGCCGCCGAATTCGGTAATTTCGATTGCTCTCATCTACCTCACCTCTCTCGCTGACGGGTTCGCGCAGCAGCTTCGCGCGGCACTATTCTGATAAAAAAACGGCCGGCTCGCTCGCAAGCGCACCGGCCGCTCATCCTCGTCGTCGCAGCGTTACTGCTGCGGCGCCGACTCACTCTCCACGGCACCCGAGCCACCCGAGGCGGCCTCGTTGAGCAGCGCCTTGGCCGACAGGCGAACGCGACCCTTCTCGTCCGTCTGGATGACCTTGACTTTGACCTGCTGGCCTTCGCTCAGGTAGTCCTTGATGTCCTTGATGCGCTCGTTGGCGATCTCGGAGATATGCAGGAGGCCGTCCTTGCCCGGCAGGATATTCACGATCGCGCCGAATTCGAGCAGCTTGAGGACGGTGCCTTCGTACACCTGGCCGACTTCGACCTCCGCCGTGATCTGTTCGATGCGGCGCTTAGCTTCGGCCATGCCTTCGCTGCTCGTGCTCGCGATCGTGACGACGCCGTCGTCGGAGATGTCGATCGTCGTGCCCGTTTCCTCGGTCAGCGCGCGGATGACGGAACCGCCCTTGCCGATCACGTCGCGGATCTTCTCCGGATTGATCTTGATCGTGATCATGCGCGGCGCGAACTCGGAGAGCTCGGTGCTCGCCCCGGCCACGGCGTCCTTCATCTTGCCGAGGATGTGGATGCGCCCTTCCTTTGCCTGCGCGAGCGCGACCTGCATGATCTCCTTCGTGATCCCCTGGATCTTGATGTCCATCTGCAGCGCCGTGATGCCCTCGGCCGTGCCGGCCACCTTGAAGTCCATGTCGCCGAGGTGATCCTCGTCGCCGAGAATGTCCGAGAGCACCGCGAACTTGTTGCCTTCGAGGATGAGGCCCATCGCGATGCCGGCCACGTGAGCCTTCATCGGAACGCCCGCATCCATCAACGCGAGACAGCCGCCACACACGGAGGCCATCGACGACGAGCCGTTCGACTCGGTGATCTCCGAGACGACGCGAATCGAATAGCCGAACTCGTCGGGCCCGGGCAGGCACGGCGAAAGAGCGCGCTTCGCGAGCCGGCCGTGACCGATCTCGCGCCGCTTCGGCGAACCGACACGGCCCGTTTCGCCCGTCGCGAACGGCGGCATGTTGTAGTGGAGCATGAAGCGCTCGCGGTACTCGCCTTCGAGCGCATCGATGATCTGCTCGTCGCCCTTCGTGCCGAGCGTCGCCACGACGAGCGCCTGCGTCTCGCCACGCGTGAAGAGCGCCGAGCCGTGCGTGCGCGGCAGCACGCCGGTGCGAATCTCGATGGGGCGCACGGTACGCGTGTCGCGGCCGTCGATCCGCGGCTCGCCCGAGAGAATCTGGCTGCGGACGATCTTCGCCTCGAGATCGAACAGGATGTTGCCGACCGTCGCCTTGTCGATAGGCAGCTTGCCCGCCGCGAGCGCCTCTTCGTCGAGCTTCACGCCCGTTGCGGCGTAGATCTCCTTCAGCTTGTTCGAGCGCTCCTGCTTGTTGCGGATCTGATAGGCGCCGTCGAGCTGTGCCTGCGCGAGCTCTGTCACGCGCGCGATCAATGCCTCGTCCTTCGCTGCCGGCTGCCAATCCCATTCGGGCTTGCCGCCTTCACGGACGAGCTCGTGGATCGCATCGATGGCGGTCTGCATCTGCTCGTGGCCGAACACGACGGCGCCGAGCATCACGTCTTCGGGCAGTTGATCGGCTTCCGACTCCACCATCAGCACGGCGCGCTCAGTGCCGGCGACGACGAGCTCGAGGCGCGAATCCTTCATCTGCGTGCGCGTCGGATTCAGCACGTACTCGTTGTTGACGTACGCCACGCGCGCGGCGCCGACCGGGCCGTTGAACGGAATGCCCGACACGGCGAGCGCAGCCGATGCGCCGATCATCGCGGGGATGTCGGCCGGCACTTCCGGGTTCACCGACAGCACGTGCACGACGACCTGCACTTCGTTGTAGAAGCCTTCGGGGAAGAGCGGGCGCAACGGCCTGTCGATGAGACGCGACGTCAGCGTCTCGTGTTCCGACGGGCGCCCTTCACGGCGGAAGAAGCCGCCGGGGATCTTGCCGGCCGAGTACGTCTTTTCGAGGTAATCGACCGTCAGCGGGAAGAAATCCTGGCCGGGCTTGGCCGCCTTCGCGCCGACGACGGTCGCGAGCACGACGGTGTCTTCGATATCGACAATGACGGCACCGGTGGCCTGGCGAGCGACTTCGCCCGTCTCGAGGCGAACGTTGTGCTGCCCCCATTTGAATTCTTTGACGACTTTATTGAACATTGACATGGTCACTCCTTGCTTTCTCTCACTTTCTCTTTGCTCGTCTTCGTTGTCGATTGTCGCCGCGCGGCATGACGAGACATGCCGGCAACGACGCCGCGGGCCCTCGCGACACGGGAAGAGGAGTGTTATGCCATTCCAGCGCGCCGCTCGCCGGCGCTCCGGCTCTTCTGCGTGCACCGCACTGGAATGACACAAAGCTCTGCCCGTCTCTCAGCGACCCTCTGCGGCCTCATGCGGCCTTGCGCGGTCGAAAAAAACAAAATGCCTGCATCAGCATGCTGACACAGGCATCTTGCATGAAGCGACGACCGCCGCGCCGATTACTTGCGCAGACCCAGCTTTTCGATCAGCGAACGGTAACGGTCGGCATCCTTGCCCTTCAGGTAGTCGAGCAGCTTGCGGCGACGGCTCACCATGCGCAGCAGGCCGCGGCGGCTGTGGTGATCCTTCACGTGCGACTTGAAGTGGGCGGTCAATTCGTTGATGCGGGAGGTCAGCAGCGCAACCTGCACCTCGGGCGAACCCGTATCGTTCGCGGCGCGCGCGTATTGCGCGACGATGTCGGACTTCTTGATATCAGCTACAGACATGTGATTTCCTTTGAATCTGACAGGCGGTCACGGAAGAACGGCCGTGCCGTGGGTTACGACGAAGCGACCATTGTAGCACAGGCGCGCCGGCCGGCCACTCATTCATGGCCGCTTCATCCGGCAGGCGCCCGGTTGGGCCGGCGCTTCCGGCGACAGCGCGAGGACCGTGCGAAAGCCGTAGCCGGAGCCTTCGTTGTCGAACCGCACAGCCGGGGCTCCGGCCCGCTCCATCTCGATCACGTAAAGGGGCTGGATCATCTGGTGATCGTCGGCCCGCATCTCGACCCGCTGGAATCCGTTGTCGTAGCGCATCCCTTCGAGCGCTTTGGCGACAGCCGCCGCTTCCGTCGTATGGGCGCGGGTGATCGCGTCGGCGAGCATTTCCACGAGAATCTCCATGCGCAGCACCGGATAGTCGTCGCGCGCGGCCGGAAAGCGCGCGCGAAACGCGGCGTAATAGGCGTTCGAGGCAGCGGCCGCCTCGGCATCGGGCTGCCGGGCGCCGCTGGCCTGTCCCGGCATCGGCGCGACGCCCGCGTTCGGGTGCCAGTCCGCCACGGCAAGCACGCGGCCGACGCCCGCGTCGCCGAGCGCGGCGGGCGCGCCGAGACTGTTGCCATAGAACGTATAGAACTTGCCGTTGAAGCCCTGCTCGCGCGCCGCCTTGACGAGCAAGGTCAAGTCGTTCCCCCAGTTGCCGGTCACGACCGCATCGGCGCCGCTCGCCCGGATCTTGGCGATATAGGGCGCGAAGTCCTTCACGCGCCCGATCGGGTGGAACTCGTCCCCGACGATGGCGATGTCGGGGCGGCGGGCCGCAAGCGCCTCGCGCGCAAGCGCGCTCACATCGCGTCCGAAGCTATAGTCCTGATTGAGCAGATAGACTTTCTTCACCGACCGATCGCGCTCGATCACGGCCGCAAGCGCGCTCATTCGCATGCCGGCATGCGCGTCGAAGCGGAAATGCCAGAAGCTGCACCCCGAGCCCGTCAATGCCGGGTCGTCGGCCGAGTAATTGAGGAAAAGCTGGCGATCGCCGGGCTCGCGCGCGTTGTGCTTGTCGATGGCCGCCATGAGGGCCGCGGCGACGGCCGAGCTGTTCCCTTGCAGCACGAACGGAATACGGCGGTCGGCGGCCGCGCGCTGCTGCACGAGCGCCTCGTCGACGCTGCCATGACTGTCAAGTACGACGAGCTCGAGCGGATGACGTCCGTCGGCAAGCTCGACTCCGCCGCGCGCGTTCACGCGCTCGACGCCGAAGCGCAGGTTGCGCTCGACGGCCGCGCCGGCATCGGCGAACGGTCCCGACATACCTTCGATCAATGCGAGACGCACCGGCTCGGCCCGCTGGTCCGCCGCGGCGGCCCGCGCGAGGCAGAACGCCGTCGAGACGGCGGCGACGGCGATCCAAGCCCATCTTCCGGCAATCATGTTGATGTCCTTCCTTACCCGCGATGCAATCGATCGAAAGCGCGGATCATAGGCCGTCGAAGCGGTCTGCTGCAAGCGGCGGGCGGCTCGCGGGGGACGTCCTCGATCTTTTGGGGGCGTTGCCTGTCAAAATAATGGGGCTCGTGATAAAACGCCGGGGACGAACAGAGGAGTTTTCTTATGTCGATGGGCAAGCGTCTATCAGCAGTGGCGGCAGCGGCAGCCGTGCTCGTGACGGCCGGCTGCGCGCAGCCTTGGCAGCAATTTACGCCGGGAGAAGCGGAATCGACGCTCGTCGCGCGCCTCGGCCCGCCGCGCGAAGTCTATGACCTGCCGACGGGCGGCAAGCGTCTCATGTGGCCGACGCAACCGATGGGCGAAGTGACGACGGCCGCGGACATCGACGCTTCGGGCAAAGTCCTGACGGTGCGTCAGGTGCTGTCGGCCAACGAGTTCTATAAAGCGCAGATCGGCACGTGGACGAAGAAGGACGTGCTCATCAACTTCGGCCGCCCCGTCGAAACGTCGTATTTTCCGCTGATGAAGCGCGAGGTCTGGTCGTACCGGTACCAGGAAGACAACGTCTGGTACCTGCTCTACAACTTTTATTTCGACCAGCAGGGCGTGCTGCGGCTCACGCAAAAGACGCCCGATCCCTTGCACGAGCCGGAACGCGACCACTTCGGAATGATGTAGGGTGCGCCCCGGCTGCCTCGTCCCCGGCGCTACGCGCGTCCTACTCGGGGAGGCAGGCGCCGGGCCGGCTCGGACCGGGCGCCGTTCCGTTCCCGGTCAGATCTGCGGATTCAGCTTCTCGCCACCGGCGTAAAGCTTGTTGAGGGCGGCGATATAGGCCTTCGCCGACGCCGCGACGATGTCGAGATCCGTGCCGACGCCGTTGACGATGCGCCCGTTCTTCGAGAGACGCACCGTCACTTCCCCTTGCGCCTGCGTGCCCGTCGTGATGGCGTTGACCGAATAGAGGAGCATCTCTGAGCCGCTCTTCGCGTGCGCCTCGATGGCATTGAGCGTCGCATCGACAGGTCCGTTCCCATCGGACTCGGTCGTGACCTCCTGCCCCTCGGACGACATCACGATGCGCGCGTGCGGCCGCTCGCCCGTCTCCGAATGCTGCGAAAGCGAGACGAACTTGAAATGCTCGCGCTCGGCCGCCTCGGCCGATTCTTCGCCGACGATCGCCATGATGTCCTCGTCGTAGATCTCGGCCTTGCGATCGGCGAGCTCCTTGAAGCGCGCGAACGCTGTGTTGAGGTCAGCTTCGCTCTCGAGCCTGACGTTGAGCTCCTGCAAGCGCTGCTTGAAGGCGTTGCGGCCCGACAGCTTGCCGAGCACGATCTTGTTTGCCGACCAGCCCACGTCCTCGGCGCGCATGATCTCGTACGTATCGCGCGCCTTCAGCACGCCGTCCTGATGGATACCCGATGCGTGAGCGAACGCGTTTGCGCCGACGACCGCCTTGTTCGGCTGCACGACGAAACCGGTGATCTGCGAGACGAGCTTGGACGCCGGCACGATCTGCGTCGTATCGATGCCGAGCTCGAGACCGAAATAGTCCTTGCGCGTCTTCACGGCCATGACGATTTCCTCGAGCGCCGTATTGCCCGCGCGCTCGCCGAGGCCGTTGATCGTGCACTCGACCTGGCGCGCACCGCCGAGTTGGACGCCCGCGAGCGAGTTCGCGACGGCCATCCCGAGATCGTTGTGGCAATGCACGGAGAAGACGGCCTTGCCCGCATTCGGAATCCGCTCGCGCAGTGTCTTCACGAGATTGCCGTAAAGCTCGGGCACGCCGTAGCCGACCGTGTCGGCGATGTTGATCGTCGTCGCGCCTTCGTCGATGACGGCCTCGAGCACTCGGCAGAGGAAGTCCATGTCCGAGCGGCTGCCGTCCTCCGGCGAGAACTCGACGTCGTCGGTGAACTTGCGCGCGAAGCGCACGGCGAGCCGGGCCTGCTCGTAGACCTGATCGGGCGTCATGCGCAGCTTCTTTTCCATATGCAGCGGCGACGTCGCGATGAAGGTATGGATGCGGAAGCGCTCGGCCGGCTTCAGCGCGTCGGCGGCCCGCTGAATGTCCTTGTCGTTCGCGCGCGCGAGCGAGCAGACGGTGCTCTCTTTCACGAGCGACGCGATGGCGTTGATGGCGTCGAAATCGCCGTTCGAGCTCGCCGCGAAGCCTGCCTCGATGACGTCGACCTTCATCCGCTCGAGCTGCCGCGCGATGCGGATCTTCTCTTCTTTCGTCATCGAAGCACCCGGCGACTGCTCGCCGTCACGCAACGTCGTGTCGAAAATTATCAGCTTGTCTGCCATCTGGGTCTCCTGGACGATATGCAATCGGAAGTCGGAAAGTCACAACGGAATTCGGGTGTTCGCGCCACCGCTGGCGACGCCGAACAACGAACGAAGGCAGACGGGGGCGAGAACGGTCAGCGCGCGAGACGCGCCGACGCTAGTGCTAGACCGCGTAGTAGCGGCGCACCGGCGAGAAGGGATAGGAGGGGGAACGCAAATTTCGACATGTCGCCGACTATAGCGGCATTCGCGAAAACGTGCAATCGACCGGCTGGGGGCGCCCGGCTCGGCGCCCCCCGGAATCAGCGGTCGTGCGGCACCGAGCGGGCCGGGTTGTCGCGCCGGCGCAGCGCCAGATACCCCCAGAACGCATAGCCCGACAGGCCGTAAAGCACGAAGAGGCCGAACAGCATCAACGGCGGATCGGAGGATACGAGCACGAACGCAACGACGACGAGCAATATTGCCGCGAACGGCACGCGATGCCTGACGTCGAGCGCCTTGCCGCTGTAAAACGGCGCGTTCGATACCATCGTGACGCCCGCGTAGACGGTCAGCGCGAACGCCACCCAGGGCAGCCAGACGAGCTTGAGCGGCACGCGGTTGTCGGTGGCGAGCCAGACGAAGCCCGCGATCAGCGCGGCCGCGGCCGGGCTCGGCAGCCCCTGGAAGAAGCGCTTGTCGACGACACCGATGTTGGTGTTGAAGCGGGCGAGCCGCAGCGCCGCGCCCGAACAGTAGACGAACGCCGCGAGCCAGCCCCAGCGCCCGAGGTCCTTCAGCACCCATTCGTACATGACGAGCGCCGGCGCGACGCCGAACGAGACCATGTCGGAAAGGCTGTCGAATTGTTCGCCGAACGCGCTTTGCGTATGCGTCATGCGGGCGACGCGGCCGTCCATGCCGTCGAGCACCATCGCGACGAAGATCGCGATGGCCGCGATCTCGAAGCGCACGTTCATCGCCTGCACGACGGCGAAGAAGCCGCAAAAGAGCGCAGCCGTCGTGAACGCGTTCGGCAGCAGGTAAATGCCGCGCCTGCGCAGGAATTGCTGACGCGCGAAACGCCGGTTTTCGGCCGGCGCGCTCACCGACGACGGCGACGCCGCGTCGGCGAACATCTTGTTGCGCCTGAACGCTCGCGGCAGCGGCGATTTGCCGATGCGCGGGCGGCGCGGTTTCAATGCGGCCATCGAACTCCTCCTCGCGCCGCGTCAGAGCTCGGCGAGAATCGTCGACGAGGCGAACACCTTCTCGCCGATCGAGACCTTGGCGCGACTGCCGACAGGCAGATAGACGTCGACGCGCGAACCGAAGCGAATGAAGCCGTAGCGCTGACCGCGCGCGAGCGGCTCCCCTTCCCTCACGTAGCAGAGAATGCGCCGCGCGATGAGCCCGGCGATCTGCACCGATGTCACCGTATGTCCGCTCCCCGTCTGAATGACGATCGCGTTGCGCTCGTTTTCGAGCGACGCCTTGTCGATCGACGCATTGAGGTACGCGCCCGGAAAATACTCGACTTTGGTCACGGCGCCGTCGACGGGCGAACGCTGCGAATGAACGTTGAACACATTCATGAACACGCTGATTTTGAGCGCCTCGCGGCCGACGTAAGGATCGAGCGTCGTCTCCACCGCAACGATACGGCCATCGGCCGGGCAAAGCACCGCGCCCGGCTCGGTCGGGATCGGACGCGCCGGATCGCGGAAAAATTGCACTACAAAAATGAGCAGCAGCCAGAAAATCCAGGCCACGCCGAACCCCGCGACCGCATGGATCAACAGCGCGGCGACGGCGGCAATCGCAATGAAGGGCCACCCTTCGCGCGCGATGATCGGATGAGGGTAATTCATAAAACAGTATGGGTCTTTTTGTAAAACCGTAGGATAGCAAAAGCCGTCCGGCGCTCGACGCGCGGGACGGCTTTCTCGAACATGCCGATGAATCGGGCGCGCTTACGCTTAGTTCTTCGACTGGTCGACGAGCTTGTTCTTCGCGATCCACGGCATCATCGCGCGCAGCTTCGCGCCGACCGTTTCGATCTGGTGCTCGGCCGTGATGCGGCGGCGCGATTGCAGCACCGGCGCGCCGGCGCGGTTCTCGATGATGAAGCTCTTCGCGTACTCGCCCGTCTGGATGTCCTTCAGGACTTCCTTCATGACCTTCTTCGTCTCTTCATTGACGATGCGCGGCCCCGTCACGTACTCGCCGTACTCAGCGTTGTTCGAGATCGAGTAGTTCATGTTCGCGATGCCGCCTTCGTAGATGAGGTCGACGATGAGCTTGAGCTCGTGCAGGCATTCGAAATACGCCATCTCGGGAGCATAGCCGGCTTCGACGAGCGTCTCGAAACCCGCCTTGATGAGCTCGACCGTGCCGCCGCAAAGGACCGCCTGCTCGCCGAAGAGGTCCGTTTCGGTCTCTTCGCGGAAGTTCGTCTCGATCACGCCGGCACGGCCGCCGCCGTTCGCCGCCGCGTACGAGAGCGCGATGTCGCGCGCCGCGCCCGACTTGTCCTGCGCAACGGCGATCAGGTGCGGCACGCCGCCGCCGTTCTGGTACGTGTTGCGCACGGTGTGACCCGGCGCCTTGGGCGCGATCATGATCACGTCGAGATCGGCGCGAGGAATGACCTGGCCGTAGTGGACGTTGAAGCCGTGCGCGAACGCGAGCGCCGCGCCTTCCTTGATGTTCGAGTGCACTTCGCTCTTGTAGACCTCGGCGATCTGCTCGTCGGGCAGCAGCATCATGACGACGTCGGCGCCCTTCACGGCTTCCGCGACTTCCTTGACCGCGAGCCCGGCCTGCTCGGCCTTCTTCCACGATGCCCCGCCACGGCGCAGACCGACCGTCACGCGCACGCCGCTCTCCTTGAGGTTCAGCGCGTGGGCATGGCCTTGCGAGCCGTAGCCGATGATCGTGACATCCTTGCCCTTGATGAGGGAGAGGTCCGCGTCTTTATCGTAGAAAACTTTCATGTTGATTCCTTCGCTTGATCGATTCAGTGAAATTCGGATAACGCGCCACACCCGTACCCGACGAGCGAGGCGCCAAAAAGCATTGACGCCGCCTCAGACCTTCAGGATGCGCTCGCCACGGCCAATGCCCGAGCTGCCCGTGCGGACCGTCTCGAGAATCACCGTACTGTCGAGCCCTTCGATGAAGGCGTCGAGCTTGTCGCTCGCCCCCGTCAGCTCGATCGTGTAGGTCTTCTCGGTTACGTCGATGATGCGGCCGCGGAAGATGTCCGCCATCCGCTTCATCTCTTCGCGTTCCTTGCCGACCGCTCTTACCTTGATCAGCATCAGCTCGCGCTCGATGTGGGCGCCTTCGGTCAAGTCGACCACTTTGACCACCTCGATCAGGCGGTTCAAGTGCTTCGTGATCTGTTCGATCACGTCGTCCGAGCCAATGGAGACGATGGTCAGGCGCGAAAGCGATTGGTCTTCGGTCGGCGCCACCGTCAAGGTTTCGATGTTGTAGCCGCGAGCCGAAAAAAGGCCGACCACGCGCGAAAGCGCACCGGGTTCGTTTTCCAGCAGGACGGAGATGATATGTCTCATGTTGTGTTTCCCGTCAGAGATCTTCCGCACCGAGCAGCATCTCGGTGATGCCCTTGCCGGCTTGAACCATCGGCCAGACGTTTTCGGTCGGATCGGTCTGAAAATCGAGAAACACGGTGCGATCCTTGAGCCGCAGCGCCTCCTTCAACGCGGGCTCGACATCCGCCGTCTTTTCGACGCGGATGCCGATATGGCCGTACGCCTCGGCCAGCTTCACGAAATCCGGCAGCGCATCCATATACGAATGCGAATAGCGCTTGCTGTACTCGATCTGCTGCCACTGGCGAACCATGCCGAGATAGCGGTTGTTGAGCGAGATGATCTTGATCGGCGTGTCGTACTGCTTGCAGGTCGACAGCTCCTGGATGCACATCTGGATCGAGCCTTCGCCCGTGATGCAGGCCACGTCGGACTCGGGATGCGCCATCTTCACGCCCATCGCCGCGGGTAGCCCGAAGCCCATCGTGCCGAGCCCGCCCGAGTTGATCCAGCGGCGCGGCTTGTCGAAGCGGTAGAACTGCGCCGCCCACATCTGGTGCTGACCGACGTCGGAGCATACGTAGGCGCTGCCGTCCGTGAGCTCCCAGAGCTTCTCGACGACGTACTGCGGCTTGATGATCGGGCTCGTCCGGTCGTACTTGAGGCAGTCCTTCGCGCGCCAGCTCCCGATCTCTTTCCACCATTCGGCGAGCGCCGCGGCGTCGGGTCCGTGCTCGGCGTGCTGCAGCTGCTCGATGAGCTCCTTGAGCACCTCTTTCACGTCGCCGACGATCGGAATGTCGACCTTCACTCGCTTGCTGATCGACGACGGATCGATATCGATATGGATGATCTTGCGCGGACGCGACGAGAAATGCTGCGGATCGCCGATCACGCGGTCGTCGAAGCGGGCGCCGATCGCGATCAGCACGTCGCAGTGCTGCATCGCCATGTTGGCTTCATACGTGCCGTGCATGCCGAGCATGCCGAGGAACTTCTTGTCGCTCGCGCGGTAGCCGCCCAGCCCCATCAGCGTGTTCGTGACGGGATAGCCGAGCAGGTCGGCGAACTGATTGAGCTCACGCGCGGCGTCGGCGAGAACGATGCCGCCGCCCGTGTAGATGTAGGGGCGCTTCGCGCCGAGCAGCAGCGAGACGGCCTTGCGGATCTGGCCCGAGTGCCCTTTCGTCACCGGGTTGTACGAGCGCAGCGACACGCTCTTCACGGGCTCGTACTCGCACGGCGTTTTCGACACGTCCTTCGGGATGTCGATGAGCACCGGCCCCGGGCGGCCCGTGCGCGCGATGTAAAAGGCCTTCTTGACCGTCGCCGCGAGGTCGCGCACGTCCTTCACGAGAAAGTTGTGCTTGACGCACGGGCGCGTGATGCCGACCGTATCGCACTCCTGGAACGCATCCTGGCCGATCGCGGCCGTCGGCACCTGACCGCTGATGATGACGAGCGGAATCGAATCCATGTAGGCCGTGGCGATACCCGTCACCGCGTTCGTCACGCCGGGGCCCGACGTCACGAGGCACACGCCCACCTTGCCCGTCGAGCGCGCGTAGCCGTCCGCCGCGTGCACCGCCGCCTGCTCGTGGCGCACGAGCACGTGCTGCACTTTATCCTGCTTGTAGAGTTCGTCGTAGATGTAGAGCACTGCGCCGCCGGGATAGCCCCAGAGCACCTCGACGCCTTCGTCGGCCAGCGCGCGCATGAGCACGGTCGCGCCGATCGAGGGAGCTTCATGAGGGGGGGTGGTATCCGACGTGGAGAATTCCGCGCTGGGCATATTCATCATTCACCTTTCGAATTTTCGGCAAAAAATTGATCGGGTGCTCTCTGCCGGGCTTGTGGCTCGGGTTCAAGCGGCGCGTCCAGTTTGACAGGCGGGCCTCTTGGGCACGCCTCAAAGAAGACAATCACTTATGTTGCGAACCGGAAACGTTAACGGGTACGGCCCTGCCGGTCAAGCAAAATTTGCTGCGGTGCCGGAAGAGCGTGCGGCGCCGATAGCCGATACCGCGCAGGCCCGCCGGTGGCGTTTGCACCACAAGGATTCGAAAAAACGCTGCCCGAAGCCGCCGCGCCCCCCTGTTCGCACCCCGTCATCTCGAAAAATTTGCTAGCATCCGCCAGTTTTACGGATATTTTTCAATCGATTACGGCGCGCGCCCAAAAATGAGGCGCGGCCTCCCTCGGATGGCATCAGACAAGGAACTCGCCGATTTCCTGACGAGCGTCGAAAGGCGTGCGTTCAAGCAGACCGTCTACGCCGTGCGCGACGACGATGCCGCCCTCGACATCGTGCAGGACGCGATGATCCGGCTCGCCGAACGGTATGGCGACCGGCCGCTCGCCGAGCTTCCGCTCCTCTTTCAGCGTATTCTCCAGAATGCGACGCACGACTTTTTTCGTCGGCAGAAGGTGCGCAACACCTGGGTGAGCCTCTTCTCGTCGTTCGGCAGCGGCGAAGACGAGGAATTCGACCTGCTCGAAACGATCGAAGGACAGGAAAGCTCGGGCGGATCGGAAAGCTCCGAGCAAACGCTCGAGCGCCATCAGGTGCTTGCGCTCATCGACGAAGAGATCCAAAAATTACCGGCGCGTCAACGGGAGGCGTTTCTCATGCGTTACTGGGAAGATATGGATGTCGCCGAGACTGCCGCCGCGATGGGCTGCTCCGAAGGCAGTGTCAAGACGCACTGCTCGAGAGCCACGCATACGCTGGCGGTTGCGCTCAAGGCCAAAGGAATCACGCTATGAGCCCCGCTCCCGAAATCAAAGAACGCGAGTTCGCGCACAACATCTGTCGCGCGCTCGACGAAAACGCGGCCAGCTTGCCCGCCTCGACGGTCGATAAACTCGCGGCCGCGCGGCGTGTCGCGCTCGCGCGCAAGAAACCCGAAGCGCTCGCCGCGCCCGCATTCGTGCCGGTGCTCGCGCATGCGGGGGCGGCGCAGAGCATGAGTCCGCGGTCCGCGCCGCGCGAACGGCGCGTGTCGCCGTTCGTCCGCATGCTGCGCGCGTGGCCCGTCATTGCGCTCGTCGTCGGCGTCGCCGCGATCGCCTACTGGGAAAACCTGCAACGCTCGGCAGAGCTTGCCGACATCGACGCAGCCATGCTCAACGACGAGCTTCCGCTCAACGCGTATCTCGATCACGGGTTCAACGCGTATCTCTCGCGTGCGCGCTGAACGCATGCGGAGGAGTCCTGCGTGAGCTACAAGCGCGGCCTGGCCGTCGTGTTCGCGTGCGCGATCGCCTCGGCGGTCGCGTTCGCCGCCACCTACCACCGGTTTTTCGCCCCGCCGCCGGCCGCCGCGCATGCGGCCGCGGGCGCCAGCGCGCCCGCCGTCGCGTCGGCGTCGTCGCCCGGCGCTCCACTCGCGCTCGAGTTTCCGCCGCTCGTCACCGACCACAATCCGCTTTCATGGGCCCATCTGACGCCCGCGCAACACGCGGCGCTCGCGCCGTTCGCGGCGGTATGGGACAAGTTCAGCGACGAACGCAAGCGAAAATGGATCAAGATCGCGTCCGGTTTCGCGAAGATGTCGCCCGAACGGCAAAAAAGGCTGCACGAACAGATGGCGGAGTGGGTGCGCATGACGCCCGAGCAGCGGCGCGTCGCGCGCGAAAACTACCAGCTCTCGAAAGCGCTGCCGCCGCAGGCACGCCAAAAGGCATGGACGGCCTATCAGCAACTCTCGCCCGAGCAAAAGGCCCGCTTGGCGGCAAGCGAGCGCAAGCGGCGGCCGACCGTCGTCAGCGCGCCCCCGTCGGGCGCGAAAAGCGAGATCCGCGGGCTCAATCGACTCGTGGAGCCGCGGCCGGGCCCGGGCAGTAGCGTCGCGTCCGCGACGAGCGCGTCGGCGCCCATCGCCGCACCGCCGCCGTCGGTCCCGACGGCCCCGGCCAGCTCGGCGCCGGCCAACAATGCGCCGCTCTCGCCGTCCGAGGACCAATCGGGCATTTTCAAAGGCGCCTGAGGGCTCGCGCGATGTCGGCATCGGACGAATCGGACACGAGCGAGCTCGGCAATGCCGGCGTGGCAAAGCGTGCGCCGCCGTTGCCGCCCCCGAGTGTGCGCCGGCGTCTCGCCGCGCTCGTCTACGAGGCGGTGATTCTCTTCGGCATCGTCTTTTTCGCCGGCTATCTGTTCGGCACGCTCACGCAGCAGCGCAACGGGCTCGTCCATCGCGACCTGCTCGCGGCGTGGATCGCGCTCGTCGTCGGCGCTTACTTCGTCTGGTGCTGGACGCACGGCGGTCAGACGCTGCCGATGAAAACCTGGCGGCTGCGCCTCGTCGGCCGCCATGGCTCCCCCGTGCGGCCCGCCCGCGCCGTCGTTCGCTATCTGCTGGCCTGGCTCTGGTTTTTGCCGCCGCTCGCGCTGCACCCGCTCCTCGGTCTTTCGCTGCCCTACACGCTCGGCGCGGCGGCCGTCTGGTTCGTGCTCTGGGCCGCCTCGGCGCGGCTCGACGGCGCACGACAGTTTCCCCACGATCGCCTCGCCGGCACGCGCATCGTCATGGCCGAAGCGCGTCGGCAGGCCGCCGCCGGCACGTCGCCATCCTGACGCGCGCGTCGCGACCCGCTCGCGGGCCGCGCGTCGAATCCCCGCCGCGTAATAAGAACTTCTCGTGACTGTCATGTGGCAGTCACAGGCGCGTGGCGCAATGCACACATGTACAACTCGACGCGAGAAGCCATGGACCGTGCGACGTCCGCGACTTCCCTCCTACGGCAGATCGGCGCTTCGGTCGACGCCGTTCCGTTCCACCCCGCCACGCCCGGCGGCGCGTCGACGATCGAGGATGCAGGGGGTCGGCAGCCGGCTTCGAGCAGCAGCCACCACGACGACAGCGTGCCCGATCCACACCGTTACCGCACGATCTGGCTCTCCGACATCCACCTCGGCTCGAGCGGCTGTCAGGCCAATTACCTGCTCGATTTCCTGCGCCACAACGAGTCCGAGTATCTCTACCTCGTCGGCGACATCATCGACGGCTGGCAGCTCAAGAAGGGCTGGTACTGGCCGCAGGCGCACAACGACGTCGTGCAGAAAATCCTGCGCAAGGCGCGCAAGGGCACGCAGGTCGTCTACATTCCCGGCAATCACGACGAAGCGGCGCGGCAGTTCTGCGATCTTGCGTTCGGCGACATTCACGTGCGCGGCGAAGCGTTCCATACGACGTTGGCCGGCAAGCGCCTCTGGATCGTCCACGGCGATCTCTTCGACGGCGTGATTCAGCATGCGAAGTGGCTCGCCTATCTCGGCGACACCGCCTACACGGCGATCCTCGTGCTCAACCGCTGGTTCAACCGCATTCGCAGCCGCTTCGGGTTCCAGTACTGGTCGCTCTCGCAATATCTGAAACACCAGGTCAAGAACGCGGTGAACTTCATCTCGTCGTTCGAGCAGGTCATGATCGACGAGGCGCGCCGCCGCGGCTGCGACGGCGTCGTCTGCGGCCACATCCACAAGGCCGAGATCCGCGAGGTCGACGGGCTCACCTATTGCAACGACGGCGATTGGGTCGAAAGCCTGTCCGCGCTCGTCGAAACGCTCGAGGGCGAGCTGCAGGTGGTCTATTGGACCGTGATGCGCTCGCCGGAAGTCAGCTCGCGCAAGGCGAAGGCAACCGCCTAAAATGACAGGGCGCTCACGGTCGCGACGTCCGCCGCCCCGCTCCTCACGCTCCCCCTTCACCGCATAGGGCTTCGCATGAAGATCATGATCGTCACCGACGCGTGGGAACCTCAAGTCAACGGCGTCGTCCGGACGCTCAAGAACACCACGCGCGAACTCACGGCGCTCGGGCATCGCGTCGAGCTGCTCACCCCGCTCGAGTTTCGCACCGTGCCGTGTCCGACCTACCCCGAGATCCGCCTGTCGCTCTTTCCGCGCATGCGGCTGAACCGGCGGATCGACGAGTTCGGCCCCGACGCGCTCCATATCGCGACGGAGGGGCCGCTCGGGCTCGCCGCGCGCCGCTACGCGATCCGGCACGGGTTGCCGTTCACGACGGCCTATCACACGCGCTTTCCCGAGTACATCGAGGCCCGCTTCGCGCTGCCCGCCGCCGTCTCCTATCGGTTCCTGCGCTGGTTCCACCGGCCCTCGCTCGCCGTCATGGCGCCGACGCCCGTCGTGAAAGCCGATCTCGAGCAGTACGGCTTTACGAATGTCGTGCTTTGGTCGCGCGGAGTCGATCTCGACATCTTCCATCCGATGGAATCGAAAGTGCTCAACACGGCGCGGCCGATCTTCCTTTATGTCGGCCGTGTCGCGATCGAGAAGAACGTCGAGGCTTTCCTCAAGCTCGATCTGCCCGGGTCCAAATGGGTGGCCGGCGAAGGCCCGGCCCTCGCCGAGCTGAAGTCCCGCTACCCCGAGGCCAACTACCTCGGCGTGCTGACGCAGGCCGAGCTCGCGAAAGTCTATGCAGCCGCCGACGTCTTCGTCTTTCCGAGCCGCACCGACACCTTCGGGCTCGTGCTGCTCGAGGCGCTCGCCTGCGGCACGCCCGTCGCGGCCTACCCGGTGACGGGCCCCATCGACGTGCTCGGCGACGGTGGAGCCGGCGCGATGAACGAAGACTTGCGCGAAGCTTGCCTCGACGCGCTGAAAATCGAGCGCGCGCATGCGCGTGCCTGGGCCGAGCGGTTCTCCTGGGGCGCCGCGTCCGAGCAGTTCGCCGCGCATTTGAAACCCCTTTCGCGCGCCCCGTGGCGCGAAGAGAACGAGAACGCCGCGGCATGAGGCGCGATGAATCGCTCGCCCGTGACGAACGGGTCGAGTCGCCCCCGCCCCTTGAACCGCCCGCCGCGCGCGAGCGCCACGTCGATCTCGCGCCCGACGAGCCGCACGCGCGCGATGATCACGTGGAGCGGCCGGAGCCGCTCTCGCCCGACGATCCGCTGGCCCCGCCGCCCTTCAACCCCTACAAGGGCAATCGCGGGTTCACGCGCGCCTGGCATGCGCTCAAGAACTCGGTCAATGGATTCCGCGTGGCCATCCGCGAGGAGAGCGCGTTTCGCCAGGAGCTCACGCTCGCCGCGATCCTCGTGCCGGGCGGCGCGCTCGTTCCGGTCGATGCCGTCTCCCACGTCCTCCTGATCGGCTCCGTGCTGCTCGTGCTGATCGTCGAGCTGCTCAACTCGAGCGTCGAAGCGGCCATCGACCGCATTTCGCTCGAGCGCCACGAGCTTTCCCGGCGCGCGAAGGATCTCGGCAGCGCAGCCGTGACGGTCGCGCTCGGCGCATGCCTGCTCACGTGGGTCCTCATCGCCGGCCCGCTCCTGCTTGCATGGATCGGGCGGCTTGTCGCTTCTCCATGAAAACCCTAGGCCGGTCGAAGAAGAGAACGACCGGTTTATAATCGGCCCAGAACTCCGAGACAGACCAACCACGCCGGGCTGACACGACGCAGCGTCTCGAAAGTGCCGCGCGTTCCGTCGTATTTGGCCCAGCGTGAATACACTTCAGGGCCGGACGACATGGAAGCCAAAACTCCCCGCCGCACCCGTGAACGGATCCTCGAACTGTCGTTGAAGCTCTTCAACGAAATCGGCGAGCCGAACGTCACGACCACGACCATCGCCGAGGAAATGGAGATCAGCCCCGGCAATCTTTATTACCATTTCCGTAATAAAGACGACATCATCAACAGCATATTTGCTCAATTCGAGCAGGCGATCGAAAAGCGGCTGCGGTTCCCGGAAGACCATCGTCCGACCATCGACGAAACCTGGTCATATCTGCAGTACATGGCCGATTTCATGTGGCAGTACCGCTTTCTCTATCGCGACCTCAACGACCTGCTCGCGCGCAACCGCACGCTCGAGACGCATTTCAAGCAGATCATCAGTCACAAGGTGCGCTTTGCGCGCGAAATGTGCGAATTGCTCGTCGCCGACGACGAGATGGTCGCGACACCCGACGAGATCCAGGTCATCTCGACGAACATGGGCGTCATCGCCACCTACTGGCTCTCGTACCAGTTCGTCATGCATCCGCGCAAGTACAACGAGCAGGAGGCGATCCGCGCCGAGCTGCATCAGGTGAGCGTCCACGTCATCTCGGTCATGGCGCCGTATCTGCGCGGCCGCTCGCGGCAGCTTTTCGACGATCTCGTCTCCGGCCGGCGCCCCTTGCGGGAATTCCACGACTATCTGCCGCCACGCGACTCCGCCGTGAAGACGGCCGTCAAGGGCGCGCAACCATGAAGTCGATCTGCGTCTACTGTGGCTCTTCGCTCGGCGCCAAACCCGCCTATGCCGAAGCGGCGCGCGGCTTCGGCCGTGCGCTCGTCGAGGCGGGCTGCACGCTCGTCTACGGCGGCGGGCGCGTCGGATTGATGGGCGTCGTCGCCGACGAGGTGCTCGCGGCGGGGGGGCGTGCGATCGGCGTCATTCCGAAGCTCCTCATCGATAAGGAAGTGGGACATCGCGGGCTCACCGAATTGCACGTCGTGCCGGACATGCACCAGCGCAAGAAAATGATGGCCGACCTCGCCGACGCGTTCGTTGCGCTGCCGGGCGGTGCCGGCACGTTCGAGGAGCTATTCGAGGTCTATACGTGGGCTCAGCTCGGGTATCACGCGAAACCGATCGGCCTCTTCGATGTCGACGGCTACTACGCGCCGCTCGTCGGCCTGCTGCGGCATACGGTCCGCGAAGGCTTCATGCAACAGCGATACGTCGACATCCTGCAAATCGATTCGCAACCCGCGGCGCTCGTCGACAAGCTGCGCCGCTATCGCCCGCCCGGTCCCGATAAATGGGCCACCGAGCGCGAGGCTGTTTAAGCGAGCCGCCTAATGAACGCCCCCCACGCTCACTTCGTTCGCTGCCCCCCGCGGGGGCGGTCAGTGCGCTTGGGGCGGCCCGGCGCGCACTGACATGAACGCCCCCCACGCTCACTTCGTTCGCTGCCCCCCGCGGGGGCGGTCAGTGCGCTTGGGGCGGAGCCGGCGCCCGGAGGATGTCCCCTTGGGGGACGCGCACTGACATGAACACGGAGATGCCTGTCGTACTCATCACTGGCGCGAGCCGCGGCATCGGGCGCGCCACCGCGCGGTCGCTGGGCGCGGAGGGCTGGGCTGTCGGCGTCAACTATGCGCGAGATCGGCAAGCGGCTGAGCAAACGGCACGCGAAGTCGAGCAGGCGGGCGGCAAGGCCCTCGTCGTGCAGGCCGACGTTGCCGACGAAACGGCCGTCAGCGCGATGTTCGATGCCGTCGCGCAAGCGTTCGGCCGGCTCGATGCGCTCGTCAACAACGCGGGCATCGTCGCGCCCTCGATGCCGCTCGCGGACATGGATCTCGCGCGTCTTAAGCGAATGTTCGACGTCAATGTCTTGGGCGCTTATCTTTGCGCCCGCGAAGCGGCGCGGCGCATGTCGACGGACCGCGGCGGAGCGGGCGGCGCGATCGTGAACGTTTCGTCCGCGGCGTCGCGGCTCGGGTCGCCGAACGAGTACGTCGATTATGCGGGCTCGAAGGGCGCCGTCGACACGATGACGATCGGACTCGCGAAGGAGCTCGGCCCGCGCGGCATACGCGTCAATGCCGTGCGCCCCGGCCTCATCGATACCGAAATTCACGCGAGCGGCGGCAAGCCCGATCGCGCCGCGCAACTCGGCGCGCAAACGCCGGCCGGACGGCCCGGCCGCGCCGACGAAGTGGCGGCGGCGATCGTCTGGCTGCTCTCCGATGCGGCGTCGTATGTGAATGGCGCTCTGCTCGACGTTGCGGGCGGGCGCTGAGTCCGCCCGGCTTCGATGTTCGCTAGGGCAACTGATCCGCTTAACGGAACGAGGAGCCCGGCTCCGACAGGAAGTCACGCTCGGCATCGGTCGAGCGCCGGCCAAGCATGGCATTGCGGTGCGGAAAGCGCCCGAAGCGCTCGATGATTTCCGCGTGACGCCGCGCATAGCGGAGGTACCCGGTCAATCCCGCTACACGCTCGAGCGCCTCGAAAAGGCGTACGGCAAGCTCCTGGCTCTCGCGGGACTCATCATGCTCGAACGGCATGTAGACGAACGCGCGATGCTGCGCCGAGGGAAGGCGGCGGTCGGCGCCTGACTCGACCATGCGGCGCGCCGCCGCGAGTGCCCGCGCGTCGCCGGCGAAAGCCTCGGCGCTGCCCCGATGAATGTTCCGCGAGAACTGGTCTAGCACGACGATGAGCGCCAGCGTACCTAACGGTGAGCGTTCCCAATCGTCGAAGTCCCCGCGCCGCGCGGCTTCCAGCGTTTTGCCGAAGCGCACGCCCAGCGTCGCATCGAACCCTTCGTCGCCGTCGAACCACCGATCCCACTCTTTGCCGAAGCGCGCCGAGCCCGGCTCGCCGAACCAGAAGTCCAGCACGTCACGCGCGGCCGGCGCGAGCGCGGCGTAGTCGCCGGCCCCCGCGGTCACGACGCGAGCTCCAGCACGAGGCGCCGCGTGCGCGCGCTTTTTTTCTCGAGCTTGGCCACGCGCAAGGCGCCGATCTCCGCCGTATTGCGCACATGCGTGCCGCCGCATGGCTGCAGATCGACACCCTCGATGCGCAACAGCCGCACGCGCCCGAGCCCCATCGGCGGCTTCACGCTCATCGTGCGCACGAGCTCGGGTCTTGCCGCCATCTCGTCGTCGGTGATCCATTCCGTGCCGACGCGATGCCCGCCATCGACGAGCGACGCAAGCCGCGTCTCGACGAATTCGCGCTCGATCGGCTCGACGGTCGCGAAGTCGAGGCGCGCATAGTCGACCGTGATGCTGCAGCCATCGACGGGATACGGCAGCAACGCGCACATGAGGTGGCTCGCCGTATGCAGGCGCATGTGCCGGTAGCGGCGAGCCCAATCGATCTCGGCCAGCACGGATTCGCCCGCGGCGAGCCTCGCCAGTACCGCCTCCTGGCCCGGCGCAGGCACGTGCAGCGCGTCGTCGGGCGTCGCACCCTCGAACTTCGCCTTGCGCGTGTCCGCAATGTCGATGCGCGTGCCGTCGGAAAGGACGAGCGCGCCCGCGTCGCCCGCCTGGCCGCCGCCGAGCGGATAGAAAACGGTTCGGTCGAGCAGGATCCCGTCGTCGCCGATCGCGGCGATCGTCGCCTCGCATCGCGTCAAATAGGCGTCTTCTCGAAAAAGGGCTTGTGTCGTCATAGGGCCGATTCCTTGTCGATCTCGTTGTCGATTATCGCGTTCGTCGCGACGCGTCGACAGCACGCTTCGCGAGCCGCCCCGTCGCGACTGTACCGGGCGTTCAGCCGGGCCGGTTGCGCATCCAGTCCGCCGTATCGAAAAACGCACGCAGCAGACGCTCGCGCAGCCATTCCGGCAGGCCCGCGTCCTCCATCGCCCAAGCCATGCAGCGCAGCCACTGATCGCGCTCGGACGAGGCGATCGCGAACGGCAGGTGGCGCGCACGCAGCATCGGATGGCCGAAACGATCGGTGTAGTGACTAGGGCCGCCGAGCCAGCCGCAAAGGAACCAGAACAATTTGTCGCGCGAGCCCTCGAGCGTCGTGGGATGAAGCGCTCGAATGCCGGCGAACTCCGGCTCGAGGTCCATCAGGTCATAAAAACGGTCGACGAGCTCGCGCACGCGCGCCTCGCCGCCGATGAGCTCGAATGCGCTCGGTTGCGACGGCTTATCGTCGTCGGTGGAATCGGTCATAAGCGAAAAAGTGAAAGATCAAGCATCGCGCAACGACTGTCCGGCGGGCCGCTCGAGCACACGCCGCAAGCTGAGCCACCCGCCGACGCCGGCACACGCAATACCCGCGGCGATGCCGGCCGGCAGCAGCCATGGATCGAAGTCGAGATAGAACAGAAACACATGCGTCGCGAGGACGGAACCGAGCACCTGTGCGCCGATGGCCGCCATGAGCCCCGCCAGCGCGCCCACGACGGCGAACTCGGCCGCCTGCACCGCGCGCACCTGCCGGTGCGACGCCCCGAGCGCCCGCAAGAGCGCCGATTCTTTCATGCGTTCGTCGCGTGTGCCGGCCAGCGCCGCATAAAGCACGAGCACGCCGGCTCCGAGCGTGAACGCAAACAGGAACTGCACGGCGCCGATCACCTGCTCGAGCACGTGCTGGATCTGCGCGAGAATCGGCCCGACGTCGATCGCCGTTACGTTCGGATGGGCCGCGATCAGACTATCGAGGACGGCACGCCGCTCGGGCGGCAGGCGAAAGCTCGTGATGTAGGTGGCCGGAAAGCCCTTCAGCGACGAAGGCGGCATGAGCACGAAGAAGTTGACCTTGAACGTGCCCCAGTCGAGCTTGCGCACGCTCGTGACCGGCGCGTCGATCGTCAGGCCCGTCACGTCGAAGCGCAGCACGTCGCCGAGCTTGATCCCGACGAGCTTGGCGAGTCCTTCTTCGATCGAAATCTCGGGCCGTATCGTGTCGCCGTACCATCGGCCCGCGACGATCCGGTTATCGTCGGGCAGGCTCGAGCGGTACGAGAGATTGAACTCGCGATCGACGAGACGGCGTGCCTGTTCATCCTTGTACGACGCGGGATCGACAGGCTTGCCGTCGATCGCGAGGAGCCGCCCGCGGACCATCGGCTCGAGCACGACGCCCGGAAAGCCGTGCGCGGCCAGATAATCCGTCACGGCCTGCCGCTCGTCGGGCTGAATGTCGATGAGGAACTCGTTGGGCGCGTCGGGCGGGGTCGACTTGCGCCAACCGGCGATGAGGTCATTGCGCGTGATCGCAATCATGAGCAGGCACATGAGCCCGATCGCGAGCGCCGTGATCTGCAGCGCGCTCGCGGCGCCGCGCCGCTCGAGCGAAGCAAGGGCGTAACGCCAGCCGACGCCGGCCGCGATGCGCTGAACGCTGCGCTCGCTGCGTGCGATCTTCGACGTGGTCCAAAGCGCCGCGCGCGCGACCCCGCCAAATATGACGAGCCCCGCCGCGAAGCCGCCCGCGACGATGCCGCCGAGCTTCACCTCGCCCGCCGCGAGCACCAGCAGCGCGCCGAAGAGCGCGATCCCGATCGCATAGGCGTACCAGGCGATGCGCGCCTCGCCGCCCCATTCGCGCCGCAGCACGCGCACGGGCGGCACGCGCGTCAACGGCAAGAGCGGCGGCAGCGCGAAGCCGAACAGCAACACGAGCCCCGCCGCGATCCCCTCGAGCGCCGGCACGACGCTCGGTTGGGGGAGCTCGACGCCGATCAGCTCGCCAAGCCACGCGAGCAGCGCGAAATGCCCTGCATAGCCGAGCGCTACACCAGCCACTCCGGCGGCCAGGCCAACGATGAAAAACTCGAGCGCAACGAGCGTGCGCAACGCGCCTTGCGCGAGCCCGAGGCAGCGCATGACGGCGCAACTGTCGAGATGGCGCCGCGTATAGCGATGAGCGGCCATCGCGATGGCGACGGCGGCCAGCAGCGCTGTCAGCAACGACACGAGCCGCAGGAAATGGCCCGCGCGATCGAGCGTCTCGCGCACCTGCGGCTGACCGTCCTCGAGCGATTCGAGGGCGACGCCGCGCAGGCGGCCGCCGTCGACGCGCTCATGCGCGAAGCGCGCGAAACGAGCGACCGTGGCATCCGGGCCGGCCACGAGCAGCCGATACGTGACGCGGCTGCCATAGCCGAGCAGCCCCGTCGATGCGACGTCGGCAACATTGAGCATCACACGGGGCGAGAAGTTGACGAACGAGAACCCGCGATCGAGCTCGCGCGTGATGACAGCGGCGATCGTAAAGGTGCGCTGGCCCAGCACGACGCGATCGCCGACGTGCGCATGAAGCGCACCGAGCAGTTGCGCATCGACCCAGACGGTACCGGGCGCCGGAATGCCGTTCGCGGGACGATCGGGCGCGTCGGGCGCCGCAGTGATCCGCAGTGCGCCGCGCAGCGGGTACCCCGGCGAAACCGCTTTGACGGCCGCGAGCCTCACCGCGGGCGGCGGCGGGTCGGACTCGTTGCCGTGTGCGTCAACGCGAGTCGATGCATATGCGCCATTGGCCGGCGCGAGGCCGACCATGCTCGGAAAGATCGTCGTGGTCGCGGTCTTGAGCCCGAGCGAGTGCGCTTCATCGACGAACGGCCGATCGATGGGATGATCGGCGCGCACGACGAAATCGGCCGCGATCATGCGGCGCGCGTCGCGCTCGAGGCCCTGCTGCAGGCGATCGGCGAGAAAGGCGACGCTCGAGAGCGCCGCCACGGCGAGGACCAGCGCGATCGCGAGCATCGAAAGCTCGCCGGCGCGCCAGTCGCGCGCGGTCATGCGCGCCGCCTGCCGCATGAGATCCGAAACCGCCGGGCGGCGGCCCGGCACGCTTGCAGTCCGTCCCCTCAATCGCGCTTGCTCCCGAACGAAGTCAAGCGCGAGCCGCCGAATCGGGCACCCATATGCGCCGCCATGGCGCGAAAGCCGCCTTGCACGCCGCGCCAGAGCCGCGGGAGCGCCCAGCCCGCGAAGACGACGAACGCGATCATCAGCGCTAGGAAGACGAGCGGCGCGAAGACCGCGAGCGCAAGCCCGATGCAGACGAGCAGATCTTCGGTCGACGACGCGATCCAGTTCGACAACGGCTCGGGAGACAGATTGATGAGCGCGCGCGTGCCGGCCTTGGTCAGATGCGCCGAGCCCGCGAGCGTGCCGCCCGCCAGCGCGGCGATCGTCATCAGCGTCGGGTCGGCATGGCCGAGCGCCCCGGCCGCGAGCAACGCGCCGGCCGGTATGCGGATGAACGTGTGAATCGCATCCCAGAGCGAATCGAATGCGGGAATGCGGTCGGCAAAGAACTCGACGACGGCGAGGATGGCCGCGGCGCCGATGACCCAGGGCGAGGCGAGCGCCGAGAGCGAACCCGGCAAGTGGATGATGTCGAGGCGCGCGAAGACGCCGACGAGCAGCACCGTCAGATAAAGCCGCAGACCGCTCGCCCACGAGAGGCCGGCGCCAAGCGAAAGTGCGTCGAGCATCGCCCCTCCGTGTCAGCCCTTGCCGCGCATGCCGCGACACCCCCTGGTTCGCGCCGCGCGGCTTTCTCTTGATTATAGACGCGCTGCCGCAAACGCCGCTCGGGCGCCGCCGGCGAGCCGCGGGCGTCGCTCCGCGGCAGCGCGCCCGGCTCGATTCGAAAGCCTCGCTCGCAATCGGCCGATCGCGCGGGGCCTGGTACGCACGGCCCTATCGGCCGAATTGGGCTGAGTCAAACAGCGCCGACGAGTCGGTAGCCGACGCCCGTCTCCGTGAGGATATGCTCCGGCTGCGCCGGATCGCGCTCGAGCTTTTGCCGGAGATGCGCCATGTAGATGCGCAGGTAGTGGCTGCTTTCCACGTGCGACGGCCCCCAAACCTCGACGAGCAGTTGCCGGTGCGTGAGCACGCGTCCCGCGTGGCGCACGAGCGTGGCGAGCAGCCGGTATTCGATCGGCGTGAGATGAACGGGTACGCCGCCGCGCGCGACGCGTCGCCCGGCGAGATCGACCTCGACCTCGCCGAAGCGCATGAGCGGCGATTCGCCCGCACCGCCGTGATTGCGCCGCCTCAGATGCGCGCGAATGCGCGCAAGCAGCTCCGACACGCCGAAAGGCTTGGTCAGATAGTCGTCGGCGCCCGCATCGAGCGCCGCCACCTTCTCGTCCTCACGCGTGCGCGCCGATAGCACGATGACCGGCAATTCGGTCCATCCGCGCAGCTGGCGGATGACATCGAGCCCGTCGGTATCGGGCAATCCCAGATCGACGATGACGAGATCGGGCTTGCGCGTCGCCGCCTCGACGAGCCCCTGCTTGCCCGTCTCGGCGTCGTGCACGACCATTCCCGCGCCTTCGAGCGACGTGCGGACGAACCGGCGAATTTGCTTTTCGTCTTCGATCAGGACGACGGTCACGGTCGGCTCGGTCATCGGGCACCGATCGATCAGGGCACGAGAATCGTCGAGCCCGTGGTCTTGCGGGATTCGAGATCGCGATGGGCGTCGGCCACGTCTTTCAACGCGTAGCGCTGGTTGATACTCGTCTCCACCTTGCCCGAGGCGATGACGTCGAAAAGCTCGGCCGCCATCGCGTCGAGCCATTCGCGCTTCGACGTGTAGGTGAAGAGCGTCGGCCGCGTGAAAAACAGCGATCCGCGGTTCGCGAACTCGGACGCGTCGATCGGCGGCAGCGGTCCCGAGGCGCTACCGAAGCTGACGAAGTAGCCGAGCGGCGCCAGGCAGTCCAGGGAGCCCTGGTAGGTATCCTTGCCGATCGAATCGTAGACGACCGGCACGCCCGCACCGCCCGTGATCTCCTTCACGCGCTCGGTGAAATTCTCCCGCGTATAGACGATCGGATGATCGCAGCCGCGCGCTTTCGCGAGCTCCGCCTTTTCGTCGGAACCGACGGTGCCGATCACCGTCGCGCCGAGCGCTTTCGCCCATTGACAGACGAAGAGCCCCACTCCGCCGGCCGCCGCATGGATCAGGATCGTCTGCCCCGGCTCGACGCGAAACGTTCGGCGCAACAAGTACTGAGCCGTCAATCCTTTCAGCATCGCCGAGGCGGCGGCGTCGAACGAAACCGCATCGGGCAGCTTCACGAGCGGATCGGCCGGCAGCACGCGCTCTTGCGCATAGGCGCCCGGAGGACGCGCGACATACGCGACACGGTCGCCCACCTTGAACCCGGACACGCCGGGGCCCGTGGCCGTGACGACACCGGCCGCCTCCATGCCGAGCCCCGCCGGCAGTTGCAAGGGATAGTGGCCCGTCCGGAAATAGACGTCGATGAAGTTCAGGCCGATCGCATGATGCTTCACGCGGACTTGCCCCGGGCCGGGCTCACCGACTTCGACATCGACCCACTGCAGCACCTCGGGGCCGCCGACCCGTTCGAATCGAATTGCCTTGACCATCGTGCTCTCCTTGATGTGTTGCCTCACGCCCGGCACCCGCCGGAACCGTGCAAGCTCGCTCAGGCTGCGCCGCGCATGCGCCGGGCGAGCGCGTCGAGAATCATCCGCGCCGTCGCGATGTTCGTCGCGCACGGCACGTTATGAACGTCGCAGGCGCGCACGAGCGCGTTGATGTCGGGCTCGTGCGGCTGCGGCGTCATCGGATCACGCAAGAATACGACGACATCGATCGCCCCTTCAGCGAGCCGCGCGCCGATCTGCAGGTCTCCCCCGTTCGGCCCCGAGAGCATGCGCTCGACGGTGAGACCGTGGGCGCCCGCGAGGCGTCCTCCGGTCGTACCCGTCGCGACGAGCTGGCAGCCGCGCAGCAACTCGACGTATTCGCCCGCGAGGGCGACGATGTCGTCCTTCTTGTGATCGTGCGCAATCAGTGCGACGCGTGGGGTCATGGTGAATCAGCTCCGATTGTTGTCTTAAAAAGTGCCCGGATAGGCGCCGCCGTCGATGAGCAGATTCTGCCCGGTGATGTAGCCCGCATGCGTGCTGCAAAGGAACGCGCAGGCCTTGCCGAATTCGGCCGGTTGACCGAAGCGGCCGGCGGGGATCGTCTTCATGCGCTCGCGGCGCGCTTCGTCGATGCTGATCCCCTTCGCTTTTGCCTGCGCGCTGAAGGTCGCGCCGATCCGATCGGTATCGAAGAGGCCCGGCAGCAGATTGTTGATCGTGACGTTGTGCGTGGCGACCTTGCGCGCGACGCCGGCGACGAAACCCGTCAATCCGGAGCGCGCGCCGTTCGAGAGGCCCAGCACGTCGATGGGCGCCTTCACGGCGGAGCTCGTGATGTTGACGATGCGGCCGAAGCCGCGCGCGATCATGCCGTCGATCGTCGCCTGAATCAGAGCGATCGGCGTCAGCATGTTTGCCTCGAGCGCGCGGATCCAGTCATCGTGCGTGAACTGACGGAAGTCGCCCGGCGGCGGGCCGCCCGCATTGTTGACGAGGATGTCGGGGTCGGGACATGCGGCGAGCGCTGCCTCACGTCCCTCGGGCGTCGTGATGTCGCATGCCACGGTGCGCACCTTCGCCCCCGTCTTCGCGCGTATGTCGGCCGCGGTGGCCTCGAGGGTTTCAGCCGTGCGGGCGAGAATGACGAGCTCGACGCCTTCGGCGGCAAGCGCCTCGGCGCAGCCGCGCCCGAGCCCCTTGCTCGCGGCGCATACGAGCGCGGTCTTGCCTGCGATGCCCATGTCCATGTTGCACTCCTCGCTTTGCCAAGCAGTCGAAATGGGGAATGCTCGCGATTGTAGAGGTAAACTGGCGTCCATCGCCTCGGCCCTCTCGCCCCGAGTTCCGAGCCGTTCACCTCGTCGAGCCCCTTGAGCCGCCGCTACGCGCGGCGCCCCGCCCATGAAACAAGACAGCCGTTTTCCGAACCTTTTCATCCTCGATCACCCGCTGATCCAGCACAAGCTCACGCATATGCGCGACAAGGACACGTCGACGCGGACCTTTCGCGAGCTCCTGCGCGAGCTGACGCTATTGATGGGCTACGAAATCACGCGCGATCTGCCGATCACGACCAAGCGCGTCGCGACGCCGCTCGTCGAGATCGACGCGCCCGTCATCGCCGGCAAAAAGCTCGCGATCGTGCCCGTGCTGCGGGCCGGCGTCGGCATGTCGGACGGGCTGCTCGAATTGATTCCGTCCGCGCGCGTCGGGCATATCGGGGTCTATCGCGACGAGGCGCACCGGCCGGTCGAGTACCTCGTGCGGCTGCCCGACCTCGAGGACCGCACCTTCATCCTCTGCGATCCGATGGTCGCGACGGGCAATTCCGCCGTGCATGCCATCGATGTCCTCAAGCGCCGCAACGTGCCCGGCGAGCGGATCCTTTTCCTTGCGCTCGTCGCCGCCCCCGAGGGCGTGGAAGTGTTCCAGCGCGCGCACCCGGACGTGAAGCTCTTCGTCGCCTCGCTCGATTCGCACCTGAACGAGCACGCCTATATCGTGCCGGGGCTCGGCGATGCCGGCGATCGGCTCTTCGGGACAAAGAACTAGCGAGCCGGAGCCGGCGAAGGGCGTCACGAAGTGGCTGCCCGCGAGCGCGCGAGCGCGTTTTCGCGCTGAAACGCATCCGCCCGCCACCCGGCCGCGCCCGATAGCCGCACGAGCCGGGCGCGCCCGGGCCGCGTGCTAAAATTCTCCTCTGCTTCCGAGCGGCGGCTCCCGCATTTTCCGCGCCATTGGCGCGCCCCGCGCCGCTCGACCACTCGATATCGCGGCCGATCGATTCACGGATTCGCCGATTCGATCCGCAGATCCGCACTAAAGAACGCATCATGCGAGCGCGCAAGACGCGCGCGCAACGGAGAAAGGGTATGGCTGGTCACTCGAAATGGGCCAACATCAAGCATAAGAAGGCAGCAGCAGACGCGAAGCGCGGCAAGGTCTGGACGCGTCTCATCAAGGAAATCCAGGTCGCGGCGCGCCTGGGCGGCGGCGACATCGACTCGAATCCGCGCCTGCGGCTCGCCGTCGACAAGGCGACCGACGCGAACATGCCGAAAGACAACATCAACCGTGCGATCCAGCGCGGCGTGGGCGGCGTGGACGGCGCGAACTACGAGGAAATCCGTTACGAAGGCTATGGCATCAACGGCGCGGCGATCATCGTCGATACGATGACGGACAACCGCACGCGCACCGTAGCCGAAGTCCGTCATGCGTTCTCCAAATTCGGCGGCAACATGGGGACGGACGGCTCCGTTTCGTTCCTCTTCGATCACGTCGGACAGTTCCTGTTCGCGCCCGATACGCCCGAGGACAAGCTGATGGAAGCGGCGCTCGAAGCCGGCGCGAACGATGTCGTCACGAACGACGACGGCAGTGTCGAAGTGCTTTGCTCGCCGCCCGATTTTCCGAAGGTCAAGACGGCGCTCGAAGCGGCCGGCTTCAAGGCCGAGCTCGCCGAAGTGACGATGAAGCCGCAAACGGAAGTGGAATTCACCGGCGAAGAAGCGGTAAAGATGCAAAAGCTGCTCGACGCGCTCGAAAACCTCGACGACGTGCAAGAGGTCTACACGAACGCGACGATCATCGAGGAATGACACGCGTGCGCCGGCTGGCGCGCGCATGGTGCGAAACCACCACGCGACGCGCCGGGCGGCCCCCTTCGAATTTGTCGGCAAGAGTGGGCGTTTTGGCGCTTGCTCCAGCCCATGCAAGGCTGAGAGACCGCGGCCGGCGTCATGCGCCGGCCGCCCCGTTTAGGCCATAGGATTGTTGCTATGAAATTACTCGTCGTCGGTTCGGGCGGTCGCGAACATGCGCTCGCATGGAAGCTCGCCCAGTCGCCGCGCGTCCAGGTCGTCTACGTCGCGCCCGGCAACGGCGGAACGGCGCAGGACGAGCGACTGCGCAACGTCGCCATCACCGATCTCGAGGCGCTTGCCGATTTCGCCGAGAAAGAGCAGGTCGCGTTGACCGTCGTCGGCCCCGAAGCGCCGCTCGCGGCCGGCATCGTCAATCTGTTCCGCCAGCGCGGCCTGAAGATCTTCGGCCCGACGAAGGAAGCGGCGCAACTCGAGAGCTCGAAGGATTTCGCGAAGGCGTTCATGAAGCGCCACGGAATCCCGACAGCCGAATACGAAACGTTCTCGGACGCCGTTTCTGCGCACGCCTATCTCGACGCGAAAGGCGCGCCGATCGTCATCAAGGCCGATGGGCTCGCCGCGGGCAAGGGCGTCGTCGTCGCCGCGACGCTCGAAGACGCGCATGCCGCGGTCGACATGATGCTCGCGGACAACAAGCTTGGCGATGCCGGCGCGCGCGTCGTGATCGAGGAATTTCTCGAGGGCGAGGAAGCGAGCTTCATCGTGATGGTCGACGGCAAGCATGTGCTCGCGCTCGCGTCGAGCCAGGACCACAAGCGGCTCCTCGACGGCGACGCCGGTCCGAACACGGGCGGCATGGGCGCCTATTCGCCGGCACCGATCGTGACGCCTCAACTGCATGCGCGCGTGATGCGCGAGATCATTCTGCCGACCGTGCGTGGCATGGAAAAGGAAGGCATTCGCTACACGGGCTTTCTCTATGCCGGGCTCATGATCGACGCCGAAGGCAATCCGAAGACCCTCGAGTTCAATTGCCGCATGGGCGACCCCGAAACGCAGCCGATCATGGCGCGCCTGAAAGGCGATTTCTCGAAGGTGCTCGAGCAGGCGATCGCCGGCACGCTGGATACGGTCGAGCTCACGTGGGACCGTCGCACCGCGCTCGGCGTCGTGCTCGCCGCGCACGGCTACCCCGATGCCCCGCGCAAGGGCGACCGCATCAACGACATCCCGGCTGAAACCGAGCATGCGGTGACGTTCCATGCGGGGACTGCGCTCGTCGACGGCAAGCTCGTCACCTCGGGCGGCCGCGTGCTCTGCGTCGTCGGACTGCACGACGCGGTGCGCGGCGCGCAGTCGGCCGCGTACGAAGCCATCAACCAGATCTCGTTCGACGGCATGCAGTATCGCCGCGACATCGGCTATCGCGCGCTCAATCGAAAGCATTGAGCGCCTCAACGGAAAGCGCTCAGCGCCCCTCGAACGATGACTGATTCCACCTTCGACGCCACGCCTGTCCGCGCCTATCTGCAGGGCCTGCAAATGCGCATCGCCGAAGCCATCGGCGCGCTCGACGGCAAACCGTTCGTGGCGGACGCCTGGCAGCGCCCGGACGGCGAACGGTTGCGCGGCGGCGGGGTCACGGCGATTCTCGAAGACGGCGAGCTGATCGAGCGCGGCGGCGTCGGATTCTCCGATGTGGCGGGCGATGCGCTGCCGCCTTCGGCCAGCGCGGTGCGCCCGCAGCTCGCCGGACGCGGCTTCGAGGCGATGGGCGTCTCGCTCGTCATGCACCCGCGCAACCCGCATTGCCCGACGGTGCACATGAACGTGCGTTTCCTCACCGCGACGAAGTCAGGGGAAGCGCCCGTCTTCTGGTTCGGCGGCGGCATGGACCTCACGCCCACCTATGGCTACGAGGAAGACGCGCGTCACTTTCATCGGGTTTGCCGCGACGCGCTCAGCCCCTTCGGCGCCGATCTCTACCCGCGCTTCAAGCGCTGGTGCGACGAGTACTTCTTCCTCAAGCACCGCGGCGAAACGCGGGGCATCGGCGGCATATTCTTCGACGATTTCGAAGAGCTCGGCTTCGCGCGCTCGTTCGAGATGATGAAGAGCGTCGGCGATGCATTCCTGCACGCCTATCTGCCGATCCTCGAAAAACGGCGGCAAACGCCATATGGCGAGCGCGAACGCGCATTCCAGGGCTATCGGCGCGGGCGCTATGTCGAATTCAACCTCGTCTATGATCGCGGCACGCTGTTCGGACTCCAAAGCGGCGGACGAACCGAGTCGATCCTGCTCTCGATGCCGCCTGTCGCCAACTGGCGCTACAACTGGCAACCCGAGCCGGGCACGCCCGAAGCACAACTCGCCAGCGATTTCCTGAAACCGCGCGAGTGGCTCGAATAAAGGATGCTGCCCTGAATTCGCCGACCCGCTCCCAACCCCACGCGCCAGCCAGTCGGTCCAGCCGAGCGGGCGCAAGCGCCGGCGCCTCCTCCCGCGCGCAGGACGAGACGCCGGCCGCCTTGCCGCGCCGCGTGGGGCTGCTCGGCGGCACCTTCGATCCGATCCACAACGGACATCTGGCGCTCGCACGGCGCTTCGCCGAACTGCTGCAACTGACGGAGCTCGTTCTGCTGCCGGCGGGGCAGCCATGGCAGAAAGCCGACGTCAGCGATGCGCGCCACCGACTCGCGATGACGCGTGCCGCGGCCGCTTCGTTCGCCCTGCCCGGGACGACCGTCACCGTCGCCACCGACGAAATCGAGCACGCGGGCCCCACCTATACGGTGGACACGCTCGAGCGCTGGCGCGCGCGCGAAGGCACGGACGCGTCTCTATCGCTCTTGATAGGCGCGGATCAACTGTTGCGGCTCGATACTTGGCACGATTGGCGGCGCCTTTTCGACTTCGCGCATATCTGCGCCGCCACTCGGCCCGGCTTCGACTTGAACTCGGCGCCGCCCGCGCTCGCGCGCGAGCTCTCGGCGCGCGAGGCGCGCGCCGAAGTGCTGCGCGCGACCCCGAGCGGCCACCTGCTGATCGATGCGACGCTCGCGCTCGGCGTCTCGGCCACCGATATCCGTGCCGAGCTGCGCGAGCGGCTCGCCGGTGGTGCGCACGCGGGCGCGGACGCCCCGCCGGCCCACGAGGCGATCCCGGAGGCCGTCTGGCGCTATATTCTTCAACATCACGTTTACCACCGGTAACCATGGACATTCGCAAACTGCAACGCGCGATCGTCGACGGCCTTGAGGACGTCAAGGCGACGGACATCAGAGTCTTCAACACGAGCCATCTGACGGAGCTCTTCGATCGCGTGATCGTCGCCAGCGGCAACTCCAACCGGCAAACGAAGGCGCTCGCTTCGAGCGTGCGCGAGAAAGTGAAGGAAGCGGGCGGCGAGATCGTCAGTACCGAGGGCGAAGATATCGGCGAATGGGTGCTCGTCGATTGCGGCGACGCCGTCGTCCATATCCTTCAGCCGGCGCTCAGGCAGTACTACAACCTCGAAGAGATCTGGGGCGACAAGCCCGTCAGGGTCAAGCTGACGAGCACGAGCCCGTTCGGGGGCGCGCGCCCGCGCGAACCGCTCGCCGGCGATGGCGAGGACGAGGATGACGACGGCCACGACGATGGCGGGGTAACGAGCGCATCGAAGCCGGCTCGCAAATCGCCTGCGAAGCGGCGCGGCAAGAGCAGCTAAACCTAAAAAGCCCCCTGTGGCCACGCCACTCTCCCCATGAAGCTGCATATCCTCGCCGTCGGTCACAAGATGCCTGATTGGATCGCGGCCGGCTTCGACGAATACGCGAAGCGGATGCCGCCCGAATTGCGTATCGAGTTGCGCGAGATCAAGCCCGAGCCGCGAACGGGCGGTCGGACCGCGTCAAGCGTAATGGCCGCGGAACGGCAGCGGATCGAGGCGGCGCTGCCAAAGGGTGCACGGCTCATCGCGCTCGACGAGCGCGGCCGCGATTGGACCACGATGCAGCTTGCCGAGGCGCTCCCCGCCTGGCAGCAGGACGGGCGCGACGTGGCGTTCATCATCGGTGGAGCGGATGGGCTCGATGCGGAACTGAAAGCCCGTGCCGAAGTACTGCTTCGCCTCTCGAGCCTCACGCTGCCGCACGGCATGGTGCGCGTGTTGCTGGCTGAGCAGCTTTACCGCGCGTGGAGCATCACGCAGAATCACCCTTATCATCGCGTCTGATGCGCCGTCGAGTCTCGTCGGCCGCATTGGCCGCCGGACCACAACGACAGACCGATGCCTCTATCGAAGCCCTCTTCCTCGCCTCACCCGTTCGTCTACCTTGCCTCGCAAAGTCCGCGCCGTCAGGAACTGCTCGGTCAGCTCGGCGTGCGCTTCGAGCTCTTGCTGCCGCGTCCCGACGAGGACGCCGAAGCACTCGAAGCCGAGCAACCCGGCGAGTCGGCCGATGCGTACGTGCGGCGCGTCACCGTCGCGAAGGCCGAAGCAGCGCTTGCGCGGCTCATCGCGGGCGACCACGCGCGCGCCCCGATTCTCGTTGCCGATACCACGGTCACGATCGACGGCGCGATTCTCGGCAAGCCGGACAACGTAGACCATGCGCTCGCCATGCTCGAACGGCTCGCCGGCCGCGAGCATGAGGTCTTGACCTCGCTTGCCGTCGTCGATGGCGAAGGCCGTCTGCTGCCGCCGGCGCTCTCGCGCTCGACCGTCCGCTTCGCGGCAGCCTCGCGTGAGGCGCTCAAGCGCTATGCGATGACCGGCGAGCCGCTCGGAAAGGCGGGTGCTTATGGTATCCAGGGCCGGGCCGCCGAGTTGATCGAGCGTATCGAGGGGTCCTATTCGGGTATCATGGGTCTGCCCCTTTTTGAGACGGCCGCGTTGTTGCGTGCAGCGCGGGTCGAGTTCTAGGCCTTTCGCTCCGTTCTGTTCGAAGGCGTTCGAAAAAGACAGCGATGAACGAAGAAATCCTCATCAATGTGACCCCGCAGGAAACGCGCGTTGCGCTTATCCAGCAAGGCGCCGTGCAGGAACTCCATATCGAGCGGACTGCCTCGCGCGGCCGCGTTGGCAACGTGTACCTCGGCAAGGTAGTGCGCGTGTTGCCGGGCATGCAATCGGCCTTCATCGACATCGGCCTCGAGCGTGCCGCGTTTCTGCATGTGGCCGACATCTGGCATCCGCGCATCGCGGGCGAGCATGCGCCGCCGCCGCAGCCGATCGAGAAGACCGTGTTCGAAGGGCAAACGCTGACCGTGCAGGTCATCAAGGATCCGATCGGCACGAAGGGCGCGCGGCTCTCGACGCAAGTCAGCATCGCCGGGCGCACGCTCGTCTATCTGCCGCAAGAACCGCATATCGGCATCTCGCAGAAGATCGAGGATGAAGCCGAGCGCGAGGCGATTCGCGCGCGGCTCACGGCGGTATTGCCGTCCGATGAAAAAGGCGGCTACATCGTGCGCACGATTGCTGAGGATGCGACGAGCGAAGAGCTTGCGGCCGATGTGGCTTACTTGCGCAAGACTTGGGCAACCGTCGTTGGACAGGCGCAGCGCCTGCCGCCTACCAGCCTGCTTTATCAGGACCTCAATCTCGCACAACGTGTGCTGCGCGATTTCGTGACCGACGAGACGACACGCATTCAGGTCGATTCACGCGAGACATACCAGATGCTCGTCGAGTTCGCGGCGGAATTCACGCCGGCTGTCAGCTCCAAACTGCATCACTACACGGGCGAGCGGCCGCTCTTCGACCTCTACAACATCGAGCAGGAGATTCAGCGCGCGCTGTCGCGCCGTGTCGATCTGAAGTCGGGCGGTTACTTGATGATCGACCAGACCGAGGCGATGACGACGATCGACGTCAACACGGGCGGGTACGTCGGCGCGCGCAATTTCGACGACACGATCTTCAAGACGAACCTCGAAGCGGCGCATACGATTGCGCGCCAGCTACGGCTGCGCAACCTGGGCGGGATCATCATCATCGACTTCATCGACATGGAGAACGCCGAGCATCGCGATGCCGTGCTCTCCGAGCTGAAGAAGGCGCTCGCACGCGACCGGACGCGCTCGACGGTCAATGGATTCTCGCAGCTGGGGTTGGTTGAGATGACGCGCAAGCGCACGCGCGAATCGCTCGCGCATGTGCTTTGCGAGCCCTGCCCGGTCTGCCAGGGCAAGGGGCAGGTGAAGACGGCGCGCACTGTTTGCTACGACGTGCTGCGCGAAATCCTGCGCGAGTCGCGGCAGTTCAATCCGCGCGAGTTTCGCGTGGTGGCTTCGCAGGAAGTCATCGATCTCTTTCTCGATGAAGAGTCGCAACATCTCGCGATGCTGATCGACTTCATCGGTAAGCCTGTCTCGTTGCAGGTCGAGTCGAACTTAAGCCAGGAGCAGTACGACATCGTGCTGATGTGACGTGCCGGCGCATTAGCAACAACGTCGCGCACTACAGTCACCTGTGCCCCCAGCCGTGACCGCCGCCCCAGCCGCCGCCGTGACCGCCATGCCATCCACGATCGCCGTGCCAGTCGCGATCGTGATCCCAGTGGTGATGGCCGCCCCCGCCCCAGTAACCGAATCCGAGCGCGACCGACGGTCCGCCATAGTCGTAATACCCCGGCGCATAACCGTAGCCATAGGGGTAGTCGTAGTCGTTTCCGTACCCGTAACCGTAATACGGCGACGCCGCGGGATCCACGACGCAGCCCGCAAGCACGCCGATAAGGGTCAGAGCAATCAATGATCTGAACATCGCGTCATCTCCCCTTGATCGTCAAAGATTAGAGAAGCAAGCGTGGGCCCGCGTTCGAAACTAAGTTGTCACCGCCGGTAACAGCGGTAAACATCGGCGCGCCGCTCGGCGCAAGCACCGGGCCGCCGCGCGGCACCGACGCGCAAATCTCCTAGAATTGGCTTTATGCAGGTGTTCCGTAAGGAGGTCTCATGGCCGAATCGATGGAAAGCATCGTGACGGGCGTGATCGTGCTGGCCGTCGCGGCGATCCTCGTGACATCGCACTACCGGCGTCAACACCGCCGCGACAAGTGGCTAGGCCGGCTCGAGAGCCATCGCGTCTGGGACCGGCTGCGGCATCGGCATTGATCGAACGAATGGAAGCGTTTGGGAGGCGACCATGCCGGAAGTCTTGTCTCAGGAAGACGCCCGTTGGCGAACGACCGGGTATGAAGGATTCGAAGTCCATGTCGTAGCGCTCGTGAAGGGCCACGAGGACGAACGGGGACAGCACCGCGAGCTCGCACCGAGCGACCGCTTCACCTACATCGGATATGTCTGCCATCCGGGAGCCGATCCGAAACTGCCCGGGCATACGGTCCCGTTTCACGCCGACGGCGAAGAGACGTTTTCGAGCGCGGAAGAAGCCTGGGACGAAGGACTCCACGTCGGGCGCACGATCGTCGACGGCACGCACCCCGATTTGACCGTCCTATCGCTCGTGACGAGCGGGTACTGATGTCAGGCCGGCGGCGACGGCGCCTCTCGAGCGTGCGCGAGCGCGCTCACGCAGCCTGCTGCTGATACTGAATCCGGTGCAGATGGGCATAGAGCCCGCCTTGCCGCAGCAGTTCGTCGTGGTTGCCCTGCTCGACGATGCGCCCGCTCTCCATGACGAGAATGCGGTCGGCGCGCTCGATGGTCGAGAGGCGGTGCGCGATGACGAGCGTCGTGCGCCCTTGCATGAGCGTCTCGAGCGCCGCCTGTACATGGCGCTCCGATTCCGAATCGAGCGCCGACGTCGCTTCGTCGAGAATCAGAATCGGCGCGTTTTTGTAGATGGCGCGCGCAATCGCGAGACGCTGACGCTGCCCGCCCGATAGCCGCATCCCATTGCCGCCGATCGACGTATCGATGCCTTCCGGCAACGTCGCGATCATGTCCGAAAGGTTCGCCGCGTGCAATGCCGCCTCGACGCGCGCACGGTCCGGCGTCTCTCCATACGCGACGTTGGCGGCAATGGTGTCGTTGAAGAGCACGACGTCTTGACTCACCATCGCGATCTGACCGCGCAGCTCGTGAATGTCGTACTCGTCGATCGGCACGCCATCGACGAAAATCGTCCCGCCTTTCGGATCGAAAAAGCGCGGCAGCAAGTTCACGAGCGTCGTCTTGCCGCTGCCCGAGGGGCCGGCAAGCGCGATCATTTCACCCGGCGCCGCCTTGAAGGAGACCCGGTCGAGGATCGGACGCTCGCTCGCCGCATAGGCAAACGACACATTGCAAAACTCGATGTCGCCGCGCGCGGCGGGCAGCTTGCGCGTGCCGCCGGTGGGCTCCAAGGGCTCGTCGATGAGCCCGAAGATCAGCTCGGCCGCCGTCATCCCGCGCTGCAGCGGCTGATTGACGTCCATCAGATGCTTGAGCGGCGAGATCACGAGCAGCATCGACGTCACGAACGCGACGAAGCCGCCGACGGTCGTCTGGTCATGGGCAGACTGCACGACGGCGATCGTGATGACGATCGCAAGCGCGATCGATGCGAGAAACTGCGTGATCGGCTGAGCGAGCCCGCCGGACACGGTCATCCGCATCGCATACCCTCTCAGGCGCTTGCTCATCGCTGTAAAGCGGTTCATCTCGTAGGACTCGCCGTTGTGCACCTTGACGACCTTATAGCCGCCGACGGTCTCCTCGACGATGTACGAGAGCTCGTTCGTGAGCGTCTGTTGCTCGCGACCAAGGCGGCGTAGCCGGCGGTTGATCTTGCTCACGATCCAGCCGATGCCGGGGAGGATCACGGCGACGATGAGCGTCAGCCGCCAGTTCAGATAGAACAGATAGCCGAGCAGGAACAGCACCGTCAGCGAATCGCGCACGAGCGTGATCATGACGCTCGTCAGCACGGAAAGTATCTGATTGACCTCGAACACGATCGCGTTGATGACGGTGCTCGCCGTTTCACGCTGAAAGAACGAGGCGCCCGTATGGATCATCCGCTCGAACATCCGGAGCCGCAGATCCAGGAGGATCCGGTTCGAGACGTACGAGAGCAGATAGCCCGACGCGTACTGCGCCACGCCGCGCACCAAGGCGAGGCCAATCACAGCGAGCGGCACGAGCCACTGCGCGCTCACGTTCGCCTTCGCGCCGAAGCCGTGATCGAGCAGCGGCTTCAGGAGCGCGGGGATGCCGGCGTCGGTCGCGGCGCTCGCGCCCATCGAAACGATGGCCAGCACGATGACCCACAAGTTGGGTTTCACGTACGGCCAAAGCCGCTTCATCACGGACGCGGCCGACGTGCCCGTCGCGCCGATCGTCTTGCGCAAGGTATTTCTGGTGTCCAACGGATTCCCTTTGCAGCGGCTCGAGGCGGCGAAGCGAGGCGTTCGCGTTCGCCCGCGTTGACCGCGCCTCGCTGCGCTTGCCGGGGCGCGCCGTAGCGCGCCCGAAACGGAGGGGCTGGTTTCGCCCTCACCCGGAAAAATCGATGCATTATAGCCGGCCGCCATGCGAAACGCGGCTAGCGCGGGCCCATGCCGTCCAAACGCAGAAAACTCCCGACAGACACGCCCCCGCTCGGCGTATTCGACCGCGCGCCGGCCCGACCGGTATACTCCGACTCCGCTCACCCGTCACCGCACAACCGAACCGTGACCGTCCCGCCGTCCGACCGCCCGCGCCCTACTCTCGGCGTCGCCATCATCGCGCTCAATAGCGAGGCGCGGCTGGCGCAATGCCTCGAAGCCGTCTCGTTCGCGGACGAGATCGTCGTCGTCGATGGCGGCAGCAGCGACGCCACCGTACGGATCGCCGAGGCGCATGGCGCTCGCGTCGTCGTGGCGCGCGAATGGCCCGGCTTCGGCCCGCAGAAGAACCGCGCCGTCGCCGCGCTCGCCACCGATTGGATTCTCTCGATCGACACCGACGAGGTCGTGACACCGGAACTTGCCGCTTCCATCCGCGAAGCCATCGCCGACGGGCAAGCCCATGTCTTCGAGCTCGACCGTCTCTCCAACTTCTGCGGCCATTGGATGCGGCACAGCGGCTGGTCTCCTGACTGGGTGCCGCGACTCTTTCGGCGCGACGCGGCCCGCTTCTCCGACGATCTCGTGCACGAGCGGCTCCTTTTCGAAGGTCCGCCCGGCCGACTGAGCGGCAAGCTGCTTCATTACTCCTTCGACGACTTGGAAACCGTGCTGCGCAAGATCGATGCTTACTCGAGCGCCGGCGCGCGGCAGCGACTGGCTGTCAACGGCAAGCGCGGCGGAGTGCGCCAGGCGATCACGCACGGCTTGTGGGCGTTCGTCAAAACCTACCTCATAAAAGGCGGATTCCTCGACGGAAGGATGGGGTTTATACTCGCCGTCTCCAATGCAGAGGGCGCTTACTACCGATACCTCAAGCTGATGCTGGCGCTCGAACGGCAGCACGCGTCGGACGACGACTGCCATGTCTCATGACAAACTCATCACTGTAATCGTCACCACCTACAATCGGCCGGACGCGCTCGAGCTCGTCATCGGCGCCTGCCTCGATCAGACCGATCGCCACTTCGAGATCGTGATCGCTGACGACGGCTCGGGAGCCGCGACGCGAACGCTCATTGAGAACATCGCACGCGCGTCGCCCGTGTCGATCACCCATGTCTGGCAGCCCGACGAGGGCTTTCGGGCAGCGGCGAGCCGCAACAAGGCACTGCGGAGCGCGCGCGGCGACTACGTGATTTTCCTCGACGGCGATTGCGTGCCGCAGCGCGACTTCGTGGCGCGCCATCGCGCATTGGCGCACGAGCGCACCGTCGTCACGGGCAGTCGCATTTTGCTGGCGCCTCGCCTCACGAACGAAGTGCTCACGCAACGCCTGCCGCTGCAGCGGCAACCGCTGACTTTCTGGCTGCGCCAGCGTGCCGCCGCTCAAGTCAACAAGGTTCTGCCGCTCGCCATCCGTCTGCCGGATCTCCCGTTGCGGCGCGTCGACGGTTTCGTCTGGCGCGGCATCAAAACCTGTAACCTCGCCGCGTGGCTCAGCGATCTCGAAGCGGTCAACGGGTTCGACGAAACCTTCGTCGGATGGGGTCACGAAGATGCCGATCTCGTCGCCAGGCTGCACAACGCGGGCGTCGTTCGAAAAAATGGCTTCTGGTCGACCGAAGTGCTGCACCTGTGGCACGCGGAAGCGCCTCGCGATCGCGAAGGGCCAAACTACGCGCGCGTCCTCGCGCGGCTCGCCGATCGCACCACTCGTGCCGAACGCGGCCTCCAGGAATCCGCGCATTCCAGCTGACGCGTTGGCGGCAAGATCGCGCCAACGCCTCCCCGCCCCTCGCGTTGCGTTCGTCGCACAGACGGCAAGCCAGGCTACTACGCCTCGAGCCCGAGCATCCGCGCCGCGGCATCAATCACGCGACTCGCTGGAAGGCCCGTGAGGCAAGCGCTCGCGCTGGCGATATGGCGGTCACACCCTTCCTCTCGACAGGGTACGCACGCCCCTTCGCCCTGCAGCAGGTAGACGTTGCCCTTGCGGTCGGAGCCGCGCAGCGGCCAAGGATCGCGGTCGGCAGGCCAACCCCGGGGCCAAGGGCCCCAGCGCACGGGGTCGGAAGGCCCGAAGATAGCCAGCGTTGGCGTGCCCGTGGCCGCGGCAACGTGCGTCGCACCGGTGTCCGGCCCGATATAGAGCCGCGCGCGGCGGTACAGCTCGGCGCTTTCACCGAAGGACAGCCGACCGACCAGATTCAGAACGGGCTCGCCTGTCGCAGCCGCGACGCGTTCGGCGTAGTCCCGCTCGGCCTGCGCCGGACCGCCCGAAAGCACGACTGCGAATCCGCGCGCACGCAACCAGCGAATGATCTCGATCCATCCTTCGAAAGACCAGCGCTTGTACTCGAACATCGGCAGCAGATGAAGCACGACGAACGGCTCGCCGGGCACGATGGCCGGCGGTTCATCGAAGCGCGCGTCGAAGCGCGCGCGGCTTGCCGGATCCTCGCCGATGCCGGGCGGTACGACTTCGGCATGAAGCGGAATACCGATCGCCGCCGCCAGGGCCAGGCTGCTTCTCACCGTGTGAACCGATCGATGCTCGTTGAGCGCGATCCTGTGGAGCATGAAACGGTTGAGCAGCGTCAACCGATCGGGATCGACGAGACCGATGCGCTTCTTGCCCGCAAAGAACGCATAGAAACGCGGACGGTCGGAGCTGATCGCCGCGCAGGCGAGATCGTAACGGCGCCACATCCGCGCGGCATCGGCAAGCCGCTCGCGAAAGCGCGCGCGCTGCGCGACGGTGATGACCCGGCGTATGTCGGGGTTGTGCTCGACGACGCCCTCCGTGCCGCGGAAGACCAGCATGTCGATTGGCGTGTCGGGCCATTGAGCCTTCAGCGACCGTACGAATGGCGTCGTCAGCAGAACGTCGCCGATGCGGCGTGTACACACGACGAGGATGCTGCGCGGCGGCCTCGGAAGAAAGCCGCGCGCATTCTCGCCGGATCGCCTTTCGGCAGCCCGCGTCTCGCCAGCGGCCAGTTCGACGTTCGTCTCCATGCGCCTCCCCGTGCCGGCGCTGTTGTCACGCACGGCCATGGCTATTCGGTACCGACAGGTTGATCGGCCGCACTGTCCATGACAATCTGCCGCGGCAAATCGGGCTCCCAGGCCTCGAGATCGCCCGTGGGGTAGCGGCCGAACGCATAAACCGCCCGCTTCAGCCGCCGCTTGAGGCCTGGCCGCGGAACGTTCGGCAGCGACGCGCCATCGACGGACGCGGTCCTTCTGACATAGTCGCGCATGAAATCCTGTTGCGAGATGCCCCACTTGAGGATGAACGTGCGCCCGCCTTTATTGCGGCGGACCCGGCGCGTGGTCGCGCAAGCGAAGTGATAGACATGGCTCGATCCGACGATGCGAAAAACGCGGCAGCCGGCGAGCCAGATCTTCATGAGGAAATCGTCGTCGCTGCTCATGCCGGGGCCGAACTCAATACTGTAGCCGCCCACCATATGCCAGAGGCGCCGCTGCGTCAGCATCGGCTGCGACGCCACACCGTTGCGATCCGCGAAACCGAGGCCCTTGGCATAGCTCAGCAATCCCGCCTCGTCGAAATTGTCGGGACCCGTCCCAAAGTTGGCGACCCCGACGAGCTCATTACCCGTATCGATGGGCTCGACGAGTCGCGCGGCGAGATAAACGGGGGTGTCGCCGAACGGACGTGCCGCCGCCTCCAGAGCAAGATCCCATCCGGGCAGACAATACATATCGTCGTTCATGAACAGGATCCAATCGCGCGTGGCGAGCCGCGCGGCGTCGTTCATCGCGATGCATACGCCGACGTTGCCGCGGCTCCATGTATGCCGGAGCCCCTGTGCGCGGACCCATTCGAGCGTTCCGTCCGTCCCTTCGTTGACGTGCACGATGATTTCGTGATCGAAGGCCGAGTGTCGCCTGATGCTCTCGATGCAGAGCTGCAGGTACGGCAGATTGTTCCACGTAGGGATCAGGATGCTGAACATGAGGATTGCGTGCCGCTGATGGACGGATTGGTGCCGCGCTCCGCTGCTGGCGCGACCGCCGGCGAGGTTGCGATGCCTCCGAGGATGCCGATGACGGCAGCATAAAACGACGCCACCATCTTCAAATCGAAGGTCTCGACACTGAGTCCGAATATCCAGAACGAGACGACGAACGTGAGACCCATGAGTGCTGCGCCGCGCACTTGACTGGTAGACGCTCTCAGGTACTTCGCGAACATGAGGCACGGAACGAGATGGAGCGCGATACCGGCGAGCCCGCCGATAAGGCCGTAGTTGGCCGCATAGAAGAGCATCTGGTTGTGCGTCTCGCCACGGCCGAAAGCGGCCGCGAGCGGTGTTAGCCGGCCTGCGCTCGCGAGCGCATGCATACTGTCGGCAAAGCCATTCGGACCGACGCCAAACACCAGATGGTCTCGCATCAGCATCAACGCGGCCTCGTAGAGTTGGAGCCGGACACCCGTCGACGTATCCTTGTAACCATGGCTGTATTGAACGAGGTCCGACCAGACGAGGAGCACGCGATCGCGCACGGCGGCCGAACTCGCGCCAACCACGACGATCGCCGCGAAGACGGCGAGCGGAATCAGCACCCGCCTTCCGGCGGACTTCTTCTTGCGCAGATAAACGATCAGCGCGATGGCCGGTATGGCCAGCCAGCCGCCTCGCGTTCCGGTCAGCGCGGATGCATAGAGCCCGGCGAGCAACCCGACGATCTTGACCAACCGCACGGGAACGGCGTCCTTTCTCCACCAGTTCAGCGACAAAGCCGAGAGCGCGCCCAACACCAGCGCGATGTCACCGAAATGGATGGCGTCGAGAAACGGGCCGGCCAGCCGATCGTCTTCCGCGCGCTGCGTAATGAGCAGCACCAGGCATGATGCGATAGCACCTGTCGCAAACGAAAGATCGCTCCAACGAAGTATCTTGGCCGGCACGCGCCGCATCGCAAGCAGGATCGGCACGGCGGCCACGAAGCGCGAAGGCGCGTCGAGCAGGCTGAAAACAAGATTGCCGTACCAGAGCTCGCTGATCAATGTCGCGGCCAGCGGACCGGCCAGCGCCACGCATGTGGCGATCGTTATCCGATCGACACCCGGCGTATCCGAGTTGTCCGGCAGCGCGAGCGCAACGAGCGAGAAGAAAGTCGCCGCGAGCTGAAGCGCGCTCGCGCCGCCATGAACAACGAGCGTCACCGTCGGATAAGAAAGCAGAAACAAGGCTGCGGCAGCGTTGCTCGGGCGCGAAATCCACGCAGGGCTGATGGTCGAACGGTTCATGTCGAAGGACTTCGGCGCGCGCCGCGCGGACGCACGCAAAATCTGATTGGGAGATGCACCAGGCAGCAAAGCTCGCGCGAAGCGACGCGCGACAGCGTATTGGAGCAGCCCGTGCGCATCGCGTCAGGTCCGCGCCCCGCCTGTCAGTGAAGACCCGCTAGTATACATGGTGGCGATGCGGCTACTGTGCGGTGGCCTGTCTGGTCAGACGGATCATCGCGCCTGCACTGCATCGGCGGACAGACTCGCCGTCACCCCCAACTGCCGCAGGACGGCATCCGCGATGGCATCCGGCGGCACTTCGCTCGCGCCACCCGGGCTTTGCAGGCCGAGTGAATGGCAGCGCCGCGTAAGGAAGAAACGCATCGGCTCACGATGCGAAAAGATCGTGACGCTTGGGGTCTCGGTCGAATGCGCAACATGCATCAGACCGCCGTCGCAGCCGACGAACAAGCGGCAGCCTCCGATGATCTCGCGCGCCTCGAGCAATGAAAGGCGTGCGACGTGCGACACGACCTCGAGGCGACGAAACGTCTTCCGCATGATTTCGTCAGCCATCTGCAGGCCGTTGTCCGATCCCAGCAGCACGATCTGCCGCGGAACGCGATCGTCGTCCATCGCGTCGAGCATGGCAAGCAAGGATGGCCAGTGGCGATAGGACCGATTCTGATCGATCCCGCCGACGGAAAGCGCCATGGCCGTATGTTCGGGCCGCTTGCCGCTGACGGCACGCCGCGTCGCGTCGTTGCATTGAAGATAAGGCTTGGCGATCTGGATGAGCGCATCGTCGCGCAACCCGATACCGAACACATCGTTGACGGCGGCGAAACTGAACAATGTCTGGTTGCGCGCCGGTCCATGGAAGTACTGAAACAGGCACGCAAACGGCGTCTTCCGGAAGTGCCGCTTTTTGAGTTCGATCGACGGATAGTTGAACTCGTTCAATACGACCGCGTCGTATCGCCGGCCTTCCAGCGCATCGACGTGCGAGTAAACGTTCTCGAAGATGTCGTCCTCGCAAAACAACGGATGCAGCTTCGGAAGCGTGAGAAGGTCGACGCTGAAATCCGCGCCAGGCAGCAATGCGCGGCCGGACATTTCCATGATCGCGTCGCCGAAGTTGGCCTTGCCCGTGTAGAGCCAAAGCACGCGCATTCCCTTCTCGATCCGCCGGATTTCGCGCTTCGACTGCCCACCCAGTCGCAGTGCCAGGTCGCGATGGAGGTACTTCTTCACGAGCTTCAGACGTGATTGCGTCCTCAGGAAGCTCTCGGGGTCATGCGGAACGAGCGGGTACGGAATTTTCGTCAGTTTTTCGACGCAGTTGTCGATATAGCCGGTCATCATTTCTTGTGGTCTTGTAGGGACTGGACGGTCCTTCAATAAACGATTTCGGCGACGCTGCCCGCGAAGGTGTTGCGCAGCTCGACGAGTAGTTGGTCGCTCGGCCGCACACGCCATGCGTCCCCGAGGCGCAGCTCGCCTTGCGCCCGCTCGTTGCTGTAGACGATCTGTACCGCGAGTCCGTTCCGAACCGGCACGTGCGCACGCTGACGCCCATTCTCGGCACCGCGCCCGTTCGTGCGCGCCGCCCCGTTCACGGATGCCGCGCTCGCCGCCTCGGGCTCCGGAGCGGGCGCGCAGTAGAGCTCGAGGACACGCTTGAGCGCCGCGGCATCGGCATCGCCGTTCATGCTGATCTTGACGCCCTGCGCATAGCGGCTACGCGCGCGCTCGAGATCCATCACCGAATCGGCCGTGAAGCGAATGCCGCCCGTGAATGCGTCGTTGCGTGCCTGTCCTTGCACGACGATGAGCTCGTCTTCCTTGAAGAGCATTCGATTGGCTTCGTACTGCTCGTTGAATACGGTGACCTCGCATTGGCTCGTCGCGTCGTCGATGAGCGCGATCAGCATCTTTCCACGCTGCGTCATCTGCGTGCGCAGCGAAACGATGATGCCGGCCACGAGCTTGTCGCGCCCCTCTTTCAGATCGGCGAGCTTGAGGCGGACGAAGCGCCGCACCTCGTCCTTGTAAGCGTCGAAAAGATGGCCCGAAAGGTAGAAGCCGAGCGCGGTCTTTTCCTCTTGCAGCTTGCGCTTTTCGGGCCACGCCGGCTCGTCGACGAGTTCATGCACATCCGCCGCCGCGTCTCCCATGTCGAAGAGACCCGCCTGCATCGCGTTGGCGCTCGCTTGATCCGCCGCCTCCATCGCGAGCGGCACCGAAGCGATCAGCTGCGCGCGATTCGGATGGAGCTCGTCGAAAGCGCCCGCGCGAATGAGCGCCTCGACAGTGCGGCGATTGACGACGCGCCGGTCGATGCGCGCGCAAAAGTCGAACAGGTTCGTGAACGGCCCCGCCTCGCGCGCGCGCAGGATTTCCTCGATCGCGTTCTGCCCGCTGCCCTTCACGGCGCCGAGGCCGTAGCGGATCGTGCGCGAACGCTTGCCGTCCGCCTCGGCGACAGGCTCGAAGCGATACGCGGAGCGGTTGATATCCGGCGGCAGCACGGCCATGCCGTTGGTCTTGCAGTCCTCGTAAAGGATCTTGACCTTGTCCGTGTCGTCCATCGCCAAGCTCATGTTGGCAGCCATGAACTCGGCCGGGTGGTGCGCTTTCAGCCACGCCGTGTAGTAAGCGAGCAGCGCGTACGCCGCCGCGTGCGACTTGTTGAAGCCGTAGCCCGCGAACTTCTCCATCAAGTCGAAGATTTCGTCGGCCTTCTCGGCCGTGAGGCCGTTTTTCGCGGCGCCTTCTCGGAAGAGCTCGCGGTGCTTCGCCATCTCCTCGGGCTTTTTCTTGCCCATCGCGCGGCGCAAGAGGTCGGCGCCGCCGAGCGAATAGCCGCCGATGATCTGCGCCATCTGCATCACCTGCTCCTGATAGACCATGATGCCGTAGGTCTCTTTCAGGACCGGCTCGACGCGCGGATCCGGGTACTCGACGCTCTCGCGCCCGTGCTTACGCGCGCAGAAGCTCGGGATCAGGTCCATCGGTCCCGGGCGGTAAAGCGCGACGAGCGCGATGATGTCCTCGAAGCGGTCGGGCTGCGCGTCCTTCAACATGCCCTGCATACCGCGGCTTTCCAGCTGGAAGACGGCGACCGTGTTGGCCTTCTTCAGGATCGAGAACGCGGCGGGATCGTCGAGCGGCACTTGCGCGAGCGACCAGTCGGCCTTCGAAGGATCGAGGCGGCGAATGTAGCGCTCGGCCCAATCGAGAATCGTGAGCGTCGTCAGCCCGAGAAAGTCGAACTTCACGAGGCCGACCGCTTCGACGTCGTCCTTGTCGTACTGGCTTACGACGCCGCCATCGTCGCCTTGCGTGTAGAGCGGGCAGAAGTCGGTCAGCTTGCCGGGCGCGATCAGCACGCCGCCCGCGTGCATGCCGACGTTGCGCGTCAAGCCCTCGACTCGCTGCGCGAGTTCGAGCAACTGCCGCACTTCGTCTTCGTTCTCGTAGCGCTCCTTGAGAAGCGGCTCCTCCTCCATCGCGTCGGCGATCGTCACGTGCTTGCCGGGCTTGAACGGAATCAGCTTCGCGACGCCGTCGGTGAAGTTGTAGCCGAGATCGAGCACACGCCCGATATCGCGGACAGCCGCCTTGGCCGCCATCGTGCCGAACGTCGCGATTTGAGAGACGGCGTCCGCGCCGTACTTGCCCTTCACATACTGAATCACGCGGTCGCGCCCTTCCTGGCAGAAGTCGATGTCGAAGTCGGGCATCGACACGCGCTCCGGGTTCAGGAAACGCTCGAACAGCAGGTTGTAGCGCAGCGGATCGAGATCCGTGATGCCGAGCGCGTACGCGACGAGCGAGCCGGCGCCCGAGCCGCGGCCCGGCCCCACGGGCACGCCGTTGTTCTTCGCCCAGTTGATGAAGTCGGCCACGATCAGGAAGTAGCCGGGAAAGCCCATCTTGATGATCGTGCCGCACTCGAACTCGAGACGCTTGTAGTACTTTTCGCGCTCGGCGCCGCGCTCGGCCTCGTCCGGATAGAGCTCGACGAGACGCCGCTCGAGACCTTCCTTCGAAAGCTGCACGAGGTAATCGTCGAGCGACAGGCCATCGGGCGTCGGAAAGAGCGGCAGCTTCGGCTTGCCGAGTTCGAGCGTCAGGTTGCAGCGTTTCGCGATTTCGACCGTGTTCGCGACGGCGGACGGTATGTCGGCAAAGAGCGCAGCCATCTCGTCTTGCGTGGCGAAACGCTGCTCGGTCGAGAAGCGCTTCTGCCGACGCGGATTCGCGAGCATGTCGCCCTCGGAAATGCAGACGCGCGCCTCGTGCGCGGTGAAGTCGTCGGCCGTCATGAACTGCACCGGATGCGTCGCGACGACGGGCAGGTCGAGCGCCGCCGCGAGCGCGACGGCCTCCTGCACGTACGCTTCGCCACCCGGCTGCCCGCAGCGTTGCAGCTCGATATAAAACGCGTTCGGAAAACGCTCGGCCCAGCGTATCGCGTGACGCTTGGCGCTTTCCTTGTTGCCCGCCGCGAGCGCGAGGCCGATGTCGCCTTGCTGCGCCCCCGAGAGCGCGATGAGCCCCTGCGCGAGCGGCCCATCGAGCCATTGCGCGTCGATCTCGGCGCGGCCGCGGTATTGATTCGTGAGCCAGGCCTTCGTCAGCAGCTCGCAGAGATTGAGGTAGCCGCGACGGTCCTTGACGAGCAGCAAAAGACGCGACGGCTTGTCGCGGTCGTCGGGGTTCGCCATCCAGACGTCGCAACCGGCAATCGGCTTCACGCCTTTGCCGCGGGCCTCTTTGTAAAAGCGCACGAGGCCGAACGCATTCGCGAGGTCGGTCAACGCGAGCGCGCCCTGGCCGTCCTCGGCCGCGGCCTTGACGACATCGTCGAGGCGCACCATGCCGTCGGCGATCGAGAATTCGGAGTGGATGCGGAGATGGACGAAGCGGGGATCTGGCATGGGCGGTATTGTACATCCGGGGTCCAGGGCGCCGCCCGGGCCATTTGCGGGATAATACGGGTTTCGCCCGCACCATCAACATGAGCATCGTCAATCTCGCCGCCTACCGGTTCGTCACGCTCGACGCGATCCGCGCATGGCGCCCCCTCGTCGCCGAGCGCTGCGCCGCGCTCGCGCTGCGCGGCACGATCCTGCTCGCGCCCGAAGGCATCAACCTCTTCGTCGCCGGCACCCGCGAAGCCGCCGACGCATTCATCGACTACCTCCGCCACGATCCGCTCTTCGAAGGCAAATTCGCGGCGCTGCAGTTCAAGGAAAGCCTGTCGCCGACGCAGCCGTTTCGACGGATGCTCGTCAAGCTGAAGCGCGAGATCATCACGATGAAAAAGCCGGCGATCCAGCCCGAGCTCGGCCGCGCGCCGTCCGTCGACGCACCCACGCTGAAGCGCTGGCTCGACAGCGGCCGCGACGATGCGGGGCGCCCCGTCGTCATGCTCGATACGCGCAATGCGTTCGAAGTCGATGTCGGCACGTTCGAGAACGCCGTCGATTATCGGATTACGAAATTCAGCGAGTTTCCGGAGGCGATCGAGGCGCACCGCGCCGAGCTCGCCGGTAAGACGATCGTGTCGTTCTGCACGGGCGGGATCCGCTGCGAAAAGGCCGCGATCCACATGAAGGAGGTCGGCCTCGACCATGTCTATCAGCTCGAGGGCGGCATTCTGAAGTACTTCGAAGAAGTCGGCGGCGCCCACTATCAGGGCGAATGCTTCGTCTTCGACTACCGCACGGCGCTCAACCCGCGACTCGAGCCCACCGAGACGTTGCAGTGCTTCGGCTGCCGCGCCGTGGTCACGCCCGACGCGCAGCGCTCGCCGCTCTATATGCCAGGCAAGACATGTCCCGCGTGTCACCCGGACCGGGAGCGCGCGCAGGCCGCGTAAGGATGGCCGCGACGCCCGCCAACGCTCGCCAGGCAGCGCTTCCATGCGGTGACAGGCGGCCGTCAGTGCATCCGTTTGCCGCCCCTGCGGAACCCGGTCCATGAGCGCCCCCTACCGCGGCCGCTTCGCCCCTTCGCCGACGGGCCCTTTGCACTTTGGCTCGCTCGTCGGCGCGTTGGCAAGCTACCTCGATGCGCGCGCACATGGCGGTACTTGGCTCGTTCGGATCGAAGACATCGACGGGCCGCGCACGGTGCCCGGCGCCGACGAGCGGATTCTCGACACGCTCGAGCGCTTCGGCATGCGCCCCGACGAGCCCCCCGTCTGGCAAAGCGGGCGCACCGCGCTATACGAAAACGCGTTCGAGCGCCTCGAGGCGGCCGGTGTCGTCTATCCGTGCGGCTGCACGCGCAAGGAAATCGCCGACTCGCTCGCCACTTCGCACGCGCGCCATACGACGCTCGCCTACCCCGGCACGTGCCGCCAAGGCCTCAGCGGCAAGCCAGCGCGCGCCTGGCGCCTGCGCGTGCCCGACGGCGCCGATGCGATCGTCACGTTCAGCGACAGATGGCAGGGCCCGCGCACGCAAAACCTTGCCACCGAGGTCGGCGACTTCGTCCTGAAGCGCGCGGACGGCCAATGGGCCTATCAGCTCGCCGTCGTCGTCGATGATGCCGACCAAGGCATCACCGATGTTGTACGCGGCGCCGATCTCATCGATTCCACAGCGCGTCAAATCTACTTGCAGCGCTGCCTCGGCCTGCCGACGCCCGCTTATTTGCACGTGCCCGTCGTCGTCGACGCGCACGGCGAGAAGCTCAGCAAGCAGACTGGCGCAGCCGAGCTCGACGCGAGCCGGCCGCTGCCCGCGCTGCAAGCGGCCGCGCGCCATCTCGGGCTCGCGACGACGGCCGTCGCATCGAGCGTGACACTCGAGACCTTCTACGTCGAAGCCACCGCTGCTTGGGCGGCGCGTTTCAGCCGTTGCGGAAGATGAAGCTGTAAGCGGAAAGCGCCGGCGCGCCGCCGAGATGAGCGTAGAGCACGTTCGAGCCGGCCGGGAATTCGCCGAGACGGACCTTATCGATCATGCCGTGCATCGACTTCCCTTCGTAGACCGGATCGGTCAGCATGCCCTCGAGCCGCGCGGTGAGCCGGATCGCCTCGAGCGTCCCGTCGTTCGGCAACCCATACTCGGGGCCGCCGTAGCGCGTGTCGAGCACGACGTCGTCATCGACGATCGAGCGCCCCAGATCGACGAGCTCGGCCGTATGCTTCGCGATGCGCAGAATCTGAGCGCGCGTGGCGTCGGGCTTTGCCGATGCGTCGATACCGATGACCCGGTCCGCGCGGCCGTCCGCCGCAAAGCCGACGATCATCCCCGCCTGCGTGCTGCCCGTCACCGAGCAGACGACGATGTAATCGAACTTGACGCCGAGTTCGGCCTCCTGCTGTCGCACTTCCTCGGCGAATCCGACGAAGCCGAGACCGCCGAGCCGGTGCTCGGAGCAGCCGGCCGGAATCGCATAGGGTTTGCCGCCGGCCTCCCGCACGCTCGCGAGTGCGTCCTCCCAGCTTTTGCGAATGCCGATGTCGAACCCGTCCGGCACGAGACGCACGTCGGCGCCCATGATGCGCGAGAGCTCGATGTTGCCGACACGGTCGTAGACGGCATCGGAATAGTTGACCCAATTTTCCTGGACGAGCACGCATTTCATGCCCAGATGCGCGGCGACGGCCGCCACCTGACGAGTCTGATTCGATTGGATGCCGCCGATCGAGACGAGCGTGTCGCAACCTTGCTCGAGCGCCTCGGGCACGAGGTATTCGAGCTTGCGCGTTTTGTTGCCGCCGAACGCGAGGCCGCTGTTGCAGTCCTCGCGCTTGGCCCAGAGATTGACCTTGCCGCCGAGATGCGCCGAGAGGCGCTTGAGCGGCTGAATCGGCGTCGGGCCGAATGTCAGGGGGTAGCGGGAAAACCGTTGCAGATTCATGGCGAGGCTCCAATCGTCGATGTGAGAGAGCGGCGCGACGGCGGCCGCTCGATGGAAGCGGATCGCGTGTCGTGCGACGAGAAAATGATAGGGAACCTTCGAAGAAATGAGGTTGCGAAATAGAAGGCCGCGGCGTAAGTTTGCTGACGAAGCAAGTCCTGCCGCCTAACGAAATTTTCCGTCACGAGCCATGTGCGCAACAAAATTACGGCATCGTCCCGCCACGGCCCAGCAGTCGGCGCCGCCGCCCGTTCAACTGGATCGCATCGATCGCGCGATCCTCAAGCATTTACAGCACGACGCCTCGATCTCCAACGTGGCCCTGGCCGCTAAGGTGAAGCTGAGCCCGCCCGCGTGCCTGCGGCGCGTGGAGCGATTGAAGGAGTCAGGTCTGATACGCGGAGTCGTCGCGCTGCTGGCGCCCAAGGCGATCGGCGCGGGCATGCTCGTCGTAATCGGCATCGTGCTCGATCGGTCGACGCCGGAAACTTTCGCCGAATTCGAGAAGGCCGCCCGCAACATCTCCGGCTGCATGGAGTGCCATGTGGTGACGGGCGAGTTCGACTACTTCATGCTCGTGCGCACGCGCGACAGCGACAGCTTCAATCGCCTGCACGCCGAGCAGTTGCTCTATCTGCCCGGCGTGCGGCAGATACGGAGCTTCATGGTGCTGAAGGAGATCTTGTCGACAACGGAATTTCCGCTCTGACGCGGCCGAGGAGTGCCCCTCGACTCAAGACGACGTATTGCGGCGGGACATGCCGAAGCCGCCGAGCAGCGCGGCAAGCGGCTGTTTCGGTGCCGGCTTGGCCACCGGCTCGGGCTTCTTCGGCTCCTCGCCCTTGCTCGCCGACGGCGACGGCTCGTAGGGCTTGTAGAAGAAGTCGTCGACGGGCGCGTGCCGGTGGGCCGGGCGCTCATAGGCGGACGCGCCGCGGCGGCGCCCGGAACGCTCGTCGCGCTCGCGGCGGCCATGCTCGTCGCGGTGATGCCGGACGGGCGAGTCCACCTGCAGAGGCCGGATCTCGAGCGGGCGCTTGATCAGCTTTTCGATGTCGGCGAGCTGTTTGCGCTCGTTCGGGCTGCAAAGCGAAAGCGCGTCGCCCGATGCGCCGGCACGGCCCGTGCGGCCGATCCGGTGCACATAGTCTTCGGCGTTGAACGGCAAGTCGAAATTGATGACGGCCGGCAACTCGACAATATCGAGGCCGCGTGCGGCGACGTCGGTGGCGACGAGCGCCTCGATCTCGCCGCGCTTGAAGGCGTCGAGCGCCTGCATCCGCTCGAGTTGCGATTTGTCGCCATGAATCGCCGACGCCACGACGCCGTCACGCTCGAGTTGGCGCGCAAGACGCCCCGCGCCGATCTTGCTGTTGCAAAAGACGATGACCTGCTTCAGGCCGCGCTCGCGAATCAACTGGACGACGGCGCCCTGCTTGTCGCCTTCGGCAACCTCATAGACGATCTGCGTGACGTTGGCCGCCGTCGAGTTGCTGCGCGCGACCTCGATCGTCTGCGGGTTGCGCAGATAAGTCGCGGCGAGCTTCTTGATCTCGGGCGAGAAAGTCGCCGAAAAGAGCAGCGTTTGGCGCTCCTTCGGCAGCAGGTTGAGGATGCGCTGCAAGTCCGGAAGGAAGCCCATGTCGAGCATGCGATCCGCCTCGTCGAGCACGAGCATCTGAACCTGACCGAGATTCGTCGTCTTTTGCTGGACATGATCGAGCAGGCGCCCAGGCGTCGCGATCAGAATTTCGACGCCGCGCCGCAGCTCCGCTTCTTGCGGGCCCATGTCGACGCCGCCGAAAACCACGGCGCTGCGCAGCGCCGTGTGCTTCGCGTACGCCTCGACGTTCGCGGCCACCTGGTCGGCCAGCTCGCGCGTCGGCGTGAGGATCAGCGCGCGCACGGGATGGCGCGCGGGCGAAGCGCTCGTGCTCGCAAGCGGCAAGAGCCGCTGAATGATCGGCAGTGAAAAGCTGGCCGTCTTGCCAGTGCCGGTCTGCGCGGCGCCCATGACGTCGCGGCCCGAAAGCACGACCGGGATCGCCTGCGCCTGGATCGGCGTCGGCGTCGTATAGCCTTGCTCGGCAATGGCCTTCAGGATGTCGGGGCCGAGGCCGAATTGGTCGAAGGTGGCGATGGTCGTAGGGGCTGACTGGGGCTTGGCAGCGGGATCGGACATAGTGGCGTTCGCTAAAAATGCGCCGTCGACGGCGCCGCGTCGTTCGCGCGCGGCCGTGAGCCGACGGGGGCGGCCAGCCTTGCGCGGCAGGGCAAGCTCGCGGTCGTCGCCAGCGAGGACCGCCCGTGACGCCGTGCGCCTGCGCACGCGCGCATCGCCGCGCCGCAAAGCGTCATGTGACGACGAGTGCGAGCGGCCGGCTCGGGCCAGTGGCGGAAGTCGACGAAACGCGCCACCGGAAAGGCCGGTATTGTAGCACCGCGCTGTTGCACGGACTGTGACAGTTCCTGGCTCCCCGATCCTGGCGCGACGATGCGTTACCGAGACGCGTCGTCGCTGCGGGCAGCCGACACCGGCCGCACCGCCGCCGCGGCCGCCTTCGCTCGCCGCCTCGCTTCGTCGATGTCGGCCCCCGTCGCGACGGCCACGCCCATGCGGCGCTTCTTGAAACTCTCTGGCTTACCGAAGAGCCGCAAGTCCGTTCCGGGCACGGCGAGCGCCTCGCGCACGCCCTCGAACGCGATGCCGGACTCCTCCAGCCCACCGTAGATCACGGCGGAAGCGCCGGGCGCGGCGAGGGACGGATCGACGGGCAAGCCGAGAATGGCACGCGCGTGCAGCTCGAACTCCGAGAAGCGCTGCGAGCGCAGCGTCACGAGCCCCGTGTCGTGCGGACGCGGGCTCACTTCGGAAAACCAGACGTCGTCGCCGCGCACGAACAGCTCGACGCCGAACACGCCGCGGCCGCCCAACGCCTCCGTGACCTTGCGCGCGATCTCGCGCGAGCGCGCGAGCGCGACGGCCGACATCGGCTGCGGCTGCCACGACTCGACGTAATCGCCGGCCACCTGCAAGTGGCCGATCGGCTCGCAAAAGTACGTATCGACGCTACCGGTCGTCGGCTCGACGGCGCGCACTGTCAGCTGCGTGATTTCGTAATCGAACTGGACGAAGCCTTCCACAATGACGCGGCCCACGTTGACGCGCGCCCCGGCCGTGGCGTACTGCCACGCCGGATCAATATCGGCCGCGCTCTTCAACACCGATTGGCCCTTGCCCGACGACGACATCACGGGCTTGACGACGCACGGGTAGCCGATGCGATCGATGGCCGCCTTCAATTCGTCGAGCGACTCCGCGAACGCGTACGGCGACGTCGGCAACCCGAGCGTTTCCGCCGCGAGGCGCCGGATGCCCTCGCGATTCATCGTCAGTTGCGTCGCGCGCGCGGTCGGGACGACTTCGGCGAGCCCGGCCGCTTCGATTTCGGCGAGCGCGTCGGTCGCGATCGCTTCGATCTCGGGCACGATGAGGTGCGGCTTCTCCGCGCGCACGAGCTCGGCGAGGGCGGCCGCGTCCGTCATGTCGATCACGTGCGAGCGATGCGCGACCTGATGGCCCGGCGCATTCGGATAACGATCGACGGCGATCGTTTCAACGCCAAGCCGCTGCAGCGCGATGATGACTTCCTTGCCAAGCTCGCCCGCGCCAAGCAGCATGACGCGCGTGGCGGAGGCGGAAAGCGGCGTACCGATTCGTTGACCGATCTGCATGACGGTTATCCGTTCGAGAAGAGGAGCTCGATGAAGCCGCGATGCTAGCATGCGACGCCGTGCGTTTCATCGCGTTGCCCGGGATGCCGCGAACGCCGCGCGCAACCTGCTGCCCGCGCTCGCTCGCGCGTCGCGGGCCGAGTACGCTACCCTTACGCCTTTCGAGCGATACAAGAAAGAAGGAACGAACCCATGTCGAATCCGTCCGTCGCGCGGCAGCGCGCAGCTTCGCGCGTCCGTCCGTCGCCCGGCCGCGCCGGCGCGCTGGCTGCCGCGCCGCTGGTCGGGGTGTGCGCGATGCTCGCGGCCTGCGCGATGCCGACGCATCCCGAGTCGGCCGCGCCGCCGAGCGACCCGTTCAATCCCGCGGCCACGCAGCTGCTCGACGACACGTCGTGGACGCTCGCGAGCTGGCAAACGGCCGGCGGGGCGACGCGCCAAATCGCCGGCGCGAAGGACGCGGCGGGCGGCGAGCGGGAAGCCGCCCCCACGCTCGTGTTGTCGACGACGACCGGCCAGCGCCGTGCTAGCGGCTTCGCAGGCTGCAATCGTTTCAGCGGGCCCTATGCACTCAAGAGCGGCGCGCTCACGTTGGGGCCGCTCGCCACGACGCGGATGGCCTGCTCCGGATCGCGCGGCGAACTCGAACACGCCTACCTCGACGCGCTTGCCCACATCGCGAAAACAGGCGTGCAATGGCGCACGCCGCATCGGCTCGAACTCGTCACGGAAGACGGCGCCACCCTGCGTTTCGACGCCGCGAGCCGGTAGGCGCGATGCGATGCGCGCAACATCGAAGCCGCACGGCGCCCCGAAAGGTTAAACTCGCCGCGGTGCGCGAAGCGCAGCTCTCTGCCTTTCTTTCCCATTAGTGTCCTGTCCCGTAAGTTCTTTGATAAATGAAATTGTCCAGATGGTCGTCAGGCAAGGAGGGAGGAGGCGCCATAGCCGTAGCTATGGCAACGACGAGCGACGCCGCTTGGCGGCCATCTGGGCGATTTCATATCAAAGGAACTTGCGGGACAGGGCACTAGAATGCATACGGTTGTTTCCGGCTGGTTCGGCGTCTCTGCCGTCTGGTTCGTTCCTCTCGCGTGGCGCCTCGCGAAGGCGCTGCTGCCTGGCGGCAGCGGCCTCGGCGGTCCTGGGACGATCCGCCTTTGGTTCGGCTTCGCCTGTGTGCTCGCGGCGAGCAGCACGCTCGAGGCCGCGCTCGCGCCTGCCTCCGGCAGTGCGCTCGGGCACGCATTCGTCGCCGGCGCGGACCACGCGTTCGGCGCGGCGGGCCGCCTCGTCGCTTCGGTCGGCGCGCTCGCGCTCTTGATCGCCGGCCTGCCGTGGCTGATCGGATTCAGCTGGCGTCATGCACTCGGCGCCGCCGACCGCGCGTTCGGGCTCGGACTCGGTTTGACCTCCTCGCGCGATCAGGCCCAAAACGTCGCGACGCGACCGAGCAGCCGGCAGGAGCGAGTCGCCGCGCGCGCAGGCGAGGCGCACCCGAGCAGCACCGGAACGGCGCGCGTCGCGACCGGCGGCATGTCGGCCGTCAATACGGTGAACACGATGGCGCCGAAGTCGGGGGGACGCTACGCTCGCCCCACCGTCTGGCAACCGCCGTCGGTATCGCGCGGGGCATCAGGCGCCGCAACGATGAAAACTCAGGGCGGTCAGCGCACGGACAGTACGATCATCGGTACGCGCCGCCAGACGGAACCTCGCCGGCCCGCCCCGCCGCTGCAGCCTGCCGCGCGCTCGAGCGCCGCACGGCCTGCTCCGCCCGCGGCGGCGCCTGACACGACGAGTGCGACTGGCGCGCCGCACCGGCCACGCCCCACGCAACATCCGCAAACCGCCCGGTCGTTCGCGGGAACCACTTCGGCACCAACGCCGCGACCGTATGCAACGACGCGCCCGCCAACCGTTTCGCCGGCCACGGAGCGTGAGCGCCCCCAGCCGGAGCCGCAGCCATCGGGCAGCGCTCTACCGGCGCCAAGCGTCGAAGAGACGTTGCGTGCGATCGAAGCGAACACGGCTCAGTGGACCGCGCTTGCGGGAATCAGCCTTGCGCGCCGCGGCGCGTCGGCGCAGTCGATGGGGAGCATCGACAGCACGGCTGACGAGCAGCCGACCGTAAGCGCTGAAGTGGAAACGGTTTCCTCCCGCTCGCTGCACCGAACCTCACCGCCGTCGTTGCCCGCGGAGCCGGAAGCGTCGTTGCCCGCGGAGCGGGAAGCATCGTCGCCCGCGGAGCCCGAACCGGCCGCGCCAGCCGCCTCGCCTTTGGAAGTGCGGCTGCCCGAGCCAAGCGCCCGGGCTACGGAAGCGCGATCCGCCGAGCCAACCGATTGGCCGACGCAAGTGCCCCGCTCCGAACCAGCCGCATGGCCTGCGCACGAGCAATCCCCCAAGCCAATCGATTCGGCCGAGCAAGCGCGATCCCCAGAGCCAATCCCGTCCCTAGTGGAGCCGCAAACGTCGGAGCCGGCCGCCCTGCCCCCGCCTGTGGAACCGCCAGCGGACCAACCGATCGTGGGCGAACCATCCACTGTTCTGGCCGTGGAGCCGTGGGACGAACCGGCGCCTGCCGAGCAGGCCGCATTCGTCCCGACACAGCCCCCAATCGGAGCAACCGACGCCGATGCGCCGGACGCCGCCGCATCCCCCGCGCCGATCCGCGGCCATGCCGCGACGGAGTTCGCGTTTCATGCGCCGGCGGCCGCTGCCGTCGAGCTGCCGTCGATCGAGCTGCTCGTGCAGGCGTCACCCGACGCAGAGCCGATCCCGGCCGAGCAACTGGCGCAAACGGGCCAGCTGATCGAGCAGCGCCTCCAGGAATTCAAGGTGCCCGTGACGGTGGTCGGCGCGTCGGCCGGCCCCGTCATCACCCGCTTCGAGGTCGAGCCCGCGCTCGGCGTTCGAGGCAGTCAGATAGTCGGCCTGATGAAGGACCTTTCGCGCGGCCTCGGCCTCACGTCGATCCGCGTCGTCGAAACGATTCCGGGCAAGACGTGCATGGGGCTCGAGTTGCCGAACGCGAAACGTCAGACGATCCGCCTCTCGGAAATCCTCGCGTCGGACGCCTACCGCCATTCCCCATCGAACCTCACGATCGCGATGGGCAAGGACATCACCGGGCATCCCGTGGTGACCGATCTTGCCAAAGCGCCGCACATGCTCGTGGCGGGCACGACGGGCTCGGGCAAGTCCGTTGCCATCAACGCGATGATTTTGTCGCTGCTCTTCAAAGCGACGCCGGAGGACGTGCGCCTCATCATGATCGATCCGAAGATGCTCGAGCTCTCCGTCTACGAGGGCATCCCGCATCTGCTCGCGCCCGTCGTTACCGACATGAAGCTCGCCGCCAACGCTCTGAACTGGTGCGTGGGCGAGATGGAGAAGCGCTATCGGCTGATGTCGGCTGTCGGCGTGCGCAATCTTGCGGGATTCAACCAGAAAATCCGCGACGCCGAGGCCGTGGAAAAGAAGCTGACGAACCCGTTTTCACTGACGCCCGACGCACCGGAGCCGCTTTCGACGCTGCCGCTCATCGTCGTCGTCATCGACGAGCTGGCGGACCTGATGATGGTCGCCGGCAAGAAGATCGAAGAGCTCATCGCGCGGCTCGCGCAAAAGGCGCGCGCCGCCGGCATCCATCTGATCCTCGCGACGCAGCGCCCCTCCGTCGACGTAATCACGGGGCTCATCAAGGCCAACATTCCGACACGCGTCGCGTTCCAGGTTTCATCGAAGATCGATTCGCGCACGATTCTCGATCAGATGGGCGCAGAATCGCTGCTCGGGCAGGGCGACATGCTGTTCCTGCCCCCCGGCACCGGCTACCCGCAGCGCGTGCATGGCGCGTTCGTCGCCGACGAGGAAGTGCATCGGATCGTCGAGCACTTGAAGCAGTTCGGCGAGCCGCAGTACGAGGAAGGGATTCTCGACGGCCCCGCCGCCGAGGGCGCGGCACAGGATCTCTTCGGCGACGCACCCGATGCAGAGGCCGATCCGCTTTACGACGAAGCGGTGGCGTTCGTCGTGCGCACGCGCCGCGCCTCGATCTCGGCCGTCCAGCGGCAGCTGCGCATCGGTTATAACCGCGCCGCGCGACTCGTGGAGCAAATGGAAGCGGCGGGACTCGTTTCGTCGATGAGCGTCAACGGCAGCCGTGAAGTGCTCGCGCCGCCCGGCCCCGATCAATAGCCATACTGAAGGTAAAACCTGCTCGGCGATTGCAAGAAGTAGCGAGTCCTTTCGTGCGCCGCACCAGCGACTCGGCGCCTTCCTCGGGCGAGCAAGCACTGAAGGAGCGGCACAAGCACGCCCCGGCATAGCCATTGCTTCGTTGGGGATGCATTGCCCGAACCGCTTTCATCCCCTGCCGCCCCGCCCCCCGTGAGGCGGTAGATTCGAGCCCACGTGCTTGCTCTGACGCGTGGGCTCTCTTTGTATCCGCGCGCGCGTCTTTGCCGCCCGCGCCGCGCCGGCGTCAGGACGCGGGCACAAACTTGAAGTCGACAGGCGAACCGATATCGAGCCGGATCGGATTGGGGCCGAGACGTCCCGTCTGCGGATCGCGGCTGAAAACGTAAGCCGTATCGCTATCCTGATTGCCCACGATGAGCCAGCGTCCGGTCGGATCGATCGAGAACTCGCGCGGCGTGCGCCCGAGCGTTGATTGGCGCCCGACGAGCCGCAAAAGACCATCATCGGGATTGACCGCGAAGATGACAATCTCGTTGGCGTCGCCGCGGTTGGTCGCATAGAGAAACCGGCCGTCGGGCGACAAATGAATCGCGCCGGCTCCGACTTTTCCAGTGAAGCCGGTCTCCGCAAGCGTCAGCACTTGCAACGAGCGCAACGTGCCGTTCGAGTACTGCAAAGCCGTCACTGTGCCGGCGAGCTCGCTCGTCAGATACGCGTATTGCCCTTTCGCATCGAAAACAAGATGGCGCGGTCCGGACCCGTACGGCATCTGCACATAGCGCTGCTCGGTCGGGCTCACGATCGCGCCCTGCCCGGCATTCGGCGCATAGCGATAGACGAACAGCTTGTCGAGGCCGAGGTCCTGAGCGAGCAGATAGCGGCCGTCTGGCGAGAAGACCGTCGAATGAACGTGCGCGCTGTCCTGCCTGCTTTTGACGGGCCCGCTCCCCTCGTGATGAACGACGAGTGCCGCCGTGCCGACACGTCCGTCGGCTTCGAGCGGAAAGACGGCGAAACTGCCGCCGGGATCGGCCGCGACCGAGTAGTTCGCCGCGAAGAGGTATTTGCCATCGGGCGAGATGCTTAGGTAGCAGGGATCGTTCCCCTCGGACGAAACGTGATCGAGGAGCGTCAGACGGCCGCTTGCCGCATCGAAAGCCATGGCGGTGATGCCGCCGCGAGCGCTTGCCGGACCGTTGTCGCCGGGCAATTCGTTGACGGCATAGACATAGCGGTTGTCGCGGCTCGGCACGAGATACGACGGATTGACGGTTCGCAGCACCGACAAGGGGCTTGCGCGGCCCGAGCGAGTGTCGAAGCGATAGACATAGATGCCCTCGCTCTTGCCCGGCGCCGTGTACGTGCCGACAAGCAGATCGTAGTCGCCGGCCGCCGTTCCGGCCGTTCCAGTCGTTTGAGCCACGGCTATAGCCGATGTCAATGAAACGCTCAGCAAGGTAAAAGCGGCCAACAAAGCGGCGATCGCAGCGCAGTCTTTGCGTCTGGGCGCCGGTCCGAGCGAGGTGGCACGCAAATCGCTGTGCCGCGGCAAAATGGTCGTACGCACGAAAAGCCCTCTCGATTCGCCACGAGCGAGGAACCGCCATGAACATTTCCATCAGCCTCGGACCGCTTGCCGCGCTCATCGCCGGCATCCTGATTCTGGCCGTGCCGCGCCTGCTCAATTACATCGTCGCGCTGTACCTCATCATCATCGGCATTCTGGGTCTCGTCGGTCCCGGTGCTGAGCATCTGAGGCTCTGAAGAGGGCCAGGCGCTTAACCGTGCATCAACTGCTCGAGGCGGAGCTTGCCCTGCAGCGAGAGTCCGCCGACCTCATAATGTCCACCACCGTCGCGGTGCTGCTTGAAGCACGCGCGCTCGATGAGAAACGCGGCAGCAGTATCCATGCCGTTGCGCGTCAGGCCGAGCAGTCTGGAATCGAGGGCAAGCAAGGCGTTGTCGTCGAGCTTGCTCGCGGCGGAAAGAATAGTGATGCAATCGACTTTGGACGGGTGCTGCATGGCGTCAATCCTCTCGATGAATGAACGTCACATAAGCGTTGAGGGCCAAAGATGCGTCGCGTGCGAGACTGATTGGTTGGCGCAGCGGAATCTTTTCCGTTCTTGTAGTCGTAGCGTATTGTGTGCTCGACTTCGTGCGACGCGCGGCCCGGATCCCCGAGGCACGATTGTAGCCAGCGACATCGAATCATGACAACGTCGGATCGTTCTGAAATCGTTCACATGCCTGCTCGAATAGAAGACTATGCCCTTGTCGGGGACGGCCACACGGCCGCGCTGATTTCCCGAGAGGGGTCCGTCGATTGGCTGTGCTGGCCGCGCTTTGATTCAGGGGCCTGCTTCGCGGCACTGCTCGGCACTCACGAGCACGGCTGCTGGCGCCTCGCGCCGGCGGCCGCCGCGTCGAAAATCACGCGTCGCTACCGCGACGGCACGCTGGTGCTCGAGACCGATTACGAGCTGCCGGAAGGCGCGGTGACGGTCATTGATTTCATGCCGCCCGGCAACGGCTGGTCCGAGCTCGTGCGCATGGTCGTCGGACGGCGCGGCACCGTGCCGATGCACATGGCGCTGACGCTACGCTTCGACTACGGCTTCTCGGTCCCATGGGTCACGCGGCTTGCGCACGGCAAGGGGATCAAGGCGACCGTCGGGCCGGATACCGTCGTGCTGCGCACGGACGTCGAACTGCGTGGCGCCAACATGCACACGGAAGCGGACTTCGTCGTCTCCGAGGGTGAGCGGGTGCCCTTCACGCTCGCCTACTCGTCTTCGCATCAGCACGTGCCGCCCGCCGACGATCCGTTCTCGGCGCTCGCGCGCACGGAGACGCACTGGCGGGAATGGTCCGCGCGCTGCAAAGTCACGGGCCGCTATGCGGCACCGATCCTGCGCTCTCTGATCACGCTCAGAGCGCTCGCCTATGCCCCGACGGGCGGCATCGTCGCGGCGCCGACGACGTCGCTGCCCGAGCTGATCGGCGGCACGCGAAACTGGGACTATCGCTATTGCTGGCTGCGCGATGCGACGATCACGCTGCTCGCGCTGATGCGCTGCGGGTATTACGACGAAGCGAGGGCATGGCGCACATGGCTCGGGCGCGTACTCGCCGGCTCTCCCGCGCAAGTGCAGATCATGTACGGACTCGCCGGCGAGCGACGGCTCCATGAGATGGAGATCGACTGGCTCCCGGGCTATGAGGGGTCGAGGCCCGTGCGCATCGGCAACAACGCCGTCGGCCAGCTTCAGATCGACGTCTACGGCGAGGTCATGAACGCGCTGCATCTCGCGCGTGTCGGCGGCCTGCATACCGAAGAAACCGTCTGGGCCGTGCAATGTGCGATGCTCGACCACCTCGAGAAAATCTGGCGCGATCCGGACGAAGGTCTCTGGGAAGTACGCAGTGGACGCCGCCAGTTCACATTTTCGAAGGTGATGGCCTGGGTGGCATTCGATCGCGCGATCCGCTCCGCCGAATCGTTCAAGCTGCACGGACCCGTCGAGCGCTGGCGCGAATTGCGCGATCAGATACACGCCGACGTCTGCCGCTCGGGATGGAACGAAAAAGTAGGCGCCTTTACGCAGTCATATGGCAGCGACGACCTCGACGCGAGCCTGCTGCTCTTGCCGCTCGTGGGTTTTTTACCGCCGGACGATCCGCGCGTCGCTTCGACCGTGCACGCGATCGAGCGTGAGTTGATGCACGACGGTTTCGTGCTGCGCTACCACACGGCCGAGGTCGACGACGGCCTGCCTCCCGGCGAAGGGACGTTCCTCGCCTGCAGCTTCTGGATGGTCGACAACCTCGCGCTGCAGGGCAGGCTCGACGAAGCGCACGCGATGTACGAGCGGCTTGTCGGCCTCGCCAACGATGTCGGGCTGCTCTCGGAGGAGTACGATCCGCGCGACAAACGCTTCACCGGCAATTTCCCGCAGGCGTTTTCGCACGTTGCGCTCGTCCACACAGGGCTTAATCTGATGCGCCACGAACAGGAAATGACGCATGTGACGGGGCACCCTAAAGACTGATCGGAAGCCACCACGCATGCCGCGCGAACCTGGTATGGGCCGGCGGGACTGTCCGTTTTGCACTGTAAGCGTGCAGCCGTTGCGCCATTTCGGGCGTGGGCGCAATCTTTCGTTTCGCTTGCGCTCATACTGACGGATTATTGACACCCGCCGGCACGTTTCTGGCTGCTATAAATGCGGGAAACATTTCCTGCACAGTGACAAGTTGTTGCGTTGCAACCGGTCATGTTTGTCCTTTATTATCGAATAAGTCAGTTGCATCCGCGCGAATCGATTCCGGCATGGCATGCCGCGACGCCGGCGCCTCCAGTGCTTCGCCCCAGATGTGGGAGCTCTCCATCATGCTTTACCAGCTTTACGAGTTTCAGCGCGCGCTCTTGAACCCCCTTACGGCGTGGGCGCAAGCCGCGTCGAGGTCGTTCGCCAATCCCGCGAGCCCATTCGCTTACGTGCCCGGTGCGTCGCGCTACTCGGCTGCGTACGAGTTGCTGTACCGTCTCGGCAAGGATTACGAAAAACCCGAATTCGATCTTCATCAAATCGTCAAAGACGGCCGTAACATTCCGATCGTCGAGCAAACGATCATCGAAAAACCGTTCTGCCGGTTGTTGCGGTTCAAGCGCTATGCGGATGACAGCGAGGCCGTCGCACAGCTGAAGGACGAGCCCGTCGTGCTCGTCGTCGCGCCGCTCTCGGGCCATCACTCGACGCTTTTGCGCGACACCGTGCGCACGCTCCTGCAGGACCACAAGGTCTACATCACGGACTGGATCGACGCGCGGATGGTGCCGGTCGAAAACGGCCCGTTCCATCTCGACGATTACGTCGCCTACATTCAGGAGTTCATCCGCCACATCGGCGCGAACAATCTGCACGTGCTCGGCGTCTGTCAGCCGACGGTGCCCGTGCTCGCGGCGATCTCGCTGATGGCGAGCCGCGGCGAAGACACGCCGCGCACGATGACGATGATGGGCGGCCCGGTCGATGCGCGCTGCAGTCCCACGTCGGTCAACAACCTCGCGATGCAACGCTCGTACTCGTGGTTCGAGAACAACGTGATCTACACCGTTCCGCCGAACTATCCTGGCGTCGGCCGTCACGTCTATCCGGGCTTCCTGCAGCACGCCGGGTTCGTCGCGATGAACCCGGAGCGGCACGCGGCGTCGCACTGGGACTTCTACCAGAGTCTGCTGCGCGGCGACGAGGAAGACGCCGAAGCGCATCGCCGCTTCTATGACGAATACAACGCGGTGCTCGACATGGCCGCCGAGTACTACCTCGACACGATTCGCATCGTGTTCCAGGAGTTCAGGCTAGCCGAGGGCACCTGGGAGATCGAAGGCGAGCTCGTGCGCCCGGCCGACATCAAAAAGACGGCGCTCTTTACGATCGAGGGCGAGCTCGACGATATCTCGGGCACCGGCCAGACGCGCGCCGCGCATCGGCTCTGTACGGGCCTTCCGGAAGACAAGAAGCGCCATTTCACGGCCGAGAAATGCGGCCATTACGGCATTTTCTCGGGACGCCGTTGGCGCACGATCATTTACCCGCAACTGCGCGACTTCATCCTCGAGAACAACCAGGAAACCACGGTCGCTGCCGAGCCTGTCGAGGCTTGAGACGTCTTGACACGCATTCTCGCGTCGGCCGTTGCTGGCGGTCGGCGCGGGCATTCGAGTCGCGCGGGCCAGCGTAGGTCAGCGCCGCATCAGATAGGCGAGCAGCAGCTCCGTGTTCATGCGGATCATTTCGGCGCGCTCGGCGGGCGTGCTGAAGTCGCGCCCAAGCGTGGCTTGCAACGTGAAGCGGTTCGAAACGATGTAATAGCCGAGCCCCGAAAGCGCCACATAAAAACGCAACGGATCCACGTTCGTGCGGAACAGGCCAGCCCGTTGGCCGCGCTCGAGAATCGACGAAAGCGTGGCGACGATCGGCGAGATCATCTCGCGAATATGCGTCGATTTCTGCATGTAGCGCGCTTCGTGCAAGTTCTCGTTGTTCACGAGCCGCAGCAGATCGGGATGGTCACGATAGTAGTCCCAGACGAAATGGGCGAGCCGCGTGATCGCCTCCACAGGCGCGAGCCCCGACAGATCGAGCGCCCGTTCGGCCTCCGTGAGCGCGCCGAAAGCATGCTCGAGCACCGCCGTGAAGAGCTGCTCCTTGCTGCCGAAGTAGTAGTAGAGCATCCGCTCGTTCGTTTCCGCGCGACGCGCGATCTGATCGACGCGGGCCCCGAACAAGCCACCATTCGCGAACTCTTCGGCCGCCGCGAGCAGAATGCGCCGCCGGGTGCCTTCGGGATCTCTTTTGATTTTCAGCTGATTCATGGTGGCCTTTTGCATATTGAGGGCCCCCAGACCTGGCGCTGAACGCCAAGTCCCCCGAAGGGTCATCCCCCAAAGGGGATTTCCGTGCGGGACGGAATACTGGGGCGGCCCGGCGTTTTCTCGATAGCCGTGTCGTCCGCATCACGCCGCCGGCCCCTCCTTGGACCCGTACGCCGGTGCGTGCGCTGGACGCGCCATTTACCATTACTCGTCGGAGATACCCCCGTGCCTTTTAAGCGGTCATGCGAAAAGCGCTTCGATTATGGCACATGGCTTGCCGATGGCAACCCGGGAAATCGGCGATAATGCGCACTTTGCCCGCGTGTCGCTCACCTTCGGCCCGCTAGGACGGACAAGTGTGCGAAAGCGGCTCGCCGCCGAGCAGGGCCGACCACCCCGAGCTTCGCCGCCGCTTGGCTGGCGGCAAGCGCCACGGGCTGCGTCATGACGTTTCCGAACGTGACCGATAGAAAGACCCTCGCGGATCGCATCGAAGATCTGCTACCTCAGACCCAGTGCACGAAGTGCGGCTACGACGGCTGTCGTCCATACGCCGAAGCCGTCGCGGGCGGTGCCGCCGGCTACAACCAGTGTCCGCCCGGCGGCGCGGAAGGCATTGCGCGGCTCGCCACGCTGCTCGGCAAGCCCGTGATTGCGCTCAACCCCGCCAACGGCGCGGAGCGCCCGCGCCCACTCGCCTTCATCGACGAATCGCTTTGCATCGGCTGCACGCTCTGCATGCAGGCGTGCCCGGTCGATGCCATCGTGGGCGCGCCGAAGCTCATGCATACCGTCGTCGCCGAGCTTTGCACGGGCTGCGACCTCTGCGTCGCCCCCTGCCCCGTCGATTGCATCGCAATGATCCCGGCAACGGGCGAGGCAACCGGATGGCAGGCGTGGAGCGACACTCAAGCGACCGCCGCGCGCGTCCGGCACGACCGGCGACTGGCTCGTCTCGCTCGCGAGCGGGAAGCGGCGGAAGAGCGCGCGGCGGCGCGCCGGGCAGCATCGGTACCCGGTCCCGCGGCGCAGGAAGCGGACACGCCGACCACCGTCGACGATGCCGAGGCGAAAAAGCGCGCCATCATCGAGGCCGCGCTCGAGCGCGCACGCCAGAAGAAGGCCGAGCTGGCCGCTCAAGGTATGGCGCCGAAGAACGTCACCGGTGTTTCGCCGGCGGTGCAAGCCCAGATCGACGCCGCTGAGGCCCGTCGTCGCCGGCTCGGCCTTGGCGGCGAGCCTGCGGCTTCGGACGGTGATGATGCAGCCGACAACAACTCGCGATCCGACACCCGTGATTCGACAACCCACGACAAACCCCGTTAGCCGCCGCGCATGAACGCCACCAAACGCCGTGCCATCTACGAGGCGCTGCAAAGCCTCAACCCGCATCCGACAACCGAGCTCGAATACACGACTCCGTTCGAGCTGCTGATCGCGGTGATGCTCTCGGCGCAGGCAACCGACGTTTCGGTCAATAAGGCGACGCGCAGGATGTACGCGGTCGCAAACACGCCGCAAAAGATGTTGGAGCTCGGCGAGGAAGGGGTCGCCGATTACATCAAGACGATCGGCCTTTACCGCACGAAGGCGAAGAACGTTATCGCGACGTGCCGGATTCTGCTCGAGCAGCACGGCGGCGAAGTGCCCGCGGAGCGCGAAGCGCTCGAGAATCTGCCCGGCGTCGGCCGCAAAACGGCAAACGTCGTGCTCAATACGGCATTCGGTCAGCCGACGATCGCCGTCGACACGCATATCTTTCGCGTCGCGAATCGAACCGGCCTTGCTCCGGGAAAGGACGTGCGTGCCGTGGAGGCCGCACTCGAGAAATTCACGCCACCCGAGTTCCGGCACGACGCCCACCACTGGCTGATCCTGCACGGGCGCTATGTCTGCAAGGCTCGGCGGCCCGAATGCTGGCACTGCGTGATCGAGCCGCTTTGCGAGTACAAGCCGAAGACGCCGCCGCCCGAGCTTTGAGCGGCGGACCGCGCAAGCCGCGGCTCCCGCTACTGATTCGCCTCGAGCGAAACGGCCTCGTCGCGCGCCCCGCCTCCCGAGCGGACCAGCCAGAGCACGGCGCCGAGAACCGAAGCGCCCCCCATCCACTGCAGCCATCCCAGCGTTTCACCGAGCAGCAGCGAGGCGAGCGTCACGGTGACGACGGGCTCGAGCGTCGACAGCATCGATGTGCGCGCCGCGCCCAAGCGGGCAAGGCCGCCGAAGAAGGCGAGCATCGCCGCCACGGTCGAGAGGAGCGCGATGCCGATGACGGCGGCCCAGGCGGCGGACGTGCCGGGCCAGTGCGGCGGCATGCCGGCGGCCGCGCGGGCGATCGAGAGCATGCCGAACATCGCCGCGGCCGCGAGGCAGACGACGGCCGTGGTGGCGAGCGGATCGACGCCGCGCGTGACGCGCGCGCCGATGACGATGTAGAGCGAATAGACGATGGCCGCCGCGAACCCGAGCGCGATGCCGAGCGGCTCACCGTGCCCGCCGCCGACCATCAGCGCAGAGCCCGCGAGACAAAGGACGAGCGCCGCACACTTCACGCGTGTGAGGCGCTCATCGAGCCACATTGCCGCGAGCAGCGTGACGAACGCCGGGTACAGGTAGAGCAGCAGCGCGACGAGGCTGGCCTGCGCGTGCTGCAGCGCGATGAAATAGCAAAGCGATTGACCGAAGTACCCGAATGCGCCCATCGCGGCAATGAAAGCGAGCGCGCGGCCGCGCGGCCAGACTATACCGCGCTGTTTTGCCACGAGCGCGAGGACGATGCCGCCTATGCCGAAGCGTAACGTGAGCAGACCGAGCACGTCGGTGCCGCCGGCATAGGCGTATCGACCGAAAATCGGCATCGCGCCGAACGCGCTGGCCGAGACGGCGACGAGCAACGCGCCGAAGAGTGTCTCGGTGCGGGAAGAAGCGGAAAGGTCGGTCATTTGTTGAAAGCTGACGATACCGGCCCCGGCCGACGACGACGCGGGCGCAGCGGGGTCGCATGCGATAGATGGAGAAAGCGATCGAGCGATTCTAGCCGTTCGAGTGAAGCGGCATGAATGATCCAGGACATCCGAAGGGTCTGCCCGGTGCGATCGCGCACGGGCGTAAAATGGCGGATTCACCTACGTCGCCCCCGGCGCGCACGCGGACTTGGCGCAGCAATCGCCGTTCATGAACGCCGCGCAGCCGCGCACATTTGAAGCGAAGCCCCCTCAAAGATGTTCAATCCGAGCCGCGAAGAAGTCAGACGCTTTTTTACCGAGACCTGGCGCAAGCAACGCGCGGGCGAGATTCTCACGCCGCTCGAGGCCATAGCGGCGGACTGGATCGTCGAGCATCCCGAGTACCACGCCGAACTGTCCGACGAGGCAGCGGCGTCGGCGGCGGAGTACGCGCCGGAAGCGGGAAGGACGAATCCGTTCCTGCACTTGTCGATGCACCTCGCGATCAGCGAGCAGCTTTCGATCGATCAGCCGCCCGGCATCCGGGCGGCGCACGAGCGGCTCGTCGCCCGTCTAGGGTCCACGCACGAGGCGCAGCACGCCATCATGGAATGCCTCGGCGAGACGATCTGGGAAGCGCAGCGTAGCAACATGCCGCCGGACACCGACGCGTATCTGGCCCGCATCGAGCGGCGGGCGTCGCGGGATTGAAAGAGAGAGCGACAGCCGGGCCGATTCATAGCCGAAAGATCGACCCAAAGCAAACGCCCCGCGCGAACGGGGCGTTTATCAGATCAGGTGCGTCGTGCGCGCGGCAACGCGCGTGCCGCTTACTTCTTCTGCACCAAATCCCCTGACAGCGAATCCACATACGCCGCGATGTCCTTCATATCGCTTTGCGAGAGCGACTGCACCTGCGCCTGCATGATCGGATTGTTGCGGCCGAAATTCGGGTTGCCGTTGCCCATCTGGTACTGACGCAGCGCCCAATAGACGTACGACGCATGCTGCCCGGCGAGCTTCGGGTATTCAGGGCTCACCGGCTTATTGAGGCCCGCGCCGTGGCAGGCCGCGCAGTTGTGGCTGTCGACGAGCGTCTTGCCGTTCGACGCGTCGGCGGCGAGAGCCAGATTCGAAGCCACGAGAGCGCCGATGGCGATGGCTGCCCCGGCAGCCTTGATGACCGTCCGAAGGGCCTGGTCAGGCTTGTTCATGAATTCTCCTATCCCGCGAAGTTGGAAGGCTGAAAGCGTCCCGCACAGGGGTCACTTTTCGGGATTGTTCGGCGACGCAGGCGTCTGTGCCGCGTAGTAAGCCGCGATGTCGGCGATGTCCTGGTCCGTCAGCGACGACGCGATCGCATGCATCGTCTGGAAGTGGCGGTCGCCCTTCTTGTAGCCCTGCAACGCGTTCTCGAGGTACTTCTCGTTCTGCCCGCCGAGCTTTGGCACGTCGTACACCTCGGGATAGGCCGTGCGGTAGTCGGAAATGCCGTGACACCCAATGCACATCGCGACCTTGTCGCGCCCCGCCTTCGCGTTGCCGACGACATCGGCAGCGTGGGCAGTCAGCGCAAACCCCGCAAGCACCGCAAGCGTCGCGGTCACGACATGTTTGCCGACGATAGAAGTCATATTCTGTTCAACCTGGCTGAGGGGAAACGAGCGCCCGCTTGACCGCGGCGGGCCACGGCGCGGATCATCGCCACGCCGCCATTCATTGTCGAAATTGCCCCAATAGAGGCCAAAAAAGCGCGGCAATTGTACCGCGACGCTCAGCCGCACGTCCACAAGGCCCGCACCGCCCCTCGCCCCCGGCCGACGCCCCCCGCAAGGCGGGCCGGCGGACGGCCTGCGACATCATGCCGCAGATCGAACCGGCTTCTGCCCTATACTGACCGGAATTTCCCGAGAGAGCGTACCCATGCGTTTCGAAGGCTCGTCGCACTACGTCGCCACCGACGATCTCAAGCTCGCCGTCAATGCCGCCATGACGCTCAAGCGTCCACTGCTGATCAAGGGCGAGCCCGGCACGGGCAAAACGATGCTCGCCGAGGAAGTGGCCGCCTCGCTCGGCATGCCGCTCTTTCAGTGGCACATCAAGTCGACGACGAAAGCGCAACAGGGCCTTTACGAATACGACGCCGTTTCGCGCCTGCGCGATTCACAGCTCGGCGACGAGCGCGTGAAGAACATCGCCAACTACATCGTGAAAGGCGTGCTCTGGCAGGCGTTCGAATCGGAAACGCCTGCCGTGCTGCTCATCGACGAAATCGACAAGGCCGACATCGAGTTTCCGAACGATCTGCTGCGCGAGCTCGACCGCATGGAGTTTCACGTCTATGAAACGCGCGAGATCGTGCGCGCGAAACATCGCCCGCTCGTCGTCATCACGTCGAACAACGAAAAGGAACTGCCCGACGCGTTCCTGCGCCGGTGCTTCTTCCACTACATCAAGTTTCCCGATCCCGCGACGATGCAGCAAATCGTCGATGTGCACTACCCCGGCATCCGGGCGGATCTGCTGCGCGCGGCGCTCGAAAGCTTCTTCGAGCTGCGCAACGTATCGGGCCTGAAAAAGAAGCCCTCGACGTCGGAATTGCTCGACTGGCTCAAGCTTCTGCTCGCCGAAGAGATCCCGCCCGAAGCGCTGCGCTCGCCGGATCACAAGCAGATCGTTCCGCCGCTCGCGGGCGCGTTGCTGAAAAACGAGCAGGACATGAGTCTCTTCGAGCGGCTCGTCTTCATGAATCGTCACAACCGGTAGACCGCGGTTGCGGAGGCGCTCGACGAAGAGCGCGCAAGGTCACGGACACGCGCACGGACGAGCAAAAGCCGCCAGCGCAATGAGCACGGCGAGCGGGACAAAGGAGGACGGGCGGCATGCTGATCGACTTTTTCTATACGCTTCGAGAAGCGCGGCTGCCTGTTTCCGTGAAAGAGTACCTGACGCTGATCGAGGCGCTTCGCGAGCGCGTGATCGCGCCGTCGCTCGACGAGTTCTACTACCTCGCTCGCCTGACGCTCGTGAAGGACGAACGCTACTTCGACAAGTTCGATCAGGCGTTCGCCGCTTACTTTCACGGCGCCGCGGCGCTGACGGAGGCCGCCTTCGACATACCGCCCGAGTGGCTCAAGAAGCGCCTCGAACGCGAGTTCACGGCCGAGGAGAAAGCGCAAGTCGAGGCGATGGGCGGCCTCGACAAGCTGATGGAGCGTCTGAAGCAGCTCTTCGATGAACAGAAGGCGCGCCACGAGGGCGGCAACAAATGGATCGGCACCGGCGGCACGTCGCCATTCGGTCACGGCGGCTACAACCCCGAAGGCGTGCGCATCGGCGGCGAATCGGCCGGCAACCGCACGGCGGTCAAAGTATGGGAAGCGCGCGGTTATCGCGATTACGACGATCAGGTCGAGATCGGCACGCGCAACATCAAGGTCGCGCTGAGGCGCCTGCGCCGCTTCGCGCGCGAAGGAGCGGCCGAAGAACTGGACCTGCCCGACACGATTCGCAGCACGGCGGCCAACGCAGGCTGGCTCGACCTCAAGATGGTGCCTGAACGCCACAACACGGTGAAAGTGCTGATGCTGCTCGATGTGGGCGGGTCGATGGATGATCACATCAAGCGAACCGAGGAGCTGTTCTCGGCGGCGAAAGCCGAATTCAAGCATCTCGAGTTCTACTACTTCCACAACTGCGTCTACGATCACCTCTGGAAGAACAATCGCCGCCGTCACGTCGAACGGATCGCCACCTGGGATGTCCTGCACCGGTTCACGTCCGATTACAAGCTGATCTATGTCGGCGACGCCACGATGAGCCCCTACGAAGTGCTGCAGCCGGGCGGATCCGTCGAGTACAACAACCCAGAAGCGGGCGCCGTCTGGCTGCGCCGCCTCGCCGATCAGTTCCCGCATCACGTATGGCTCAATCCCGAGCCGCAGGGGCTCTGGGAATACCGGCAATCCATCGCGATCATTCGCCAGCTGCTCGGCGATCGCATGTATCCGCTCACGCTCGCCGGACTCGAAGCTGCGATGCGCACACTAAGCAAATAAAAAGGGCCGCAGCTCGCTCTCGTCGGCGAATTGGAGTGCGCGCACGGCGGCTCATTGCAGAAGGCAAACCGCCTCGCGCTCGCCGGGGAATAAAATAGGGGATGTTGGCTGCCGTATGCGGCCCGAATCGCCGCACGGCTGTTGCTCCAAGGCTATCGCTCCGAATTCGAGCGTCCCGTCAACCCGTTACGTTTTTTCGTCAGGGCGCCAGCGCCCGATATCTGCCATGACTAATGCTCTTGACCAACTGAAGCAATTCACGATCGTCGTCGCGGACACCGGCGACTTCCAGCAGCTTGCCCAGTACAAGCCGCGCGACGCCACGACGAACCCCTCGCTGATCCTGAAGGCGGTGCAAAAGGATGCCTACAAGCCGCTGCTGGAGAAAACCGTGCGCGACCATGCCGACAAGCCGGCCCGCGCGATCATCGACGAGCTGCTCGTTGCGTTCGGCTGCGAGATTCTGAAGATCATTCCGGGACGCGTCTCGACGGAAGTGGACGCGCGCCTGTCGTTCGACGCGAAGGGCTCCATCGACAAGGCCCATGAGCTCATCAAGCTCTACGAGGCGGCCGGCATCGGCCGCGAGCGCGTGCTGATCAAGCTCGCATCGACGTGGGAGGGCGTGCGCGCCGCCGAAGTCCTGCAAGAAGAAGGCGTCAACTGCAACATGACCCTGCTCTTCTCGCCGGTGCAGGCAGCCGCTTGCGCGGAAGCGGGCGCGAAGCTGATCTCCCCGTTCGTCGGCCGCATCTACGATTGGTACAAGAAGCAGGCCGGCAGCGAGTGGGATGAAGCGAAAATGGGCGGTGCCAACGATCCCGGTGTGCAGTCGGTGCGGCGCATCTACGCCTACTACAAGAAGTTCGGCTACAAGACGGAAGTCATGGGCGCAAGCTTTCGCACGACGAATCAGATTGTCGAGCTCGCCGGCTGCGACCTGCTGACGATCAGCCCCGATCTTCTGCAAAAACTCTACGAGAGCGACCAGCCCGTCGAACGCAAGCTCTCGGCCGAGGCGCTCGCGAACGAGACTGTCGAACGGATCGCCATCGATGAGCCTGCATTCCGCTATCAGCTCAACGACGATGCGATGGCAACCGAAAAGCTCGCCGAGGGCATTCGCACATTCGCGGCCGATGCGGTCAAGCTCGAAAAACTGATCGAAGCACTGCGTTGATGCGGCACGCTGGTGAGCGCGGCCCATCGGCAAAGTCAGCTTGAGTGCGATGCGCGGCTGTCAATGCAGCCGCGCGAGCGCGGAGCGTCGCTCGATGTTCCACTGAATTTCGCTTTCCGCGAGCAAGTCGCGCAGGCGATCGACCTGCTCGGCGAAACCTTGGGCGATCCACTCCTGCCCTTTGAGGCCTTCCGCGTCGCCAAGAACGATGGTCGCCGCACCGGCAGGCCAACTGCCCGTCGTTTGCAATCGCGCTTGCGACTCGGAGCCGAAGCGCAGTGCACGAGCCATCGCGAGCAGCGTCGCGCGCACCGCGTAGACCTGCGGGTCACGCTTGCCTGAGCCGATCGCCGACGCTGCGCGCTCCGGCTCGGCAAGCGCCGCTGTCGAAAGCATCTCGAGCGCGCTCAGCATCGATCGGTGGAGCCGCTGCACGGCCTCGAGCTGCTTGATGGGCGTATCGATCTCTTTCGCTACCGATGGCATCAGCGAGCGCAGCTTGACGAGCCGCTCGCCGAGCCCCGCGAACGCGGTCAGCTGCTCGCCCGAGTCGATCGCCGCGCCGGTGGCGATGCGGGAATAGATCCGAGCGCATTCGCGCAGATTGCGCGCGAGCAGGTAGCGCCACGAGTACGTCGCATAAAGCGGCAGGGCAAACGAAAAAACGAGCGCAACCGCAATGCCGACAAGTACGTTCAACACGCGCCAGAGGCCCGTGGCGATCGAATTGTCGCCATGTCCGGCGACGATGAGCATGGTGATCGCCGTCAACAGCGCGATATAGCCAGGCCGCCCGATCGCGAAATACCCGCAAATGCCGGCGGCTATCGACATCAGCACATAGGTGAGCGTCGTTGATCCGACGAGATCCAGCTGGATCAGCATGGCGAGACCGACGACCGCCCCGAGCGCCGTCCCCAGTGCGCGCTCGGCGGCCCGCTTGCGAATATTGCCTTGATGCTGGAGCCCGCCGATGACGACGAGGACCGTCACGGACGCCCAGATGCCGTTCGGCACGTCGATGCCTGTCGTCAACAGGATCGACACGAGCATCGCCAAGCCGACGCGCACCGCGTGCAACACCTTCGCGTACCGGTAGCGGTAGTACGGCGAATTGATCGCACGCGCCGCACGGGCGACGAGGATTTGGGGACTGAGAAGAGCGGCCATGGCCGCTCATTGTCGACGAAAGCCGGTCCGTCGTCGAGCGATGCGGGCAGTCCCCGGAGCACGCCGCCACCTCGCTGCTGCGGCGGCGCTCGGGGACGCGATGTTTCTTTAGCTCTCGAGTACGTCGAGATAGTCTTCCGGCCGCGTGCGATCCTCGCTGGCCGCCATGCCGGCAACCCGCACGACGACGCTCACGACCACCGCCACGATGAGGTTCAGGATCAGCGACCAGAGCGCCGCGTAGCCCGGAATCGCGACACTGCCGAGATGGATCGTGTAGATCGAGCTCGTCAGCTTGAGTGTGGCCGCCATCCATGTTCCCGAGACAATGCCGACGGCCCAACCGGCGAGGAGCCCCCGGTAGTCGAGCTTGCGCGTATAGAGTCCCAGCACGATCGCGGGCAGCGTCTGAATGATCCAGATGCCGCCGAGCAGCTGGAGCTGAATCGCGAACTTGAGCGGCAAGCCGATGATGAAGACGAGCGCCCCCACCTTCACGACGAGCGAGACGAGCTTCGCGACATGCGTCTCCTGCTCGTGCGACATGTTGCGATTGACGAACTCGCGATGGATGTTGCGCGTGTAGAGATTGGACGCGGCGATCGACATGATCGCGGCCGGCACGAGCGCGCCGATGCCGATCGCCGCGAATGCCAGGCCGACGAACCACGACGGGAAGAAGTGAAGGAACAGCGCGGGCACGGCGAAGTTGGGGCCGAACGCCTTGAAGTACGGCTGGAATTCCGGCATGTTCTGCACGCCCGAGGCCAGCGCCATGAAGCCCAACAGCGCGAGCAGGCCCAGCACGAGCGAGTACGCGGGCAGCATCGCCATGTTGCGGCGCAAGGCGTTGCCGGATGACGACGACAGGACCGCCGTGACCGAGTGGGGATAAAGGAAGAGCGCGAAGGCCGAACCCACCGCCAGCGTGGCGTAAGCGGAGAACCCGTTCATGCTCGCCGCGTCGGGCGCCTTCAGCAGGACCTTGGCCGGCGGCACGGAGGCGAAGATATGGCTGAAGCCGCCCAGTTGCACCGGCACGACGATGATTGCCGCAATGATCGTGATGTAGATGAGAAGATCCTTCACGATGGCGATCATGGCCGGCGCACGCAGCCCCGACGTATAGGTGTAGGCGGCGAGAATCGCAAACGCGATGATGAGCGGAAGGTCGCCGGCAAAGCCCGACGTATCGAATCCGAGCGCGCCGATGACAACCTCGATGCCGACGAGCTGCAGTGCGATGTAGGGCATCGTCGCGATGATGCCCGTGACCGCGATGGCCAACGCAAGCATGCGGCTGCCGTGGCGCGCACTGACGAAGTCGGCGGCCGTCACGTAGCCATGGCGCTTCGCCACGCTCCAGAGCTTCGGCAGCACGAGGAAGCCGAACGGATAGATCAGAATCGTATACGGCACGGCGAAAAAGCCCATTGCCCCGGCGCCGAAGACGAGCGCCGGCACGGCAACGAACGTATAGGCCGTATAAAGATCCCCGCCAACGAGGAACCAGGTAACGATCGTGCCGAAGCGCCGGCCGCCGAGCCCCCACTCCTCGAGATGGGCCAGGTCGCCGCGCCGCCAGTGCGCGGCGACGAAGCCGAGAACCGTGATGGCAAGAAAAAAGAAGACGAAGACGCCAGTAGCGGTCGCGTTCATTGCGCGCCCCCTTTGCCTTGGGAGGCCGGGCCGCTGGAACGCGGCTTGGTCCTGAAGTAGACGAAGCCGGTGATGACCGCACTCACGAGCACCCAGAACAGCTGGTACCAGTAGAAGAACGGAAATCCCCACAGCTGCGGGTCCATGCTGTTGTAGGACGGTACCCAGATCATCGCGATCCAGGGAAGAACCAGCAGCCAGAGCCAGCGTTTGGCGGCTCGTTGAGCGTCGGCGTGATGAGCCATGACGTCTCCTCTTTTACTCGTTATCGAACCTGCTACCCGTATCGACCCATGTCGGGCCGGACCTGCTTACAGCAGCCTTCCGGCCTCTCAAAAGTCTGGCAAGAGTATAGGAGTGCCACACCGACGGTCAAGCAGGGCGGACCCGGGGCGTCCGGCCCGGCTCGGGGCAGCCGAAAGGGTGTCGGCATGCGGCGCTTCCGGTCTGCGCCGGATTTAGATCTCGAAAAAGTCCGGTTTTTTGCCGAGCGAGGCGACGAGTCCCTTGACCCACTTGCGCGCCGGCAGGCCGAGTTTCTCTTCGATCAGCTTCGCGCGAGTCTCGAGCGCGGCGAATGGTACGCAAAGCGCCGGTCCCGAGAACGCGAGCGCGATGCGGTTGCCCTCGTGGACCTCGGGCAGCGCGATCACGCGGCCTTCGAAGGCTGTCTTCAGATGCTTCATGTTGCGCACGAAGCTCGGGTGATCGCCGAAGAGGTTGATCGTCGCGACGCCCGCTTCGGTCAGACATGCGCGCGCGGCGCGATAGAAAGCGACGCTATCGAGCACCGGTCCACGGGCCGTGGCGTCGTAGAGGTCGATTTGCAGCGCGCCGATGGTGCCGTGATTGGCGCGATCGTTGACGAAATCCCAGGCATCGGCTTCGTGGACGCTCAATCGGGCATCGTCAGGCGGCAATGCGAACATGGTCCGCGCCGCCACGACGACGGCCGGGTTCAGCTCGACCGCGTCCACGCGGGCACGCGGCAGGAAGCGATGGGCGAACTTCGTCAGCGCCGCCGCTCCGAGGCCCAGTTGCACGATGCGCTTCGGCGTCTCGAGAAAGAGCAGCCATGCCATCATCTGCTGCGCATACTCGAGCTCGATATGGTCGGGCTTCCGGAGCCGCATCGCCCCTTGCACCCATTCGGTACCGAAATGCAGATAGCGGACGCCACCCTCTTCCGAGAATGTCACGGGAGCGAAGCGGGGCTTGCGTGGTATGTCGATACGAGGACCGGCATCGACATCGAGCGCCGGTTTGCCGTTCGCGCGTTTGAGCTTTCGCGTCGAGGCGGTGTCGTCGTGAATCCGGGTCTTGCCGCTGCGGCGGAACGCGCGCGCTTCAGCCGAAGCACGCTTGATGAGGTTCGTCATGGGATCGTGGTGGCGCTGCGTCGCGCCTCGTTGGAACGGACGAGAGAATAGCAGCCTCGCTCAGGCGCCGCCGCTCGTCGCCGCCAGACCTTGCCGCAACAACTCGTCGAGCAAGCCTGTCATGCCCTCCGGGTGAGTGGCGGCCCGCTCCTTGAGCATGCGCACCAACTCGCCATCGAGCTTGCAGGCAAATGGCACGAGCCCTTTTTCCTGATCTAGTTTTCGCTGCTCACGCCGGCCGAGCGGCGCGTCGGCCGCTCCCTTGCCGAAACGTTCGGAGCGGGTCTGCTTCATCGAGTGGGTTAGTTTCAGCGCCTTGTTTTTTTCAAGGTCGGTTTTCTTCATTGCCATGCCGTAAAGCTCCGTCGTCCTAATCGGGAAGTCTGCATCGAGTCAGTCAAATCATTCACGATCCGCTCGGCCGGCGGAACTCGTTTTCCACCCAGCTCGCGGCGCTCGCCTTGCTGAGCTTGAAGTTCGCCGCCACCTGCACCTGAGCCAGCTGCTCCCCAAGGGCGTCAAGGGCAGTCAGCAGCGCATAAGGCTCGTTCTCGTCGGGAACGATGTCCAGCGTGATTTCCAATTCGCCATCGCCTGTTGCCGCCGGCACCGTCAGGCTCTTATGCAACTGCGCGCGAAGCTGCTGCTCATGTCGGCGCAATACCTCTGACGCCGTCTTCACGAGCGTATTGAACGCTGAAGCATCGAGCGGCTTCGGATCCTTCTTGTTGCGCCCCATCGTCCATGGACCGACAAGCGCGGGCTCAGGCTCACCGTCCTTGATCATTTCGACGGCCCACCCATCGTCGTCCTCGTTCTTGATGACGCGCGCGGTCCAGCCGCCGTCGCGCCACAGACCGTCCTCGTGCAGCGTTTCAGGGGTTTCCGAGACATGGCTTTCAGCGGCGGAATCGGCAGTCAGATCGGTGGCGGGATCGGATGATAGAACGGACTTATCGGTCATTGCAGGGCGGCGATTTCGTGGGAGGCATTGGGTACGAAGCACGCCATTTTAGCTGTCCGGCAAGCAGCATATGCACCCCTATGACGAACGGATGATCCATCTCGGCGTTTTGCACCCGTCCGCCGATACAATGATTCGATGCGGATGTTCTCGCAGGTCGACCAAACGGACCCGGAGAGTGCGATGGATGGCGATACCACGAATGCCCGATCCGACTGGATCTCCCGTTCGGAATCGACCGGCGGAGTAGAACGCATCGAAGCCTTCTTCCATGGCAACGCGTACTCGATGCATCGGCACGATACTTATGCCATTGGTGTGACTCTCGCCGGCGTCCAGTGCTTTCATTATCGGCGCAGCTTGCGCAGCAGTCTGCCGGGTCAGACGATGGTCCTGCATCCGGATGAAGCGCACGACGGTCAGGCTGGCACGCGTGAGGGATTTCGTTATCAGATGATTTACGTACAGCCCGCCGCGATCCAGCAATTCCTCGGTGGCCAGCCCCTACCGTTCGTCGAAGGCGGCGTCACGAACGATCCTCGCCTGTTCGAAGCGACGAAGACAGCGCTGCGCCAGTTGCGCGGCAAAGCGGAGCCGCTCGAACGAGACGATGCGCTCGCCGGTCTCGCGCTCGCGCTGAATTGCGCGTCGGGCGCGCGACCGACGCGTAAGTCCGCGGATTTCGCGGCGGCGCAACGGGCGCGGGAATATCTGGACGCCTCTTGCACCCGCGCCGTCACGCTAGATGAACTTGCCGCGGTCAGCGGACAGGACCGCTGGAGCCTGTCGCGCGATTTCCGAACCTTTTACGGCACCAGTCCTTATCACTACCTGATCATGCGCCGGCTCGACGCGTCGCGCGCGATGATGCTGCGTGGCCTTTCCCTCGTGGACACGGCGGCCGCTGCCGGCTTTGCCGACCAGAGCCACATGACGCGGCATTTTCGCGACGCATACGGACTCCCTCCCGCACGTTGGCTTGCAATGATGCGCGCTCGCCGCGCCGGCTAGCGCAGAGCTTGCACGATCGTTCAAGACACTCGCCGACAGTCGGCATAAGCTCGGTTACTGGTATTGCCCGAACGGAGCCAACATGCACACCGATTCCCAGCCCACGCCGGCACAACGCGGCCAACTGAAGACCGTCGATTTGCTCGACAAGATCAGTCAGATCGACAGCCACTGGCAGCCACGCGTCGTTGCCGAAATGAACGACTATCAATTCAAGGTCGTGAAAATACTCGGCGACTTCATCTGGCACAAGCATGCCGATACCGATGAGACGTTCATCGTCCTCGAAGGCCGGTTGCGCATCGACCTCCGAGATCGCTCGATCGAACTGCGTGCCGGCGAAATGGCGGTGGTTCCGAAGGGCGTCGAGCATAAGCCGTATGCCGAATCCGAGGTGAAGATGCTGCTGATCGAACCGCGGGGCGTCGTCAATACCGGCGATACGGTCAACGAAAGAACGGCCGAAAACGACGTCTGGCTGTGAGACCGCCATGCGAATGCTGACGCCGATCGTCCGGGAAGCCGTTTTTCCCGCGGATACGCGCGCCCTCGTCGCCGTGATCCACGAGTATGTCCGCTGGCTGGATATGGATCTGTCGTACCGGGGGTTCGATGCCGAAATGAACGCGTTCGAGCGAATTTATACGCTGCCATCCGGCATGTTCTTCATTGCCGACGCCGATGGCGAGGTTGCCGGTTGCGCGGGCCTGCTTCGTCACACGGCCGAGACCGCCGAACTCAAGCGGCTCTACGTTCGCGAAGCATTCCGAGGGCTCTCTCTCGGCGAAACGCTGGTTACGTCGGTGATTCGGAAAGCGAAGACATTGGGTTTCTCGAAGCTGGTTCTCGACTCGGTTCCGCAAACACGTTTCGCACAGCGCATTTACGAGCGGTTGGGCTTCGTCGAAATCACGCCTTTTTACGAGAATCCGGTAGAAGGAACCCGGTTTCTCGCGCTCGAACTCTGACGGTGAAAGTTGATGTTTGGGTCGAGTTGGCATTGGGGGCAACGCCGGGAGCCCCTATAAAGCGGGCCCAAATCGGTTGGCGCAGTCAGGCAAGCAGATACTCGCGTGCCAGCGTGCGTGCGCGATGCAGGCGGCTTTTCGTCGCCGGGACCGACAAGCCGAGACGCGCGGCGATCTCGCCGATCGTGAGTTCCTCGAAGTCGCGGAGCAAGAGGACGTCGCGGTAATCGGCCGGTAGCGACTCCAAAGCGTCGATGAGTTCGCGGCGCAGCGAATCGGTGTCGTGCCGTGCCAGCCATCGATCGACCTCCTCCTCGTTGTAGGGATCGAAATTCAACGCCTTCCGACCGAGTCGCCTGCACTCATGGCGCACGACGCTGAAGAGCCAGCCGGAGAATGCGGCGACGGCGCGGACCGACTCGAATTTGCGTGCCACGATGAGCAGGACTTCCTGGACCGCATCGTCCACGTCCGAAATGAAGCAATTGCGCTGCGCATAGCGACGTATGTCCGGCTGAAAGAGGCGCAGCAGGCGCTCGAGCGCAAGGGGATCGCCAGAACGTGCTGCATCGATGGCCGCTTGTCTTTGCTCGTCGAGGGGCATGTCACCGTCTCTGTTGTTTCGCGAGGCGCCGGCCGACCATCGCGCAGGCGGGGCAAAACCCCACAAGGCCGGAAATGGTCACGCCCGCGGCGGCCAGCGCGCCGACGATTCCGAGAACACCTTTGAGAAACAGGACGGACAACGCCGCGCCCACGGCACCGAGAATGATACGGACAACGCGTTCCCAGCCGGGAACATTCTTGACGTAAAACATGGGTTTGCTTCCTTTATCAAGGTCAAGGTGAGAGACGACCTCTCAGGAAGCTAAGAGGCGGCGCCAATGCGAGTTGGTTCGCGCCCCATTTATTTTCCAACCGTCGAGCCGGCACCGGAACCCGCCGCACAGTGCCACCGAGCCAGAACCTAGCTCGATCGTGCTGGAAATCAGCTCGATCCAGCTAAGGCGCTAGACCGCCAGCCACTTGCAACGCAGCCGGCAGATTGACCCACGCAGAGTCGAATGGCGCAGGCGTGGCATTCGGTCTTAGATACAGGCGAATGCGCCGCGAGGACGGATTCCCTCGTTAGCATCTTTCTATTGCTACGAGGACCCCGCGAAGTTGGTGGCGGATTTCTGGGTCGAAGTTGAAGCGATTCTCGCTAGAAGGAGCAGTCAGCATGAGTACAGCCAACGTCTTGAAGGTCGGGATTGCATCATTGGAGCAATACAAAGCGCGGACGATGGCAATCGCCCGAGGTGACTATGTGCCGAGCCCGGATGAGCCCAAAATCTGGTTTCGGTCGCTCGAAACGCTCGCGCAGGCGCTTTCCGATAGAAACCGCTCGCTGCTTGCGTTGATCATCCCATAACCCCACGCGATGACCGAGCAGCAACTGCAACCGCGCCGCGTCCCCCGGTTCCGGCTATCTAAAGTATCCGCCAACACTGTCGTTAACGTATTACCAAGAGGATCAATAATCCAGTTGACTCGTTATATAGGACGGAAATATGAAAATTTGGCATTTTAGCATCTCCCTGGTCGCGGCCGTCGGCATTGCTGGATGTGCAAGTTCATACGTCCCACCGGCATCGGGACCCGTGGCACAACTCACGTTCAAGAAATACAAGGATTCGACCACCGGCATTCAAACCTATGAGCAGGCCGAAACGTGCTCCTTACGACATAAGATCGCGTTACTTCGCTCCGATACAGAGAAGAGCGTTACTGTAAAAGCTGATGCCCCTCTATCCATTACAATGGGCGTAGACAAGGCAGTAATTCCGGTGCCGATTGGCTTCATCGCTCTGGGATGCAATCCCACGGTGACGTTTGTACCGAAGAGCGGCACTTCGTATACTGCGGAATTGGTATCCGAGCACGGTATGTGCTCAATCAAGGTTATGCAGATCAACTCCGACCGTACGGCCAGTGATGTGCCTGCGGACTCCGTCAGAATCAGGAAATGGAAGCGCGGCTTTGACGAAGGTTCCTCGTTTTGTGATTGAATTGGGAAGCAAACCGCCTGTCCCTTGCAGCTGACATTCGGGGTGCCTAATCGATCGCGAGCTACTTGAGCAACACTTCCAACGCACGCAGATTATCAGCGTAAGCTACAGCCGCATACGCCGGGCTGGCCGGAGCCCGATGAGGTCGAGCGACACGAGGCTTTCCGACAAAGCCAGCATCCAGATCTTCGCCGCCCTGCCGCTATTAAAGGCGACGGCCGCGGCATCGCAGCCACGAGCGCCGTAAGATCATTCTTCGCATGATCGCAAATGCGGCTTTCGAGACTGCCTTCCCGTTTCGCCTTCGCGATCACGTCCCACAACCCCACCCCGACGATCGACCAACGCTTGCAGCCGCGCCTCGTACTCCATACCCGGCAGCGGCTCAACGATCTCATCTCCGTCGATTGCGAAATTTGACCAATCGAGCATCTCTGACCACACGGTTCGCCTCAGTTACCAACACGCCACACTGTCGGCGCTTCGTCAGTAATCGGCCATCAGCGGCCGTTGGCCCACGCTGCCGTACGGACACACGAACGTTGGATCAGCACCAGGCAGCGGACTTTCGTGCGCCGAGCATGTCATTCGCGACATACCCGTCTCGGGTTCATTGAGGTTTCGGGTAATTCGCGGTCACGAACCGAATATGCCGATCCGCGACACGCTAATCGGGTCCCGGCAAGTAAGCCTTGCCGCCTCATCGGCTTGCACGCAGCGGGCGCCGCCTGAACCTCGGTGCGCGACGATCGCCCGCCCAAAGATGTAAGGTAAGGCGACGGACGGCACTTCGGCCAAGCGGTTTGATCTTTTGTGGTCGGCAGGTGCGGGCGATCGCGCGTCCCGACTAGAGTAGACCAGAGCGCGGTGAACGTGGCTTCACTTGTTTTCTTCCGCGTTCCACGTATGCGCAGTCGTGCGCCACTTGCCGTCCGCGCTCTTGGTCATCACCTTCAGCAATACCCCTTTGTATTGCGTCCTCTTGCCGTCCTTCTCCGCCACGGCGGTCCAATTGGCCGTTTCGTACATCACGTTGCCGACCCGGCTCGCGCGGACCACGTCGATCGTGTGATCGTGAACGCCCGCGTCGAAGTAGCTCTTGAAGAGCTTTTCTATTTCCTCGCGTCCTTGAACGGTCTTGCCGTTACCCGGCGATACGACCGCCTTCTCGTCGTATAGCGCGGCGAGCCCGTGGGCGTCGCCTTTGTTGAAGTACTTGTTCCAACTTGCATTCGCTTCCTCGACAAGCTTGTCCTGAGCAAGGGTGGGATGTGGTGCCACCAGCGTGAATAGCGCGCAAAGGCCGCACGCGCCGAGGTACCTCAAGGTCTTCTTCATTGCCTGTCTCCACTAGCAAAGAGCGGCGAGCGGTATGAACGCTTATCGCGCGACCGGCCGTACGTTCACGCGTGATTTCCTTTCAGCCGGTGCAGTATAGGAATCCGCATCGTCGTAATCAATTAACGGAGACCGGTCCTGCTGACCATTGTGAACGGCGCCAGCCGAAACCAGCCGATCGACGGTTCCAGCGGATCGGTTCCTCTCGACTGACTCGACGAGGCGAGCGGCGGCTGTACTTCGAAAGCTGCCGCTTGGACGGTGCATCGGCGAATGGCGGGAGAGGGTCGATTGCAGCCGCTCATCGGCATACATCTTAAGCGTGCCGCCAAGTCACCCCTTTGCGTAACAATCACGAATCCTCAAAGCCAGATTCGTTGGCTGACAGCCATAGCCCGCCCATGTTCTGTCAGTTCTGCTTTATAGCAAATGCGATCGCATCGCCGACCGTTCCCACATCGATGCGACCGTCAATGATGTGCAGGCCAGGATCCCGACTGATGCATAGAGAAGATCTCGGTCCAGTTTTGGCCGCCGTACGTGATGCCCGCGAACGTAACCGTCGACGCCGAGTCATCCACGGCGTATGCGAGGATAGTCTCTCCTTCGATGTTCCATGTTCTAAGCCCAGCCATCAGGGCACCTTGACCGGTACCACGATTCGGAAATGTGGCGAAACTTTCGCACGTATCGAACACGGTGGACCTGTAACGATCAATTGAAGCATCCGAGCGGCCATGATCAACCATGTAGGACTCTATGTTCTGAAGCATTTCGTAGAACGACTGCAAGTACTGAACTTTAAACTTCCTCACCCAGTAGGCCCCGTTTTATTCCCGCGACGTTTGCGGCGCTCTTGGTTCAGCTTTTCCTCGATCTGCTCTCGGGTCATCGCAGTTCCGGGGTTGGCCGTATATTGGAGGTAAGCAGGCACCACCTCCTGGGCTAGCCATTGCCGAACAGCCTTGTCCCGCTCCTTCAGCAACCGAAGCCCGTCTCTAATCACCTCGCTATCGCTGTTGTAGTCACCGCCCGCAGTTTGCTCGCGGACGAAGTCGAGCAGTTCAGGCGTCAACGTAATCGTCAAGCGTTCGCTAGCCATGATTTGGCTCCCTATCCGTTCTGTATGACACTATCATACACTGGTGGAATGCGCCATGCGGGCAGAATCAGTGCTCAATGGATGTTGTCCCTCGCTGTCTCTCATCGCGTCGAAAGCGTCACCATATCATCGGATATATCTCAAAACCAGGGGACACCCACGGACTCCGGGCGAATCAGCAAGATCTTCGAATCACTGGTTCGGAGTTTCGGTCGGCCGCTACTTGCAGCCGCGCCTCGTACTCCATGCTGGGCAGCGGCTCCCCGATTACATCGCCAATCAAATGCAAAAACCGGTTGACCTTTGGTGAATCTGGCACCGATCCGCCAGACGTCCAGCCTTCTGCGAATCCCGCGCGATTCAAGATTCGCGGTTTCGCGCCGATATCCCCAAAAGGAGCCAAATTCGACCCGCCAGGCAAGACCGCACGCGACCGACACCCATCAGCCGATATTGCTTCCTAGGTCGCCGCGTATGTCGGCTCTAACAACATTAGGTAAACCAAACATGCCCAACTTTGTGCGTGCAATCGGCCTGATCGCACCGATTGCGCTGTTATCCGCCTGTTCTTTGGTCGCTCCGCCGTACTCCCCCGCTGTCGACAACATTCAGTCGCTCAAGAACGTCACTACCGCTCACGCGAAAATCGGAGAGTTCGAATCTCGCAAAGGCACCCAAAACTCGTACCCGGTGCCCTTGCGCGCAAATTTGTTGAGGTCCCCGGTTGGAGGGTCATTCGGCGCATACCTTGCCGACGCGATGACGAAGGAATTGATGATGGCCGGCAAGCTCTCGCCGCAAAGCGATGTCGAGATCTCGGCGACCTTATTGGAAAACGACATCGATGTCGGTATCGCAACCGGCGCCGCGAGACTGTCGGCACGGTTCATCGTGACGAGAAGCGGAACGGTACGTTATGACCAGGTCAAATCCGCTCACACACAATGGGATTCCGCGTTCGCCGCAATGATTGCTGTACCGAAAGCGCGCGAAGAATATCCGCTCGCCGTGCAGAAGTTGCTCAGCGAGCTATACGCCGACCCCGCCTTCCTCGAGGCGATTCAATAACAGCACTACTACACGACGAGGAGCCCAACACAATGACATTGATTCGAACGATCGCGGCAGCAAGCATAATCGCAGCACTATCGGGGTGTGCGCACGAGATTTCGCTGACCGGCGACGCAAGCAAAATTCCGGCGCTCTCGACATCCCCGCTCAACAAGACAGTGGGTCTCGTCATCACAGATGAACAGATGTCAAAGGAGGTAATTACTCCCGGGGGCGGCGGTGACAAGGTGAGCTATCACCCGTACCACGACCTCGAACTACCCATCTACGTCGGCCTCGGTCATGTTTTCAAGAATGTGACTAAGCTCAAGAGCGCACCGGATGCAGCAACGATTCAGGCCAAGCATCTTGATTACGTCATCACGCCGACAATCACGACCACGTCGTCGTCCCCCAGCCTTCTCACGTGGCCGCCGACGGATTTCTCGGTCACGCTCGCCTGCACCGTGGCGGACCCGAGCGGTCAGACCGTGGTCACCGAGGATGTGACGGGTACCGGTCACGCCGAGTTTAGCCAATTCAAGCACAACCTGGGTCTTGCAGGGCAGCTCGCAACGGCCGATGCGGTGTCCAAACTGCAGTCGGCACTGGCAAACGCCGCCGAGTTGCAAAAATAGCGCATGCAGGCGCGGTTAAAAGAGCGTTGGCAACCGCGCCTCGCATTCCATGCTCGGCAGCGAAGCTAAGCCGACAGCCACTTACGCAACGCCTCCCAAGCCCTCAACTTCTCGGCATAAGGCACAGACGCACTGCGTGGTTTGCCTCAGTTATCAACACCTCATCCTTTCGTCGCTTCGTCAGGGATCGGCCAAAAGCGATGCTTCCCAGTCGCATAGCGAACGTCTGCTGATGAGCGACCGGGCGCCATTTGGCGGAAGCGATGGCGGCCGACGGTTCGTCGGGCAGACCAGCTTCATTTTCAAGCGCTGTGTGTGGCGGCGCAGGCAGAATTCTGGCCGACGACTCCTGCGATCCGTCCGGTTGCACCACCTGAAATTGCCTATAAGAAAGACAGAACAGGTGGGAAACATGCTGCAACCGGCCCTCGAACGGCCTATTGGCTATCCACAAAGCACCGTCCGCCTCTCGGGCACAAGTCCCGAGGGGACTTTTTTGTCAGTTCGACCCGCCTGCCACGCCACTTCAACCAGTCGGGAGGCACGACATGAAGATGATTGGTTTGCTGACACTACTGGCGAGTGCCGCTGCGCAGGCTCAGGTCACCCTGCCGTTGCCAGCGGGATACCCAACGCTCCTCGGGGTCTCGTGCGGCGGTGTACATGTGGCCAGCTATGTCACGGGATTCGACGCTAACGGGTATATCCACGGCGAGGTCTACGCGTGGACCAGCTGCGGCGGATCGGGGCGCGGCGGCGGCTACCAATTCCATACCTATCAGGCCTGGCACACCATCGTGTGGGACCTGCGCCAGAACTATGAGCTGCTGCCTTACGACAACGTGATGCCCGACCCGGCATTCACGGCCACCGATGCATACGGCAATATCATCCTAAACGGCTGTTCCGCTACAACCAATGGGCAGCCGGCCTGCGTCGCCAGTGCCTATATCTACTATGTTCCGCCCACGATGCCGCCGATTTCGGGCGCCGTCCCCGTCAACCAGGCGAGTGGGCAATCGCCGCCGCCGGGTCGATCGGCTGTTATGGAGCGTGGCAGTGACGATCGCGGAGACTAACTGAAGGGCGGGAACGGGTCGATTACAGCCGCTCGACCGCTTGAGCGCCGAGTGCTTTAGGCGAAGCTACACCGGTAGCCACTTACGCAACGCTTCCCACGCCCTCAACTTCTCGGAGTAAGGCACAGCCGCATATGCCGGGCTGCTCGACGGCAGTCTGATGAGATCGAGCGACATGCGGCTTTCCGCCAACGCCTGCATCCCGATCTTCGCCGCCGTGCCACCGTTAAACGCAACCGCAGCAAGACTCGGCAACCCAGCCACGAGCGTCGCCAGATCGTTCGTCGCATGATCGCGAATGCGGCTATCGAGGCTCCCTTCGCGCCGCGCCTCGGCGATCACATCCCACAACCCCACGCGATGATAGAGCAGCGCCTGCAGGCGTGCCTCGTACGCCATCCGAGGCAAATCTTCCCCGATCACATCGCCAATCAAATGCCAAAACCGGTTCTGCCGATGCGCGTAGTACTGCCCCTGCGCGAGCGAGGCTTCGCCTGGCAGGCTGCCGAGCACGAGCACGCGAGTGTGCTCATCGACGACCGGCGCAAACGAACGCTTCAGCATCACGATGACTTACGGGGAACCGAATGCGGATGCCGCGCATGCAACGGCCGCGCGAGCCGTCCGCGTCTGTCGTGAGCAGTCGCCGCTGTTTCTCCGGCCAACCGCCGCAGGGCAGGCGACGCCCCCTTTTCACGCGACTTCCACGCTTCGAGATGCGCCCATAGCGCCGGCAGCATGCACTCCGTCACCATCAGCGGCTTTCCGCGGCGCAGGAACACCGAGCGGCGCGCAAGGAGCCCCTGCGGCGGCTGACCGGCGATCTCGCGACGCGCCAGGTCGAACAGCGGATGCCGCGACGTCAACCGCACGCTGACGAGCGCGGAGCGCGACACGCTGCCATCGTCATAGAGCAGCTCGGCGAGCGGCCGGGCAGAAAGCCGGCGCATCGACTGCCAGACGCCGCGGCTCGCCGCGCGCGGTGCGATGCTGTGCGCCGCGACGAACGGCACCCCGTCCACGAGCAGGACGACCTCGCGCACCCACACGCGTTCGCGCGGCGCGACCCCGAGCGCCGCCCGTTCATCGGCCCAGGCGCAGGCAACCGCTTCGCGCGTCACGCGCAACGTGACGGTGCCGAGCGTGCGCAAATGCGCCGTCAACGAGCCACCGCGCGTAAGCCAGTCCTTCTGGTCGAAGGTGAACGACGGACGCGGCGTCGCGCGCCACGCTCCGCGCGCGGCCGCAAGGCGCAGCCGTCGTGCACGGATCATCGGGCGAGCAGCAGCGCGTTCGTGCGCTTCACGAAGCTCGCCGGATCCTCGAGCGCACCGCCTTCGGCCAGCATCGCCTGATCGAATAGCAAATGGCACCAGTCGCCGAAATCGCCGCGCTCTGGGGAGAGCGCCTTGACGAGCGCATGGTCGGGATTCACCTCGAGGATGGGCTTGAACTCGGGCGTGTTTTGCCCCGCCGCCTTCAGCATCCGCTGCAGATAGCCGCTCATCTCGCCCTCGTCCGCGACGAGACACGACGGAGAATCGGTCAGGCGAAACGTGAGGCGGACGTCCTTGGCCTTGTCCTTGAGCACCTCTTTCATCTTGTCGACGAGCGGCTTCATCGTCTCGTTCATCGCTTCATGCGCCTTCTTCTCCTCATCGTCGAAGGCGGCGAGATCGAGGTCGCCGCGCGCAACGCTCGCGAGCGGCTTGCCGTCGAACTCGGTGAAGTACGCCAGCGCCCATTCGTCGACGCGATCCGACAGCAGCAACACCTCGATGCCCTTCTTGCGGAACACTTCGAGATGGGGGCTGTTCTTCGCCGCTTGCCAGCTGTCGGCGCTCACGTAGTAGATCTTCGTCTGCTCGGGCTTCATCCGCGCGACGTAGTCGGCGAGCGAAACGGTCTGCTCAGGCGTGTCCGTGTGCGTCGTCGCAAAGCGCGCGAGCTTCGCGATCCGCTCGCGGTTCGCGAAATCCTCGCCGAGCCCTTCCTTCAGCACCTGGCCGAACTCCTTCCAGAACGCGGCATACTTCGCCTTGTCCTCATCGCTCTCCGCATTAGCGAGTTCCTCGAGCATCGACAGCACGCGCTTCGTCACGCCATCGCGAATCGCTTTCACGTCGCGGCTTTCCTGCAGAATTTCTCGCGAAACGTTGAGCGGAAGATCGCTCGAATCGACGACTCCCTTGACGAAGCGCAGATACGACGGCAGCAGCTGCTCGGCGTCGTCCATGATGAACACGCGCTTCACATAGAGCTTGAGGCCGCCGTGGCGCTCGCGGCTCCAGAGATCGAACGGCGCGCGCTTCGGCACATACAGCAACTGGATATACTCGCTGCGGCCCTCGACGCGATTGTGCGTCCACGAGAGTGGATCCTCGTGATCATGCGAGATGTGCTGATAGAACTGTTTGTACTGCTCCTCGGTGATCTCGGCCTTCGGACGCGTCCAAAGCGCGCTCGCCTGATTGACGGTCTCGTCCTCGTCCTTCTCGATGAGCTCGCCCTTTTCGCTGTCCCACTCCTCTTGCTTCATGAGGATCGGCAGCGCGACGTGATCGGAATATTTGCGGATGATCGAGCGCAACCGGTAACCCGAGAGCAGCTCGTCCTCACCTTCGCGCAGATGCAGCGTGATGGTCGTGCCGCGCGCTTTGCGCTCGATGGCCTCCACGGTGAAGTCGCCCTCTCCCGCGCTGACCCAGCGCACGCCTTCGGCGGCCGGCAGGCCGGCGCGGCGCGTCTCGACCGTGATCTTGTCGGCGACGATGAACCCCGAGTAGAAACCGACGCCGAACTGGCCGATCAGCGCCGCGTCCTTTTGCTGATCGCCGGAAAGCTGCGCGAAGAACTCCTTCGTCCCCGAGCGCGCGATCGTCCCCAGGTGCGCGATCGTCTCATCCCGGCTCATGCCGATTCCGTTGTCGTCGACCGTCACCGTCCGCGCGGCCTTATCGAACGAAACGCGAATGCGCAAATTCGGATCGTCCTCGAACAGCTCGCTCTTCGCGATCGCCTCGAATCGCAGCTTGTCCGCCGCGTCCGACGCGTTCGATATCAGCTCCCGCAGGAAGATCTCCTTGTTGCTGTAGAGCGAATGGATCATCAGTTGCAGAAGCTGCTTCACTTCCGCCTGAAAGCTGAGGGTTTCTTGTGCCATGCTCTCGGTTCCCTATTTTTCGTGAAAGAGGATTGACCGGCGCTCAACTGGGGACGGCCACCGCCGTTTTCAAGGGCTTCGCGGCGCGCCGGCCGTCCAGATAGCCGGCGAGAAATCCAGGCAGCGCCGGATCGCCACAGTTGGCGACGTTGAAGCGCATCCAGCTCGTCGGCGACTGGTGCGGCGAAAAGAGGCTCCCCGGCGCAAGCACGAATCCGGCCTCCTGCCCGGCCGCCGCGAGCGTGTCGGCGTCGACGCCCGTATCGGCCCAGAGGAACATGCCGGCCGCGGGCATCGTGAAGAGTTTCATGCCAGCCGTTTCAAGCATCCGCGCCGCCTTGTCGCGCACGCCGTCGAGCCGCGCGCGCAACCGCTCGACGTGGCGCCGGTAGTGCCCCTCGGTCAGCACCTTGTAGAGCAGCCGTTCGTTGAGCTCGGGTGTCGTCATGCCGACGAGCAGCTTCTGATCGGCAAGCACCCGCGCCATCTCGTGCGAGCATGCCGCGAAACCGACACGCAAATTGCCGGTCAGGGTCTTCGAAAAGCTCCCGAGGTAGACGACGCGCTTCAATTGATCGAGGCTTGCAAGGCGCGTAGCGGGGTAGCCCGGCGGCACGAGATCGCCGTACGCGTCGTCTTCCACGATGACGAAGTCGTACTGCTCGGCGAGCCGCAGGATGCGAAATGCCTGCGCGGGCGATACCGACGTCCCCGTCGGGTTGTGCAGCACCGAATTGATCAGAAGCATTTTCGGCCGCCACGTCGCGACCAGCGCCTCGAGCGCATCGACGTCGGGCCCGGCCGCGGTATAGGGCATGCCGATGAGCCGCGCGCCCTGCGAGGCGAAGCGGCCGAACATCTGGAACCAGGCCGGATCGCCGACGATCACCGTATCGCCCGCCTGCACATAGAGTCGCGCGATCAGATCGATCGCTTGAGTAATGCCGGAGACGAGCACGATCTGCTCGGGCGTCGCGCCGATCTCGAGCTCCGCGAGGCGCGTCTGCAATTGCTGACGCAGCGGTAAGAAGCCCTGCGCCGTACCCATGCCGAGCCACTGCGTGGCGCTTTGGCGGCCGAGCGTGCGCAGCGCACTCGCCACGAGCTCGCCGTCGAGCCAGCGCGCCGGCAGGTACCCGAGCCCCGGCCCCTTCTCCGGGCTGCTCGTTTGCAGTGTATTGCGCACGAGCCAGGCCACGTCGATCGCGCTGCGGGCCGGCTCGGCGCGCGTCTCCTGCCGACGCCTCGCATCGGGTGCGCCGATGGCCGAGCGCTCGCGCACGTAAAAGCCGGAGCCTCGCCGCGATTCGATATAGCCCTGCGCGACGAGCCGTTCGTACGCCTCGACGACGGTAAACCGCGATACGCCCTTGTCCTGCGCGAGTTTGCGGATCGACGGCATGCGCATGCCGGGCCTGAATACGCGCTCGTCGATGCGGCGGCGCGCCCACTGCACGAGCTGATCGACGAGCGTGAGCGACGCGGCGCCGTGCGGAGCGGGAATCAGATCGAGGGGAACGGACATGGCGGCATCATGAACTGTACAGAAAAGTATCGCTGCAATTGTACCGTTACTGTGCTGGCGCGGGCGATTAAAGTGGACGCTGCTTCTTCTTTTCCAACCTCTTTCCAACCTCTTTCCAACAACAACGGTCCGGACTTTTATGAGGATGAATTCCCGCGAATCGCAAGGCATGCTGCTCGGTCTCGTCGGCGTGATCGTCTTCAGCCTGACGCTGCCAATGACGCGCATCGTGGTGCAGGAGTTCCATCCCTTGCTCAACGGTCTTGGCCGGGCGCTCGCCGCGTCGGTGCCGGCGGGCGCGCTGCTCGCCTGGCGACGCGAGCCATTGCCGACGCGCGCGCAATTGAAGGGCCTTTTCGTCGTCGCGCTGGGTTGCATCGTTGCGTTCCCCGTCTTTTCGGCTTGGGCGATGAAGACGGTCCCGTCGTCACACGGCGCGCTCGTGGTGGGGCTGCAGCCGATCTTCGTCGCGCTTTACGCGGCGTGGCTCTCACATGAGCGCCCATCGCCGGCTTTCTGGGCGAGCGCGGTGGTGGGCAGCGCACTCGTCGTCGCCTACGCGCTGCACGCCGGCGGCGGCGCGCTCGCCCCGGGTGATGCGCTGATGCTCGCGGCGGTGGCGGTCGGCGCACTCGGTTATGCGGAGGGCGCGCGCCTCGCGCGTCAACTGGGCGGATGGCAGGTGATCTGCTGGGCGCTCGTCGTCGCCGCGCCGTTTCTCGTCGTGCCGGTCGGCTGGCTCGGCTGGGAGCAGCACATTCATCACCCCGGCCCGGTCGCGCTCAAGACCTGGCTTGCGTTCGGCTATGTCGCCCTTTTCTCGCAGTTCATCGGCTTTTTCGCCTGGTATGCCGGCCTCGCGATGGGCGGCACCGCGCGCGTGGGCCAAGTGCAGCTGTTGCAGATCTTTTTCACGATCGCCTTCGCAACGCTCTTCTTCGGCGAGTCGGTCGCGCCGTCCACGTGGTTTTTCGCCGCCGCCGTGATCGCGACCGTGCTCATCGGCCGAAAGGCGGCCGTCCGCACGGCAAGCCCTGCTCGCCCGGGCCTGCGACTGGAGCGATAATCGCGGCTTTCGCCAAGCAACGCAGCGGGCCGCTCACCGATGCGCTCGCCGCTTCTTCCCCACCCGCCATAAGGAGACTTTCATGGATCAAAGCGACTTGCCACACCGCAACTGGCAGCTTTCCGAGCGCGCCCGCAAGCTGACGAGCTCGGCCATCCGCGAGATCCTGAAAGTCACCGAACGGCCCGAGGTCATTTCGTTCGCGGGCGGCTTGCCCGCGCCTTCCACATTCCCCGCTGAGCGAATCCGCGCGGCCACCGATCGCGTGCTGCGCGAAGCGCCGGCCGCCGCGTTGCAGTACAGCGCAACGGAAGGCTATGCGCCGCTGCGCGAATGGATCGCCGCGCGATGCTCGACGGGAGGCGCGACGATCCGCCCATCGCGGGTGCTGATCACGACGGGCTCGCAGCAGGCGCTCGATCTGATCGGCAAAGCGCTCATCGATCCGGCAAGCCCCGTGCTCGTCGAAACGCCGACCTATCTCGGCGCGCTTCAGGCGTTTTCGCTCTACGAGCCGCGCTACGTGCAGGTGCCGACCGATGACGACGGGCTCATTCCCGAGGCGCTGACTTCAGCGCTCGTCAACGGTGCACGGCTGCTCTATGCGCAGCCGAACTTTCAGAATCCGACGGGCCGCCGGCTCACACTCGAGCGGCGTCTCGCGCTCGCCGAGTTCGCCAAGAGCAGCGTGTTTCCGGTCGTAGAGGACGATCCCTACGGCGCGCTCGACTACGCAGGCAAGCCGCTGCCGACGTTGCTCTCGATGGCGCCCGACCATATCGTCCATTGCGGCACTTTCTCGAAGATACTGGCTCCAGGGCTGCGGCTCGGCTACATCGTCGCGCCCGAGGAGCTCCACTACAAACTCGTGCAGGCCAAGCAGGCGACCGATCTGCATACGCCGAGCCTCACGCAGCGCATCGTCCACGAAGTCATCAAGGACGGCTTCCTCGACGAGCAGGTGCCTACCATTCGCGCGCTCTATGCGAGCCAGTGCCAGGCCATGCTCGACGCGCTCGCGCGCCACATGCCCCAGGGGGTGACCTGGAATCGGCCCGAAGGCGGCATGTTTCTTTGGGTCACCTTGCCGGCAGGCGTGGACACGATGCAGTTGCTCGAAGCCGCCATCGCGCATAATGTGGCCTTCGTGCCCGGCGCACCGTTCTTCGCGAATGAAGCGGCATCGAATACGTTGCGACTCTCGTTCGTGACGGTCCCGCCCGCACGCATCGACGAAGGCATCGCTCGCCTTGCCGCGTTGATTCGCGAACGCCTCTGACCGGCGGCGCAACGGCGGCTTTTGCGCTCCGGGCTCCGGTCCGCGCGAAAGCCGCCGAATCGCTTTGCCGGTGGGTCAATTCAATTACTTTTCGAGGACATCTCATGGCTCAGCAAAACGTATATGACAAGCTCAAGTCGCTCGGCATCGAGCTGCCCACGGCACTTACGCCGGCCGCCGCCTACGTCATGTGCGCGCAAACAGGCAACACCGTGTACGTGTCCGGCCACATCGCCAGGAAGGACGGCAAGCCGTGGGTGGGCAAGCTCGGCTCGACGATGACGACGGAAGAGGGCCAAAAGGCCGCCCGCGCAATCGCGATCGATTTGCTCGCCACGCTTCACGCATTCACGGGCGATCTCAATCGCGTGAAGCGGATCGTCAAGGTGATGAGCCTCGTCAATTCGACGCTCGAGTTCACCGAGCAGCACATCGTGACGAACGGCGCGTCGGAGTTCTTCGTCGACGTATTCGGCGAAGCCGGCAAGCACGCACGTTCGGCTTTCGGCGTCGCGCAAATCCCCACCGGCGCCTGCGTCGAAATCGAGCTCATCGCCGAAGTGGCATAAGGGAGAGGCTGGATGCCTTCACGCCAGGTTCGCTTCAAGCAGGTCGACGTGTTTTCAGCGGCGCCCTTCAAGGGCAATCCGCTGGCGGTCGTTTTCGATGCCGACGGGCTCGGCACCGATCAGATGCAGGCGATCGCACGATGGACGAATCTCTCGGAGACCACGTTCGTCTGCAAGCCGACCGACCCGTCGGCCGATTATCTCGTCCGTATCTTCACGCCCGCTTATGAACTGCCGTTCGCGGGGCATCCGACCCTGGGCACGGCGCACGCGCTCGTCGATAGCGGCTACCGCCCCATAACGGCAGGCCGTCTCGTGCAGCAGTGCGGCGTCGGTCTAGTGGAAATCGAGGAGCGCGCAGCGGGCGTGCGAGCATTCAGCGCACCGCCGGCCCGGCTCACGCCGTTGGCCGAAGCCGATTGGGCCGCACTGAGGGAAGCACTGGGTACGGAGAAGATCGATTTCGGCCGCATTGCGCCAACGTCCGTCGACAATGGCGTGCACTGGCTCATGGTCGGCATCGATTCGCCCGAAACGTGCGTCGCGCTCGCACCCGATGCCGGCGCGCTCGCCCGCCTCGCCGAGCGCACCGGTACCAGCGGGGTCGCGCTGTACGCCTCGCACAGCGAGGGCGGACCCGCGACGCTCGAGGTGCGCTGCATCGTCGTCGAAGGCAACCTCTCCATTTATGAAGACCCCGTGACGGGAAGCGCCAACGCGGGGCTCGCGAGCCTTTTCGCCGCTCACGGGCGCCGCCACGGCGAGCGCTATACGGTGCGGCAGGGCACCGCGCTCGGATGCGACGGTCGCGTCTTTGTCGAATACGATGACACGCGCGGCAAAATCTGGATCGGCGGAGCCGCGGCGACGATCGTCGACGGAACGATCCAACTGCCCTGAATCGGGCGTCTTCTCTATTGTGCCCAGTACCGCCGGCTCAACTCCATGCGGCCCCCCGCCGCGGCGCCGGCGGTCCTTCTTCCGAATCAGCCGTTTCCGCGACGCCGAGGAATTCCTCTTCCACGTCGGTGCGCCGTTGCCCAACGTCGAGGCAATGCCGCCCTACAGGCATGCGCTGCCGGGCATGAGCCGGACAAAAAGCGCGTTCCATGAGAAAAAATGTCTTCGCCGCCGAAAACGTGCCCGGCATTCCACACGTTTACCCGATTAAGTCAGGCTATCTAAATTGCTGACCATTCAGTAATATCCTTCTGAAGACTGCCCGATCCAAACAGGGACTTCTCCGGGAACCCCCGAGAGGACTTCTTTGAAAAGCCCCGATAGGATGCTCGCGTCGGGGAGCCCCCGCGAGGACTTCATCAGGGAGCCTACGAAAAGGTGCTCCGTCCGAGGCTCGCGGGGTGAGCCGGCGACTGTGGATGTCTTTCACATGGCGCCGCGGTCAGCCACCGCAGATGCTTGCCATGCAGCCAATGAATGAATCTGCCATGCTAGTAGGACACTCTCTCCCTCTCGCCGCTTGCTAGGCCCCGGCCCCGATGAACTTTTCCCGGTCCCATTCCGCCCGTGACGCGCGCGCGAGGCACGACCCGGTCGGCTCGCGACGCCGTGCCCTCGTTGCGATCCCGGTGCTCGGCCTGCTCGTGCTCGTGCTGCTGTGGACCGTCATCTCGGCGCGCCTTTCGATGGAGCGCGAGTCGACCTACCGGGAAGCGGCCGCTTCAGCCGCCATTCTTTCCGCCGCGCTCGAGCAGCACACGATCAAGGCGATTCATCAGGTCGACCAGATCACGCGCTTCGTCAAGTTCGAGTTCGAAAAAAATCCCGAGCACTTCGACCTGCGCGGCACTGTCGAAAAAGGTGTCGTCCAGAGCGATACGCTCGTCCAAGTCTCGATCATCAATGAGCACGGCACGCTCGTCGCGTCGACGGCCGAGGCTAATCCGGCGCCGATCGACCTCTCCGATCGCGAGCATTTCAAGGTGCACGAGCACGAAAACGACGACCAGCTCTATATCAGCACGCCCGTTCTCGGCCGCGTCTCGCATCAATGGACCCTGCAGATGACGCGCCGCCTGAATCACCTGGACGGCTCGTTCGCGGGGGTCGTCGTCGTATCGGAAAATCCCGGCTATTTCACGGGCGACTTCTACAACAACGCGGCAATCGGCAAGGACGGCGTGATCGCCGTCGTGGCCGACAGCGGAGCGGTGCTCGCGCGCCGCACCGGCGCAGCTCGATCGTCCACCTCGTTTTCGGCAACGGGCGTTTATCCAATCTCGGAGCACGTCTCGGGCACGCAGACCGATCCGATCGACGGCATCAAGCGCATCGTGTCCTATCGACATATCGATGGCTATCCGATGGGCGTGCTCGTCGGGCTCTCCGAAGCGGAAGAGTTCGCCGACTACCATCACACGCGCAACGTCTATCTGCTGATGGCCGGTTTCATCTCGCTCGCGATGCTGGGGTTCTTCGCCGTCGCGACCGGGCTCATCGGCAAACTGCTCGGCCGCGAGCGGGAGATGACGCATCTCGTCGAATACGATCTGCTGACAGGCCTGCGCAACCGCTACGCCACGCTGCAGAGTCTGCGCCACGACGTAGGCGATCCCGCCAACGTCGGCCGGCTCGCGATCCTCTTCATCGATCTCGACAACTTCAAAACGGTCAACGACACGCTCGGCCACAACGCGGGCGACATCGTGTTGCAGATGACGGCCTCGCGACTCGCCGATACCGTCGGCAACGCGGGCGTGCTGTCACGCATCGGCGGCGACGAGTTCGTCGTCGTGCTGAAAGGCGGCGACGTCGAGCGGCAAGCCGTTCAGCTCGCGGAAAGCATGCGCGACGTGTTCGAACAGCCGTTCGATGTCCGCGGCACTTCGTTCGTGCTGCATGCGAGCATCGGCATCGCACTTTATTCGGTCGCGAGCGAAAGCGAGATCGATCTGCTCAAGAAAGCCGATCTCGCGATGTACAGCGCCAAGGACGCGGGCAAGAACTGCTATCAGTTCTACTCGCCGCATTTGTCGCATCGGGCCGATCACCTGATGCAGTGGGAGCAGCAGCTTCGCGTCGCGCTCACGGAACGCCAGCTCTTCCTCGTCTATCAGCCGAAGATCGATCTTGCGCGGCGGTGCATCACGGGCTTCGAAGCGCTCGCGCGCTGGAATCATCCGCAGCAGGGCGTGATCTCGGCGAGCGAGTTCATTCCCGTGGCCGAATCGACCGGCCTTATCGTGCCGATTGGCGATTTCGTCATCGCCGAGGCCTGCAGGCAACTGGCGGCGTGGCAAAGTCAGGGGTACGAGACGCTGACGCTTGCCGTCAACATTTCCGCCGTGCAGTTCTGGCGCGGCGATCTCTACGAGACGATCGCGCGAGCAATCGAGGAAACAGGGATCGCTGCACACCGGCTCGAGCTCGAGATCACCGAGACAGCCATGATGGAGTACCCCGATCTCGTATCCGAGAAAATCGCGGCGCTCAAGAAGCGGTTGGGCGTCAGCATCGCGCTCGACGATTTCGGCACCGGCTACTCATCGCTTTCCTACCTGAACCGCTTCTCGGTCGATACGCTGAAGGTCGATCGATCGTTCGTGCAGGCCATTCCTGCCGATCGCAGCGTCTGCGTGATGGTGTCGGCCATCGTCAATCTTGCGCGCTCGCTCGGGCTCACGGTTGTCGTCGAAGGCACCGAAACCGAAGAGCAGATCGCGTGGCTGTCCGCGCTCGGCAACATCCAGGCGCAAGGCTTTCTCTTCTCACGCCCAGTCCCGGCCGACGGCATCTCCACGTTGCTCGACCGATTCGGCGTATGTGGACTGCGTGAGCCGCTTGCTGTCTATGGCAACGGCAGCAGTCAAAAGAGCACGAGCGGCCAGTCCGCTTGAAAAGATGATCGCGGGGCGCCCGCGACGAGATGTTCGCCGCGCGCTGCACGAGGATCGAGCCGATGTCCGAGGAAGCAACGACCGAGACCGAACAGCGCAGCGCCGAACGTCGCGCCGCGGCCACGCCCGAGGAAACGGCGCCGAACGCGGCCGTGCAGCCGCGGCGCGAGCCACGCTGGGCGCTTTTTTGTTCCGTCTTCGCTCTCTCGGCGCTTTCCTGGGGCGGGATCGCGCTGATCGCACAGCTCGAGCTCCACTATGTCGAGCGGGTGCGCCGCCTGACACGCAACGAATTCTCCGATCTCGTCGCGCTCGCCTGGATATCGCCCGGTGCTGTCGGGTGCAATGTCGCCGTGCTCGTCGGTCACGCGCTGGCCGGCGGCGCCGGAGCGTGGATCGCCGGCGCGGCGTCGGTGCTGCCGTTCTTCTGCGTGATGACCGCGTTTGCCGCCTTCTACCATTCGCCGGTGGTTCGCGCATTCGCGACGCCTGCGCTGATCAATCATTTCGCCGTCGTACTGGGCACGCTGATCGCCCTGACCTGGTACCGTCAGGTGCGCACGCTCATGCATTCTCGAATCGAATGGATCGCCGCTTTGCTCGCCTCGGCGGTGCTTATATACGCCCAGGTAGGCAGCGTGTTCGTGCTGCTGCTCGTCTGCGCGTTCTTTGCCGGCTGGGTGGCTAGCCCCGAACGCACGGGGCGACGGCTGGCGTTCTCGCTCACGCGTTCAGACAAGGTGCTGCTCGCGGCGCTGACCGCATTGATCGCGATATTCGCGCTGCCCGTCCCGGGGCGCTATCAGTCGCTCCTGGTTCTGCCACGGCTCGCGGGCGCGGCGCTGACGCTCTTCGGCGGCGGGTTTTCCGCGTTGCCGGTGCTGAAGATGCTCTTCGTCGCGCCTGGCGTCGGCGTGACGCTGCGCGACTTCACGCTCGCGTTTGCGCTCTCGCCTGTTTCGCCGGGGCCACTGCTCAACGTCGTGCCGTTTCTCGGTTACTTGATTCACGGCGTGGCGGGAGCCGCCGCCGCCACGCTGGCGTACTTCGTCCCTTCAGGCGCGTTGGTGGTATTCGCACGGCGACACTTGCAGCGGCTCGAGACGAATATTCGCTTTGAGCATGGGATGCGCGTGCTGCGGGCCGCGACGACGGCATTTCTCGTCGCCGCCGTCGCGCACGTCTATGAACACGTGCCGTTCACGGCCCCCGCTCTCGGCACCGCGGTGTTCTCGCTGATCGCGCTGGCCCGGTTCAAGATGCCCGTCTATGCCGTCTATTTGGTCGTGGCGATCGTCTACACCGCTTCGACGGCGCTCTCGCTCCCGTGAAGCGCGCGGCGAGACATCTCCCGCAAAGGGAGATGAGCCGACGGATGTGTCGCGATCAAAACCCGCGCGAATAGACGGCCGCGCCGATGGTGACGACGGCAAGGACGAGATTGATCGCCACGAGCCGCCGCATCGTGTCGACCGCCCGGGCCCCGTCGGGCCACTTCTGCGCCTGCACCGCACGCCGGATGCGTGGAAAGACCGCGAAGCGCAGATGCCCAAAGTTCAGCATCATGAGGACGCCGAGCACCGCCATCAGCGTCAATGGCCAGGGTGCATGACTGCCGCCGAAGCGCGCCATCATGAAGCCGCCCGAGAGCAGAATCGCGATCACGGCGATGCCGACCCAGGTCAGGAATCGCCCGAACACCGCTTCGATCAGCGGCAGCCGCAACTGCGGCGATACATCCGCGAGCGACGGGCGCAGACAAAACTGCGCGAAGATCATCCCGCCGACCCAAACCGCGACGGCGGCGAGATGCAGAAACAACGCAACGTTCATGGCGATCGACATCAGGCGTCTCTCCGAAATTCAGGTGTCCGAACGAACGATACCGCTCCCGGCATGCGGCGAGCCGTGTCAGCCGAGCGCCGGCCGCAATGCGCTCACCTTGAGCCGCGTATCGGGTGCGCGGCCGCGGCGCGCGCGCTTGCCGACGTGCGGCTCGAGCGCCGCACCCGCGAACGTCTCCTCCTGCGGCTTGCCGCTGCGCCCCGTGCCGAGCAGCATCAGTCCGGCCGCACCGAACGCGAGCGCCTGCACGAGTGTCTCCTTTTCGTCGAGCATCATGAGCGTGATGCCGCGTCCGCCGCCTGTCAGCGTCTTCATCTCGTCGATTCCGAACACGAGCAGACGTCCCGAGCTGGACAGGCAGGCCACCTGCACGGCATCGGGCACCACCGGCATCGGCGCGAGCGGCGCGGCGCCCGCGTCGATCGTCATGAACGACTTGCCCGCCTTCACGCGGCTTACCATGTCGCTCACCCTGGCGATGAATCCGAAGCCGTTGCTCGATGCCAGCAAAAGCGCCTGCTCGGCATTCGCCGCATAGTAGTGGAGCAAGTGCGTGCCCGCTTCGAGCTCGATGAGCGAAGTCACGGGCACGCCGTCGCCGCGCCCGCCCGGCAGCATCGCGACGGCAACCGAGTAGACGCGTCCCGAGCTGCCCCAGGCGATCAGCGTGTCGGGCGTGCGGCACTGGAACGCCGCATAGAGGCTGTCGCCGTCCTTGAACGAAAAGCCCGCCGGATCGAGCCCATGACCCTTGAGCGCGCGGACCCAGCCGCGCTGCGAAACGACGACGGTCACCGGCTCGTCGACGACGCGCGCCTCGAACGTCGCACGCTTTTCCTGCTGAATCAGCGTGCGGCGCTCGTCGCCATACTGCTTCGCATCGGCTTCGATTTCCTTGATGATCTGCCGCTTCATGACCGTATCGCTCGCCAGCAGCTCCTCGAGCTTCGCCTTCTCGTCGCGCAGCGACTGAAGCTCCTTCTCGATCTTGATCTTCTCGAGCCGCGCGAGTTGGCGCAGCCGGATTTCGAGAATGTCTTCGGCCTGACGGTCTGAAAGGCCGAACGCCGCGATGAGCGCCTGCTTCGGCTCGTCCGATTCGCGAATGATGCGGATGACCTCGTCGAGATTGAGGAAGACGATCATCCGCCCTTCGAGGATATGAATGCGATCGTCGACCTTCGTCAGCCGATGACGCGTGCGCCGGGTGACGGTCGCGAAACGGAACCCCACCCATTCCCTCAGGATTTCGATCAACCCCTTTTGCTTCGGCCGCCCGTCCCCACCGATCATGACAAGGTTCAGCGGCGCGTTCGATTCGAGGCTCGTATGCGCGAGCAGCGAGTTTGCGAACTCCGTCTGATCGATGCGGCTCGTCTTGGGCTCGAAGACGAGCCGCACCGGCGCATCCTTGCCCGATTCGTCGCGCACCGTGTCGACCAGCGCGAGCAACGTTTGCTTGAGCGTCAACTGCTCGGGTGTGAGCGTCTTTTTGCCGAGCTTCACTTTCGGGTTCGTCAGTTCCTCGATTTCCTCGAGCACCTTCTGTCCCGACGTATTCGGCGGCAACTCGGTGACGACGAGTTGCCACTGGCCGCGCGCGAGTTCCTCGATCTTCCAGCGCGCCCGTACCTTGAGGCTCCCGCGCCCTGTCTCATAGGCCGCCGCAATCTCGGCGGGACTCGAGATGATCTGTCCGCCGCCCGGAAAATCGGGACCCGGCAGGTGCTCCATCAATTCGGCGTGCGAAATGTTCGGATGCCGAATCATCGCGACGGCCGCTGCCGCGACTTCGCGCAGGTTGTGCGAGGGAATCTCCGTGGCGAGGCCGACCGCGATGCCCGACGCGCCGTTCAGCAGCAGGAACGGCAAGCGCGCCGGTAAAAGCTTCGGCTCCTGAAAAGAGCCGTCGTAGTTCGGCATGAAGTCGACCGTGCCTTCATCGATTTCATCGAGCAAAAGCCGCGCGATCGGGGTGAGCCGTGCCTCGGTGTAACGCATCGCCGCCGCGCCGTCGCCATCGCGCGAGCCGAAGTTGCCTTGGCCGTCGATGAGCGGATAGCGCATCGAAAAATCCTGCGCAAGGCGCACGAGCGCGTCGTAGGCCGATTGGTCGCCGTGCGGATGATACTTGCCGAGTACATCGCCGACGACGCGCGCCGACTTCACCGGCTTGGCATCGGCCGCGAGGCCCATTTCGTTCATTGCATAGAGGATGCGCCGCTGCACGGGCTTCTGGCCGTCGCTCACGTCGGGCAGCGCGCGGCCTTTCACGACGCTCACCGCGTAGTCGAGATAGGCCCGCTCGGCATAGTGGCCGAGCGTCAGGGATTCGCCGTCGGGCACAACGGCCGGGGCGAACAAATCGTCTTGTTGAGCCATCGAAAATGGTGTCCGTATTCAGGAGGAGCGTGTTCGGCCGTGGCCAATCGCTTCAAATGTCGGCTTCGACTTCGTTGCCCTTCTCTTCGAGCCAGCTGCGGCGCGCGGCCGCTTCGCCCTTGCCCATCAGCATCGTCATGCGCGAGACCGTCGAATCGTAATCGAGCTCGCCGAGCGCGACGGGCATGAGGCGCCGCGTGTCGGGGTTCATCGTCGTATCCCAAAGCTGCTCGGCGCTCATTTCGCCGAGCCCTTTGAAGCGGCTGATCGACCACTGGGATTCGCGCACGCCGTCTTTCCTCAACTTGTCGAGGATGGCCTCCAGCTCGCCTTCGTCGAGCGCATAGAGCTTTTGCGCCGGCTTCTTGCCGCGCGCCGGCGCGTCGACGCGAAAGAGCGGCGGCCGCGCCACGTAGACGTTGCCGCGCTCGATGAGCTGCGGGAAATGCTTGAAGAACAGCGTGAGCAACAGCACCTGGATGTGGGCGCCGTCGACGTCGGCATCCGACAGGATGCAGATCTTGCCGTATCGCAGGTTCGAGAGATCCCCCTCGTCGTCAGGGTTATGCGGATCGACGCCGATCGCCACCGAGATGTCGTGCACCTCATTGTTGGCAAAAAGCCGGTCGCGCTCCGTCTCCCACGTATTGAGCACCTTGCCGCGCAACGGCAAGATGGCCTGGTACTCTTTGTCGCGGCCCATTTTGGCCGAGCCGCCGGCCGAATCGCCTTCGACGAGAAAGAGCTCGTTGCGGGAAATGTCGGTCGACTCGCAATCAGTCAGCTTGCCCGGCAGCACGGCCACGCCCGAGCTCTTGCGCTTTTCGATCTTTTGGCCCGCGCGCGTGCGCGCCTGGGCCTGCTTGATGACGAGCTCGGCCAGCTTCCGGCCGTGCTCGACATGATGATTGAGCCAGAGCTCGAGAGCGGGCTTGACGTACGAAGAGATGAGCTTGACGGCGTCGCGGCTGTTGAGCCTTTCCTTGATCTGCCCTTGGAATTGAGGATCGAGCACCTTGGCCGACAGCACGAACGACACGCGCGCGAACACGTCTTCGGCGAGCAGCTTCACGCCCTTCGGCTGCAGGTTGTGCAGTTCGACGAAGCTCTTGACGGCCTGAAACAGCCCGTCTCGCAGGCCCGCTTCGTGCGTCCCGCCTGCCGGCGTCGGAATGAGGTTGACGTAGGATTCGCGCGTGAGCGGGCCCTCCTCGCTCCAGGCGACGACCCATGCCGCGCCTTCACCTTCGGCGAACGCGTCTTCGGTCGTGCGCGCGCTTTCCGCATATCGCTCGCCCTCGAAGAGCGGGATCAACAGATCGCTGCCGGCCATGCCTTCCAGCAAGTAGCCGCGCAAGCCGTCCTCATACTTCCAGCTCTGACGCTCGCCCGTCTTCTCGATGACGAGCGTCACTTCCACGCCAGGCAAAAGCACCGCCTTCGAACGCAAGAGGCGTTGCAACTCGCCGAGCGGCACGTTCGACGAATCGAAATATTTCGGATCGGGCAGCGCCGTGACGCACGTGCCCGAGCGCTTTTCGCCCTTTTCGGCCGCGCGGACTTCGAGAGGACGGACGACATCGCCGTTCGAGAAGCCGATCTTGGCGACCTTGCCGTCGCGCCAGACTGTCACGTCGAGCTTCGACGAAAGCGCGTTCGTCACCGAAACGCCGACCCCGTGCAAGCCGCCCGAGAACGTGTAGGCGCCGCCCGCCGCCTTGTCGAACTTGCCGCCCGCGTGCAGGCGCGTGTACACGATTTCGATGACGGGCACGCCCTCGTCGGGGTGCAGTCCGAACGGAATACCGCGGCCGTCGTCCTCTACCGAGACCGAGTGATCGGCGTGCAGCGTCACCGTGATCTGTCGACCGTAGCCGCCGAGGGCCTCGTCGGACGAGTTGTCGATGACTTCCTGAATGATGTGCAGCGGATTCTCGGTGCGCGTGTACATGCCGGGCCGCTGCTTGACCGGCTCCAGGCCCTTCAACACCTTGATCGACGCCTCGCTGTACGCGGCGCTTGGCTTTTTCGTGGGCATCGTGTCGTTAAGTCATCGTTGTCCACAGCGGCTGTGGATATCCGCGTGGACAAAACGTTGAAAGATCAAAAAAATCGAATCGGAACAAAGGGTGCGACGGGCGTGCCTGCGCAACGGGCGAATCAGGCGAAGACAAGCCGAGCCGCGCCCTGGCGTCCCGGGAAACGCGGCGTATTTTACTTTGTTCGACGTGAGGAGCAATTCGGCTCAACGGTCAGGTGGCCCGGCCCCGACTCTCGTCGCGCCGCTCGTTTGGCGCTCATTTGCGCTTCGCCTCCAGCTCCTCCCATCGCTCGAGCGCAGCCATGAGCTCGTCGTCGATGGCGGCATAGCGTTCGGTCAGCCGGGCGCCCTCGCGCGCGTCCTTCGCGAAGATGGAGCCGTCCTCGAGCTGCACGCCGATCGCCTTTTGCTCGGCCTCGAGCGCCGCGATCTTCTCGGGCAGCGCTTCCAGCTCGCGCTGTTCCTTGTAAGAGAGCTTCGCGGCGCGTTGAGTGGCGCGGCCCGCCGCGGCCTCTTGCGATTGCGCCGCGCGCGGCGGCGGCGCCGAAGGCGCGCGCGCCGCGGCCGCCTCCTCCGCGAGCCGGGTCGCGCGCTCGTGCTGCGTCTGCCAATCCGTGAAGCCGCCGACGTATTCGCGCCACCGCCCACCGCCTTCCGATGCGATGACCGAAGTCACGACGTTGTCGAGGAACGCCCGATCATGGCTGACGAGCAGCACCGTCCCGTCGTAATCGCCGAGCAATTCCTCGAGCAGCTCGAGCGTCGGGATGTCGAGATCGTTCGTCGGCTCGTCGAGCACGAGCACGTTCGCGGGACGCGCGAAGAGCCGCGCGAGCAGCAGGCGATTGCGCTCGCCGCCCGAAAGCGACTTCACCGGCGAACGCGCGCGCTCCGGCGCGAACAGGAAATCGCCAAGATAGCTCATGACGTGCTTGCGCGCGCCGTTGATCTCGATCCAGTCGCTGCCGGGGCTGATCGTGTCGGCGAGACTCTTTTCCTGATCAAGCTGCGCGCGCATCTGATCGAAGTAGGCCACTTGCAGATTCGTTCCGACGCGCACCGTGCCCTCGTCGGGTGCGACCTCGCCGAGGATCAGCTTGAGCAGCGTCGTCTTGCCGGCGCCGTTGGGACCGACGAAGCCGATCTTGTCGCCGCGCATCACCGTCGTCGAAAAGCGATCGACGATCGTGCGCGCGCCGTAGCGCTTCGTCACGTCGACGAGCTCCGCGACGATCTTGCCCGAGCGCTCGCCCTGCCCCACGTCGAGCTTCACGTTGCCTTGCACGTTGCGCCGCTCGGCGCGCTCCCGACGCATCTGGACGAGCCGCGCGATGCGTCCGACGCTGCGCGTGCGGCGTGCCTCGACGCCCTTTCGGATCCACACCTCCTCTTGCGCGAGCAGCTTGTCGAACTTCTCGTTCTCGACTCGCTCGACCTCGAGCTGCTGCGCCTTGCGCGTCTGATAGGCGGAGAAATTTCCCGGATACGACAGGAGATTGCCGCGATCGAGCTCGACGATGCGCGTCGCGACGCGATCGAGAAACGCGCGATCGTGCGTGATGAAAAAGAGTCCCGCGCGCGCCCCGACGAGCAGATCCTCGAGCCAGCGAATGCCATCGAAGTCGAGATGATTGGTCGGCTCGTCGAGCAGCAGCACGTCAGGATCGACGACGAGCGCACGAGCGAGTGCGACACGCTTTTGCATGCCGCCCGATAACGCGCCGACGCGCGCGTCGCCATCGAGGCTCAACTGCGCGAGCGTCGTTGCCACGCGCGTGCGCCAGTTCCATGCGTTCGTGACGTCGAGCCTCGACTGCAATGCATTCATGCGCGCGAGCAGTGTGTCGTGCGCGGCGCCCTCGGGCGTGGCCGCGAGCTCGTGGGCAACTGCATCGTATTCATCGAGCGCCGTGCGCGCTTCATCGAGCCCGGCCGCCACTGCGTCGAAGACAGTCATGTCAGGGGCGAACTCCGGCTCCTGCGGCACATAGACGGTCGAAAGATTCTGCTGGCGTGAGACGAGCCCATCGTCGGGCTGCATGAGGCCCGCGACGATCTTCAGAAGCGACGATTTGCCGGCGCCGTTGCGGCCGATGAGCCCGACGCGTTCCCCCGCCTCGAGCGAGAAATCGGCGTGGTCGAGAAGCGCGACGTGCCCGAAGGCGAGCTGGGCATCGGCGATGGAATAAAGCGACATGGAAAAGCGCTGCCTGAAAAAATCCGAAAGCCCGATTGTACGGCTAGACGGAATGGCGCTTCGGCACCGACGCTCGGGTAAAATGGCGCGCCGCGTTCGCCGCGCGATCGGTCGTCAAGGACGTTGAGCATCAGTCCGGGAGATTCCCGGCCGGCATGAAAGCGCTCGACGCAGTCGAAGCTGCGACGATTGGACCGATCGAGAATACGGCTCGAAGACGCTATCGTATCGATTTTCGGGATAGAGAAAGGTGGTTTGCTGTGAGTGATGTAGTCGAGTACAAGAGTTGGGTTTGCCTGATCTGCGGCTGGATTTACAACGAAGAGGAAGGGCTTCCCGATGAAGGCATCGCGCCGGGCACGCGTTTCGCCGACATCCCCGACGACTGGCGCTGCCCGCTTTGTGACGTGAGCAAGAGCGAATTCAGCGTCGTCGAGTTTTGAGCGCGTCCGGCGCGCGGTGGGCGCCCGGGCAAACATAATGGATGTCCGGCGTGGCGCGGATGCCCCGGGCAAGCGTTTGCGGCATGTTTGCTATACTCTGGCCGCATCGGCACATTCAAGCGGCGCCACGCGCCCTATCCGGCCCTCTCCCCGTAGTTCAATGGATAGAACAAGCGCCTCCTAAGCGCTAGATACAGGTTCGATTCCTGTCGGGGGGACCAAAGAAAGTCCCAGCCGCCGGCGAGGCAAGGCAAACGCCCCCGTGCTCGTCAGGGTGCCCGCAGTTCGTCACTCTTGGCGCTTCCCATCATCGCCCGCCTTCCGTCTCATATTCGGGTCGATGCCGTTCTCCCGAAGAATCTTTCGAAGGCGCGCGACTTCGAACCATAGAGCTGCAACCATGACCGTATTAACGATCGAGTAAAAGCGGTCGCTCCCGAGCCAATGCGTGAAAAACCATGCCGAACCGACAAAGACCAGCCCGGTTAGCAACAGCAACCCGCGGTCGATCAACCATTTCATCGTTTCGCCCCAGATGGTGCGGTTGCACGAACACGATACACGGCCCGCCACGGCAACGGCTTGAATACTTCTGGGTGGTGGGCAAGCAAGAGGGTGATCGATGCAGGCAGCGGCAAGCCGACACTCATCAGCTTCTGATGTAAGCGCGCCGATGCGGCCGCACCCGACTTGCACGCGTAGGCCTCGTCTGTTGCGACGAGCAAGCTGCCAAGTACGGCACCGAGGTAGTAGGAGACGTAGTAGGCTCTGCGACAGAAAGGATTTCGGTTAGCTTCCCAGCACCGATCAGTTCACGAATCGTCACCTTCATTCCGAACGATTTCACAAAGCCAGTTAGCACAGTGATCGTCCCGAGCGCTTTCTCCTGTGTCGCGAACAGACCGGTCGGCACTTGCAGGCCGAGCGCTTCCATATTGGCTTTGAATGCGGGATAAAACCCCGCCGCACAGTTTTGTGCCCATATGCTCTCTCTCATGTTTTTATCTGACACCCGCTGACATTCTTTACTGCAGGCGGGCGATAGGATACCACCGGACTGACTAGCGAAATTAGAGCATCGAAAGCCAGCAAAAGTCCAAGCGCTCATTGGTTCGACGGCAGCGTTTGCTGGCCGTGCTGAAACGCTGAAATCACCGTTTGCATGAGAGCGAGGTTGGACGACTGGTTTGCGTGGTACGCAGCCATGACCATGCCGGCTACCGAGACAATGATCGTCAGTGTCGCCGCCCACAAGTTCGCCTTCAACGTCGAGGCGCTCTGAGCCGCCGAGGTCGCTTGCTCGGCGAGGTATTCGATTCGCTTGTCGCGCTCCGCGAGCCGCTTCTCCCGCTCCTCGTCCCGCTTATCGCGCTCCTCGAACATGAAGTTCAGCCGCTCCTCGTGCTCGGCCAGCCGTAGGTCACGCTCATTGGCTCGAGCGATAAAAGCGGCGACCTGGCCCTCGATATTGGCGACCCTGGCATCCATCCGCGCCTCGATCGTCTCGAGGCGAGCATCAAGTTCTTCTCGTGAAAGCACGCTCATCAACCCGTATATCCGATATGACCAGCGGGGATTCCCGCGAGCGACCCTTGGTCGCTCAGCGAGAGACTCTACGAAGTCGCAATCGCAGAAGTACGACCCGGGACATCGCTAGGACGAAGGGAAATTCGCCGCACCGGTGATAGCGGTCCCCCTGCGCCCGGCCAATGCGGATCGGCGCAGCCCCGCTTTCGCCCTTAGGCATCGCCGGGCGGCGGATGCCCCGGATCGACCCAGTAGACGGCCTCGGGCGGCTCGACGGCCTTAATGTCGAGATTGACGACCACAGGTTCCTTGTCGCTTCGCACAATCACGCATTCGAGCGGCTCGCTCGGATCGGCATTGATCTCCTGATGCGGCACATAGGGCGGCACGTAGATGAAGTCGCCCGGCCCCGCCTCGGCGACGAATTCCAACTGCTCGCCCCAGCGCATGCGCGCTTTGCCGCGCACGACATAGATGACGCTTTCGACATGCCCGTGATGATGGGCACCGGTCTTCGCGCTCGGTTCGATCGTGACGGTCCCCGCCCAGATCTTCTCGGCGCCGACGCGCGCGTAATTGACCGCCGCGGCCCGGTTCATGCCGGGAGTCTGCGGAACGTTCGTATCCAGTTGATTGCCCGAGATGACGCGAACGCCATGTTCACGCCAATCGTGCGACGAAAGCGATTGAGACATGGACAGTCTCCCGGTCTAGCAATTTGCGGGCGCAACCCCAAACCACCAGGATAGCCGCTGCCCGCGGCCAAATCGAGCCCGGATAGGTCACCCGCGGTTACGACTCCGCTTCCGCAACCGCGCCGGTCGCCCTCGCCCGGTATGCGAACGTCAGCGAGAGCAGCACCGCGGCGAGCAGGAACCCGGACAGGGCGAAAAACGAGCCGCCGTACCCGTGCGTCTCCTCCTTGAGCCAGCCGACGATGTACGGTCCGAAAAAGCCGGATGAGTTGCCGATCGACAGGATCAGCCCGAATCCGCCGGCGGCCGCGCGCCCCGTCAGGAACGTCGACGGTACCGCCCAAAAGGTGGCGAGGAACCCGAACCCGCCGATCAGCGCGACGGTCAGGCCGGCCATCACCCACTTGGGATCGGTGAGAACGCTGCTGGCAGCAAGCGCGGCGGCCCCGACGAGGCACGTGGCGACCACGTGCCCGACCCGCTTGCCGGTGCGATCCGAGCTGCGGGCCCAGAGCACCATACCCACCGCGCTGACGAAATTCGGTACCGCGCTGACGAAGCCGACGGTGACGGTATCGAGACCGAACGACTTCAGGATCTGCGGCATCCAGTAATAGACGCCATTGAGGCCGATCAACCCGGTGAGGTAAGTGAGCGACAGCACGACGACACGAAAATCGGACAGCGATTGCCCGAGCGTCATATGCCCGGCTCGTTCGATCTCCGCGCGCTCGACGCGCAGCTCGGACTCGATCCAGGCCTTCTCGCCGGCATCGAGCCAGCCCGCCTTCGAAGGCGAATCGATCAGCGTGCGCAAGCAAAGCGCGCCGAGACCCAGCGCCGGGATTCCTTCGAGCATGAATAGCCACTGCCAATGTTTCAGGCCCCCGACTCCGGCGAGCGACAAGATCGCGCCGGAGAGCGGCCCGCCGATCACGGCGGCGAGCGGAACGCCGAGCAGGAACGTCGCGATCGCCTTGGCGCGCCATCGGGACGGAAACCAATGGGCAAGGTAGATGAAGACGGCCGGCGAGAAGCCCCCCTCGGCAACGCCGAGCAGAAAGCGCGCGGCCATCAGCTCCGCGGGCGTGCGAGCGAACGCGCACACCATCGTCATGAACCCCCACGCGATCATGATGCAGGCAAGCCATACTCGCGCGCCGAATCGCTGCAGCGCAAGGTTGCTGGGAATCTCCGAGATGCAGTAGCCGAAGAAGAACGCACCGACGATCCAGCCGAATCCCGTCGGCGTCACGCCGAGATCGCGGTTCATCGTGAGCGCGGCAAAGCTCACGTTGGTTCGGTCGATGTAATTGACGAGAAAGCAGAAACAAAGGAAGGGCAGGATGCGCCACGCGATCTTCGCCATCGTGCGCTGTTGCAACGCGTGGTCCGCGACGGTCTGCTCCGATATCGCGCTCATGAATCGTCTCCTCGCTTGTCGTATGTTGTCTGTCTTGCCGAAGCCGGCTGGCCCGGTCAGGCCGGGTCCGGCTCGCCCGAAACGAACGGGATGGCGTCCTCCACCGTTTCCCAGATGAAGCGCCCCGACGGAGATTGCCGCTCTTCGACCACGTGCGATACGAGGCCGGCCGCGCGCGAAATGACGGCGAATCCGCGCATGACCTCCGTGGCTACGCCGATTTCGCCGAGCAGTGCGGCAACGGCACCCGTCGCGTTGATCGTGATCGGCCGCCCGAAGGTGGCGTCGATCTCGCGCGAAAGCAGCATCAGCGTCTCGATATGCGCTCCCGCGAGCTCGGGCTCCGCACGAGCAACATCGAGCAGCTTGTAGGCGCGCGGATCGACAGGCTTGTGCAAGTGATGGCCGAATCCCGGAATGGCCTTGCGACCTTGCACGTACTCCCGCGCGATCGCCGACGCTTCCGCTCGCGCATCGTCCGCATCGCGGATCCGGTCGATGAGGCGCGAACAGTTCTCCATCGTACCGACGAACTGGCTGCCGACCGCCAGCAACCCTGCCGCCACGGCACCCTGGAGATTTTCCGGGGCGCTCATGTAGACGAGGCGTGTCGAGATGGAGCTCGGCGTGAGTCCATGCTCCATCAGCACGACGAGCGCCATGTCGGCGATCCGTACATCCACGGGACGAATGGGACGGCCGAGAATTTGCCGCAACAGGACCTCGGTGAAGGTCTTCTTCCCGATCAACTCTTCGACGAGATCGGCTTCGCCGTATTGGAGCGAAGTCAGCGTATGCGTGCAAAGCCGCGTGACGGGCCCTTGACGTTCGGTCTTGATTTCAGGCTTCATAGGTTTGGTGAGACCTCACATGTCTTCAAGCTTTCGCATTGACGGGGCGGCCGCCGGACAGCACGTGGTCTCGTACAGCGTTCTTCGCCACCTTGCCCACGGAGGACCGCGGCAAATCGTCGAAAAAGTGAATGCGCTTCGGTGTATGAACGGCGCCGAGCTTTTCTCGCACGAACGAAGTCAACTCGGCTTCGGTGGCGGACCTGCCAGGACGCAACTGGACGGCAGCCTGGACGGCTTCGCCCCAGACGTCGTCCGGCACGCCGAACACCGTGCACTCGAACACGCTCGGATGTTGACCCAGCGCGTTTTCGACGTCGATCGGATAAACGTTGAACCCGCCTGTGATGATCACGTCGCGGATTCTATCTTTCAGATAGAGGAAGCCGGCTTCGTCGATATACCCGCGATCGCCCGTGTGCAACCAGCCGTCGATCAACGTTTCGGCCGTCTTTTCGGGCAGTCTCCAATATCCGGTCATCAGCAAGTCGCCGCGCGCGACGACCTCGCCGATTTCGCCCGGCGGCAAGCGCTTGCCGTCGGCCGACATGATCGCCACCTCGGAGAACCAGGTCGCCGCGCCGACGGACGACCAGCGCGCCGGATCGGCGAAATCTTCGGGACGCATCGCCGTCAGGATCTGAGGCGCTTCGGTCTGCCCGTAATGCGTCGCGAGGACGGGGCCGAAAAACGCGCGCGTCTCACGGATCTTTTCGGCGGGCATCGGCGCGCCGCCGTAAATCAGCAATCGCAGATGAGGAAAGTCGTGGCGTGAAACGCCCGATAAGCCCATCAGCTTGTAAATCAGCGTCGGCGGCATGAAAGAGAGGGTGCCGCCGCCGTCGCGGAACGCCTCGCGAACGCCGGGCGCACCCGCTTGTGACGGAATGACGAGACACCCGCCCTGCGCGAGAATCGGGAGAACGTACGTCGAGGTGCCGTGCGTAATCGGCGCCGCAACGACATAACGATCGTGCTCGGTGAGCCGCCACGTCTGGATCTGGTTGGCCACATTGGCCATCCAGGCACGATAGGGCTGCATCACGCCCTTGGGAATGCCGGTCGTGCCGCCCGTGAACTTGATGGCCTGCGTCGCCCTGTCGGGCAATAGATCGAAGGTGCGCGGCGCCGCTCCGTCATGCGCCGCGGTCAGCCTGCTCAACGATACGCGTGGCCCGAGCGGCGACGCGCCCGCGCCAGCGCCTTCGCCGGCCTCTTGGCGCTGCTCGTCGCAGTGGATCCGATATCCGGATGCGCCCGCGACCAGATGCTCCGACGCCGCGTCGGTCACGACGATGGTCGGCTCGGTCGTATCGAGGATTCTGCGAATCTCCGGTTGCGTGCTGCGCGGGTTGAGCGGCACCCACACCTTGCCGCTCGCTAGCGTCGCAAGCAGCGCCACCAGGTGCGCCTTGCCGTTGCCCGCGCAGATCCCGACGCGGCTTTGCGGCGCCGGATCGATGGCCTGATAGGCCACGGCGAGCGCGGCGACGGGAAATCGAATCGTCCGTCAAGCGGACGTTTTGGGGGCATGATATGCGATTCGCCGACTAGTGTTTTCCCTGCTTGTGACTCCATTCGGCATCTGCAATGGTGGGCCGCCATTTCACGACGACTTCTCTCATGCAAACAAGCGCTGCCGATTCAACCGTTCGCCTGACGGGCGTTTTGGACGACAACAAAAGCGGGGGGTTGCGCGCGCTCCGTCGCGGCCTCGACGTACTCGCCTCCATCATCGAAGCCGGTAGCGCGGGCCTGCGCGTGGCCGAGATAGGGCGCCGCTGCCAATTGGAGCGGGCAACGGTCTATCGCATCCTGGCAACGCTCGTCGAGGCGGACTACGTCGAAATCAGCGGCCGCTATCGATATGTGGCGGGAGAAGCCATACGCCGGTGGCGCGCCGACAATGTGCTCACGCAATCGATCATTGCTAAACGGCTCGAGCCCGTGCTCGAGCATGTCAGCGCCGAGAGCGGAGACGCCGCATTCGCCGTGGTTCGCGAAGGACGGATGTCGTCATGCATCGCGCGCCGAATCGGCAGCTACCCGGTGCAGATCCTCGCCGTGGACGTCGGGACGCGCCAGCCGCTCGGCGTCGGCGCCGCGGGCCTTGCGTTGCTCGCCGCATTGCCCGACGACGAGGCGCAAGCGGTGATCGCCCAACATGGCGACGCCCTGTCGAGCTACGGCGGGCTCAACAGCGAGACGTTGCGTCTGCTCGTCAAGGCAGCGCGCGAGCGCGGCTGGTCCGTGATAGGCAATCATGCGGCCAAGGGCGCGCTCGGCGTGGGCGTCGCGGTATGCGATCGCCGGGGCTATCCGATCGCGGCGATCAGCGTGGCGGCGCCTACCGAGCGGATGTCGCGCCAAAGGCAGGCATTCATCGTCGATGCCATTCGATCCGCGCTTCGGTCATCGGTCGTCGAAAAGCAAGGCTGAACCGACACGCCGCCGACGCGCGCTTCGCGCGCTGCCCGCCCTCGCAGGCGATCTTCTATCGTCGCCGAATGGCGCAATCAGTGTTTCTCCGCCTGCGCAGCCACCCAGTCCATCGCGGCGAAAAGAAGCCCCGACACCACGAACGTCACGTGCAGGATCACGAGCCAGCGGATGCGCGCTTCGTCCATCACGGCACCGGGCTCGGTCAGTTTCATGAACGCACGCAGCAGCGAGATCGCCGAAATGGCGACGATCGAGCCGATCAGCTTCATCTTGAGGCCCGAGAAATCGAGCGTGCCCATCCAATCGGGGCGATCCTCGCTCGTTCCCGTATCGATCTTGGAGACGAAGTTCTCGTAGCCGGAGAACATCACGATCACGACGAGGTTGCCCGCCAATGAAAGATCGATGAGCGTCAAGACGGCGAGAATGATTTCTTCCGGGCCCGTCGAAAGAAGATTCGGCAGGACGTGAGCGAGATCGCCGACGAATGCCACGAGCAGCATCACGAGCGACAGCACGAGGCCGATATAAAACGGCGCCAGCAGCCAGCGCGATTTGAACAGGATGCGTTCCAGCAGGATTTCGAGGGCTTTTCTTTGATGCATGTTATGCGGCTCATTCCGGTTGCGTTGGCGAGAGTTTATCCGCTTCAACCGGGTCCGTAGTACAGGTTCTGGGGGTGCCTCGCCTCGGCAAAGAAAAACCACCGCTCCGCCAAGAGCCCCGCATATTGGACGATGAACGCCGCGGCAAGCGCACCGGCCGCGGCGTGCGCGGCCAGTTCCGCCCCGATCGCCGTCAGCGTGAACGGCACCGCGAACGCGCCCGAGAGGAAGCCCCATTTGACCCATTGCAACGTGCGCGCGGAACGGCCATGAAAGAACTCGCGCGTGTTGAACGATCGTGCCGTGAAACCGCGCGATTTCTGCACGAGATTCGGACCGGCGATTCCCGTTGCACTCGCGAGCGTCGACTTGGGCACGAGCCGCGCGTTGCGCGCGAGCATCGCGACGCGGCCCGCGCATCCGGCCGCCGTGAGGACGCTCGCGCTCGTCGCGAGGACGCTTGCCACTGAAGGGGCGAGCCACGCCGCGCACGCGGCGCAGAGCGTGGCGCCCGATGCGCAGCCGAGCAGCACGAAGTTCACGAGCGTGAGCGGGCTCGCCCACTCCTGCAGGAACCGCAAGCACGCGTAAATCATCGCGGTACAGACGAAGAGCGCCGTACCGACGAGAACACCCAGAATCCCGATCGCAAGCGTGTAGCGCGAGTGCGCGAGGTGAGCGAGGCCATAGAGGAAGGCGCAGCCGAGAAACGCAGGCAAGCACAGGCATTCGCGCGAGAGCCACGATGTGCGCCACATCGCGACGGCACGCCAGGCCCTCTCGGGATGACCGAGGTGAAAAAACGACGCCGCAAGACCCAATACGCCGAGCGCGCACGCCAGCGCGGCCCCGCCGACGTAAAAGCGCGACGCCGCCGCGGCCGCCGTCCGCCATCCGAATTCCCCGGCGAGCTCGACGGCAACGAGCATCATCAGCAAGCCCTGCGCCGCGCCGATGAGCGTGGTCAGAAACACGACGGAAAACGCGGGCTTCATCGCGCCCCCTCCATGGCTTCTCGCCGGTCGTGCGTCGAACTTTCGCTCGTTTGCGAGCGGCATGCGCAGGCCTCGCTCGCGCAACCGGCCTCACCTGTCTTCGAGCGCGGCAAATAGTGGTTCGAAGGCCGCGTGCCCCATTCAGGCATCAACTGATAGCCGCCACGTTCGTGAATCGTCCGCGAAACCTCCGACTCGGGATCGTGAATGTCGCCGAAAAGCCGTGCCGACGTCGGGCATGCGAGCACGCAAGCCGGTTTGCGGTCGCGCTCGGAGAGCGCCTCGTTATGAATACGATCGGCGCACAGCGTGCATTTCGTCATTTCCTTGCGTGCTTCGTCGATCTCCCGCGCGCCGTAGGGGCAAGCCCACGCGCAGTACTTGCAACCGATGCACTTGTCGTAATCGACGAGCACGAGCCCGTCTTCCTTGCGCTTGTAGCTTGCGCCCGTCGGACAGACTGGCACGCATGGCGGCTCCTCGCAATGAAGACACGACTTCGGAAAGTGAATCGTCTCCGCGTGCGGAAAGACGCCTGACTCGTACGTCTGCACGCGATTGAAGAACGTGCCTGACGGATCGGCATCGTAAGGATGAACATCCGCGAGACTGCCCGCCTCCCCCGAGGTATTCCATTCCTTGCAGCTCGTCACACATGCCTGGCATCCGACGCATACGTTCAAGTCGATCACGAGTGCCAACTGCGTCATTTGTCCTTCCTCGATTCGTTATGCGGCGCCCGTTCGCCATCCTCGCGGCGTCGCTCGCCGCTTGCCTCGAGCTGCGCCGCGAATCGGCCGCGTCCGGCGCAATAGGCCTGCACGAGGCGGCGCACCGGCCCGAGAGAGCCGGGCAACGCCTGCATCGGCGCGAACCGCGGCAACGTGCAATCGGCGTCGCGCTCGGCCGGATAGACACGCACGCGCACGTCGAACCATCCTGCCTGTCCCGTGATGGGATCGGAGTTCGACATCCGTTCGTTCGGCCAACCGGCGCCCGGCAATTCGTCGGTGATGAGATGGTTCAGCAAAAAGCCGCGGCGCGCCTCGTTCGCATCGGCCGCGAGCCCCCAGGCGCCGGCGGCCTTGCCGATCGCATTCCAAGTCCAGACGGTTCCGGGCTCGACGGTCTCACTGTGGCGTGCGATGCATCGCACGCGGCCCCATTGCGATTCGACGTAGATCCAGGCCCCGTCTTCGATGCCGTTCTCGCGGGCCGTGCTCGAGTTCACAAAGAGCGCGTTTTCGCCGTGAATCTGGCGCAGCCACGCATTTTGCGAATCCCATGAGTGATACATCGCCATCGGCCTCTGTGTCACGGCGGCCAGCGGATATCGCGTGCCGTCGGTCGCGGCCTGTTCGAGCGGCGGGTACCAGAACGGCAGCGGATCGAAATAGCGTTCGATGCGTTCGCGCAGATGCTCGGGCGGTTTCCGCCCCTGCGTCCTGCCTTGCGCCGCGAGCCGGAATTTCTGCATCACGTCGGAATAGAGCTGAATGACGATCGGCTCATTGACCCTGCGAAATCCTTTTTCGACCGCCCACTTCAAGTAAGGGCCGTTGCAGTTGCGCATGTATTGCATCGTTTCCGGCAACCGGTAATGGAAGACGCAATCGTGGGCAGCGTATTCGTCCCATTGACGCGGGTTGGGCGCGCCGACGAGCGCCTTGTCGCCCTCGTGGCCGCGCCAGCCGCTCAACAAGCCGATACCCGAGCCCGGCGCCGTCTCGTAGTTGACGACAAAATCGGGGTAGCCGCGAAACTTGCGGCGGCCGTCCGCCGTCGCGAACGATGGAAGCTTCAGCCGGCTCGCGAGTTCGATGAGAACATCCTGGAACGGTTTGCATTCGCCCGTGGGCGGCAGAACCGGCACGCGCACGGAATCGACGGGACCGTCGAACTCGGAGATCGGCCTGTCGAGCAGCGACATCGCATCGTGCCGTTCGAGGTAGGTCGTGTCGGGCAGGATCAGATCCGCAAAGGCCGTCATCTCGGACTGGAACGCATCGCAAACGACGATGAACGGAATCTTGTAGCGGCCGTCCGCATGCTTGTCGACGAGCATTTTGCGCACTTCGACCGTATTCATCGACGAATTCCACGCGAGGTTCGCCATGAAGATCAGCAACGTGTCGATCGGATACGGGTCGCCGCGCCACGCGTTCGTGATGACACTGTGCATGAGCCCATGCACGGCGAGCGGGTACTCCCACGAAAACGCATGATCGATGCGCGCGGGGCGCCCCTCGTCGTCGACGAACAGGTCCTCGGGCGAGGCGGGCCAGCCTAGCGGCCCCCTCGAAAGGGGCGTGTTCGCCCGCACTGCCTCCGGGTCGTTCGGCGGCTTCGCCGAAGGGGGCGTCGCGCGTGGAAACGGCGACTTATGGCGAAACCCGCCGGGTCGATCGATCGTGCCGAGCAACGACATCAGCACGGCCAGCGCACGAATCGTCTGAAAGCCGTTCGAATGCGCGGCCAATCCGCGCATCGCATGAAACGCGATCGGATTGCCCGTGACCGTCTCGTGCGTCCGCCCCCAGGCATCGGTCCAGCGAATCGGCAGGACGATTCTGTGGCGATCGGCGACGTCGGCCATTTCGCGTGCCAGACGACGAATCGTATCGGCCGCGATGCCCGTTATCGCGGCGGCCCACTCGGGCGTGCACGGCGCGACGCGCTCGCGCAGCAACTCGAATGCCGGCGCGACGGGCGTGCCGTCCTCCAGCGCGTAGCGGCCGCTCAGCGCGGGCCTCGCGGCCGGGCTGTGGCGCGGCACGGCGCGCTGCGTTACCCGGTCCCACCAGAGACGGTTGCGCGGTTGGCAAGGGTTGCCCTCGTCCGTTTCGTCACCGTCGACGAAGAGACCGAACGTGTCGCGCGACGCGTCGAGCTCGACGAGCTCGGCCGCGTTCGTGTAGTCGCTCACGAACTCACGATCGTAAGTCTCCATTCGGATCAGCTCATGCACGAGCGCCATCAGCAGCGCGCCATCGGTGCCGGGACGGATCGGCACCCACTCGTCGGCAATCGCGGCATAGCCGGTGCGAATCGGATTGATCGCAACGAAGCGGCCGCCCGCACGCTTGAACTTCGAGATCGCGATCTTGAGCGGATTCGAATGATGATCCTCGGCGGTGCCGATCATGAAGAAAAGCTTCGCCCGCTCGAGATCCGGGCCGCCGAATTCCCAGAACGAGCCGCCGATCGTATAGATCATCCCGGCCGCCATGTTGACCGAGCAGAACCCGCCATGCGCCGCATAGTTAGGTGTGCCGAACTCCTTCGCGAAGAGACCAGTCAGCGCCTGCATCTGGTCGCGGCCCGTAAACAGCGCGAAACGCTTCGGATCGGTGGCGCGCAGATGCGCAAGCCGGGCTTCGAGCGTCGCGAGCGCCGCCTCCCACGAAACGGGCTCGAACGAAGCGCTGCCGCGCTCGGCGTCCGGCTTGCGCATGAGGGGCCTCGTGAGGCGCGCCGGCGAGTATTGCTTCATGATGCCCGACGCGCCCTTCGCGCAGATGACGCCTTGATTCAGCGGATGATCCGGATTGCCGTCGATATAGCGCACTTCGCCGTCGCGAAGATGAACGCGGACGCCGCAGCGGCAGGCGCACATGTAGCAGGTCGTCGTCTTGACCTCGAGCCTCTCGTTGCGCGTGCGCTGCCGGCGATCCATCGGGCACTCCCTTGGTGCGATTCACGGCGGTCTTTCCGCAACCGCCCGTCACATCGTAGGTGAGCACCCTCATAGCGACAAATCGCGATTTCGAATTTGAATTATTCGAGAACCCGATGATCGAAAGCGCGGTTGCCGCGCGGCGACGGCCGTCCCCACTCGCCATCCTCCTCGTTCCGCGTGAGCGCGGCCGCGTCTCGCCACTGCACTTGGATCCCTCGTTCGGCGGAGCGCCGCGCGAATTCGCCGATGTACTCGCGGATGTCGGCGTCGAGCGTGTCGGCACGCGAAGCGTCGACCACGAGCGTCGAGCCGTCCGGGAGCGCGCCGAGTCTGTCCTTCAGGCCCGCCTTGATGAAGCACGAAGGGTCCTTGCGAAACCGCAGGACGAACTGGCCCGCTCGCGTCTCGATGAGGAATGCCTGCTTGAGCGTGGACCGAAGCGCAAGGACGGCACTGCAGGCCACCCCGATGGCGACACCGATCAGCAAGTCGGTGGCCATCACGCCGGCGATGGTGGCGATGAACGGCACGAATCGATCCACGCCGCTCTTGGCCGTCTCGACCCAGACCGAAGGCTTGGCCAGCTTGGCACCGGTCGCGATCAGGATCGCGGCGAGACATGCGAGCGGAATCAAGTTCAGAACCGAAGTCAATGCGAACAGGCTGGCGAGAAGCAGCACGCCGTGAACGAATGCCGACGCCCGGGTTTCGGCGCCCGCATGCAGATTGGCCGTGCTGCGGACGATGACCGCAGTGATCGGCAGCGCGCCGAGCATGCCCGCCAGCATATTGCCGACGCCCTGCGCGCGCAGCTCGCGGTCCTGCGACGCAGAGCGCCGCTTGGGATCCATCTGCTCGATCGCCTCGAGGCTTAGCAACGTCTCCACGCTCGCCACGATCGCGAGCGTGCCCGCGAGTCGCCATACCTCGACACTCGTCAACGCCGAGAAATCCGGCAATGTGACCCATTGCGCCAAGGCCGCCAAGGAATCGATCGGCGCGAGATTCACGCGCTGGTCGGCAGGCAGCGCAATTTGCGGCAACCACGCGTCGATTGCCACCGTGGCGAAGATGCCGAGCACAACGACGGCGAGGGGCGCCGGGACCGAACGGAGCAGCGCGCTGCGGCGGACCCACTTGGTGTCCCATGCCCACAGCGCGGCGAACGAGAAAAGCGCCAGCGCGCACGCGACGAGCGACACCGAGCCGAATGGGGTATCCAGCCGTGCATCGGTGCCGCCGCCCATGGGATTCGCATCGGCGTCGAACCAGCCAAGCGCGACGGGGAACTGCTTGACGATCAACAGCAGGCCGATGGCTGCGAGCATACCCTTGATCACCGTCGACGGGATGCAAGACGCGAAACGGCCCAATCCCAATGCGCCGAAACAGAATTGCGCCACGCCGGCCACGAAAACAGCGCTCAAGAAGGCGGAAAAACCGCCGACATTGGCAAGACCTTCGACCACGATCGCGATCAAGCCGGCGGCCGGCCCGCTGACACTCAGACGGGATCCGCTCAGCAGTGCGACAACGAGGCCGCCGATCACGCCTGCCAGAAGACCGGCGACGGCGTTGACGCCCGATGCCTGCGCGATACCGAGGCAAAGAGGCAACGCAACGAGAAATACCGCGACGCCCGCGCAGCAATCGCGCGGCAGCGTCGCCATGAACTTGGCATTCGTCATCGTATCAACCCGGGAAAGCGATCAGATCGTCCACACGGACGTCGTCTCGCGATGATCATTGGCGGCCGGCCTTTGGGCATTGATGCCGAGCGACGAATCGCCGGACGATGCGAGCCTGCGGATGAACCCGCTCCGGATGTCGAAGATCCAGGCGTGCACGCGGGGCCGCGATACGGCGTCGCGCACGAGCGGCATCTGGTTGAGCGTCCTCGCCTGTTCGACGGTACTCAGTTCGGCCAACCAGTTCGCCCGCTCCTCGATGCCTGGAATGGCCGCAAGCACCTCTCGCTCCCGCCGAACGAGCTCACGCAGCGCGCCAATCCGCCGCTCGACGTGCGGCATCCCGCCGGTCGTTCCTTCGAGCGCGGCTCGGACACCGCCGCAGCCATAATGCCCGCAAACGACGATATCGCTGACCTCGAGGACGCGGACGGCGTACTCGAGCACGCTCATCGAATTGTCATCGTGAGGCAGAAACAGATTCGCCACGTTGCGGTGCACGAAAAGGTCGCCCGGCGCCGCGCCAGTCACGATCTCCGCGGGCACCCGGCTGTCCGAACAGCCGATCCAGAGAATCGCGGGCCGCTGCCCTTGCCGCATACGGCCGAAGAGTGCGGGGTCGCGACGAGCCGTCTCGTGCGCCCATACCCTGTTTCGCGAAAGCATTTGCTCAGCAAAGTCCATATTTATCCCTTACCGAAGAGGCTTACGTTTGCGATGAAATGCGAGCGGCTGGCCCCGTGACGGGGCTGCCGAGCGCGCTTCTATGAACCGAAAAAGGGTTCGCAGAAAAAGGCGGGACCCTGGCAGGCTGGCGCCGCATGCAAGTCCCGCGCTGGCGAACCCGACGCCTCGGCCCCCGCTGCCGGCGACGGCCCCTTCGCATCTGCGACGAGCGCCTCGTCGGCCCGTTCGGCCGCTTGCGGAGCGTAGATCCGCGATACGTCCGGGTACGACGTGTTCGTGATGTATCGCAAGCCGTTGCGTTGGGCTTCGATGAGCTCCTCGTAGACCTGAGCGCGCGTTTTCCCCGTTATGCTCTCCGAGTACGCGGGTGCAGCCACGGCTGCCGCGAGAAGCGCTGCAATGAGTAGTCGGGTTTTCATATTCACTCCTTTATCAGGGACATCGCGATTGCGACGTCGATGGGAGCAATTGTCTCGATTCGGTGGATCGTCGACATGACGAGAAGATGACGTTTCTCGCATGAAATTCTCGTCATTTTTCACAATTCGAGATGCACGTCTTTTCGCGACGCTCAACGCGAATTTTCTGAATTGCCCGCGGCACGCCCGTCGGGCGCTTCGATCCTGCGTCGCTTCGAATTTTTTGTGACATTCGCCCGGAACTATTGAGATAAATCGATGTCCCTGCTTTCTTCTATTTCAGTTACGTTATATCGAGCAACTGCCCCCAATAAAGATATTGAAGGAATTGAGGGAAAACCGAAATGAAAATCCTGATAGTCGAGGATGAAGGGAAGACGAGAACGTATCTCGGACAGGGACTGACCGAGGCAGGATTCGTATGTGATTGCGTGGCGGACGGCGTCACCGGGCTCCATCAGTTGCAAACCGAGGAGTACGACCTCGCGATTCTCGACATCATGTTGCCGGGCAAGGACGGCTGGAGCATCGTGCAGGAATTGCGCAAGACGCATCGTACGCCCGTGCTGTTCCTATCGGCACGCGACGACGTCGACGATCGCGTGAAAGGCTTCGACGTGGGCGGCGACGACTATCTGGCCAAACCGTTCGATTTCGTCGAGTTGCTGGCTCGAGTGCGTTCGCTTTTGCGCCGCGGCCAGGCCCGCGAAGAGTCCGTGCTCAGCGTGGGCGACCTCGAGCTTGACCTCGTTCGGCGCAAGGCGAGGCGCCAGGGCAATACCATTCTGCTCACCGCCAAGGAGTTCTCCCTGCTCTGGCTCTTGATGCGGCGCGAGGGCGAGATCCTGTCCCGTTCGCTGATCGCCTCGCAGGTATGGGACATCAATTTCAGCAGCGACACGAACATCGTCGACGCCGCCATTCGCCGAGTCCGCGCGAAGGTGGACGATCCCTTCGTGCCGAAGCTGATTCACACCGTTCGCGGCATGGGCTACGTCCTCGAGAAGCGCGAGCGCGCGCCGTCGCAATGAGGTGGCGGTGGCCGAATACGATGCGGGCACGGCTCGCCGTGCTGTTCGCGCTGTCCACCTCGATCATCCTCGCTGTAAGCGGAACCTTGCTTTATAGGGCGCTCGTCACATCCACGGCCCACTCGCTGGCGCACGAGATGCAGGCAAGCGTTCGCAGCACGACCGCGCACGTCAACGCGGCCCGGGATTGGGCCGAGTTGCGAAGCGGCGGCGTGACCGCGCATGCCGCGCCCGATGACCACGAGAATCTCGATTTCGCGATACTCGACGGTAAGGGCAATGTCGTCGTCAAAAGCGACGGCTTCAGCGGCGTTGGCGAGATCGGTCGAGTACGCGCCGGCGCGACGCCCACCTGGATCGACGATCCGCGTCGGGCGGTGCGGTACCTCGTCGCCACCGCGCACCTCGACGACGAGGTTTCGAGCGAGGCGCGCATCGTCGTCCAGGGCAACTATCGCAGCACGCGCGCGTTCCTGCGCCTTTGCGCCATTTGCATCGCCTTGGCGACGTTCTGTGGCGCCGTCGTAGCGGCAGTGGTGGCGCACAGGATCGCGGCGTTCGCGCTGCAGCCGCTCGCCGAGCTTGCGGCATGCGCCGACGAGATTTCAACGAGCCGGCTCGCGCATCCACTGTCGGATCGATTCATGACCGGAGAGCTGCGCGAACTGAGCCTGGCCTTCAACCGAATGCTCGCTCGCCTCGGCGAATCGTTCACACGTCTTACGCAGTTTTCCTCCGATCTTGCCCACGATATCCGCACGCCGCTCACGAATCTGCTCGCGCAAGCGCAGGTTGCGCTCGTGCAGCCTCGATCGAACGAGCAATATCGCGCGATCATCGAATCGAGCATTGAAGAGTTGCAGCGCCTCTCGCGCATGGTCGACGACATGCTGTTCCTGGCTCGCATCGACGCCCGTCAACGCACAGCGCGGCTGCGGCGCATCGACGGCGCGCGCGAAGCGTTGCGGGTCGCGCGCTATTACGAATCGATCGCCGAGGATCGGGATATCGCGATCAGCGTCGAAGGGCAGTGCATTTTCAATGGCGAGCCGCTACTCGTGCAGCGCGCCATCGGCAATCTCCTCTCGAATGCGTGCGTGCACGCGCCGGCCGGCTCGACCGTGACGATCGAATGCGCCAACCGCGGCGACTTCGCCGTCATCCGCGTAGTCGATACAGGGCCCGGCATCGCCGCCGTGCATTTGACGCGCATCTTCGATCGCTTTTACCGCGCCGATCCGGCGCGCCAGAATTCGGCCTCGGGCACGGGCCTGGGACTTGCGATCGTCAAGTCGATCATGGACGAGCACGGTGGGGAATGCGAGGTGACGAGCGTGCCGGGCGTGCAAACGGCGTTCTCTCTGCGCTTTCCCCGCAACGGCCGGGTGGTGCCGGAGGATCGGCTGCCGGCGCGTGAAGCGCCGCGGTGATACACTCGCCTCGCCCGCCGCCTCGCGGCCGCGCTCCAAGATCGAATCGTTTCCCTCAGGAGGCTTCCGATGGCTGATTTCAGAATCTGGTCCGACGACTTCCCGAACAACGGCTTCATGCCGAAAGCGCAGGAATGTGCCGACAAGCTGTTCGGCGTGGATGGCAGCGGTGGCAACGCGTCGCCCGCGCTGCAATGGGAAGCGCCCCCCGAGGACGCGAAGAGCCTGGCGCTCACGGTCTACGATCCCGACGCGCCGACAGGCAGCGGCTTCTGGCATTGGGTCGTCGTCAACCTATCCCCGCAATTGCGCTCGCTGCCGCAAGGCGCCGGCAAGGCCGACGGCTCGCTCTTGCCGGCCGGCGCGATACAGGTCCGCAACGACTACGGCACGCCCGGCTTCGGCGGCGCCGCGCCGCCCCGCGGCGACAAGCCGCACCGCTATATCTTCCGGGTGCACGCGCTGAAGGCGGAACATCTGCCGATCACGCCCGACACGACGAACGCGGTCGCGCGCTTCATGATCCACCTCAACGAAATCGACTCGGCGACATACACCGGCCTATACGAGCTGAAGTGACACGTATTGCGCAAGCGTCATCGGCCCCACCGACGATGGAACCCGAAGAGGGCCTTCCCCTCCCCCAACGCTACTGGGCCATCGTCGTCATCGCGCTCGGCATCACGCTCGCCGTGCTCGATAGCGCCATCGCCAACGTTGCGCTGCCGACTATCGCGCGCCAACTGCGCGCGAGCGCTTCCGCATCCGTCTGGGTCGTCAACGCTTACCAACTGTCGATCACGATCTCGCTGTTGCCGCTCGCGTCGCTCGGGGATCGCATCGGCTACCGACGTGTCTACACGGCGGGAGTGATTGTCTTTACGATCGCGTCGCTCGGCTGCTCGCTCTCGACGTCGCTCGCCGCGCTCGCCGCGACTCGCGTCGTGCAGGGCTTCGGCGCGGCCGGCATCATGAGCGTCAATACTGCGCTCGTACGCGCGATCTACCCGCGCAACATGCTCGGGCGCGGGGTCGCGATCAACGCGATGGTCGTCGCCGTGTCGTCCGCGGTCGGGCCGACCGTCGCTTCCGCCGTCCTCTCGGTCGCTTCGTGGCCATGGCTTTTCGCCATCAACGTCCCGATCGGCATCGTCGCCGCCGCGATCTCCGTGAAGGCGCTGCCGCGCAACATCGGCCACGACACGCCGTACGACTACATCAGCGCGGTCATGAACGCGTTCGTGTTCGGCCTGCTCATCGTGACGATCGACGGTCTCGGCCACGGCGAAGCGCATCGCTGGACGGCCGCACAGTTCATCGCGATCGTCGTCGTGGGATATTTTTTCGTGCGTCGCCAGTTGAGCCAAAAGGCGCCGCTGCTGCCCGTGGATCTGCTGAAGATTCCGGTTTTCGCGCTCTCGGTCGCGACCTCGGTCTGCTCGTTCACCGCGCAAATGCTGGCGTTCGTCTCGCTGCCGTTCCTGTTCCAGAACACGCTCGGACTCAGCCAGGTCGAGACCGGTCTGTTGATCACGCCCTGGCCGTGCGCGATCGTCTTCGCCGCGCCTATCGCCGGCACACTTTCCGATCGCTTCTCCGCCGGAATACTTGGCGGCATCGGGCTCGTCGTCCTCACGATCGGCCTCGTGCTGCTCGCCACGCTCGGCCCGCATCCGAGCGCCTTCGACATCTCATGGCGCATGGCGGTATGCGGCGTAGGGTTCGGCACGTTTCAGTCGCCCAACAATCGGCAAATGCTGTCCTCGGCGCCGCGCGAGCGCAGCGGCGGCGCAAGCGGCATGCTCGGCACCGCCCGTCTGACCGGACAAACACTCGGCGCGGCGCTCGTCGCGCTCATCTTCGGCATTGCGCCGACCGCTGGTCCGACGATCTCGCTCCAGCTCGCCGCCGCCTTCTCAGCCTTGGCATCGGGCGTCAGCCTCATGCGCTTGAGGCAGCCGCGGCGCGCGGCGGCCTGAGCGACGATCCCCCGCGCGCACCCCAGTCGCGGCAACGCCCGGGGCGCGCGCCGGCCCGCCCGATCGATTGCCGCCGCTGGCTTATTCGCTGGCTCCCGCTTCGATGACTTTCAGGCGGTTGTGGACCGATTGAACGCCGGAGATGCCTTGCACGATCTCCTGCGCGCGTTGCTTGTCGGCCTCGCGCGGCACCGAGCCCGTCAGCGAGACGACGCCATGGCGCGTCTTCACATGGACGCGCGAAGCGTGGACGTCCTTCGCGCCGATGAGTTCCGCCTTGGCCTTCGCCGTAATCGCGCCGTCACCGATGTGCTGACCGAGCGACTCCGATGAGGCCGACGTTCCGTTCGAGGCTGAATCCGTCCGTTGGGATGATGCGCCGCCCATCGTCTGCGCGCTCGCGCCGACGGCAAAGAGGACGGAGGCGACGATGGACGCGATTTTCAGTGACTGAAGCGCTTTCACAGTGACTCCTGCTCAATGATTGAAAAGACTTCGGGCCCGGCGATCCGCGCGCAACTGGCTGCGCGCGCCGTCGTACCCTCCTTTCAATCGCGCAAGCCTCATGCCGAAAATGGCCGCCGCGGCGATGCGAGCGCCGCGCGTTTTCGACGCAACTGGGGGATTCCATAGCGAACGCGGCGCGTTTTTTGCACGGCGGATGTAAAAGCTGCTGAGCAAATGCCTCATTGCCGGCGCCCGTAGCGCAATGAGCGCATGAAGCGCTGCATGGTATGTCCGTTGCTTGAGTGGGAGGACCCATTCGCGAGGACATCGATATGCCGCCTACTCTCGAACTGCGCAGCAAACAACACGTCGCGCTGACCCCGCGCCTGCAACAATCCGTACGGCTGCTGCAATTGTCGTCGCTGGAGTTTCAGCGCGAACTGCGTCAGGCACTCGATAGCAATCCGTTCCTCGAATACGACGAGCCGCAAAGCGAAGAGACAGAGCCGCCAACGAACGGCGTGCTTCCCGCTCACGGCGCCGATGAAACGCCCGTCGTCAGCGATACGCCCGCGCCGACCGAGGCAGTCGACGGCTTCGATGGGCTGGCGGGCGCCGAGACGGCGGCCGCGGCGCCGGTCGATGAAGCGGCCGGCGAATTCGCGCAGGACTGGTCGATGCGCGCGGCCTCGCGCCATAACAGCGATGCCGACGACGTGGATCCCGGTGCTTGGGCGCGCGCTCAGCCGACCATGCACGAGCACCTGCACAACTTGCTTCATCTCTACCCGCTCAACGAGCGCGACCGTGCCGCGGCGCAAGTCGTGATCGAAGCATTGGATGACGACGGCTATCTGCGCGATTCGCTCGCGGATCTCGCCGAGGCCTTCGAAGCCGACCCGCCGTTGACCGAAGAAGAGCTGCGCGTCGCGCTGCGCCTCGTGCAAACGCTCGACAGGCCCGGTGTCGGAGCACGTTCGTTGTCTGAGTGTCTGAGCCTGGAGCTCGACGCGCTGCCGGAAGATACGCCGGGCCGCGCCGTCGCCCGCGAAATCGTGCAGCATCATCTCGAAAAGCTCGCGCGGCGCGAACATGCCGAGTTGCAAAAGCAGATCGGCTGCTCGGCGGAGGCGTTGCGCACGGCGTGCGCCCTCGTGCGCCGACTCGACCCGAAGCCGGGCGAATATTACGGACGCACCGATGACAACTATGTGATTCCCGACGTCATCGTGCGCAAGGTGAAGAACCGCTGGGTCGCGACGATCAATCCCGCGGTGCTTCCGCGCGCGCGGATTCATCGCGTCTACGCGGAGCTCTTCGCCCAATCCGGCGGCAACGGCACGCCGCTCGCGCAACAGTTGCAGGAAGCGCGTTGGCTGCTGCGCAATGCCGAGCAGCGCTTCACGACAATTCAGCGCGTGGCGCAATGCATCGTCTCGTACCAGAAAGCGTTTTTCGAGTACGGCGAAATCGCGCTGAAGCCGCTCGTGCTCAGCAAGCTGGCCGAAGAGCTCGGGCTGCACGAGTCGACGGTCTCACGGGCCTCGAGCAACAAGTACATGGCCACGCCGCGCGGCATCTTCGAGTTCCGCCACTTCTTCCCGCGCGAGCTCGCGACCGAGACGGGCGGCCGGTGCTCGGCCGCCGCGGTCCGCGCGCTGATCAAGGAGATGATCGAGCAGGAGGATCCGCGCAATCCGCTGTCCGACGTCACGCTCGCTCGCCTGCTCACGCAGGAGGGCATGATCGTCGCGCGCCGCACGGTGGCGAAGTACCGCAACCTGTTGAAGCTTCCGCCCGCTCAACTGCGCAAGCAGGGATAGCGTCTCCTCTCGGTATGCGCCCCCCCAAAAAGGGGCGCTGCCCAAGGAGCCTTCTTCTTCGGAAACCTTCGGAAAACCGGCTGCGAGCCGGCCACGATGTCAGGCCGCGAAATCGGCCAGCTTCACCGCCTTGCGGGTCACCGACGCGGCAGTGGCGACATGACGCAAGTCATCGAGGAAGGCATCTCGCCACGTCGACAGATCGCTCGCCCGCAAGCGCGCCATCATGTCCGAATGGCGCGCCTTGCGTTCGCTGAGCGGCATCGACAATGCACTGGCCAGCGCGTCGGCCATTTGCGAGAGGTCGAACGGATTGACGACGAGCGCGCCCGGCAACTGTTCCGCGGCACCGGCGAACTGAGACAATACGAGCACGCCTGGGTCTTCCGGATTCTGCGCCGCGACGTACTCCTTCGCGACGAGATTCATCCCGTCCCGCAATGGCGTCACATAGCCGACTTGCGAAAGCCTGAAGAGCGCCATCAGCACATTGCGCTCGTACTTGCGGTTCAGATACTGGATGGGCGTCCAATCGAGCTGAGCGAAACGCCCGTTGACGCGCCCCGCCTCGCCTTCGAGCGCCTGCCGGATACGCTGATAGGTCTGCACGTCCGAGCGGGTCGGCGGCGCTATCTGAACGAGCGACACTTTTCCCTGCCACTCGGGCGCATCGGTCAACAGCCGCTCGAACGCCTGAAAGCGCTCGACGAGCCCCTTCGAATAATCGAGCCTGTCGACGCTCATGATGATGCGCCGGCCTCGCGTCGCGTCACGCAGTTCAGCGACGGCCTTGCGATCGGAAAGCTGCTCGGCCGCTTTCGCGATTGCATCCGGATAGATCCCGATCGGATAGGTGCCGACTTTCAGCACGCGGCCGAACGCCTGCATCACCCCCTCTTCGGTCGAAACGCCAAAATGACCGCGCTCGATGTAATCGACGAACGATTGCCGGTCCGAGTGAGTCTGAAACCCGACGACGTCATAGCTGCACATCGCCTTGACGAGCTCTTCGTGCGGCGGCACGGTGCGCAGCACTTCTCCGACCGGAAACGGCGTATGGAGGAAAAAGCCGATCGAGTTCGTCACATTGAGATCGCGCAGCGCTCGGGCAAAAGGGAGCAGGTGATAATCGTGCACCCAGATCACGTCGTCGGGCTCGACGAGCGTGGAGAGCTGCTTGGCCAGCATGGCATTGACGCGCAGGTAGCCCGCGTACTCCCGTCGGTCGTACCGCGAGAGATCCGTGCGGTAGTGAAACGCGGGCCAGAGCGTCGCGTTCGAGAATCCTCGGTAGTACTGATCGTAGTCGCGCCTCGTGAGACCGACGGTGGCGTACGTGACGGTACCCTGCCGGTCGATCGACGGCGCACCGCCATGCCCCACGATTTCGCCGCTCCATCCAAACCAAAGCCCGCCGGTCTCCTTCAATGCATCCAGGACACCAATGGCAAGCCCGCCTGCGGCGGGCGATCCTTCTTGCGTCGGCGCGACGCGGTTGGACACGACGATAAGTCTGCTCATTGCGGCTTCACCTCTCGGGTTGCTGACTCGCATGGCGACGACTTTTCGCCGCTCGGTTGGTCGTGTGCAAGCCGCATGCCCCGATGCGCAACCGCAATGCGGCGCCGCCCCGCTCTGCGACCGAAGAGCGGAACAAGCCCACGCGCACCGACAGGTGAGCGCAAGGCGAGCGTGCAATAAGCTTCCGGCGTGCTCAGGCGTCCTGCTCGGCGCCTAGATCGCGCTGATAATCGAGCCCTTCAGGGCGCGCACCGCCTTGGTTGTAGGTCCCGTCGGGCGGCGCATTGGGCGCGACGCGGTTTTGCGCGGAAGGATCGTGCGGCGGCTGCGAAGGCGACGCGGCCGTCGTGTCCGCGTGCTTTGCTGCGCGCTTGGATGCGTGGCGCGGAGAGCGCCGCAACGCTGGATGTCTCATCGAATGCCTCCCTTCAGAAGGCGGGCCCGAATTGGGCGCATCGAATAGAAGTCTAGAACGCGGAAATCGGTTTCGCGCGGTAACAATTGCGTCAGATTTGTAACTCGTACAGAGGCCCCTTCCCGAATATGCCGCCTTCACTGCGGAACGTCTGGAGGATAGGGCGGCGGATCGCCGATCGGCGGCTGCGGGGGCCCTGGAGGCTCACGCTCGGGCTCGGGATGCGGGCCCGGCGGTTCCTTCGTCGGTGGAGGCCCGGGCGGGTCGGGCTCGGGCGTATGCGCGCGCAACGGCTCGCTCATGGATGCTGACATCGTGAACATTCCCCTTGGCGTGTCGCGCGTCACCGCGGCCAACGCTCGCCATCGGGGCACTGGTCGCGCGCGGCGGCAATTCCGCCGTTCGTTACCTTGACGATGCGAGCAATCGGTTTGCCCAGGTGCTCAGCAGCCGGTAGCGGCAGCGCCCCGAGCCTGCGAGCGATTCACTTTCCCGCCGCCGGCTCGCCCGCTTCCCCTGGCTCGCCGGCAGCATCGCCTTCGCCGGCCTGTGGCTTGCCCGCCTCGTCGCTGTATTCGACGAGCCGGTTATAGAGCGTCTTCAAGCTGATGCCGAGAATTTCGGCGGCGCGCGTTTTGACGCCGCCGCACTGCTCGAGCGTCGCGAGGATCAGCTGCCGGTCCGCGGCGGCGAGCGAGGTGCCGAACGGAATCGTCACCGCCGTACCGGTCGACGGCTTGGATAGCGAGATCTGCAGCGGTACGGCAGCCGTCGTGTTCGAATCGGCGCCCGCCATGATGTAGGCGCGCTGCACGTAGTTCTTGAGCTCGCGCACGTTGCCGGGCCATGGGTATGACAGCAGCATTTCCTTCGTCGCGGGCGGAAATTGCTTGCTCGTGCCGTGACGCTCGTTGAGCTCGGCGAGAAACGCCTCGGCGAGCAGCCAGACGTCGTTGCCGCGCTCGCGCAGCGGTGGCAGGCTGATCGGAAAGACGTTGAGCCGATGGTAGAGGTCGAGTCTGAGCTTGCCCTCGAGCACGGCTTGTTCGGGATCGCGGTTCGTTGCTGCGATGACACGCACGTCGGTCTCGATTTCCTTCGTCGTGCCGACGCGCATGAACATGCCGGTCTCGAGCACGCGCAGGAACTTGACCTGCAACTCGGCCGGCATCTCGGTGATCTCGTCGAGAAAGATCGTCCCGCCGTTCGCGCGCTCGAAATAGCCCTTGTGCTGACGGTCCGCGCCCGTGAACGAGCCGCGCTCGTGTCCGAACATTTCGGACTCGATGAGATTCGGCGAGATGGCGCCGCAGTTGACGGCGAGAAACGCGTGCTTGCGGCGCAGGCTCAACTCGTGAATCGTCTGCGCGGCGACCTCCTTGCCCGTCCCGGACTCTCCGACGAGCAGCACCGACGCCGCGGTCGGCGCGACGCGGCTCACCTGATCGTAGACCGACTGCATCGCCGGCGAGCTGCCGAGCATGAGCCCGAAGCGGCCCATGCGCCGCAGCTCGCCGCGCAGCGTGCCGATTTGCGCCTTCAAATCGCCCGCGCGCGGCAAACGATCGAGCACGGCCCGCACGCGCTGCATGTTGATCGGCTTCACGAGGTAGTCGGACGCACCCATCTTGAGCGCGGAGACGGCCGATTCGACCGTCGCGTGGCCGGTGATGACGACGATCTCGACGCCCGAGCGCGGATCGAGGTCTTCGAACAAATCGACGCCGCTGCCGTCCGGCAACTGCAAATCGGTGAAGACGACATCCGGCGTTTGCCGCACGAGCTGAATGCGGGCCTCGCGCAAGTCTCCGGCGATGGCCGTGGTGAGGCCGTCCTCCGCGATGATCGACACGAGCGCTTCGCGCGTGTCCGGGTCGTCGTCGACAATCAGCACATGTGGCATCGGGTTGGGTCGCGTATAAAAAGGTCAAGGAGATCGACACGCCGGCGACATGCGCCGGCGCTCGAAGCAGGTCATATTTTGCATCCGCTCGCCGCCCTGGAGGAGCCAGAGCATCGACGAGCGACGCCCATCGCTCAGCTGTGCGGGAAAAGCCAGGCGTCGCGCGTACCGCCCACTTGGGCGGCCCCGTCCGGCACCGGGCCGCCCGCCGGCGCCGACGCCGATGCGGGTGTGGACGGTGCCGCTTGCGTCACCGACGCCACCGCGCCGCCCTCGCCTTCCCAACGGCTCAATTCGCTAGCGAGCCGCGCTTGCGACGCGCGGTGCTTCTGTGACCAGCGCCACGCGATCACGCCCCCCACTGCGACGAGCGCGCCGAAGATGCCGATTCTGGGACGAGCCATCTGACCCCCTTCGCAATTGCCCGAAGTGTATGAAAGATACGGCCGAGCAGCCAGCACCGGCGTCCGGCTGCCGACTCTCATTCCGATCGATTCCGCGTCCGCGAGTTCCGTGCGGAACGGGAATGTGCCGCACGATTCATGCCATATCCGCCATGACGACTGGCGGGTGTACGATCCGTCATGCGTGGTTAAATAGGGGTTTGCAACCACCCTTTACGGATCGGCGACAACGGCGCAACCGCCGTGGCCGTCGCTCGCGGAAGATTGCGACACATGGCGTCGTCAAGCGACTTGGACACACCCGCGGCAGCCGACATGAGCGATGCCGCGCGGCGATTCGACAAAGCTCTCGCACGCGATTCGGCCGGGCTCGAATCGTACGGGATGCTTTACGGCTCGTCGCCCGCGATGCTCGAACTGTACGAGCAGGTCGAGCGCGTGGCCGCGACCGATGCAACCGTGCTGATCGTCGGCGAATCGGGCACGGGCAAGGAGCTGATCGCCCGCACGATCCACGATCGGGGCGCGCGGCGCGACGGCCCCTTCATCGCCGTCAATTGCGGCGCGATTCCCGACAACCTCATCGAGGCGGAGCTCTTCGGCCACGAGCGCGGCAGTTTCACGGGCGCCGTGCAGGGCCGCGCCGGCTATTTCGAAAATGCCAACGGCGGCACGCTCTTTCTCGATGAAATCACCGAAATGATGCCCGTGCGCCAGGTGAAGCTGCTGCGTGCGCTGGAAACCGGCTCGTTCTATCGCGTGGGCGGCAACGAGCTCCTGCACAGCGACGTCCGCGTGATCGCCGCCACGAACCGGGATCCGATGGTCGCGGTCAAGGAGAACGGGCTGCGCGAGGATCTGATGTACCGGCTCGCCGTCTTTCCGCTGCGCGTGCCGCCGCTGCGCGAACGCGAGGGCGACCGCGAGTTGCTCGCCCAGCACTTCCTTGCCGAGCTCAACGCGCAGGAAAACACGAACAAGTCGTTCAGCAAGCGTGCGCGCGAGACACTGCGCACCTACTCGTGGCCCGGCAATGTTCGCGAGCTGAAGAACAGCGTCTATCGGGCATTCATCCTTGCCGAGAAGACGGTCGAGATCGAGCATCCGCGCCTGGCCGCCCGCTCGAAAAAGGCCGTCACGCAAGGCGATGCGATGAGCATCTGGGTCGGCACGCCGCTCGCCGAGGCTCAGCGGCAGATCATCCTCGGCACGCTCAAGTATTGCGGCGGCGACAAGCGGCGCGCGGCGAAGGCGCTCGGAGTGAGCCTGAAAACGCTCTATAACCGGCTCGGCGCCTATGAGGACGAGGACGACAACCCGCCCGCGGGCGAAAGCTGACGCCCGCTCAGGCACCGTGCACCGCGGTCCGCCTTAAGACTCGACGTCCTCGAGACTGAAGATCTCGCTCTGGTCGTTATACGAGAAGATTTCGCCGTAGCGGCCCCAGTTGATGACGGCGTCGAGCGTTTCCTCTGCTGCACTGTCGGAGAGGAAGTCCTCGAGCTCCTGCTCGAAGCGCACGCGCGGCGCGCGATGGCCGGGGCGCTCGTTCAGCACTTTCTTGATCCGCGCGGCAAGCGGCACGTGCCGCAGCAAATGCTCGGCGAACATCATCTTGCGCTCCTGGGTGCCGAATTCGGCGAACACGCGCGCGGGCGGCGTCAGGAAAATGTCGCCCTCGCGCACGTCGGTGAAACCGAGATGCTGCAGCACTTCGGCGATCGGAAAGAGATCGTCGACCTCGAGATGCAGCGAGCGGGCGATTTCCGGCATGTCGGCGCGGCCATGATAGGGCGGCGCGGCAAGCGTCTCGATGAGACCGGCCATGAGGTTCGTCGAGACGCTCGGCAGCCAGCTGCCGAGCTCGAGCCCCTTTTTCGTCGCCTCGTCCGTGCGACGCGCCGTCATTTTCGCGTAGATGTCGTCGACGAGACGCTTGAAGGCCGGGTCGAGCCGGTTGCGCGGATGCGCGAACGGCACCTTGATCTCGGCGATCACGCGCCCGGGGTTCGATGAAAGCACGAGAATCCGGTCGCACATGAACACCGCTTCCTCGATGTTGTGCGTGACGATCAGCACCGACTTGATCGGCATGCGTCGCTGCGTCCAGAGATCGAGCAAGTCGGTCCGCAGCGTTTCGGCGGTGAGCACGTCGAGCGCCGAGAACGGCTCGTCCATCAGCAGGAGCGTCGGATCGACGACGAGCGCGCGCGCAAAGCCGACGCGCTGGCGCATGCCGCCCGACATTTCGCGCGGATAAGCGTTCTCGAAGCCGTCGAGGCCGATCAGGTCGATCGCGGCGAGCGCGCGCTCGCGTCGCTCGCGTGCCCCAACGCCTTGCGCCTCGAGTCCTGCCTCGACGTTCTGCAGCACCGTCAGCCAGGGAAAGAGCGCGAACGTCTGGAACACCATCGCGACGCCCTCCGCGGGACCCGAAAGCGGCTTGCCGAGATAGTCGACCTGGCCGTCCGTTGGCTTGATCAGCCCGGCGATGATGCGCAAAAGCGTGGACTTGCCCGAGCCCGAGCGTCCGAGCAAGCCAACGATTTCGCCTTCGCGCAGCGAGAGGTTGACGTCGTCGAGCACGAGCAGCTCGCCTTGCGCTTTCGAAAAGCCGCGGCGCACACCGCGCACGTTGAGCACTTCCTCGCCGAGACGGGGTGCGGCGCCGGCGCCGGCGCCGACCGATGCGGGAGAGGCGGACGACGCCGGGCTCAGTTCAGCTTTGGGATTTTGCATTGCGCTTCACTCTCGAATGGACCTATCGGGCGTTCTTTCGCATCAGTCGAGCCGGAGCTTCGATTCCGCGTAAGCATAAAGCGGCCGCCACACGCTTCGGTTGAATAATGTGACGAACAGCGACATCACGGCGATGCCGAGGATGATCTTCGGAAAGTCTCCCGCAGCGGTGGTTTCGGCGATATAGGCGCCGAGCCCGTGCGCGGTGACGTGCGTATCGCCCCACTGGACTGCCTCCGAGACGATGCTCGCGTTCCAGGCGCCGCCCGAAGCCGTGAGCGCGCCCGTCACATAGTAGGGAAAGATGCCCGGCAGCATGCATTGGCGCCACCATTGCCAGCCGCGAATGCGAAAGTTCGTGGCGGCCTCGCGGTAGTCGTTCGGATAGGCCGTCGCCCCCGCGACCACGTTGAAGAGGATATACCACTGCGTTCCGAGCACGATGAGCGGCGAGAGCCAGATGTCCGGATTCAGATGAAAGCGGACGATCACGATCACAAAAACCGGAAACAGCAGATTGGCGGGGAACGCGGCGAGGAACTGCGCGAGCGGCTGAACCTTTTCGGCAACGGCGGGCCGCAGTCCGATCAGCACGCCGAGCGGAACCCAGATCAGCGATGAAATGACGATCAGCACGGCGACGCGCAGCAGCGTGAAGACGCCGAGCAGAAAGACATGCCCGACTTCCGAGCCCGTCACGCCCGTGCTGACGTAGGCCACGACGCGCCAGACCACGTAGATCGTTGCCGCGATCAGGATCAGTGCCCAGACGACATCGCCCGCCAGCGACGACGCGCGCTTCGCCACGGCGGGCTGCCCGAGCCGCAGGCCTTGCGGAAGCGAAACGCGCAGCGGCACACGCGCGAGCTTCGAGAAGATCCACCCGGCCGGCACGAGCAGCTGATGAATGAGCCGCGTCCGGCGCACGAGGTCGAGCAGCCACGATTCCGGCGCATCGCCCGAGCTCGTCGTTTCCATCCGGAACTTGTCGGCCCAGGCGACGAGCGGCCGGAACATGAGCTGATCGTAGGCCAGAATGACGACCGTCATGGCGACGATGACCCAGCCGATGGCGCCCATGTTGCGCTCGGCGATCGCCTGCGACAGGTATGCGCCGATGCCGGGCAGCGTGATCGTGTTGTTGCCGACCGTGATGGCCTCCGATGCGACGACGAAGAACCAGCCGCCCGACATCGACATCATCATGTTCCAGATGAGCCCCGGCATCGAGAACGGGACTTCGAGCTTCCAGAAGCGCTGCCAGGCGGTCAGGTGAAAGCCGCGCGAGACCTCGTCGAGATCGCGCGGCACCGTGCGCAGCGACTGGTAGAAGCTGAACGTCATGTTCCAGGCCTGACTCGTGAAGATCGCGAAGACGGCCGCGAGCTCGGCACCGAGCACCTGCTTCGGAAAAAGCGCGAGGAAAAACGTTACGGTGAACGAGATGTATCCGAGCACCGGCACCGATTGCAGAATGTCGAGGATCGGGATCAACACCATGCCCGCGCGCCGGCTCTTCGCGGCGAGCGTGCCGTACACCAGCGTGAAGACGAGCGAGGCCACCATCGCGGCAAGCATGCGCAGCGTCGTGCGCAGCGCGTACTCGGGCAGATTGGCCGGGTCGAGCGAGATCACCTGCGTCTTGAGCGTGGAGATCGGCGCCATCGTCTGGTGAAAGCCGATGGCCGTCATCGCTATCAGGCAGATGATGAGGGGAAACGCGACGAAGTCCCAGCGGTTGGGCAACAGCCGCCAGGCCGACGCGTTCGCCGTGCGGTTCGGATCGAAACTGAAGTCCATCAGCGTGCCTCCCGCTCACAATGGAACGTCTTTGGGGTCACCGGGGCCGCCCCGGCTGCGGCCGCGTGATGGGATGCGGGCAAATAGCGTGCGACGTGCGCGGCACGCGAAACGTCTGGGCGGACCGAATGGCGGAATAAGAGCATGACGGAGCGAATGGATGCAGTGATTCGTTGGCTGCGGATCGATGACTGCCCAGCGGTTCGATCTCTTTTTTGACGGCACGACACTACTACAACCTTTGTGACAGGCACAACCGCAAGACGGCCCACGCGCCAGCCGACGACGGCCGGCCGGGCTGGCGGAAAATGCCGTTGCGCCGATACAACGGCGAAATTATGCCGGGAACGACGCTTTCGGAAAACCCACGCCGCCGCGGCAACGCGCAGCGCGCCGGAAAGAGCGGGTATCATCGGCGTTTTGATGGCGTCGAGCCGCGGACTACCTGGAGGTGCGCATGAAGGGCAATCTGGTCATCGTTTGTCGCGACCAGGACGCGGAAGCGTTCGATCAGTTGATGGCCGAGTACGGCGCGTATCAGGTCAAGCTCTCTTCCACGGCGTGGTACCTGAAACTCGACACCGCGCCCGAGAACGTGCAGGAAGACATTCTGGCAAGGCTCGGCAAGTACACGACGCACTACATCTTCGGCGCCGACAGCGTGACCTATAACACCGTCGACAACGAAGCGGCCTCCTCGCTCGACGCCCTCTTCTCCTAGCGAGTCCGGCGCGAGCCGAAGCCGGCGTCTACCAGGCCGCCTCCGATTGGGCCGTGACGCTCGCCAGCGTGTCGCGCGGGAACGTCATGACGATGCGCAGGCCGCCGCTTTCGGCGTTGCCGATCTCCCAGCCGCCGCCGAGCCGGCGCACGAGCCGCTCGACGATGGCGAGGCCGAGCCCGCTGTGCCCGTTGCCGCCGCGGGCCGGGTCGAGCCGCACGAAGGGGCGGCTCGCCTGAATCAAATCCTGCGGCGCGATGCCCTGGCCATGGTCGCTGACCGAGAGGAGCCAGCCATCGGCCGTGCGCGCCGTCCTGACGACGACGGGCGGTGCGCCGTACGCGTGCGCATTGTCGAGCAGATTCGAAAGGATGCGATCGAGCGTCGCGGTAGGCAGGCGAAAGCCGGCGCCGGCCGCGAGATCCGTCCGCACGGTCGGCGTGCCGGGCGCGACCGCGCGATAGCTGCGCGCGATGCGCTCGCAGTGATCGTCGACTTCGACCATCTCGCTGCTGTCCACGCCATCGTGCGCAAAAACAAGGAATTGGTCGACGATGTGCGTCATCGAGTCGACATCGCGCACGACGCCATCACGCAGCTTCGCGTCCTCCATCATTTCGGCCCTCAACCGCATGCGGGCGAGCGGCGTGCGCAAGTCGTGCGCGATGCCGGCGAGCATGACCGCGCGGTCCTTCTCGGTGCGAGAGACTTCGCGGACCATCTGATTGAAGCCATGCGTCAGATCGCGGACCTCACGCGGGCCTCGCTCGGGGAGCGGCGGCACGGGCTGGCCGCGGCCGAAACGCGCGACGCCTTGGGCGAGGTCCGTCAACGGCCGCTGCAGCCGCCACGCGACGAACAGCGCGCAGATGACGGCGATCGTCAGGATCGAGGTTAGCCAGACGAAGAGCCGATCGAGCGAGCGCGGCGGGTGCATCGGAATCATCGGCACGACGATCCAATGCGAGTCGGCCGCCTCGTGAACCCAAAGCATCGGCGGATGCCCCGGCGTCACGCGCACTTGCGAGCCGGGCGGCATCCGGTCGCTCAGGTCGCTGATGAACCGCGTGAGCGACTCAGACAGGTCGTTCTGAGCCGGTGGGGGCGGGACATCGGAGGCCGAGAGGCTGACGACGCGCACGCGAGGCGGCAATGGCGTGCTGCCCGCTCGGGCCACGTGCTCGCGGACGGCCTCGACCAGAAATACGGCCTCTTCGACGGCATAGCGCGATTGCGAGTGGTTCTTGTCCCACCGAAACATCAGGTAGCCGGCGAGATGCGAAGCCAGCAGCACCGCGACGACGAGCAGCGCGAGCCGCCCGAACAGCGAATCAATTGGCCGGCGCATTGGGCTCGCCGTTCGGCACGAAGACGTACCCGCGGCCGCGCACGGTCTGCACGAACCGCGGCGTCGACGGATCGGATTCGAGAATGCGGCGCAAGCGCCAGACTTGCACGTCGATGCCGCGATCGGTCCCGTCGTACTCGGGGCCGTGCAGCAATTCGAGCAGTCGTTCGCGCGTGAGCGTGCGCATCGGGTGGTTGACGAAGATCTTGAGCAGCGCGAACTCGCTGCCCGAGAGCGTCAGCGGACGGCCGTCCATATTCAGCGTGCGCGTCTCGAAGTCGAGCACGAAGCGCCCGAACGAGAACGGCTCGCGCTGCTCCGGCGCGGCCGACGGCACGGTGCGACGGCGCCGCAGCACGGCCTGCACGCGCGCGAGCAGCTCGCGCGGGTTGAACGGCTTGCCGAGGTAGTCGTCCGCGCCGAGCTCGAGGCCGACGATGCGATCGACGTCGTCGGCGCGCGCCGTCAACATGATCACGGGAATGTCGTCGCCGGCCGCGCGCAGCTTGCGCAGCGCCGTCAATCCGTCGACGCCCGGCATCATCAGATCGAGCACGATGAGATCGGGACGCTCGCGCTCGAGCCGGCGCTCGAGGTTCGCGGCGTCGTGCAGCACCGACACTTCTATGCCCTGCCTGACGAGATAGTCGCGCAGCAGGTCGCGCAGTTCGGCGTCGTCGTCGACGATAAGGATTTGCGTGGTCATGCGCTGAAGTTTAGCGCGAGCCGCCTGCCGTACGGAAAGCCGCCACCTGACGAAAGGGTTACGGAACGTTACCGTCAAACCAGGGCGTAATGCCGCGTAATCGCCTCGACGGGTGGCGTAACACCACGTCGGCGGCCGATGACTAGCCTATCGACAACGAAGGCCGCGCCGCTTGTGCGCCTTCGCGTGAGCGACCTTTCTCATTCATAGATAGACAGGAGTTGTCGATGAACCCGATCTTCCGTACGACGGCACGCTACCTCGCCGTTGCATCCGCGGCGCTCGCCGTCACGTTCGGCGCCGCGTACGCGGCCGGCGACGGCATGTCGGCGGACGGTGCCGGCATGCATGGCTGGCAACGCGGCGGGATGATGCATCAGCTCGAAGCGCTGCACACCCAGTTGCACCTCACACCCGAGCAGGAGCAGAAGTGGCAGAGCGCCCTTGCGACGATGAAGCAGAACCATGAAGCGATGCACGCCAGCCACGAAAAAATGCGGCAGCAATTCAAGGCCGCCGAGCAGCAGCCGATTCTCGACCTCGATGCGCTTCACGCCGCCCATCAGCAGGCCGAGCAGCAGAATGCGCAGCTGCGCGAGCAGACGGAGACGGCATGGCTGGCGTTTTACGATAGCCTCAACGACCAGCAGAAGACGACGGTCAGCACCGAGCTCAAGCGCCACTTCGCGCGTATGGAGGCCCGGCACGAGAAAATGCGCGAGGGCTGGGAGAAGCACCACGACGGCGCCGCGGCGAGCAGCCCCTCGACGAGTCAGTAAGCCGTCCGGCCCGGCCTCGCGCTCTCGTCCGCCGCGCACGGCACTCGCGTCCGGGCGACGCGAAGCGCGGGACGGGGCGCCTCGGTTTCCCCGCCGGCAACGCCGCGCGCCTTCGGGCCGCGGCGTTTTTTATTCAGCGTTTCCGATCCGGCGTTTCTCTTTCAGCGTCTTCCGCCGCGATTCCATTTGACCGCATGCCTGGCTGGCGCGCGGGTGGCTAAAAGTTCGCCGCGGTGGCGCGCCACTCGGCTTCGGGTAAAATACCGCGCTTTTCGGATGTCGAAACCACCGCGAGGCCCCGACGCCGGGCCGGACGCGCTCGAGATCCGGCTGTAACCGTAGGCCGCGCTCGCGGCGGGCCATTTTTGGCCGGCTAGAATTTTCGCGGCGCGCGCTACCCTCGCGCGCCGCCCAAGGACTACCACTCCAGACCATGTTTCTTGAAGGCTACGGCCCGCAGATCCTCGCCGGCACCTGGCAGACCGTCAAGCTCGCGATCCTTTCGCTCGCGCTCGCGTTCGTGCTGGGCCTCGTCGGCGCGGCGGCGAAGCTTGCGAAAAATCGCCTTGCACACGGCCTCGGCATGGCCTATACGACGCTCGTGCGCGGCGTGCCCGACCTCGTGCTGATGCTGCTGCTTTTCTACAGCATCCAGATTTGGCTCAACAACCTGACCGATCTGCTCGGCTGGGATCAGATCGACATCGATCCGTTCGTGGCCGGCGTCATCGTGCTCGGCTTCATCTACGGTGCCTATTTCACGGAAACGTTCCGGGGCGCCTTTCTGTCGGTGCCGCGCGGGCAGCTGGAAGCGGGCGCCGCCTTCGGCATGACGGGTTGGCAGACGTTCGCCCGCATCATGTTCCCGCAGATGATGCGCTTCGCGTTGCCCGGCATCGGCAACAACTGGCAGGTCATGGTGAAGGCGACGGCGCTCGTCTCGATCATCGGACTCGCCGACGTCGTCAAGGCATCGCAGGACGCGGGCAAGGGCACGCTGCGCTTTTTCTTCTTCACGCTGATCGCCGGCGCGGTCTATCTGGCGATCACGACGATTTCGAACCTCGTGCTGCTTTGGCTCGAAAAGCGCTATTCGATCGGCGTCCGCAAAGCCGAGCTATAGACCCCGCTCCCTACCCATGATCGAGCTCATCCACGACTACTGGCGCAACTACCTTTTCACGGACGGCTACCGCGCAACAGGACTCGTCGTCACGCTCTGGCTTCTCGTCGTCTCCATCAGCATCGGCTTTTGCCTGTCGGTGCCGCTCGCGGTCGCGCGCGTATCGAAAAACCGCGTGCTCGCCGGCGCCGTCTGGCTCTACACCTACATCTTTCGCGGCACGCCGCTCTACGTGCAGCTGCTGCTTTGCTACTCGGGCATCTACAGCCTCGAAGTCGTGCGCTCGCACGCGGTGCTCAACGACTTCTTCCGCGACGGCATGCATTGCACGCTGCTCGCCTTCACACTGAATACCTGCGCCTATACGACCGAGATCTTCGCGGGCGCGATCAAGGCGACCGCCTATGGCGAAATCGAAGCGGCGCGCGCGTACGGCATGTCACGCTTCACCGTCTACCGGCGCGTGATCCTGCCGTCGGCGCTGCGCCGCGCGCTGCCGCTCTACAGCAACGAAGTGATCCTCATGCTGCATGCGACGACGGTCGCGTTCACCGCGACGGTGCCCGACATTCTCAAGATCGCGCGCGACGCCAACTCGGCCACCTATATGTCGTTCCAGGCATTCGGCATTGCCGCGCTGCTCTATCTGGCGATCTCGTTCGCCCTCGTCGGGCTCTTCCGCCGCGCGGAGCGACGCTGGCTCGCTTTTCTGCGGCCGCAGGGCAAGTAACCAGGCAAGTAATCCGGACTCTCCCCGATGCAAAAGCTCTTCATCGACGAACTCCACAAGCACTACGGCGATCACGAGGTCCTCAAAGGCGTCTCGCTCAAGGCGAACGCCGGCGACGTGATCAGCGTCATCGGTTCGTCGGGCTCCGGCAAGAGCACGATGCTTCGCTGCATCAACTTTCTCGAGCAGCCGAGCGCGGGCCGCATTTTCCTCGACGGAGAAGAGGTCCGCACGAGCAAGGACAAGGCGGGCGCACTGCGCGTCGTCGACCAGAAGCAGCTTCAGCGCATGCGCACGAAGCTCGCGATGGTCTTCCAGCACTTCAATCTGTGGGCCCACATGACCGTGCTCGAAAACGTGATGGAGGCGCCCATTCATGTGCTCGGGCTCTCGCGCCGCGAGGCGGAGGAGCGCGCGCGAACGTACCTCGAAAAGGTGGGCCTGGCGCCGCGGCTCGAGAAGCAATACCCGTCGCATCTGTCGGGCGGGCAGCAGCAGCGCGTGGCGATCGCGCGCGCCCTCGCGATGCATCCCGACGTCATGCTCTTCGACGAGCCGACCTCGGCGCTCGATCCCGAGCTCGTCGGCGAAGTGCTGAAAGTGATGCAGAAGCTCGCCGAAGAAGGCCGCACGATGATCGTCGTCACGCATGAGATGGGCTTCGCGCGCAACGTTTCCAATCACGTCGTATTTTTGCACCAAGGGCGGATCGAGGAGCAAGGCGTTCCCGCGGAGGTATTCGGCAATACGCGCAGCGAACGGCTCAAGCAGTTTCTTTCGGGCAGTCTCAAATAGGCGCTTCGCCGGGATTGTCGTCGGCAATCCCACTCCACGGCGCGTTGCGGCCGGCTTCAGCAATGACAAAGGGCGCCTGCGGCGCCCTTTGTCATTTGCGTTTTCCGCTTTTCGTTCTTATGGTTTTCGCGATTACCGCCCCTTTGTGGTGCTGGAGCGCGCTTATAACGCCGTCTCGCCGGCCAGTCAATACCGGGATTCCTTGACTCAACGCCGAAAGCCCCGTAATCGCCTTATTCCACAAGGCTTGGCGCCCTCTTTCGGGAGGTGTTGCAGTGCAGCGGACCACAATAGTATTGCAATTTAGAGACAGGGTGCTAGCACGACTGCGATTTCTTTCGCCACGCAAGTGTATTTTTGCTAAATTAGTAACCAAAGTAGCAAAACGCAGTGCTGCAAATGTAGTTTTACTCCAAGCACGGAGACGCCGCGCTGCCATAACAGCGAACCGGAACGCTGACAAGCGGAGAAGCCCCCGCGCGTTCCGCAGCGATCTCCCTGAGTACGGATTCCCGCCCATGCGCCTGACAACGCCTGGGCGCTATTCGCAGTAGTGGCTTCACTTTTTGACAGGGTAACGGAGGAGAAGATGAAGAAAGCATTGCTCGCCGCGGCGCTGATGTCTGCTGGCGTGATCGCACATGCGCAAAGCAGCGTGACGCTGTACGGGCGCCTTGACGCTGGCATCGAGTACATGAGCGGCCTGCCGAACGGCTCGGGCGGCTCGACTTCCCGGTGGCGCGCCGAGAGCGGCGACTGGGGTACGAGCCTGTGGGGCTTGAAGGGCGCGGAAGATCTCGGCGGCGGTACTAAGGCGGTGTTCCAGTTGGAAGGCGCCTTTAACACGATGACCGGTGGCCTCGGCACTACCGGCTCTATCTGGGATCGCTGGGCAACTGTCGGTCTGTCGAACAACAACTTCGGTACGTTCCTGATGGGCCGCGAGCTCTTCATCGCCAACGGCGTATGGGACTTCGATCCGTTCGGTCAATCGGCTTGGTCGTCGGCGTCGCTCGTGCGTGGCCGCAACTGGGGCAAAGTTAGCAACGTCTTCTCGTATCAATCGCCGAAGTTTGCCGGCTTCGACGTGTACGGCCAGTACGGACTGTCGAACTCGACGAGCTTTAACAGCAACCCGAACGGCCAGGGTCGTATGGATGGTCTCCAACTGACCTACACGAACCCGCTGTTCCAAGTGCGCGGCATTTACGACGAAATCCGCAACAACAACACTGGCGTCCTCAGCGGTGCCGACGGTGCGTTCTCGTTCTCGCGCGAATACACGGCCGCCGTCAATGTGTTCCTCGGCCCGTTCAAGATTCAAGGCGCCTACCAAGCGCTCCGCACGTCTGGCTATACGGCCGCGTCCACCGGACTTGCTCCCTCGTCGGTCGACCACGAATGGGGTGGCGTGACGTGGCAAGCCACGCCGGCCGCAGCCCTCATCGCTGCCGTCTACCATGCCAACTATAACAACGGCTTCGGTAACTCGACGATCTACACGATCGGCGGCACGTATAACCTTTCGAAGCGCACGTTGCTCGACATCCAGATCGCTACCGTTCGCAACAGCAAGACCGCGAACCTCGGCCTCGAGGCGAACTCGTTCACGGAGCCGAACTCCATCGTGTCCGGCAGCGACAACCCGGTGGCTGGTCACAGCCAGTCGGGTGCCTACGTCGGCATCCAGCACGTGTTCTAATCGAACGACATAGCGAACCTAACTGCTTCACAGATCCAAGTTTTAACGCTGCTGCGAGAGGCGCGTATCGGTGCGGTGTCCGTCAGGGCGTCGCACCGTTTTTTTATGGTGCGCGCATTTGAGTCGACTGAGGCATGCCGGCGCGGCGTGTGCCCCGCAGGAGAACCCGGCGGGCACACCGTCAGTAGTGTGAATCCCTCCCCCCCGGGGTAGGGACGACGTCAGATCGCCGCTTCGTTCTCTTCGCCGGTGCGAATGCGAATGGCGCGCTCGACGTCAGTGACGAAGATCTTGCCGTCGCCGATTTTGCCCGTGCGCGCGGCGCCGACGATCGCATCGATGACCTGGTCGCACTGCCCGTCCGGCACCACGACCTCGATCTTCACTTTCGGCAGAAAATCGACGACGTACTCGGCGCCCCGATAGAGCTCCGTGTGCCCCTTCTGCCGGCCGAAGCCCTTCACTTCCGTAACGGTGAGCCCGGTCATGCCGACCTCGGCCAGCGCCTCGCGGACTTCGTCGAGCTTGAATGGTTTGATGATCGCTGTGACGCGTTTCATGGCTTCCTCACTTTTTTCTGGAATGAATGAATCGATTCTACGCCACGGTCGCCCGCCATCGCCGAGTCACTGAATCGGTTCTGTGTAGCGCGACGTGATCGGGTAGCGCCAGTCGCGACCGAATGCACGGTGCGTCACGCGAATGCCGATCGGCGCCTGGCGGCGCTTGTATTCGTTCAGCTTCAGCAGGCGCGTGACGCGCGTCACGTCTTCGCGCGCGAAGCCCGCCGCGACGATCTCGGCGAGCGATTTGTCCTCCTCCATGTACATCTGCACGATCGCGTCGAGCACGTCGTACGGCGGCAGGCTGTCCTGATCGGTTTGGTTTTCGCGCAATTCCGCCGACGGCGCGCGCGTGAGGATCCGTTCCGGAATGACGTCGCGTTGAGCGAAGAGCGCCGCCTCGTTGCGATAGCGGCACAGCCGATAGACGAGCGTCTTCGCGATGTCCTTGATGACGGCGAAGCCGCCCGCCATGTCTCCGTATAGCGTGCAGTAGCCGACGGCCATCTCGCTCTTGTTGCCCGTCGTCAGCACGAGCGAGCCGAACTTGTTCGAAAGCGCCATCAGCAGCGTGCCGCGAATGCGCGCCTGAATGTTCTCTTCCGTCGCATCTTCGGGCAACCCTTCGAATTCGCGCGCGAGCGAGCCCCGGAATGCATCGACCATCGGCGCGATCGGTATCTCGTCGTAGCGCACGCCGAGGCGCCGTGCCATGTCGGCCGCATCGAGCATCGAAATATCGGCCGTGTAGCGCGACGGCATCATCACGGCGCGCACGCGCTCAGGCCCCAGCGCATCGCAGGCGATGGCCAGCACGAGCGCCGAGTCGACGCCGCCCGAGAGACCCACGATCGCGCCCGGGAATCCGTTCTTGCCGATGTAGTCGCGCACGCCGAGCACGAGCGCCGCATAGACCTGCGCTTCGAGCGACTCGCTCGCGGCGATCCGGCCTTTTTTCGGATGCGCGCCGTCGAATTCGACGACCATGTTGCCTTCGGCGAACTGCGGCATTTTCGCGACGACTTCGCCTTTCGCGTCGAGCACGAACGAGCCGCCGTCGAACACGAGCTCGTCCTGCGCCCCGACGAGATTCACGTAGACCATCGGCAGCCCCGTCTCGGCGATGCGCGCGCGCAAAATGTCGATGCGGGTCGCTTCCTTGTTGAGATGGTACGGCGAGCCGTTCGGGATCAGCAGGACTTCGGCGCCCGCCGCCTTCGCCAATTGCGCGGCCGAGGCATGCCAGGCGTCTTCGCAGATCACGACGCCATACTTCACCCCGTCGAGCTCGAACACGAACGGCGCCGCGTCCGAAGCGAAGTAGCGCTTCTCGTCGAACACTTCGGTGTTCGGCAAGTCCTGCTTGCGATAGGTGCCCGCGATGCGCCCGTCGACGACGAGCGAAGCGGCGTTGTAGGTATCGACAGGAGGAAGCCCGCGCTCGATGGGCCGGTTTGCATTACCATGACCGCTCGCGGCGCTCGCGACGCCGTCGGCCTCGGCCCCATCGCGGTGCGGATGACCGACGACGACGGCGAGGCCCGTGAACGGCTTCAACTGCGCGGCCAGCTCGGCGAGCGCAGCGGCGCAGGCGCCATAGAACGCGGGGCGCAACAGCAGATCCTCGGGCGGATAGCCCGAGAGCGCGAGCTCCGGCGTGACGAGCAGCCTGGCGCCGTCTCGATGCGCCGCGCGCGCGGCCTCGACGATCTTCGCGATGTTGCCGGCGAAGTCGCCAACGGTGGTATTGATTTGGGCGAGAGCGATTCGGGTCTTCATGGTCAATTGGGCGGCGATCGATCGACACGATGTGCCGCCCGCTTCGCTGACACGGTCACACAGTTGAAACAGGAACGCATCGATTATCGCATGGGTCTTCTCGCCTCCGTCCAGGAGGTCGACGCGGCGCAATGGAACGCCTTGCTCGCTCGCCAGGCTCAGCCCACGCCGTTCTTGCGCCATGAATTCCTGAGCGCGCTGACGAGCACGCAATGCGCCACCGAGCGCACGGGCTGGGCGCCACGCTTCGTCACGCTCGTCGACGCGCGCACCGAAGCGCTCGCGGCCGTCGCGCCCGTGTATTTGAAGAGCCACTCCTATGGCGAGTACGTCTTCGACTGGGCGTGGGCCGACGCCTACCAGCGCAACGGGCTCGAGTACTACCCGAAGCTCCTTTGCGCGATACCGTTCACGCCCGTGCAGGGCACGCGGCTCATCGCCGTCGACGATACCGCGCGCCGGCGGCTCGCGGCCTCGCTCATCGCGCTCGCGGAGCAATCGGACGTCTCGTCGCTGCACGTCCTCTTTCCCACCCCGGCCGAAAGCGACACGCTCGCCGAGCTCGGCATGATGCGGCGGGAAGGTATCCAGTTTCACTGGCTCAACGCGGGCTACCGCGACTTCGACGACTTCCTCTTCACGCTCGAGCAGAAAAAGCGGAAAAACATCCGAGCCGAGCGGCGCAAGGTGCGAGAAGCCGGAATCACGTTCAGACGCGTGCGCGGCGAAGACGCCACCGACGACGACTGGCGCTTTTTCACGCGCTGCTATCGGCAGACCTATCGCGAGCACTTCTCGCAACCGTATCTGAACCTGGACTTCTTTCGCACGATCGGCGCGACGATGCCCGAAAATCTGCTGCTCGTCGTGGCCGAGCGCCGGGGCAAGCCGATTGCGAGCGCGCTCGTTGTCTACGAGCGCAACGGGCAAACGGGCGGCGCGCTCTACGGGCGCTATTGGGGTGCCCTCGAGCACGTCCCCTGCCTTCACTTCGAAACGGCCTACTATCAGCCGCTCGAGTTCTGCATCGAGGAAAAGCTCGCCGTTTTCGAAGGCGGCGCCCAAGGCGAGCATAAGATGGCGCGCGGCTTCATGCCGACCGTCACCCGTTCGGCGCATTGGCTCGCGCATCCCGCGTTCTCCGATGCGGTCGCGCATTTTCTTGCCAACGAGGCCAACCTGATCCACGCGCATGTCGACGAGCTGCGCGAGCACAATCCGTTCAAGTGTTGAAGATGACCTGGTTTCTCTACCTCGTCGAATGCGCGGACGGCAGCGTCTATACAGGGATCGCCACGAATGTCGCCGCGCGCTTCGAGAAACATGCGAACGGAGTCGGCGCACGCTATACGCGCGCGAAAAAGGCCGTGGCGCTGCTCGCATCGTTCGAAGTCGGCGACCGCTCGAGCGCATTGCGTGCCGAGGTTCGCGTGAAGCGCCTCACCGCGGCGAAAAAGCGTGCGCTTGCCGCCGGCGAGTGCTCGCTTGCCTCCGTGTTGTCGACGTAACGGAAGAACGGCTGAACGTCGGGCTCGATAGATGCGCTAAACTGCGCGAAAGTACGGGGACGTAATACTTTTTTGCATTTGGCGCCGCGGCTCTGGCAACATACGGCGCGTGGTTGACTTCACTATAAATCCGAGCACCTCATGGTTTCGACCGCCGAAAGCGCCCGTCAGGCGCCGAATTTAGGGGGAAAGATCCGCGCCTTGCGGCAGCGCCTCAAGCGCACCCTCGACGAGACCGCTACCGCCGCAGGCATTTCCAAGCCGTTTCTATCGCAGGTCGAGCGCGGGCTCGCCACGCCGTCGCTGACTTCGCTGGCGGGCATTGCTCACGCGCTCGGCGTTCAGCTGCAGTATTTCGTCGATACGCCGAGCGAAGAGCGCACGGTGCGGCGCGCCGAGCAGCTGCGGTTCTTCAGCTTCGCCGGCTCGGCCAATTTGTTCGCACGCCTAACCAGTTCGTCGGTCGGAAGCCAGCTCGAGAGTCTGCTCGTGAAGCTGCCCGCCGGACAGAAGAAGGCATCGGAAGTCACGACGCACGCCGGCGAGGAGTTCGTCTACTTGATCGAGGGCGAGTTGCAGTTGACGCTCGAAGGCAAGACGTTCAGCCTGCGCACCGGCGACAGCGCCCATTACGAATCCACGGTCCCACACAGCTGGGCGAACACGGGCAGCGTCGAGACGACGCTGTTGTGGGTCGGCTCTCCGCGTCTTTTTTGACGTCGGCGCGACGCCGCGCGGCGCGCATTGCGCTCAGGCTCGTCACTCGCTCGCGTTCGTCACTCGCTCGCGGCCGCAAGCGCCACCGCGCTCGACGCTGCGGCGAGACGATGCCGATTCGAAAGGGCTCGCATCAGCGGCAACATCGCGATGGTCAGGAGGGCGCCCGCGGTGGCGAGCCAGCCCAGCTCGGCGAAGAGCCGCGTGTAGATGCGCAGCGATTGCGCCGCTTCGATTCCTTCGGACGGCAACTGCGCGAAATTCGCCACGACGCTGCCGAGATACTGCGACACGCCAGTGGCGATGAAGTAGGCCCCCATCATGAAGCCGCTCATTCGCACGGGCGTGTAGCGCGCGATCATGGCCGTGCCGAGGCCGCTCACGAGCAGCTCGCCGAGCGAGTAGAGTCCGTATCCCCAGACCATGAACCACGATGAGACGCGCCCGTCCACCGCATAGCGGCCGCTCAGCGCGTAGGTGAAGAAACCGGCCGCAACCGCCACGAACCCGACCGCAAACTTGGCCGCAATGGAGAGATCGCGGCCGCGCCGGCCAAGGCGCGTGTAGGCGAAGGCGAGCAAGGGGCTCAACAGCATGATCCAGATCGGGTTGAGCGCCTGGAATTGCGCCGCGCTCCAAGTGAAAAGCCGAACGCCGGCGAGCGTGAAGTCGGGGTCCACGTTGCGCAGTGCGAAGAGCGTGAGCGACGTCGACATCTGCTGATAGAAGATGAAGAACAGAATCGATTGCAAAACGAGGATCAACGCGGCAATGAGGCCGGCGCGCTCGGCCGGCTCGCACTTGACGATGAGGTAGCCGAAGACGACGAGTACCGCGGCGGCGGCCGCATCGACGCATGCCAGCGCAAGCGCTTCGTGCGCGAGCACGTAGGTCGACGCGAGCCCGAGCGCGATGCCGCCCGCAGCGACGAGACCGACGCGCCGCCAGTCGATCGGTGCGTCATCGGGCGCGGAGCCGGCATGGACGAGGGAGCGGTACCGCGTCAGGAAGTTGACCACGCCGACGACCATCCCCGCGCAGCAGACGGCGAAAGCCGCGTGCCATCCCCACCGATCCTTGATCCACGGCGTAGCAAGAATCGATACAGTCGAGCCGATGTTGACCGCCATGTAGTAGATCGTGAATGCGCTGTCGAGGCTTGCGTCGTCGCCTTCATAGATGCGGCGCACGAGATTCGACGAATTCGCCTTGAACAAACCATTGCCGACCACGATCACACCGAGCGAGACGTACATGAACGAAATGCGGTCGTCGGGCAGCGCGAGCATCAGATAGCCGATGGCGAGCACGAAGGCGCCCATCAGCATCGTGCGGCGCGTGCCGAGCAGCTTGTCGCCGATCCAGCCGCCTATCGCGGGCGCCGCATAGACGAGCGCCGTAAACGACCCCCAGACGAGATTGGCTTCGCCGTCGCTGAAGCCGGCGCGCTCGACCATGAAGAGGACGAGCAGCGCCGCCATGCCGTAAAAGCCGAAGCGCTCCCAAATTTCCACGAGGAAGACCGTGGCGAATGCGCGTGACTGCGAAGCCGAAGAAGTCATCGAATGTTCCCTTCTATTGGAGCGACGCGGCGACGAGCGCTCGCGTATATCGACGTGACGGCGCGCTCAGGAGCGCCAGCGTCTCGCCCGATTCGACGATGCGTCCTGACTTCATGACGACGACGCGATGCGCCATCGCCCGAATGACGGCAAGGTCGTGCGTGATCAACAAATAACTGAGTCCGTATCGCTTCTGTAATCGCGCGAGCAAGCCGAGCACTTGCTTTTGCACCGATACGTCGAGTGCGCTCGTCGGCTCGTCGAGCACGACGAGTTCCGGTTCCACCGCGAGCGCGCGTGCAATGGCGATGCGCTGACGCTGGCCGCCCGAGAACTCGTGCGGATAGCGCGGCAACACATCGTCGGGCAAGCCCACCTCCGCGATCAGCTCGGCCACGCGCCGTGAGCGCGCTTTCTCGTCGAGCTCGGGACGATGCACACGCAGCCCTTCGCCGACGATCTGTTCGATCGTCATGCGCGGCGACAGTGAACCGAACGGATCCTGAAACACCACCTGCATGCGTCCGCACAGCTTGCGGCGTTCGTCGTTGGAGGTCCGATAGGTCGCCAGCGACCGGCCACCGATCTTGACGTCGCCCTCCGCGATCCGCTGCAACCCGAGCACCGTCGCCGCGAGCGTCGATTTACCCGAGCCCGATTCGCCGACGATGCCGAGCGTCTCGCCTTGCCTCACGAAGAGTCCGACCTCGTGCAGCGCCCGAAACCTCGCGCTGCCGAACATGCCGGCGACTCCCTTCGCACGCGTGCGGTAGTCGACGGCAAGGCCGACCACGTTCAATATCCGAGGCGCGTGCTCGGCAACGGGCTCGACGACGCGCGCGGGCTCGCTATCGAGCAGCCGCTTCGTGTAAGGATGGCGCGGATTCGCGAAGAGTTCTTCCGTCGTATTCGTCTCGACGAGTACGCCCTTCTCCATCACGGCCACGCGCTGCGCGAAACGCTGCACGAGATGAAGGTCGTGCGTGATCAGCAGCACGGCCATGCCGCGCTCGTCCGCTTCCTGCCGCTGCAATTCGATCAGCAAGTCGACGATCTGCTCGCGCACGGTGACGTCCAGCGCCGTCGTCGGCTCGTCGGCGATCAGGAGACGCGGCCGGCAAGCAAGCGCCATCGCGATCATCGCGCGCTGGCGCTGGCCGCCCGAGAGCTGATGCGAATAGCTGTCGATGCGCCGCTCGGGTTCCGGAATGCCGGTGCGCGCGAGGAGCTCGATGCCACGCGCGCGCGCCGCGTTGGCGCGCAAGCCTTCGTGCAATCGCAGACTTTCGGCGATTTGCTGACCGATCGTATAAAGCGGATTGAGCGCGGTCATCGGCTCCTGAAACACCATCGCGATATCGGCGCCGCGAATGCCGCGCATCTGCTGCTCTGACTTGGCGAGCAGATCTTCGCCATCGAAGACGATGCGCCCGCTCAATGCCGCATGCTCGACCAACCTCAGGATCGAGAGGGCCGTCACGCTCTTGCCCGAGCCCGACTCGCCGACGAGCGCCACGCGCTCGCCGCGCGCAACGGACAGATTCAGGTTGCGCACGGCGAGCTTCTGCCCGAAGCAGACCGAGAAGCTTTGGATGTCGAGGAGCGAGCCGTGGTTGGAGGTCGAGGTCGAGGCCGAGGTCGAGTTCGAATTCGCGTTCGCTTTCATCGTGCGGCCCCACCGAAAGCCGAGCCGCGATTGCGCGTGTCGAGCGCGTTGCGCAGCGCATCGCCCATGAACGTCAGCAGCAGCAGCGTCACGACGAGCGCGGCGAACGCCGACATCGAAATCCACCAGGCGTCGAGATTGTTCTTCCCCTCCTGAAGCAGCTCGCCGAGGCTGGGAGTGGGCGGCGGCACGCCGAGGCCGAGAAAATCGAGACTGGTGAGCGACAAAATCGCGGCGCTCATCCGGAACGGCAGGAACGTGATGACGGGCGTGAGGCTGTTGGGGAGCACGTGGCGCCAGATGATCTGCCAGTTCGAGAGCCCCATCGTGCGCGCGGCTCTGACGTAGTCGAGCGAGCGATTACGCAGAAACTCGGCGCGCACGTAATCGGAAAGCACGAGCCAGCCGAACATCGACAACAGGACGAAGAGCAGCCACAGCGTCGGTTCGAAAATCGATGCAAAGATGATGAGCAGGTACAGGTCCGGCATGGAGCCCCAGATTTCGATCAAGCGCTGCCCGATCAGATCGACGCGCCCGCCGTAAAAGCCTTGCAGCGCGCCCGTCAGGACTCCTAAGAAAACGCCCGATACGGTCAGCGCCAAGGCCATCAGCACCGAGACACGGAAGCCGTATAGCAGCCGCGCGAGCACGTCCCGACCGAACTGATCGGTGCCGAGCCAGTTTTCCGGTGACGGCGGCGCCGGAAACGGCCGAGAGGCGAAATAGTCGATGGTGTCGTAGTAGTGGCGGTCGATGGGATAGACGGCGAAATTGCCGTTCGACGTGATCCGCGAATGGATATACGGATCGAGGTAATTCGCCTTGGCGGGAAAGTCGCCGCCGAACTGAGTCTCGGGATAGGTCTCGAGGACCGGGAAGTAGTAGTGCCCCGCGTATCGAACGATGAGGGGCTTGTCGTTGACGAGCACCTCGCCGAACAGGCTGACGACGAAGAGCGCCACGAAGATGACGAGGCTCCAGTAGCCGAGCCGCTGGGACTTGAAGCGCAGCCAGGTGCGCCGCCACGGCGACACCGGCGCGACAGGCGCCGTCGAGTCAACGATCGACGCTGTCGAATTGAATGCGGGGGTCGACGAGGACATAGCAGGCATCAGCAATGAGTTTCGTTACGAGGGCGATCAGCGTGAAGAGAAACAGCGATCCGAGCACCACCGGATAGTCGCGGCGAATCGCCGAATCGTAGGAAAGCTGGCCAATGCCGTTCAACGAGAACAGCGTCTCGATGAGCAGATTGCCGTTGAGAAACGCACCGACGAACGCGGCCGGCAAGCCTGTCAGCAGCGGAATTGCGGCGTTGCGCAGCACATGCTTCCACAGCACGTCGCGCTCGGGCGCGCCTTTGGCGCGAGCCGTCAGCACATACTGGCGACCGATTTCCTCGAGGAACGTGTTCTTCGTGAGGATCGTCACGATCGCAAAGTTGCCGACCACCGAGGCGCAGACCGGCAGCACCATGTGCCACAAGTAGTCCAGCACCTTGCCCGTCGTGCTCAAGGTGTCGAAATCGTCCGAGGTGAGACCGCGCATCGGAAACAGATCCCAGAATGTGCCCCCGCCGAACAGCATCAGCAGCAAGACGCCGAGCACGAAGCCCGGTATGGCGTAGCCGACGAGCACGAGCACGCTCGTCGCCGTATCGAAGCGGGAACCGTTGCGTACGGCTTTCGCGATGCCGAGCGGCACGGCGACGAGATACGTCAGCACGATCGTCCAGACGCCGAGCGAGATCGATACGGGCAAGCGTCCTCGAATCACGTTCCAGACGCTGTCGTGCTGAAAGTACGACTGTCCGAGATCGAACGTCGCGTAGCTTTTGAGCATGAGGACATAGCGCGTGAGCGGCGGCTTGTCGAAGCCGAACTGCTTCTTGATCTGCTCGATCTGTTGCGGGTCGACGCCCTGGCTGCCGTGATAGCCGCCGCCTCCCCCGCCATCTCCACGGTGAGCACCATGACGCAGTTGCATCACCATCTGCTCCACGGGACCGCCGGGAACGAACTGCGTCACGACGAAAGTCAGCGTGACGACGCCGATCAGCGTCGGCACCATCAGCAGCAGACGTCTGAGAAGGTAGGCAAGCATGGCGCTCCTCAGTGAACCGTGGTTGCGGACAAGGCGGATGAGGCGGTCGAGGCGCTCGCCGCATAGGGCTGCGGCCGCCTCTTGCGGTACCAGTAGTCGATCACCCAGTCCTCGTACTTGTAGCTCACGGGCACGACGGTCGGATATCCGAGCGTGGTTTTATAGCCGATTCGCGCATGCGGCATGTAGTACTGCGGCACCAGGTAGTACTCGTCGATCAGCACGCGATCGAGCGCATGCGTAGCCGTTTCGAGGTCGTCGAGCGTCGTCGCGCCGACGGCCGCATGCACGAGTGCATCGACGGCGTTGGAACGGATGCCGGCATAGTTCTCGGAGCCGACCTGTGATGCGGCCTCGCTCGAAAAGCGGCGAATGAGCTCGACGCCAGGGATGGTGACCTCGGGATAGATGAACGTCGTCATGTCGTATTGGAAATTGTCGAGCCGCTTCTGGTAGAGCGCGCTGTCGAGCTCGCGCATATGGGCGTCGATACCGAGCGTCTGCAATGCCTGCGTATAAGGAACGATGAGACGGTCCATGCCCGGCTGGTCGTCGATAATCTCGATTCGCATCGGCGTGCCGTTGGTATCGCGCAATGCGCCGTCGCGGTAATGCCAGCCCGCCTCGGCCAGCAACTCGCGCGCCTGACGCAGGTTCGCCCGCAGCGAATTGGGCGGCAGCGTGCTCGGCTGCTGAACCATTGGGCCGAACACCTCGGGTGGCAGCGTCGAGCGGAACGGCTCGAGCAGCTTCAGTTCCTTCTCGCTCGGCACTCCGCTCGCGGCAAATGGGCTATCTTCCCAGTAGCTGTGCGTGCGACGGTACTGGCCGTAGAACATCATCCGGTTCATCCAGTCGTAGTCGAAGGCGAGGGCGAGCGCGTGCCGCACCCGTACGTCCTTGAACTGTGGCTCGCGCGTGTTGATGAGGAAGCCCTGCATCTGCGCCGGACCATCACGGAACATCCGCTTCGCGAGCATGCCGTTGTCGAAGTTCTTGCCGACATACTTGCGTGCCCATTGCGTTGCGCTGTATTCCACGTCGACGTCGTCATCGCCGGCCTTGAACGCTTCGAGCTTCGTGTACTGGTCGAGGTAGAGCTTGAACGTGATTCGGCGAAAGCGATACATGCCGCGACGCACAGGCAAGTCCGCCGCCCAGTATTTTGGATTGCGGTAATAAACGATCGTCTTGTCGTTCTTGCGCGCCTCGATCAGATACGCGCCGCTCGCGATCGGCGGATCGGTTGCGATTTGATCGAAAGGCAATCGCCTTCCGTCCGCCTGTACGCCCCATTTTTGGGAAAACACAGGCAGATCGCCGGCGGTGAGCGGATTCGCTCGAGACGCATCGGCGAAATCGAAGCGCACGGTCAGCCGATCGAGCACGACGGCGTCCTTGATGACGGCAAACTGCGACGCGAAGAGCGGCGACGCCTGTTGGCTTTTCAGCGTGTCGAGCGAGTATTTGACGTCGGTGGCGGTGATCGCGTCGCCGTTCGAGAATCGCGCGGCCGGATTGATATGGAACGTCGCGGAGCGGCCATCCGCGGCCACTTCGACATCGTCCGCGATCAGCGGATACTCGGATGCGAGCTCGTCCCAACTCCGCTGCATCAGCGTATCGAACATCAGGTTCTTGATGTCGGGCGCCGCGAGCCCGCGCACGATGAACGGGTTCAGTGAATCGTAGCTCTGCGGGTCGTCGTAGTTCTGGAAAACGAGCTCGCCATCCGCCGGGGCATCAGGATCGGCATAGTCGAAGTGAGTGAAAGTCGGCGGATACTTAGGAGTCCCGAACTGAGCGATGGCGCTCGCCCCGTACGCGGGTAGTGCCAACGACGCTGCGAGCAACGCGGCGCAGGCCCATCGGCCTGCGCTGGCGCAGATACTGACGCGGTGCGACCTTCGGAATGTCACAGGATCGAGCATCGGCATGAGGGCGTTCGCGCGCTTCACTTCGACGCAACGAGCAGCCACAGCCGCGCGAGATCAGCCGACCCGTCGTTACCCTTGACCGCGCGGAATGCCTGCACGGCGCGTGCCTTTTGTCCGGCAACGTAATAGGCGACGCCGAGATGCAGCTGCGCTTGATCGGGATGATCGAGGCCGCCCTTCGCGATCGCCGACTGCATCATCGCGATGCCGTCATTGGCCTTTCCAGCGAAGACGAGGTTGAGCCCTTCGTCGATCGGTGCGACAGGATTCGCGCCATCGGCCGGCCCCGCCCCCTGTGCTCGCTTCGCCGCGAGCGCTTGCAGCCGCTTTTCGCGCTCGGCTTGCGCGTCGTGCCCGAGTACGCCTGAAGTGAAGCCCTGATCGACAACCTGTTTGGCCTCGGCCGTGCTGCCTGCCACGATCGCGAGCTGCGTCATCTCCATATAATCGTCGGCAGTACTCAGTGATCCGGTGACGCGGCGCAGTCGGTACATGTCGACGTCGAGCCGCGACGAGTAGCCGGGCTTGCTTCGTATCGCCGAGAAGAGGTCCTGCCAGTACGACGGCTTCGGATGATAGGCGACGAGCGCTTCGAGCGCGCCGCGGTACGCCGCGTCGTCCTTGGCGTGCTGGGCGCACGTGCCGAGCAGTTGCAGCTCCGATTCGTCGGGCGCATGGCCCGCGCGCAACTGTGCATCGATCGACGTTTTCAGTAGCTTCGTCGCATCGGCATAATCGCCCGACTCATAGTAGGCCTCGACGAGCAGCGTGCGCATCTGCGGATCGGCGCCGCCTGCTTTCATGTAGCGCTGGGCCGTCGCGATTGCCTTCGGGTAGTTGTGCTGCTGAAAGTAGACGCCGGCGAGGGCCGCGGTGACCCGCACTTCGTCCTCACCTTTGATTTGGCCCGAGGAGAGCAGTGTCTCGTAGGCTTGCGTGGCGGTGCCCGTTTCGCCGGCGGCCATCGCCGTCGCGCCGCGCATCTCTTCGACCATCGTTGTTTCATACGGCGTCTTGTTCGGCACCGCGGCCGCGGCGGCGATCTTCGCCAGCGCGTCCTTATATTTATGCGCGCGATAGAGATCCTGCGCGGCGTTGAGCGGCTTCGCGACCTCGGGACGCAGCGTGTCGGCTGCGCTCACCGTGGGGAGGCCTCCGAGTCCGAAAAAGAGGAAGCCTCCGAGCGCAGCGGCTACGGCCGCGCGGCGGAACCGTTGATGAATCCTATGCATTGCGACTTCCTTTATTGCATGTACTGCTCGTTGCCGACGAGCCCGATCTTCGTCGCGCCCTCGCGCTGCGCGGCGGCCATCACCTCGGCGACCGTCTTGTACGGCGCGAGCTTGTTCGGCAGCAAATGAATCTCGGGCTGGACGGGCTCCGCCGCGACCTGTGCGAGCTTGGCTTCGAGCGTCGCGCGATCGGGCACGACGACACCGTTCCACGTCGTCGTGCCGTCGAAGTCGATATCGATCTGCACGACCTGCGGCGGCGTGGCCGGAGGCGGCGGATTGCCGACGGGCAGGTCCATCTTGACCGCGTGCATCTGGATCGGAATCGTGATGATCAGCATGATCAGCAGCACGAGCATCACGTCGATGAGCGGCGTCGTATTGATGTCGGCCATCACTTCCGGTTCTCCGCCGCGCCCGCCTGAAGAAACGTTCATCCCCATCGTTCGTATCTCCTACTCGCCGCGCGCGGGCGGCTGCGTGATGAATGAGACTTTCGCGATGCCCGCGCGCTCGCATGCGGTGATAACGCGACCGATGAACTCGTAGCGCGTCTCCTGATCGCCGCGCACGTGCACCTCCGGCTGCGGCGTCGAGACCGAGGCCGCCTTCAGGCGAGCGAGCAGCGTCGGCGCGTCGACGCGCGCTTCGTTCCAGAAGACGTCGCCGTCGCGATTGACGGCAATCTCGATGCTCTTCGGCTGCGTCTGCAGCGGGTGGACCCGTTCCTTCGGCAACTGAAGCGGTACCGTGTGCGTGACGACGGGAATCGTGATCAGGAAGATGATGAGCAACACCAGCATGACGTCGACGAGCGGCGTCGTGTTGATGTCGGACATGACTTCATCGTCGCTCTCTCCAACGCTCATTGCCATGACTGACCTCGCTTACTCGACGGCTGCCGGCGATTTGTGCGCGGCACGCGCGGGACGTTTGCCGCCCGCGAGCAACACCGTATGGAGTTGGGCGCCGAACGCGCGCACGCGCTCCATGACGGATTTATTCCGACGCACGAGGAAGTTGTAGCCGAGCACGGCCGGGACCGCCACGGCAAGGCCGATCGCGGTCATGATCAGCGCCTCGCCGACCGGGCCCGCGACCTTGTCGATCGATGCCTGCCCCGCGATGCCGATCGCGGTGAGCGCGTGATAGATGCCCCAGACGGTCCCGAAGAGCCCGACGAACGGGGAAGTCGAGCCGACCGTCGCGAGGAACGCGAGGCCGTCTTGAAGGCGATTCGAGACGCTCGTGATCGCACGCTCGATCGAGACGTCGATCCATGTGTTGCGGTCGACGGCTTCGAGCAGCGCCTCGTCGTGATGGGCGCCGGCCTCGATGGCCGTCTCGGCGATGAAGCGGAACGGCGAAGACTCGTCGAGCTGCTTGACGCCTTCGGCAAGCGATGGCGCGCTCCAGAGTTGCTCGTCGGCATGCTTCGCGCGGCGGTTCGCGCGCAGTTGCTCGAAGAACTTCGTGATCATGATGTACCAGCTGCCCATCGACATGATGACGAGCAGCCCGAGCACGAAGCGCGCGACAAAATCGCCGTTCTTCCAGAGCGCCCCGAGCCCGTAGGGGTTTGTGACGGTCTCGCCCGCGGGCGAGGCGTCGGGCGCAGCCGTGTTGTCGGCGGACGGGGCGGCGGTTTGCGGCGCCGGCGCTGACGCCGCGGCCGTGGCGGCATTCGAGGCCGACACCGCGGCGCTCGCGTCGCTGGCCTGCGCATGGGCTACGGTCGGCACGACGATACCTTCTGCGGCGGCGAAGCCGATCACGAGGCTGGCAGCCAGTGCGGTAAGGGAACGCTTTTTCATCTTCTGCTCCAATCCGGCTCACTCGATGAGCCGGTCCAAGATCGGTTGATCAATGTGCCGCCGTTGCCCGCTGTCGATAGCACGACGCAGCGGCGGCCGCGAATGCTGGGTAGGCGTTGCGCGCGTCCGATGGCGTTCGATGATCAATTGAGATTGAACGAGAACGGCACCTGGACGCGAACGGCCTGACCTTGCGCAATGCAGTTGAACCGCTTGACCGCCCGGAACGCAGCCGTATCGAGACTGTCGTGATCGGACGATTGCGCCACGTGCTCGTTGGTGATGTGTCCTTGCGGATCGACGGTGAACTCGATCACGACGTTGCCCGTATCGCCGTTTTCCTGCGCGTCTTTTGGGTAGACGATCGAGTTGCGGACCTCGTCCGAATTCGGACATACGACGCCAACCGAGGTCTGCAACGGTGCGGGCTTGGGCGCGGGCGGGGCCGGCGGCGCGGGCGGCACCGCTTTCGGCGTCTCGACCGGCGTGGCCTGATGCACGATCGTCTGCTGCGGCGGCGCCTGGACCGGCACTTCGGGCGGCGGCACGAACGGCGGGGGCGGCGGCGCGAACTTCGGCGGCGGCAGCTGCACGGGCGGAAGCGGCGGAGGCGGCGGCGGTTTGACCGGCTCGATGATCTTCGTCTCGATCGGCTTTTCGATCACGCGCACGACCTTGTTGGCAAGGCCGTTGACGAGCGCATAGACGATGACGATATGCAGCGCGATGACAGCCGCGAGGCCGCCGAAGCGGCGCGCGGGGTTCTGCTGTCTGCGTCCGAATTCGCGCGGGCGGGCGGCAAGCTCATTCATACGCGGCTCGGGACTTAGAACTTATACGTCGCGCCGATCTGCGCAAATCGCCCGATGTACGAGTACAGCGACGTGTCGTAGCCGGTCTGATCCAACGTGCCGTTCGCGAAGATCGGGTCATACGGCGGCGTGCGATTGAAGATGTTGTCGATGCCGCCGTAAATCGTCCAATGCTTGAAGCCCGTGTACGTCACCATCAGGTTGAACTGGCTGTACGAACCCACTTTGGTCGGAGCCGGCGCGGCGAAGAGGTTCTGCGCGTAAGGGCCCGTGAATTGCCACGTCAGCGCGGCGTCCCAGCGATGGTAGTTCCAATCCAGCGTGGTATTGCCGCGCCAACGCGGGAAACTGCCGCCGAACGGCTGCGTGAGCGTGAAGTTGTTGCCCGCGCCGTCGACCGGAGCCTGACCGGGAATGCCGAGGCGGTAGTTCTTGACGTACGCCCAGTCGCCCGACAGCGTGAAGGTACCCAGCGTTTTGACCGGCAGCGACTGACGGAACGTGGCTTCGAATCCGTTGGTGTCGAGGTATCCGAGGTTCTGGTACGGAATGACCTTGTACAGAAGTTGCCCCGTCGTCGGATCGATGGCGATTTGAGAAGGCGCACCCTGGCCGATGACGTTATCGATGCGGATCTTGTACCAGTCGAGGCCGAAATCGGTGTAACGGCTCGGCGAAAGCTGGAAGCCGATGTTCAGGTTGCGCGTGCGCTCGGGTGCCAGGTTCGGGTTGCCGACGGTGATCGACGTATAGTTCTGACCCGTGGCGGGGTCGACCTGGATGCCGAGCGTCTGCGACTTGCTGTCTTCGACGAACGTCGGCGCGCGGAAGCCCCGGTTATACGATGTGTACATCGTCAACGCCTGCACCGGCTGATACCGGAGCGCGAAGCGCGGCGAGAACGCGCCGCCCACGTCGGTGTAATGGTCGTAGCGGCCCGACTGGCTGAACGTCAGATTGCGCACGATCGGAATGTCGACCTGGTAATAGACGGCCGCGACATTGCGCGAACCGTTCACCGTCTGCAGGTTCGGAGTGATGACGGCACCGGACAGATACTCCGCGCCCGGCGTCAGCGCTTCGCTCTGGTGCGTGAACTGAGCACCGAAGCCGATACCGACATCGCCGGTCGGCAGGTGGAACAGGTTTGGCGTCGAAATCGTCGCGTCGATCGTGTCCAGCTTCGAGATGCCCAGCGTGTTCGCGTCCTGGTACAAGCCGTTGAGCGCGTTCGGCGTGGCCGCCGGATTCGCGAAGTTCAGCGTGCCGTTCTGATAGATATTGTTGAGCGCGGCAACGTTGAGCTGGTTCGTAAAGACGTTCGAGACCGTGTTTTGCGAGTGGCTGACCGACGTTGCCCAGTCCCAGTCGCCGTACGGCAGCGAGAACGTTCCCTTCACGCCGGTGGCGGCGCGCCAATAGTTGGAGTACGTCTTTTCCGCCACGGCGCCCGGGAACGCATAGGTCAACGGCGTCGCCGCGCCAGTGGTGTTATACGGGTTCGTGACCGGCACGACCGTGTTGAACGGCGAGAGGAGTTGCGTCTGCGGGTTCCAGACCAGCGCCGGGTTCTGCGGATTCCCGATGACGTTGTTCCACAGGCCGTCGTTGGTCGTGGTCCTGTTGTTGCTCTCGAGGAAATCAGCGAACGCCGTCGTGGTGTCGTTGATCTTGAAGTCCGCGTGAAGCTTTGCGTTGAGGCGCTCCGTCATCGGCGCAATCGACATGCTTTCCGCCGTGTTGTACGAGCAAACCGTGCCCGGCAAGCCTGCCGTCAGCGAGTTGGTCGCCGCCGGGTGCACCGAGCCGCCGAACGGGCACCCGCTCAGGGCTTGCGCGCTTCCATCGGGCATGTTCCAGTACGACGGCGCAAGCAGCGAGAAGCCGCCCGGCTTGTTCGTGAAATCCTGATTGCGCGTCGAATCGCGATCGGCGAGCGTGAAGCCGTTCGACTTGTAGTAGCTCGCGGCCACCGTGACGTTGAAGCGATCCGCGTTCAAATCGCCAAAGCCGCCGAGAATGCCGAACTTCGTCGTGCCGGCGCCGTTGCCGCCGTTGATGGCGCTGCCGTAGCTGCCATCGAGCTGCAGACCGTGGAAGTTGTGCTTGGTGATGATGTTGACCACGCCGGCGATCGCATCGGAGCCGTATTGAGAGACGGCGCCCGTCTTGACGATCTCGATGCGCTCGATATCGTTGAGCGGCAGTGTGTTCAGGTCGAAAAACGAGTCGACGCTGTTCGAGAAGAATGCGAACGGCGCGACGCGCTGGCCGTCGACCAGGACGAGCGTGTACTTCTCCGACAGACCGCGCAGCGCGATGCCGGCGGCGCCGGCCGCGAAGTTGCCCGCCTGGCCTTCGCTCCAGCTATTGGCCGAATTGGCCGAGACATTGCGCAGAAAGTCGGCGACAGTCGTCGCGCCGCTTTGCTGGATGTCTTTCGGGGTGATCGTTTGAACCTGGTTGAAGCCGACTTTGTCGGAGCTGCGGATCAGCGATCCCGTCACCTGGATGCCTTGGATCTTGTGAACCGCACCCGTTGCCGCGGCCCCCGACGCCGCAGCTGGCGCAGCGGCCGCTGCCCCGGAGGCGGCCGCCGGAGCCTCGGCTTGCGCAGCATTGGAATTCCCCGTCGCGGCGGGCTCCGTCTGCGCGAACGCCGCATTCGCACCCAATGCCGCTGTCAGCGCCATTTCCGCCCATAGGATTTTCCGTATGGCCGATCCCAAAATCGTTAGTTTCATTTCACCCCTTCTATGCCGTTGTCGCGCAGGAAACGTATCGGCGAGCAAGAGCCGTCGGCATGCCGCTGCATGCCTAGCTATTTACGTCGATCGTTCCTTACAAATTAATTAGGAGTCCTATTCAATACGCCGACATCCCCTCGCCTTCTCCATCGCGGTCTAGCTTACAAATTAATTAGGACTGCTATTCAAATAGCCGACGCCAGCGTTTCCGCTCGTTTCGCTGGCTCAACTCGAATTGCCCGGCCGCGAGATGGACGCGAACATATCAAGACACAAAGAAGGCGTCAAAATTTGTTTGATGGAATAAAAATCTGTTCAGGTGCAGTGCGCCGTTTTTCTCGCACACTTTTAGTGCACAAACAGTACAGATGGGTCTATTGACTGCGCGCCGAGGCGCATTGAGCAACGTTGTCGCGACGTGTCGTTGCGCGGACGAGCGCCCGAAATGCACCAATTTGAGGCGCGCACGTAATTTCTAGTAACAGATTAGAGGAATTGCTCGGGAACCCACCACGCCGAAGTCACGAATGCCGGATAACGACCTGCTCGCGGAGAGGGGGAATGCGGGAAGATTGGGGCGAGAGCCGGGCCGCGAAGGAGCGCGGCAGGGGCGATGTTCCGATGGATGGGCGAGCCCCTCGGCGCGAGGCTCGCCTCTGGTGAAGCTACGACGATTACTTCTTGAAGTTCGCGACGCCTTCGGTGATTTCCTTGTGTGCTGCATCGAGATCGGCCCAGCCCTCGACCTTCACCCATTTGCCCTTCTCGAGTGCTTTGTACTGCTCGAAGAAATGCTTGATCTGATCCTTCAAGTACGCGGGCACATCGTCGATCGACTTCATGTGCGCGGTCATCGGGCAGAGCTTGTCGTGCGGCACGGCGACGAGTTTCGCGTCGACGCCCGACTCGTCGGTCATCTGCAGCATGCCGAGCGCGCGCGAGCGCACGACGCAACCGGGAATCAGCGGGAACGGCGTGATGACGAGGACATCGACGGGATCGCCGTCGCCCGACAGCGTCTGCGGAATGTAGCCGTAGTTGACGGGATAGCGCATGCCGGTGCCGATGAAGCGATCGACGACGAGCAGGCCGAGTTCTTTGTCGGCCTCATACTTCACCGGATCGCTCTGCGCGGGGATTTCGATGATGACGTTGAAGTCGTGCGGCAAATCCTTGCCTGCGGGGACGTTGTTGAAGCTCATGACGTTTTCTCGACGGACGGTGGAAACAAAACGTTGACGAAGCGTGGTGACGACGGGCGGCAAAAGGCGTAAAAAACGGTGCGGCGGCCCGACGAAGGCGATGCGCGCCATTATAGCCGAGCGCATGTGACGCCCCTCCCGCCTCATTCTCTGTCGCAAACGCCCAGCTTCCATGCCCGGCACGGCGCGCTTTCGCATGCCTGCTTTCGTTGCATCCGCCTTTCAATGTCTGCGGGCATTCCCGTAGCTCACGCCACTTCGGCGCTGATCGGCGCGATAATTGCCGCTCGGTTCTACCTTTCCAAGATTTCCAAGAGGAGGAGCCTGCATGGAGGAAGTGAAGCATTTCATCGGCGGACAGTGGGCAGCGCCGTCGAATCACGAGACCATCGATGTGGTCGATCCGGCCGACGGCTTGCCGTTCGCGCGGATTGCGCGCGGCAGCGCCGCCGATATCGATGCGGCCGTCGCCGCGGCACGCACGGCGTTCGAAGGCGACTGGGGCGCCTTGAGCGCCGCCGAGCGCGGGCGTCTGCTCTTCCGTCTTTCGATGCTCGTCGCCGCCTGCCGCGACGACCTCGCCGAACTCGAAGCGCGCGACACGGGCAAGCCGCTGCGCGAGGCGCGTGCCGATGCCGCCGCGCTCGCGCGCTACTTCGAGTTCTATGCGGGCGCCGCCGACAAACTGCACGGCGAGACCATTCCCTATCAAACCGGCTACACCGTTCTCACCGTGCGCGAGCCGCACGGCGTCACGGGCCACATCGTGCCGTGGAACTACCCGATGCAGATTTTCGGGCGCAGTGTCGGCGCGGCGCTCGCGGCCGGCAACGCCTGCGTCGTCAAGCCGGCCGAGGACGCCTGCCTCTCGCTGCTGCGCGTCGCCGCGCTTGCGGCCGAAGCCGGTCTGCCGGCGGGCGCGCTCAACATCGTCACGGGCTACGGCACCGAAGCGGGCGCGGCGCTGGCGCAGCACGCCGGCATCGATCACATTTCGTTCACGGGTTCACCGCAGGTGGGCGCGCTCGTCGCGCGTATGGCCGCCGAGCATCATGCGCCCGTGACGCTCGAGCTCGGCGGCAAGTCGCCCCAAATCGTCTTCGCCGACGCCGATCTCGATGCGGCGATGCCGGCGCTGATGTCGGCCATCCTCCAGAACGCAGGCCAGACGTGCTCGGCGGGCAGCCGATTGCTGATCGAGCGAGCGATCTACGAGCCGCTCGTCGAGCGGCTCTCGGCGGCATTTTCCGCGTTGCGCACGGGGCCGGCACGCCTCGATCCCGATTGCGGGCCGCTCATCAACGCGAAGCAACGGCAACGCGTCGCGCAGTTCATCGACGAGGCAAAGCGCGACGGCATCCGCATCGCCGCACAAGGCACGGTCAGCGCGGAAGCACCGACAGGCGGGTTCTACCAGCCGCCGACGCTCCTTGCCGATGTTCCGCGCACGCATCGCATCGCGCGCGAGGAGATTTTCGGGCCCGTGCTCGCCGCCTTGCCATTCGAAGATGAAGCCGATGCGGTCGCGCTGGCGAACGGCACGGCTTACGGGCTCGTGGCCGGCGTCTGGACACGCGACGGCGCGCGCCAGCTGCGGCTCGCGCGGCGCCTGCGCGCCGGCCAGGTCTTCATCAACAACTATGGCGCCGGCGGCGGCGTCGAACTGCCGTTCGGCGGCACCGGGCAATCGGGCTACGGCCGAGAGAAAGGCTTTGAGGCACTTTACGGGTTCACGGTCCTCAAAACGATCGCGATTCGCCACGGATAGCAACGGTTTGCGACACACGAGACGCGCGGCACCCCGAATCAACAAGCCAGACGCAAGAAAGAAAACCAGGAGACATCCCGATGAGACTGCAAGGCAAGACGGCCATCGTCACGGGCGGCGGCTCGGGCTTCGGCGAAGGCATCGCGAAGACGTTCGCGCGTGAGGGAGCGAACGTCGTCGTCAACGATCTCAACGGCGCCGCGGCCGAACGCGTGGCGAGCGAAATCGCGCTCGCCGGCGCGCGTGCGATCGCCGTTGCAGGCGACGTCACGCAGCGCGCCGATTGGGACACCTTGCGCCAAGCGGCGCTCGAGGACTTCGGCACCGTGCAGATCGTCGTCAACAACGCGGGCACCACGCATCGCAACAAGCCCGTGCTCGAAGTCGCGGAAGCCGAGTTCGATCGCGTCTTCGCCGTCAACGTGAAAGGCATCTACTGGAGCGTGCAGGCGTTCGTCCCCTACTTCCGTCAGCAAGGGGGCGGCGTCTTCGTCAACATCGCGTCGACGGCGGGCGTGCGGCCTCGCCCCGGCCTCGTCTGGTACAACGGCAGCAAGGGCGCCGTCATCGTCGCGAGCAAGGCGCTCGCCGCCGAGCTCGGACCGGACCGCATCCGTGTGAACTGCGTCAACCCGGTCATGGGCGAGACGGCTCTGCTCACCGAGTTCATGGGCGTGGAGGACACGCCCGAGAATCGCCGGCGCTTTCTCGCCGGGATTCCGCTCGGCCGGTTCTCGACGCCGCAGGATGTCGCCAACGCCTCGCTCTTTCTCGCGTCGGACGAGGCCGAATTCGTGACCGGCGTCTGCCTGGAAGTCGACGGCGGCCGCTGCGTCTGAGGCCCCCGGCCGCGGCTTCAATGTGGCCGCGCGCTCGGGAGGAGACATCTCAGACGACGTTCATCGCGAGCGCGCTCGCACGGTAATGCTCGTTCGCGCGGTTTGTGTCGCCCAGCTCCTCGAAAAGCCGCGCGAGCGCGCGATGCGTGCGGATCGTCAATGCTTCATTGTCGTTCGAGAGCCGCAGCGCCCCTTCGAGGAACGATTGGGCCTTGCCCCAGAGCTGCTGTTTCAGGCACAGACGGCCGAGCGTGAACAGCAGGTCGGCATCGTCGGGCCGCGTCTTGTGCCACGCCTCGGCCTTCTGGATCAGCGGCAGGGCATCCCCCGCCACGGCGTCCGGGTAGCGGCGCAAAAGCCGCGCGTCCCAGTTGTGCTGCAGCGCGTCCTCGATGATCTTGCGCCCCTCGTCGTGCCGGTTCAGCGCGATCAGCAACTCGGCCGCGAGATCGGCGAGCCGCGGCGACTGCCGCTCGGTCGCCGATAGTGACTGCCAGAGCGCGAGCAAGGCTTCGGCATCGTGACGCCGGTCGCGCAGCAGATGCTCGGCGGCCTGCTGGCGCAGCCGCACCGCGACGGCCGGATGGATCGCCTCGCGCTTTTCGAGCGTCTTCACGAGCTTGAGCACTTCGCCCCAGTTCTTCGCCTGCTGGTGTGCACGCAGCGCGATCTGCTGCGCGTGAATGCGGCGCGCGCCCTGCGACTGCATTTCGGTCAGCGCGGCGAGCGCCCCATCGGCATCGCGGCCGTCGGCGCGCATGTCGGCGCTCGCCATCAGTCGCGCGTCCTGCCAGTCAGGCGCGTCGATGGCCGCTAGCCATTCATCGCGCCGCGTGTACTCGCGCATCCGATGCGCGGCGCCGGCCGCGATGAGATTCGCCGCGCCCTTGTTCGCGTCGTTCGAAAGGGCTTCGCGCGCGGCCTTCTCAGCGCGCGAGAACCGTCCCGCATAAAGATTGCCGATCGCTTCGCGCAACGCCGCATGCGCCTTCGCTGTGCGCGAGCGCGCCCGGTAGGCCGCCACGCGTTGCGGCATCATCCAGACGTTGCGGACGATCCGCGTGAGCGCATAAAGCGCGACGAAGATCGCCACGATCGCGACCACGAAGAAATTCAGCGAAACGTCGATGCGATACGGCGGATAGACGATCAGCACCTGGCCGGTGTCGAAGCGTCCCACCGTCGCGAGCAGTGCCGCCAGCACGAACAAGAGCGCGAGCCACAAGAGTCCCCTCACCGCCATCGTCACCCCCCGGCCTTCGCGTTATGTACGGCTTGCAGGCTCGCGTTGATGTCGGGCGCCTGCACCGATGCCGCACCGTCGCCGACTTGCTTCAAGAGCTCGCGCACGGTGCCGGTGCTTTTGGCCGAACCGTCGAAGTAGCGCGTAAGCGCCGCGTCGGCCGCCTGCAGATCGGACTTCAGCGTCGTCTGATCGCGCGAGAGCAGCGCAATGCGCGCCGACAAGAGCCGCAGTTTCAAGTTGTCGCGCACGAACCGGCCCTGATCGGGTGAGGCCAGCATCGCATCGGCATTGTCGATTCGCCGCACTGCCACGACGCTTCTCAATTCGGCGCCGACCGCAGCCGAAATCGTTCGCCACCAGGCTTTCCAGCGCGGTTCGCCCGCCGCGGCCGAGCTCGCCGTCGCGGGGGCCGCCGTATTCGGCGCCGCGTGAACGACTGGCGCTTCGCCGGCGAGCGGCAGCGAGTCGATCCGCGCGATCGCATCGTCGAGCTTGATCGCAAGGCCCGCGAGGTCGACGGACGGCACACTCTTCAGCTTGTCGATGTCTTGCGCAATCGCGCGGCGCACGACGAGCGCCTGCGGGCTCGCCAGCGCCGCGAGCCGCGCATCGGCGCTTTGCAGCGCCGCGAGCGCGAGCTGCGTATTGCCCGTGAGCTGCAACTGCTCGCTCGCCGCCGACAGCATCTGCTCGACTTCCGCGAACGTCCAGTCGTCGCGATTGCGCGCGAGATCGTCATATTGCTTCTGCAAGGCCTGCTGCGCCGTCTGCGCATCGGCGAGCTTGCCCTCGAGCTGCGAGAACTGCCCGCTCATCTGATGCACGGACGCAAGTGCTTCGTCCATCTTCAAGCGCAGCTCCGCCGCCTGCGTGTCGAGCGCCTGCTGGCGCGCGGCCATACGGGCATCGAGCCGGTCCATCTTGCGGTTGAGCGCGTAGGCGCCGATGCCCGTGGCGATGGCGACGAGCACCACGACGAGCCATAACAGCACGCCACCGCCGCGGCGCCGCGGTTCGTCATAAGGAAACGGGACATTGGGCGGCAGCGGCGGCACGGCCGACGGCGGCGGTGGAACGGTACTGGGTGAATCGTGGTTCGAATCAGTCATGCGCGAATGAGCCGAGGATGAGGCGTGAGCCGGTTGATCGAGGGATGCGCGAGACGATGCCGACAAGCCGCGCAACGCCGTAGCGATACGCTCGTCGCCGGGGCCGGATGGCGTAATCCTATCAAAACCCAATTCCCGCGCCGTCTCGGCGATGCGCGGGTGCGGGACGACGAAAGGGGCGCTCGCAAGCGCCGCCCGCTCCGTTTTGGTCAGATGCGCTCGCGCGAGCACCGCGAGGTTGCGCACCCCCTCGGAGCTCGTCAGCAGCCACGCGTGTGGCGTGCCTGCGAGCAGCGCGCGAATGCGCGACCACGCTTCGGACGACGGCTGCGGGACCACGCGGCGATAGGCGGCGACATAGTCGACCTCGGCGCCCGCCTCGCGCAAGCGATCGGCGAGCCATTCGCGGCCGCCGTCGCCGCGCACGATCAGCACGCGGCGGCCCGCGAAGCCCTTTACGCCGAATCGGGCCACGAGCGCGGCCCAAAGCGCTTCGGAATCGAAGCGCGTGCCTTCGTCCGTGCCCGCCGACCCATTGGCGTGCTCGGCGCTGGTCGCCGCTTCGTTGCCGGGGAGCGCGCCGAAGTCCTGTTCGCCTCCGCTCGAACCGGCCTCGCCGCGATCGGCTCCCTTCGGACAGAGGACTTCATACACCGGCGTCGCGATGCCGTGCCGCGCGAGCGCGGCGATGCTGCCGGGGCCGACCGCGCCGACGGGGATGCCGCGCGGCCACGCACGGTCCAACCGGGCGAGCGCGTGATCGATCGCATTGGGCGAAACGAAGACGACGAGCCCGTAAGTTTCGAGCGCCGCGAGCGCGGCGCGAAGCGGCGCATCGTCCTCGACGGCCGAGATCCCGATGAGCGGGAACTCGAGGACGGCCATGCCGTCGCGGGCCAGCCGCGCCGCGAGTCCGGCCGACTGACCGGCGGGACGCGTGAGGACGGCCGTAAACATGGCGCCGGTCAAACAGCCGACTCGCCCGGCCGCTGCGCCGCGAGCACAGCGACGATCTCGCGCGCCCCTTGCGCCTCGAGCGCGCCTGCTACTTCACGGCCGAGCGCCTGCGCCTCGTCGGCGTCGGCAACGTGTGATTCGGCTTCGGCCGCGGCGATGCGCGAGCCATCGGGCATCGAGACACGGCCCGCCAGGCGCAAAACGCCGCCGTCCCAGCGCGCATAAGCCGCAAGCGGCACGTCGCAACTACCGCCGAGCGCGCGCGACACGGCTCGCTCAGCCGTGACCGCAAGGGCCGTCGCCTCGTCGTTCAGCGGTGCCAGCCAAGCCGAGAGCTCGGGTCTGCCTGAGCGAATTTCGATGCCGAGCGCCCCTTGCCCCGCCGCCGGCAAGCTGTCGGCCGCGTCGAGGTAGCCGCGGATGCGCGCACCGAGCCCGAGCCGCTTGAGGCCCGCGGCGGCGAGAATGATGGCGGCATAGTCGCCGCGATCGAGCTTCCCGAGCCGCGTGTCGAGGTTGCCGCGCAGCGGCTCGACGGCGAGATGCGGATATCGTGCGCGCAGCATCGCCTCGCGACGCAGGCTGGACGTGCCGACGACGCTGCCGGGCGGCAACGCATCGAGCGCCGCATAGGCGTTCGAGACGAACGCATCGCGCGGATCCTCGCGCTCCATGATCGCGGCGAGCGAGAAGCCGTCGGGCAACTCCATCGGCACGTCTTTGAGCGAATGGACGGCGAGATCGGCGCGACCGTCGGCGAGCGCATTCTCGAGCTCCTTCACGAAGAGCCCCTTGCCGCCCACCTTCGAGAGCGTGCGATCGAGAATGCGATCGCCACGTGTCGTCATCCCTAGAATTCGCACGTCGCAAGATGGATATAATTTGTGCAGCGTGTCGCGCACGTGCTCGGCCTGCCACATCGCGAGACGGCTCTCGCGCGAGGCGATGACGAGCGTGGCGGGTGGCGCGCAATGATGCGTCTCGGAATTCATCGACAGATACTTCGAATGACGGGATCGAACATCGAAGAATGGTAGCACGCACGCCTTGCCCCATTTTTCGCGACGGCCGTGATGCCGCCGCGCTTCACTGAGGAAACCCATCGTGACGTCCCCCGGATCGGCGCGCGCTGCCCGCCGCACTAACGATGCATTGCCCGTTTCAGCGACCGTGCCCCCCGCTTCGTCAGGCGCGCTCGTGCCACCGAAGCCCGCCAGCCGCGGTCGCGAAGACAAGGATCAACCGCTCTTTCAGGACATCCGCTACCTCGGCCGCCTGCTCGGAGACGTCGTCCGCGAGCAGGAGGGCGACGCTGTCTTCGAGGTCGTCGAAACGATTCGTCAGAACGCCGTGAAATTTCGTCGCGAGGACGACAGCAGCGCCGCGCTCGCGCTCGAGAAGCAATTGCGCGCGCTCACACCCGAGCAGACGGTGAGCGTCGTGCGGGCTTTCAGCTACTTCTCGCATCTCGCCAACATCGCCGAGGATCGTCATCACAACCGGCGCCGCCGCATTCACGCGCTGGCGGGATCAGCGCCGCAGGCGGGCACGATCGCCTACGCGCTCGAGCGGTTCGCGCTCGCGGGCACCATCGACGGTGAAGCGCTGAAGCGTTTCTTCGACGACGCATTGATCGTACCTGTGCTGACGGCGCATCCGACCGAAGTTCAACGCAAGAGCATCCTCGACGCCCAGCACCAGATCGCGTGGCTGCTGGCGGAGCGCGACCAGCCGCTGACCGCACGCGAGCGCGCTCGCAACGAGGCCCTGTTGCGTGCACGCGTGTCGACGCTCTGGCAGACCCGCATGCTGCGCGACTCGCGGCTGACCGTCGCCGACGAAATCGAAAACGCGCTTTCGTATTACCGGGCGACGTTCCTGCGCGAAATTCCGGCCCTTTATGCCGACATCGAAGAGGCGCTGGCCGAACGACATCAGCTCGAAGGGCGTCTGCCGCCTTTCTTTCAGATGGGCAGCTGGATCGGCGGCGATCGCGATGGCAACCCGAACGTGACCTCGGAGACGCTCGAGCATGCGCTGAGGCGCCAGGCCGCCGTCATCTTCGAGCATTACCTCGAGGAAGTGCATGCGCTCGGCGCCGAGCTTTCCGTGTCGAACCTGCTCTCGGGCTGCAGCGACGAATTGAAGGCGCTTGCGCAGGCGTCGCCCGATCAATCGCCGCATCGCGTCGACGAGCCCTACCGGCGTGCCCTGATCGGCATCTATACGCGGCTCGCGGCAAGCGTGCGCGTGCGGCTCGGAGAAGGCACCGTGCCGTTGCGAGGCGTGAGCCCCGGCGTGCCGCCCGTGCGCGCGACGCCGTATGCGGATGCCGCGGAATTCGCGCGTGATCTGAACGTCCTGATCGATTCGTTGAACGCGCATCACGGCGAATCCCTAGTCGGCGCGCGGCTCGCCCCCCTCGCGCGCTCGGCCGAGGTCTTCGGCTTTCACCTCGCGAGCATCGACTTGCGGCAAAGCTCGGACGTGCACGAGGCCGTGATCGCCGAACTGTTCAAGCGCGCGGACGTCCACGACGACTATGCGTCGCTGCCCGAGGCCGACAAGCTGAATCTGCTGCTCGCGGAGCTCGAGCAGCCGCGCCTCTTGCGCTCGGCTTATCTCGAGTACTCGCCGCTCGTTCGCAGCGAGCTCGGCGTGCTCGAGATGGCGCGCGTCGTGCGCGAGCGCTTCGGCGCGCGCGCTGTGCGCAACTACATCATTTCGCACACCGAAACAGTCAGCGATTTGGTCGAGGTCCTGCTGCTGCAAAAGGAAACCGGGCTGCTCGAAGGCACGCTCGCCGGCAAGCACGCGGGCGCGCGCAGCGGGCTCATGGTGATTCCGCTTTTCGAGACGATTCCCGATTTGCGCAACGCGCCCGTCATCATGCGCGAGTACTTCGGGCTGCCCGGCGTCAAGCCGCTGATCGCGCACCAAGGGAGCGAGCAGGAAGTCATGCTCGGCTACTCGGACAGCAACAAGGACGGCGGCTTTCTTACGTCGAACTGGGAGCTTTACCGCGCCGAGCTCGCGCTCGTCTCGCTCTTCAAAGAGCACGGCATCAAGCTGCGCCTCTTTCATGGCCGCGGCGGCACGGTCGGGCGCGGCGGCGGCCCGACCTATCAGGCGATCCTCTCGCAGCCGCCGGGCACGGTTGAAGGTCATATTCGCCTCACCGAGCAAGGCGAAGTGATCGGGAGCAAGTTCAGCAACCCCGAGATCGGCCGGCGCAACCTCGAGACGGTCATCGCGGCGACGCTCGAGGCATCCCTGCTGCCGCACGGCAACGCGCCCGCGACGAACCTGCCCGTCTTCGAAGAGACGATGCAGGCGCTTTCCGACGCGGCGATGAGCGCCTATCGGGCGCTCGTCTATGAGACGCCGGGCTTCACCGAATACTTCTTCTCGTCTACGCCGATCGCGGAGATCGCCGAGCTCAACATCGGCAGCCGCCCGGCCTCGCGCAAGCTGCAGGATCCGAAGAATCGCCGCATCGAAGACTTGCGAGCCATTCCGTGGGGCTTCTCGTGGGGCCAATGCCGGTTGTTGCTGACGGGCTGGTACGGCTTCGGCAGCGCGGTCGCCGCGCACCTCGGGGGCGCCTCCAGCGAAACCGAGCGGACGCGGCGCCTGTCGACGCTGAAGAAGATGTACAAGACCTGGCCGTTGTTCTCGACGCTGCTTTCGAACATGGACATGGTGCTCGCCAAGACCGATCTCGCCGTGGCCTCGCGCTACGCGCAACTCGTCGAGGACAAGAAGCTGCGCAAGCACGTATTCGAGCGCATCGTCGCAGAGTGGGAACGCACGACGCAGGCACTCGAACAAATCACGGGCAAGGAGGAACGGCTCGCCGACAATCCGCTTCTCGCGCGCTCCATCAAGAACCGCTTCCCGTATCTCGATCCGCTCAACCACTTGCAGGTCGAGTTGCTCAAGCGCCACCGCGCGGGGGATACGAACGCGCGGTTGCGCCGCGGGATCCATCTGACGATCAACGGGATCGCGGCGGGGTTGCGGAATACGGGGTGAGGGTGCAAGTCTTCGCTCAGGACGGAAAAGCCGCCCAAAAAGGGCGGCTTTTTCATTGTGGTTGAGCATGCTGGAACGAAGAGAGACCGCCTAGCTTGCCTCGATCATCGCGACATCGATCATGAACGACCCGTCGGGTTGTACGCCGAAATACTCGCGCACTTCGTCGGGCGCGTTGGACCACAGTGAACGGATCGCCGCGGCGCGCACCTCGGGAGTTCGCATGCGTGCGACCCACTGGTCGAACTCCATCCGCAAGCGCCAGTTCTCGCGAATGCTCGCGGTGAACCCGGCACCCGCGAAAAACGCGATCCACTCATCAGCGCCATAGTTGCGCACGTGCGAACCGTCTCGCAACACTTCCGCCGCCTGCAAGTGCGTGTCGAAGAGGGGATGCGCCGCGCTCACGACATCGATGAAGATTGCTCGCCCGCGTGGCTTGAGCACCCGCCGCACTTCCGCCAGCGCACGCGGCACGTCGTGCCAATGGTGCGCCGAAAAGCGGCTCACCACCCAGTCGAACGAGGCATCGGCAAACGGCAATGCCTCGGCCGGGCCCTCTTCCGTCGTGACATTGGCAAGCCCGCGCTCGCGCGCCGCGAGAACGACGGTCGCAAGCATTTGCGGCGCGATGTCGTAAGCCATCACCGATTGGGCATGCGGCGCGACGGCAAAGCTGACGTGGCCCGCCCCGCATCCGAGGTCGAGCACCTTCGCATCAGGCGTCGACGCAATCTCGGCAGCAAGCGTCGCCAGATCGGCACCGCTCGCATGCGTAGGGCTCGCCAAATAGGCAGCGGCCGTCGAGCCGAAGGCATCGGCGACTTGATCGTGTTGTTTCATAGGTTCCTCCAGAAAAGTCGGTGACGCTAGCCACGCGAGCAGCGATAGTTGTGTTGGGCGACGCCCGTCACGCGGCGCGGAAACCTGCCATCGACCGAGTCCGCATAACCGTGATCCAAGCGATGCGCTTGTCGCTACAATAGAGTCGTCACAGTACCGGTACAAGACAACCAGTTATCCTGGTATCAAAGCCACCCGATTATCGTCAGGAAATCGCCATGGCTTGCGCTTCGATCTGTTTGGCTTTTGGTTTCTGTTTTGGCATTCGCAACGAGAAAAACGATGGCTAGCCCACCCACCACCCGCAACCGAGCGGCGCCTCCCGCTCCGGCCAACGCCACCCTCGCCGGGCGCTCAGCAAAGGCGCGCGCCTCGAAAGCCACACCGATCACCGATACTCCGGCACGCGCGCTCGGCGAGTTCATCCGTGCTCATCGCGAGCGTCTGTCCCCGCTCGCCGTCGGCCTGCCTCCCGGACCACGGCGGCGCACGCCGGGGCTGCGTCGCGAAGAAGTCGCGCAGCTTTGCGGCGTCAGCGCGACCTGGTACACGTGGATCGAGCAAGGCCGGCCCGTGTCCGCCTCGGCCGAGGCGCTGGCGCGCATCGCAGTGGCGCTGCAGCTCTCGCGTGCCGAACGCGCTTATCTTTTCGAGCTCGCGGGCGAACGCGATCCGGCGGAGCCCGCGCTGGCCGCCGCCGACGCGCCGGCTACGCTGATCGCGACCGTCGATCACCTCGACACGCCCGCCTACGTGCTCGATCGCCAGTGGAACGCGCTGGCTTGGAACAGGCAGGCGGCCGAGCTCTTCGTCGGCTGGCTCGACGAGCCCACCGGGCCGGACGATGGATCCGGCAAAGCCCAAGCGCCGGCCCACGACCGCAATCTGCTCTATTTCGCGTTTCTGGAGCCCGCCGGGCGCAGACTGATCGTAGATTGGGAAACGCGTGCGCGACGGTTGGTCGCCGAGTTTCGCGCCGATTCGATTCGTCACCTCAACGACGCGCCGACACGCGCATTGATCGACACCCTGGCAGCCGAAAGCGAAGCGTTCGCTCACTTCTGGGCATCGCAGGACGTGGGTGTTCGCGAAGGCGGCGCGCGCGAGTTCGATCATCCCCGCGACGGGCGCATCGTTTATCACCAGATCACGTTCAAGCCCGCTCATCGCGAAGACTTGCTGCTGGTCGTGCTGATTCGACGCTGATCGCGGCGCGGGCGAACGTTGTCAAGCGCGGTTAAGATAGCGGCCGACAGTGGAGATCAGCCCCTTTAATGCCGACGACCGCAACGAGCGGCTTTCTGGCGATCAGGATTCCGACGAAACTGCGCGCCATGCCGCCCTTTCACCCTTCCCGATGACGACGCGTCTGCCCCCCGAACCCACGCCGCGAGACCTCACGGCGCTGCTTGCGCGTGTCGCGCTGAAGGACGCCGGTGCGTTGCGCACCTTATACGATTTCACCGCCGCGAAACTGTTCGGCGTCGCGCTTCGTATATTGAGCAGGCGCGAATGGGCGGAGGAAGCATTGCAGGACGGATTCATCAATATCTGGCGTTACGCCGGCGACTATCGGGAAGACCTCGCCGCGCCGTTGACCTGGATGACGGCGATCGTCCGCAATCGCGCCCTCGATTTCCTGCGCCGGCAGAAAACCGGACGGGCCGAAGCCGTCGAGCGGGAAAGTGCGGAAGGGATGAACTCGGCTGGCGGCGGATCGACGATCGCACTCGAGGACTGGAGCGAATCGTTCGAGGAATTGCTGCCCGGTGACGAGCGAGATCCCGCCGAGTCGGCGCTCTTGAGCGAAGCGGCGCGGCAACTCGAGATTTGCATGAAGAGGCTCGATGCGAACCAGAGGCAGGCCGTGGCGCTTGCCTACCTGCGCGATCAAAGCCACGGCGAGATCGCGCAGACGCTCGACGTGCCGCTCGGCACCGTCAAGTCCTGGGTACGCAGAGGCCTCGAGAAACTGAAAATTTGCATGGGAGGCCAGTGAGATGGATCTGCACCGGTATCCCGATCTGATCGACCGGTTAGCCGGCGAGTACGCGCTCGGCGTGCTGCGCGGCGGCGCGCGCCGCCGTTTGGAGCGGCTCGCGGAAAGCGATCCGGCCGTGCGCGCCGCCATCGACACGTGGACCGCGCGAATCGGAGCGCTCGCCGAGCTTGCGCCGGCAATCGAGCCGCCTGCGAGTGCGTGGCGATCGCTCGAGCGCCGGCTCGGCCTGTCTTCGGCAAACGCGGCGATAGAGGACCAGCAGCAAGCCCGTGGCGGTACCGCAACGTCGATTCTTGGCCAGCGCCGAAACCCGCGTTGGTTCGAGAGCCTGTCGTTCTGGCGCGGCTGGTCGATTGGCGCGACAGGGTTCGCACTCGTCGCCGCCGTCGTTCTCGCCTGGACGGTGCGTCCGTTTGCTCCGGCCACGGCGCCCACCGTTTCGCCTGGTGCGGTCAACGACGAAGTCACCACCGCCACCGGCCGCCCCATTATCGAGCGCGTCTCGTATGTCGCCGCCCTCGCCGACGTGAAGACGAACAAGACGATGGTGTTCGTCATGTGGGACGACGAAAGCGCGATGATGAGCGCGCACCGGATGAGCGGCGGCGACGCTCCGCCACCAGGCAAATCGGAGCAGCTTTGGGGAATCCCCGAGCACGGACAGCCCGTATCGCTCGGCATGCTGCCGCCGGGTAAGATCATTCATATGAAAGTGCGCGGAATGAGCGCATTCGTGAAGCTTGCCGTGTCGATCGAGCCGCCGGGCGGCTCGACGAGTGCCAACGGTCCGAGCGGCCCCGTCGTTTGCACGGGTAAGCTGATGTCGACGGCTTGAGCGCGTCTTCGTCTTGACGAATCGCGCCGCCTGGCAACCCCGCGTTGCGCGGTGGCGCCTCGGCGCAATGATAAAATCGAGCGTTTCCCTGCGGGCATAGTACTGAGTACTGGCCACTGAGGCCACCGCATCAGCGAACATCGCCTCGATCCACCCAACGGTCCCACCACCATGACGTCCCAACTGCACAAAAAGAGCGAAGCCTGGTCGGCACGCTTCTCCGAACCGATGTCGGAGCTCGTCAAGCGCTACACGTCGTCGGTCTTCTTCGACAAGCGGATGGCGCTCGTCGACATCGAAGGCTCGCTTGCGCACGCGAAGATGCTGGCGGCGCAGAAGATCATCAGCGCCGACGATCTTGCCGCCATCGAGCGCGGCATGGCGCAGATCAAGGGGGAAATCGAGCGCGGCGAGTTCGTCTGGCAGCTCGATCTCGAGGACGTCCACCTCAATATCGAGGCGCGGCTCACGGCGCTGGTCGGCGATGCTGGCAAGCGTCTGCATACGGGCCGTTCGCGCAACGATCAGGTCGCGACGGACATCCGGCTCTGGCTGCGCGGCGAAATCGACCGCATCCGCGGTTTGCTCGGCGATCTGCGTCTGGCGCTCGTCGAGCTTGCCGAACAGCACGCGGGGACGATCATGCCGGGCTTCACGCATCTGCAGGTCGCGCAGCCCGTCACGTTCGGCCATCACCTGCTCGCCTACGTCGAAATGTTTGGCCGCGACGCGGAGCGCATGCGCGATTGCCGCGCGCGTGTGAACCGCCTGCCGCTCGGCGCGGCGGCGCTCGCAGGCACGAGCTATCCCATCGACAGACACGCGGTGGCGCGTACGCTCGGCTTCGACGGCATTTGCGCGAATTCGCTCGACGCGGTCTCGGACCGCGACTTCGCGATCGAATTCGCCGCCGCGGCCGCGCTCGTCATGACGCACGTATCGCGTTTTTCGGAAGAGCTCGTGCTCTGGATGAGCCCGCGCGTCGGCTTCATCGACCTCGCCGATCGCTTCTGCACGGGATCGTCGATCATGCCGCAGAAGAAGAATCCGGACGTGCCCGAGCTCGCGCGCGGCAAAACCGGGCGCGTCAACGGCCATCTGATGGCATTGCTGACGTTGATGAAGGGGCAACCGCTCGCCTACAACAAAGACAACCAGGAAGACAAAGAGCCGCTTTTCGATACCGTCGACACGGTCGCGGACACGCTGCGGATCTTTGCCGAGATGGTGGCGGGCATTACGGTGAAGCCCGAAGCGATGCGCGCGGCGGCTCTGCAGGGGTTTTCGACGGCGACCGACCTCGCCGACTACCTCGTCAAGCGCGGGCTGCCGTTTCGAGATGCGCATGAAGCCGTCGCACACGCCGTGCGCGTCTGCGTGGACCGGCAGTGCGACTTGGCCGACCTTACGCTCGATGAAATGCGTCGCGAGTTGCCGAACGTCGCGCATCTGATCGGGGAGGATGTCTTCGACTATCTGACGCTCGAAGGTTCTGTGGCAAGCCGCAATCACCCCGGCGGCACGGCGCCGGAACAGGTGCGGGCGGCCGCCAGCGCGGTTCGGAAGGCGATAGCGGCGGAGCGGCGAAATTAGGGTCGGCTAGCGGCCACGCTGCGGCGACAGTATCGTTTCTCGCGGATTCGTAGCTAAACGTGCTACATTTGTAGCCGATCATGCTACAGACACCCTCGGACGTTCTTTTTAGCCACTACCGCCGCCGCGTGCTGAGCCTCCTGTTGCTGCATCCTGAGAAGGCATATCACGTTCGCGAGATTGCTCGTTTGACGGGGACCGTCGCTGGAACGCTTCACAAGGAGCTGAGCAAGCTCGGCGACGCGGGCATTCTCAGCCGCGAACGAAGAGGCAATCAAATTCTCTACTGCGCCAACCGAAGCTCGCCGATTTTCGAGGAGTTGGCGAGCATCATGCGCAAGACAGCCGGGCTTGCAGACGTATTGGCCGAAGCGCTAGCCCCACTGTCGAAGGGGATCGAAGCTGCATTCATCTATGGATCAGTCGCGCGCGCCCGAGAAAGCGCGGCCAGCGATGTCGATGTCATGATCATCGGCTCGATCAGCTTCGCCGATGCCGTGCGTGCACTGTACGAGGCGCAAACCACCATCGGTCGCGAGATCAACCCAAAGGTGCTGACTCCGTCCGAATGGACCGACGCTATACGTAATCTGGAGCCGTTTCTGATAGATGTCATGGGCAAACCAAAAATCTTTCTGATTGGTAATGACCATGACATTGGAGAACTTGCTCGGCGTTAGCCTCGACGCCGTTCAGCCCGACCGCGGACACGTTGCCAGACTTCTCGCCGCAGCCGAACGGAATCTGGCCGACGCGAGGCTAGCTGGCCTCAGCAGCGAAAATCGATTCGATGCTGCATATAAAGCTGTCATGCAATTGGCGATGTTGGCACTGCACGCGCACGGCTACCGTACTTTGACGAGCCGCTCCGGACATCATCAGACGGCGATTCAAACGCTGTCAAAGACGGTCGGTCTTTCCGCGGAGCGGGTCATCGTGCTTGATGCTCTGCGCAAACAGCGCAACCTGTCGGACTACTCGGGCGATCTCGTCTCTGATTCGGCGGTGAGAGCCTGCATCGAGAGCGCGACCGAACTGCTTTCCGACGTCAAGCAATGGCTCGAACGCAATAAGCCGGAACTGGTCTGACCATCCCGCTGGCGTGACGCGCGGCTCGAGGTCCCCAGGCGTTGCACCCGGGGGCCTTAGCCGCCTCGCTCAATCGCCCCCACCGTATCCGACAACCGCTTGAAAGTGGCCACGCGCCCGCCGATTAGATCCACGCGATCGGTTTCCGAGCCGAGCCCCGCGGTCGCATCGAAATAGCTGCGCCAGGCGCGTTGCGCGCGTGTCAGCAAACGGAGCGATTCCGGTCGCAGCGCATGTTCGCAGGCCGCATCGGCCATGCAAGACCCCATACGCGAAGACTTCTCTTTCGACTTGGGCGGCCTTCACTTCGTCCTATTTTGTTGCAGGCAGCCGGAATTCCGGCGCGCTCGCCATAAGCTGAGCTTTCTGATCGACCAAGCCACCTTCGTCGTCCGGCTTGGAGAACGCATTGCGATCAATGAAATGGGGCTTGTTATGAGCAAAGGAGCTACCGGTTTGCAGGACGAACAACGAAAACCTAACGAATTACTGCTGCTGCTCACCAGCTGGGAGAGCCTGACAGTCTTTCTATCTAGCATTGCCATTCCATTCGTCGCCCCTGACGACGTGTTGACCCGTCACGCAATCCTAGCCCAATTTGTCGACCACATGTCAATGTGGTTTCCTGCCATCAAATCACACCAGGCTCTGTCTCAATTCCCACAAGTCGCGGGCCTCTACTACTCAACGATGCATCTATTGACACCCTTATTCGTGATTTACAGCTACAGAATGAGGATATTTTATCACTCACGGATGGCGAGGCAACCTGTCAAATCTTATTTTGCAGCGTTCTTACTAACCATAATTTCCTTTGGAGGTCTATACATCACTTTCTTCTCGAGCACACCAGTTCAATTCGAATCGATGCCAGTCGCAGACTCCAAGCTCAACCTTGCATTAACCGGTTGGGTCTTCGGAGGCGGTGCATGGTGGTGGACGATCGGCACCACGCTTATCACATTTATCCTCATTTTTAAACAAATCGGAGTCAAAAAATGTCAATAAGAATCGATCATCAAGAATTTACAAGCACCGCGGCGCAAGAATCCGCCACAAAATACGCCGCAAAGGTTTCCACTGAGGCGGCAGCGGCACTGCGAAAGATTGCGGACGATATTGGAGCACTGGCCGACAAGTCGAGGGAGCGGGCGGCACACATCAAGTCGCTGCTCAACAATCTAGACGCGTTGCAAGTCGGTATCTCCGGCCAATTGTCAAAAGCGGATCTCAGTAAGCTTTCGCCGCAACTTCAAGCATACGCAAACAGTTACCGAACAGAACTACGGAAAGCAGACCACCTCTTTGCCTCCGCGGCCAAAACGAAAGATGTCTCTTCGCTAATTGCCAAGATCGGGAGTAGTTTGGGCACCGTAGTGACAGGCGTTCAATTCGTGTGGACTATTGCCGACCCGCACGCGAGCGAGTTCGCGGTCGGCAGAGAGTTGGCCGGGATGGGCGCGGCGATTCTGGCCGAGATAGTCATCGGCAGTGCTACGGTCAGTGTCGCACCCGCCATCTTTGCAGCGGTAACTGCGGCTACGGTCGCAAAACTTGCCTGGGAAGCTTATGCCGAAGCGATCGGGCTGGACAAAAGAGGTCCCTCTTTCCATCAGACCATCCTTGAACGGATTGGCTTCAAACCCACAGTCCGTGACCGAACGGCCTTGCCCCCGAGCGTGCAAGCGAACCTCCGCTTGGTCGGCGAGCACATCTTTGATCTCGATGGCCGCAACTACACCTGGTTAATCTTCAGTGAAGACCAAGTCATCACGGTGGAGGACAACGGAAGTGGCGGAAATTCGATCCGGTCATATGTGGGGAATATCTTAGAATCGCTAACACACGTCAATTTTGAAGGAAGCGTCTTAACGCAATCGGCGAATAAGGATGGGGACTGGGAATCACTGCTATATGATGCAGATGGCCGCTTGGCGGCCAGGATGGTCTTAGAGCGCAATGGAACTCGAACGATAACTAACTTCAAACCACTATTTGTAGAACAAATCGTCGCCAGCGCATCTGGTGCAATTATGGAAACCAGCATACAACATTATGGAAGCGGCATAATCGTCGTCAGCGCATCTGGAGAAATTATGCAACCCAACTACGGGGAATTTAATCGAGATGCTGTACGCGGGATGTTCAATGCGGACGGCAGCGCAACAGTATTCAATTACAATCCAGACGGGACCCTCAAGGAGTCCGCGACATGGGACAAATTCGGACATTTGATTGAATTCGACGTGAGACAAATACGCCCATCAAATAGTCAAGAACAATTCGTTGATTCAGCGGGTCGATTGCACGTAAAAATCGTCCGTCCAGATGGAAAGTATTACGAGGAGATCCATGCCTCTGCCGACATCAATTCACCATTGGCAGAGCAGCATTGGATCGATAACAACAACCAGACGCATGATCGGATTTGGAACGGAGATCGGTTCCAGGAAAAATTTTACGATCCTCGGTTAGGCCTAGCCACAATCATGAAAATGAAAGATGGCGGTTTGGTCCTCGCCACTTCTCGTCAGGGTATCGCCGTGCTACCGCCGGAAGCGGAAATACCGAACTTCGATTTCAGCAAAATCGATACGAGCAGCTTGACGCTTGGGAGAAATCCAGTCGCGGTTGGGCCAACTGCCGGCGTACAGCCACCTCACCTGCCGCCGCACCTTAGCGCTCCGCGGCAAGGTAGCTCTGGGACATGGACAGCCGTAACGCTGGATAAAAGTTCGGACGTGGTCTGGTCACACTGGCCGAACTCCGAGGTTAACGTTCCGGACCGTCGGCTTACGCTGCCTGCAGGAATACGGCCAAGCGACTTGCACTTTCCCCGATAGGGACGAGATTAGGCAGCAACAGAAGAGATTCTCGAGCGCCAATCGCTGACTAGCAAGTCTGGGCGAAGAGCCAGTAGCCCAGATTTGCAGCACGAATTCAGACACAGTGTTTGAGAGATGGCTACTGGCAACAGCTTCTCCTCAATCGCCCCCCACCGTATCCGACAACCGCTTGAACGTCGCGACGCGCCCGCCGATTAGATCGACGCGGTCGGTTTCCGACCCGAGCCCCGCGGTCGCATCGAAATAGCTGCGCCAGCCGCGTTGCGCGCGCGTGAGTACCGTGCGCGACTGCGCCGGCAGCTTCACGCGGAGCCGATGCACGTAGCGATTGAGATCGAATAGCGCATGCTCGCACGCAGCATCGGCCGCGCAAGACCGCATACGCGAAGACTTCTTCTCCGACTTGGGATCGGAAGCACTGGCCGCCACGCCCGTCGCCTGCGCCTGAAACTGCGCCGCCGCCCGCCGCAGCTGCAACGCACGATCGCGCACGGGCTGCAACAGCACGTTCGCTTCGGCGATCAGGTACGACGAGCCATCTGTCGTGGCGAACACGGCATGCACGAGCGGCGTCTCCTGCTCGCGCCAAGCCAGCCACCGCTTCTGGCTCTCCTGCCATCCGCGCCGCGCCTTGTCCGGCGCATTGGCGATAATCGACCGGTAAGCGGAATCGATCGCCGCCTCCCACGAAGCGCGCGCCGCGTCCATGCATTGCGCCTGGCCCGCGGGCGTCGAACGATCGGCTCGTGCGAGGCAAGCGCGCATCGCCGTGTCGATCGGGTCCGCGGGCGCGGCTTCCGCGCGCCCGAGGGTGGGTATGGCAGCGCCGTAAAGAACGGCGACGGCCGCGGCAACTGTCAACAGTGCGCGGCCGAAACTCCGGTCGGCAACACTCATGGTCACGTACGCACGCAATCGACGAAATACTCGAAGCGACCGTTGACCGGTTCGGCAACGAGCCCGTGAATATCGGTCGAAAACCCGGGGAAGCGCTCGTTGAAATCGCGCGCGAACTTCAAGTAGCTGACGATCGTCTTGTTGAAGCGCTCGCCCGGAATCAAAAGCGGAATGCCGGGCGGATAAGGCGTCAGCAACACGCTGGTGACGCGCCCTTCGAGCTCGTCGATCGGCACGCGGTCGATCTCGCGATGCGCGAGCTTCGCGAACGCATCGGACGGCTTCATCGCCGGCTCCATGTTCGAGAGATACATCTCGGTCGTGAGCCGCGCGATGTCGTTTGCGCGGTAGACGCTGTGAATCGCCTGACACAGATCGCGCAGCCCCATGCGCTCGTAAGCAGGATGCTGCGCGACGAATTCGGGCAGCACGCGCCAGAGCGGCTGGTTGCCGTCGTAGTCGTCCTTGAACTGCTGCAGCTCCGTCACCATCGAGTTCCAGCGGCCCTTCGTGATGCCGATCGTGAACATGATGAAGAACGAGTAAAGGCCCGTCTTCTCGACGATGATGCCGTGCTCGGCCAGATACCTCGTCACGATCGCGGCCGGAATGCCCGTCTCGCCGAAATCGCCCGCCAGATCGAGGCCCGGCGTCACGATCGTCGCCTTGATCGGATCGAGCATGTTGAAGCCCTCGGCGAGCGGCCCGAAACCATGCCACGGATCGTTTGCGCGAAGCACCCAGTCCTCGCGCGAGCCGATCCCCTCCTCGGCGAGCGCCTCCGGTCCCCACACCTGGAAGAACCAATCGTCGCCGTACTCGGCATCGACCTTGCGCATCGCGCGCCGGAAGTCGAGCGCCTCGGCGATCGACTCCTCGACGAGCGCCGTGCCGCCCGGCGGCTCCATCATTGCGGCGGCCACGTCGCACGAGGCGATGATCGCGTATTGCGGGCTCGTCGACGTATGCATCAGATACGCCTCGTTGAAGCGGTGGCGATCGAAGGCACCGTCGGCCGAGTCCTGCACGACGATCTGCGAAGCCTGCGAGATGCCGGCGAGCAGCTTGTGCGTCGAGTGCGTCGCGAAGACGAGCGCGCCCGTGCGCGGGCGTCCCGCGCCGATCGCGTGCATGTCCTTGTAGAACGGATGGAATTCGGCGTGCGGCAACCAGGCCTCGTCGAAGTGCAGCGTATCGAGGAAGTCGCCGAGCAGTTCCTTGATCATCTCGACGTTGTAGACGACGCCGTCGTAGGTGCTTTGCGTGATCGTGAGGATCCTCGGCTTCAGGCGCGGGTTCTTCTCGAGCGCCTCGCGCGCGAACGGATTCGCCTGAATCTTCTTGCGGATGTTCTCGGGCCTGAACTCGTCGAGCGGAATCGGCCCGATGATGCCGAAGTTGTTGCGCGTCGGCGTGAGGAACACGGGAATCGCGCCCGTCATCGTGATCGCATGGAGGATCGACTTGTGACAGTTGCGATCGACGACGACGATGTCGCCCGGCGCCACCGTCGCGTGCCAGACGATCTTGTTCGACGTCGACGTGCCGTTCGTCACGAAAAAGAGATGATCCGCGCTGAAGATCCGCGCAGCGTTGCGCTCGGACGCCGCCACGGGGCCGATATGATCGAGCAGCTGCCCCAGCTCGTCGACGGCGTTGCAGACGTCGGCGCGCAGCATGTTCTCGCCGAAGAACTGGTGGAACATTTGGCCGAGCGGGCTCTTCAGGAACGCGACACCGCCCGAGTGGCCCGGGCAGTGCCACGAGTACGAGCCTTCGTCCGCGTATTTGACGAGCTCCTTGAAGAACGGCGGCGCAAGCGAATCGAGGTAGACCTTCGCTTCGCGCACGATATGGCGCGCGACGAACTCGGGCGTGTCCTCGAACATGTGAATGAAGCCGTGCAGCTCGCGCAGGATGTCGTTCGGCAGGTGGCGCGAGGTGCGCGTCTCGCCGTAAAGGAAGATCGGGATATCCGCGTTGCGGCGCCGCACTTCGGTCACGAACGCGCGCAGCTCGATGATCGCCGTCGCAAGCTCGGGCAGCTCGCCGTCAGGTCCGGTCTCGCCGAGCATGAGCTCGTCGTCGTCGAGCGACAGGATGAAGCACGACGCGCGGCTCGACTGCTGCGCGAACGAGGTGAGGTCACCATAGCTCGTCAGCCCCAGCACCTCGACACCCTCGCCCTGGATCGCCTCGGCGAGCGCCCGGATGCCGGAACCCGAGATGTTCTCGGAGCGAAAGTCTTCGTCGATGATGACGACGGGGAAACGAAACTTCATGAAGCATCTCCAAAAACAAGGACCGCCGGCCCGGTTTCAGCTCCGTGCCGAGCGGTCGCTCGAACAACCTGACAGCTTCTCGCCGCTATGCGTCAACAGTATGACGGACGACGCGTCACGTCTTCGGCAGCGTGACGCCGTGCTGGCCCTGGTACTTGCCGCCGCGGTCCGCGTACGAGACCTCGCACACCTCGTCGCTCTCGAAAAAGAGCACCTGTGCGACACCCTCGTTCGCGTAGATCTTCGCCGGCAGCGGCGTCGTGTTCGAGAACTCGAGCGTCACATAGCCTTCCCACTCGGGCTCGAACGGCGTTACGTTGACAATGATTCCGCAACGCGCATACGTGGACTTGCCGAGACACACCGTCAACACGTTGCGCGGAATCCGGAAGTACTCGACCGTGCGCGCGAGCGCGAACGAGTTCGGCGGAATGATGCAGACGTCGCCCTTGAAATCGACGAACGATTTTTCGTCGAAGTTCTTCGGGTCGACGATCGTCGTGTTGATGTTCGTGAAGATCTTGAATTCGTCCGCGCAGCGAATGTCGTACCCGTAGCTCGACGTGCCGTAGCTCACGATCCTGCGGCCGTCCTCGGCCGTGCGCACCTGATCGGCCGTGAACGGCTCGATCATCTTGTGCTCTTCGGCCATGCGCCGAATCCACTTGTCGGATTTGATTGTCATAAAGGTGTCGTTAGCCTCGGAGCCTGCCTTTCACTGCTCGCTGGTTTCAATCGCCTCGCGGCGTCCGCCGCTCGTCGTTCGCCGCCGCGCCCGCTAGCGGATCGTGCCGCAGGCAAGCGCCGGACCGACGCTGTGATCGGGGAACGCCGGATCGTCCGGTTCGCGGTGGATCAGCACGGAACGGCCGATCACCGAGCGCACGCCGTCGAGCGCCAGATCGGGGGCGACGATGAAGCCCGTTGCCACGCCCGTGGCATCCGCATGGATGTTGCCGAGATCACCCTCCACGCGCACGCCCGCCCGGAGCCGCGATGCCGCCGGCGCGAAGACGGCGCCCGCGCTCGAACCGTCCGCCGCGTTGCAGTCGCCGCGCTCGTGCACTTGCAGCGCATGATCGCTGTTGGCCGGCAGGCCGGTCAGGTTATAGGTGACCTGGACGCCATCCGAGCGCTCGATGAACGTGACGGAGCCGCGCGCCGTGTTGCCGACGGTCGGGAGCAGTTGCGCGTTCGCGCGCTTTTCGTGGGGTCCGAAAAAAGCGGTGCAGCCGGCGAGCGTCGCGCCCATCAGGCCCAGCAGGCCGATACAGGCGAGGACGCTCAGCGCATGCGCGCACCGCCCGTCGGTTCGTTCTCTCATGCGATCCTCACGCCGGCCGCGTACCCTTCACGCCTCATGCGGGCACCGCCATGCCGGACTCAAGCGAAGGCGACATGATACCGCGACGCGCGGCGTACGCGCGCGGCATGTCCGAACGGCCGGGGCGCAACCGCGCTCAGGTGTTCTGCACGACGATGCTCGGGAACTTCGACGTCATGTCGCGCGCGCGCTCGGCGATATGGATCGCAACCTTGCGCGCAATCTCGCGATAGATCTCGGCCACGCGCCCGTCGGGCTGAGCGACGACGGTCGGCCGCCCGCTGTCCGCCTGCTCGCGGATCGCGATATCGAGCGGCAGGCTGCCGAGCAGCTCGACGCCGTAGTCGCCCGCCATCCGCTCGGCGCCGCCCGCGCCGAAGATGTGCTCGGCGTGACCGCAATTCGAGCAGATATGAATGCTCATATTCTCGACGATGCCAAGAATCGGCACGCCGACCTTCTCGAACATCTTCAAGCCCTTCTTCGCATCGATGAGCGCGATGTCTTGCGGCGTCGTCACGATGACGGCCCCGGTCACGGGCACGCGCTGCGCGAGCGTGAGCTGGATATCGCCGGTGCCGGGCGGCATGTCGACGATCAGATAGTCGAGCTCGCGCCAGTTCGTCTGCCTGAGGAGCTGCTCGAGCGCCGAGGTCACCATCGGACCGCGCCAGACCATCGGGTTGTCCTGCTCGACGAGAAAACCGATCGAGTTCGCCTGCACCCCGTGGCCTTCGAGCGGATTCATCGACTGGCCGTCCGGCGAGTCGGGCCGGTCATGAATGCCGAGCATCGTCGGGATCGACGGCCCGTAGATGTCGGCGTCGAGCACGCCCACCGACGCGCCTTCGCTCGCGAGCGCGAGCGCCAGGTTGACGGCCGTCGTGCTCTTGCCGACGCCGCCCTTGCCCGAGGCCACGGCGACGATGTTCTTGACGTTCGGCAGCAGCTTGACGCCGCGCTGCACGGCATGGGCGACGATCGACTGCGAGATCGCGATCTCGGCCCGCTCGACGCCGGGCACTTTGCGCAACTCGCCCTCGACGAGCGCGCGCAGCGCCTCGTGCCGCGTTTTGGCGGGGTAGCCGAGGACGACTTCGGCACGCACCGTCGTGCCGTCTATCGTGACGTTCCTGACGCCTTTCGCTGCCGAGAACGGGCGGCCCGTGTTGGGGTCCGTGACGGCCGCGAGGGCAGCGTCGACCAAGGCCCGATCAATGCTCATTGAGACGACTCCGGAAAGGAAACGGCTTGCGGCGAACGGACGGATGGACAGCGCTCGCATTGCGAGCGACCGGCGCCCCGCTCGCCGTTAAGCGGAAAATTGAAAAAAAATGTTGCGTGCCATTGCCAAAACGAGGCCCGAGGGGCACCTTCGCGTCGGCACACCGTGGGGCCGCATCAGGCCGCATAAACGCTATTGTAGTGGTTCGCGCCGCAGGCGTCGGCTGACGCTCGCGCGCGGCACGGTTACGCCGTTCCGACACGTTTTTATGAGAGGACCTAAAAAATGCAAGCTAAAACAGTGACCCGCCTGGCAGTGTTGACGGTGGCCGGCGCGCTCGTGGCAGGCTGCGCGACGCAAGACCAGACGAACGCCGCCTACGGCACGGGCGCCGGCGCCGGCGTGGGCGCCGTCATCGGCGCGCTGGCGGGCGGCGGCAAGGGGGCGGCGATCGGCGCCGGCGCCGGTGCGCTGCTCGGCGGCATCACGGGCTATAAGTGGGATGCGATCCGCAACCGACTCTCGGGGGCGTCGAGGGGAACGGGCACGCAGGTCAGCGAGCAGCCGGACGGCTCGCTCAAGCTGAACATTCCGAGCAACGTGACGTTCGCGACGAACAGCTACCAGATCAACCCGGCGCTCTACCCGACGCTGAACGAGCTGTCGACGCAGATGCAACAGCATCCCGAGCTGGTCGCCGAAGTTCGCGGATATACCGACAGCACGGGCAGCCCTCAGTACAACCAGACGCTTTCGGTGAATCGCGCCCAGAGCGTGGCCAGTTATCTGACCGGGCACGGCGTTTCGCCCAACCGCCTGGCCGCGCAGGGCTACGGCGAGAACAATCCGGTCGCCGACAACAATACGGACGCCGGCCGCGCCCAAAATCGCCGCGTCGAAATCTATTTGCGTGCGACGGCTCAGCCCGGTCAACAACCGCGTTATCAGTAAGGATTAACGAGCGGACCCGGCGGGGCACGCTTCCAAAACCGGCCGGGAGCCCCGTCGGACGGGCTCGGAAGCCGCCCAGAATCTCCCGGTAAACGAATCGAAAAAAATTTCGAACTCGCCGAGCGATTCGCTGTCACTAGAATTGGTACGTGGTTGGCGCGAGCCAGCCGCGTCACCATTCTCCTCTTGTCGTTGTTGCTCCGGGGCGATTGCCCCGGTTTTTTTTTTGCCCCGTGCCTTTTGCCTCGTCCGTGGCGCCCGAATCGCCCGCCCTGGGCCCCCGGCACGATGAAGCGTGCCCCGCCTGTTAAAATCGCTGCTTCCCCTTGCACCCGCAGTCCGTCCCGAAACGCAGATGACATCGCACGCCCCATTCGCCGCCAGCACCGACGCACCGCGCCGCCGGATTCTCGTCACGTCCGCCTTGCCTTACGCGAACGGACAGATCCACCTCGGCCACATGGTCGAGCACGTCCAGACCGATATCTGGGTGCGCGCGCTGCGAATGCACGGACACGAGGTCTACTACGTCTGCGCCGACGATGCCCATGGCACGCCGATCATGCTGTCCGCCGAAAAGGAGGGCATCACGCCCGCCGCGCTGATCGAGCGCGTGGCGCGCGAGCACCAGCGTGACTTCGCGAGCTTTCACATCTCGTATGACAACTACTACTCGACCGAGTCGGAAGAGAACCGCGAGCTATCCGAGTCGATCTACCTCGCGCTGAAGGAGGCAGGGTTCATCGATGCGCGCGAGATCGAGCAGGCGTACGACCCCGTCAAGGAAATGTTCCTGCCGGACCGCTTCATCAAAGGCGAGTGCCCGAAGTGCGGCGCCAAGGACCAGTACGGCGACAGTTGCGAAGTCTGCGGCTCGACCTATCAGCCGACGGACCTGATCAACCCGTACTCGGTCGTCTCGGGCGCGACGCCGGTGCGCAGGACGTCGACGCATTACTTCTTCCGGCTTTCCGATCCGCGCTGCGAAGCGTTCCTGCGCGGATGGGTCAGCGGCCTCGCGCAGCCCGAGGCCACGAACAAGATGAGGGAGTGGCTCGGCGAGGCGGGCGAGGCCAAGCTCGCCGACTGGGACATCTCGCGCGACGCGCCCTATTTCGGCTTCGAGATCCCCGGGGCGGCGGGCAAGTATTTCTACGTCTGGCTGGACGCGCCGGTCGGCTATTACGCGAGCTTCAAGAACCTGGCCGCGCGCAAGGGTCTCGACTTCGAGAGCTGGATCCGCAAAGGCTCCGACGCCGAGCAGTATCACTTCATCGGCAAGGACATCCTCTATTTTCATACGCTCTTTTGGCCCGCGATGCTCGAATTCTCGGGGCACCGCACGCCGACGAACGTCTTCGCGCACGGTTTCCTGACCGTCGACGGCGCGAAGATGTCGAAGTCGCGCGGCACCTTCATCACCGCGTCGAGCTACGTGGAAACGGGCCTCAACCCTGAATGGCTGCGCTACTACCTCGCCGCCAAGCTGAACTCGACGATGGAAGACATCGACCTCAACCTCGAGGACTTCCAGGCGCGCGTGAATAGCGACATCGTCGGCAAGTACGTCAACATCGCGAGCCGCGCGGCCGGCTTCTTGACGAAGCGGTTCGACGGACGCGTGCAGGACAGCGCGATGCGCCATCCGCTGCTCGATACGTTGCGCGCGGCCCTGCCGCAGATCGCCGCGCATTACGAAGCGCGCGAGTACAGCCGCGCCATCCGCCAGACGATGGAGCTGGCGGATGCCGTCAATACCTATGTCGACACAGCCAAGCCCTGGGATCAGGCGAAAGACCCGGCCAACGCCGTCGCGTTGCACGAGACGGTGAGCGTCAGCATCGAAGCGTTCCGCCTGCTCTCGATCGCACTGAAACCCGTGCTGCCGGTGCTCGCCGAGAACGTTGAAGCGTTCCTCGGCGTCGCGCCGCTCGTCTGGGCGGACGCCGCTCGGCCGCTCTCGTCCGAACGGCCGATCAATGCCTACAAGCATCTGATGACGCGCGTCGACGCGAAGCAGATCGAAGCGCTCGTCGCGGCCAATCGCCAAAGCCTGCAGCCCGCGAGCGGCGCACCCGCTGAGCAAAACGCTCAGCCCGCGGAGGCCGGCAAGGGTCAGCAGGCCAACGGAAAGGGCGCGAAAGGCGCCAAGGCCGAGGTGACCGTCGCGAACGCGAACGCGGACGGCGTCATCGGCATCGACGATTTCGCCAAGATCGATCTGCGCGTGGCGCTCATCGTCGATTGCAAGGCCGTGGAAGGCTCCGACAAGCTGCTCCAGCTCACGCTCGACGTAGGCGAGGCGAAGACGCGCAATGTCTTCTCGGGCATCAAGTCGGCCTATCGCCCCGAAGATCTCGTCGGCAAGCTGACGGTGATGGTCGCGAACCTCGCCCCGCGCAAGATGAAGTTCGGCGTCTCCGAAGGGATGGTGCTCGCGGCCTCCGCTGCCGACGAAAAAGCCGAGCCGGGCCTTTACATCCTCGAGCCGCACAGCGGCGCGCGGCCGGGCATGCGCGTGCGTTAAGGCATGCTCGCCCTGCTTACGGGCCTAGCGCGACCAGAAGCCATCGAAACGGCGGCTGAAGCTGATGTCGAGGCCCTGGAACGTACCGCCGTAAGCGGAAACGGACCAGAAGCGCGACAGATTCACGGTCGCCTTAAAGGCATTGCTGGCTGACTGCAGCCCCTGCTCGTAGCCGAGCACGAGCCGCTCGGTGATCGCCTTCGAGAGCATCACGACCTGTGGGTCGGTCAGGCCCACTTCGCTGCGGCCCACCGAGACCTCGTCGAGCCCGACCGTTTGCGCGACGCGCTTGCCCGTCGCGCTGCCGAGCAGCGCGAGCGCCGTCGTCATCGTGCTTTGCTGGCCGAGGTTGTTGCCCTGATCGGTCCCATGGCCGAACAGTAGCCATGAGAGCTTTTCGTCGTCCGGCACGTTCGGCTCGGAGACGAGCTTGGCGACTGGCGCGCCGACTGTGCCGGTGACCTGTACCCCGGCTTCGACGTCCTGGTTGCGCCGCATCGCCAGGATGTTGATGCCGGGATTCGCCACGGGGCCATTGAACGTGAAGAACCCGTTCTCGATCGCGAGCTTCCGGCCGAACGTCGTGTAGGTCGAGCCTTCGGTCACGCGCACGTTGCCGATCGCCCGTAGCGGCTTCAACGGCGCCGACATCAGTGTCACCATCCCGCGCAGGCCGAGATCGGCGCCCTGGCCACGGAAGCGGAAATCGGAGCCCAGATCGATATCGATGTTGGCGCGCGGCGCGAAACGGCCGACCGGCTTGTTCATCGATTGCGTCGTGTCGGACGACGCTTGCGTCGCATTGCCGCCGCTCGGCCGGCCTCCGTTGTCGCGCACGATCACGACATCGTCCGACAGCTTCGGCGCCGGCCGCTCGGGCATATCGAAGCGCGCACGATCCACCGTGAATTTGCCGTTGATGTCCATCCCGCCTTCGGGGCCGCCATTGGCGACCGTCGCGCTGCCCGAGAGCGAGAGCTGTCGATCGGGCGCGGCGAACAGCTCGAGCTTGTCCGCGAGGATTTGCGCTGTCAGATCGGGCTCGGTGCGATCGAGCCCGATGCGCCCCGTCGCGCGCAAGGTGCCCTTGCCGCCGTGGAACTCGACCTGCCGAAATTCGACGAGATTGTTCGACAGTGCCACGCGCACCACGCCATCCTTCAGTTGTACGCCCTGGTCCACCCATGTCGCCGAAAGGCCGTCGCCTGTCAGCGAGCCCGATACGGCCGGTTTCGCCGCGGTGCCGGCCAGCGTCAATGCGAGCGCGAGATGGCCGTCGAGCAGGTAGCTCGGGCCGATGAGGCCGCCCGTCGTTTTCAGCGACGGGACGTCGGCCGTCACTGCGCCGGCAAGCGGCGCATCGGCGCTGACACTGAGCAAGCCGCCGCGCGCCGCGTCCGGAGCGAGCGGCACGCTCGCATTGGCATCGGCCTTGCCGAGCCGGCTCGCCGCGGCGTGCAGCGTCGCCGTGATCCGTGTGCCGCCGCTCGCTTCCACGCGGGCGCCGAGCGCCGTGATCCCGAGCGGCACGAGCCCGCCGCGCCCCGTATCGACCGATAGGTCGCCGCTGACGCGATCGATACGCGCATATCCGCGCGCGGCGCGGCCGACCGAGAAGTCCCAATCGCCCGCGAGCACGAGATCGCTTCTCACGCGCGACGGCGTACCGGTCAGTTCCTCGCGCACGGCGAGCAGACGGCCGATCGACAGGTTGGTAGCGGAGCCGGCCGAGCTGAGCGCCCCATGATCGTACGCGAACGACTTCAGGTCGAAGCGCGCTCCTTCGAGCGCGAGCCGCGTTGCGCCGAGCGTGATGAGCTCGCGCGACGCCGTTACCGCCAGCGGCGATTGCAGCTCGAGCGACGGCATGCCGCGGTTCGCCAGGCGCGTCACCGTGCCGTCCCAGCGCGGACCGCCGGGCGTCTCCTTCAAGCCGCCCGAGGCGGCCAGCGTCAGGTCGACGGGCCGGCCGCGCACCGTGCCTTTGCCCGCGACATCGAACGTGTGCTTCGCGCGCGTGCCGCTCGCATGGGCCGACAGGCTCGTGAAGTCGCCCGCATTGGTATGGATGTCGCGCGCATCCGTCGAGAATTCGAGCGCCCCATTCGCGCCGTCGCGAATCAACGCGCGGCCCGTCGCCGCCCCGACACGGTTCTCTCCGAACGCGACGTCTTTGGCGTCGTACGTCAGCGTCGCATCGGGATGGGCCAATGTGCCCGTCAGATCGCCGTCGGCCACGATCGTGCCGGCCAGGCCGAATCCGAGCCGATCGAGCCTCGGCGCCGCGACGTGAAAGCGCAACCGGTCGCCGCGGCCGCCGAAGCTGCCGTGCAGCTCGACGTCGTTGCCCGCGATCGAAAGCGCCGCGTCGCTCGGCAGCAGCCGCTTGCCGACGAGTTGCACCGTCCCCGAGCCCGTGAACGGGAAGCCGTCGTAGACGCTGTCGCCGAGCTCGAAGCGCAGCTTCGTCGCGAACGCCGGCGCGAGCGCGCCCGTCGCCGCCAGCGTCGCCGTCACGCGGGCCTCCGGCAACTTCGGTAGCTTCTTGGGTGATCTCGCCGCGGCGCTGTGGGTCGTCGTTGCGGGAACCTTCGCACCGCCTGCGGGCGAACGCGCCTTCGCCGTGCCCGCAGAAGCCATCAGCAAACGCGGATCGAAATCGCTGAGCTTAGCGCGCAGGTCGTAGCCTTCGCGTACATCGCGCGCGAGCGTGCCGTCGAGCTCGACACGGCCGGCCCCTGCGCTCACGCGCACGCCCTGCAGCGCGATCCGCGTTCGGTCGAGCGTCACCTTGGCGCGCGCGCCGAGCCGCGCGTGCTCGTCGGTCAGATCGAAATCGACCGACTGCGCCCCGCCGTCGAGCGAGATGCCGATCGGACCGTCGAACGCGGTGGGCCGCACATAGGGCGTGAGCGTATTGACGTCGAGCCCCGTCGCATGCAGGTCCAGACGACCTTTTCCCCGGTGCAGCACGCCGCCGCCCGTGAGCGTCGCGCCCGGCACGAGCCTCACGCGCAGGTTGTCGATGCGCTCGGTGTTCGCGTCGAACCGGACGTCGGCACGGGCGTCGATCAGCGGCAATAACCTGGCGTCGATCGCCCCAGGCGCGGCGTTGACGATGGAAAGCGGTCCCGCGACGACGAGCGAGGCGCCGCTCGAGCCGGCGACGGGCGCAAGCCGCGCCTCGATCGACAAGTCGGCGAACGGCGCGCCCGCGCTGAAAACCTGCGGATTGATATGGGCGAACGAGAGCGCGACGCGCTTGAGCGGAACGGCAGCGAACGGCTCCGCTTCGACGTGCGCTTGGCCCGACAGCTTGAAGCCGCTCGCGGCGACATCGGCGGCGAGCGCTTCGAGCGTGCCCGACAGATGCGCGCTCGCCCGCACCGCCTCTTTGTCGACCTTGCCGGCATAGCCGACGTCGCCCGCGAGCGCGAAGGGCCGAACGCCGTCGAGCGACAGCTCCGCGGTGACTGCGCCGTAGGGCGTGTCGATCCCGTCGAGCGACAGCGCATGATGGCGCCCGTCGCTGCGCCCATGCAGCCTCAATCGATCGTACTCCTCCGTGCTCGCGCCGTTCCGAAGGCGCAGCCTGTCGACGGCGACCGATCGGATCTGGACCTCGAGCGGCAGCCTCAGGTTCGTCGGCAGCCTGAGCGGCGCATGGCGGCCGGACGGCGCGAGCTGCGCGTCGATCGTTCCGGCGCTCAGTTCTTCGAGGGTGAAGCGCCACGGCGAGTGCGTGAGCGCCCAGCGCCCCGTCAGGTGATCGATGCGGATATCTGTGGCGCCTGCCGCCGGCCCCGATGCGCTCGACGCCGCTGGTGCTGGCGCCTCGGCTGCCGTCGTCGCTCCGTTGCGCCAACGGACATCGGCAAGCTGCACGCCCGTCGCGAGGGTGCCGCCGATCAGCGTGCCCGACAAGCGGCCGCCCGAGACCGCGACTGCCGCTTGCCAGGCGAGCCGGGTACCTCGCTCGGTCGTCAGCGCACCGTAGAGCGCGAACCCGGCGAACGCGACGAGAACCACGAGAGCGCCGGCCGTCCAAAGCGCCGCGCGCAAGGCGCGATGCCGACGCCGCCGCGGCGGTTCAGGCCGCTCGGGCGGCCCAGGTGGCGCGGCGCCGCCGGGAGGCGAAGGCGGAGCGGGCGGCTTCGGGGCGGCGGATGGCGGGGGCGGCGATTCGTTCGTCATACTCCGTGGGAACTTAGAAAGCGATGCCAAGCGTCAGGTACGGCCGCACGCTCCGGTTGCGGATGCCGTAGGCGAGATCGACGTTGATCGGCCCGACCGGGCTGCGCCAGCGCGCGCCGACGCCGACGCCCGGATAGAACGTCTTGTCGTGCCACGTATCGGTCGCGGTGCCGATGTCGTAGAACACGGCTGCGCCCCAGTCGTGCGAGAACCAATGCTGATACTCGGCCGTCCCCGTCATCAGATATTTCGCCGGCAAGACCGAGCCGTCGACGGTCGTGCCGATGCTCTGAAATCCGTAGCCGCGGATCGAGTTCGAGCCGCCCGCGCGAAAGAGCAGCGAGGCGGGAATGCCGCTCGAGCCGCCCGTCGTGAAGACGCCGCCGAACTCGGCTCGGAACACCATCAGATCGCGCTTGCCGATCGGCAGATACTGCTCGCCGCGAGCATAGGCGCGCGTGAACGTCTGATCGGAGAGCAGCCCCTTGATCGCGAACCCGGCTTCCGCATGAAGCAGGTTACCCGAGCGCGGAAAGAGCGGGTCGTCGACGTGTCGGCGCGTCCACGACCATTGCGGCATGAGCGCATGGCTCGTGGTGGGGCCCGCCGTATTCTGATCGAGCCGGTCGGAGTAGTACTCGATCGAATAGGCATAGTCGATGAACTGCGACGTGCGCGTGCGCTGCAGGCCCGCGCGCGCGCTGTAGATGCGCGTGCCCGAGACGTTCGTCGTCGTGTACGAGGCGAGCGCGCTGTTGACCCATCCGCGCTTGCCCGGCGGCATCGAGAGCTGGATCTGACCGTACTGCTGGATCTGGTCGAGCCGGCCTTGCACCGAAAACGGCCAGGCGGCGCCGAACGTGTTCAAGTACGAGTAGGCTCCCTGGATGTGCGCGCCGGTATCGGTCGCATAGCCGACGCCGGTGCGCACGCTGTTATACGGATACTCGCTGACTTTCACATGGACCGGCGTATCGTGCGGCTTGTCAACGTCGTTGTCGATGTCGATCGCCACGCTCGCGTAGTACGGCGTGTTTTGCAGCTGGCGCTGGAGCTCGGCGATGCGTTCGCTGTTGTAGGTCTCGCCGACCGACAGCGGGTTCACGTTGGTCACGATCCACCCCGGATAGCGGCGCACGCCGGAAACGTCGAGCGGACCGAGCGTGAAGGTCGGCCCGCTCGCGAATGTCACGGAAAGCGCCGCGGACTTTCGCAGCGGGTCGATGCGCGCCTCCGAACGGGCGATCTTGGCGCCGAGATAGCGTCGCGCCTGCAGCGCTTTCAACGCCGCATCCTTCGCCTCGCTCCAACCCGATTGTGTGAACGGATCCCCGACGTGCAACGAAAAGGCGAAACGGACCGCGTTCTCGCGGGCGGGCGCCTCCGTCGAAACGGGCCCTTCGAACGCGAGCTCGACGGAGGTAACGGTCGTGCGCGGGCCCGGATCGACGTGCACGGTAACGTTTCGCTTGCCACCCGCGGTTCGCACGTCGGTGCGCACGACGGGCGAGAAGTAACCGTCGGTCGCGACGAGATCGCGTACTTGTTGCGGCGTGGCGGTAATGAGGAACTCGAATTGATCGTCGCTGACGTCGTCCCGCTTGGCGAAGCGCGCCAGATCGAGATGCTGCTCGAGCAGCTTGCGGACCGAGCGCGGCGCATCGATGTCGATGCGATATCGGGCGGCGGCCGGCGCCGATAGCGCGAGAAGCAGCCCGCCCAGGGCGGCGAGAAGCCAGCCGCGCACGCGGCCCGCGGGCGGCACGGGTCGCAGGGGCCTCAAGGGCCGCACGACGAGCGCGAGCGCCGCGGCCGGCGCGGCGCGCCTGCGTCCGCGGCGCGAGCCACGCGGCGAATCGGTTACGGCGTCCCGCAAACGGGCCCTCCCTTCGTTGTCGGCGCGCCGGGCGCGCGCCGGGATTGGACGGCGCTCGCCGCGCGTTGTTCCGGCTGGCCGCGCATGCGCTAAAATCTCGATTCATCGAGAGGGTACGCCCGATCTCGACTCTTCCCCATTTTCCGCGATCGTCGAGCCATGTATCAATCGGATATCACCAAGTTTCTCAATGAACTGAAACAGCAGCGGCCCACGCTCGAAGAGGAACAGCGGCGCGGCCGTGCGCTGCTTTGGGACAAGCAGCCTGTCGATCTGGAAGAGCGCGCCAATCAGCAAGCTTCCCGCGTAAAGCAGACGCCGTACGTCTACTACCAGAACTTCTGAGCGTGAGCGCCGCGGACGAGGTCGAGCGCTCGCGTGAGCCGCAAGCGGCGCTGACCGCGCCAGCCACCGATACGACGCCCGACACGGTCGACGGCGTCGCTTTCGCGCGCCTTTACGGCGAGCCGCTCTTCAAGCTGCCGCAGGACCTCTACATTCCGCCGGATGCGCTCGAAATCTTCCTCGAGACGTTCGAAGGTCCGCTCGACCTATTGCTGTATCTGATCCGCAAGCAGAACTTCAACGTTCTCGACATTCCGATGGCCGACGTGACTGCGCAATACCTCGGCTACGTCGAGCAACTGCGCAAGTCGAACCTCGAGCTCGCGTCGGAGTACTTGCTCATGGCCGCGATGCTGATCGAGATCAAGTCGCGCATGCTGCTGCCGGTCAAGAAAGCCGATACAGGCGATGAAGCCGAGGATCCGCGCGCCGAACTGGTCCGGCGCCTGCTCGAATACGAGCGGATGAAGCTCGCGGCGCAGCAGCTCGATCGCCTGCCGCAGCTCGGGCGCGATTTTCTGCGCGCTGAGGTCTATATCGAGCAAAGCATCGCGCCGCGCTTCCCCGACGTATCGACGGACGATTTGCGCGCCGCCTGGGCCGACGTGCTGAAGCGCGCCAAGCTCGTGCAGCACCATAAGATCTCGCGCGAAGAGCTTTCGGTGCGCGAGCACATGAGTCTCATCCTGCGGCGGCTGCAAAACGCGCGCTTCATGGAGTTCTCTGAGCTCTTCGACGTGTCGCGCGGCGTGCCCGTCGTCGTCGTCAACTTCATCGCCATGCTCGAGCTCTCGCGCGAATCGCTGATCGAGATCACGCAGGCCGAAGCGTTCGCTCCGATCTACGTGCGGCTCGCTTACTTGCCTGCTTGACGGCGGTGCGGATCGCAGCGCTTCCGGTCGGCGGCACGTTCCAGCGTTCCAGCGCGGTCGAGTGCAATCGAGTGCCACCCACGAGTAAATCCACTACAATCGGCGCGCTCTGAACCCCCTCGCGCCAGCGCGAAAAACCCGGTCTCCATGAAAGTCATCAGCTCGATCCAGGAATTGCGCGACCAGTTGCGCGGCCAGAACCGTACGGCGTTCGTGCCGACGATGGGCAATTTGCACGAGGGTCACCTGTCGCTGATGCGGCTGGCGCGCCAGCACGGCGACCCGGTCGTCGCGAGCATCTTCGTCAATCGTCTGCAGTTTGGCCCGAACGAGGACTTCGACAAGTATCCGCGCACGCTCCAGGCCGACATCGATAAGCTCGAGAAGGAGAACGTCTATGTTCTCTTCGCCCCGACCGAGCGCGACATGTACCCCGAGCCGCAGGAGTACCGCGTGCACCCGCCGCACGACCTAGGCGATATCCTCGAGGGCGAGTTCCGTCCCGGCTTCTTCACGGGCGTCTGCACGGTCGTGATGAAGCTGATGGCCTGCGTGCAGCCGCGCGTGGCGGTCTTCGGCAAGAAGGACTACCAACAGTTGATGATCGTGCGGCGGATGTGCCACCAGTTCGCGCTGCAGACGGACATCATCGCCGCCGAGACCGTGCGCGACGCGGACGGTCTCGCGCTGAGCTCGCGCAACCGCTTTCTCAGCGAAACCGAGCGCGCCGAAGCGCCGATGTTGGCGGCCACGCTCGCGCGTTTGCGCGAGGCCGTGCTGGCCGGCGAGCGCGATTTCGGCAAGCTCGAGCGCGAGGCGATGGCAAGCCTCGCCGCACGCGGCTGGAAACCTGACTACGTCGCCGTGCGCAAACGCTCGGACCTCGTCGCGCCGGCCGCGCACGAAACGGACGCACCGCTCGTCGTGCTCACCGCCGCCAAGCTGGGCGCGACGCGCCTCATCGACAATCTCGAGATCTGAGGAAACGATCATGCAGCGCCATATGCTCAAATCGAAGATCCACCGCGCCGTCGTCACCCATTGCGAGCTGCACTACGAGGGCTCGTGCGCGATCGACGAGGATCTGCTCGAAGCGGCGAATATCGTCGAGAACGAGCGCATCGACGTCTGGAACATCAACAACGGCGAGCGGTTCTCCACCTATGCGATCCGCGGCGAGCGCGGCAGCGGCATGATCTCGCTGAACGGCTCGGCCGCGCGGCGCGCGCAACTGGGCGACCTCGTCATCATCGCGGCCTTCGCGATGATCGACGAAGCGGAGCTCGAAGCGGGCTGGGAGCCCAAGCTCGTCTTCGTCGACGAGCACAACAAAGCGAAGGGCAGCCGCGGCCACGTGCCGGTGCAAAACTGGACCTGACGGTTCGCCTCCGAGGAGCCGGTGACGCGTTCGCCTATTTGGACTTGGCGGCCCAGGCGGCAATCGGCTCCCATTGCTCGAGATCGCGCTCGACACGGCTTTTCGCGACGTCCCACAGCGTGAGGCCGTGCGCGGCGAGCTGCACGTAGTTCTGCGTATCGCGCAAATAGCCGAGCACCGGAAGCTTCAAGCCCTCCACGAAGCGGTGGAGCTGATCGGCCGAGCGCGTGCGGGCGTCGACACGCATTCCCACTACGCCGATCTCGATCGCGCCTTTGCGCACTGCCTTCTCCTCGGCGAGGCGCTCGAGAAAATGCTGCGTTGCAAGAATATCGAACAGTGACGGCTGCAGCGGCACGATGACCTTGTCGGCAAGCCCGAGCGCCGCGGTGAGACGGTTTCCGCGCAGGCCGGCCGGCGTATCGACGACGGCGTGCTCGAGCCCTCTCGGCGGCCTGGCTGGCTGGTCCGGATCGACCTCCCAGGCTTCGATCGGCGGCAAACCCTGTGGCCGCAAGGCTAGCCAGTCGTGCGCGGACTGCTGCCGATCGAGATCGGCGAGCGCGACCCATTCGCCGCTCGCCGCGAAATAACCCGCCAGATTGGTCGATAGCGTGCTCTTGCCGACCCCGCCCTTGGGGTTGGCTACCACGATTACCGTCATGGAGTCTCCCGGTAGAAGGCCGCGTCGCGCGGCCGGTTTGCCATTTCGCTCACAACTTATCAGAGGCATCGCGCTGACGATAATATCGGCAAATCGCCCGCCCCCCAAACAGCGACCGGAGGGAGCACCCTCTGGGGGCTCCCGGAGGAAGTCCCCGTGGGGGCGACCGGAGGGAGCACCCTTTGGGGGCTCCCGGAGGAAGTCCCCGTGGGGGCGACCGGAGGGAGCATGCTCTGCGTGCGCCCGGAGGAAGTCCCGGTGGGGACGACCGGAGGGAGCATGCTCTGCGTGCTCCCGGAGGAAGTCCCGGTGGGGACGACCGCCCAGCGCCGAACGATACAATTCCGCCGATGAACACCATTCCGGACATCACCTTCGTGCTCGGCGGCGCGCGCTCGGGCAAAAGCATGTACGCCGAGCAGCTTGCGGTGGCAAGCGCGCGACCCGTCACCTACATCGCCACGGCCTGCGGCGCCGACGACGAATTCGCCGCCCGCATCGCCCATCACCGCGCGCGGCGGCCTGCGCATTGGGGACTCGTCGAAGCAGGTGCGGATCTGGCCGGCGCGTTGCGCGGCGCGGACGGCGGCGATCATTGCGTACTCATCGATTGCCTGACGCTCTGGCTCGCGAACCTGCTCTGCCCGATCGACACCGCGGCCTCGAACGCGCCGGCCGACTCTCCGCTTCACGAGCCGGGGGCGCTTGCGGCCGAGACACTGACGGCGCACCTCGACGCGTTCGAGGCCGCGCTCGCCGCCGCACAAGGCAAGATCATCGTCGTCAGCAACGAAATCGGCTTGGGAGTCGTGCCGCTCGGCTCGGTCACGCGCCGTTACGTGGACGAGCTCGGCCGGCTGAACCAACGCGTCGCGAGCCTGGCGAAACACGTGACATTGATGGTGGCGGGGCTGCCCGTCGCAGTCAAAGGGGCAGGCGCGCGATGAAGCCGTCTCTACGCCGACGGGCGGCGTTGCCGGCCCGCGCCTACGTTCGGACGATCTCCGCCGGTCTTGCCGCTACGCTCGCGCTCGGCGCCTCGCTCACCGTGCACGCCGCGCTTACGGTGACCGACGACGCAGGCGTCACAGTGACGCTTGCGGCGCCCGCGCAGCGCGTCATCGCGCTCGCGCCGCATACGGTCGAGCTCGTCTACGCGGCCGGCGGTGGCGCGAAGCTCGTCGGCGCCGTCTCGTACAGCGACTATCCGCCCGCCGCGAAAGGGCTGCCGCGCGTCGGCAGCAACACTGCACTCGATCTCGAGCGCATCGTCGCGTTGAAGCCGGACCTCATCGTCGTCTGGCGGCATGGCAACGATGAACGGCAGCTGGCGAAGCTGCGCGCGCTCGGCATCGCGATCTTTCGCAGCGAACCACACAAGCTCGACGACGTCGCCACGGACCTCGAAAAGCTCGGCGTGCTGCTCGGCAGCGCACCGACAGCCGACACCGCCGCGCGCGAATACCGGGAAAAGATCGCAAAGCTGCGCGCGCAGTATGCGGACCGGCCCCCGGTCAACGTGTTCTACCAGGTCTGGAGCCGGCCGCTCATGACGCTGAACGGCACGCATTTCGTCAGCGATGCGATCGCCCTCTGCGGCGGCCGCAACGTCTTTGCCGGCCTCGCGCCGCTCGTGCCGACCGTCTCGACCGAAGCCGTGATCGCCGCGAACCCTGAGGCGATCGTCACGGCCGATCCGGTCGCGGCAACGACGCAAACGGGTGCCTCCGAGGGGTTCGCCTATGGCGCCTCGACGAGCGCAGCCGCTTCGGGCGCCCCCCGAGAAGACCTCCTCCAAGCGAGCGCGCCCGAGTTCGCGATATGGCGCGCCTGGCCCCGATTGGAGGCCGTCACCCGCGGCAACCTCTTCGTCCTCGACGCCGACCTCATCGACCGGCCCGGACCGCGCTTGGCGCTCGGTGTCGCGGCGCTCTGCCGCGATCTCGACATCGCGCGTTCACGCCGCCCGAAGTAACCACCGCGGCCCTATCCCCGAACGGTATCCCCTACGGGCACGGCGCAGGGCGCTCAGGCGTTCCATCGGACGAGGCGCCAGCCGCCGTCGTCGCCTTCCTTGCGCAGCCAGACAATGGCCGCGAGATCGAGCGGCCACTCCTGCAGTTCCTTGAGGGAGATGTCGAGCGTAAGCGAGGCGAGCACCCGAATGACGCCCGCATGAGTGACGACGTAGGCCGTCGGCGCTTCGACGCCGCTCGCCGGCGGTATCGAAGACGCAGACCCTTGCGAAGTGGGGGCCCCGACAAGCAGCCGGCTCTCCGAAGTGGATGAATCAGGGGAAACGGATGATCCAGCGGCTGCGGAGCCGGGCGCCCCCGGCAAAACGCGCGCGGCCGACGACCGTGGAAGCGCTTGCGCAGCCGCTACGCCGGAGCCACGCCAAGCGTCGGAAGCGCCCGAAGCGCCGGGCGGCGCCACTCTTGTCTCGAACCAGGCCGCCACGCGCGCCGCGAACTGCGCGACGCTCTCGCCCCCATGCACACGCGCATGGACAAAATCGGCCGCCCATGCATCCAGGGCCGCGCGATCAATCGTGTCCCAGCGCATGCGCTCCCATGCGCCGAAGTCGATTTCCTGCAAGCGCGGATCGGCCCGCGCGACGCACCCGCAATCGCGTGCAAGCCACGCCGCGACGCTTGCGCAGCGTCGCAGCGGGCTCGTCCAGAGCGTTTGCGGCGGCGGCGCCCCGAGTCCGGTCAAGCGCTCGAAAAGCGCATCCGACGCCGCGCGCGCGTCGCCGGCGAGCGGCACGTCGCTGCGGCCGTAGCAGATGCCCGCGTCGATGGCCGTCGCGGGATGACGAATCAGGAGGAGATCCATGCGAGCACGCTGAGATAAATCGACAGCTCGAAGATTTGCTGCGCGAAGCCGAGGCAATCGCCGGTGTATCCCGCCAAGCGCTTGGTGAAGTACCGGGCGATCGCGACGCGCAGCACAAGCGCGACGCCGAGCGCCAACAACCCGGCGCGCCAATCCGGCCAGAGAAGCCAAGGCAGCCCGAGCGCCGCGGCGAGTCCGTAGGCGCGCGGCGACATCCGCTGGGCGACGGGCTGGGCCTTGCCCTCGGGGCGCGCATAGTCGAGCGTCACGAGAAAGCTCGCCGCCATCGCCCGGCTCGCGGCGTGCGCCGCGATCATGAGCCAGGCCGCGACGAGCGGCGGCAGCGCGACGAGCGCTTGCCACTTGAGCGCGAATGCGACGACGAGCCCAATTGCACCAAACGCGCCGATCCGCGAATCGCGCATGATCCGCAGGACGTCTTCGCGCGTCGCGCCTCCGCCGAACGCGTCGCAGCAATCGGCGAGCCCGTCCTCGTGGAAAGCGCCAGTTGCCGCGAGCGTCACGACCATCGAAAGCAGCACTGCGATCGACGGCGGCAAGACACGTAGCGCGACAAGATACGTCACGGCACCGATGGCGCCGACCAGGGCGCCGACGAGCGGGAAATACCGGATCGCCCCGGCGAGATCCGACGCGTCGCCGCCGAACCCGCGCGGCACGGGTATGCGCGTGAAATAGCCGAGCGCCGCGCACAGATAGCGAAGCTCCACGCGGGGATCGGCAAAGCGCGCATCCGCGCGCCCTGGCGGTTCGCCCACGCCTTTCATCGCCCGAGGCTCCCAGTGCCTGATGCGCCGGATACACCCAACGGGTCCGACCGGCCGGAGCGCGCACCCGCGTCCTCGCTGAGTTCGCCGCGCGTCGCGACCCCGGCCGATTCGAAGCTCGCCATCTCGGTCAGAAAAGCGACGGCCGCGCGCAGGATCGGCAGCGCAAGCGCGGCCCCCGTGCCTTCGCCGAGTCGCATACCGAGCGAGAGCAGCGGCTTCGCGTCGAAATAGTCGAGCATGCGCCGGTGCCCGGCTTCGTCCGACAAATGAGCGAACACGCAATAGTCGATGACGGCGGGCGCGAGCGCGTGCGCGACGACAAGCGCGGCGGACGCGATGAAGCCGTCGACGAGTATCGTCATCTTCGCGCGCGCGGCCGCCAGATAGGCGCCTGTCATCATCGCGATCTCGAATCCGCCGAACGCGGCGAGCACGTCGAGCGGTTCGATCGCATCGCGGCGACGCGCGAGCGCCCCGGCAAGCACATTGCGCTTGCGCGTGAGCCCCGCGTCGTCGAGGCCCGTGCCGCGACCGACGCACTCGTCGATCGGCACGCCGACGAGCCGGCTCATGAGACAAGCCGCCGACGACGTATTGGCGATTCCCATCTCCCCGAAGCCGACCACGTTGGTGCCGAGCGACGCATGATGATCGACGCGCGCCGCGCCCGCGAGCAGCGCGGCCAGGGCCTCCTCGCGCGTCATCGCGTCTTCACGAGCGAAGTTGCGCGTGCCGGGGCCGATCGGAACGTCGACGAGTCCCGGCAGCGTACCGAGCGGCGTCGCCACGCCCGCATTGACGACTTCGAGCGTGCATCCCGTGACGCCGCTGATGGCGTTGATGGCTGCCCCGCCCGCGAGGAAATTGGCGACCATCTGCACCGTGACGGCCTGCGGATAGGGGCTCACCCCCTCCTCCGCAATGCCGTGATCGCCGGCGAAGACGATCATCGTGGGCCGCCGGATCGACGGCTGCACGGTCTGCTGAATCATGCCGATCCGGCGCGCGAGCGCTTCGAGCATGCCGAGACTGCCCGGCGGTTTCGTCTTCGTGTCGATGATCCGTGAAAGCGTGCCCTCCAACGAGCGATCGAGCGGTTCGACGACGGGCAGCGGGAGTGGACTGTTCATATGCAGTAGCGGTAGGTCACCAATCGTGTGCAAGCGCCGGCACCAGCGCTTCGTAGCCGTCCTGCCGGATCAGGACGAGCGGGTAGCCGAACACGCGACTCGCGAGCCCGGGAGTCAATACGTCCGTCACCGGCCCCGCGTAAGCAGCGCCGGAGCCGTCCATCAGCAGCGCATGCGTGGCGAAGCGGCGTGCGAGATTGAGATCGTGACATGAAAACACGATCGTGCGCGGCGCACCTTTCATCCAGCTGACCAGTGTGGTCAGGCATTCGATTTGATGATGCAAATCGAGATGGGCGAGCGGCTCGTCGAGCAGCAGAAGCGCTGCATCCTGGCTCAGTGCCGCGGCCAGCGAAACGCGCTGGCGCTCGCCGCCCGAGAGCGAACGCACGTCACGTGCCGCGAGCGCGCCGAGCGAGAGGGCTTCGAGCGCGGCGTGGGCCGCCGCGCGATCGCTTTCGGCCTCCCAACCCCAGCCGCTCAGATACGGATAGCGATTCAGGAGAACCACATCGAGCACGCTTGCGCTGAACGCGTCGTGCGTGCTTTGCGGCATCAATGCGCGACGCCGCGCGAGCCGCGCCGATGGCCACTTGTCGAGGCGCTCGCCGTCGAGCGCGACGTGCCCGGCGGCCGGCCGCAGGAATCCAGCGAGCGTCGAGATCAGCGTCGTCTTGCCGGCGCCGTTGGGCCCGGCAACGCACCAGATTTCGCCCGTCCCGAACGTCTGGGTCAGACCGTCGAGCAACAGGCGCTCGCCCGCGCGCAATACCAGCGCTTCAGTCGACAACGCGCCGTTCATCCCTTCCTCGCTCATGCGCGTCTCCTCATGAGCATCCAGAGAAAGGTCGGCACGCCGACCATCGCCGTCACCACGCCGACGGGTAGCTGCGCGGGAGCGATGACGGTGCGTGCGACGAGATCCGCGCCCATCACGACGATACCGCCCGCCAGCGCCGAAGCGGGCACGAGCATGCGTTGATCGTTGCCGAACGCAAGCCGCAGCGCATGCGGCACGACGAGGCCGACGAAGCCGATCGTGCCCGCCGTCGTCACGGCCACGGCGGCCGCGAGCGATGCGACGAAATAGATGCGCAGCCGCAACCGCGCCGCCGGCACGCCGAGTGCCGCCGCGAGCGCTTCGCCGCGCAACAGCACGTTGAGTTGCGGTGCCACCGGCACGCTGACGGCGACGGCGACCAGGAGCGCGGCCACGGCCGGCCACGGCGCGCCGGCACCGTTCAGATCGCCCGTCAACCAGAACAGAATGCCGCGCAGGCGCTCGTCGGGCGCGAGCGTCAGGAGAAGCGTGACGACCGCGCCCCAACCCGTCGCGAGCACGACGCCCGTCAGGAGGAGCCGTGGCGAAGCTTCCTGCGCCTCGCCGCGCCAAAGGTCGCGCCTGGCGAGGCCGAGCACGAGCGCGATCGAGAGCAGCGCGCCGGCGAACGACGCCGCATCGACCGTCCACCATGCCGCGCCCGCGAGCAGCGCGAACACCGCGGACGCGGCCGCGCCGCCCGACACGCCGAGCACGTACGGGTCGGCGAGCGGATTGCGCAGCAACACCTGCAGGAGCGCGCCGGCAAGCGCGAGCAATCCGCCGCAGGCGAACCCGGCGAGCGCGCGAGGCAGCCGCAGCGTGCGCACGATCTCCGCGCTCGAATCGAGGCCGGCGCCGCGCGCATGGACGAGCGCCGCGAGCGCGCGCCACGGCGTCATCTCGACGCTGCCGAGCGTCAGCGCCGCCACGAAGATCGCGCTCGCGCCGAGGGCGAGCGCGAGCCAGATCGCGACCGCGCGCTTGCCGCTCATGGCCGGGCGCGCGAGAGAGGCCGAGCGGCTTACGTGCATACGCTACTGCTGCTGCCAGCCGACGGTGATGAACGCACTGCGCCTTGGCGTGTTGTAGGGATAAGCGAGCTCATAGTTCTTGTCGAAGAGGTTCTCGATTCGCGCGCTGACATACCACGCCTTCGTGATGTTATAGCGCGCCGAGAGGTTGACGAGGCCGTAGCCGCCGAGCTTGACGCCGTTGTCGTTGCGCTCGCTGCTGACGATCCATTCCCCGCCGACGCGCCAGGCGCCGATCGAACGATTCGCCGAAAGCGACGCGAAGCGCCGCGCACGCCTCACGAGATCGGTGTCCGCGTCCTCGTCGACGGGATTTTGCACCGTCAGCGCGGCGCGCACATCGGTCTTGCCGACATGGCCGCTCCATGAGCCTTCGAGCCCCTGAACTTTCGCGCGGCCGACGTTCTGAGCGACGAAGAAGAGCCCGCCTTGCGTCGACACGTAGTTGATCAAGTCGGTATAACGGGTTTCGAACGCCGTGAGCCGCAGCACCCCCAGCGAGTCCGAAGCGTACTGCAGCGCCGCCTCCACGGAATGGCTGCGCTCGGGCCGGATCGACGGATTGCCGCTGCCTGGGAAATATAGATCGTCGAAGCTCGGCGCGCGAAATGCGCTTGAGTAGCTTGCCGTCACTTTCCACCGCTCCGTGACGTCGAACCCATAGCCGAGATAGTAGGTATTCGCGGCGCCGAAATCGGAGTACTGATCGCGCCGCACGTTGGCCTGAATCTGGCTTGCGCCGAAGCGGCCCGCATAGCCCGCGAAGAACGAGTTCACGTGGCGATCGGGTGCGGCGAAGATATCGGAGTCGAGGCTCTGTTCGAGCCGCTCGTAGCCGATCTGGACCTTCTGTGCGGGAGCGAATTTGAAATCGTTCTGCCACGTGTATTGGCGGTTGTTCGTGTCGAAGCGGTTGTTGTAGACGCCGTTCGTTTTGGCGACGGAACGATCGTCGCCCTCGGCCACGGTAAAGTGCGTCGTCCACCAGTCGGTCAGCTTGCCGTTCGCGAACACCGATGCCTGGCGTACCTTGCTGTAGAGGTTGTTGACATCGGTCGGTACGCCGAATGCATTGTCGTAACTGTCGTTGCCGTCCGATTGAAAAAAGCGCACGCCCGCGTCCCAGTTCTCGCTGAACTTGTGGCGCAGCGCCACCGAGAGGCTCTCGTTCAAATATCCGTTCGCGTTCGGATTCGCGGCGGGGGCGAGCGCGGGATCGATCGACGAGAAGCCGTCGGTCTTGTAGCGCGACAACTCGACGCTGAACGTGGTCTTGCCGTCCTTGTCCAATGCGCCGTCGACGCCGAGCGCCTGCGTCTGCGTGTGATAGCTGCCGTAGCCGAGCGAGAAATGGAAGCGCGGCGGATGGTCGCCGCCGCCGTCCTTCGTGAAAACTTGCACGACGCCGCCCATCGCTGCTGAGCCGTAAAGCGCCGAGACGTCGCCGTTCACGACTTCGACGTGATCGATCTGCGAAAGCGGAATTTGTGCGATCTGCGCTTGTCCGAGGCTCACCGAGTCGACGCGCACGCCATCGATCAACACGAGCGACTGCGTCGCGGATCCGCCACGCAGCATCAGCGTCGCGTTCGACCCGGGGCCGCCGTTGCGAACGATCTGCGCGCCCGGCGCAAGCGCGAGCAAGCCGGGTAGATCGGTGGCGGCCGAATCTTCAATGTCCTGCCGATCGAACCGCGTCGTCTGCGGGATGGCATCGGCGAGCGGCTGCGCGCCTCGCTGCGCGGTGACGACGATCGGCGTGAGCGGCACGCCGTCCGATTCGGTCGCTCCGGTGACGCTTCTGGACGGGGCGGCAATCTTGGCCGCCTGCGGCGCACTCGACGATGAGGGCAAGGAAGCGGATGATGACGAAGCGGAAGAAGCGGACGGATGAGACGAAGTGGGCGACGTGGAATCGTCCGGCGCGGACTGCGCAAGTGCGGCAAGCGGCAGGCCGGCCAACGCGACGAGCGTCGCGCGTACCAGGGGCGTGGGCATCGTATGGTTTTCCTAGGGATCGGCACGCGGCCCGCTCCCCGCAGGCCGCTTTGTCATGAGCGGGCCGAGCGACGCTTGCCGCGCGTAATCCGCACGACAGGCGAAGCGGCCGCGCTCCCGCTTTGGCCGGTATCCGGGCTGGCGACGAATCGCGTCCGCCTTCCCGCGCGCTCGACACGCGCAGTGGCATTCGGACCGATCTTGCATCGCGATCTTCGCGATGCATGTCGCTTACCGTTGCGGGGGCAGCACAGGTTGGCTCGGCCCGGGGCGGGCCATGCTCCCTGTTTCCCGTTTAACCGCGCGCATCGGGGCGAGCGCGCGGGCACCAAAGTGCCGCAAGTGTAGGAGTGCAACCGGGGTGCGTCAACAATTGCCGATCGGGCCTCGTTGCATGAGCCATCGGCAAAAACCGCCTGAAATGCGGCGATATTCGGTGCGTCGTTACGTCTCGATACGAGTCCGAGGTCGGATACCTCTCTTTTCCGCGCTAAAATGCGCAAGTCTTTAGAGGACGCAGCAGATGCTCAACGAACTCGAAATCCTGTCACAGAACATCGGCCGGCTGATTGCGATCAACGAACGCCATCAGCAGGCACGTCACGCACTCGAAGAGCAACTCGACCAGCTTCGCGCGGATAATGACGCCGCGCGCGCCGAACTCGCGCTGTTGCGCGATGAGCGTAACGCGCTGCAGGCCGAACGCGACACGTTGCTTGCCAAGATCGACGATGCGCAAGTGCGCCTGAACGCGATTCTCGAGAAACTGCCCCGCACGAAGGGACCATACGACGCCGACAACCAGCTCGACCTGCTTTCGCCGGCAGGTGAGGGCGAGGCGGCTCGCAACGGCGCGGCCCACGGAGAGAACGCATGACGACGAAACAGATCGAAGCCTCGATTCTCGGCCAGACATACAGGCTGGCCTGTTCACCGGAAACGGAGTCCGCGCTCGTGGACGCGGTCGCGCGCGTCGATGCCGAAATGTCGAAAGTCCGCACGGCCAGCAACGTGCGCGGCACCGACCGCATCGCCGTGATGGCCGCGATTTCGCTCGCATCGGAATTGCTGAGGCTGCAAGAGAGTATTCGCCACGGTGAGGCGTTCCCTGCGGACGAAATCCGTCGTACAATGCGCCAAATGAATGAGCAGCTCGGCACCGTCCTCGCGCAACACGAGGCACGATAGCAAGAGCGGCACACTGCCCGTCCGCGGTAGCGGCAGGCGGCGATACAAGTTGTACCCAGTTTTTACGGCTTCCCTGCCTGGTTCGCCAAGGTCATAGATTCCTTGAACCAATGCCATGTGCACGGTTGCGGAAATTTGTAGCACGGGCGTGCGCGTCACTCTGTCTGATGTACCCGAAGTGCTGCTAACTGCGACCAATTCTGAACCTCAGGTTCAGGATGCCGGCCTAGCGGCTAAGGCGGGGACTTATTCGACGACGGCATCGGTTCATCCGATGCCGTTTTTATTTGTTCTCGATCATTGGCCTCGGCTGCTCCACCCGAGCCAGGGGCACGCCCACGCCGCTATCGGTTTTTGAGGCTCGCGCACCTTTCGTTCGACGATCACCCAACGAATCCGAGTGCCCTATGCGCTATTGGCTGATGAAGTCCGAACCGGACGAAGCAAGCATCGACGATCTCTCGAATGCCCCGGAGCGCACGCTGCCGTGGACGGGTGTGCGCAACTATCAGGCGCGCAATTTCATGCGCGACACGATGCGCGTTGGCGACGGCGTGCTGTTCTATCACTCGAGCTGCCCCGAGCCCGGCATCGCGGGGCTCGCAAAAGTCGTCTCGACGCCCTACCCCGATCCGACGCAGTTCGATTCGAAAAGCCCTTACTACGATCCGAAATCGAAGCCTGAGGAGCCGCGCTGGATGCTCGTCGACGTCAAGTTCGTCAAGAAGACTCCACTTATTTCACTCGCCGAGTTGAGGAAGCATGCCGAGCTCGCCGACATGCGCGTGCTCGCGAAAGGGAATCGCCTTTCGATCACGCCGGTCACCGAAGCCGAGTGGCGCTTCATTACCGAGCGGCTTGCCTGACATCGAACAGTTCCCAAGCGTACCGGGTTCGTTGCTCCATCCTCACAAAGGACATCGTTCAACACCGAAGAAGGACCGCACACATGAAAAGAACAACCGTTCTCGCTGTCGCGACCGCCGCCGTCTCCTTATGGCCTCTTGCACTGGCGGTTACACCCTCGGCTGCCTATGCCGATCCGGTCGTCATCGATCGCGCGGCCGTGCCTTCCGGCGTACTCTCGCTATCGGCGCAGGCGAGCGCCGACGTTCCCGAGGACGTCGTCGACATCACGCTCTTTTACGAGCAGGAGGCCAAAGATCCCGCGTCGCTCACCAACGCGCTCAACGAGCGAACCGCCGCGGCGTTGCGGCAGGCGAAGGGCGTGACCGGCGTCACCGCGCACACCGGCACGTATTCGGTCTATCCGTCGACGGATCGCGACGGCCGTATCTCGGCATGGCGCGGCCGGACCGAGGTCGTGCTCGAATCGCGCGACTTCGCCGCCGCATCGAAGCTTGCCGGCGAGATGAACGCGACGATGCAAATCGGCAATGTCGCATTCTCGCTGTCGCCGGAAGCGCAGCGATCCGCCGCGCAAAAGCTGTCGGGCGACGCCATCGCCTCGTTTCGCGAGCAGGCGCAGGAAGCAGCCCACGCATTCGGCTACACGGGCTACACCGTGCGCGAGGTCAACGTAGGCCGCGAAGGGCCGCCGCGTCCGATGATCGCGATGCGCGCGATGGCGGCGGCAGCGCCCGGCGGCAACGCGCCGCTGCCGATCGAAGGCGGCACGTCACGCGTGACCGTCAACGTGTCCGGTTCCGTGCAGATGACGCGTTGATCGCCCTCAGTCCGCGTTCAACGCGCTACGGCGGCGGGCTCTTTCGCTTTCGCCGCACGCCGATACGACCAGGCAAATAGCCCGATACCGACGAGAATCATCGGCAACGAGAGCCACTGCCCCATCGAGAGCCCGAACGTGAGCAGACCGAGGAAATCGTCGGGCTCACGCGCGAACTCGACGATGAAGCGCGCAAGGCCGTACCCGATGAGGAAGACCGCGGATGCGGCGCCCACGGGACGCGGCTTGCGCGTGAAGAACCAGAGCACGAAAAAGAGCACGATGCCCTCGAGCGCAACCTCGTAGAGCTCGGACGGATGGCGCGGCAGCATGTGGTACTGCGCGAAGACTTCGTTGAGATGCCACTTGGCCGCGAGTTGCGGATGCGAGGCGAGCCAGAGCGCATCGTCGGGCGCGGCGCTCTGAAACAGCATCGCCCAAGGCGCTTGCGGATCGGTGACGCGCCCCCAGAGCTCCCCATTGATGAAGTTGCCGAGGCGACCCGCGGCGAGCCCCGTCGGCACCATGGGTGCGACGAAGTCCGTCACCTGCATCCAGGTGCGATTGCGCTGCCAGGCAAAGAGCGCCATCGCGAGCGTCACGCCGAGAAAGCCGCCGTGAAACGACATGCCGCCTTGCCAGACCTTGAAGACGTCGAGCGGATGCGCGAAGTAGTAGTCCGCCTTGTAGAAAAGCACATAGCCGAGCCGGCCGCCGATGATCGTGCCAAGTACGCCGTAAAACAGCATGTCGTCGATGTCGCGCGCGCTCCAGCCTTGAGCGGCGACGTGCGGCAGACGCAACCGCAGCCGCCCGACGACGATCGCCATCACGAATCCGACGAGGTACATGAGGCCATACCAGCGCACGGCAAGCGGGCCGAGATGAATCGCAACGGGATCAAAGTTGGGATGAATCAGCATCGTATGGGCTTCGATTTCGGGCGTTGAGGGGTTAAAGGGCCGGGCATGGCCGCGGCGTGCGCGCGTACGATCTCGATGAATCCGGCGAGCACGGGGCTCACGTCGGCCGTGCGCCAGGCGAGACCGGTCTCGACGATCGGCGCGCGCTCAGCGAGCGGTCGGTAGACCACGCCGGTGCGGCGAAGGTTGCGCAGCGATCGCGGCACGAGCGCGACGCCCATGCCCGCCGACACGAGGCTCACGATCGTCTGCATCTGGATCGCCTCCTGTCCGATGCGCGGAGTCAGGCCGGCCGCGCCGTAGCAGCCCGTAATGATGTCATAAAAGCCGGGGGCGAGATGGCGCGGAAAGATGACGAGCGGAAAATCGGCGAGCTGCGCGAGCGTGACCGGTCGGTCGTCCCAGTCCGGCGGCGCGGCGCCCCTGCCCCGCGTCTCGAGATCGCGCGCGATGGCGCTCGGCAGCGCCGCCACGAGCGGCTCGCGCATGACCGGCACGTACGTCAGCGCCGCTGCATGGCGCGGGGGAAGCGGCGGGATGACGAGCCCCGCGTCGATGCGCCCCGCCACGAGCTCGTCGATCTGCACGTCGCTCGTCGCCTCGGCGAGCTGCAACCTGACGTGCGGATAGCGTGCGGCGAATTCGCGCAGCAGTTCCGGCAAGAGGCCGTAATCGGCCGTCGAAACGAAGGCGAGCGAAAGCGCGCCGGCCTCCCCGCGCGCAAGGCTCTGCGCAAGCGGGCGCAAGCCGTCGGCCGCGGCCAGCAATTTGCGCACTTCGGGCAAAAGATCGGCGCCCACGGGCGTCAACTCGACCGTGCGCTTCGTCCGCGCGAAGAGCGCCACGCCGAGCGCCTCCTCGAGCGCGCGAATCGCTTGCGAGAGCGGCGGCTGCGTCATCGAGAGCCGCTCGGCGGCCCGCCCGAAATGCCGCTCCTCGGCAACGGCGACGAAGTAGCGCAACTGGCGCAGATCGGGCGTCACGAAGGAGCCTCCATTCGATACGTTCTTCGACTTAATCGCCGTTGAATAATATATTGGACACAGGCAAAGGGAAACGTCATTCTGGCACGGCGCCCCGGTGCGCGAGTGCCGGTCGGCCCCGCGCGGGAAGGCAACATCACGTTCACGCATAGCGGCGTGCCGCAACGACCAAAACCCGCGTGACCGTCAAGACGGATACAACGGAGTCCCCCATCATGGCTTACAACCGTCGTTCGAAAAACATCACCCAGGGCGTCGCGCGCGCGCCGAACCGCTCGATGTTCTACGCGATCGGCTATAAGAAGGACGATTTCGACAATCCGATGATCGGCATTGCGAACGGTCATTCGACGATCACGCCCTGCAACGCCGGATTGCAGCGCCTCGCCGACGCAGCCGTCGAAGCCGTCAAAGGCGCCGGTGCGAATCCGCAGATATTCGGCACGCCGACGATTTCGGACGGCATGTCGATGGGCACGGAAGGCATGAAGTACTCGCTGGTCTCGCGTGAGGTCATCGCCGACTGCATCGAGACCTGCGTTCAGGGCCAATGGATGGACGGCGTCGTCGTGATCGGCGGCTGCGACAAGAACATGCCGGGCGGCATGATCGCGCTCGCACGCATCAACGTGCCCGGCATTTACGTCTACGGCGGCACCATTCGCCCGGGTCGATGGAAGGGCAAGGATCTGACGATCGTCTCGTCGTTCGAGGCTGTCGGCGAGTTTACTGCCGGCCGCATGTCGCAGGAGGATTTCGAGGGCGTCGAGCAGAACGCCTGTCCGAGCACGGGCTCGTGCGGCGGCATGTACACGGCCAACACGATGAGCTCGTCGTTCGAGGCGCTCGGCATGTCGTTGCTCTACTCGTCGACGATGGCCAATCCCGATGACGAGAAGGTCGACTCCGCCGCCGAATCGGCACATGTGCTCGTCGAGGCCGTGAAGCGCGATCTGAAGCCGCGCGACATCATCACGAAGAAGTCGATCGAGAATGCCGTGTCCGTCATCATGGCGACGGGCGGCTCGACGAACGCGGTGCTGCACTACCTCGCCATCGCGCATGCGGCCGAAGTCGACTGGACCATCGACGACTTCGAGCGGATCCGCCGGCGCGTACCCGTCATCTGCGATTTGAAGCCGTCGGGTCAGTATGTGGCAACCGATCTGCACCGCGCGGGCGGCATTCCGCAAGTCATGAAGATCCTGCTCGACGCCGGCCTCCTGCATGGCGATTGCGTGACGATCACGGGCAAGACGCTCGCCGAGGAGCTGAAGGATGTGCCAAGCGCGCCGCGCGCCGATCAGAGCGTGATCTTCCCGATCGAGAAGGCGCTCTACAAGGAAGGGCATCTCGCGATACTGAAGGGCAATCTTGCAGTCGATGGCGCCGTCGCCAAGATCACGGGCCTGAAGAACCCGGCGATCACCGGGCCTGCCCGCGTCTTCGACGACGAGCAGAGCGCGCTCGACGCGATCCTGAACGACAAGATCGAGCCGGGCGACGTGCTCGTCCTCCGCTATCTCGGCCCGCAAGGCGGCCCCGGGATGCCGGAAATGCTCGCGCCGACGTCGGCGCTGATCGGCAAGGGGCTGGGAGAATCGGTCGGCCTCATCACGGACGGCCGGTTCTCGGGCGGCACTTGGGGGATGGTCGTCGGGCACGTGGCGCCCGAAGCCTTCGTCGGCGGCGCGATCGCGCTCGTGCAGGAAGGCGATTCGATCACGATCGATGCGCACAGGCTGCTGTTGCAGCTGAACGTCGACGACGACGAACTCCAGCGCCGCCGCGCCGCGTGGAAGCAGCCGGCGCCGCGTTACACGCGCGGCGTGCTCGCCAAGTATGCGGCGCTCGCGCGGCCCGCCAACCAGGGCGCCGTGACGGGTTGAGGCCGGCGTGAGGCAGCAAGCGGGGCCCAACGGCCCCGTTCGTTGTCGAAGCTAACGGCGAGCCGCCCGGTGCGCGGCAAGTTCCTCACGAACCGCGTCGCGGACCCAGCCCACCACCTCGCCTTCGAGCACCAGCGCCACCTCGCGCGTGACCTGTCTCACGAGCCAGCTCGTGTGCTCCTCGAGCGCTTCGCGGCATCGGGCTTCGATCACGCGCCGCCCTTCGTCTCGCAGGTAGCCGGCGAAGCGTGTGCGCAGGCGCTCGGCGATATGGTCGACGTCGCGCTCGCTCAGCTCTTCGTGCTCGCGTTGTCCGCGTGGCTCGCGGGGTTCGCCTGGTTCCCGCGGTTCAAGTCGTTCCCGCGCAACCGGAGCCGCCGGAGTGGACGCCGCCTCGGCGGGCGCCACAGCCTCGGGCGCGCCGCCGTGCTGGAGCGGCTCATGCGGGCGGCGCGGCGCCGGCGGCTCGGCGGGGCTCACCTTTTCCGCTTCGGCAAATTCGTTCAGCTGTGCCGCGCGGGTCGCCTCGATCGAATCCTCAGTCGGCTTCCGCTCGCGCGCCGCCGCGCCTTCGGCCGGCTGCGCTGGCGCGCCGGAGCTTTGCGGCGCCGCCGGCGCATCGGCCTTTTGCGGCGGCGCGGCAGGCGTCTCGGCCTTTGGCTCGGGTGCCGTCCCGTGAGCTTCGCCGCGGCGCGGCATGGACGGCCGGCCGGGCACGATCACGTCGGTCAGCACCGGAATCGAGTCCGGATCGTCGAACTGTTCGCGTTCGGGATGTTTGGGATCGGTCACTTCTAGTCTCCCTGTTTCCACTAGTCGGCCCGCCTTCCGTGGATGCTGACGAAGCGAACGGACCCATACCACGATGACACGCCGGCTGTGCACTCATCGGACAAACGATAGAGCACCCGTTCAGGTGCCTTGCTTGTAGTTGTTGAGCGCATAACCGCGGTCGCGATAGAAGCGATAGCGTGCACGCCCCGCGGCGAGTTCGTCATCCCCATCGCCGACAACCTCGAGGAGCCTTTCGAAGCGCGCGAATTGCGGCGGCACCGCCGCACCGAGGTTCAAGAGTACCTGATGATGCGGCGCCTCATCGAGATCGGCCGTGAGCACGACAGGCGTGCGGGCCGCAAGCCCATTGTCGGCCATGCAATGCGGCACGAAGTCGAGCGGCGAGAACGTCCAGAGCCGCTCGTCGAACGCTGCAAGCCGCGGCCGGTCGGCGAGCACGATGACGGGCTGGCCCGCGAGATAAGCCTTGCGGACCAGCCGGCATGCATAAAGCAACGAGTCGCCGACGTTCGTATAAAAATCGATCCGTGTCATCGGCAATGATCCAGCCAAGCCACTACGAAAGCTGCGCGCGATCGATCAGGAACTGCGTCAGCAGCGGCACCGGGCGCCCCGTCGCGCCCTTCGCGGCCCCGCTCTTCCAGGCCGTGCCGGCGATGTCGAGATGCGCCCACGGATACGCTTCGGTGAAGCGCGACAGGAAGCAGGCCGCCGTCACGCTGCCGGCGGGCCGCCCGCCGATATTCGCCATGTCGGCGAAGTTCGACTTCAGCTGCTCATGGTACTCGTCGTCGAGCGGGAGGCGCCAGGCCGGGTCGACCGCTTCGCGCGAAGCGTCGAGCAGCTCGCCGGCGAGCGCGTCGTCCTTCGCGAAGAGGCCGCTGTTGTGATGGCCGAGGGCGATCACGCACGCGCCCGTCAGCGTGGCGATGTCGATGACGGCCGCAGGCTTGAAGCGCTCCGCGTAGGTGAGCGCGTCGCACAGAATGAGGCGCCCTTCAGCGTCGGTGTTCAGCACTTCGATGGTCTGGCCCGACATGCTCGTGACGATGTCGCCCGGCTTCGTCGCCGTGCCGCTCGGCATGTTCTCGCAGGTCGGCACGATGCCGACGACGTTGATCTTCAAGCCCAGCTCGGCCACGGCCCGAAGCGTGCCGAACACGGAGGCGGCGCCGCACATGTCGTACTTCATTTCGTCCATGCTGTCGCCCGGTTTCAGCGAGATGCCCCCGCTGTCGAACGTGATCCCCTTGCCGACGAGCACGACAGGCGCGGCCTTCGGCCCGGCGCCTTGATGCTGCAGGACGATGAACTGCGGCGGTTGCGCGGAGCCGCGCGTCACCGAGAGGAAAGCGCCCATCTTGAGCGCTTCGAGCTGCTTCTGGCCGAGCACCTCGACTTTCAGCTTCCAGTCTTTCGCCAGCGTTTTGGCGGTGTCGGCCAGATAGGTCGGCGTGCAGACGTTGCCGGGCAGATTGCCGAGATCGCGCGCGAGATCGAGGCCATTCGCGAGCGCCTCCCCTTCCTTCGCGGCGATCTTGGCCGCCTTTTCGTCGACCGTATCGACGCTGAAGACGACGCGCTTCAGCGCCCGCTTGGCCGGCTCGGGCTTGCTCTTCATCTGCGTGAACTGATACGTCTCGGTGCGCAGCGCGAGGATCGCCGCGCGCACGCCCCACTCCGCCGTCCGCTCTTTGATCGGCAGTTGGGCGAGCGTGAACGTGACCTGCCCGATCTTCGTGCCGAGGATGGCGCGCCAGGCCGCGCGCGCGGCCTCGTTGTAGGCTTTCTGGCCAAACGCGTCCTGCTTGCCGCAGCCGACGAGCAGCACGCGCGATGCGCCGATGCCCGAGACCTCGTGCAGAAAGACCGTCGTCCCGCTCTTGCCCTGCATGTCGCCGGCTTTCACGACGCGCGTGATGAGCCCTTTCGTGGCCTCGTCGATCTCGAGCCCCGCGCCCGACAGCGTTTGCGATTCGAACACGCCGATCACGATGCAATCGGACTTCCCGGTCAGAAATACGTTCGTCGTGCCCTTCGTCCAGTCACAGGCTTTTATGCTAAAGTCCATCGGCTCGTCCTCGGATAAAATCGGCATCACTCACACGAAAGTCGCAATTATCCGCTATTTTTTCGCGGCGTCGGTCCGCCATGCGCAACGCAAGCGCGACCCCATTCGCCCTTTCTCGTAGACGATGATTTTCGAACGCTCCCTGCAGCGCGAGCTCGCATATACGGCCGGCGCCGTATTCATGGTGCTCTTGACCATCTTCCTCACCACGATGATGATCCGCATCGTCGGCTTCGCCGCGTCCGGCGAAGTCGATCCGAAGGACGTCGTCGTGCTGATCGGCTTGACCGTCATCGGTTACTTCGCGGTAATGCTCGTCGTCACGCTCTTCGTGTCGATCCTCTTCGTGCTCACGCGCTGGTACCGCGATTCGGAGATGGTCGTCTGGCTTTCGTCGGGCGTGAGCCTCGCGCGCTTCATCAAGCCCGTCGTCAAGTTCGCTTTGCCGATCCTGCTGCTCGTCGCCTTTTTCGCCTATGTCGGCTGGCCCTGGTCGAACGCGCAAAGCAAGCTGATCCGCGCGCGCTTTCAGCAGCGTGACGAAGTGTCGTTGCTCGCGCCCGGGCAATTCCGCGAATCGCCCGTCAGCCACCGCGTCTTTTTCGTCGAGAAGATGTCGCCCGACCAAAGTCATGTCGAGAACGTGTTCGTGACGAGCACCGAAAGCGGCAAGGTCAGCGTCGTCGTCTCGCACAACGGTCACACGGAAACGGACAAGGACGGCTCGCGCTTCGTCGTGCTCGAAAACGGGCGCCGCTACGACGGCGAGCCCGGCAAGCCCGATTTCCGGATCATGGAGTTTCAGCGCTATGGCGTGAAAATCACGCAGCAGCCGGTCGTCAACCGGCCGACGCCGACGGGCATGTCGACGCTTGCGCTGCTGCGCCATCCGACGAACGCAAACCTCGCCGAGTTCGTCTGGCGCACGGGCCTCGTTTTGATGGCCGCGAACCTGATGCTGCTCGGCATTCCGCTCGCCTATCAAAATCCGCGGCGCGGGCGCACGATCAATCTCGTCATGGCCGTGCTGATCTTCCTCACCTATTCGAACCTGCTGAACGTGGTGCAGTCGTGGATGGAACAGGGCCGCATGTCGTTCGCCGCCGGGCTGCTCGGACTGCACGCGCTCGTCGCCTGCATCGTCGTCGTCGTTTTCTGGTTGCGCGTGCGCAACCGGCCGCTCATTTCGCGCGCGTTGTTCGCACGTCAGGGAGCATAACGCGATGCGCATCTACGAAAAGTACTTCGCGCGGCAGGTCTACCTTGCGTTCATCTTCGTCCTGTTCGCGTTTTCAGGCCTGTTCTTCTTTTTCGACCTCATCAACGAGCTGAACACGGTCGGACACGGCAACTACAAGTTCGGCTATGCCGTGCTGCGCGTCGCGCTCCAAACGCCGTCGCGGTTTTACGAAATCATCCCCGTCGCGGCGCTGATCAGCGCGATCTACGTCTTCTCGCAGATGGCCGCGAACTCCGAATACACGATCTTTCGCGTCTCGGGACTCGCGACAGGGCGGGCGTTGCGCTCGCTCATCAAGATCGGCATTCCGCTTGTCATCGTCACGTATTTCATCGGTGAAGTCGTCGGTCCGTACTCGGATCAGCTCTCGGAGCGCGTGCGGCTCGAGGCGCTCGGATCGGCCGTCTCGACGAACTTCCAGTCCGGCGTCTGGGTCAAGGACACGCTTTCCGCGCGCGAAGACGGCGAGCAGGTCACGCGCTTCGTCAACGTCGGCGAGTTGAGGCCCGATGCGTCGATTACGAAGGTGCGCATCTACGAGTTCGATTCGCAATTCCGGCTGACGAACGTGCGGATCGCGCAAAGCGGAAGCTATCAGGGCAACGGTCACTGGCTGCTGAAGGGCGTGACCGATACGAAGCTGACGGCCATCCCGCCGCCATCCGCGCAGCCTGCCGATGCATTGAATCCGGTCTATCGAGCGACTCAGATCACACAGCCCGAGTACTCGCTGCGCTCGGAGCTCACGCCGCAAATCCTTTCGGTGCTGCTGATTTCGCCCGATCGGATGTCGATGTTCAACCTCTTCCGCTACATTCAGCATCTGACGGAAAATCACCAGGATACGCAGCGCTACGAGCTCGCGTTCTGGAAGAAGCTGCTCTATCCGTTCGCCGTGCTGGTGATGCTCGTGCTCTCGCTTCCGTTCGCCTATCTGCACACGCGGGCCGGCGTCGTCGGCGTGAAGGTCTTCGGCGGCATCATGCTCGGCATGAGCTTCCAACTCATCAATACGCTGTTTTCGCATATCGGCATGCTGAACACCTGGCCCGCGCCGATGACGGCCGCCACGCCGGCCTTGATCTACCTCGTGCTGGGCTTCGTCGGGCTGAGGTGGGTCGATCGTCATTGATCGCTATCGACATCGAGAGGAAACGGCCATGTCGGCACGTAACGGCATCGTCCTGTTCGGCCACGGCGCGCGTGATGCGCGCTGGGCCGAGCCCTTCGAGCGGCTCGCGAAGCTGCTGCGCGCGCAATGCGGCCCATCCACGGCCGTCAGCCTGGCGTTTTTAGAGCTGATGTCGCCCGACTTGCCTACCGCGATCGCGGAGCAGGCAGCCGGCGGCTGCGCGACGATCACGGTCGTGCCGGTGTTCGTGGGGATCGGGGGGCATATCCGGCGCGACCTGCCGGAGATCGTCGATCGATGCAGGGCCGGTCATCCCGGCATCGAAATCCGATGTGTAGCGCCTGTCGGCGAGGACGACGCAGTGCTCGATGCGCTCGCGCAGTACTGCCTGCGTCAGATGGGAAACGTCACGCCGCGTTGAGAAAACCGCCGGCACGCGGTGCGGCGCCGTTCGCGGCCGCATCGGTCGGCTCGCTTTCGGCCAGCGGCTTCGACGCTTCGCGCTCGGCGAACGCATCGCCGATCATGAGCAGGCTCGGCTGCGCCGCATCGAGCCACTGCTGGGCTTCGCCCATCGCGAGTGCTTCGAGCGTCAGCGTCAACGTTCGCTCGCGCGCGGTGCTGCAAGCTTCGACGATCGCCACGGGCGTCTCGGCCGGCCGGCCCGCATCGATGAGCTGCTGAGCGATCTCGGGCGCGCTGTCGCGGCCCATGTAGAAGACGAGCGAATCCGCATTGACGTGCTCGCGGATTTCGTCGGTATCGGCCGCGCGGCTCTTCGTGGCGAACGCGACGCTGCGGGCGACGCCGCGCAGCGTCAGCGAGCGCTTGAGGCTCGATGCGGCGGCAAGGGCCGCCGTGATGCCGGGCACGACCTCGTATTCGATGCCTGCCTCTTCGAGCGCGCGCATCTCCTCGTCGGCGCGGCCGAACAGCATCGGGTCGCCGCCCTTCAGCCGGACGACGACCTCATGCGCCAGCGCCGCGTCGACGATCTGCTTGTTGATGAACTGCTGGGCCGTCGAGCGACGGCCGCAGCGCTTGCCGACGGCGATCTTGCGAGCGTGCGGCGCGTATCCAAGCATCTCGGGCTCGACGAGCGCATCGTGCAGCACCACGTCGGCCATGCCCAACAATCGTGCGCCGCGCACCGTAATGAGATCCGCCGCTCCGGGGCCTGCCCCGATCAAGTACACCTTGCCCATTCGCCGTTCGTCCTTCCCGTTCCGTTGCTTACCGACTCATTCGTTCGCGTCCGAGCGGCCCGCGGGAGCGGAGCCGGTCGCGTCAGCTCGAGTATGCACGAATCATGCCGGCGGCAACCGTATGATGCGTCGCTTCGTCGATGAGCACGAACGCGCCCGTGGCCGGATGCGTGTCGTAAGTATCGCAGACGAGCGGCTTTTGCAGCGTCAGCGTCACGCGGCCGATGTCGTTCATCGTCAGGTTGTGCCGTTCGCTCGTATGCTCGAGCGTATGGACGTCGAGCACTTCCTTGACGGCACCTACGCGCGCGAAGACGGTGCTCGTCGTCTGCTTCAGCAGGTATTTGCGCTGCGGCGAGAGCGGCTCGTCGTCGAACCAGCAGAGGTCCGCCTCGAGCTTCTTCGCCGGTTGCGGGGCCTGCCCCGCCGACACGAACGTGTCGCCGCGCGAAACGTCGACGTCTTCCGTGAGACGAATCGTCACCGTCTGCCCCGCGAACGCGCGCTCGACCTGCGCCGTGCCGCCCGGCACCGGCGCGATGATTTCCGCCACGGTCGCATCGCGTCCCGCCGGCAGCACGACGATCGCATCGCCGACGCGGACTTCACCGGATTCGACGCGGCCCATGTAGCCGCGAAAATCGTCGGCGCTCGCGCCGTCCTGGCGCGCCACCCATTGGACCGGGAAACGCAGTGCCTGGCCCGTCGGCTGCCCGACCGGCAGCGCCTCGAGCACGTCGAGCAGCGGCTCGCCCGCATACCAAGGCATGCGCTCGCTCGCCAGCACGATGTTGTCGCCCTTCAAGGCCGAGACAGGGACGAAGCGAACGTTCGCAAGCCCGAGCTGCTGGGCAAGCTGCACGTAGGCATCGCGAATCTCGTTGAAGCGCGCTTCGCTGAACTCGACGAGGTCCATCTTGTTGATCGCGACGATCACATGCTGCAGCCCGAGCAGCTTCACGATCGCGCTATGGCGCTTCGTCTGGGGCAGCAGCACCGCGCGGCCGTCGTCGAACGTCACTCGCGTCGCGTCGATGAGGATGATCGCCGCATGCGCGGTCGATGCGCCCGTCACCATGTTGCGCGTGTATTGCTCGTGGCCCGGCGTATCGGCGATGATGAACTTGCGCTTGGCGGTGGCGAAGTAGCGATAGGCCACGTCGATCGTGATGCCCTGCTCGCGCTCGGCTTCGAGGCCGTCCGTCAGCAGCGACAGGTCGATTTCGTCGCCGACCGTGCGCTTGTTCTTCGCGCGCGAAAGCGCCGAGAGCTGATCGGAAAGCACGGCCTTGCTGTCATAGAGAAGCCGCCCGATCAGCGTGCTCTTGCCGTCGTCGACGCTGCCCGCCGTGATGAAGCGCAGCACGCCGAGGTCCGCCGGTTGATGAGTGGTGATGATGTCCTGCATTCGATACTCGCTCGGAATTCGTTCGGGGCCACATGCGCGTTTTGGCGCGGGCCTCTTGGCTGGCTTAGAAATACCCTTGCTTCTTGCGCTGCTCCATCGCCGCCTCGGACGTTTGATCGTCCATGCGGGTCGCGCCGCGCTCGGTGATGTCGGTCACGGCCGTCTCGGCGATGATCTTCTCGACATCGTCGGCATCGCTTTCGACGGGGCACGTGCAGCTGATATCGCCAACCGTGCGGAAGCGCACGAGCGCGGTCTCGCTCGTTTCGCCTTCGCGCATCGGCGTGAGCGGCGTGACGGGCACGAGCAGTCCGTTGCGGCGCACGATCTCGCGCTGGTGGGCGTAGTAGATCGACGGCAGCTCGAGCCCTTCGCGTCCGATGTATTGCCAGACGTCGAGCTCGGTCCAGTTCGAGATCGGAAACACGCGCAGATGCTCACCCGCATGCAAGCGGGCGTTATAGAGGCTCCAGAGCTCGGGGCGCTGCGCCTTCGGGTCCCATTGGCCGAACTCGTCGCGGAACGAGAAGATGCGCTCCTTGGCCCGCGCCTTTTCTTCATCGCGTCGCGCGCCGCCGATCATCGCCGTGAAGCGGTGCGCCTCGATCGTCTCGAGCAACGTGACGGCTTGTGCCGCATTGCGCGAATCGGTCTCGCGGCGCAGCCGCACCGTCCCGCGCTTGATCGAATCCTCGACGTGGCCCACGACGAGCTCGGCGCCGATCTCGGCCGCGCGCCGGTCGCGGAAATCGATGACCTCGGGATAGTTGTGGCCCGTGTCGATGTGCACGAGCGGAAACGGCAGCGACGTCTTGCGGTTCGCGCCGAGGCCGAATGCCTTCAGGGCGAGATGCAGCACGACGACCGAATCCTTGCCGCCCGAAAAAAGCAGAGCCGGCTTGCTGCATTCGGCAACGAGCTCGCGCAGGATATGGATCGATTCGGCTTCGAGCCAATCGAGGTGGTCCATGCGGTTCGATGCGACCGTGAGCGGGGTCGTCGCGGAGGGTTCGAGAATCGTGCTCATGTTCAGTCTGTTCCTATCGGTTGCCGCGGTCGATGCGTCGTTTCCGCGACGACCCGCAATGTTCGGGTCCTGCATTGTTCGGGCTCGGTTTGCCTATTGGAGCCGTTAGCTTACGCCTTGGTTGCGCCTTACGCCGTCGCCTTGCCGGCGTCGGAGACGATCCTGATCGGCGTGACGGGAGCGACGTGCAGACCGCACTCCTTCGAATCGCGCGACTCCCACCACCAGCGGCCGGCGCGGCTGTCCTCGCCGGGACGGATCGCGCGCGTACAGGGCTCGCAGCCGATGCTCGGGTAGCCGCGTGCGTGCAGCGGATTGACCGGAACCTCGTACTTCGTCAGATAGGCCCAGACTTCCGCTTCCGTCCAGTCCGCGAGCGGGTTGTACTTGGCGATGCCGCGTGCCGCGTCTTGCTCCTCTTCGGCCAGTTCCGCACGCGTCACCGATTGCTCGCGGCGTTGCCCCGTCATCCAGGCATCGGCGCCGGCGAGCGCACGATTGAGCGGCTCGACCTTGCGGATTTCGCAGCAGCGCTTGCGCAACTCGACGCTCTCGTAGAACGCGTTGAGCCCATGCTCGGCGGCGTAGGCCTCCACCGCCTGCGGCAGCGGATGAAACTGCTCGATCTCGTAACCGTAGCGTTCGCGCACGCGATCGATCATGGCGACCGTTTCCGCGTGAAGGCGCCCCGTATTGAGCGAAAAAATGCCGATCGACGCGCCGCGCGAGAGGATGGCATGCGTGAGCAGCATGTCCTCCGCGGCGAGGCTGCTCGCGAACTTGACGTTTTCGTGGCGCGCGGCGATCGCGTCGATGAGCGCGTTCAGCCGCTCGACCTTCGCGGCCAGCACGGCTTCGGGCACGTCGGCGCCCTGCTTCGTGAAGTCGACGACGCTGCTCATACGCGCGATCCTTGGGCCTCGGCGCCGCTCGACGCTGCCGCCGCGCGGCGACGGAACAGCGGCTGCGCAATGTCGACCGCGGCCTGGTATTGCACCGAAAGCTCGCTGAATGCCTTCAGCGCATCGTGGATGTCCTTGTCCGCCCGCACGGCGAACGCGTCGAAGCCGCAGCGGGCCATGTAATTGAGCTGATCGCGCAGCACGTCGCCGATCGCGCGCAGCTCGCCGCGCCAGCCGTAGCGCTCGCGCAAAAGTCGCGCGGTGCTGTAGCCGCGGCCGTCGCGAAACACAGGGAAATCGACGCCGATCAGCGAGATCTTGTCGAAATCGCCGACCAGATCGGCCGGTTCGTCGTCGGGTGCGAGCCAGACGCCGAGCGATTCGACGCCGCGCGCCGCCACGAGCGCTTCGCGCCCTTCCTTCCAGAGCGCGAACGGCACGAGGATGCGGCCCGCGGGCAGCGCATCGACGGCGGGCAGCCCGCCGTCTTCGGCCGCGCGCACGATCTGCCAGTCGTCCGTCACGACCTCACGGTTTCTGATAATCGAAGTCATCTGCAAATGTTCCTTGCTCTCGTTCGCTTCGGTCAGGCGTGCGCCGGCTGGCGCGAGGCATAGACCCGCTCCTTGAAGGGCGCGATGCCGATGCGATTGAACGTGTCGATGAAACGCTCGCCGTCGATGCGGTTATCCACGAAGGTATCGATGACCTTCGACACCACGTCGGGCATTTCCTCGGCCGAGAACGAAGGACCGATGACGCGGCCGAGCCGCGCGCCGTTCTGGCCCGTGCCCTGCTCGCCGCCGAGCGACACCTGGTACCACTCCGCGCCGTCCTTGTCGACGCCGAGCACGCCGATGTTGCCGACGTGATGGTGTCCGCACGAGTTCATGCAGCCCGAGATGTTGAGCGAGAGCTCGCCGAGATCGTAGACGTAGTCCAGATCGTCGAAACGATGCTGGATCGCCTGCGCGATCGGAATCGACTTCGCATTCGCGAGCGAGCAGAAGTCGCCGCCGGGGCAGGCGATGATATCGGTGAGCAGTCCGATGTTGGGCGTCGCGAAGCCATGCTGCTTCGCGCGCTCCCAGACCGCGAACAGGTCGCGCTTCTTCACGTTCGCGAGAATGAGGTTCTGCTCATGCGACACGCGCAACTCACCGAACGAATATTCGTCGCCCATATCGGCCGCCGCTTCCATCTGCGCGTCCGTCACATCGCCGGGGGCCGTGACCGTCGGCTTCAGCGAGAGCGTCACGGCGGCGTAGCCCGGGACCTTGTGCGGCCGCACGCTGCGCTCGACCCAGCGCGCGAACGCGCGATTCTCGAGCAAATGCTTTTCGTATGAAGCATCCGTATCCGAAAGCTTCTCGTACGCAGGCGGCTGGAAATATTGGGCGACGCGGTCGAACTCTTCCTGAGTGAGCGTCGAAGGGCCGTCCTTCAGATGCTGCCATTCCTCCTCGACCTGCTCGGCGAACTTCTTCGCGCCGAGCGCCTTCACGAGAATCTTGATGCGCGCCTTGAACAGATTGTCGCGCCGGCCGAAACGGTTGTAGACGCGCAGGACCGCTTCGCAGTACGTGAGCAGATGCTGCCAGGGCAGATTTTCCCGGATGACCGGACCGACGATCGGCGTGCGCCCGAGCCCGCCACCGGCAAGAATCGCGCAGACCACTTCGCCCGCCTCGTTCTTCGAAAGATAGACGCCGAGATCGTGAATCTGAACGGCGATACGATCTTCCTTGGAGGCCGAGACGGCGATCTTGAACTTACGCGGCAGCCAGGCGAACTCGGGGTGGAACGTCGACCATTGACGCAGGATCTCGGCCCAGGGGCGCGGATCGACGACTTCGTCGGGCGCGATGCCCGCGAACTGATCGGCCGTGATGTTGCGAATGCAGTTGCCCGACGTCTGGATCGCGTGCATCTGCACCGAAGCGAGCTTCGCCAGAATTTCGGGCGTCTCCTCGAGCTTGATCCAGTTGAACTGCATGTTCGTGCGCGTCGAGAAGTGGCCGTAGCCGCGATCGTGCTCGCGGGCGATCCGCGCCAGCATGCGCAACTGATCGCTGCGCAGATTGCCGTACGGAACCGCGATACGGTGCATGTACGCGTGACGCTGCATGTAGAGACCGTTCTGCAAGCGCAGCGGACGAAACTCCTCCTCGCTCAATTCGCCCGACAGGCGGCGGCGGACTTGGTCGCGGTACTGCGCGACGCGCTCGTCGACGATTGTCTGATCGTACTGATCGTATTGGTACATTCGGGGACCCCAGGTTGTTCTGCGCCGCGCCCTGGTTACGCGACGCCCGAATCGCTATCGACGCGCAAAGAGCGGCAGGACTTAAGACCCTCCGCTCATTTGCTAATGACCGAAACTGCTATGCATATTGAAAAACCTGCGCAGATCGTAATAAACTCGTCTTATATTTCAAACGACTAAAAAATTCTGTCCTTATGCCATGGGGTTATTATGAACCTGCACCAATTTCGGTTCGTGCGCGAAGCCGTGCGGCAGAACTTCAACCTGACCGAGGCTGCCAAGGCGCTTTACACCTCGCAGCCGGGCGTCTCGAAGGCGATCATCGAGCTCGAGGACGAACTGGGCGTCGAAATCTTCACGCGACACGGCAAGCGCGTGCGATCGCTCACCGAGCCGGGGCGCATCATCCTCGCGTCCGTTGAGCGGATCCTCCAGGAAGTCGAGAGTCTGAAGCGCGTCGGCAAGGATTTCGCCGCGCAGGACCAGGGCAATCTCGTCATCGCCGCGACGCATACGCAGGCGCGCTACTCGCTGCCGGGCGCCATCGCCGAGTTCAAGAAGCGGTTTCCGAAGGTGCACCTTTCGATTCTGCAAGGCAGCCCCACGCAGGTGGCCGAAATGGTCATGCACGATCAGGCCGACATCGGTATTGCGACGGAGGCCATCGGTAGCTATAAGGAGCTCGTCTCACTGCCGTGCTTCCAGTGGCACCACGTGGCCGTGATGCCCGAAGGCCATCCGCTGCTCGAACGCAAGACGCTCTCGCTCGAGGACCTTGCGCAATATCCTCTGATTACTTATGAGGCTGCATTTGCGGGCAGGACGAAGATCAACGAGGCTTTCCATCGGCGCAACCTCACGCCCGATGTCATCCTCGAGGCGATCGATGCCGACGTCATCAAGACCTACGTCGAGCTTGGGCTCGGCGTCGGCATCCTCGCCGATATCGCGTTCAACGGCGATCGCGACAAGCACCTGCGAGGCATGCCGGTCGGGCATCTCTTCGGTACGAACCTTACGCGGATCGCGTTGAAACAAGGGGCTTACCTGCGCAGTTATGTCTATACGCTCGTTGAGCTGCTGTCACCCACGCTCACTCGCAAGCTCATCGAGCAAGCGTTGAAAGGCGAGCATGAGAACTACGAGCTTTGACTCCTACTGAGTTCCGAGTCGAGGGCTCTTCAACGTAACGAGCTTTTCACGCCAAGGGAGAAACTGAATGCGGTTGTCGTGCCAACTGCGCCGCGCGCTCGCGCTCGCCGCCTTCGCGCTCGCGGGTCTCGCTCATGCCGATATCAAGGTCGGGATCGATCTTTCCTCGACCGGCCCTGCCGCCGCGATCGGGATCACGAGCAAGAACGCCATACTAATGTGGCCGGCGACGATCGCCGGACAGAAGGCGCAATACATCGTGCTCAACGACGGAACGGACCCCGGGGCCGCCGTTGCAAACATCCGCAAGCTCATCGATGAGGACCACGTCGACGTAATCGTCGGGCCGAATATCACCCCTGCTGCGCTGGCCGCGCTCGATCCCGTCGCACGCGCGCAAACGCCGATGATCACGCTCGTCGGCTCCGGCAGCGTCGTCGAGCCGCAGGAAGGGAATCGCGTCTGGGCGTTCAAGATGGCGCAGACCGACGCCGCCATGGCCGATGTGATGACGCGATACATGTCGAATCACGGTGTGAAGACGGTCGGATTCATCGGGTTCGCCGATAGCTACGGCGAAAGCTGGCTAAAGGAGTTCACGAAGTTCGCCGAACTGCGGCATATCAGCCTGGTGGCGACGGAGCGGTTCAATCGCAACGACGCTAGCGTGACGGGGCAAGTGCTCCGGCTGATGGCCGCGAAGCCCGATGCAGTCCTGATTGCCGGCGCCGGTACGCCGGCCGTGCTGCCGCAACGAACGCTCGTCGAGCGTGGATTCAAGGGGCCGATCTATCAGACGCATGGGATTGCGACGCCCGAGTTCATCAAGCTCGGAGGGAAGGACGTCGAAGGGACACTCTTTCCGACGCAACCGGTCGTCGTCGCGCGGACGCTGCCGGCGGATCATCCGGCGAAGAAGGCGGCCGTAGCGTTCGTGGAGGCATACGAGGCGAAATTCGGTGCGGGGACGGTCACGCAGTTTGCCGGCGACGCTGCCGGCGTTTATCCGCGGCTTCAAGATTCGGTAGGCCGCGCGTTGAAGGCGGCGCACCCGGGGACTGTGCAGTTCAGGGTCGCGCTGCGGGAAGCTTTGGAGCAAGCGCATGAGGTGGTTGTGCCGAACGGCGTCGTCAACACGAGTGCGAAAGATCACGTGGGGTTGGATCAGCGCGCGAGCGTGATGGGGGTCATCAAGGGTGGGAAGTTCGTGTATCTGAGTCAGTGAGCGAGGTGCTCGCGCTCGTGCGGGGTCCTTGGCAGTCCGGTGCGATCGTGGCCGGCTCCGGCGCTAACGTCAAAGGCGCCACCAGCTTGCCGGCGCACCAGTTTTGCGCCATAATCGCGCTCTTCCGTCGGCGCATCAGGCGTCGGCAAAGACTGCCCAGGTGGTGAAACAGGTAGACGCAGGGGACTCAAAATCCCCCGCCGCAAGGCGTGCCGGTTCGAGTCCGGCCCTGGGCACCAGAAGTACGATCTAACGCCTTGATTTTAAAAGGACTTTAGTGTCGATTGGCGTAAATCTGGCGTAGCGCCATGCCACGGCCGCAATTCGTCGCAGACATGTCGAACGAAGTCGCAGTCGACGGCAATGGATCGCTAGAGTTCCCCGAAGTCCGGCATCCGGAAAAAGGTAACGGGGGTAACATAGCCACTCGGATCGAACTGAAGGCCTTTTAGCTCAACGGTCTGCGGGGTTTTGAGACCGGTCACAAATAGGTAACTAGAGAGTCACGAGTTACCTTTCACTGAGGTAACCGCAGTCCTCGCCCATTCTGTTTTAAATCAGATGCTTGGCTGGGAGTTACTTTTTCGGTTACCAGTCGTGACCACTCCGAGGTAACAGCAATTCCGGCCTTCATTCAACGAGTTAGGCGCCGGCCCCGAGCAACGTGGCGTCTGTTACCCGTTTCCGCAGCCCTTCTCCGAAGACCGCCGGCGACCACCCCGCCGCAGGATCGGCCGCACTTCTCGGTAAATCGGTCCGATCGTCGGAACGGTCCCTTGATTCGCTGCTATCGCGTCACTATGATTGCGGCGTGTTCGAAACAGCGAACACCCGGATTGGCGTCCGGAATACAGAGGGCAGGCGATTGGCCGGAGGTCGGCCTATCGCCTGTGCGTCTTGTGCCTCCTATGGTCGGGCCTTGACGGGGGAGCCTTTGGGCTCGCCGGTTCCTCTGTGCCGGTACGCCAACCTTGTCTCGTGCCCGGCCACCTCATTTGGAGTCGAGGTCCGGGTCGTCGAACCCGCAAAAGGAGGCGCGTACAATGCATCATCCCGTCGCAGATCCCCAGCTTCTGCAGTCCCATCTTGACGTCGCAATCGTTAGCATCGACCGTCTAAGCGCCTTAGCCGGCCTCCTGGCTGTCGAAGATGTCGCGGCCGCTTTTGCGCGCCTCTCTCTGCTCGAGCAAGTTGCCATATTCGGCGGTTTTGAAGCCGATCTTCATCAAGCTCGCGTCGCGCTATTGCGCGCAGTGGGGAACGAACGCGGACCGCATGCTCGGTTCAACGACACGTGATGACAATACGCGCTCCCGCCCCTTGTCACCGGCGAAGAAGCCGCGCTGTGAGGCGCGGCACACCCCGGATTGACGTGGCGTTGCCCCTGAAGGCCGCCAAGGCGGACAGCCGCCGATCGCGCGCCGGAATTTCGGACTGGTAGACTTCTCATTGGCACGCCATGAAATAGGGTTCTATCAGGCCCCCGCTCGAAGAGACCCACGCAGTCGTCGGATCTGGCGCTACAATACTGTATGTATACACAGGCCCTCTCTGAAGGCAACATCTAGCAAATGCATGAGGAAGTCATGAGCAACTGGCTTGAGTTCCTGGAAAAGAAGCCCGTCGATGCACGGATCGAAATCGGCGCGTACGAATACCTGTGGAAGCAGCCTGACAGCAACACCAAAAAGCTCGCAGAGCTCTTTGAAGCCAATCCGGGGCTGCTGCCGTCTGAGCTGGTCGACGAAGGCGTTGCCGATCAAACGGCCACGGAAGTAGTTGAGCATCTCGCGAAAAGCGGTATCAAGCGGTTCGGCGTGAGAATTAACGGTACGTCGGACTACCCTCCGCGCCTGCGTGACGCAAAAGAGCCGATCGAAGTCCTTTACTTCCTTGGCTCGTGGGAGCTAGCAGAGTCTCCACGTTGCGTCGCTGTAGTGGGCACCCGCAAGGTGTCGCCTGATGGAGCTGCGCGTACTCGTAAGCTGGTGCGCGCCCTCGTTGAGCACGACTTCACAGTAGTGTCAGGCCTCGCGCAAGGGGTCGATACAATCGCGCACGAGACGGCTATCTCGTGCGGCGGGCGCACGATCGCCGTCATCGGAACACCGATTTCGGAAACTTACCCGCGTGAGAACACGAATCTTCAACGACGTATTGCGGAAGAATTCCTAGTGGTCAGCCAAGTCCCTGTTTTGCGGTACCTCAGTCAGACGTGGAAAGGAAATCGATTCTTCTTCCCCGAGCGCAATAAAACGATGTCCGCGCTAACGCAAGCAACGATCATCATTGAGGCCGGCGAGACATCGGGCACATTGATACAGGCCCAAGCAGCTCTAAGCCAAGGTCGGAAACTGTTCATTTTGGAGAGCAATTTCCACAATCCAGCGATCACGTGGCCGCATAAGTACGAGAAACTTGGCGCAATCCGAGTGCGCAAGTTCGAAGACATCGGGCGGGAGCTGACTGCCGCATGAAGAAGCCTCCAATGCCCGATCGGCTCAGAGTCATTGGTGAATTGGAACTACCTGACCACCCGCATCTGCCGGTCGACGTGCGGTGCTACTTTTGGGGCGAGTACACGCCGTATGAGCATACAAACGGCGAGAAGTGGAATTTTTCGGAGACTAATCAGCTCATCAGCAACCTAAAAAAGAAGAAGGACCGGGAGGGGCAATACGATTGGCGGTACAAGATCGAAGCAATCAACCAGGTAGCGCGCAACTTCGCCCAATTCTGGAAGTGGGCCGAGTTGAGGCGAAAGCACCGTGTTTGCTTGATTCCAATACCCCCATCCAAGAGCCGGCGAGATCCCAACTACGATCCTCGGATGCTACAGGTGCTCGAACGGATAGCGCAAAACGCTGGGCTTGCGCTCGATATCCGCGATTGCCTCTCCTTCAGCGGTCGTTTTGCAGCAAGCCACGAATCGGATCACCGCCCGACGCCCGACGAGCTATATGACAATTTGAGTTTCGATAAAAATGTCGGCGATCCGGCCCATCAACCGGGCCTGATTTTCCTGTTCGACGACATGCTAACCACCGGAGCGCATTACGTCGCCGCCTCACGCAAACTGGAAGAATACTTTCCTGGTGTCGAAGTAGCTGGCCAGTTTGTCGCCCGCCGCATTCTGCCCGACCCGTTCGCTGACTTCGTCGACCTCGACAACAGCGACAATTGAGGCTGCAAACAATCCGGCGACAGGCATGTCGCGCACAAATGCACACTGATCTGCATCAATTCGCAAGAACCTTGCGGCTCCGAAATCTCTCGTGCCGCCATGCCGTAAGCCGCGGATCGACAGCGGCTCGGGTGCACGAAAACCACTCTGACAAGCGAAGCCCGCAGGCGGGGAGGGGACCACTCGGGGGCCGCCACAGCGCGGCCGAGTGCATTCCCCTCCGATACCCTCGGATGCCTCGCGCTCGCCGCATGACAGCTCCGCCACGCCTCCTCCGCCCCTTACCCCGAACTCGCGCATTCCGTGCACGCCAAGCCCGTTGTCGCAGATGCGAAAAGGGCCGCGGCGGTGACCGTGTGCGTGGTCCTTCGGTAGGGATTCTGATGGCTTGATTGCTCCGTATCCCCGGTGTTCATGCATACCGAAATTCCAATACGTAGGCACGGCCAACTGAAACGGCGGTCACAAAGGCGCGTTTCCGTTGTCGGCCACGAACGGCCGTTCGACACTTGGTCCGGGATCATTCAAAATGCTCTAGTCGATCCCGTGAGCGCGCTCATACCGGTGTGCCTGCGCAATGAATGGCCGGATCGCCTCCGATGTGCTGAAGATCGTCTGCGGCGAGATGGCACATGTGACGCCGAGCCCGGCATCATTCATCTGCAGGGTGGCCTTTTCGCAGGCTACCTGTTCGGGATCGGCCATGTTTCCTTGCGGCGTGTATTCGATCCTGCTGATGACCCCGGCCAGGCAGCCCGTGCGCTTGTCAAAAACCGGACTCCCCGACACGCCGTGACTGACGATGGATGTGACGGCTTCCGACCAGGTCTTGCCTTTATACATGACCGCGCCGACCGGTGACGCGGTCGTGGAGTACACCGCATCGTAGGCGGTGATGTACAGGGAGGCACCAACCGGCTCGACGTCGCCACACACCGATGGTGTATCGAGCGTCGCCAGTTTTGCGGGCGTCTGATCACGCTCAAGCTTGAGCATGGCCAGGTCGTTTTCGCGCAGGTCCCCGTGAAATACGACCTTGGCCGGAATGGCCACCCCACGGAAGACAACGCTCACCTGGTCGGACGGCTGGAGAATCCGCGGCGGCTCGTAGAACAGATGGTAGGCTGTTAGCACTTCCCCGTCACCGAGCCAGACGCCACCGCCTGAGAAGGTACGCTCCCCCGAGCGGATCTGGACCTTGATCTGCGCCTCTGAGGCACCGAGGAATCGTTGGTACGCGGCCGCCTCTCTTGCCGCGTCTTCCGTGTGTATACAGGCGGCGAGCATGGTCGCCGTCAGTGCGATGATTGCGGCGCCGGAAAGTGATTTCATACAGATTTTTTGAGTTCGGATATGTGCAATGTCGGCGCACAGTGCCATAACTTGAGGTCAGCACCGGGCGCACGGGCAGCCGCGGCGACCGATGGATACGCTGCGGCCGTATGCGTCCTTCGATTGAAGAGGTACAATGCTCGGCCAGTCGGCTCACGGAGCGCAGCTCCGTCCAGGCACACGCAGTAACCTGCCAATGTGCGCGAGCACAAAAGCATGGTTATGGGGACAAAGCAGTAAGCAGCAAAGCCATTGGCCAGCGCGCACATGGCGAAGTACATCACCGAAGTGATGCTCATAAGGACTGGCCCGGACAGCGCAAGAAGCAAATTGCTAACTGCAACCACCACTGCCACGGAGGCCAGACGATGAGTAATGCTTTTGAGTTCGTTCGCTCTACCCTTGCGAACATTGCAGCAGCAGTAATTGTCCTGTATCTGCCACACAGCCTGGCTCCGTAAGCCGATTGCCTTGAACCCGCCAACGGCGGGTTTTTGTTGCCTGTACTACTCTACATATACAGAATGCTATCGACGAAAAGGAGCGGGAATGAGTTCCGAGATCGTTGTCGTGAAAAGTTATAAGCAGGGCTGGGGAGTCGTTGAGTTTTTCAAAGAAACCCAAAAGCATCCTGAGATTTCTCGGAACTTCTTAATTGCAAGACTCAACACTGAAAATATAAAAGATATCCTGCGAGAATACATAGTTGAGAATGGCATCTCGTCGCTGTTTCATTTTACGCTAACATGCGATGCAGTGACGCACCCTGGAATTCACGTCGACGACATCGAGAAAATCATTCTTGGATTCGTCAAGAAGCTAAACGGCGTGGAAGATCTTTATATTATCGACCCATACTTTTACTCCGACGAACCTCAATGCGTTGCACTTTTTGAAAAAATGATTTCCGCGCTATCCGAAAAGCTGAAAACAATTACTTTTTTCACAAACGGCAAGACAGAAAGCAAAAAAGCTGCAATGCATGCTGCACTGAGTCAGCTAGCGCCACATGTTATAGTTAGTGATGTGAAGACCGACAAGTTCCATGATCGATATTGGATCGATGCGGCTAAAAACATCGGCATTGTGATGGGAACATCGCTAAACGGCATAGGCAAAAAAATCGCGCTTGTCGATAACCTGTCCCATTACGATGCAAAGGAAATAGCTCAACTTGCTTATCCGCTGCTCAAGCCATGAACGGTATTTCAACCTCAGGGGTGGGTATGATATACGTATTAGCATCAACAGGCTTTCCTGGAACGCAATCCCCCACTCGCGTCCTATCCAAAGACTTGAAATCGATTCGCTAAGTCTGATTTTGCGACTGGCCGATCGTCGCCAAAGACGCCTTGAGAAATTCGCGCTGCCGGGGGGCGCGCAGCGACGTTCGACTCGTCGCCATACGGTGCCAAGCTTGTTGAGAGTATCTGCGTCGGTCGCATTTCGAATGACCGATGCAGGGGGCAGCAATCGGCTCTTATAAGCCCCCACGGACTTTTGCGCACGTTTCGGTTATCAGGGATGTTCTCATCGCCGATCTAATCGACCCCGTTCGCCGAAAGTTGCCGGTTGCGCTACGTCGCGATCGGCGCCGGCGGAATCTCGTAGTCGTCAAACTGCACCACTTCCTCGCCGAGCCAGCCGTTCAGCTCGGCGAAGCGCGCCTGTAGCGGCCGGATTTCGTTGCGGCCAAAAACCCGTGCCGCCGTGTCCGGCGTGCCGAACCCGCCCGAGTTGCTCGGCACGATGCCGAGCAGTTGCGGCGGCACGCGGTGGGCGGCGAGCAGGTCGTCACGTGTCACATTCTTGATGTTGAAGAACTCGTCTTTCGCAGCGACCTCGGACACGGGGATGAGTTGAATGCCGTCTTTCTTGCCGTTCGGCGCGTACATGAACACGTTGCGGAAGTTGCCCGGCCCCTTCGCGTTCTTCAGGGCCTCGCGCATGTTGTCGACGTCCTCCTGCTTCTGTGCGGCGTCCGTCATGTACAGGATGAAGCCCGCGTGGCTGCCGTTCTCGTAGTACTTCCGCCGGAACAATGTCGACGACTCGTTCAGCCAGGCTGAGTGCAGCGAGCTCAGATACTCGGGCAGGCCGTACACCTCCTGGTTGATGTCTGGCCGCATGAGCTGGAAGACGCTATCTGGCTCGAACTCGTGTTGGTCCTGCCAGCCGTTCACGTACACGAAACCGCTGAAATCCGCCTTGCGCCGCATGTACTTTGCTAGAGCAGGCTCAAGGCGCAGCGTCCCGCCGAGCTGGTTGCGGCGGCGTTCGAGGTAGCCGTTACCGAACGTCAGAAAGTCGAGCGCCCACCGCTCGAACACATGCCGCGACAGCCACTTGTGCGGACGGAACGTCGCCGCGAGTACGTTCGCCTTGAAGTACAGCGCCGAGCTGTGGTGCGTGCTCGCGCGGAACGACTTCGCGAGGCCCGCGAAGCTGACCGGGGGCTCGAACCATTCACCGTTCAACCAACATTCGACGTAATCGAGGATCTCAGCACGGTTCATCACTGGAGTGGGATCGTCGAAGGTGAACGCCTCGGCGCGCACCGGCGCATTCCGTGCGCTGACGGCGGTGCTCGAGCTGGGTGCGGCCGCGAACCTGCGCGGCGCGCGCGATCGGCGCTTGATCATGAATAGAACTCCGTGAAAGAAGAGGAATTGACGCCGCCGCCGGCGAGCGGCTCGCGGTCGATCGCGTGCAGGCAGGCCCACGCCAGATCGGCGTGGCCCGTCTCGTCGTTTCGGTCGGCGGTGAATGTGGCCTGTCGGCCGCTCGCCGTCATCGTCTGTTTGATCGCCATGAACGCCGCGGCAAGGTCGGTCCAACTCGCGTCGAATTGCAGGCGGCCGTTGCGAACAACTGACTGGCCCTTCAACACGAGGCGGGTTTTTACCTCCGGCGAGTAGTTGAGTGCGACGGCAGCCGGGTAGAACTTGCGTACGAGCTGATAAACGCCCTGCCCCATGCCCGTCGTGTCGATTGCGATGTAGCCGACGTTGTAGCGCTGGGTGACCTGCTCGATCGCCCCCGCCTGTTCCTCGAAATCGTTGCCGCGGAACTGGTGACGCTCGAGCACGCGGAACGGCCCGCCCTCGACGCGCGGCGGCGCCACGACGACAAGGCCCGCCGAATCGCCCGTCAGCGCCGGGTCGTAGCCAACCCACACCTCACGATAGCCAAAAGGGCGTAACAACAGCGGCGAGAAATCGTCCGCCCACTCCTCCCAAGAATCGACCATGCAGCGCTGCAACTCGGACAGCTTGAACACCGACAGCGAATCGTCGATGAACTGGCACATCAGCAGATTCGCGAACTCCTCGGCGCTATACTCGCGGCGCAGTTCGTCGATATCGAATAGGTGGCACCCGCCCGCCATGGCGTCGAGGATCGTGACGGTCTGGCGCCACTGCGCGTCCTCGCACAGCATGCCCCGCACGAGCGCTTCGTGGCTTGTATCAATCTGGATGCGGTCGCCGGCCGAGCGGCCACGGTTAGCGTGTGCCCCACTCCAAAACGTGTGGGCCTCGTGCGTGATGCTCGACGGCGTGCTGAAGTATGTCTTGCGCCAGCGCTTGTGCATCGCCATGCCCGATGCGACCTTGTTCAGCTCGCGGAACTTCGGCACCCAGAAGTACTCATCGAAATAAAAATTGCCGTGGTACGACTGCGCGGTGCGCGCGTTCGTCCCCAGGAAATAAAGGATCGCCCCGTTCGGCAGGATGATCGGATCGCCCGTCAGTTCGACGTCGGCCGCCTCACGCGCAAACTGCGCGATGTACTGCTTGAAGACGTGCGCCTGTGCCTTGCTCGCGGACAGGAAGATCTGATTGCGGCCGGTCTCGAGCGCGTCGACGAACGCCTCACGCGAGAAATACCAGGTCGCGCCGATCTGCCGCGACTTCAGGATGTTCCGCGTGCGCTGGTCTCCGTTGCGATACCAGATCTTTTGATATTCGAACAGCGATTCGCGGAACGCCGTCACGATGCGTTCGTGCTGTTCCTCGCTGATTTCGTTGCGCGGCGGTCGCCGCTTTGGTCCTGCGTTGCGCGCGGCAATGTTCGGGTTTAAGTCCCCTTCCTTCCCCGTCTCCCCGTACTTCCGCACCCGTGCGAGGCGCTCGATCTGCCGCCCAAGCAGATCGATTTCCTTGTAGTCCGCGCCGTCTTTCTTTTCCTTTGCGATCAGGACCATCAATCGCGTCTCGGTCGCGGCCTCGATGCGCTCGATCGGCGTCGCCTCCTTCCACCTATCACGGCGGCACCAGGACGCCACGGTCGATGGATTCAGTTCGAGATGTCGCGCGATCGACGAGAGGCGCCAGCCTTGCCAGTAGAGCGAACGCGCGACCTTGCGTACGTCAGCTTCGCGTTGGTTCGGGTCGGTAGTGTCGAGCATGCGGCAAGCGTAGGGCTCCGCGCACGCGCGAGCACGCGAAGCACTGCGTCTCCATGCGGGTGACATACGCCGATCGTTGAGCTACAGCGCCCCAACTCCGAACATGAGAACCACGCTCACTCAATCACGGTTCGACCTCTCTATGGCAACCAACAAAACGAAATTCTTCCGCGTCGCAGTCGAAGGCGCGACCGTCGACGGTCGTGAAATCAAGCGTGAATGGCTCACGCAGATGGCGAAGAACTACAACCCCGAACTGTACGGCGCGCGCGTAAACGTCGAGCACATCAAGGGTTATGCGCCACTGTCGGCGAGCAACCCCTTCGGTGCCTACGGAGACGTGATCGCGCTGAAGGCAAACGAGATCGAAGACGGTCCATTGAAGGGAAAAATGGCGCTCTACGCGCAAATCGACCCGACCGAGCATCTGGTGGCGCTCTCAAAGAAGCGACAGAAGATTTACGCGTCGATCGAGATCAACCCCACCTTCGCCGACATCGGCGAAGCCTATCTGGTAGGCCTGGCCGCCACCGACGACCCCGCCAGCCTCGGCACCGAAGCGCTGCAATTCGCTGCACGACATTCGAACAACGTGTTCTCAGCCGCCTGCGAAACGTCGATCGAACTGGAAGGCGAAGCCGAAACATCGAGCCTGCTGTCGATCGTGAAAGGCATGTTCGCCCGCAATCGCACAACCGACGATCAGCGCCACGCCGATGTGCGCCGCGCCGTCGAGGAAGTCGCCGACTTCGCCAGCAAGCAGGGCCGCGATTTAGCCACGCTGCGCGTCGACCTCGCCCGCGCACAACAGGACGCTGCGGACTCGAAGAAGCGTGCCGATGAAGCGGTCGCCGCCGTGGAAGCGCTGACCGCGAAGCTCTCGGCCACCGACAACGGCGCGCCGCGACGTCCGCCCTCGACCGGATCGACCGGCGAGCTCGTGACTGACTGCTGACCCATACCTCGCCTACTCCCGGAGAACCGCCTCATGAAGAAGGAAACGCGCCAAGCGTACGAAAAGTACGCAGCGCAAATCGCCAAGCTTAACGACACGGGCGACGTGTCCAGTAAGTTCGCGGTCGAGCCGAGTGTGCAACAGCGGCTCGAGACGAAGATGCAGGAATCAAGCGAATTCCTGAAGCGTGTCAACGTACTACCCGTGACCGAGCTGGAAGGCGAGAAGCTCGGCCTGTCGGTCTCCGGCCCGATCGCGAGCCGCACTGACACGGCGAAGGCGGAACGGCAACCCGTCGACGCGACCTCGCTCGACAGCAGGAAATACCGCTGCGAGAAGACCGACTGCGACACAGCGATCCCCTACCGCAAGCTCGACGCGTGGGCGAAGTTCCCCGATTTCCAGCAGCGCATCCGCGACGTGATCGTCACCCAAGCTGCGCTGGATCGAATCATGATCGGCTGGAACGGCGTGAAGGCGGCGCCCACGACGGATAAGGCGGCAAACCCGCTGCTGCAGGACGTGAACATCGGCTGGCTGCAACAGTACCGCGATCACGCCGCGCAGCGCGTGCTGCATGAGGGCACGAAGCAAGCCGGCAAGGTGCAGGTCGGTAAGGACGGCGATTACGCGAACCTCGATGCGCTCGTGATGGACATCGTTTCCTCGATGATGGATCCGTGGTTCCAGGAAGACACAAGCCTTGTCGTGATCTGTGGCCGCGAGCTGCTGCACGACAAGTATTTCCCGATCGTCAACGCAACGCAGGCGCCCACCGAGCGGCTCGCGGCCGACCTGATCGTCAGCCAAAAGCGCATCGGCAACTTGCCAGCCGTGCGCGTGCCGTTCTTCCCGAAGCGCGCGCTGATGGTGACAAAGCTCGAAAACCTGTCGATCTACTACCAGGAGGGCGCGCGCCGGCGCTCGCTGATCGACAACCCGAAGCGCGACCAGATCGAAAACTACGAATCGTCGAACGACTCGTACGTCGTCGAAGATTTCGGGTGCGGCTGCGTTGCGGAAAACATCGAACTGGTGGCCGCATGACGATCAACACGCCCGCTCGCTCGCACTTTGAGCGTGTGACAGCCGCCCTCGCCGCGGCGGCGGCGGCGCCCAGCCAGACGATGGCCGGCGCCACGCCGTATGAGCTGATGCTCGCAAAGCTCGCGGCCGACCGGCGCGCCCTCAAAGGCGTGCAATCGGTTGCCCGCAAGGTCGAACTGAAGCGCAAGCTCCTGCCGGAGTATGCCGACTACGTGGCGGGCGTGTTGAGCGCCGGTCGCGGCGCGCAGGACGACGTACTTGTCACCGTCATGGTCTGGCGCATCGACGCGGGCGACTTCGAAGGCGCCCTCACGATCGCGTCCTACGCGCTCACGTACGGTCTGACTCTGCCCGACCAGTTCGAACGGTCGCTCGCGTCTGTCGTCGCCGAACAGTTTGCCGATGCCGCGCTGTCCGCCTTCATGGACGGGGGCACGTTCGACGCCGCGCGCCTCGAGCGCGTCGACGAGCTGACTCGCGAGGCCGACATGCACGATCAGGTGCGCGCGAAGCTGTACAAGGCGCTCGGCTATGCAGTACAGGATTCCGCCCCGCCGTGCGCACTTGACTATCTGCGTCGCGCGCTGTCGTTGAACGACCGCGTCGGCGTCAAAAAAGACATCGATCGGCTTTCGAAGCTGATCGAAGCCAATGGCCGTGTGGACGACAGCGCCAGCGGCACCGACGGTATGTAACGAGCCCTCCCGGCATGGCGGCACCGGCGCTGATTCCCTACTCCTGACGGCAACGCGACTCAAGCGCCGGTCCACCGCCATCTCTCACTGTTTCGACCATGAGCAGCTTCATTGCCACCGCTTCCCCTACCGCTCCAGCCTCGCCGGCCGATGCGGCCGTCGCGAATGACGGCTGGTTTCCCGACATCGATCTGAATGACCTTCGCGAAACGATGCGCCTCGATGGCACTGTGACGCTTGAGCGGCTCCGCTTAGCCGCGGCGGACGCGATCGTGAGCATCAACGAGGAGCTTCGGGCCTGGCAAGCGACGCAACGCGCGGCAGGTCATGTCGACTTGGCGAACGTCCAGGCTATGAAGGTCGACGGCATCAGCGCTCTCGTACTGCGCTACCGACGCGCCGTGTACCACCAAACGCGCGCCGACCTGACGGAGCAATATCGGTCCTACGACGCGACGAAGTCAGGTAGCCAGCACGCAGAGGACCTCGAGTCGACGATTAGCGAGTCGCGCCGCAATGTCCGGTGGGCGTTGAACGATATACGCGGCATTCCCCGCTCGACGATCGAGCTGATCTGACCATGATCGTGCGCGCACTACAGGGCGATACGGTCGACGCACTGTGCTGGCGTCACTACGGTCGCACCGACAGCACCGTGGAGGCCGTGCTCGAGGCAAACCCCGGCATCGCCGATCTCGGCGTCGTGCTGCCCGTCGGCACGCCCGTCTACTTGCCGGCGCTGGTCACGGTGACAAACACGAAGCCGCTGTTGCAACTGTTCGATTGATCCTGGAGCCGCCTGCATGGCCGAACCGAACACCACGACCACCGCGGCACTGCCGGCCGCCATCGGCATCGCGAGCCTCGCGCCCGGCATCGACGGCAATGCATTGATCGGCGCCTTCACGGGCGCGGCGCTCGTCGTCGTCACCTCGAAAGACATCGGGGTCGGCCGGCGGGCGGCATACATGCTGATTTCACTCGTGATGGGCTATCTCGCTGCGCCCGAGATCGTCAGTGCCACACCAATCCAATCCACGGGCGTCGCGGCGTTTTTCGCGGCCGCGCTTGTGATCGCAGTCACGCTGCGGCTGATCGATCGTGCGAAGGCCTTCGATCTGCGCTCGCTGCTCCGCAAGGGGGAGTGAGCATGCCCACCCCGTTGGCGCTGATCGCATTCGTCGCTCACTTCGCGACACTCGTTCGCGTGCTCACCTATCGGCGAAACGGCGCACGGTATCGGCATCACGCGTCATGGGTCGCCTGGGCGCTCGTCGCCGTCATGGGTGGTTCGGCGATCGAGCTGGCGCTGCACATTGGGCAGGTCAACATTTTTGAAGCGGCTGCGGCAGTCATGCTGGCTGTGTTTGTAATCCGCGCGCGCGGCAACGTCGCGCGTCTTCTCCGGAGTGAATTAACAATGAAAACACATCGCCTCGGCGATGGCGGCAACGATGTCGCTCTGTTGCAACGCCGCCTCACGCGTGCCGGCTTTCCGCTGGAAGTCACCCACCTCTACGACGACGCGACGGAAACGGCGGTCGCCGCCTTTCAACGAAAGATCGGCCTCGTTGACGACGGAATCGCCGGACCCAAGACGTATGCCGCACTTTCAACCGGCCAGCGCGATCTAAAGCAGCTCAGCGTTGCCGATCTCGAGCGTGCAGCGCAAACGCTCGACGTGCCCATCGCGTGCGTGCGCGCCGTGAACGAAGTGGAATCGAGTGGCATGGGCTTCCTACACGACGGCCGCCCCATCATCCTGTTCGAGCGACATATTTTCTGGAAGCGTCTCAAGGCGCGCGGCGTCGACCCTGCACCGTTGGCGGCGAAGAATCGGAACATTCTGTCGCAGACGCCCGGCGGATATCAGAGCGGTGCTGCGGAATACACACGCCTGGCCGCGGCCGAGTTGATCGACGTCGCTGCCGCATGGGAGTCGGCGAGCTGGGGCGCGTTTCAGGTGATGGGTTACCGCTGGGAACGCTTGGGCTACGCGAGTGTTGACGATTTCGTGGCACGCATGGAAGCCAGCGAAGCCGACCAACTCGATGCCTTTGTGCGGTACGTCAAGGCCGACGCAGCCCTTACCGCCGCGCTCAGGGCCAGGAAATGGGCGGCTTTCGCGAAGGGATACAACGGCCCGAAGTACGCCGCAAAACTGTACGACGTCAAGCTCGAACGTGCTTATGCGCGGTACGCCGCGCGCGATGCGGTGGCGGCCGAGGACGGCATGGCGGTGCTCGCGTGAGCGGGCTTGCCGCGAAGCTGGTCGCCGCGTTGCTTGCTCTCGCCGCGCTCGTCGGCGGCGCCTCCTACGTGCGCGCAATGCGTGCCGAGTTGGCTGACGTGAGTCTACAGCTTGCCGATGCGCGCAAGGGCATCATCGAGCGCGACAGCACCATTGAGCAAGCACGTCGGGTCGCCGCCAAAAAGGCAGAACAGCAAGCGCAACTCAATCGAGCACAAGGGGCAATCGCCTCGAAGCTGGCTGTGGTGCAATTCGAGAACCGGAGATTGACCGATGAAAATGCCGAGCTTCGCGCATGGACTAATACCCGTTTGCCTGACGACGTTGTGCGCCTGCAAACAAGCCCTGCACTCACCGGCGCCAACGACTATGTTGAACGAGTGCCCGGCGGTGAACCAATGCACGCTGCCAGCGATGGCACCGCGAACGAACGGTGATCTGGATGACGCGCTGACGACCGCGAAGGCGGCATGGGCCGCGTGCGCGGCCAAGGTCGATATGATCGTTTCGTGCCAAGCCATGGGGCAGCAACGCGCCGTCGGGCCACGCACCCATGAATAAACCCGCCAGCCTGCGGCGGGCGCTCGTCACCGCAATTCCATCGCTCGAGGCCGAGCCCGATAAGCTGGCGGTGTTCATCGACCAGGGATCGATCATCGCGACCGGCACCCGTTCGCTTTCGTTCGAATACCGCTACACGGCGCATGCGCTCCTGCTGGACTTCGCCGGCGACGCCGATACGGTGTTCGTCGCGCTCGTCGAATGGGCGCGCACGAATCAGCCGGACCTCGTGACGAACCCGGACGAACGCGCGCACGGCATTACATTCGAGGTGGACATTCTCAACCACGCGACGGCCGACCTGTCGATCAAGCTGGCGTTGACGGAAAGCGTTGCGGTGACGACCGGGCCGGACGGTAATCGTGTCATCGAGCACGTCGACGACACGCCGGTCGGGGCAGCCGACACCCTGACGTGGGTAGCGCAACCGTGGACAACCTGAGTGCAGTCGAACAATGGGCGGGCGCCCTGCTCGCAAAGCTCTCGCCCGCCGGCCGACGCGCCGCCATGCGCGACATTGCGCGCGAGCTTCGCCGCAGTCAGCAGACGCGCATCGCCGCGCAGAAGAATACCGACGGCACTGCTTACGAGCCGCGCAAAATAAAGTCGGGTGGGAAGAAGCTGCGAGACAAGCGCGGCCGGGTCAAGCGAACCGCGATGTTCACAAAGCTACGCATGGCACGCTGGATGACGATCGAGGCGGACGACAGGCAACTAGCGGTCGGCTTCTCTGGCCGCGTCGCACGCGTGGCCCGAGTGCACCAGCTGGGCGAGAAAGCGCCTGTCGCACCGGGCGGGCCGGGATACCGCTATCCTGTGCGCTTGGTGCTCGGTCTGACGGATGCCGAGCGTGAGATGGTCCGCGACCGCCTGCTCAAATACATGACAGATTGATCGGACCTCAGCGAAATGCGAGCCGTGTTGCAATTTAGCGCCGCGAGGCTGATGAGGCGCAACCGGCCGGTTTCTTACCCCTGTTCAATACAGGCCTTCTGCTTCGGTCTGCTGATGCTCCTGATCCCTTCGATGCGCGGCCATCAACTGGCGGATGTCGCGCTGCACTTCGTCAAACAGAGGGCGAATTTTTGCGGCCGTGATCTCTGCGGCTTCCCCGACCATCGGCCCGTCACGGTTCTCGTGGCCGATGCGTACAGTTGTCAGCGCGCTATACAGAAGGTCAGACAGGGCCCCCAGCTTCAAGAATAGCGTTTCTGGCATGAATAGGAAGTTGCGATTGGCGTAGACCGAGAATTGACGAACGGCGGTTTCGACGCGCTGGTATCGATGGAAGAAGATCGTGTGCTGGTAGTAGTCCGCCCGGTCACGGCCTTTGCCCTGCCGCAGCTGGTGCTTTTGCGTCTCGAGAAGCTCGCTGTCTTTCAAAAACTGCTCAAGCTCCGCATCATTCATTGCCTCAACGTCCGCATACTGCTGTGTCCGGCTGGTAAGCCAGCTCACAAGACCGAACGCATCCGCAAGTTTCTCCCATGCATCGGGGATGACCGTGAATTCGCGCTCTTGGTACTTTAGTCTGCCTTGAAGGTCAGTGTCCCATTTGACCTTCAGCTCGGCCAGTTCCTTGGCATTTGTTTGCCGAAGATGCTCTAGGCGCTGAGAAAACTTGTCTTCGATCCACTTTTGGCCTAGCCACTTGAACAGTCCGTATGCGATTGCAGCAGCACCACCACCGGTCAGAATGAACTGCTTGAAGAACTCCCAAGCTTCAGCTTGCGTCATTTTCGACTTCTCCCGGACTAAACGTTGTGGGGCTTAGCGCGAACGGTCGCCTTCTAAGACTCGCCCTCTCATACAACTCCGACCGCATGATAACGTCCATAGAGCAGGCAACGCGCAGCCGAAGGTTATTGGGAGTGTCCTCTTTCGGAACGGCCGATTGCCCGAAACGGGTCGGTAACGGCTGACCGTGTTGGGCGGCTGCCGACCAACGAGGGGACGTCCGCTGTAATCGTGCACCGACATTCGGCAAGCGCGCGCACGTGACGACTACGGTGTCGGAGTTGTGACTTCCGGCAACGGCGTTGGCGACCACGGCTCAAGGATGGTCGTCAGGAACGGAAATTCAACGGTACATAAGCGGTCAATTTGCTGGCGAATATGCTCGTGCGTGCTCTTGTGATGCGTGGCGAGGCATAGATAGAAGCGCTGCCCTTGGTACTCTGCAAACATCAGCCATTCGCCAGTCAGCGCGTGCTCCTGTCGAAGCCGCCCGAGGTTACCGCTTATCACATCGTTCGCGATGTCGTTGACGTGTTCAACAGTGATATAGCGCTCCTCACCGGCTGCGGCGGCCTCGTCTATCATCTGTTGTACGAACGGCATACCGTACTTATTCAGGCCTCGTCTAACGTTCATTGCCATCGAAGCAAGGTCTGACTGCTCGTAGTGCTTGTGCCAGAGGTTTTTCAGGGGTTGGTGTCTGTTCTGTATCGGTGGCTTGTGCCGGCTCTGTCTGCCTCGCCCTTCTAATGCTTCGATTTCGTCCAGCACCATGAACGGGTTCCCACGTCCGGATTTCATCAACAAATAGAGATCAAAGAAAAGTAGTAGGCTGTATCGACCTTGAACTCGCCCGTCAAGATCGAGGTGTTCAGCAAACCATCGCATCTCGTCGGCGCTGTCGTTACCGTCTTGATCCTTCGCGGTAAGGGTGGCGAGACGTTGGGCCATGGTCGTATGTGACATATGCGGGCCGAAAGAGTGGCGACGACATAGCGTACTTCAGATTTGCGCCGTGTCTAATTTTTTGCGCGGCTGGCGGTCATCATCGTAGACAACGAAGTTGCCAAGCTGAATGCGCGACAGTATGGTGCCGCCGCGGCCATCAATCGGCGGCGGTAGACGCGCTGATCATATCCGTAAGATGTGCGTGACCGCACCGCGGGCGCCGAGTCAACCGATGGCATGCGTCCACGGTGCAGCTTCAGGCTGGGCCTTGATTGCATACCCCGCGAACGGACCGGAAACGCCGCGTCTCAAGCCGGGGGAGAGAACTTGCGGAAAGGCTAGGGCAAGGACGGTATGCGTGAGTAATATCGGTCGCTGGCATCGAGCAACCAGATTTCATCGAATCGATGTTCAGGCAGGTTGTCCCGAACGCCCCGGACTAGCTCGCTCCATTCATCAGGCATGAACACGCCGGTCAATGTGACCTGCACGATCAAGGTCGCATCGTCCGGGTAGGGTTTAGCGGCCTTCGCCTTGATCGCATCGAGCACGATCGCCGTCTGTTTTACGGTGGCTTCGTTGCTGCCGTACGCGTATGCTTCGGACGTTACAATGCGATTGCGTTGGTGCGCCTTACCCTCCACGCTGATTCCGTCGGGTGCAAACGAATGGCCTTGCGTGTCAAGTAGCTCACGTAACAGGTAGTCCCGCTTATGGGCCGCCTGCGTAACTTCAAGCATTCCCTCCGCTCGTCGCTCGCCCCACTGAACCGCTAAGCCCGATCGTCTGATAGTGGCCTCGCCTAGTTGGCTCCCGCTACCCCAGCACAAGGATATGTTGACACCTCGCGTGTAGTTGAGTTGAACATACCGAGCAATAGGCACTAATTCTTCAATCAATCTTTTTTCAAACTTCGTCGGCCGCCTGCGCAAGCGCGTCTGGAAATCAGGTTGCATGGATAGCGCATTGAACATCGCATACACCCGGTAGCAGAAGCAGAGTCCGTCCAACATCACGCCGTCTACGGATGCGTAACTAAGGGTATCGGCCATGTTAGTGCGTCAGGCAGTTGGTCGTGTTGCCGAAGCTCGTGCAGTTCGTATACACCGGCCGATTTATTGCGTTGATAGCCTGTTGTGTCTGTAGGTAATTTGCCATTGCCTGTGCGGCCTGCGCGCGCTGCTGCATCTCGGCCTGATACGACTGCTGTAGATCGCTCTGAATACGATTCCACTCGGCGATCAGCTTGGCCTTGACGATATTTTCCTCGCGCTGCTGATCTTGAAGGTATTGCCCCCATGTCGTTTGCTGGTTAATCAGCGACAGTAGCGCGGTATCGCTTTCCTGATAACCGTCTAGCATGATCGGCACTACGGTAGGCGTTACCGTCATCAGGTTGTCCGTGCTTGCTCTACGGCACTGCTGCGCCAAGTCGTGAACTGCGTACAACGCTCGGATTTCGTCCGGTGATGCATGGTCGGTGCTATTTAGCTGTGCCAGCGTCGCGTCGGCAGGGTCCATCGGGCGTCGAGCGCGTATCGGTGCGGCCTGAGGACTGTTGAACACCTCGGCACCGCAAGCCTTCATTTGCGCGGCATTTTGTTTGAGGACTCCGGACATATGACTTGCTCGTTGCTGCGTGGCGGTTTGGCACCCGGCAAGCAGGGCGGCGGCGAGTAGTAGTGCGATTGTGGATTTCATGGTCTCTCTCGTTTCCGTTACCATAGCTTATCTTGAAAGCGGCCGTTGGCAGCCCTCACAATGAATGACAGCACTCGGTTGGCAAGCGAACCTCCTTCTCCCCTCCGTTAGACGAAGAGGCTTTTAGGCCAGGCTGCTTGTCGGAAAGTGCGTCACCGCAGCGTAGTCGCTCCGTGGCCACGCCGTAATACACGTCATTTGCCTCACATCCCACCCAGCGCAGCCCAGCCTCTTCCGCCGCAACGAGAAATGTACCCGATCCGGCGAACGGATCGCACACGACGCCGCCTTCGGGCACGAGCCGCACCACCTCGCGGGCCAACTCGAGTGGCTTTTCGGTCAGGTGCTTCTTCGGCAACTCAAGCGCACACGGAAAAACCCCCGGCAAATAGACGTCGTTCCCACGCATTGTCCCTTTACTGGCCCACACGATGAATTCGGCCTGCTGCTTGAATCCGCCACGGCGCGGTCGGGAGCGCCTCATCGTCTTGTCCCATATGGCGATGCCGCGGTGAATAAAGCCGGCCGCCTGCACGACATCGGTCAGTGCCGGTAACTGACGCCAGTCGATGAAGCACACCACGAGGCCTCTCGGTTTCAGCGCACGGTAGGCTTCAGAGAGCCATGCGTGACACCAGAAGGTCCACGAACGCTGGTCCATGTTGTCCGATCCGAAATCCTCGTATGTCGTCTTTACTCCGCTATTGATGTACTTTCGAGAAGGGCTCTGCGCACGCGCTCCGGCATGCAAACCGCCCGAAGAGTACGGCGGGTCGGTGAACAACATGTCGATGGACTGCGCTGGCAAGCGACGAATGAACCGAAGCGCATCTTCGCGATGCAGGCGGTTAAGAAGTGGCGCGATATCGCGTGCCTGAAGGGTGTCGGTCATCATGAGAAAAGTGCGAGTGAGGGGGACTGCTCGCCGATTGTCCCGTCGCCTCCACGCAGGTCGCACGCCACACGGAACGTAGACGACGCTGGCACATACGCGATTGCTCGCAACGCGCGAATGCGGTCGGCAACATCTCCGTCATGGACACGACCGAACTTCACCGCCTCCTCCTGAATATCGTCCGCAAGGGCGTCGTTAAGGACGTCTCGCATGCGACCACACCGCCGAAATGCCGCGTGTCGATCGGCGATTTGCATTCGAATTGGCTCCCCTGGATCACACCGGCCGCAGGTGCAAGTCGAGAGTGGGATCCGCCGACCTTCGGCGAGCAAGTTATTCTGCTCTGCCCTGGTGGCGATCCTGCTCAAGGTGTCGTTTTGCGGGGACTGTTCTCTGAAGCCGTATTTCCGCCAAGCTTCGTTCCCTCTGCGCACACGCGCGAATATGCCGATGGCGCCGTTATCGAATACGACCATGAGGCCCATTCACTCTCGGTAGAACTGCCGGAAAGCGCGACTGTGACGATCACTGCACCCGGCGCCGTCACCGTGCGTACAAAGGATGCGACCGTCCAGGCCGACAACATCACGCTCGACGCGCAGCAGACGACATGCACCGGCGCCCTGACGGTCAAGGGGCCTTTTGCATTCGAATCTGGGGTGACCGGAAAGGGCGGTGACAGCGGCGCGACGATGCAAGTCGATGGCGCAGCCGACTTCACCGGCGAAGTCAAGTCCAAGGGCATAAGCCTGCCGCACCACTCGCACCGCGAACAGGGCGACGGCCAACTTGTGGGCGAGCCGGTTTGAAGGGTATGAACGCGAACACCGGCCGCACCATCGCCGGCCTTGACCACCTTTACCAGTCCATCGGCAAGATCGTCTCGACGCCGCTTGCGTCGTGCGTGAAGCGTCGCACGTTCGGCTCGGAACTGCCCGACCTGATCGACGCACCCAGCAACGGCGCGGTGCGCACCCGACTGTACGCAGCCGTCGCGACCGCGCTTATGCAATGGGAACCGCGTCTGACACTCACGCGCGTGCTGCTCGTGGCCGACGACGCACAGGCCGCCGATGGTGTGCTTTACCTCGACATCGAAGGCTGGACGAGCGAAGCGGGCGCAGCCGTGTCAACGCGCGTGCCGCTCATAAATGGGAGCCTGGCATGAGGGCGACGCCGATCGATCTGTCACAGCTGTCGCCTCCCGAGATCATCGACACGATCGACTACGAGACTCTTCTCGCCGAGCGCAAGGCGCGACTGATCTCCCTGTATCCCGAAGACGAGCAGTCAGAAATCGCGGCGACGCTTGAGCTCGAGTCAGAGCCGCTCGTGCGCTTGCTGCAGGAAAACGCCTACCGCGAAATGCTGCTACGCCAGGTCATCAACGACAAGGCGCGCGGCATACTGCTCGCCTACGCGCGCGGCAAGACGCTCGAACACATCGCCGCGCTGTTCGATGTGGAGCGCCTCCTCGTTTGGCCGGGCGATCCAGCGCACGGTAAGGATCCGGTCTACGAGGATGACGACAGCTTGCGCGAACGCGTTCAGCTCGCGCCTCGCGGTTTCTCCGTGGCCGGGCCCGTCGACGCGTACATCTTTCATGCGCGGTCGGCAGACGGCCGCGTGCTATCCGCAACAGCGTACAGCCCGGAGCCGTGCGTAATGATCGTCACGCTTCTGTCGCGCGAGGGTGACGGAACGGCGAGCGCCGAGCTGATCGACATCGTCAAGAAGGCATTGGAAAGCAAACGACCACAGGCCGACGAAGTGATCGTGCGCAGCGCGACGATCGTGCCATACGCGATTCGCGCGACGCTTCGTTTCTTCCGCGGTCCCGATCGCGCTCTGGCCCTCAAAGAAGCCAGCCAACGCGTGACTCGATTCGCGGCCGACATGCATCGGATCGGTAAGGAAGTGACGCTTGACGGTCTCTACGCGTCGTTGCGAGTCGCCGGCGTGCAGAAGGTTTTGCTCGACTCGCCCGCCGACGGCGTGCAGGTGTCGCGCGACGAAGCGTCTTACTGCGGCGAAATCGAGCTGTTCGACGGCGGGGTCGTGGATGAGTGAACTGCTGCCGCCGAACGCAACGCCACTCGAGCGCCGCATTGCGACGACGAACGGGAGGATTTCGAGCCTTCCGGTTGATATCGGCACGCTGATGGACCCCAATGAAATCGCGCTGCCATTTCTCCCCTGCCTCGCGTGGCACCTGAGCGTCGATAGCTGGAGGGATTCCTGGCCCGAAGTCATCAAGCGTGCCCGCGTGAAAACGGCGATTCGCGTTGCTCGGATCAGGGGCACAGCCGAAGCGGTGCGCCAGGTTTGCGCATCGTTCGGCGCAAACGTCGTCATGCGCGAATGGTTCGACATGACGCCGCGCGGCAAGCCCGGCACGTTCGAAATTGTGATGACAGCGGGCTTCGTCAACGGGCTGCCGGCCACGGCCGAGTCCGTCGCCGACGTCATCGCCGAAGTGAATCGCGCCAAGCGCGGAACAGCGCACTACACGTTCACGCAAGGCTTTTCGAGCCAGGCGCGGCAACGCGTCGGCGCTGCCGCGCGCGTGGCCGTGTATTGCCGCTTGAACCTGAGTGATCGCTGAGCCCAAATGGAAACCCTGGTCACCATCACTGACGCCGGCCGCGAAGCGCTCGTCGCGCCCGGCAACGAAGGCACGAGCGCCCACAGGGTCGTCGAAATCGGCTTGGCGACGGCCCCCTTTGTCGCCGATAAGGGACTGAGGACGTTGCCAAACGAACTTAAGCGCATCACCACGTTCGGAGGCATCAATGTCGCGCCCGATACCATTCATGCCACGCTGAAGGACGATACGGCAGACCAGTACACACTGTACGGGTTCGGCCTTTACCTTGAAAACGGCGTGCTCATCGCCGCCTATAGCCAGCCGACGCCGATCATGGAGAAGTCGCCGGTTGCGATCCTGCTGCTCTCCGCGGACTTGCAGTTCGCGACGATCGACTCGTCGCAGCTCATATTCGGCGATACCGCGTTCTTGAACCCGCCCGCGTCGACGGACCGCCAAGGGGTCATCGAACTGGCGACGCAGGAAGAGGTCGACGCCGGGTCGGACGATGCGCGTGCTATCACGCCGAGGACGGCAGCAAAGTGTTACGCGGCGCTATCGGGCGCAATCTTTTCCGGACCTGTCGCGGCTCCAACGCCTCCCGCCGGCGACAATTCTGACCGGGTCGCCACGACCGCGTTCATGATGACCGCTCTCCTCAACGCGCAGGTGGGTCAAATCGTGCTCGAGCCTCGCACGTCTGCTCGGGCAGGCTACCTCAAGTGCAACGGCGCGCTCGTCAAGCGCACCGACTACCCCGCGCTCTGGGCATACGCACAGGCAAGCGGCGCGCTCCTGTCCGATGCGGAATGGCAACGACATCGTTGGGGCTGCTTTTCAAGCGGCGACGATGCCACAACCTTTCGGGTACCTCAACTGCGCGGCGAGTTCCTTCGTTGCTGGTCGGACGGACGCAGCAACCTGGACTTGAACCGAGAAATCGGCTCCCGTCAGGGTACCGCAAACCTGGCACACGCCCATAACGCTTCGTCGAGCGAAGTGGGGGATCACGCGCACACCGCATCGACTGACGCACAAGGCTGGCACGGCCACCACGGATGGACGGCCGGCGGGGGCGAACACAACCACAACAACGGAGCATTCAGTCGGCTGCTGCGGCCGCCTTATGGCGGATCGCTAACTGGATCAGATGCGGCGGGTAGCGGAAGCGAGCAGGCAGTCGGGCCCGGTGACTCAGCAGACATCGTCGGCGCCGGCCATCACGCACACCAGTTCGACACCGAGGGGGCGGGCAATCACGGTCACAACGTCACCATCGGCGGCGCCGGCCGTCACACCCACACGATCACAGTCAAGTCAGCCGGCGTTGATGAATCCCGGCCGTACAACGTGGCGCTACTCGCGATGATCCGCGCCTACTAGTTCAAATCGGACTGAACCATGCTCATTCATCACTACGACCAGGCGACCGGCGAATATATCAACAGTGGACAGCCCGATGTCGATCCACGCAACGATACGCGCTGGCTGGTTCCGGCTTCATCGACATTCGATGTCCCGCCGCCACGCACGCCCACGACATGGCCCTTCTATCTCGACGGCGAGTGGCGTCTCCTGCCCGACTTCCGCGGCCGCATCTGCTATCGCACCGACAATGGCGAGCCGGTCGAGATTGCCGTAGCCGGCAAGACACCTGAGGAACTCGGCCTAACTACGCAACCGCGCCCGTCGCATCGCCATTCATGGGCTAAGGGGGCGTGGGCCGTTCCGCCCGAACTGATCGTGCGCGAAAAGCGGGACGCGGCAATGGCCGAATTCTGGCGTCTGATGGAAGTGGCTCGCCGGCAGACCGCCGGCAAGGCCGATGCCTATGCGGCCGGGCTGCTCGACGACGAACAGGTTCACAACTTCAAGGCTTGGTCGGCCTATCAGATGGCACTTGTTTCTGCGATCGAGCGGGACACATTCCCGGATGACGTGGAATGGCCACCCACGCCGGGACCGTACGTGCCGCCCGCGGCGAGCGAGACGAACGCAGACGTGCCAGACCAGCCGAGCGAACCAAATGAGGCAGGCAACTCCGCCGGCGCCGACAGTGCATGACTGATCACCTTGCCCCTCCCGATATGACTCACCACAGGAGCTGCACACCATGCCGCAGGACTATCACCACGGGGTACGCGTCCTCGAAATCAACGAGGGTACACGCCCCATACGCACGGTCTCGACAGCCGTCGTCGGCCTCGTTTGCACAGCAGAAGATGCCGACGCCACCACGTTTCCCCTCGACACGCCCGTGCTGTTGACGAACGTCATCGCAGCGCTCGGCAAAGCTGGCACAAAAGGCACGCTCTACTGCACCCTCGATGCAATCGGCCGGCAGACGAAGCCCGTCACGATCGTCGTGCGCGTGGCGGAGGGCAAAGACGCGGACGAGACGACGTCGAACGTGGTCGGCACCGTCACGGCCGAAGGCAAATATACGGGAATGAAAGCCCTGCTTCGGGCGCAGTCGCGCTTCGGTGTTAGGCCACGCATTCTCGCCGCACCCGGCCTCGACACACAGCCGGTCGCGGCCGCGTTCGGCACGCTTGCGCAGTCGCTGCGTGCCTTTGCCTACGTGTCGGCCCACGGCTGCAAAACGAAGGAGGAAGCCACTGCCTATCGCCGGCAATTCGGCCAGCGTGAACTCATGGTCATCTGGCCGGATTTCCTCGCTTGGGACGATGTAACCAACTCGTCCGTCGTCATGCCAGCTACCGCGTACGCCGCAGGCCTGCGCGCGAAGATCGACAACGACACCGGCTGGCACAGGACGCTCTCGAATGTCGGCGTCAACGGCGTCACCGGCATCAGCGCGGACGTATCGTGGGATTTGCAAGACCCCGCGACGGATGCCGGATATCTCAACGAGCAGGACGTGACGACGCTCGTGAATCGTAACGGCTTCCGCTTCTGGGGCTCGCGCACCTGCTCGGACGATCCGCTGTTCGCTTTTGAAAACTACACGCGCACCGCTCACGTCATTGCGGATTCGATCGCCGAAGCGCAGATGACGGTCGTCGATGGCCCGCTCAATCCGTCATTGCCGCGCGACATCATTGAAACCATCAACGGCAAGTTCCGCGAGTGGACATCGCTGGGCTACCTGATTGGCGGCTCGTCGTGGTTCGACCCGGAGCCGAACACCACCGACGTACTGAAGTCAGGCAAGGCATACCTCGACTATGACTACACGCCGGTCCCGCCACTCGAGAACCTGATGCTGCGCCAGCGCATCACCGACCGCTACCTCGCCGATTTTGCCGCGCGCGTGAGCGCGTAATAGCCGGCGCACTACCAGGAGCCACAGCACATGGGCATGCCCCGCAAACTCAAAGGATTCAACCTGTTCCAGAACGGCGAAAACTTCGTCGGTCAGGTTACTGAAGTCACACTGCCCAAGCTCACGCGCAAGATGGAGGACTGGCAGGGTGGCGGCATGAGCGGCCCGATCAAGGTCGACTTCGGTCAGGAAGCGATTCAGCTCGAATGGACCTGCGGCGGCTTCATGAAGTCAGTTCTTCAGCAATACGGCATTACGAAGCACGACGGCGTGCTGCTCCGATTCGCCGGCGGCTATCAATCCGAAGACTCGACCGGCGTCGACGCGATCGAGATCGTCATTAAGGGCCGACACTCCGAGATCGACGCGGGCACCGCGAAGACGAAGGAAGACACCGCATTCAAGGTCACGACGGCCGCCAGCTACTACAAGCTAACCGTCAATGGCGAGGAAGTCATCGAGCTCGATTTCGTCAACATGATCGAAAAGATCAACGGAAATGACCTGCTGGCTTCCCTCCGGCAGGCGCTGGGCTTGTAGGTCCGCATCCCATTCCGCGGCGTGCTCCATAACGATGCCCGCCGCCTCCGACTTATCCAAATGCTCGAGGAGAACACATGTCCGAATTGAACGCCGTTTTGCAGGACCACAGCGCTGGCGCGCAGCCTCATTCTCAAGGCTTCTCGTCCAATGTCTCCGCGCCCGCCACCTGCCCGGAAGTCGGCGCCGCCACCCCTCCCAACACTCACACACTCGACACCCCCATCGTGCGAGGCTCGCAGACGATCACGACGGTTGCGCTGCGCAAGCCGGCGTCCGGCGAGCTGCGCGGCGTGTCACTGTCCGATCTCGTCAATCTCGACGTCACTGCCCTCTCGAGAGTGCTCCCTCGAATCAGCTCCCCGACGCTGACCGAGCAGGACGTTGCGCAGATGGACCCGGCAGACCTCGTCATGCTGGGAGGCCTCGTCGTCGGTTTTTTGACGCCGAAGGCCGTCAAATCGAAAGTGGAATTCCAGACCGCGTAGAAGACCCGATGGCTGACATCGCCACGGTATTCGGCTGGGCACCGTCGACGATGGATGCGTTTAGCCTCATAGAGCTGACGGACTGGCGCGAGCGAGCGCGGCAACGAAGTGAAAGCGAGTAACGATGGACAACACGTTGAAGCTGCGCGTCATGTTCGATATGGTCGACAACATGACAAAGCCCCTGAAGAGCCTGCTCGCGGGCAACAAGGGGCTCGCAATTTCGATTAAGCAAACGCGGCGCGAGTTGGTGGAAATCGGCAAGACGCAACGAAACATCGCCGAATTCCGCGAGCTGCGTTTAGGCCTCGCATCGACGGCATCGCAGCTGGCCACCGCACGTAACCGCGTCAACGAACTTGCGGGCGCGCTGCGGCGCGCCGAGCAGCCGTCGCGCGCTATGCTCGCGCAGTTCGATAACGCCAAGCGAGCCGCGGCACGACTGACCACAGAACAGGAGAAGCAGTCCATCAATGTGCAGCGCCTTCGCGAACAGCTCTCGGCCGCAGGGCTCAACGCCCGCAATCTCGCGGAACACCAGCGTCAACTGGCGGCGCGTGCACGCTCCGCGACACGCACGCTGCGCGAGCAGGAAGACGCGCTCGCGAACCTGAGCCGTCGGCAACAGAAACTGCAAGCTGCTCGCGCGCAGTTGAATAGTTCAAAGCATGCCGCGGCAGGCATAGCGGCGGCTTCGGCAACAGGCGGCGCGCTCGGTGGAGGGATCCTGTACGGCGCGAAGCAGCTTCTCTCCTCGGGTTACGAATTCGATGCCGCGATGTCGCGCGTGCAAGCGCTCGCGCGAATCTCGAAGGAGTCGGCGGAATTCTCCGCCCTACGAGATCAAGCGCGCGTCCTCGGCGCCACCACGAGCTTTACCGCGGATCAGGCAGCGAGCGGCCAAGGCTACCTCGCGATGGCCGGCTTCGCACCCGAGCAAATTTTGAAAGCCATGCCCGGCGTGCTTGCCATGGCGAAGGCGGGCGACACCGATCTCGCGCGCACGGCCGATATCGCCTCGAACATCCTGACAGGCTTCGGATTGCGCGCCGAGGAAATGAGCCGCATCGCCGACGTATTGACGATGACGTTCACCACCTCCAACACGACGTTGGATATGCTGGGCGACACGATGAAGTACGTAGGACCCGTTGCGCGTGCCGCAGGGATGTCGCTTGAACAGACGGCGGCCACTGCGGGCCTGCTAGGCAATGCCGGCATCCAGGCAAGCCAGGCGGGCACTACCCTGCGCGCAATGCTGCTGCGAATCGCAGCGCCCACCTCTGGCGCATCATCTGCGCTCAAGGAACTTGGGGTACAAGCGGTGGACGCGAGCGGTAACGTCCGCGACATTCCATCGATCCTGCAAGATGTCGCGCGGGCGACAGAAACGCTCGGTTCTGGCGCGAGGCTCGATTATCTCAAACGGATATTCGGCGAAGAGCCCGCCGCGGGCATGTCCGAGCTGGTGAGCCAGCAAGGCGCCCAGGGCATTGAAAAGTATGTCGCAGTTCTGAATCGCGCGGGGGGCACGGCGAAGCAGGTCGCCTCGGTCATGGCCGACAATCTCAGAGGCGACGTGCTCACTGCTCGATCGGCTTTCGCAGATCTCGGCGTATCGGTCTCTGACACTGTCGATCCCGCCCTTCGGGCGTTGACGCGAACCGTCACTGGCTATGTCAGTCGCGCGAGCCAATGGGTACGCGAGAACCCTCGCTTGGCGCATGCGCTCGCCATGATCGCGCTCGCGTTGGGCGGAGTCCTCGCGGCCCTGAGCACGCTCGCACTGATGGTTGCTGCAGTGCTGGGACCAATGGCCCTCCTTCGCTTTAGCCTGACGACGCTTGGTATGCAAGGGGGGATCCTCATTCGCGTGTTGGGCCTCGGTGCCACGGCTTGGCGAGCGTTCGGTGCGGCGGCCATGATGGCCGGCCGGGCTCTACTTCTGAACCCAATCGGCATCGTGATCGCCTCGATCGCGGCCGCCGCGTTTCTGATCTATCGCTACTGGGAGCCGATCAAGACATTCTTCGGCAATTTGTGGCACTCGATCGAAACCGCCTTTTCCAAAGGCCTAGTTGGCATCGCGTCGCTCATCGGGAACTGGTCCCCGCTCGCGTTCTTTCGCCAAGCATTCGCCGCCACTCTGTCGTGGTTTCGCGCTCAGTTGCCGGCTGAATTCGCGACGTTGGGGACGAATATCGTTGCCGGCCTCGTCAAGGGCATCACCGCAGGCCTCGGCGCTGTAAAAGACGCCATTACAAACGTGGCCAGCTCGACCGTTGCATGGTTCAGGAAAAGGTTGGGTATACAAAGCCCGAGCCGCGTCTTCACTGAGCTGGGCGGATTCATTGGCGAAGGCGCAGCGATCGGTTTGAAAGGTCAACAAGCACACGTCTCGCGTGCCGCACTTGGCCTTGCAACCGTCGCGGCGGCGGCGTTCACCGCACCATCGATCGCAACCGGCGCAGAGCTTGCCAAGACGGCCGCTGTGCCGCTGGTGCGGCCCAGCACACCGATCGATACTCGTCCGCCGCTCGCGAAGGCGCCCGCGGCCACCAATTCCCCCGCCGCGGCGTCAGTGATCACGATCAACGTCTATCCGCCGCCGGGCGTCGACGCGGCCGAGGTTGGCCGCATGGTGCGCGCAGAGCTCGAGCGCGCGGAGCGTGCGAAGCGCTCCCGCATCGGCTCGCGCTTGTCCGACTGACTCCCCGACCGGAGAGAAGGAGAAGCCTATGATGATGTCGCTCGATCAATTCGTCTTCGCGCTCGCGACGACTCCTTACAAGGAGCTACAGCGACAGCGCAGCTGGAAGCACCGCACCAGCTCACGCGTAGGCGCGCGCGACGCGAGCCAATTCACCGGCGCGGGCGATGACACCATCACGTTGAACGGTATGGTGGCGCCGGATAACGGCATCGGAACCATCGCCTCGCTCGAAAAGCTGGCCAAGATGGGCGACGCCGGCGAGGCGTACGTGCTCGTCGACGGCATCGGCTACGTCTACGGCGCCTTCGTCATCGAAAGCCTGCACGAGACGGCGACCTACCACACGCGGGAAGGCATCCCACGCAAGATCGAGTTCAGCCTCACGCTGAAACGCGTCGACGACAGCGCCCTATACGCCGTCGAAAGGAGCGCGGCATGAGCGCGCAGGGCACCGCGGGCGACGCCAATCGCATCCATCGCACCCAGCCACAGGCCGACTATCGCATCATCTTCGACGGCCGCGACCTTTCTCCCCTCATCGCGCCGAACCTCATCAACCTGACGCTGTCCGAGTCCCGCGCGGAGGAAGCCGACACGCTCGACGTCGTGCTCGACGACTCGCGGAATTTTTTTGCCATACCGAAGCGCGGCGCGAGCATCAAGTTATCGATCGGGTGGCTCGGTACGGCATTGGTCGACAAGGGAACGTTCATCGTTGACGAGATCGAGCATAGCGGCGCGCCTGACATCATCACAGTCCGCGCGCGTTCCGCTTCGATGACGAACGCCATGAGCGAACGTCGAGAGCGAAGCTGGCACCGCGAGACGATCGGCTCGATCGTCGATACCATTGCGAGCCGTCACTCGCTGACGGCGGCCGTCGGTGAGCAGCTCGCGCGAATCATGATCGAACACATCGACCAGACCCATGAGTCCGACATGTCGTTCTTGACGCGACTTGCAAGGCGCTTCGACGCCGTGATGAACGTGAAGGACATGAACCTTCTGTTCGTGCCGATCGGCGAAGGGAAATCGGCGAGCGGGAAACCATTTGAAGTGCTCAGGCTCACGCGCGCGAGCGGCGATCAGCACCGCTATCACATTGCCCAGCGCGAAAGCTATTCAGGGGTGCGTGCGCACTGGCACTCCAACGGTAAGGCAGCACGCAAGTCAGTTGTCGTCGGCGGGGAAAATAACCGAAACATGAAGGTGCTACCGGAGGACTACGCAACGGAGGCCGAGGCACGGGCAGCGGCCGAAGCCGAGTTCGCCCGCGTGCAGCGCTCGCAAGCGACTCTGTCGTACACGCTCGCACTCGGCCGACCCGAGCTGTTTCCGGAGCTACCCGTCACTGTGTCGGGCTTCAAGCCGGAGATCGACGCCACGCCGTGGCTCGTCAAGAAGGTGACTCACACAATCGGCGAAGGCGGTTTCACGTCGTCGCTCGAGCTGGAAGTTCGGGACGATCCGACAACCGATCGTCACCGGTCGCACTTTCGACATGGCGGCAACGGCTAACCTTTGCCTGCGGCGATTTGCCCGGCAGCCGTAGCCCCCGATCATGATCTCTTGGATGGTTCGAACTGGGCCGCTCGGTCATCCAAGAGGGTTCTGACTGCCGTGAGGCTCGAGATCGCCGCTGTGACCAAGTGACATAGGACTTCCTGCTCTGCATCGGTAAGCGGACCCGAAAGCCGCTCGGGTGCTCCTCGCTGACGCCCTCGCGCCAGTTTGCTCGACTCCTGAGCCGACCTACTCTTCGGTTCGATGCTTTCTCTCATTGCATTGGATCGCTTGTTTTTTATACGTTGATGATGTCTGTTCACGTTTTTCCTTCTTCGTTTCTAGGACGCGCCCTCTCTGCGCCATGAGAATTAACGCAGATATCGAGCGAAATGGGAACGAACGAAAAAACCTACGTCTACGTAGGTTCTATCCAAACATGAAGGACAGCGACCAGTTGCAATGAGAATTTTCCGAAAGTTCAAAGACAAGACATGCCACGAAGGAGCCCTGTAATGGGGGGCTCAACAAGACCGCCACCGTTGAACTGGAATTCGTTGAGAACGTTTCTAGCCATCGCGCAGCATCGGAGCCTCGCCGATGCGGCACGCGCGGCGGGCGTGCAACGGCCGACGATGAGCCAAAAGATCGCTAGCCTCGAAGGCCAACTCGGGGTTCGATTGATGGAGCGGCGTGCGGGTAGTGATGGTTTCCGGCTCACGCCTCATGGCAAGCGCTTGCGCCGCTTACTGCTCGATTTCAACAGGCAGCTCGCGATACTGTCTCGCACAGAAGCGGAGCCGTCATGCGGCGACAAGTTGGCGGACATGCTCGAGGATGTCGACGAAGCGCTATCGGCGCTCGGCCGGGTCAGCAAAGCACTACGGCGGCCGTAATGCTGCGCCCGCTCAGGCCTTTGCTTTGCCCGGGCGTTTCTTTGCCCGCGTCTCGCCCCGCTGACGTTGATCGTCGAGGGCGCGGCGCACCAGTTCGAGGGTTTCAGAGTCCATCGCTGCGGCCCGATTCGACGCAAGACGGGGTATTCGCTTCGCCGCCTTGCCGGACTCAGTGAAAGTCCCGGTGACAAGGTAGCCGTTGATCATCGCCTCGACGGCGCCTTTACCGCCCTCGTTCAGTAAGCGGTACTTGCGCACGATCTCGCGCTCATCTTCGCTGAAGGGAAACGCATCTGAACTTTGGGTTTTCACGTGCTCGCCCGTGAGCACGTAGACGACATCCACGCCCGCTTCACGGGCCGCCAACAGGTAGTTCGCATCGGGTCCTCGACCGCTGTTGTCAGATTCATACGCGTGCTGCGTTCGGCGCGTCACTCCTCCAATCGCTGCCAGCTCGTCCTGACTCAACCCGATGCGCATTCGCTCTTCCCGAAGTCGCCCTCCAACGCTGGACATCAATTTCCCACCTCTTGTTGACGAGACGTTTATTGCTCATTACACTTGCCTTACATAATGCAAGGTTACCGAAGGAAAGTATACCCGCCATGACCAAGCCCAAAGGCCGTAGCCGCATGCCGCGTGGCGTGCTCTCGACCAAACCTATTTATGTGCGCCTGATGCCCGGTGAACGCAAAAGATTGGAGGCGATCTCCGCGACGGAAAACCGCTCCATGTCGTGCGTTGCGCGCGGAATGCTCGTGATCGGTATGACCGCGCTCGAGGGAGCGAGCGGGACGCTTGCGGCAACTTCTAAACCCTGACGATCCGCGTTGGACGAAGACAGCAATGAGAATCCTGAACCGTTGCCCGCACTGCCGCACTCGTGCCACGGCGCGCAGCAGTCGCGACATGTCGCTGACCTTTCGCGAGGTCACCTTCATGTGCAACAACGCTGAATGCGGTCACACGTACATCGTGAACATGGAGTTCGCGCGCACGTTGTCGCCGTCGGCAACGCCGGACCTCTCGCTGAACCTGCCCATGTCGCCGCGCGTGCGTGAAAGGCTCGCGCAACAGCTAGAACTGCCGATCTAGCTTCCCGGCTTCTCTTGGTCCCCCTCTCGCATCGTGCCATTTGGGCGCGAGGGGCTTGTTTTTGCCTCAAAAAGGAGACGTTCATGCTGAAAACCTCTGCGGTTCTCTACGGCGCGCATCGGAGATGCGAGAGCCACCAGCTTCTGCAATCGATGGTCAACGCGAATCGCTAAATTGAGGTCCACCGTATGAAACAGCCGAAAAAGCCAAAGCAACCGAGCGTCGACGCAGCATCGATCGGAGACGTGGGCCTTCTTTCGCCGCCCAACCTTTGTCACTTCGACGCTGAGGAGCGACTCGAATACTTGCGGCGACTCTTTCATCTCGACATCCGCCTCATAACGTTCGTCACGATCGCCCGAAACCTTGGGTTCGGCGTCACGTCGCGATGGGACCACGAGGCATTCATGCCCGAGTTCGTCTGGCTGCACTGACCCACGAGGACCGTTATGTGTGAGGAACGAACGGAGCCCGACCTTCGCGCCGCGTGGCAGCGGCTGCGATTGGTGGGTGACTTCAATGCATCGACCCGCCGGCGAGCAGTCCGACGCGTGTTGATGAGCGCCCTTCGCTCGATGCAGGCACGAGAGCGAGTACGGAGTTGTCAATGCCGCGAAAGCAGTAAAGCGAGCGGGAACGATTGACCGTTACGCGCCATGGCGGCGCGAACAGAAGGAGGTTCAAGAAATGAAGCTGTATGTCTTTGGCATCGGCATTTTGCTGATGCTGTCGTTTTCTCTGACCGGAACCACGCGCACCGCATCGATGTTGCTGCAACGCGCCTCCAACAGGTCCGGGCCGCTGACTTCGCTCGCTATCGGCGTGGTGTCGTTGATCTTACTCATCGTCGCACTGGCTTGGTCAGTGCCACCGCGGGAGGGCGCATGAAACAGACCAACGTTCGCAAGCAGGAAACGACGTACGAAGAGATCGTCGCGACTGAGCGCCGACGGCACTCGGGACGGCTCGCCGAGTTGAAGCGTGCCGAAAAACTCATTCGAGCAATCGCGCCAGACCTGAGATCGCTATCGGCGCGTGGCGTGTGCTTCTCTGTGGGCGATTTGTCGATGATGTTGGAGAATTGCCGCCCCTTCACCGAATGGCAAAGCAGGCGAATTTGGGCGCTGCGCATCTGGTCTGGCTCCATCTCTCAGCGGGATGATCAGCTGATCGAGGGATTCATTGGACTCGGGTGGCGCCTCGAGTCGGTCACCAATGATCGTCTCTATCCGCGAGTGGTCCTTCGTCGACCGAAGACGCGGTTGCGCGTGACCCTTGAGGCGACCGTCGAGTTCGCAACAGCACTACGCGACCGGACGGCCACCGAGTGCGCGCCCAGCTCGGATGCGGAGCGAAAGCAATGACTCTCCACCCGTCCGCTCCACACGACGCAGCGCTCGCATCGGCGATCGCAAGCGCGGCCAGCGTCCTCCGCTTCGACAACAAACCGGGCAGTCTCGAGCGCCAGCGCACGCTCGGCCTCTTCGTCGCCGCGCTAAGCGACCGTCTCGCGCTCGCCTTCCCGCGCTCTGCCGCCGGGCTGGGAGCCGTCGTCTTCAGCCCATCGACGAACGAGAACCCGGCGGCGCCGGGCCGGCCACGGCATTGAGTCCAAAAGCGGAAACCATCAATCGCTGCCAGACGCTCAACATGAGTCCCGACCTTCACGACGACATCACCCGCCGGCTCACGGCCGACTTCGATTTCAAAGAGAACGAGAACGGCCGTTGGTTGCAGCAGGGCCGCTGCCCCGAATGCGGAAAACGGGAGCTGTTTGCTAGCGCCAGCGATCCCTGGGTCATCCGATGTGGTCGGGAGAACAAGTGCGGCTACTCGCAACACGTGAAGGCGCTCTATCAGGATCTCTTCGAAAGGTGGTCGGAGCGATACGTTTCGTCGACGACGAGCCCAAATGCCGCCGCCGATGCCTATATGCGATTCGCGCGCGGCTTCGATCTTGCACGCGTAAGCGGATGGTACTCGCAAGAACAGTACTACGACGCGGCGATCAAGGCCGGCTCCGCGACCGTCCGCTTTGCGATTGGCAGCACTTGGTGGGAGCGCCTCATCGACGAGCCTGGGCGGTTTGGCAAGAAGAAGGCAAACTTCAAGTATGGCGGCAGCTACGCGGGCAACTGGTGGAAGCCGCCGACGCTCGACATTTCGAGTGCTGAAGAGCTCTGGCTGGTGGAAGGAATTTTCGATGCGATCTCGTTCGACCACCACGGCATCGCCGCAGTCGCGCTGTTATCGTGCAACAACTACCCGGAGGAGGCCCTCGCGAACATGCGCGCCTCCGCCAGCGCCCGTGGGCTCCCCTGCCCTCGCCTTGTGTGGGCGCTCGACGGCGATCGCGCTGGCCGTGGCTACACGAAGAAATGGGTGCACCGAGCGCGTGAAGCGGGCTTCGAATGCGAGGCTGCCGTCATCCCGCAGCGCAAGGCCAAGATCGACTGGAACGATCTCCATCAGCGCGGGGAGCTGACGGCGGACAACCTGGCCGAATACCGCTATCACGGCGCGCTGATGATCGCTGCAACAGCATTCGAAAAGGCCGTCCTGATCTACGAAAGACGCGGGCTCCGCGAGTTTCCGTTTGACTTCGACTCCCGCCTGTACTGGTTCAAGCTTGACATGGAGCGGTTCGACCGAGCACGTGATGCTGCCGATCAGCAACCGGGGCTCTCTGAGGAGGGGAAGCGAGGCTATGCACTCAACGAGTCGGGGACGGTCTGCGAAATTGCGAACTGCTTGCCTACCGCCCTCTATTACCAAGCCAACGCGCTCACCGACGAGTCCTGGTACTACTTTCGGATCGAGTTTCCCAATGGCGCGCGAGCGGTCAAGAACACGTTCACCGGCGGCCAGGTGGCGTCGTCGAGCGACTTCAAGAAGCGGTTACTCGCGGTCGCGCCGGGTGCGTTCTACACAGGCAACGGCGCGCAACTCGACCGCTACCTGAAGTCGCAGATGGCCGGTATCCGCTCGGTGCAGACCGTCGATTTCGTCGGTTACAGCAAGGAGCACGGCGCCTGGATTTTCAACGATCTCGCGGTCAAAGGCGGCCAGTGCTATGAATTGAACGAGGAGGACTTCTTCGACATCGGAAAGCTCAGCATCAAGACGCTGAATCAGTCGGTCCACCTGACGATCTCGCGCGAGCTTAACGGACAGTGCTCCGACTGGCTCGAGAGGCTTTGGCATTGCTTTGCTGAGAAAGGCATCATCGCCCTCGCTTTCTGGTTCGGTTCGCTGTTCGCCGAGCAGATACGCGCAGAGCAGAAAAGCTTTCCGTTTCTCGAGATCGTCGGCGAGGCTGGCGCCGGCAAGTCGACGCTCGTCGAGTTCCTCTGGAAGCTTCTCGGTCGCCGCGACTACGAAGGCTTCGATCCATCGAAATCGTCGCTCGCCGCCCGCGCGCGCAACTTCGCGCAGGTATCGGCTATGCCAGTCGTGTTGATCGAGGCCGATCGAAGCGAAGACACCGCGAAGGCGCGAACATTCGATTGGGACGAACTGAAGACCGCATACAACGGCCGCAGCGTGCGCGCGGTCGGCGTCAAGAACGGCGGCAACGAGACGCGCGAACCCCCGTTCCGCGGCGCCATCGTGATCAGCCAGAACGCCCAGGTGTCGGCAAGCGATGCCGTGCTCCAACGCATCGTCCATCTTCACTTCGATCGCGGCGGCCAGACCCAGGCTACGAAGCGCTCAGCCGAGGCGTTGGAGCGCATACCGGTCGATGCGGTGAGCGCATTCTTGCTGGCCTCGATACTGCGCGAGACGCAGGTGCTCAACATCGTGAAGGAGGCCACGCCGCGCTACGAGGTCGAATTACTGTCGCGCCCCGATATCGGAAGCACGCGTATCGCAAAGAACCATGCTCAACTCATGGCGCTCGTCGACGCGCTGGCTTGCGTCGTTCCGCTTGGCGAGGAGCGCGCCGAATCGGTGCGCTCCGCTCTCGCCAAGTTTGCAGCCCAGCGACAACGCGCGATCAACGCGGATCATCCAATCGTCCAGGAATTTTGGGACATGTTTGAGTATCTGGACGGCGATTCCGGCGAACCGAGGCTCAACCATTCCGCCGACGAAAAGCTCATCGCAGTCAACCTCAACCATTTCGCAACGGTGGCCGCTGATCGTCGACAGACCGTGCCACCGCTTACCGATCTCAAACGCCACTTGCGGACGAGTCGCACGCGGCGATTCTTGGAAGTAAAGACGGTCAGAAGCGCGCTGCGCGGCCGCGATCCCCACAACACCGCACTCCCCGCGACGGTTAAGTGCTGGGTATTTGAAAGGTGATGTCCCCATGTCTTTGCAACAGATCGAACGGCTCGTGCCACGGCTCGAGGCCCTGCTCAGCGACTTGGAAAAATGCCGCGTCCCGGTAGAAGACCAACTATGGGCCATAGCCGCCATCTCCGAGTGGCTGCAACTGTCGGTCGACACAGTGTCCCGATCCGTTGTGACGCGTCCGGGATTCCCGCGGCCTGTGCAGCCGGTTCCAGGCACGTTGGCGCGCCGACGTTGGTTTGCAGGGGAAGTGATCCGCTGGGCTCGACAGAACCGCGGCAAGCTGCCGGCTCGCCGGGCCGGACGACTACGTCGCCAACCCTCGTGAGAGCGGTACCCGTATTTGCTGAATGATTCCGACGGTCGCTGCCGCATCGCAAAAAAATTTGGCGCCCAAATTGCGCGTCCGGCGCATTGCGACCCGTTTGCGTCGTTCGACGGAGGCAGCTCACAGTCCGGTTATTGAGGGCGCGACGATGAGCATCCGCAACGGCAAGCTCATCTAGAGCTATTCGTAGAGAACCCCCATTCCAGGAGGAAGACGATTCTTATTTGCCGTTTTAATTAACTCTTCACGACTATTTCCAATTAACTGGCAAAAAGCCTCCAGCGCTTCATTGAGCTCGACCACTCCGATCGGCTTACCATCTTCAAGTCCAATCAAGCCAAGCTTACTCAATCTTTCCGTCGCTCGCTTCGGCATTACAGCACCGATCATTTTTTTTAAGCTTTTGGCGGCCTCTTCATCTTCGATTCCCCCAATAATTTGATGAGCATCGATTTTTGATTCCGCTCTTGCCGCCTCGCTCGCAATCTGAGCTATCGACCCAATTCCATTTTCGATATACTCTTCGGCCAAGGCATTGGTTTTTTGATCAAAAAGTTTCTCCAGCCTAATTCTTCGAATTTCTTGAATTCGCAAATCCCTATCGCGCTTGTTTTGCCAGCGAGTAAACGGGCTGGACGCAGCGGCTGCAAGTAACGTGAATATGGCCACCGTAAAAATGGTACAGAGCAAATAGATGGGACCGCGCACAATCTGAACCCATAGAGCGTCCGCCCCTACAACTTGCTGCCACCACGATTTTCCATTTGAAGATGAATCAATAGTTCGTAGCGGGATTGTCTTCATTCCAGCGATTTTCCCCAGAATTTCAATCGTCGGTCGAACGCCTTCGGCTCCTAGAATCAAAAAATTGATAGTAATAGTGTCTTCCGGCTCAATTATGACGGGCGTAATCGAAACATCGGCTATTCCAGTGATCAGCTTGACATTAGCGCTCAGATATTGATTTGAAGTTGTTAGACTTGGCTTGTCCACGACCTGAGCAGATTTAACGAGTACGCGAACAGGTGCGTTCGGATCGAAATCGTCCAGCTTTATTTCAGAATTTCCCTCATTTCGGAGCGTGAGGTCAACCGACCAGAGGCTTTTTTTCGCTTCTCTGAGATTGACGCCCGCATACGAAATATCCAAGCCCCCAACAGGTTTGACCACGTCAAATACTGGAGATAGACTGTTTACCGTCGCAATTAACAACGGCTTTCGTTCGTAAAAAAAACCCTGGTATACCGCGAGGGCAATACTAAAGAAGGTTACGGAAGCCATGACCCCTGGAGACTTGAGCCATACCCAAATGTTCGAAGCGCTGATTTTTAATGTCAAGGTGCCCCCGTTTCCGAGTAATTGCCTATTCTGTCCAATTCACCACACTAATGATGTTGAGATATGAGCCGCGGTGACTGCGAAAAATTCCATGACGTCAGAATTGGCAAGATAGCGCAACCGATGTTAGCAGACCCCGAAAACGGACGGTCGGGCACTGCGGACAAACGTCTTCAGATGGCCATTGCGAGCCCGTCTCTCAGGCTCCAATGGTACATTTGTATTCGTTGCGCCGCACAAGGCGGAATCAACCGCGAACTGCCAATTCACATGAAACGTTGCTTGCTCAATCCAGTCGGCACGCAAGTTCGGTAGCCGTCGCATTGTAGTAGATCATTAGCGAACGTGGATCGCGATGACCGATCATTCGAGCCAGATCGAGGACGTCGAGCTTTTTGGCGAGTCGGGTGATGGCTTCGTGACGCGAGTCGTGAAACTTCAGATTCGCGATCTTTGCTTTGCTGCGAGCCTTGCGCCATAGGGCGTCGGCGGATGCCGACTCGATGGGGAAACACCGAGGTTCGCCTATAAATTTCGGCTGAAGCTCGAGAAGACGCACGGCCGCCGATGACAGCGGGACGTTGCGCTTGTCACCGTTCTTTGTATCCTCAAGGCGCACATAGCGATCCTTGAGAAACACGCGGTCCCAGCTTAGCCGGATGATTTCCCCCTGCCGCATTCCAGTTTCCAACGCAAACAGAAAGGCGGCAGCGAGGTGCTGCTGCAGCTTCATGGGCACTTGGCCTCGTTCGTAGCCGAGGTGTTCCAACATCTTGTCCTCCTCGGCCGTCGTGATGCGCCGATCGCGCGGCCGTGGATTCGTCGGGCGCTTCACGTCTCGCACGGGATTGACCGCTAGCCACTTCCACTCCCTTCGCGCTTGCTCGAAGACCGCCGACATCAAGTTCAACTCCCGGTTGACCGTGGACGCTTTAACTGTCTTCAGACGCCTATCACGCCACTGTGCGATCTGGTCGGGGACGATCCTGCCAATACGCTCGCCGGCCCATTCCAGGCTAAGGAAAGCAGCCAAACGGAGCTTCTCCCACCGCTCGCCTTTTTTGGCCGGGGATACTTCCAACTCATAGCGACGGAGTGCGTCAGCGAATGTCTTGTTGTTTGCAACCGATGTCGTTGGCCCGCTTCGACCGAGTTCGGCCTCCTTCTCCGTCGCCCAGGCGACAGCTTCAGCCTTAGTTTCAAACGTTGCCGAGAGTCGCATGCCCTTCTTTGCGACTTCGGCGCGCCAAGTGCTTCCGCGCTTGCGGTACGTTGCCATCTTTACTCCTTTCTTGTTGGCGTAAATCTGGCGTAGACGCTACCGCGAAGAACCCGGCCAATCCCGGGTAAACCACAAAATCAGACGAAGGGCCGCCCGCCGCTCAGCCTTATCGGGTGGCGGTTTGGGCGAAGTTGATACCTGATTCGGCGAAGTTCGATTCCGGTTCGGAAGCTATGTAGAGTCCGGCCCTGGGCACCAGAAGTTGTTCCGGCGAATGCCGCTGAATTTCGAGAAAACCCCGTGAGATCAAGGTCTCGCGGGGTTTTTTGCCTTCTAGGCCCACTCAAGAGTGGTGATAATCGCTTGCCCCTCAGTGCCGGGGATAGTCTTGGCGCATCGTGGCGTCTCCAATCGATCAACGTCTCAAGCCGCGTGCGTCTGCGGCGTCGAGGCGAGCGGCTGCACCGCCAGACGCAGGCCCATCGCCTTGAGAATGGCCGTCAGGCTGTTCAAGGCAGGGTTGCCCTTCGGCGAGAGCGTGCGGTAGAGCTGCGTCGGATTCAGGTGCGCCTGCTCGGCCACCGCCTGCACGCCGCCGAACGCCTGTGCGAGCTGGCGCAGCACGGTCAGCAGCTCGGCCTGGTCGCCATCTTCGAGGATGCCATTGATGACATCGAGCGCGAGCGCCGGGTCGCTGCTGTACAGCTCGGCCATCGCCTCATCATGGGTTCTGCTTCTCATTCGTCGGTTCTCCGTTGCCAGTGGACGAAATCCGCCCATCGCACAGAAGATTGGCTGCGTCGATAATCTAGGTGCCTGACTCAGGCGTCTTACGAGAGCGGCTGGATCGCGACGTGGATTTACGCGCTCCCTTTGGGGCTTTGGCTTTGGCCGCTGGCTCCGCTGGCGGCTGTGCCGCGGAAAGCTCCTCGTGCGCCGATTCGGCCGCAACGGTATCCGCCTTCTTCACGGAAGCTTTGCGTGCCCGTGTGCGGCGGGGCTTCGGGGCCTCCTGCGCCTCCGCCTCCTGTGCCTCTAAATCGACCATCGCCTCAATGGCGTGCTCCGGTGACGGTCGGTCCGCTGCCACCAAAGGCTCTACCAGCAATTCGGCTGCCGCCGGTGCGGGCAACGGCTCGTGAGCGTGCTTCCGGCCACCTTTGCTCTTTTTCCTCCCTTTGGAGCCCGTCGCTTCAACGTCAGGGCCACTATCCGGGAGTACCGGCCCTGCTGCGACTTGCTTTGGCGTGTCGACGCCCCCCGACCGTGTGGCCCGATAGACAAAGGCGCCGGATTTATCGTCGCGCCCGACCTCCAGCAAACCGCGCGCTTGCGCCTCATCGAGCAAATTGCCGAAGGCTCGAAACCCGTAGTAGGACTCGCTAAAGTCCGGCTTGCGCCGCTTGATCGCGCTTTTGAGCACCGACGCCCAGATCTTGCCGCTCTCGCCGCGCTCGGATGCAAGCGCCTCGAAAGTCTCGACGGCGATCGCAATCGCCTTCGCCTTGCGCGCCTCGATCTCCTGGAGTGGATGCTTCTCTTCGTCGGCCGCGCGTTTCGCGGGTGGCGAGCCCGAATCGCGCATCTCGCGCTTCGCGAGCGCTCGCTGCTGTTCGCGCACGAGATCGTCGTAGAAAATGAACTCGTCGCAGTTGGCGACGAGCAACTCCGAGGTCGAATTCTTGACGCCGATGCCGATCACCTTCTTCGCGTTCTCTCGCAATTTCGAAACTAGCGGCGAGAAATCGGAATCTCCGCTGATGATGACGAAGGTGTCGACATGCGATTTCGTATAGCAAAGATCGAGCGCATCGACGACGAGCCGGATGTCGGCCGAATTTTTACCCGACTGCCGCACATGCGGTATTTCGATGAGTTCGAAGCTTGCCTCGTGCATCGCCGATTTGAATCCCTTGTAACGATCCCAGTCGCAATAGGCTTTCTTGACGACGATGCTTCCTTTCAGCAGCAGCCGCTCGAGAACCGGCTTTATGTCGAATTTCTCGTACTTCGCATCGCGAACGCCAAGCGCGACGTTTTCGAAGTCGCAGAACAGCGCCATGCTGACGCCCTCTTGAGGTAAAGCCATGAGTTTCTCCAGCCGATGCGGCGCAGCGGTGATTTCAATGCTATAGACGCACATGATAGCCGCGTTGCAAGGCAAACCCGGATTCGACTATGCGATCGTTGGTCTACCGCAGGCAGCGGCCATACGAGGCTCACCGAAGGTAATGCCCCCGGAAAGCTCCTCCGCGCTGCCGCCGGACATCGCTTGGATGCTCCTCCGGAGCGCATCCGCCTGAGTCGATAGGGCGCGCCATTCATCGGCGAGCAACTGCGCAAGTGGCGTGCGGGGACCTGCTCTCTGCTGCCCGAGTCGGGTCATGATGAACTCGATCGCTTCAAGCGTATCGCGCAGCCGATGTCCGTACACGGGCTCATGATGGGCAATGCGGTTGCGCGTCTGGTAGATGCGCTCGAGCTCAACAGCTACATCCGCACGGCGAAGCGTCTTGTCCGGAAACACGCGCTTGAGTACAGGGCGCCAGAGCACCGACTCATACTCGGTCGAAAACAGACGCTTCCAGAAGAACAGCGTCAGTTGCGCAATCACCTGTCCGTTTGATACTGCTAATGACTGTTGCCGGATTTTCGCGTGCCTTTCATGGCTCAGCGCCACTGGCACGCCGTTGCGGAACAACCGGTCATCGATCGCGTGCTTCTGCGCCGTATCCAGCTTGGCATAAGCCGCTCGTTGAGCACTGGCGACAGCTTCACCAATGCGGGTCTTTTCCTGCTCGCGCCAGATGAACGGTGCCGGCGGACTACGCAGCCAGTCGTCCCTGCCGAAATGGGCCGCGAGCATGTCGCAGATGGTATTGCGCAAAGCGATCTCGACGACCGCCGTCACACACATCAGGCTCCCGGCTACCTGCAGGGTCTGTTGGTGAAGCGCTATCGCCGACCGCGGCGAGCCAGCAAGAGTAAGGAACGTCCCAAGGCGTTCGCCGGACAGAAGCAAGGTGACCGCGGCCAGCGCTTCATCGGAAAGTTCCATTGACGATGCGTCCTCATTTTTGTAAGCTTGCTGATGAAAAGTCGGGATCAGTGTCGGCAGCTGCCTTTGGTAAGCGGACCCCCGGCTTCCTGCTTCAAGGGCGTCACTCCGGTGACGCCCTTTTTATTGGTCCGTCGTGCTCTCGAGGCGTCACCCCGGGGCGGCGTCACAGCATGCCGACCATCGCAGGCCTCGGAAATGAACTACTGCGGAATTAAGACAGATTTACCCCTCAGCCGCAGGTTGGCCGGTATTGTTGTCCCGGAGGCCGCTGGTTGCGGTGGCGGCGGACCGCAAGGCCCTCACTCCCGGTCAGTACGCAAGTCCGGCGGACAGCCCCGCTGCGGAAATCGTGAAGGCGGCAATAGAAATTGCTCGATGTGAGGCGGAAGCGCTCGCGCCGACCGAAAGGGCGGCGTTTGGACACTAGGCAACTTGCGTTCAAGGTCGCGTCTCGGTGGGCACTTCAGCAGCCTTGCTGAGCTCCCCCATGAGAATCCGAGCGATTTCATTGGCAGGCGCGGTGCCATCGGGCGCTTCCGCGCTCGTCGCCCAGGTGACGATAGTCGTTCGCGTCGCCGGGTCATATCCCATGAACGTGTTGAAGCCGGGGATCTCGCCGGTGTGGCCATAGAACGTTCCGAATTTGGCCAAGCCAAGGCAGTAACTCGCCGAATTCGGATCTGACGGCTGTATTGGCGTGCAACTGGCCAGTCGTTCCGCCTGCAAATCGGCGCTGAGGTAGCCACCGCCGACCATGCGCTGTACGTATTCGGCGAGTTCCGTCACGGTGGAAATCCCCGAGCCGGCCGTCCACGCCCACGACGTACTTGCGCCGGTCACGTCGGTCGGCTGCAGCGTCCCATTCGCCGCAGCCGCTTGACGCTCGGGAGACAACGCCTCACTCATGGCCGTCTCGACATTGGTGCCCCACTGGTACCCATGCGCAAACGGAGCGGGCAGCGACGTATCGTTCTGCGGCGGCAGGAAGGTATCGGTCAGGCCGAGCGGCACAAAAAGACGCGTTTTGATTGCATCCGCGGCGCTCATTCCCGTGAGTTGCTCGATGATCAGTCCGAGCAGCACCGTGTTCGTATTCGAGTACATAAATCCAGCGCCCGGCGCAAAATACACGGGATTGCTAAACGCGATGTCGAGCATTTCGCTGGTAGTCCATACCTTGTTGGGCTCTGAATCGAGCGTCTGATTGAAAGCGAGGTTCGTCGTGTAGTTGTAGAGGCCGCTGCGCATCGACAGTAATTGAGCGATCGTAATCGCATCACCGTTGGGCACATTCGCTACGTATTTGCTGACAGGGTCGCTCAGGCTTAGCTTGCCCTCCTGAACGAGTTGCAGAACCACCGTGCCTGTCCATGTCTTCGTCACGCTGCCGACGCGAAAATGCGCATTCGTCGGTATCGGCGTGTTGGTGCCTCGCACCGCGGTGCCAAACGATGCCAGCCAGTTACCGCTTGGCGACTGGACATAGACAACGGCGCCAGCGGTCATCGTGTCGACGAGCAGTTGATTGATCTGCGGCCGGGCTGCTGTCGCAAAAGCCGGTTCGCTGGGTGAATCGCCTCCGGAGCAAGCGGAAAACGTCACTCCGATGACCATGGCGAGCGCACAAAGGAAGGTCGCGAATAGATACTTGGTTTGCAACAGCAAGCGGGAAATAGCCATCGCGTTTTTCCTTCTCGATCACGCTGCAGCGCCTTCTCCGATGCGAGTCGACAGCACGCTTCCCCGAACGCTCGAAAGTGTGTCAACGCGCCGACGAGTTCGGACCCAAACGGGCTACGGAAACAGACGGCGCAAGAATGCCTCTAGTGGCACAGCAGCGCTTTGCTCGTCTTGGGTTCGCGCTGACACTATAGGTCTGGAATCGCATATATCGATGCGATTTGCGCGGAAAAAGGCGATTGCGACCGGAGCTATGGCCGTCAAAAAATAGGACGATTCAAGGTGCCGACGATGCAGGCTCCGACGAGCGTTCCTCCTTCGCCTTCCGATGCGGCAACAGCGTCCGAAGCCACGAATGACCGTTGACCACGATCAGCCCCGCGAATACGAATACCGCACCGACCACGAACGCAGGCGTCAGTTGCTCATGCAGCAGCACCACGCCCCACCCCACGCCGAAGACCGGAGTCATGAACGCGAGCACGCCGAGGCGTGCGGCAAGATAGCGTCGCAACATCGCGAACCAGATCAGAAAGCTGGCGAAACAAACGAAGAATGTTTGGAACCCGAGACTGATCCAGACCATCGGCGTGCTGTGGAAACGCATCTCGCCAAGAATGGCCGTGGCTGGCAGCAGAATCACGAATGCGGCGGCCAACTGATAGAACAGCGTTTGCGTGGCCGGGGCCTCGCTGAGCCGACTCGTGCGCACGGCGACGGTCGTCAAGCCCCAAGCCGCGCCGCCGCACAAGCCCAAGAAGTCGCCCAGCATCCAGGCTGGCGTCTGTGCGAGGCCGCCCGTGCGCAAAGTCGGCACAAGAAACGCGATCGAGATGCCGATGAAGGCAAGACCGAGCCCAGTCCATTGCAGACGCGATAGTCGTTCGTCGGGCAGCCACAGATGCAGGCCGAGGGCGGCAAACATTGGCGCGGTATAGAGGAACACCACCATATGCGACGCGCTCGTCCAGTTCAGGCCCTCCGCCACGAGCAAAAATTCGAGTGCGAACAGGCTGCCGCTCGTGACTGCTGCGCGTCGGATCGGCCTCCTCAGCCACTGGTCCCTTGCGACAAAGCGCGCGTAGAACCAGACCAAAAGCGCCGCTACGCCCGAACGCAACGCGAGCTGCAGAATCGGTGATGCGTCCGCCATGGAAGCCTTGACCGCTACTTGCTGCAGGCTCCAGGTCAGGCAGAGCGCGACCATCATCAGCGTGGCTCGTCCGTCGACCGCTTTTCTCATCGCTCGCATCCAAAAGAATCCCGACGACAGTATCGACCGCAGGGTTTCGCACTATATAGTTAGAAACTGACATTCGATCCCGCGAGACCGCCAGCCGATGAAACCAAAGGTGCCACCGACCACTGCGCACATCCGCCTACCGCCGTTCACCGATGTATTGCCCGTGCCGGTGTTTTTCCGGACCGAGCGCATGCCTGCGCATGCGAGCTACCCGATCCTGCGACACGCGTGGGGGGAATTCGTCTATTCGTTCAGCGGCGTGACGGAAGTGACGGCTGGCGAAGAGTATTTCCTAGCACCACCGCATCTAGGGCTGTGGATCGCACCGGAGACGGAGCACACAGGCTTCAACCATCAAGCAGCCGTGCATTGCTCGATGTACATTCGCCGGGATTTGTGCAATGGCATGCCCGATTACTCCTGCGCGGTAATGGTGACGCCGCTGGTGCGTGCCATCCTCGAGCACTTGCGCGACCTCGGAAATACCTCTGAACCCGAGCCCGCCCGCGAGCGGCTTTTGCGTGTTCTGGTCGATCAGTTGGCCGCATGCCGCACGACGGGCAGTTTCATACCACATACGGACGACGAACAACTCAACGCCGTATTGCAGCCTCTGCGCGACGATCCGGCCGACGATCGGACCATCGCGGAATTGGCGGCCGCGTTCAATCTGAGCGAACGTACGCTCATTCGCCGCTGTCAGAGCGAGCTGGCTATGTCGCTGACTGAATGGCGGCAACGCGTGCGGATCGTTACCGCGCTGCCGATGCTCAGGAGCGGGCGCAGCGTGGAAGCTGTAGCGTTGGATCTGGGGTATGCATCTTCTTCGGCGTTCATCGCGATGTTCCGCCGGTTGATGGGATCGAGCCCGAGGCGCTTTTTTGCCTCAGAGTTGACGGAGCGGCAAATGCAGACCGATAACTGACGCTCTCTTGTACGGCACGGCCTCTTGCTCGGGCTCTACTGGAAGGTCTTCTTCATTGAGACCGCGTGTCCAAGCGACACATAACCCCGCCGCAACAGCGCTTCGATCGTCGCCCAATCGCTTTCCGTGACGCTGCCGGCTTCCTCGCGCGCATCGCGAAAGAGCATCGCCTGAGCCCGCAGCCGCCCAAACTCCGACGTCGCGCTGGCGGGCACCGTATAGAGCGCTGCCGCTGCCGCAGCGCACGCATCAGCCAACGCGCCCGGAGGATAACGGTCGCGTTGCCGGTGCACGATCCACCATTCCAGCTCCAGCGAGGCTGCCCGATCGACGGCAAAACTGCGGTTGCCGGTATGACGGATGATCGAGAAGTAAGACTGCAAGGCCGGCAACGCTTTCAGGTAGTCGCTGCGCTCTTTGCCTTCCTTGAACGTGAAGGCGGCCGATGCGCCGTAATAGGCACCGACATACGACCTCAGGAAAGGAAAGTGATACTGCGTGCGCAGGCTCTTCGCCAGCTCGAGAAAAAGCACGGCGTGCTCGCGGTCATAATAGGAGCGCCACATTTTTGCTTCGAGCATCGCTGTCGCGATCGGATCGAAGCGGCTGAGGTCGCGCTCGAGCGGCCAAAAGAGATCGACGGCGACGTAAGACGCCAGCGCCGCAATCAGCGCGAGCACCATGCGTCGCCAATGCGCCGGCCGCGCTTTAGAAGCTGGGCGGCGCAGTAACTCACCGCTGCCGATGTGCCCAGACGGCTTCATTTTCGAATGACGTCGGTATCGGATGCGCAATGGAAGGCGTTATTACAGCACGCGCCCGAGCACCTCTCCGAATTCCGCGTCTTCGATCACGGGCGCGATCTCGAGATGCATCAGGTCGTTCCACGAGTAGGCGAATTCAGTCAGTTTCTTCAGATCATCTGTCTCGAGCAAGTCGAAGCCGCCGCCCAGATCGGCTCGCGTCCATCTGCCCAGCAGCTTGACACCGTCTGGCGGCAGGCCGCCCGTCTTCTGGAATCGCTCGATGGCTTCCGCCCTGGACCGTGTATCGGGGGCCCAGGTGAATGTCAGCATGAATTTCATAGTGGCCTCCATGTCTGCGCTCGTCATGCGAGACGATGCCGGCACGGGGCGTGAGCGATGGACGCATCGTCCTATCGATAGCCCAGGACCAGCGGAGCGACTGCCTGAATCCATTCTAGGCAACCGATCGCATGCCGTTGCTTTTATTCACCTTTGCGTCGATCCAGATATCCTTCCGGTAATCAGAATTCGACCGGAGAATGAAATGCGTCACCGATGGGCTGGCTTGGCCGCCCTGCTCGGCATAGGCGGCAAGGCGCCGCACGAGCAACCTCGCCCGCTCACGCGGGCGGAAACGAGCCGCAACGTCATGATGCGCGTCACGCTCGACGCTCAGCACGCCACCCCCGTACGCCAGGCATTGATTCGCGATTGTCTTGGACAGCCGTGGACTATCCGCATCACGCCGCTCGCCGGCACCACTCGGGTACGGTTGTCGCTTTATCTCCCCAGGACGGCGATCAACGGCGCGATGCGGCGCGTGGCCGATCTAGCACCAACCGCCGAACTCGGGCAATTGCTCGACGTCCCTGAAACACCGACGGGCGTCTGGCGTGACCTTTTGCACCCCGAGCAGTCGCCCCGTGACGACTCGCATGCTCAAAGTGCAGCGGCAGCGAGCGGCACCGATACGATCGCGCGACTGATCTCCGATGAACGCGTGCTGCTCGGCCTCGACGTAGCCGACCGAGACGCACTCTTCACGGTGCTCGGCCATTTCGTCGAACGATACGGCGGCTTACCGGCGGCGACGGTCGCCGCGGGCCTCAGCGCCCGCGAAGCGCTCGGTTCGACGGGGCTCGGCCGTGGCATCGCCGTCCCGCACGCTCAGGCGGAAGGTCTGCGCGAGCCCATCGTGCTCTATGTCCGGCCGCGCGAACCCATCCCCTTCGAGGCGCCCGACGACGCACCGGTGACCGACGTCGTCGCGCTGTTCGTCCCGGAATGGGCGAACACGACGCATCTGCACTTGCTTGCCGACGTGGCCGAGCGCTTTTGCGATCACCGCTTTCGCGAGCGTCTCCAGGCGTGTGACGATGCGCATGCCGTCTGCCGCATCTTTCAGGATTACGATCGTCCGCAGGTCGGGCGTTAGCGATGTCGAGCCGCCGAGCGGACTCATGCGCGGGCGAGCCAACGTGCCGTCACTCGTCAGCGAGATCGGCCGCCACGGCCTGAGCAGACTTGGTGACAGCCCGCGCGATGCGCTCGGACAACGCCGGATCCGCCACCGCGCGCGCCAGCGTGACCCCGCCCGATAGCATGGCAAGCAGCGCGATCGCGGCATCGTCGCGCTCCTTCCCCGAGCCTCCGGCCAGTCCCGTCGATACTTCATCGATCAGGCGCCGCAATTCGGCTTCATACGCCGCGCGCGTCTCGAAATCGGCGCGCACCACTTCGGGCGAGAAACTCGGCAACGCGCAACTCTCGCCAATGTCGCAGGTGCGCTTGGCACCCATGTAGAAATCAATAAACGGCTTGAGCCAGCGTTTGCCGCGTGCGGCCTTCATGTCGGCAATCGCGAGCCGCAGCTGCTCGAGGCCGGTCAACACGACCGTCCGAAACGCTTCGCTCTTCGACTTGAAGTGCCCATAGAACGCTCCGTTGGTGACACCCGCTTCCTTCGTCACGCCTTCGATACCGGATCCGCCGTAACCCTCCCGGCGAAAAATTCGACCCGCGGCGTCAAGAATGCGCGCGCGCGTTTCCTGTTTGTGTTCGGCTGAGTAACGCATCGATGTGACCCGTGCTGCAATGTTCAAAAAGAGGGATCACTCTCTATTGCATAGAGAGTGATCAGTATGTATTCTTAGAGAGCAGTCTGTATTTATACCACTACCCCACTCATCCATTGACTGGAGGAATCGCCATGCCGATTACGCTTACGGTGCCGGAAGGCCTGCTGTCCCCCGAAGTCGAAACCCAAGTGTTTGCGGATCTGACCAACGCCCTGCTCGAAGTCGCCGGGCTACATGGCAATAGCTTCATGACCGCCAATGTAGTCGGTACGCTCAACGTGCTGCCGAGACGTCATGTGTTCGCGGGCGGAGAGCCAGCCGCCGCCGCCTTCATCGAATTGAAGCTGCCCGGGGTTGCGCTCGCGACATCCGAATCGAAACAGGCGTTCATCGAAGCGGCGACGAACGCCGTCGAGCGGGCCGCGCAAGGTCGCATTCGGCGCGAGCAGATCTGGACCAACATCGTCTATGCCGCGGACGAGTCGTGGGGCATTGGAGGAAAGGCGTACAGCAACGCGGCACTGGTCGCGGCGATTCAGGCGGCGGCCGGCTGACGGAGAATCGAGTCGGCTGCGCCGGACCGCCGCCATGCCAGGCGAGCGGTTCGGCGCCGCCCTCGCTACCGCTCTTCCTTCACGCGCGACACAAGCTGTGTCGGGCTCACGAACTGCAACGCGATCAACACCCAGACGAGCGTAATGCCCATGTAGATCATCGCCATCGCGTCGATCGATTGCGGCGCGCGGACGCCTGTAGAAAACACCGCGTAGTAAAGGGCCACGACGAGCGTTTGCGTGTCCGGCCCGGCCGTGAAGTAGGTCAGCTCGAACATGCCGATCGTGCGGACGAGCACGAGCAACCCGGCCGCCAGCATGCCCGGCACGAGCAACGGCAGCAGCACGTAGCGGAAGTAGCGGAACGTGTTCGCGCCGAAGATCCTGGCCGCGGCTTCGAGGTTGGGATCGATCTGCTCGATGAACGGCGTCATGACGAGAATGACGAACGGCAGCGCCGGCACGAGATTCGCGAGAATCACGCCCGCCAGCGTGCCCGCGAGACCCACCTTGTACATGACGGTTGCCATCGGAATGCCGTACGTCACCGGCGGCACCATCAGCGGCAGCAAGAAGATCAGCATCGCGAGCCGCTTGCCCGGAAACGTCGCCCGCGCGAACGCATAAGCCGCGGGCACACCGAGTCCGATCGACAGCAGCACGACGGCGCCGACCACTTCGACCGTCACCGTGAGCACGCTCGAAAGCTGGAAGTCGCTCCACGCCTGCGCATACCAATGCAGCGTGAAGCCTTGCGGCAGCAAAGTGCCGAACCAACGCGTGCCGATCGAATTGACGGCGACCGTCGCGATCAGCAACAGCACGTTCAGCAGGAAGAACGCCATGACGCAGCGGACGAGCACCTTCCACAGGCGCCCGCCGATACTCTCGGTACGCCGCGCCTTCGAACGCGCGCCACCGCCGTCGACCGGCGACGCGTCGCCGCGCATCGGCAGTGTGCGCGCGGTTTGATTTTCGATGGCCATTATCCTTTCCCTCCCGTCACCGGACCGGTGTAGAACATCCGGCGCGCGCCGAGCATCGCGGCCACCACGATCAACTGCACGAATCCCATGATGATCGCGATCGTCGAAGCGAGCGAGTAGTCGTAGCTTTCGAAAGCAGCCTCGGCGGCGGCGATCGAAATGACGCGTGTCGGCCCAGCCGGCGCGCCGAGCAGCACCGCCGAAGGAAACACCGAGAACGCCTGAACGAACGAAAGACATGCGGCCATCGTCAGTCCCGGCACGAGCAGCGGCAGATAGATCTGCCTGAACTGCTGCCAGGGGCTTGCACCGAGCGTCGCGGCCGCGCGAGCGAGCGTCGGATCGATTCCGGTGACGTACGAGAGCGTCAGCAGGAACGCGAACGGGAAACCCGACACGACTAGGGAAATCAGAACGCCCCAGTAATTGTGCGTAAGTCTCACTTCTCCACCGTAAAGGTGCAGCGCATTGACGGCCTGCGTGAACCAGCCGAGCGGCGAGAAATACGTCAGCATGCCGTCCGCGATGAGCACCGTGCCGAGCGTCACCGGTATCACGAGCAACGTCGTGACGAGCTTCTGATAGGGCGACTTCCGGCGCAGCGCGAAAGCGACGGGCACGGAAAGGCCGACGTTGATCAGCGTCGCGGGCACGGCAAGCTTCAAGGTGACGATGACGGTCGGCCACATCGAGCTATCGGTAAAGAACGTCGCATAGTTCGCGAGTACGCTCCCGCCGTTCATCGGCTGAAACGACAAGACGAGACCGTAGGCAAACGGATAGACGAAGAGTGCGACGATGAACCCGAGCGCCGGCGTGACGAGCCAGCCTTTCGCGTCGCGCGGGCCCGTGAGCGAGAGCGTGCTCATGATGCCTTTTCCTCGTTGTAGACCAGCGCGCGTTCCGGCGCGACGGCGAGCGTCACGCGTTCGCCTTGCGCGAACTCGCCCTCTACGCGCGCCCACAGCTTGCCGAAAGGCGCGCGCACGAAAAGCAGCGAGTCGCGGCCGCCGTACTCCACCACTTCCACGTCGACTTCGAACGCGTTCGGCGTACCAGGCTGCGCGCGGACGAGATCGTCAGGGCGTATCGCTAGCATGACCGCCTTCGCCTCGAATGCCTCCATCGCCGTGGCGACGAAACGCACGCCGCTCGCCGTTACCTCCACGCCGTTGCCGGCCGCACCCTCGAGCGTGCAGGCAAGCACGTTCCGATAACCCATGAAGCGCGCGACATGCAGGTTCTTCGGACGGCAATAGACTTCCTTGGGCGCTGCCACCTGCTGCACCACGCCCTCTTTCATGACGACGATGCGGTCGGCCATGGAAAGCGCCTCGTCCTGATCGTGCGTCACGTAAATCGTCGCGCGCTCGAGTTGGCCGTGAATACGGCGGATTTCGGCCCGCATTTCAATACGCAATTTGGTGTCGAGGTTCGAAAGCGGCTCGTCCATCAGCACGACGGGCGGCTCGATCACGATCGCGCGCGCGATCGCGACGCGCTGCTGCTGGCCGCCCGAGAGCTGTCCCGGCAGCTTGCCTTCATGGCCGACGAGCTGCACGAGCTGGAGCGCCGCGCGCGCGCGCTTTTCCACCTCGGCCTTCGCCACGCCGCGCATCTTCAAGCCGAAGCCGACGTTCTCGAGCACCGTCATATGCGGAAACAGCGCGTAGTTCTGAAAGACCATGCCGAATCCGCGCTTCTCGGGCGCGAGGACATCGATGCGCACGTCGTCGAGCCAGATCTCTCCCCCCGTAAGCGGCTGCAGGCCGGCGATGCAGTTGAGCGCGGTGGATTTGCCGCAGCCCGAAGGCCCTAGCAACGCGATGAATTCGCCGCGCTCGATTTCGAGATCGAGACCGTTCAGCGCTGAGATATGGGCGCCTTCGGCGTTGGCAAAGCTGCGCGACACCGAGGCGAGGCGCAGTTGATCGAACGTGTGCTTCATGGTCTTTCCCTTGCTGACATCGCGATGCAGCCGGCTCGCCCGGCCGCATCGACTTCGCTCACAACACTTCGCGCACTTACTTCGTCTTCTGCGCGCCGACTTCGGTGTCCCACTTCTTGAACGCCTCGACCATCTTGTCGGCGGGCAGCGGCTGGACGTTGGGGTACTTCTTGAGCCACCCACCGTACTCGACGCGGCCATATTTCTCGATGGTTATCTGGCTCTTTTGCGGCGCCTGCGAGATCGTGATGTCCTTGACCGCGGGGCCCGGGTAGAAATAGCCATCGTCGTACGTCATCGCCTGCTGTGCCGGCTCGAGCATGAAGTCCATCAGCTTCAGGAGAACGTCCACCTTCGCCTTCGGCACACCCTTCGGAATGACCATGTAGTGCGCGTCGTTGACCCACTTCATGTTGTCGAACGGCTGCACCTTGAAGTTGGCCGGGACGATGCCGAGCGCGCGCGGGTTGATGTCCCAACCCGTCACCGTGACAGTCATGTCACGCGTGCCTTCGCCGAGCTCCTTCATCACGGCCGACGTGCCGCCCGGGTAGTAGGGAACACACTCGTTCAGCTGCTTGAGGAAAGCCCAGGTCTTGTCCCAACCGTTGACCGGGTCCGTCGGATCCTTGTCGCCCAGGATGTAGGGCAGGCCCATCAGGAACGTGCGGCCTGGGCCCGAGTTGGCCGGGCGTGCGTAAATGAGCTTGTTCGGATGCGCCTTGCACCACGAAAGCAGTTGCTCGGGCGTCTTCGGCACTTCGGCCGGCGGAACCTTATCCGGGTTGTATTCGATGAGCGGACCGGCCGGCATGAATGTGACTTCGAGACCGAAGCCCTGCGCGAGCTTCTGCATCGCAGCCGGCCCCGGCGCGTACTTGGCGTCCGCGGCCTTCAGCTGACTATCGGGCAGCTTCATCCAAAGGTTCTGCTCGATACCTGCCGCGAGCGCGTCAGTGCCTGTCAGAACGAGGTCGATGTCCGAACGGCCCGCGTTCTGCATCGCCTTGAGCTTGCCCGGCAGCTGCGGCGCCGGTGAGTTCGTATAGGTGATGTTCGAAACGAGGTCGGGATACTTGGCCTTGAAAGCCTCCAACCCGGCTTTCGTCAACGCGAGATTGCCCGCGACGTCGACGACGTTGAGCGACACCGACTCCGCAAAGCTCGATGTCGCGGTCAACGAGAAGCAAAGCGCCGCGGCGACGCCGCCGATGCGATGCACGATCCCCTTCACTTTCATGTCTCCTCCTAGTGAAAACGCTTCTTGTTGCTATCCGCCGTATGCGTCGCTTGCGCTCGGTCTTTTTGCGTCTCCTGACTCGAACGCTACGCTCAGCGCCGCAATCGCGGCTCCGGCAATCCCGCCACGCCCGGGTTCAGCGCGAACACCGCGCCCGAGAGCGGCTCCCCTTCCTTGCGGATCGACGTGACGAAAAGCGTCTCGAGCCTCGTCCCGCCGAATGCGCACATTGCCGGCTTCGAGACCGGCACTTCGATGCTCCTCACGAGCCGGCCCGCCGGCGTGAAGCGATGAACGACGCCGGCGTCGTTGCCGCAGATCCAGTAGCAACCTTCGGCATCGACGGCCGCGCCGTCGGGCCGACCCGGATGTTCGTTCATATCGACGAAGAGGCGCCGTCCGTGCGGCACCCCCTCGTCGATGTCGTAGTCGAACGCCCAGATCATGCGCCGGCTCGGATGCGAATCCGAAAGATACATCGTCCGACCGTCAGGGCTGAACGCGAGGCCGTTCGAAACGATGAGCGAGTCGCAAAGACGCTCCACGCGGCCCTGCGCGAAATCGAGCCGATAGAGCTGCCCGAGCGGCGCGGCCAGCGACATGTCGAGCACCATCGTGCCGGCGAGAAAACGCCCTTGCCGGTCGCAGCGCCCGTCGTTGAAGCGCATGTCCGAACGCGGATGCTCGACGCTCGCAATCAGCGTCGGCTCGGGCAACGCGACGCCGCCCTCTGGGCGCGGCACGCGGAAAATACCCGTTTCCATCGCGAGCGCGATGCCACCATCGCCATCGCCGAGGATCGCGATCGAACCCGCCATTTGCGGCAACGCCCACGCCTCGGCACGCCCCGTCGAGGCATGCCAGCGCCAGAGCGCGCGGCCCGGGATATCCGTCCAGTAAAGCGCGTTTTCGTCCGCGTGCCAGACCGGGCTTTCCCCGACCTCGCACCGCATTTCGCCGATCCGATCGACGGCAACCGTCTCGATCATCGCCGCTCAGTCTCCGAAAGGCCCCGCCGTCACGAACCCGCCGCCTTGATAGCGGCGCACGGGATCGTCTTCCGGAAGCGGCGCTTGCTCGCGCTCGATCGCCTCCCGCCAACGTTCGCTCGATTCGACGGGCACATAGCCGAGCCGTCGCGCGGCGGCCGCGTTGTCCCACCAGCTATCGCGATTGGCCGACACGCCATAGACGATATGGCAGCCGACGCCGGGCACGAACATCGCGCGGCGCACGAGTTGCTCGAGATCGTCATAGCCGAGCCACGTAGTCAGCATGCGCCGATCCTTCGGCTGCGGAAACGACGAGCCGATCCGAATGCTCACGGTCTCGACGCCGTAGCGGTCGAAGTAAAAGCGCGCGAGCTGCTCGCCGAATGCCTTGCTGACGCCGTAATAACCGTCGGGGCGCGGCGGCGCGAGCGGATCGATGACCTCGTCCTGCCGATAAAAGCCCGTTACATGGTTCGAGCTGGCGAATACGATGCGCCGCACGCCGTGCCGGCGCGCGGCCTCGTAAATGTGGTAAGTACCTGCGATGTTAGCCGGCAGGATTTCTTCGAACGGACGCTCAACCGACACGCCGCCGAGATGGACGATCACATCGACGCCACGCACGAGCGCATCGACGGCCTTTGCATCCGAAAGGTCGCACGGCGCGAGTTCTTCGCCCTCGCCGGCAGGGTCGAGCGCCGCGATGTCGGAAACGCGGATGACATCGGCATAGCGCTTCAAGCGCTCGCGCAGCACGCGTCCCAGGTTGCCGGCCGCGCCCGTGAGCAGGATGCGGGCGCAACGCGTGGACACGCCTTCGAGCGGATCGCCGCCCGGCGGATCGCCGCCCGACAGGTCGGCGGCCGGATTCATATTCGTCATTTCAGGTCACGGGTGCTGGGTTGAAGAGAACGAGGTCATTATGCAGGCCAAGCTTGTCGGCGCAGACCTGCTTACGGCCGCTCGCCACGTCCAGAATCATATGGAAAAGCTCCCAGCCGATGTCGGCGATCGTTGCTTCTCCTGTCGCGATGCGCCCGGCGTCGAGATCGATGAGATCGTGCCAGCGCTCCGAGAGCGCCTTGCGCGTCGAGACTTTGATGACAGGCGCCATCGCGAGACCGTAAGGCGTGCCGCGCCCCGTCGTGAACACCTGCAAATTGATGCCCGAGGCGAGCTGCAGCGTGCCGCAGACGAAATCGCTCGCCGGCGTCGCCGCGAAGATGAGCCCCTTGCGACGCATTTTCTCGCCGGGGCCGAGCACGTCGACGATCGGGCTCGTGCCCGACTTGACGATCGAGCCGAGCGCCTTTTCGACGACGTTCGACAATCCGCCGCGCTTGTTGCCCGGCGACGGATTGGCACTGCGATCGGCGCGGCCGCCGCTCAGATAGTCGTCGTACCAGGACATCTCGCGCAAGAGCGCACGGCCGACTTCCTCGTCGATCGCGCGCGGCGTGAGCAGATGGATCGCGTCGCGCACTTCAGTCACTTCCGAGAACATCACCGTGCCGCCCGCGCGCACGATCAGGTCGGTCGCGAAGCCGACGGCCGGATTCGCCGTCACGCCCGAGAACGCATCGCTGCCGCCGCACTGCACGCCGATGACGAGATCCGATGCCGGGCACGTCTCGCGCCGCCGCTGATTCAGCTTGGCGAGCCGGTCGTCCGCCATGGCGAGGATCGCGTCGACCATCTCGCCGAAGCCGTGATACGCCTCGTCCTGCAGCGAGAGCACCGGCGACTCCGGCTTGCCGGCCACTTCGATCGGAATGCGTCCGCCCGGCACCCGCTCGGACGGCACGAGCCGCTCAGGCACGAGCTTCTCGCAGCCCAGACCGATCACCATCACCTCTCCGCCGAAGTTCGGGTTCACGGCCAGGTTCTGCAGCGTGCGAATCGGCACGATCGCGGCGGGCGCGTTGATCGCCACGCCACAGCCGTACGTGTGCGTGAGCGCCACGACGTCGTCGACGTTCGGGTAGCGCGGCAGCAACTCGCGCTTGATGCGGTTCACGACGTACTCGGTCACGCCGGCCACGCACTGCACGCTCGTCATGATGCCGAGGACGTTCTTCGTGCCGACGGTGCCGTCCGCGTTGCGATAGCCATCGAAGGTATAGCCCTCGAGCTTCGGTTGAGCCGAGGCCTTGCGCGTGGCGAGCGGCAACGACTCGAGCGCGGGCGGCTGCGGCAGCCGCACGGCGTGCTCGTCGATCCAGCTGCCGCGCGCGAGCGGCTTCGCGGCGTAGCCGATGACTTCGCCGTAACGGATGACCGCATCGCCTTCGGCGAGATCGGCCAGCGCGACCTTGTGCCCTTGCGGCACGCCTTGCACGAGCACGGTGCCGTCGTCGAGCTTGGTGCCGGCGGGCAGGCCGCGCGCGTTCACGACGATCGCGACGTTGTCGCGCTCGTCGACGCGAATCGTCAGCGCGCGCTCCGTGGCGGCCGGTTCGAGCTCGGTGGTAGAGACAGACATGGCGGAAAACTCCAGTGTTTCAGCGAACGAGGCACGGACGCTTGTTGTCGAACGTCCAGCCCGGAATGAGGTACTGCATCGCGGCGGCATCGTCACGGCTGCCGAGCCCTTTATCGAGGTAAAGCGCATGCGCGGCCGCGAGCGCTTCCTCGTCGAGCTCGATGCCGAGCCCGCCGCGCGCCGGCACGGCCACTTGACCGTCGACGATCTTGAACGGCTCGCGCGTAAGATGCTGACCGTCCTGCCAGATCCAGTGCGTATCGATCGCCGTGATCTGGCCGGGCGCCGCCGCCGCGACATGCGTGAACATCGCAAGCGAAATGTCGAAGTGGTTGTTCGAATGCGAGCCCCAGGTGAGCCCCCATTCTGCGCAAAGCTGGGCGACGCGAACCGAGCCGCGCATCGTCCAGAAGTGCGGATCGGCGAGCGGAATGTCGACGGACTGCAGCGTCACCGCATGGCCGAGCTGGCGCCAATCGGTGGCGATCATGTTGGTCGCCGTCGGCAGGCCCGTCGCGCGACGGAACTCGGCCATCACCTCGCGGCCCGAATATCCGCCTTCGGCGCCGCACGGGTCCTCGGCATAGGCGAGCACGTCGTGCTTGTCGCGGCAAAGGCGAATCGCTTCCGCGAGCGACCAGGCGCCGTTCGGATCGAGCGTGATCCGCGCATCGGGAAAACGCTCGGCAAGCGCGGTCACCGCGGCGATTTCCTCATCGCCCGCGAGCACGCCTCCCTTCAGCTTGAAGTCGTGAAAGCCGTAGCGTGCATGCGCGGCAACGGCAAGCTCGACGACGGCTTCCGGCGTGAGCGCGGGCTCGTTGCGCAGACGGAACCACGCGTCGTCTGCGTCGCGCTCGCTCCGATAGTCGAGCGCCGTGCGCTCGCGTTCGCCGACATAGAAAAGATAGCCCAGCATCGGCACGTGCGTGCGCTGCTGGCCTTCGCCCAAGAGCGCCGCCACGGGCACTTCGAGATGTTGGCCGAGCAGATCGAGCAGCGCCGCTTCGATCGCCGTCACCGCGTGCACGGTGATGCGCAGATCGAACGTCTGCGTGCCGCGGCCGCCCGCATCGCGGTCGCCGAAGCGCTGCCGCACCGTGTTGAGCACGTCCTGCCAGCGACCGAGCGGCTGGCCGACGACGAGTGCGCTCGCGTCCTCGAGCGTGCGGCGAATCCCCTCGCCGCCCGGCACTTCGCCGAGGCCTGTGTGTCCGCTGCTGTCCTCGAGGATGACAATGTTGCGCGTGAAATACGGCCCATGCGCGCCGCTCAGGTTGAGCAGCATGCTGTCGCGCCCGGCAACGGGGACGACGCGCATGCGTGTGACGACAGGGGTCTTCGAGGCTGCATCGACTTTCATCGGTTCGTGTTTCCTGTGTTTCGTGTGTTTCGCGTGTTTTGCGGTCTTGTCTCTGGCGTTTGGCGCGATGCGGCGCTCCGCTCGTTACGTCCGAGCCGCGACGGCCCGTCCTTCACGCACGGCGCGGCCATAGCTCGGCCGCTTCGGATCGTATGTCCAGCCCGGCACGAGGTAGCGCATCGCGACCGCATCGTCGCGCGCACCGCTGCCGAGCGACTTGTAGAGCTCGTGCGCGCTCATCACGCGCTCTAGATCGACCTCGATGCCGAGGCCCGGGCGCTCGGGCACCGCGACCGTCCCGCCTTCGATGACGAGCGGCTCGCGCGTCAAGCGTTCCTCGCCTTCCTGCCAGATCCAGTGCGTGTCGATCGCGGTGATCGAGCCCGGCGCCGCCGCGGCCACATGCGTAAACATCGCAAGCGACACATCGAAATGATTGTTCGAATGCGAGCCCCAGGTGAGCCCCCACTCGGCGCAAAGCTGCGCGACGCGCGCCGAGCCTTGCATCGTCCAGAAATGCGGATCGGCGAGCGGAATATCGACGGCACCAAGCACGACCGCATGGCCGAGCTGGCGCCAATCGGTGGCGATCATGTTCGTCGCCGTCGGAATACCCGTTGAACGCTTGAACTCCGCCATCGTCTCGCGGCCCGAATAGCCGTTTTCGGGGCCGCACGGGTCTTCGGCATAAGCGAGCAGATGCCCCTGGCCGCGGCATAGCCGGATCGCCTCGTCGAGCGACCACGCGCCATTCGGGTCGAGTGTCACGCGTGCCTGAGGAAAATGCGCCTTGATCGCCGCGACGGCATCGAGCTCGTCGTCGCCGTCCATCACGCCGCCCTTGAGCTTGAAGTCGGTGAAGCCGTAGCGCGCGGCGGCCGCTTGCGCGAGGCGCGCGACTTCGCGCGGCGTGAGCGCGCTCTCGCAACGCAGACGGAACCATTCGTCGCTCGCGCCGGAGCCGTCGAGATAGGGCAGATCGGTCTTGCGACGATCGCCGACATAGAAGAGATAAGCGAGCATCGGCACACGATCGCGCTGACGGCCGTTTGCGAGCAACTCGGCAACGGGCACGCCGAGATGCTGGCCCAGCAGGTCGAGCAGCGCCGCCTCGACCGCCGTGAGCACGTTGTCCATGCGCAGGTTGATCTCGTGCGGCTGACGCAAGACGGCGGACTCGGCCTCGTTCGTCACCTCGTGGACAGTGCCGCGATGGGCTGTGTCGGCGCCCCCGCCGAGCGCGCGGCGAAGGGCGTTGAGCGTTGCGTTGGCGCGGCCGATCTCCGTACCGAGCACGAGCGGGGTCATCCGTTCGAGCGCGCCGCGAATGCCCTCGCCGCCCGGCACCTCGCCAACGCCCGTGCGCCCCGCCGAATCAGTCAGCAACACGAGATTGCGCGTGAAAAACGGGCCGTGCGCGCCGCACAGATTCATGAGCATGCTGTCGCGGCCCGCGACAGGAATCACCTGCATGCTCGTCACGCGCGGCGTGCCCCCGCTCGCATAGCGGTCGCTTTCAGCGTCCCGATTCCCGGCTTGTCGCTCAACCACCTTGATTCGTCTCCATATCGATTCGTTCATTGCCTTGGCATTGAGCCGGCTTTCCTTCGCCGGCTCGCCGCCCGTGCCGGCTCAGGACTCGAGCTTCAACTCGACGCGCTGAATCTTGCCCACGAGGAACAGATAGCAGAAGCAGGCGATGAGACCATGCAGCCCGACGAAAACGAGCGCGCCGTTGAACGAGCCCGTATGGCCGACGATATAGCCGACGGCGATCGGCGTCGTGATGCTCGACAGATTGCCGAAGGTATTCATCAGCGCACCGGAAAGGCCCGCGATCTGCTTGGGCGCCGTATCGGAGTTGACGGCCCAGCCGAGCGCGCCGAGTCCTTTGCCGAAGAAGGCGAGCGCCATCACCGCGACGACGATGCCCTGGGCATCGACATAATTGCAGATCACCATGCTCATCGAAAGCAGCATGCCGAGTACGATCGGCACCTTGCGCGCGACCGAGAGCGACGCGCCGCGCGAGAGCAGCCAATCGGAGATGATGCCGCCTAGAATGCCGCCGAGAAAGCCACACACGGCCGGCACCGAAGCGACGAAGCCCGCTTTCAGGATCGACATCCCGCGCGCCTGCACGAGGTAGATCGGGAACCAGGTGATGAAGAAGTACGTGAGCGCGTTGATGCAATACTGCGCCACGTACACGCCCATCAACATCCGATTTCTCAAGAGCTGCTTCACATAGGCCACATTCGGACCTTGCGCGCGTGCCGATACTGCGCGATCGATATCGACGAGGCCACCGCCCGCCTCGATATACTCGATCTCGGCCTGGTTCACGCGCGGATGCTCCTTCGGGTCGCGCACGAAGATGCGCCACGCGATCGCCATCGCGATGCCGAGCACGCCCATCACGATGAAGACCTCGTGCCAGCCGAACGAATGAACGACCCAGGCCATGAGCGGCGCGAAGATGACGGTCGCCGCATATTGAGCCGAATTGAAGATCGCCGAGGCCGTGCCGCGCTCGTTCGCTGGGAACCAGGCGGCCACGATGCGACTGTTGGCCGGAAATGCGGGCGCTTCGGCCACGCCGACGAGAAAGCGCAGCGCGAATACCGCGGCGACCGCCGCGCCGCCGGCGAGAAAGCCGATCGTTCCTTGCATGAACGTGAAGATCGACCAGATCAGAATGCTCGCGCCGTAGACGCGCCGCGAGCCGAACTTGTCGAGCAGCCCGCCGCCGGGCAGTTGCGCGATGACATAGGACCAGCCGAACGCCGAGAAGATGTACCCGAGCGCCACGGCGTTCATGCCGAGGTCCTTTTGCATCGCCGAACCCGCGATCGAAACCGTCGCGCGGTCGGCATAGTTGATCGTCGTCACGATGAACAGCATCGCGAGGATCGTGAAACGCACTCGGCTCGCGCGTAGCGCAGCCGGGGTGCTTTTAGCTCCCACGATGGGGGCTTCTGCGTCCATAGTCTCCTCCTTTGCGCGGCGCGGTGCGTGTGGCACCCCGCCGCTCTTGTTCGCCGGGCCCGCATGCCGGCCCGGCGGCTGATCAGGCGTCGCCGCCCGACACCATGTTCCCGTCGACAAGGCGCCTCACGCGCCACGGGTTCGCGTCCTGCAAGGCCTGCGGCAGCAGCGAGTCGGGCATGTCCTGATAGCAGACGGGCCTCAGGAAGCGCTCGATCGCGGCCGTGCCGACCGATGTCGAACGGCCGTCGGTCGTCGCCGGCCACGGGCCGCCGTGCACCATCGCGTGCGTGACCTCCACGCCGGTCGGCCAGCCGTTGACGAGGATGCGGCCTGCCTTGCGCTCGAGCGTCGGCAGCAACGCGCGCGCGAGCGTCGTGTCGCGCGCATCGTCGGCGTCGAGCTGCAGCGTCGCCGTCAACTGGCCTTCGAGGGCCCGCGCGACAGCCGTGAACTGCGCGGCGTCGCGGCAACGAACGACGAGCGCCGTCGCGCCGAAGATTTCCTCGTGCAGCGAGGGCTGCGCGAGGAAGCTGTCCGCGTCGGTCGTATAAAGCCCGGCTTGGCCTCGATTCGGCTCACCGCTCGCGAGCCCCTGCGCGGCGCACTGGACGTTGCGCTCGCCCGCGAGACGGACCACACCGCGCCGATAAGCCTCGGCGATGCCGGGCGTCAGCATGGTCTGCGCCGCACGCTGCGCAAGCGCGGTGGCCGCCGACGCGACGAATCGGTCGAGGCCGGGGCCGTCGATGGCGAGCAAGAGGCCCGGATTCGTGCAGAACTGTCCGGCGCCGAGCGTCAGCGAATCGACGAACTGCGCGCCGAGCGCGTCGGCGCGCGCCTCGAGCGCCGACGGCAGCAGGAATACCGGATTGACGGCGGAAAGCTCGCCGTAGACGGGGATCGGCTGCGGCCGCGACTGGGCGATCCGCATCAGCGCGACGCCACCGGCGCGCGACCCTGTGAAGCCGACGGCTTGAATGCGCGGATCGGAAACGAGCGCACCCGCCCGCTCGTTATCGGCAAAGAGCAGCGAAAAAACGCCTTCCGGCAACCCGCAGCGCGCAACGGCGGCCTGCACCGCGCCGCCGACGAGGGCCGAGGTGCCCGGATGAGCGGGATGCCCCTTCACGACGACGGGACAGCCGGCCGCGAGGGCCGACGCCGTATCGCCGCCGGCCACCGAGAACGCGAGCGGAAAGTTGCTCGCGCCGAACACGGCGACGGGGCCCACCGCGATGCGGCGCAGGCGCAGGTCGGCGCGCGGCAGCGGCTTGCGCTCCGGCAAAGCCGGATCGATGCGCGCGTCGAGCGCATCTCCGCTTCGCACGAGGCGCGCGAAGAGCCGCAACTGATTACAGGTTCGTGCACGCTCGCCTTCGAGCCGCGGACGCGGCAGCCCCGTCTCGCTCATCGCGCGCTCGATCAGCGCATCGCCGAGCGCCTCGATTTCGCTTGCGATCGTCTCGAGGAACGCCGCGCGCTCGGCGGGCGCCGTCTCGCGGAAAGTATCGAAAGCCGCGTCGGCAAGTGCGCAGGCGCGCGCGACATCGGCTGCGTCGGCGAGCGTGAACGCCGGTTCGAGCGTATGTCCCGTCGCCGGATCGACGGCGCGAAAAACGCCGGCCGCGCCCGGGACGCGCGAAGCGCCGATCAGGAGATCGCCGCCGAGCGTCATGCCGCGCCCCCTTGCACGCGGCTCACGAGCTTCTTGAGCTCGGCGAACTCTTCCTCGGTCAGATCCGTGAGCGGAGCGCGCACGGGGCCCGCGCTGCGGCCGATCGCGCGCATGCCGGCCTTGACGATCGACACGGCATAGCCGCGCTTGTGGTTGCGCAGCGCGATGTAGGGCAGCACGAAGTCATTGAGCATCTTGTAGACCTTCGCGCCGTCGTTGGCACGCACGGCCGCATAGAATTCGAGCGCGAACTTCGGCACGAAGTTAAATATGGCCGAGGAGTACGTCGTCACACCGAGCGTCAGGTACGGGAGCGCGAACGTCTCGGCCGTCGGCAGGCCGCCGACGTAGGTGAAGCGATCGCCGAGGCGCGAGTAGATGCGCGTCATCAACTCGAGATCGCCGAGGCCGTCCTTGAAGCCGACGAGATTCGGGCAACGCTCGGCGAGACGCTCCAGCGCGACTTCGTCGAGAACCTGATTCGCGCGGTTGTAGACGATGACGCCGAGCGACGTCGACTTGCAGACCTGCTCGACGTGCGCGGCGACGCCGTCGGTCGCCGCTTCGGTCAGGTACGGCGGCAGCAGCAGGATGCCGTCGGCGCCCGCTTGCTCGGCGGCCTGGCAGAACTCCTTGGCCATCGCGGTGCCATAGCCCGCCGGCGCAATGACGGGCACGCGCCCGCCCGTCGATTCGACTGCCGCGCGCACGACGCGGCCGACTTCGGCCGGCGTCAGCGAAAAGAACTCGCCGGTGCCGCCCGCGGCGAAGATGCCGGCGGCCGGGTGGCCGAGCAGCCAATCGAGATTGGCGCGATAGGCGTCTTCGTCGAACGACAAATCTTCCTTGAAGTGCGTGACGGGGAACGACAGCAGGCCGGTGCCGATCTGGCGGGCGAATTCAGTGGGTGTGTAACGAGTCATGTTTGTGTGGCGCGTAGAAAGTGTTCTTCGGAACGATTGAGCGATTCTTGCACCGCGACCGATTCAAGTCCAAGATAACGGCTGTCTCGATCAATACCGTTTTTGTATCGATGTTCGAACTGAGCCAGCTTCGCTGCTTCGTCGCCGTTGCCGAGGAATTGCATTTCGGTCGAGCCGCCGAGCGTTTGCACATGACGCAACCGCCGCTTTCGCGCCAGATCCGTCTGCTCGAACACCAAGTCGGAACCGAGCTGTTCGAGCGCAGCAGCCGCTCGGTGCGGCTGACGGCCGCCGGCCGCAGCTTCCTGCCCGACGCCGCGCGCATTCTGCGGCTCGCCGACGAGGCGGCGGCGACCGCGCGCCGCGTGGCCGCGGGCGCGTCGGGCTCGCTTGCGATCGGCTTCACGGCCACCGTCGGCTATGGACTCCTCCCGGCGCTCGTCAGCGCGGTGCGTGCGGCGTCCTCGGGCGTGCGGCTGACGCTGAAGGAAATGGTGAGCGCGGCGCAGCTAGAGGCCTTGGATGCGCGGCAGATCGACGTCGGACTACTGCGCCCGCCCGTCGATCACGGCGAGCTCGTCGCGCTGCCTTGCGCGAGCGAATCGCTCGTCCTGGCGTTGCCTGCGGCGGCGGCGCAGCAATGGCGCACGAAGCCCACGCTCGCCGACTGCGAGGGCCGTCCCTTGCTGATGTATTCCCCCTATGAAGCGCGATACTTCCACCAATTGCTGACGGGGCTCTTCGAGCGCGCTGGGGTGCTGCCCGATATCGTCGAGTATGTGAGCCAGATTCATTCGATGCTGGCACTCGTGCGCGCGGGCATCGGCGTCGCACTGATTCCAGCCTCGGCGGCACTGCTGCAATTCGAAGGCGTGGTCTATCGGCCCGTGCGCACGGCGCCGGCGAGGCCCGTCGAATTGCTCTTCGTCCATCGCGACGACAACGACAACCCGGTCTTCAGCTCACTGAAAGGCGTTCTGCATCGCGCGATCGCGGGGAACGCCGAGCATTAACGGCTCTCATGGATCTCGAAAGCATTCTCTTCACCCAAGGCTTTGGCTCGAGACGTCAGTGTCGGGCCATGGTCGCGGCGGGACGTGTCAGCGTCGGCGGCGCCGCCGCCTGCACCGACGCCGACGCCGATTTCCCGACCGACGCGCTTCTCTTCGAAGTCGACGGCGAGCCCTGGCACTATCGCGAGCGCGCGTACCTGATGCTCAACAAGCCGGCCGGCTACGAATGCTCGCGCGAGCCGCAGCATCACTTGAGCGTGTTCAGTCTGCTGCCGGCGCCGCTCGCTGCGCGCGGCGTGCAGTGCGTCGGCCGGCTCGACGAAGATACGACGGGCCTGCTGCTGCTCTCGGACGACGGCCAGTTCGTCCATGCCTATACATCGCCGAAGCGCAAGGTCCCGAAGACCTACGTCGCCACGACGCGCCATCCGCTCGACGAGGCGCAACTCGCGGCGCTGCGCGACGGTGTGCTGCTGCACGGAGAGAGCAAGCCGACCGCCGCCGCGAGCGCCGTTGCGCGCGGCGAGCGATTGCTCGCGCTGACCGTCAACGAGGGCAAGTACCACCAGGTAAAGCGGATGATCGCCGCGGCCGGCAACCGCTGCGAGGCGCTGCACCGAGAGCGCATCGGGGCGCTCGCGTTGCCGGCGACGCTCGCCGTCGGCGCCTGGCGCTGGCTCGACGAAGCCGATCTCGGTGCGCTCGCCGAACGCTGAGGTCGATGCCGCGGTCGCCCGCGCGAGCGCCTCATCGCGCGACGATCCCGCTCAGTTTCGGCGCACGGTCGCCAGAAAATCGTCAACGGTCGGAAACCGCAGCCTGACGCGCAGCTCGCGTATCAAGCGACGGTTCGCAAGCCGGCGCGATTCGCTCATGAACGAGAGCGTCAGCGGCGAAAGTTCGTCTTGCGCCTGCTCGCGCGTGATGCGCGGCACGCGCGCGAGACCGAAAGCATCGGCGATCCGGTCGAAGTACTCCCCCATCTTGAGCACCGTATCGTCCGATGCATGAACGACGCGCGACGTACCCGCCCGTGCGAGCGCGCGCAGGAGGATCGCGGCGAGATCGTCGGCATGGATGTGGTTCGTATAGACGTCGTCGTCTTCGATGAGCGCGGGCATGCGCTGCTGAATGCGCGCGAGCGGCAGCCGCTCGGCCGCGTAGATTCCCGGGATGCGGACGATGCACGCGGCGAGCGCGCCGCGCGCGGTCGCCCGCCGCAATTGCCGCTCGGCCGCCACGCGGCGCTTGGCCCGCGCGTTGAGCGGGCGCACCGGACGCGTCTCGTCGACGAGCGCGCCGCCGCAATCTCCATAAACGCCTGTGGTGCTCGCATAAACGATTCGCGTCGGGCGGCGGCCCCACGTCGCGCGAGCGGCCTCAGTTACAATAGGCGTTTGTGGCGCGCCGCCCCATCGCCTGGCGAACCGGCTCCCGCGCATGGAATTCCGTGCGCTCGAATGCGGCCTTTTCGCGGCACGTGCGTGATAGGGCGCCGTCAGCGCGGCGATCAACGCGCGCGTACGCGGATCGTCTTCGCCTTGCTGCGGCGGAGGGGCGAGATGCAGGACAGTCGGCGCGAGGCCGGTCAAGCGCCGCAGGCTGCGCGCGGCGTCGAGGTCGCCTAAGATGGGCGACGCGCCCGCTGCCCGCAGCTCCGCCTTGCGCTCGGGCCGGCTCGTGAGCGCAATGACACGAGGGGGCGCCGCGCGAGCGAGCAGCATTCGCGCGGCACGCAGGCCTACGTCGCCGCAGCCGACGATCAGCACGCGCGGACGCCGCAGAAGTCGAGTGATGGTCATGCGCGCATTGTATCGGGGCAGGCCCGCTGCGGCAGGCAGGACGATTTTCCATTTTTGTTTCGAATGCTATGGCATATAACGTGACTCTCCGGCAAAGCGGCCGGCAGTTCCAAGTAGAACCCGACGAGCCGGTACTCTCGGCCGCGCTGCGTCAGGGCGTCGGCCTGCCGTACGGGTGCAAGAACGGGGCATGCGGCTCCTGCAAGGGGACGGTCGTTTCGGGCGAAGTCGAGCAGCGCGCGCACTCGTCCTCCGCGCTCTCGAACGACGAGAAAACGCGCGGTATGGCGCTCTTTTGCTGCGCGACGGCGAATTGCGACCTCGTCATCGACGTGCGCGAAATCGCGGGCGTCGGCGATGTGCAGGTCAAGAAGCTGCCGTGCCGCGTGAACGCGATCGAGCGCAAGGCCGACGATGTGGTCGTGCTCAAGCTGCAGTTGCCGGCCAACGAGCGCCTTCAATACCTTGCCGGTCAGTACATCGAATTCATCCTGAAGGACGGCAAGCGCCGCAGCTACTCGATGGCGAGCGCGCCGCACGCGGAGGGCCCGCTCGAGCTCCATATCCGGCACATGCCGGGCGGCGCCTTCACGGACCACGTCTTCAACACAATGAAGGAGCGCGAGATTCTGCGCTTCGAAGGTCCGCTCGGTACGTTCTTCCTGCGCGAGGATTCCGAGAAGCCGATCGTGCTGCTCGCTTCGGGCACGGGCTTCGCACCGATCAAGGCCATCGTGGAGCACGCGTTCTTCAAGAACACGGACCGGCCGATGACGCTCTATTGGGGCGGCCGCCGCAAGCAAGATCTCTATCTGATGGATCTCGCCCGGCAATGGGAGCAGGACCATCCGAACTTCAAGTTCGTGCCGGTGCTCTCGGAGGCCGATGCCGGCGATGCGTGGACGGGCCGCTCAGGCTTCGTGCACCGGGCGGTGATCGAGGACCTGCCGGACTTGTCGGGCTACCAGGTTTATGCGTGCGGTGCGCCCGTGATGGTGGAGGCGGCGCAGCGCGATTTCACGAGCCATCATGGTTTGCCGGCCGACGAGTTCTACGCCGACTCGTTTACGAGCGAAGCCGATCTCGTGAACGCGGTGTGACTCCGCGCTGGATGCGCGCGCGGCGCGACGGCGCGATGACAGTGCAACGCGGCCATGGCGAATTCGCGACACTGTCATGCCCTCGCGATTGCACCGATTGGCACGCTGTCGTATTCTTGCGCGCATGAACCGCATTCAGACCGCCCTCCGACGTCGCCGCTCGCTGCCCGCATGGGAAGCCCTTGGCTCGTCGCGGATGTGCGCCTTGCAGTACCAACGCTAGGCGCACTACCGGTCAAACAGCGAAAGCCACGGGATCCCGTGGCTTTTTTCTTTCCCGGCTTGGATCTCCCTTGTCCTCTACTCACTTACCGCGGAGCCGCCCCATGCATTTCAACGAGTACCCGACGCAGTCGCTGATGTACATCACCAACCGGCCCGACGTCGTCTTCACGCACGGCTCGGGCTCCTGGCTCTTCGACAACGAGGGCAAGCGCTACCTCGATTTCGTCCAGGGCTGGGCCGTCAACTGCCTCGGGCACTGCCACCCGGCGATGATCGAAGCGCTCGAAAAGCAGGCGCGTCTCTTGATCAATCCTTCGCCCGCCTTCTACAACGAGCCGATGGCGCAACTCGCGGCACGCTTGACCGAGCATAGCGTCTTCGACAAAGTGTTCTTCGCGAACAGCGGCGCCGAGGCGAACGAAGGCGCGATCAAGCTCGCTCGCAAGTGGGGCAAGAAGTTCAGGAACGGGGCGTACGAGATCATCACCTTCGACCACGGGTTCCACGGCCGGACGTTGGCGACGATGTCGGCAAGCGGCAAGGCCGGCTGGGACACGCTCTATGCGCCGCAAGTGCCCGGCTTTCCGAAGGCCGAACTCAACGACATCGCATCGGTCGAGCGTCTCATCGGCCAAAAGACCGTGGCCGTCATGCTCGAGCCGATCCAGGGCGAAGCCGGCGTCATCCCGGCGACGCGCGAGTTCATGCGCGAACTGCGCGAGCTGACGAAGCGCCATGGCCTGCTCCTCATCGTCGATGAAGTGCAAACCGGTTGCGGCCGTGCCGGTACGCTCTTCGCCTACGAGCTTGCCGGCATCGAGCCTGACATCATGACGCTCGGCAAAGGCATCGGCGGCGGGGTTCCGCTCGCGGCATTGCTCTCGAAGGGCGACGTCGCCGTCTTCGAAGCGGGCGATCAGGGCGGTACCTATAACGGGAATCCGCTGATGACGGCGGTGGGCCATGCGGTCATTTCGGAGCTGACGGCGCCCGGCTTTCTCGAAGGCGTGCGTGCGCGCGGCAACTATCTGCGCGAACAGTTGCTCGCGCTGTCCGCCGAGCGCGGCTTTCATGGCGAACGTGGCGACGGTTTGCTGCGCGCGCTGCTGCTGAGCCAGGACATCGGGCCGCAGATCGTCGAAAAAGCGCGGCTCATGCAACCCGACGGCCTGCTGCTCAATGCGCCGCGGCCGAACCTGCTGCGCTTCATGCCTTCGCTGACGGTAACGACGGAAGAGATCGATCAGATGATGGCGATGCTGCGCGAAGTGCTCGATTCGTTCTAAGCTCGAAAACGCTGCGCTCGTAGCAAATCCCGGCGAATCGAACAAAAAGGCCGCATGCGTCGCTGCATGCGGCCTTTTCTTTCTCGGGTGAGCCCGACCGGTCGACTGGTCGATTACATCTTCACGGCGTCGATGAACGTCTTCTTGCCGTCCTTGTAGCCGTAAAGCGAAACCACGCCGTGCTTCAGGTCGCCCTTCGCGTCGAACGAGGTGTCACCGATGATGCCCTTGTAGTCGGTCGCCGGCATCGCCGCGAGGATTTTCGCCGCATCGGTCGACTGAGCGCGTTTCATCGCATCGACGATGATGTAGACGGCGTCATAGGTATAGGGCGCGTAGAGCGTGACCGGCTGGCCGAAACGCTTCTGATACTTCGCTTCGAACACCTTGCCCTGAGCCATCTGGTCGACGCCCTTGCCCGCCTGCGAGCAAACGATGTTGTCGGCCGCCTGGCCCGCGAGCGCCGCGATCGAGCTCGTGCAGAGGCCGTCGCCGGCGAGCACCTTCGCGCGCAAGCCCAATTGCCGTGCCTGCTTCGCGAAGGGGCCGCCCGTCGCATCCATGCCGCCGTACATGATCGCGTCCGGGTTCTCGCCCTTGATCTTCGTCAGGATCGCGCGAAAGTCGACGGCCTTGTCGTTCGTCGCGTCGTGCGACACGACTTTTATTCCGAGCGCTTTCGCCGTCTTTTCGAATTCGTTCGCAAGCCCCTGGCCATAGGCGGTCGAATCGTCGACCACGGCCACCGTCTTCACGTTGAGATTCTTCACGGCATAGTTCGCGAGCGCGGGACCTTGCTGCGCATCGGTCGCGACGACACGATAGGTCGTCTTGAAGCCTTGCAGCGTGTAGGTCGGATTCGTCGCCGCGGGCGAGATCTGCACGATGCCCGCATCGCTATAGATCTTCGATGCCGGAATCGACGTACCCGAGGTTTCGTGACCGACGACGGCAACCACTTTCTCGTCGGCGAGACGTTGCGCGACTTGCGTCGCGGTGCGCGGGTCGCCCGCGTCGTCCTGGCCGTCGAGCTGCAGCGTGACCTTCTGCCCGCCGATCACGAGGCCCTTCTCGTTGATCTCTTCGACGGCGAGGCGGGCGCCGTTTTCGCAGTCCTTGCCCTGATGCGCGAGCCCGCCGGTAAGCGGTGCGACATGGCCGATCTTGACGACGATATCGGCGAATGCCGTGTTGGAATGAGCGACGAGCGCGAACGCCGCCGCAACGCCACTGGCGATGAGCGATTTCTTCACTACTGGTTCCCCTTGTTGGATCGGGTTTAAAAGATATTCGAGCCCTTACGATGCCCTCGGAGGCTCAGGACCCTGCGCGCACAGCGATGGGCCCTTTGTCAGGGCCCGCCCCAGGGCGGGACAGGCCCTTGAGCCTTCGCCGCACGCGGATGCCCGCGCGTGGCGAAGGCGCGGTTGCGTCACTCGCCCAGATAGGCGGCGCGCACCTTCGGATCGTCGAGCATCTCTTTGGCGTTGCCCGACATGGTGATGGACCCGGAATCCATGACGTAACCCCGGTTGGCGGCCTGCAGCGCGAGCCGCGCGTTCTGCTCCACGAGCAGCACGGTCAGCCCTTCCTTCGAGATATCGCGCACCACCTCGAAGATCTTCTCGACCATGATCGGCGAGAGACCCATCGATGGCTCGTCCAGCAGCAACAATTTAGGACGACTGATGATCGCGCGCGCCATGGCCAGCATCTGCTGCTCGCCGCCCGAAAGCGTGCCCGCCAGCTGCGACGCGCGTTCCTTCAGCCGCGGAAAATAGCCGAACATTCGCTCCACGTCCTTCTTGACGCCGTCGTTGTCCGAGCGCAGATACGCGCCCATCTGCATGTTCTCGAGGATCGACATGCGCGCGAAGATCCCGCGCCCTTCCGGCACCATCGCCAGACCACGCTTGAGCAGATCGTGCGCCGACATCCCCTTGATCGACTGACCCTGGTACTCGATGTCGCCCGCCGAGTACGGCTTCAGACCCGTGATGGCCTTCATCGTCGTCGTCTTGCCGGCGCCGTTCGCGCCGATCAGCGTCACGAGTTCGCCCTGGCCGACTTCCATGTCGACGCCCTTGACCGCCTGAATGCCGCCGTAGTTGACTTGCAGGCCCTTGATTTTCAACATTGCCGTAGCCATCAGTGGACCCCCGCGCCCAAATATGCCTCGATCACCTTCGGGTCCTTCTGCACGTCCTGCGGCAGCCCTTCGGCGATCACCTTGCCGTAATCGAGCACCGTCATGCGGTTGCACAGGTGCATCACCAGCTTCACGTCGTGCTCGATCAAGAGGATCGTGCGGCCGTCGTTGCGAATCTTCTCGAGCAGCCTCGTGAGCTCGAGCTTTTCCGTCGCGTTCATGCCCGCGGCCGGCTCGTCGAGCGCGAGCAGTTTAGGATCGGTTGCCAGCGCGCGCGCAATCTCGAGCCGCCGCTGGTGCCCATACGACAGGTTGCGCGCCGTGTAGTCCGCGTACTGCAGCACGCCCACGTACTCGAGCAGCTCCAGCGCGCGCTCCTTGATCTCGCGCTCTTCCTGGCGCTCGGCCGGCGTCTGGAACACCGCGCCGAAAAGCCCGTGCTTCGTGCGCACGTGGCGCCCCACCATCACGTTCTCGAGCGCCGTCATGCCGCCGAAGAGGCGAATGTTTTGGAACGTGCGCGCGATGCCCGCCTGGGCGACCTGATAAACGGCCGTCGGCGTGTACGGCTTGCCGTCGAGCACGAAATCGCCCGAATCAGGCGTGTAAAGCCCCGTAATCACATTGAAGAACGTCGTCTTGCCGGCACCGTTCGGTCCGATCAAACCGTAGATCTGCCCTTCCTCGATCGTCAGCCCGACGTCCGAGAGCGCCTGCAGACCGCCGAAACGCTTGTTCACGCCCTTGACGGACAAACGAATATCTTTGCTCATGAAGTTTTCTCCTGTCGACCGGAGTCAGCGCTTGAGCGACTACTCCGGTCTCATCCAACGCTGCCGGGCCTTAGGCGCGCGCCGGCTTCTTGCCGTTGCGCCTTGCCAGTTTCGCGATCTTGTCCTCGTGCTTCGCGGCGGGCCACAAGCCCTCCGAGCGGTACAGCATGATGAGCACCATCGCGAGACCGTACAGCAGTTGGCGGATCACTTCCGTATCGACGATCTGGTGACCGAACAGCATGTTCTGCAGCGGGCCCATCGTCGAGCGCAGGAACTCGGGGAACACCGCAAGCAGCACCGCGCCGAGAATCACGCCCGGGATATGGCCCATGCCGCCCAGCACCACGCACGCGAGCACCACGACCGATTCCCAGAACGTGAAGGACTCGGGCGACACGAACCCTTGGAAGCCCGCGAACATCGCGCCCGACAGCCCGCCGAACGACGCCCCCATCGCGAATGCGAGCAGCTTCACGTTACGCGTGTTGATCCCCATCGCCTTCGCGGCGATCTCGTCCTCGCGAATCGCCGCCCACGCGCGGCCGATACGCGAGTGCTGCAAGCGCGTGCAGACCCAGATCACGAGCAGTGCGCAGAGCACGAAGAGGTAGTAGTAAAAGTAGACGGACGTAATCTGCAAGCCGAAGATCGAATGCGTCTGCGAGAGGCTGAAGCCACCCACGTGCACGGGATCGATGCCCGTGATCCCCTGTGGCCCGTTCGTGATGTTGACCGGCCGATCGAGGTTGTTCATGAAGATCCGCACGATCTCGCCGAAGCCGAGCGTCACGATCGCGAGGTAGTCGCCGCGCAGGCGCAGCGTCGGAGCGCCGAGCAGGACGCCGAAGAACGCCGCGAGCGCCATCGCGATCGGCACGATGATGAAGTACGACAAGTGCATGCCGCCGGGCCACATGTGGTTGAACCACTCGAACTGATTGGCCAGGTGCGGCGAAGTCAGCAACGCGGCCGTGTAGGCGCCCACCGCGTAGAACGCGATATAGCCGAGGTCCAGCAGCCCCGCGAACCCGACCACCACGTTCAGGCCCAGGGCCAGCATCACGTAGAGCATCGCGAAGTCGAGCACGCGCACCCAGTAGTTGCCCCCTGCCGAGCCGATGATGAATGGCGCCGCGATCACGAACGCGGCCGTGATCAAGCCGACGACGAGAGTCTTGGCGGCGCTTTTCTCGGGAACGAGCGTCGTGGACGGCTCGATCGGTTGAATTGAAGTCATGTTTTGCTCCTTACCCTTACGCGCGATCCGCGACACGCTCGCCGAGCAGGCCCGACGGACGGAACACCAGCACGATGATCAGCACGATGAAAGCGAACACGTCCTGATAGTTGCTGCCGAAGACGCCGCCCGTGAGGTTGCCGATGTAGCCGGCACCCAGCTGTTCGATGAGACCGAGCACCACGCCCCCTACCATCGCGCCCCCGAGGTTGCCGATCCCGCCCAGCACCGCCGCCGTGAACGCCTTCATGCCCGGAATGAAGCCCATGTAAAAGTGGATGTTGCCGTACTCGGACGCGATCATGACGCCCGCGAGCGCGGCCAGCGCCGAGCCGATCATGAAGGTCGCCGAAATGACGAAATTCGGGTTCACGCCCATGAGGCTGGCGACGCTCGGGTTCTCGGCGATGGCGCGCATCGCGCGGCCGAGCTTCGTCTTGTGCACGAGCAGCAAGAGCCCCGCCATCACGACGAACGCCGTCACGATGATCACGATCTCGGTCATCGATATCACTGCGCCGGGCGTCGTGTCGGTGGCCTTGATCACGTTGATCGGATCGGTCGGCAGCAGCTGCGGGAACGGCAGCGGATTGCGGCCCCAGATGATCATCGCGATCGTCTCGAGCAGAATCGAGACGCCGATCGCGGTGATGAGCGGGGCGAGGCGCGGCGCGCGGCGCAACGGCCGGTACGCGGCGCGCTCGATCACATAGCCGACCACCGCGCAGACGATCGCGGCGATGAGGAGCCCGATGACGAGCGTCGCCACATTGCCGAGACCGGGGAAATGATTGTGCAGCACCGTGATGGCCGAGAGCGCAACCATCGCGCCGATCATCAGAACATCGCCGTGCGCGAAGTTGATGATGCCCAGAATGCCGTAAACCATGGTGTAGCCCAGTGCGATGATGGCATAGACACTGCCCAGCACCAGACCGTTGAGGATCTGCTGGATGAAGATATCCATTTAATGCTCCTTAGCCCGTGCGACTGGATTTCCGCCTTCGTTCACCGTAATGTGAACCGTCGGCGAAAACCGCAACGGCACTGCGGGTACTGATAAAAAAACCGGTAAGGGTTGGCCGCCTCACGCACCGCTTATGCCGTGATCCGGCGGGCGGTCCGATAAGGCGGATGCAAAAACGGCACCGTCGGGTATCCGGTGCCGTCGGGTTTCCCAGCTTGTCCCATCGCAAAAAACGATGCCCGTTCGGGCAAACGTCTCGCCACTGAATTCCGCCACGGCAGACGCGCTTCGCGACGTCACGCGCAGAGGAAGTCCGAACCCCGGAAGCGTCCGGGTTTCCTCGTCTGCCGGCGAAACGGTGCGTGCCGCCTTACCGGTGCTCGCCTCGCCGCCGTTGGCCTTGCAAAGCGCGGCGTGAGCAAACTGAACATGCATTAACTCGGTCTCCTGCGCCTTCCGAAACTGATGCCTGAAGGCCGCAAGACCTCTAGGACGGGCGCATTGTAACTCCAATTATCGACTGGCCAAAAAGCTGAGTCGGCAGGGTTTTCCTGCATTGCAACCTTTTTTTGAGGTAACTAACGCGATTCGATTGCAACCTGGTTGCAATCTTCCGACAGTCGGCTGGCGCAACCAGGACAGGCCCGAGCGCCGAATGCGCGCGAATCGACAATGAAAAAAGCGCGCCCGCGGCGCGCTTTTCTCTTCTTCCATGGGAACTTGATTTTGGCGGCCGCTCATCCGGCCACCGGTCGCCGTCTCATTCGGGGAGCGACAAACCGCGCGGCAGCGGAAATGCGATGCTTTCCTCGATTCCTTCGAGTGCGCGCACGTTGCGCACGCCCAGTTCGCGCAGGCGGGCGATCACGGCCTGCGCGAGCACCTCGGGCGCCGACGCCCCCGCCGTCACGCCGATGCGCCGCCTGCCCTCGACCCAGGCCGGGTCGATCTGATCGGGCGAATCGACCATATAGGCCGGCACGCCGCGCTTTTCCGCCACTTCGCGCAACCGGTTCGAGTTCGAACTGTTGGGACTGCCGACGACGATGACGACGTCGCATTGCGGCGCCATGAACTTGACGGCGTCCTGCCGGTTCTGCGTCGCGTAGCAGATGTCCTGCTTCTTCGGCTCGCGAATACCCGGAAAGCGAGCCTTCAGGGCGGCGATGATTTCCGAAGCATCGTCGACCGAGAGCGTCGTTTGCGTGACGAACGCGATCCGGCCCGGATCGGCAAGCTCGAGCGCATTCACGTCTTCGATGCTCTCGACGAGATACATGCCCTCACGGCACTGGCCCATCGTTCCTTCGACTTCGGGGTGGCCGCGATGGCCGATCATGATGATGTCGAGGCCCTCCTGCCGCATCTTCGCGACCTCGATGTGCACCTTCGTCACGAGCGGACAAGTCGCATCGTAGACGCGCAGCCCACGCGCCTCGGCATCCTCGCGCACGGCTTTCGGCACGCCGTGCGCGCTGAAAACGACGGTGCTGCCCGGCGGCACTTCGTCGAGCACTTCGACGAATATCGCGCCCTTCTTGCGCAGATCGTCCACGACATACGCGTTGTGGACGATCTCATGACGCACGTAGATGGGGGCGCCGTAGAGCTTGATCGCGCGCTCGACGATCTCGATCGCGCGATCGACGCCCGCACAGAAGCCGCGCGGCTGCGCAAGCAGGATTTCGGCATCCGCTGCGGCAAGAGAAGTATCTGTGAGGCTCATGTCTTACAGAATCCCGATGATCTTGACTTCGAACGCCAACGCCTGCCCGGCGAGCGGGTGGTTGAAGTCGAAAAGCGCGGACGTCTCGCCGATTTCCTTCAGCACGCCCGCGTAGCGGCCGCCGTCGGGCGCGTTGAACTCGATGACCTCGCCGGGGGTGAAATCGTCGTCGACCATCCCGTTTGCGCGCAGCGCGGCGAGCGACACGCGCTGGACGAGATCGGGGTTGCGCTCGCCGAAGGCGACGCCGGCACCTAGCCGGAAGGTCGAATGGTGCCCCGTCTTCAACCCCACGAGAATGTCTTCGAGCGGCGGCGCGATCTGCCCGGCGCCGATGAGCAGTGTGGCCGGCTTATCGGCGAAAGTGTTGACGATATCGCCGCCATCGGCAAGTGAAAGCCGGTAGTGAAGCGTCACATGGGAGCCGGGTTTCACTTCGGAGATGTCGATGATGCTCATGAGATGACTCGTTTCGTCGGGGCGCGATCCGCGCGGCGCGCGCAGGGAAGAGGGAAACCGTTCCGCGCCCCAGGCGCAAAGTCTCTATTGTAAGGCACGTTGCCGAGCGAGGCGGGGGCCGGACCGCGGCCGCGGTCCGCCGCCCTGCCGCCGCTTTCGCGACGGCCCGCTGATATGCGAATGTGGGAGAGTACGGTATGGAATTTAGTTCCGACATTGCTGAAACCGAAATGGCTGAAACGGTCGTAGCGGCCGAGCCCGCGAAATCACGCGAACTCCGCCCGCGCGACGATATGCCGCGCGAGCGGCTCCTGAAGGTCGGCGCCTGCGCGCTGTCGGACGCGGAGCTGATCGCGCTATTTCTCGGCTGCGGCGTGCCGGGTCACAACGTGTTCGAGGTGTCGCGGGCGCTGCTCGAGCGCTTCGGCTCACTGCGCGGGATGCTCGATGCCAGCTCGGCGGATTTCGCCGGAATGCGCGGCATCGGACCGGCAAAGAAGGCGATACTGCTCGCCGTCTTCGAGATGGCGCGGCGCGCGCTCGCCGAAAAAGCCAGGGAGCAGCCCCTCATCGATTCGAGCGCCGCCGTCGAGGACTACGTGCGGCTGCTGATCGGCACGCGCCCTCACGAGGTCTTTCTCTGCCTCTTTCTCGACGCGCGGCACCGCCTCATCGACAGCGAGGAGTGCTCACGCGGATCGATCGCGCACATGGCCGTCTACCCGCGCGAGATCGTGCGCCGAGCCCTGGCGACCAACGCGGCCGCGCTGATCGTCGCGCACAACCATCCGTCGGGCGCGGCCAAGCCGAGCGCGAGCGATCGTCAGCTCACGCGCGTGCTGCGCGACGCGCTCTCGCTCATCGATGTGCGGCTCGTCGATCATCTCGTGGTCGGACGAAACACGGTCTTCTCGTTCGCGAATTCGGGCTTGCTTTGAGGTGGCGGGCGCGCCGGCGCGCCCGGCGAGGAAAACGCAAATAACGTTTGATTTTTCGGCGGTTTTTCTGCTAGAATCGCCGTCTGCCTATTTTTTCCGATCCGAATCGCATCCGGAATCCGGACGGACGCTCGGATGCGGTCATGACGCCGCGCCCGCATTCGTACCGGCGTGGTACCGGCAAGTACGAGCGGCGGCCGAACGATCGTCGACGGCGAGAGTCGAGCAGGAAGTCGAACGAAGCGAGCGACGAACAACGGCCGGTAAGGCGAAGAGGTCTGAAGGAATCAGAGCGGATACGCCCGAAAGCAGTAGCGTAGGCCGGTCCGGCTCTCGAACCCAGGCTTGAACCGAATATAAGCGTTTTAGGAGTGCTCTCATATGGCACGCGTATGCCAAGTAACTGGGAAAGCGCCGATGAGCGGCAACAACGTTTCCCACGCGAACAACAAGACGAAGCGGCGCTTTTTGCCGAATCTGCAAAACCGCCGCTTCTGGGTGGAGAGCGAGAACCGCTGGGTGAGCCTGCGCGTCTCGAACGCGGGTCTGCGCCTCATCGACAAGAAGGGCATCGAGTCCGTGCTTGCCGACCTGCGCGCACGCGGCGAAATCTAAGCGAAGGAGTCTGAATCATGGCGAAAGGCGCACGCGACAAGATCAAGCTTGAGTCGACCGCAGGCACGGGTCACTTCTATACCACGACGAAGAACAAGCGCAACATGCCTGAGAAGATGGAGATCATGAAGTTCGATCCCGTCGCTCGCAAGCATGTCGCGTACAAGGAAACCAAGATCAAGTGATCGGTTGTTTCCTTCGAGCTTGAACGACAAAGACGGCAAAAGCCCCGCATTGCAGCGGGGCTTTTGCGTTTACCGGAGCAAGAGCCCTCGATCCAACGGGCAGGAGCAAGGCACATGAATTTCGACGTCGTGATCGTGGGCAGCGGACTTGCGGGTTTGACGGTCGCATTGAACCTCGCCGAGAAGCGCCGCGTCGCGGTCCTCGCCAAGCGATCGATGACCGAGGGCGCGAGCGATTGGGCTCAGGGCGGCATCGCGGCCGTACTCGACTCGGCCGACAGCATCGAGAACCACGTCCGCGACACGTTGGTCGCCGGCGCGGGCCTGTGCGACGAAGCCGCGACACGCTTCATCGTCGAAGGCGGCCGCGCCGCCATCGAATGGCTGATCGAGCGGGGCGTACCGTTCACGCGCGACGAAGCAGCCGAGCTCGGATTTCATTTGACGCGGGAAGGCGGGCACAGTCACCGGCGCATCATTCATGCGGCAGATGCAACGGGGCACGCCGTCGTCGAGACGTTGTCCGAGCGCGTGCGTCAGCATCCGAACATCACGCTGCTCGAGGATCACTATGCCATCGACCTCATTACGTCGGACAGGCTCGGATTGCCCGGCCGCCGCTGCCACGGCCTCTACGCGCTCGATCTCGCCAGCGGACGCACCGTCACGCTGCAGGCGCCGCATACGGTGCTCGCAACGGGAGGCGCGGGCAAGGTCTATTTGTACACGACCAACCCGGACACCGCGACCGGGGACGGGATTGCGATGGCTTGGCGCGCCGGCTGCCGCGTCTCGAACATGGAGTTCATCCAGTTCCATCCGACTTGCCTCTTCCACCCTTACGCGAAATCGTTCCTGATTTCGGAGGCCGTGCGCGGCGAAGGGGGCCGGCTGCTGCTGCCCGACGGCACGCGGTTCATGCCGGCGCACGACGAACGGGCCGAGCTCGCGCCGCGCGACATCGTGGCGCGAGCGATCGACTTCGAGATCAAGAAACGCGGGATCGACTGCGTCTATCTCGACATCAGTCATCAGCCGGCTGCCTTCCTGCGTGAACATTTCCCGACGATTCTCGCGCGCTGCCTCGAGTTCGGCATCGACATCACGAAAGACCCGATTCCCGTGGTGCCAGCCGCGCATTACACCTGCGGCGGCGTCGTCACGGACCTCGCCGGCCGCACCGATCTCGCGGGTCTCTACGCCGTCGGCGAGACGGCCTGCACCGGTCTGCACGGCGCGAACCGGCTGGCAAGCAACTCGCTGCTCGAATGCCTCGTCATCGGCCGCTCGACGTCGGCTGTCATCGAAAGCGACGGTTTCGAGGCTGGCGCGCACGCGCCGTTGCCCGATTGGGATGAAAGCCGCGTGTCCGATCCCGACGAGGAAGTCGTCGTCGCGCACAACTGGGACGAACTGCGGCGGCTCATGTGGAACTACGTCGGCATCGTGCGCACCGACAAGCGGCTCACGCGGGCCAAACATCGGATCGCGCTTTTGCGCGACGAAATTCAGGAGTACTACGCGAACTTCAAGGTAAGCCGCGACCTGCTGGAGTTGCGCAACCTCGTCGATGTGGCGATGCTGATCGTCGACAGCGCACGCTCGCGGCGCGAAAGCCGCGGACTGCACTTCTCACGCGACTGGCCCGCGGCACTCCCCAAGGCACTGCCGACCGTGCTTGCTCCCGAGCGCGTGCGAAACCGGCAAGTCTGACAGCGGCCCGCGCGGATGCCACGGCAACCGCGGGCGTTATCCGAGCCCGGTGCGCTGGCCACGCCTTGCGAAGCTCACGCGAGTAGCCGCCCTACACGATCCGCATCGAATAATCGGTCGCGCGAACATCCTTCGTCAGCGAACCGATCGAGATGCGGTCGACCCCTGTCTCGGCGATCGTACGCACCGTATCGAAGTTCACGCCGCCCGACACTTCGAGCACGGCGCGGCCGGCCGTCAGCTTCACGGCGTCGCGCATCGCCGCGAACGAGAAATTGTCGAGCAGGATCGACTGCGCGCCATGCGCGAGCGCGGACTCGAGCTGCTCGAGCGTCTCGACCTCGATCTGAACGGGAACGCCCGCATCGAGCGCATAGGCCGCTTCTAGCGCCGCCCCGACGCCGCCCGCCGCGGCAATATGGTTTTCCTTGATGAGAATGCCGTCGTAAAGGGCGAGCCGCTGATTTGCGCCGCCGCCCACGCGTACTGCGTACTTTTGCGCGAGCCGCAGGCCCGGCAGCGTCTTGCGCGTGTCCAGGATACGGGCGCGTGTGCCCGCGATCGCATCGACGTAACGGCGTGTCGCGCTCGCCACGCCCGAAAGCAACTGCAGAAAATTGAGCCCATTTCGCTCGGCCGTCAACAGCGCACGCACAGGGCCGCGCAATTCACAGACGACGGAATCGGCCGTCATGCGATCGCCCTCGCGGTAGCGCCAGTCGATTTCGATCGACGGCTCCACCTGGCGCATCACGGCCGCAAACCACGGCACGCCGCAAAGGATCGCCTCCTCGCGTACGACGATGCGTGCGTGACGCACCGCGTCGGCCGGCACGAGACGCCCCGTCACGTCGCCGCTGCCGATATCCTCGGCGAGTGCATCGGCGACGTTGCGCGCCAGTGCGGCGTCGAACGCCGCGCCGTACTGCGTGCGGATTTCCGTATAAAGCGGCGACACTGCGTCGCCTTGAACCATGTGCTGTTCGGACATCGACGAAGTTCCTGCTATTGGCATCAGGCCGCGCCGACGTTGGCGAACAGCGCCGTGTCGCGCGCGAGGTCGCCGCTTGCCTGCACGCGGTGCTTGCGCTCGGCGGCGAAAGCAAGCATACGGTCGATCGGCACGCGTGCCCGCTCGCCAATCGCCGCGTCGACGAAGATCTCGTTATGGCCGCGCTCGAGCACGTCGGCCAGATTGACGAGCCCGTTCATCGCCATCCACGGGCAATGCGCGCAGCTCTTGCAGGTCGCGCTGTTGCCGGCGGTAGGCGCTTCGATGAACGTCTTGCCGGGCGCCGCCAGGCGCATCTTGTGGAGAATGCCGAGATCGGTCGCGACGATGAAGTGCGTCGCGGGGAGCCGCTTCGCGGCGTCGATCAATTGCGTCGTCGAACCTACGACGTCGGCCTGAGCGACCACGCTCTCGGGCGACTCGGGGTGCACGAGCACCTTGGCCTCCGGGTATTCGGCACGCAGCAAATCGAGCTCGATGCCCTTGAACTCGTCGTGAACGAGGCATGAGCCCTGCCACAGCAGCATGTCGGCGCCCGTCTGCTTCTGGATATAGCTACCCAGATGGCGATCGGGCGCCCAGAGAATTTTCTCGCCGCGCGCATGGAGGTCGGCAACGATCTCGAGGCCGATCGACGAAGTCACCATCCAGTCGGCGCGCGCCTTGACCGCCGCGCTCGTATTCGCGTACACGACGACCGTGCGATCGGGATGCGCATCGCAAAATGCGGAGAATTCGTCGGCTGGGCATCCGAGATCGAGCGAGCACGTCGCGTCGAGATCGGGCATGAGAATACGCTTGTCGGGGCTCAGGATCTTCGCTGTTTCGCCCATGAAGCGCACGCCGGCTACGACGAGCGTGCGGGCGTCATGGTCGCGGCCGAAGCGGGCCATCTCGAGCGAGTCGGCCACGCAGCCGCCCGTTTCGTCGGCGAGTTCCTGCAGTTCGGGATCGACGTAGTAATGCGCGACGAGCACCGCATTTTCCCGTGCGAGCAGCGCGCGAATACGTGCCTTCAATGCGTGCCGTTCTTCGGGCGACGGCACGACGGGCACCTTCGCCCACGCCTGACCCACGCCGCAGACGGCCCCCGCCGTGCTCGAAACCAGCGGCTTATCGAACTCGACGGTCCTGATCGTCGCACCCATCATCCCCTCCCGAAGCAACGCTGCCGGCGGCACCGGAAGCGATCGAGGTCGCGACGGAAGCCCGAAAAGGCCGGCCTGCCCTCATCTCCAATGCGCCTAAAAAGCAACACCCCGCCAGCGCGGGGTGTCTTGTGACGTCTCGAAATTGTAATGGATTTCGCGATCAGGCGTATCGGCGCAGGCGCAGCGCGAATTCCTGCAAAGCCTTGATCCCGCTTTGCTCGGCGCGGTGGCACCAGTCCTGCAATTGGGCCAGCAACTGCTCACGCGAAGCGTTCGAGCGGTCCCAGATCGCCGCGAGGTCCTTGCGCAGCTCGATGAACGTCAAAAGCGTCTGATTGTTCGCGAAGATCTCGGGCAGCTGGCGCTTCTGCGGCTCGTCGAGGCCGCTTTCGTCCTTGTGGAACCACTTGCCCGCGCTCTTCATGAGCGCGTACTTTTCGCGCGCGCCGATTTCCTTCAGGCGCGCGAGCTCTTGCCGGTAAGCGCGCTTGACCGTCTTCGCATAGCGCGCCATGACCTCATAGCGGTTCGAGAGGACGGCCTGCAGCGTGTCCTGGTCGAGGACCAGCTTGCGCGAGGCCAGGCGCGGCGTGGGCGCGACTTTTTTCACCTTGGCAAGCCGGCAGGCCGACATGAGACGGATATAGGCCCAGCCGATGTCGAACTCGAACCACTTGTTCGAGAGCTTCGCCGATGTCGCATAGGTGTGGTGATTGTTGTGGAGCTCCTCGCCGCCGATGAGGATGCCGAGCGGAAAGAGGTTCGTGCTCGCGTCTTCCGAATTGAAGTTGCGATAGCCCCAGAAATGTCCGAGACCGTTGACGACGCCGGCCGCCCAGAACGGGATCCAGGCCATCTGCACCGCCCAGACGGTCAGGCCGACGACGCCGAACAGCGCGACGTCGATGACCATCATCAGGCTCACGCCGAGAATCGGGTATTTCGTATAGAGATTGCGCTCGATCCAGTCGTTCGGCGTGCCGTGGCCGAAGCGGCGCATCGTTTCTTCGTTGCGCGCCTCGGCGCGATAGAGCTCGGCGCCTTCGAGCAGGACTTTCCAGATCCCGCGCGTCTGCGGGCTGTGCGGATCCTCTTCGGTCTCGCATTTCGCGTGATGCTTGCGGTGGATCGCGGCCCACTGCCCCGTCAGCATGCCCGTCGTCATCCAGAGCCAGAAGCGGAAAAAATGGCTCGCGACCGGATGCAGGTCGAGCGCGCGGTGCGCCTGGCAGCGATGCAGATAAACGGTGACGCCGATGATGGTGACGTGTGTCACGGCCAGCGTGAAGAGCACGATCTGCCACCACGAGAAGTGCAGCGTGCCGTGGGCGAGAAAGTCGAGCAGGGAGTTCAGCAAGGCATTTACCTGTGGAGCAACGACGGCTGCGCAACGTCGGGCGCCGGGGCGCGCGACCGAGCACAGTCACATAGACGTAAGCAAACTGTTGGGCTGGGAGGCATTGTACTTCAACGCACTCGGCAGTTTGTAACAAAAGTGCTCTCGCGCACGCGACGCAGCGCCACGCCCCCAAGCCGACTCAAGTGGCATCGCGAGCGCGATTCATGCCCAGTCGGGTGACGTCGGCGACGGTCCCGGCCGCGCCCGCGGCGTTGTCGTTCGCCGGCGCGAGGGCCGCCGGCAGCTCGCCGACGATGCGCACGTCGCGCGTCGGATACGGGATCGCGATGCCATGCTCGTTGAAAAGACGCCAGATGTTGCAATTCACGGCCGATCGCACGCCGGCCGTGCCCTTCGCGGCATCCTCGATCCAGAAGCCGAGCTCGAGGTTGATGCCGTCCGCGCCGAACGAGACGAGATAAGGGGTCGGCGCCGGGTCTTCGAGAATCCGCTCGACGCCGCGCGCCGCCTCGACGAGCAGCGCCATCGCTCGCTCGACGTCCATGTCGTAGGCCACCTGCACGGGCGCTTTCGCGTAGCCGCGTGTCAGGTACGACGAATGGTTCTGAACGACGTCCGTGATGAGCTTCTCGTTCGGGATCAGCGTTTCGATGCCGTCGAGCCCGCGCACGGTCGTGTAGCGCGTGCGGATCTCGGTCACGATCCCTTGCAGGCCGCCGACGTTGATCGAATCGCCGATGCGCAGCGATCGATCGATGAGGATGATGAATCCCGACACATAGTTGCTGGCGATTTTCTGGAGCCCGAAGCCGAGCCCCACGCCGAGCGCGCCGCCGAACACCCCGAGCACCGTCACGTCGATGCCGACGAGCGAAAAGCTCACGAGCACCGCCGCGAGCATGAGCAGCGCGCGACCGACGCGCGCGAGCACGACCCTGAGGTTGGCATCGATCGAGCGCGAGCGCATGAGCCGCTCCTCGAGCATCGAGCCCAGCCAGAGCGCCACGACCATCGTCACGCAGACCCAGAGGACGCCGGTCGTGAGCGAGAGCAGCGTCATGCGTTCGTTGCCGACACGAAACCGCACCGACGCCATCCAGCGCAGCACCTGGTCCTGGATACCGAGCACGGTAAGCACCATGCCGACCCAGACGAGCACCGTCACGAGCTTCTCGACGATGAAGAGCCAGGCGTGCGCCTGCTTTCCGTGGCTGAAGACGCGCCGCGCGACATAGAAGACGACGTAGATGAGCGCGATGCCGAAAAGCGGCACGAGAGCGAGTTCGAGCAGCGACGTCGACATGTAGTCGGCGAGAATCGCCTGCGCGAACCAGACCAGGACGCTGCCGAGCAACGGGAAGAGCGCCTTGTCGAGACTCTCGGCGCCGAAGCGCAGCGCCTCGTGGCGCGCGCGGCGGTGCACTTCGAGCTTACGGCGCAAAAAGCGCGCGAGAAGCCAGGCGGCCAACAGCAGCCCCAGCAGCGTGCCGCCCTGCCAGACCATCACCGGCTCGCCGAAGTCGCGGACGATGTCCGCGAGCATGTGAGAGAGGATGTGGTTCTGGATCATGTCGGAGCGTTCTCACGTTCCGGCCGACGCTCGAGCACGGCCGCGAAAAATCCGTCCGTGGCATGGCGGTGGGGCCAGAGCGAGAGATAGTCGCCCATCTCGAGCTCGATGCGCTGCTCGGCGAGCAGCTTGCCCGCCGGGACGAGCGCGAAATCGGGGTGATCGGCGAGAAACGCGGCGACGACGGCCTCGTTCTCCGCCTCGAGCACGCTGCACGTGGCGTAGACAAGGCGACCGCCCGGCTTCACGAGGCGCGCGGCGCTCGCGAGAATCGACGCCTGTTTCGGCGTCAACTCGGCGACGGCGGCCGCGTTCTGGCGCCACTTGAGGTCCGGGTTGCGGCGCAGGGTACCGAGCCCGCTGCACGGCGCGTCGACGAGCACGCGATCGATCTTGCCGGCCAGCCGCTTGATCTTGACGTCGTGCTCGCTATCGATGAGCACGGGATGGACGTTCGAAAGACCGCTGCGCGCGAGACGCGGCTTCAGCTTCGCGAGCCGGCGCTCGGACACGTCGAATGCATAGAGCCGGCCCGTCGAGCGCATCGCCGCACCGAGCGCAAGCGCCTTGCCGCCCGCGCCGGCGCAAAAATCGACGATCATCTCGCCGCGCCGCGGCGCGACGAGCGCGCAAAGCAGTTGGCTGCCCTCGTCCTGCACCTCGACCCACCCTTCCTCGAACACCTTGAGCTTCGTCAGGGCCGGCTTGCCGGCCACGCGCACGCCGAACGGCGCGAACGGCGTCGCGCCGGCGTCGATACCTGCCTCCTTCAGCGCGTCGAGCACCTGGTCGCGGCTCGCCTTGATCGGGTTCGTGCGCAGATCGAGCGGGGCCGGGTAGTTGAGCGCCGCCGCGAGCTGCGCGAGCTCTTCGCCAGCAAACCGCGTGGCCAGCGCCTCAATGATCCATTCGGGCAGATTGAGCCGGATCCGCAATGGCAGGCTCGCCGGGTCGATCTTCGCGACATGCTCGAGCCACGCGTTTTCGTCCTCGGAGACGAACGGCTTCACCGCCGAGCGGCCGACGGTCTGCATGAGGCCGAGCAGCGCGAGCCGGCGCGTCGGGCTGCCGACGCCGCTCTCCGCCAGATGCGCGAACTCCATGCGCCTGCGCAGCACCGCGAACACGGCCTCGGCGATGACGCCGCGCTCGAAATGACCGAGCTTCGGATGCGCGCGGAAGAAGCGGCTCGTCGTCGCGTCGGCCGGTCCGACGAACTTCAGAATCTCATCGAGCAGCGCTTCGGTCTGGCCGATCAGGAAGCCGTGCAGCCCTTGCTCGCGGCGCGGCTGCGAGTCGGCTCGCCCTTGCGCGCGGCGCTCCTGCGAACGTTGAGGCCGCAGCGGGCGCTGGGGGCGTTGCGGGCGCGGGGGGCGGCTCGTCATTGTTGTTGCTCCTCTTCGCGAACGTCAGCGAACAACCAGCGCGGCTCCGGCGGCGTCACCTCGACGCGCATGCCGTCGAGCGCAAGGCGCCCCTCGACGAACCAGCGCACGGCGCGCGGATAGATGATGTGCTCGCAGGCGAGCACGCGTGCCGAGAGCCGCTTTGAGTCGTCGCCGGCGACGACGGGGACCGCGGCCTGGATCACGATGGGTCCGTGGTCGAGCTGCGGCGTGACGAAATGGACGGTCGCTCCGTGCAGCGCGACCCCCGCTTCGAGCGCGCGCTGATGGGTCTTGAGTCCCGGGAAGCACGGCAATAGCGATGGATGCACGTTCAGCATCCTCCCCGCGTAGCGCTCGACGAACCGCGTCGTCAAGACGCGCATGAACCCGGCGAGCACGACGAGATCAGGCTCGTAGCGATCGACGACGGCCGCCAGTTCCGTATCGAACGCCTCGCGCTCGGGAAATTCGAGGTGATCCACGACGGCCGTGGCGATGCCGTTCTCGGCCGCAAACGCCAGCCCCGCCGCGTCGGGCCGATTCGCGACGACGGCCGCGACGCGCGCCGGCCAAGCCTCGCGCGCGCAGCCGCGCACGATCGCTTGCATGTTGCTGCCCCGCCCTGAAATCAAAATCACAATATTCTTCATTCAAGGATTTTATCATTCAGGTGCGGGTCGCCCCGACGGGAGCACCCTGCGGGGGCTTGCGCGGGAAGCGCCGTTGGGCGATATCCGACGGCCTCCGGGGGCAGTGAACGCCGTGACCGTTTATAATCTCCTGCTTCGCAGCGCCTCGCGGCGCGCGTCGATCTTTGGTTTCGCGGCTCGCGGCTCACGCCCTTGTCGCCCACCCCAACGGCTATCGTGAGAGTCTTCCGCGGTCTTCCCAACGCCGAGAGCCGCGCGCCCTGCGCGCTGACGATCGGCAACTTCGACGGTGTCCACCGCGGGCACCAGGCCCTGCTCGCACGCGTGCGCGAAGCGGCGCGCGAGCGCGGCCTGCCCGCCTGCGTCATGACCTTCGAGCCGCATCCGCGTGAATTCTTCGATCCGGCAGGCGCCCCCCCGCGCATCGCCATGCTGCGCGACAAGCTTGAAGCGCTGCGCATGAACGGCGTGGACCGCGTCGTCGTCGAGCACTTCAACCGCACGTTCGCGAGCCAGTCGCCCGACGCGTTCGTCGAGCGGATCATCGTCGGCGGCCTGCATGCGCGCTGGGTGCTGATCGGCGACGACTTCCGCTACGGATCCAAGCGCGCCGGCGATTTCGAATCGCTGAAGGCGGCCGGCGAGCGCCATGGCTTCGAAGTCGAGCGAATGGCGACGATCGTCGATCCGAGCGGCGCGCGCATCTCGAGCTCGGCGGTGCGCGCGTTCCTGACCGCGGGCGAGCTCGACGCCGCGCGCGAAGCGCTCGGCCGCGACTATCTGATCAGCGGACATGTCGTGCACGGCCTCAAGCTCGGCCGCGATCTCGGCTTTCCGACGCTGAATCTGCCGATCGCGCACAAGCGCCCCGCGCTTGCCGGCATCTTCATCGTGCGCGTGCACGGGATCGAAGCCGAGCCGCTCGCGGGCGTCGCGAGCCTTGGACTGCGCCCGACCGTCGACGATTCGGGCCGCGTCCTGCTCGAGGTCCATCTGCTCGACTGGCATGGCGACGCGTATGGCAAACTCGTGCGCGTCGAATTCCTGAAGAAGCTGCGCGACGAGGAGAAGTTCACGGACCTCGAAGCGTTGACGCGGGCGATCGCGCGCGACGTCGCGAACGCGCGGGCCTATTTCGCCGCGACGGGCGGCGCGCGCGTGGGCATGGCGGCGCCGGCCGCCGCTCATCCTGCCGCCCCGAGCGCGCCGGGTAGCCGTGCGACCGGATTTTCGACATCGGCGACCGATCGAATTATTCGCTAGCAATAGCGCAACACCCAAATGCAGCGGCGGCCCGGCGGGTCATGACCTTGGGGCCTCGTGGCGCTCGCACCGCCGCGCCGCCGACCGACACCGATTGAGTGGCGCCCGCAGTCCGGACGCCCAAACGAAGTTTCAGCGATCTCACTATGAGCGACAAGAAAGCCGATTCGAAATCTCAGGCCAAGTACCCGGTCAACCTGCTCGACACGCCGTTCCCGATGCGCGGCGACCTTCCGAAGCGCGAGCCGCAACGCGTCAAAGAGTGGGAGGAAAAGCGCGTCTACGACAAGATCCGCGCGGCAAGCCGGGGCCGGCCGCGCTTCGTGCTGCATGACGGGCCGCCCTACGCGAACGGCGACATCCACCTCGGCCACGCGGTCAACAAGATCCTGAAGGACATCATCGTCAAGTCGCGCAACATGGCCGGCTTCGACGCGGCCTACGTGCCCGGCTGGGACTGCCACGGCATGCCCATCGAGATCCAGATCGAAAAACAGTTCGGCAAGTCGCTGCCCGTCACCGAGGTGCAGCAAAAGGCGCGCGCCTATGCGGCCGAGCAGATCGAGAAACAGAAAGCCGGCTTCAAGCGGCTCGGCGTGCTCGGCGATTGGGACAATCCGTACAAGACGATGAACTTCTCGAACGAGGCCGGCGAAATCCGGGCGCTCGCGAAGATCCTCGAGAAGGGCTACGTCTTTCGCGGATTGAAGCCCGTGAACTGGTGCTTCGATTGCGGCTCCGCGCTCGCCGAGGCCGAAGTCGAGTACAAGGATCGGACCGACCCTTCCGTCGACGTGCTGTTCCCGTTCGCCGATCCCGAGAAAACGGCGCGCGCGTTCGGGCTCGAAGCACTGCCGCGCGCCGAGGGCGGCATCGTCATCTGGACCACCACGCCGTGGACGATTCCGGCCAACCAGGCGCTCAACGTCCATCCCGAACTCGTCTATGCGCTCGTCGATACGCCGCGCGGCATGCTGATCGTTGCCGAAGAGCGCGTCGCGGCCTGCTTGCAGGAATTCGGCTTGACGGGCAACGTCGTCGCCACGGCGCCCGGGGCGAAGCTTGCCAACGTGCGGTTCCATCATCCGCTCGCCTCGGCTCATCCCGGCTACAAGCGCACGTCGCCCGTGTACCTCGGCGAGTACGTGACGATCGATACGGGCACGGGCATCGTCCATTCGTCACCGGCTTACGGCGTCGAGGACTTCGAGTCGTGCAAGGCGCATGGGCTCGCCGATTCGGACATCATCAACCCCGTCATGGGCGACGGCCGCTACATCGAATCGCTGCCGCTCTTCGGCGGTCTCTCGATCTGGACGGCCAACGCGAAGATCATCGAAGCGCTCGATGCCGCGGGCACGCTGATCCACAAGGAAAAGTACACGCACAGCTACATGCACTGCTGGCGCCACAAGACGCCGATCATCTATCGGGCGACGTCGCAATGGTTCGCCGGCATGGATGTCGCGCCGAAGGACGGCGGACCGACGCTGCGCGAAACGGCGCTGGCGGGCGTGGAGGCCACCGCATTCTATCCGTCGTGGGGCAAGCAGCGCCTTCACAACATGATCGCGCACCGCCCGGACTGGACGCTCTCGCGGCAGCGCCAATGGGGCGTGCCGATGGCGTTCTTCGTGCACAAGGAAACCGGCGAGCTCCACCCGCGCACGCTCGAGTTGCTCGAAGCCGTCGCGGAGCGCGTCGAAAAGCACGGCATCGAGGCATGGCAAACGCTCGATCCGCGCGAGCTGATCGGCGACGACGCGAACATGTACGAGAAGAACCGCGACACGCTCGACGTCTGGTTCGATTCGGGCACGACGCACTGGCACGTGCTGCGCGGCTCGCACAAAGACGTGTCCGCGTTCCCGGCCGACCTCTATCTCGAAGGCTCGGACCAGCACCGCGGCTGGTTTCACTCGTCGCTCTTGACGGCCTCGATGCTCGACGGCCGCGCGCCTTACAAGGCGCTGCTCACGCACGGCTTCACCGTCGACGGCGAAGGCCGCAAGATGAGCAAGTCGCTCGGCAACGGCGTCGATCCGCACGACGTGGCAAGCCGCCTCGGCGCCGAAATCATCCGCCTCTGGATCGCCTCGACCGATTACTCGGGCGAGCTCGCGATTTCCGAGGAAATCTTGAAGCGCGTAACGGAGAGCTATCGCCGCATCCGCAACACGCTGCGATTCCTGCTCGCCAACCTATCGGACTTCGACTTCGCGAAGGACGCGCGACCGATCGACGAATGGCTCGAGATCGATCGCTATGCGGTGGCGCTTGCCGACGAGCTGCAGCGCGACATCCTCGCCCACTACGAAAAGTTCGAGTTCCATCCGGTCGTCGCGAAGCTGCTCACGTTCTGCTCCGAGGATCTCGGTGGCTTCTATCTCGATGTGCTGAAGGACCGGCTCTACACGTGCGCGCCCGATTCGAATGCGCGCCGCGCGGCGCAGACGGCCATCTATCACATTGCGCAAGGCCTGCTGCGGATCATGGCGCCGTTCCTCTCGTTTACGGCGGAAGAAGCGTGGCAGGTATTCCAGCCCGGCAACGACACGATCTTCACGGAGCTTTACTACCGCTACCCCGAGGTTCCCGGCGGCGATACGCTACGCGAGAAGTGGGCGCTCCTGCGAACGATCCGCGGCAACGTGACGAAGGCACTCGAGGAAGCACGCGTGGCCAATCTGATCGGCTCCTCACTGCAGGCCGAAGTCGAAATCCGCGCGACCGGCGCGGCCTTCGACGCGCTGAAGAGCCTCGACGACGATCTCAAGTTCGTGCTGATCACCTCGGCCGCGACGGTCGTCGAGGTCGATTCGGAAGCCGAGGAAGGCGTCGATGTGATCGCGTCGAAGTACCTCAAATGCGAGCGGTGCTGGCACTATCGCGCGGACGTCGGCGCCGACGCCGCGCACCCGACGCTCTGCGGCCGCTGCGTCAGCAACCTGTTCGGCAACGGCGAAACGAGGAGCGCGGCATAATGGCGAAGACCCGTCCGATTCAAGCGAGCGGCACGCTCGCGCCGTGGCTCGGTATCGCGCTCATCGTCATCTTGTGCGATCAGTTGACGAAGATCGCCGTCACGAAAGTGCTCGCATACGCGACGCCCTACCCGTTCACGCCGTTCTTCAATCTGCTGCTCGTATTCAACCGGGGCGCGGCATTCAGCTTTCTCGCCGCGGCGGGCGGCTGGCAGCGGTGGGCGTTCACGGCGCTCGGCGTCGTCGCAGCGCTCGTCATCGTGTATCTGCTCAAGCGCCACGGCAACCAGCGGCTCTTTTGCACATCGCTGTCGCTGATCATGGGCGGCGCGCTCGGCAACGTCATCGACCGGCTCGTGCACAGCCACGTGATCGACTTTCTCGACTTTCACGTCGGCGGCTGGCATTGGCCCGCATTCAACTTGGCCGACAGCGCGATCGTAATCGGTGCACTATTGCTGGTGTTGGACGAGCTGCGGCGCGTGGGCGGATCCCGCTGAGCGAGATTGGGCGCGCGAGGCTCATTCGCCGATACGCGCATTCGGAGGCAACGTTGGCAATTGCGGAACTCGCAGGAAAGCATCTCGTACTGGGCATGACGGGCGGCATCGCCTGTTACAAGATCGCCGAGCTGACGCGGCTTCTGACGAAGGCCGGCGCAACGGTGCAAGTCGCGATGACGGAGGCGGCGACGCAGTTCATCACGCCCGTCACGATGCAGGCGCTCTCGGGCCGCCCTGTCTTCACGAGCCAGTGGGATACGCGCATCGACAACAACATGGCGCACATCGATTTGTCGCGTGAGGCCGACGCGATCGTGATCGCTCCCGCGTCGGCGGACTTCATCGCCAAGCTCGTGCACGGCATGGCGAACGATCTGCTTTCGACGCTATGTCTTGCGCGCGATTGCCCCCTGCTCGTCGTGCCGGCGATGAACCGCCAGATGTGGGCAAATCCGGCCACGCAGCGCAACGTGGCGCAACTGCGCGCCGACGGCATACTCGTGCTCGGCCCCGATTCGGGCTCGCAGGCCTGTGGTGAAATCGGCGACGGGCGCATGCTCGAGCCCGAGGCGACCTACGAGGCGGTCGTTTCGTTCTTTCAGCCCAAAATCCTCGCCGGCCGGCGCGTATTGATCACGGCTGGCCCCACGTTCGAGCCGATCGACCCCGTGCGCGGCATCACGAACCGCTCGAGCGGCAAAATGGGCTTCGCGATCGCCCGCGCGGCGCAGCAAGCCGGCGCCGCCGTTCGTCTCGTCGCGGGCCCCGTCGCACTGGCGACGCCCTGGGGCGTCGTGCGCGACGACGTGGAAACGGCCCGGCAAATGTACGATGCGGTCCTCTCGACCGCAGCCGATTGCGATGTCTTCTTTTCCGTCGCAGCCGTGGCCGACTGGCGCGTCGATGAGGCGAGCGTCGACAAGATCAAGAAGACGGCGGGGCATCGTGTGCCGAGCCTCGCTTTCGTCGAGAATCCCGATATCCTCGCGACGGTCGCGCAGTTGCCCAACGCGCCTTACTGCGTCGGTTTCGCGGCCGAAAGCGGCAATCTCGAGACGCACGGCGAGGAAAAGCGTGTGCGCAAGAACGTGCCGCTCCTCGTCGGCAATCTGGGGCCCAAGACGTTCGGGCGCGACGACAACGAGGTCGTCCTCTTCGATGCGCACGGCGTCACGCGGCTCCCCCGGATGGACAAGGACGCGCTTGCGGCCGCGCTCGTGCGCGAAATCGCGCGCCGGCTGCCCGACGCGAGCCTCATTTCATGAGCGGTGCGAGAAGCGTGGCGCGCCGGTCGCTTATCGTTTTCCGTCAGTAAACGCAACGAACGAATGAAACTCGACCTGAAGATCCTCGATGCGCGCATGCGCGAATACTTGCCCGCTTACGCCACGCCGGGCAGTGCCGGCCTCGATTTGCGCGCCTGCCTCGACAAGCCGCTCGTGATCGAGCCCGGCGAGACGCGGCTCGTGCCGACGGGCCTTGCCATCCATGTCGGCGATCCAGGCTTCGCGGCACTGATCCTGCCGCGTTCGGGCCTCGGCCACAAACATGGAATCGTGCTCGGCAACCTCGTCGGCCTGATCGACTCGGACTATCAGGGAGAGCTGATGATTTCGACGTGGAATCGCGGCCAGACGACGTTCACGCTCAATCCGATGGAGCGTCTCGCGCAACTGGTCATCGTGCCGGTCGTGCAGGCGCAATTCAATATCGTCGATGATTTCGTCGAAAGCGAGCGCGGCGCGGGCGGCTTCGGCAGCACCGGCAAGCACTGAACGGCGCGCCGCTGCCTGTGCGCGGCGCCCCCCACAAAACAAAGCGGCGCGGGAGTTTTCCCGCGCCGCTTTTTCCATGTCGGACCGAACGGTCCGCTGCAACCGCGCCCTTATTCGACTTCGACCGTCTCGGGGTTCGGATTGCGCGGCACTGCGTTCTCGTCGAACGTCAACTGCACCTTGTCAGCTTCGTCGACATCCACGGTCACGCGCCCGCCGTTCATCAGCTTGCCGAACAGCAACTCGTCCGCCAACGCGCGCCGGATTGTGTCCTGGATAAGCCGCTGCATCGGCCGCGCGCCCATCAGCGGATCGAAGCCGTTCTTCGCGAGATGCTGCCGCAGCGCATCGGTGAAGACCGCGTCGACCTTCTTCTCGTGCAATTGATCCTCGAGCTGCATGAGGAATTTATCGACCACGCGCATGATGATTTCCTGATCGAGCGCGCGGAAGCTGATGGTTGCATCGAGCCGGTTACGGAACTCGGGCGTGAACATCCGCTTGATATCGGCCATTTCGTCGCCGGTCTCGCGACGCGTCGTAAAGCCGATCGTGCCCTTTTGCATCGATTCCGCGCCCGCGTTCGTCGTCATGATGATGATGACGTTGCGGAAATCGGCCTTTCGTCCGTTGTTGTCGGTCAACGTGCCGTGATCCATCACCTGCAGCAGGACGTTGAAGATGTCCGGGTGCGCCTTCTCGATTTCGTCGAGCAGCAGCACGCAGTGCGGCTTCTTCGTCACGGCCTCGGTGAGCAACCCGCCTTGATCGAAACCCACATATCCGGGCGGTGCGCCGATGAGGCGGCTCACCGCGTGGCGTTCCATGTACTCCGACATGTCGAAGCGGGTCAACTCGATGCCGAGCGTGAACGCGAGCTGCCGCGCGACTTCGGTCTTGCCGACGCCGGTCGGGCCCGAGAACAAGAATGCGCCGATCGGCTTGTCGGTCTTGCCGAGCCCCGCGCGCGCCATCTTGATCGCGGCCGCGAGCGCATCGATCGCCGGATCCTGACCGAACACCACAGCCTTCAAGTCGCGATCGAGCGTCTGCAGCTTGCTGCGATCGTCCTGCGACACGCTTTGCGCGGGCACGCGCGCGATCTTGGAAATGATTTCCTCGATTTCGCCCTTGCCGATCGTCTTCTTCTGCTTCGACTTCGGCAGGATCCGCTGCGCCGCGCCGGCCTCGTCGATCACATCGATGGCCTTGTCAGGCAGATGACGGTCCGTGATGAAACGCGCCGACAGCTCGGCCGCCGCCGACAGCGCGCCCGACGAGTATTTGACGCCGTGATGCTCCTCGAACCGGGACTTGAGCCCGCGCAGGATCGCCACGGTCTGCTCGACCGTCGGCTCCGTCACGTCGATCTTCTGGAAGCGCCGCGAAAGCGCCGCATCCTTCTCGAAGATGCCGCGGAATTCCGTGAACGTCGTCGCGCCGATGCACTTGAGCGTGCCCGACGAGAGCGCCGGCTTCAGCAGGTTCGATGCGTCGAGCGTGCCGCCCGATGCGGCGCCCGCGCCGATCAGCGTATGGATTTCGTCGATGAAGAGAATCGCGTGCGGACGTTCCTTGAGCTCCTTGAGCACCGTCTTGAGCCGCTGCTCGAAATCGCCGCGGTACTTCGTGCCGGCGAGCAACGCGCCCATATCGAGCGAGTAGACCTGTGCGTCCGCCAGAATGTCGGGCACCTCGCCGCGCGTGATGCGCCAGGCGAGCCCTTCCGCGATGGCCGTCTTGCCGACGCCGGCCTCGCCGACGAGCAAGGGGTTGTTCTTGCGGCGCCGGCAGAGCACCTGCACGACGCGCTCGACCTCGGACTCGCGCCCGATGAGCGGATCGATGCGACCGTCCTTCGCCATCTGGTTCAAGTTCTGCGTGAACTGCGCGAGCGGCGTTTCCTTCTGCGAAGCCGCGTCCTCCGACTCGGCGTTCGAATCGCCGGCCTTCGCCGCATCGCTGCTGTTCGTCTTGGCGATGCCGTGCGAAATGAAGTTGACGACGTCGAGCCGAGTCACCCCCTGCTGCTGCAGGTAGTAGACGGCATGCGAATCCTTCTCGCCGAAGATCGCGACGAGGACGTTTGCACCCGTGACTTCCTTCTTGCCGTTCGAAGTCGACTGCACATGCATGATCGCGCGCTGGATCACTCGCTGAAAGCCGAGTGTAGGCTGCGTGTCTACGTCGTCGGTGCCGGGCACCGTCGGCGTATTGTCATGAATGAAGTTGCGCAGGTTCTGGCGCAAGTCCTCGATGTTGGCCGCGCAGGCGCGCAACACTTCCGCCGCTGTGGGATTGTCCAGCAATGCCAGCAAAAGATGTTCGACGGTGATGAACTCATGCCGTGCCTGGCGCGCTTCCATGAACGCCATGTGCAAGCTGACTTCCAGTTCCTGGGCAATCATGCTTCCTCCATCACGCACTGCAGCGGATGCCCTGCCTGCCGTGCGTGCGTAACAACCTGCTCGACTTTGGTCGACGCAATGTCCCGCGTGTAGACCCCACAAACTCCCCGCCCCTCGCGATGCACCTTCAGCATGATCTGCGTCGCGGTCTCTCGGTCTTTATTGAAATATTCCTGCACGATCATCACGACAAACTCCATTGGCGTGAAATCGTCATTCAACAGTACCACTTTATACATGGACGGCGGTTTCAGCTCGTTTTCCTGCCGCTCGAGTACCGTGCCGTCCTGCCTGTCCGGGATAATCGCCATACACCCATTCTAAACAACTCGGTCGCGCCCGCAATCCTCCGGAAACCCGACCGAAGAGCCGCCGAGCGCACCGCCGCGGTGCGATCGGCATGCACCCGCGCGAACCCCATGCACCGCGCGAACCCGCCGTGGAGCCGCTTCCCCGTCGCCGTTGGGCGACCCTTCGAGGGCGCGGTCCGCAGTTCGATCGAGTATCGCACAACGCGTGCCGGTCGCGCCGCCGGCGATGCGGCGCACACCGGCTGATATGTCTCGCACTACTCCGATGTGCGTCGATTATGCGACTTTTCAAGTGACCTCGCTTGCGTCAGCGCACACTGAGAAGTCGGAAAAACCCTCACAGGCAACAACCGCGCGCAAGCGCGCACGCATCATCTCAAAATTCCCTTGACACTTCCTTAAAGAGGTCCAACAATCAAGCTGGCACTTTTTTTCAGCTGGCTGCAACAAGTGCAAGTACGAAAAAATGCCGAGGTGAGCTTGTGCGGAGGGGGCGGCTGCGAGAGCGGCTGTCCGGCTTTTCGAGCGTGCTCGTGGTAGGACATGAGAGTTACAGGGGAAGTTGGTATGGCAACTGGTACGGTCAAGTGGTTCAACGACGCGAAGGGCTTCGGGTTCATTACGCCGGACGAAGGTGGTGAGGATCTGTTTGCGCATTTCTCGGCCATCCAGATGAACGGGTTCAAGACGCTCAAGGAAGGTCAGAAGGTGTCCTTCGAGGTGGTCCAAGGCCCGAAGGGCAAGCAAGCGTCGAACATCCAGGCTGCTGCCTGACATCGTTCGAGCGTTGTGCATTCGAAAACCCGGCTGCGGCCGGGTTTTTTTCGCGCTGTGAAATCCCGCCGCGGCCACCTGAACCCGACCAGTCCGGTCAGTACACCTTCCCAAAGCATCACGATGCCATTCTCGGCGCAGGCTGACGCCGGATTATTGCGTTGAGTCAAGAAACGGGCGTTTCGGCGAACGCGCCGTCCGTAGCCTGCAGTCAGATATCCGCGTATGCGGGCAACAAGTCCTGAGCGACCAACCGGATTTCGATGTGGTTCGCGACTTTGACGTGCTCCGGGTTGTCCGCGGAAAATACGCCATCCGTGATGCTCACGATGATCGTGCCGATCTGCTTCTCACCTGCTTCGAGAACCGGAATCAACGCTCGGGCTTCCGGCACCTGTTGCACGGTGATGACCTTCGGCAGATACAGCATCCAGCCGACGCCCGGCTTATCATCGAACACCTGTTTCCCGAAATATGCCCTAGGAGCGACCGACACATAAGCAGGGTTGTAGAGGCGAGCAATCACAGAAACGCCGTCCTCCATAGCCGCGTAGTCGCCAAGCCGTTGCGTCGGCTCTGCTTGCTCCGGCAGGTCAACTTCGACTTCCGAGGGCATCACGCCCGTGTCAATCGAGAGCTTTAATTGCGCGCCATCGGTCGAACTGTTGTGACCGTTCCAAAAGCCCATCACTTTGGGCCGATTTTTTCTTGCGCCTTCGTATCGGATGGAAAGAACGGCCGATATCGCAGACGATGGCACGCCGGGAGCCTCGAAGACTGGATGTAGACGTGCCTCGAACTCCGTGTCGCCTGTCAAATACCACTGCGCAAGGCGCTCGTCCTTACTCGCGAGCAGTTCCACTACAGACCACAATCGCCGCAGATGAACCTCGAATTGACCCGCGCCAGCGAAGTCTGGCGCATCACGAAATTGAGCAAGAATGTTCATAGGATCACGGCTGATCTGTACCCCGTCGCCGTCGCGGCTCGGCGGCAGATGTTTCAAATTTGCGGCGGCCCTATGCTCAGATATCCGCGTATGCTGGCAACAAATCTTGATCTACCAACCGGATCTCGATGCGGTTCGCAACCTCAACATGCTCAGGGTTGTCCGCTGAAAATACCCCATCTGTGACGCTCGCGATGATCGTACCGACCTGCTTCTTGCCGGCTTCGGGAACCGGAATCAACGCTCGGGCTTCTGGCACTTGTTGCACGGTGATGACCTTCGGCAGATACAGCATCCAGCCGACGCCCGGCTTGTCATCGAACACCTGTTTCTCGCGATATTCCACCGGCCCTACTTGGATCACATCCGGGCTGAACTCCGCTACGATCAAGCTTACGTAATGCACGAAGTCGTCGTAATTGACTAGTTCACCGTTGCTTACGTCGGCTAGATTCGTGAGCGATACAGTAAAGGCATCCGGCTCGCCTTGCGGCAGTATGTGACAGGTCATGCTGCCGCCGATTTGCGTTCCTTCCGGGTGCGCCCACATGCCCACAGAAGTCACATCTGTGACATTGCGGAATTCCTCTCGGATGACGGCCAGCGCTGCCGTTGATGGCGCGTCACCATCGAACGCCGGGTACAGCTTGGCTTCTTGCTCTGTGTCGCCCTGCAAATGCCACTCGTTTTTCGCGATTCCGCCGCGCTGCGCGATTGCGTCCGCGATCCGACCTAGCCTCGTTAGCAGCGTTTCGAAGTCGGTGGGCGCAAGCGTGGTGTCGCGGAAATCAGCATGAATTTCGATGCTCGTCATGTTGATGGCTCAAGGTACGACAACAGATTGAACGCCCCAGCGCCTGAGCAACGTTAGCATTCTTGCTCGGGTCTTTGGACCCTGGAAATACCATATGAGCTTAGCAGGCGGAGCTTGCGCGGACTATGAGCGCCTGCCTCATGATCGTTCTGAAGCCTTTGAACCTGTCTTTCGCCCATTCCATTTCAAGTAGCTCTGGGCTCCCGCAGCCTACTCTGCGTCTGACGAAAGAAATGCATGCGTACGCAATGGCGCGAACGAATGCCGAGCCTAGCAGACGATTCCATCGTCTTCGCCCCTCACAAGTTGCTTCGTCATTCCGTACACTGGATGGTGGTAGCTCGTTGCCTCGCTGAAAGCCTGCAACGCGCTTTGCCATGTCGCCCCTTCGCCCAGAACGAGCGTTGCAACTTCGTTTCCGAGTCGAATTTCTTCTTCGGCAAGGTGCGCTTCGACAAACTCGACCAATTCAAGGAACGTTGCTAAGCCGTCTGGGCCGTCACCGACAAAAAACCAGTTGCGGACGCTGAGCCCCACCGCTGGCGCAGTTTCGTGCTCAGCCGCTACCACTACGCTCACGTGCTCTGCGTATTCAGCGGAATGGGCGACGTGCTTGTCCCGCATTGCTTTGAGGTCTTCATGGCGTGCCGCAAGGTCCGGGCGGTCAGCGAATAACTCCCTGCGCAGCCACTTCCTGCGGCCAGACGCAAAGCAACGGACATATGATACCAACGCCTGCGTGTAGAGCGCGCGCGACAAAAGCCGAGCCCCGCCGAGCGACGCGGGTGGGCCAATCAGGAGCCGTATGCAGTCGCGCGCAGTTTGCATGTCGCCCCGCAAGCCGATCACATCCTCTAGTTCTTTCTTTACCGGATGGTCAAAGGTGTAGACGTTCATTTGAGCGCTCAGATGTCCGCGTATGTGGGCAGCAAATCCTGATCGACCAAGCGGATTTCGATGCGGTTCGCGACTTCGACATGCTCCGGGTTGTCTGCGGAAAATGCGCCATCCGTGACGCTCACGATGATGGTGCCGACCTGCTTCTTGCCTGCTTTTGGGAACGGGAATCAACGCGCGGGCCTCGGGCACCTGCTGTACGGTGATGGCCTTCTGCAGAAACAGCATCCAGCCGACGCCAGGCTTGTCGTCAAACACGCGCTTGTCGAAATACTCCTTCGGCGCCACCTCCACGACCAGGGGCGCGAAGCTGGCAACGACGGCCTGAATGCTGGCAGCCATATCATCGGCGGACGGCGGACAGAGGCCCGCATCGATATCAAGCGTCACACGGTCAGGCAATACCTTTGCGTCGGACACCTGACAGGAAATCACGGCACTATCATCCCCTTCCGCTGCATTCCAAATCGCGGCGTGTGACACGCTTTGGCGTTTGCTCCCGGCGCGTGTCGTCAACACCGCCAGTGCTGGCGTCGAAGGGTCCCCGTTCTCATCGAAGGCGGGATAAACGTTCGCCTCTTCGAGCGAATCCGCAGTGAGCCGCCAGTTCACATGAGCCATCCGAGGCTGTTTGGCGGCCAGCGCAGCTACGAGCCGCGATTCACGTGTCAGCATCTCCCGGAAGTCTTGAGACGACAGTGAAGCGTCCCGAAACATCGCATGTATTTCCATGTTCGGATCACGGTTGGAAGACGTTGCGTCGGCGCTCCAGTCAGGCGTCAGATATCCGCGTATGCGGGCAACAAGTCTTGATCGACCAACCGGATTTCGATGCGGTTCGCGACTTCGACATGCTCGGGGTTGTCCGCAGAAAACACGCCATCCGCGACGCTAACTATGATCGTGCCGACCTGCTTCTTGTCTGGCTCGGGAACAGGAATCAACGCGCGAGCTTCCGGCACCTGTTGCACAGTGATGACCTTCGGCAGATACAGCATCCAGCCGACGCCCGGCTTGTCATCGAACACCCGTTTTTCGAAGTAATCGGGCGGCGACACTTCAGTAATGATCGGGTTGAATTCCTTAGCGATCAGGGTGACGTAGTGAACAAAGTCTCCGTAATTTATTAACTCACCGTTGCTTACTTCGGCGCGATTTGTCAGCGACACCTCAATGGATTTCGGCTCACCCTGCGGCAATAGGCGACATGTCATGCTGCCGCCGATTTGCGTTCCTTCCGGATGCGCCCACATGCCTACCGATGTTACATCGTTAATATTTCGGAATTCTTCCCGGGTGACGGCCAGCGCCGCCGTTGCCGGTACATCGCCATTGAAAACCGGATACAGGCTCGCCTCTTCCTCTGTATAGCCCTTCAAGTGCCACTCGCTTTTTGCGATCCCGCCGCGCTGCGCAATCGCATCCGCGATCCGGCCCAGCCGCGTTATCACCGTCTCAAAATCGTGCAGCCCGAGCGCGTCGTCAAGGAATTCAGCGTGAATTTCGATGTTCGTCATATCGATGCCTCAAGGTACAACAACAGACTGAATGCCCCAGCGCCCAAGCAACCGGACCATTTTTGCTCGCGTTTTCGGGCCTTGGAAGTACCACATGAGTTGAGTCGGCGGATTCTGGCGCACTAGTCGCCCATGCCTTGCTATCGTATCTTCCATCACATCGAAACCTTTGAACACATCTTTCGCCCACTCGGCTTCGGCAAACTGGTCGTAGTTGCCCTTGGCTTCCTGCAACATGCACTGTGCCGGGATGAAGCCATCGAAATCAGTGTCCAACCATTCCCACTCTTGGCTCCATCCTTCCTCGACACTATACGGCCAGCCGGTAATCCGGCCTTGGTATTCTCGTGCCGCCTTCGTCATGTGGTGATTGGCGTGCCTGAACTTACCGCCTTCTGGCGGGCACTTCTTGCAGCTTTCATCAGTACGCGGCAGCGTCCGTGCCGCAGGCGCGGCCTTGCTGTCTTCTTTCTTCGTATCGCCCGAGAGACTACCCGTTGCCCCTACCGCCGCCCCGCCCAATAAAGCTGCGCCAGCGCGCGCCAAGACCGGACCAAGGGCTCGCGCTGCCCCCGCTATCATCGGAACCGCCAGACCCGCCATAATTCAATCCTCCCTCAAATTCAGGATGTTCAATATGCCAGCGCACCACGCGCATATAGTCGTGAAACCGTTCATCCGGCGTGCGGCCCGGGCGCGTCAGCCATGCGCGTATCGCAGGCTGCTCGTAGAAGCCCGGCGCATATGCTTCGACGCGGAGGAACGCAACCAGATTTTCGTCGCGCTGGATGCCGATTTCGCGCGCGGCCTTGAACGCACGCCACAACCGTGATGAAAGTGTCGCGTCGTCGGCCAGCTTCGGATCGTCGTTGCACAAATCCACGCGCACGCCTTCAACGAACCGCTTCGCATCGATTTCGGCAAGCGCTGCGATCTGCTCTGTCGTCAGTTCAAGCATGCGGATGCAACCTCGTCAGTTCACCGTTGATTTGCGCGAGCCAGTCGAATGTCGGCGCGAAGAATTCGATGCGCTGCGTGAACGAGAACAAACGCGCGATTTCTCCCATCAACCGCGCGTCGTAAAAGCGCAGCAACGCGGTACGACCGTCAGGCATGCGAGCGTTCAAACGCCCTGCGAGCACTTCGGCAAGCGCGGCAAAGGGATATGCGCTAATGAGCCAAGAAACGCCCTCTGCACCCGCGCCCATCGCGAATAACGACTGTTTGACGCTGGGGGACGCTTCCGCGAAATCGATCAGCCACGGCCCGGCGTCAGCCAACGATGCGTCCGACGTACCGTCGAATAATCCGATAGTGGCTGCCGGCCGCCCGACCGTTTCACCGCGTCCGTATAACAGCGCGTCAACAAGCGCGTACAGGCGAACGGGCAATGACGCCTGCGCCTGACGCTGCGAGAAATACTCTTCGATTTTTGCGGGCGGCACGACTACCCCCGCATGACCATCGTTGCGCCGCTTTGCGCGGCCGCTTTCAAGCATTCGAGACAAAGCGTCGGGCTTGGCGACAGCGGCAATGCAGTCGCCGACGTTGCGACGCCTACGCCGGTACTTGCATGGCCTTCGCCTTCGTCGCTGATGGTGGAATTCGACTGTGACGCGATCAGCGTCGCGCCGCATGCAGTGCGCATACCTTCGACGGCTGTATCGCGACCGTCCATCACATGGGGATAACGGCGACCCAGCAGGTCAGGCAGGATCGGAAATATGCCCTTGCATTGCGGGCATGCGACCATGTGCCCGACGCCGGAAATCGGCCTGCCGTCGAGTGTGGCTGTCGGATTTCCTTCAAGAACCTTGCCGCCGTGCGACGTGGTGTCGCCGACGCAAATGATGCTGCGTGACACGTGGCCCTCTCTTAGTGCTGTTTTGTCTGGACTTTACCATCGGCTCGCGACAAAAAGCACCGGATCAGGCTTTCTCGGACAAATCGGTGACACCGCGCTCCGCGACATGCCGCCATTGATGGATGAGCTCATCCAGCTCCATCCCGTGACAGCAGGTAACACACAACCACCAAACAAAAACGCCGATAAATCGTTGATCTATCGGCGTTTTGCTACCGCATGACGCTGCTTGAAACTACAAGCGAGCCCTGTTACATGTTCTCGATCATCACCTGACCAAAGCCCGAGCACGACACCTGGGTCGCGCCTTCCATCAGGCGGGCGAAGTCATAGGTGACGCGCTTTTGCAGAATCGACTTTTCCATCGACGAGATGATGATGTCGGCCGCTTCCTTCCAGCCGATGTGACGCAGCATCATCTCGGCCGAGAGGATCTCCGAGCCCGGGTTCACGTAGTCCTTGCCCGCGTACTTCGGTGCGGTGCCGTGCGTTGCTTCGAACATCGCGACGGAATCGGACATGTTCGCACCGGGTGCGATGCCGATGCCGCCCACCTGCGCCGCCAGCGCATCGGAGACGTAGTCGCCGTTCAGGTTCAGCGTGGCGATCACGTCGTACTCGGCCGGGCGCAACAGGATCTGCTGCAAGAACGCATCGGCGATCACGTCCTTCACGACGATCTCGTTACCCGTCCTCGGGTTCTTGAACTTCATCCACGGGCCGCCGTCCACGAGCTCGGCGCCGAACTCCTTCTGCGCGAGAGCATAGCCCCAGTCGCGGAACGCGCCTTCCGTGAACTTCATGATGTTGCCCTTGTGGACGAGCGTGACCGAGCGGCGGTCATTGTCGATCGCGTACTGGATCGCCTTGCGCACGAGCCGCTGCGTGCCTTCGCTCGAGACGGGCTTGACGCCGATCCCCGACGTTTCCGGGAAGCGGATCTTCTTCACGCCCATTTCTTCGCGCAGGAACTTGATGACCTTCTTCGCCTGCTCCGAATCGGCGGCCCACTCGATGCCGGCATAGATGTCTTCCGAGTTCTCGCGGAAGATCACCATGTTCGTCTTCTCGGGTTCGCGCACCGGCGACGGCACACCCTTGAAGTACTGCACGGGGCGCAGGCAGACGTACAGGTCGAGCTCCTGGCGCAGCGCGACGTTGAGCGAGCGGATGCCGCCGCCGACAGGCGTCGTCAGCGGGCCCTTGATCGAAACGACGTACTCCTTCAGCACCTGCAGCGTCTCTTCGGGCAGCCAGACATCCGGGCCGTAGACCTTCGTGGCCTTCTCGCCCGCGAAGATTTCCATCCATTGAATCTTGCGCTTGCCGCCATACGCCTTCTCGACCGCCGCATCGACGACCTTGATCATGACCGGCGTAATGTCGAAGCCCGTGCCGTCGCCTTCGATGTACGGAATGATCGGCTGATCGGAAACGTTGAGCGAAAAGTCCGAATTGACGGTGATCTTGTCACCGCTCGTCGGAACCTTGATGTGCTGATACGGCATGATCGACTCCAGTGTTGGCTGTGCAGGTGATGAGCAAGCGGACCCCGCGAAATCGAGCCATCCACCCCGTTGCGTTTCGCAGTGGGTCTCGAGTTTCGCCTCGTGCGTTCGAATCGCGTCGGCTTGACAGCGCCGCGTAGATACGGCTGGCTCGCTATTCTAGCCCACGTATCCACGACGGCGACCGCAAGCGCCCGAACCGCGGCCGGCCGCCGCTCTCGCGGCGACAGCGCAGCGACCACGGGACGATCGGAGATGCGGGAGTGCTTCGAGGTCTTATATAAGACAGAAGACTTGCGGTGCCGTATTATGCATTAAGATCCCGCCATTTGCCATAGACGCTCGTCATGCGCCTCATCGCTCTCAATAAGCCGTTCGGCACGATCTGCCAGTTTTCACCTCATGAAACGCGTGCGTCGCTGGCGGATTGGGTCGAGCTGCCGGGCGTCTACCCGGCCGGGCGGCTCGATGCCGACAGCGAAGGCCTGCTGCTGCTCACGGACGACGGCGCCTTGCAGGCGCGCATTGCCGAGCCGCGTCACAAACTTGTCAAACGCTATTGGGCGCAAGTCGAAGGCGTGCCCGACGGGGCCGCGCTCGAAGCGCTCGCGCGCGGCGTCGACCTCGGCGATTACGTGACGGGCCCGTGCCGCGCGGCGGCGATCGAGGCGCCGGCATCGCTTTGGCCGCGGGTCCCGCCGGTACGCTATCGCGCGGCGATTCCGACGGCCTGGATCGAGCTCGCGCTGACGGAAGGCAAGAACCGCCAGGTACGGCGCATGACGGCGGCCGTCGGCTTTCCGACGCTGCGTCTCGTGCGAGTCGGCATCGGCGCGCTCGATCTCTTCGCGCTCGGACTCGAGCCAGGCAAGTGGCGCACGCTGCCGCCGACGGCGCCGTGGCACGGCGGCGAGGGCGGCCAGGCCGGCGAGGCCGGCGAGATCGGGAGAGACAAGCCGCGCGCCGCACCCGCTCGGCGCTCCCGCAAGCCTTAACTGCTTGTCGCCGCAGGCTTTTTTCGGCGGCAACAGGCCTGCCGCCGATCCTTGCCGAGCCCGCCTCACGGCCCCGGTCCTCAGGTTCGACAAAATTGAGGCGGCGGCGTCAACCACCGCAACCGATCATGCGTTATTCGACGCAGATGCCGCTTTTAAGCTATCCGGCATTAGCGTGCGGGTTTCCGTTTCCGAGTCTTTCAGCGGCGAAGAGCGGGTCTGATGCGCTTGCAGACGTATCGACGAATTCTTTCGATGCGGCTGTCAACCGAAAGGTGGATGGCACGTTTACCGACATGACTCAATGACCGGGTCATTTGGTTAATCAACTAAAGCTGAGGATTCAAGACATGAAGAAGCTGATCGCCGCTCTCATCGCTGGCCTGTTCGCAACGGCTGCTTTCGCACAAGCTTCGGCCACGGAAGCCGCTTCGGCTCCGGCTGCCGCTCCCGCCAAGCACGCCAAGAAGCACGCCAAGAAGCACTCGAAGAAGGCCGCCAAGGCTGAAGCCGCTTCGGGCGCTTCGGAGTAAGCTTCCTGTAAAGCAAGAAGTCAAAAAGAAGCACCAGCCGTTTTCAACGGCGTTGAAGGCAGGCTGCCGCAGGGCGCCTGCCTTTTTGTCGTTTGGCACGGCCGATATTCATTCGCTTTGCCTCGCCGCCAGCCGCTCGCGTAACATGCGCGGATCTCTTCAGCAAGGAGCCTCTCGTGGGAGTTTCGCTTCGCCCGCTTCTCGCGCGCATCGCCGCCGCGATCCCGGCCGCCGTCATGGGCGCCGCCTCGCTCACCGCCGCCAACGCCTTTGCGCAGCAAATGCCCGCCGGCGTGAAGCAGCCGTCCGAGTTTCCGCGCACGAAGCTCACCGCCGGCATGTTCGTCATCGACGCGGCCGTCGCCGCCAATGACGCCGATCGCGAGCAAGGGCTCATGTACCGGACCCAGCTCGCGCCGAACGAAGGCATGCTTTTCGTGTTCGGCGAGAACGCCGTCCATTGCTTCTGGATGAAGAACACGCTGATTCCGCTGTCGATCGCATTCATGCGCGCCGACGGCACAATTACCGACATCGACGAAATGCAGGCGGAAACGACCAACAATCATTGTCCGCGCAACAACGGCGTCTATGCGCTGGAAATGAGCAAGGGCTGGTTTTCCTCCAAAGGGATCACGCCCGGCACCAGGATTCAGGGGCTCCCGCGGCCCCAGTGACGAACGAGGCTGCAAAAGCCACCGCCAGGCGCTATCCTTGCAACCAAAATCTACGCGCCGCGTGACGCGCCGGCAATCATGCCCGGCTCGATGCCGGCGCCCGTTTGCAAGGAGATCGACGTGCCCCGCAAGACTCCCATCGAGCGCTACCGCAATATCGGTATCAGCGCTCACATCGATGCCGGCAAGACGACGACGACCGAGCGCATCCTGTTCTACACGGGCGTGAGCCACAAGATCGGCGAGGTTCACGAAGGTGCGGCGATCATGGACTGGATGGAGCAGGAGCAGGAGCGCGGCATCACGATCACGTCGGCCGCGACGACCGCGTTCTGGAAGGGCATGGCCGGCAACTATCCCGAGCACCGCATCAACATCATCGACACGCCGGGCCACGTCGACTTCACCATCGAAGTCGAGCGCTCGATGCGCGTGCTCGACGGCGCCTGCATGGTCTACGACTCGGTGGGCGGCGTGCAGCCGCAATCGGAGACGGTCTGGCGGCAGGCGAACAAGTACAAGGTGCCGCGCATCGCGTTCGTCAACAAGATGGACCGCGTGGGCGCGGACTTTTTCCGCGTGCAGCGGCAAATCGGCGAGCGGCTGAAGGGCGTCGCCGTGCCGATCCAGGTTCCGGTCGGCGCCGAGGACAGCTTCCAGGGCGTGATCGATCTCGTGAAAATGAAAGCGATCATCTGGGACGAGGAGAGCCAGGGCGTCAAGTTCGAATACCGCGACATTCCGGCCGAGCTGCTCGCCACGGCCGAGGAATGGCGCGAAAAGATGGTCGAGGCCGCCGCCGAGGCGAGCGAGGAGCTGCTCGAGAAGTACCTCGAAGACCATACCTCCCTCTCCGAGGATGAAATCAAGGCCGGCCTGCGCAAGCGCACGATCGCCAACGAAATCGTGCCGATGCTTTGCGGCAGCGCGTTCAAGAACAAGGGCGTGCAGGCGATGCTCGACGCGGTGATCGACTACCTGCCTTCGCCGATCGACGTGCCGGCCATTCTCGGTCATGACGAGGACGATCGCGAGGCCGAGCGTCATCCGAGCGACGACGAGCCGTTCTCCGCGCTCGCGTTCAAGATCATGACGGATCCGTTCGTCGGGCAGCTGATTTTTTTTCGCGTCTACTCGGGCGTCGTCAACTCGGGCGACACCGTGCTCAACTCCACGAAGAGCAAGAAGGAACGCGTCGGCCGCATCCTGCAGATGCATGCGAACGATCGCAAGGAGATCAAGGAAGTCTACGCGGGCGACATCGCCGCGGCCGTCGGCTTGAAGGAAGCGACGACGGGCGATACGCTTTGCGACCCGGCCAAGCCGATCATCCTCGAGCGGATGATCTTCCCCGATCCTGTCATCTCGCAAGCCGTCGAGCCGAAGACGAAGGCCGATCAGGAAAAGATGGGGATCGCGCTCAACCGGCTCGCGCAGGAAGACCCGTCGTTCCGCGTGAAGACCGACGAGGAGTCGGGCCAGACGATCATCTCGGGCATGGGCGAGCTGCACCTCGAAATCATCGTCGACCGCATGAAGCGCGAATTCGGCGTCGAGGCGACGGTCGGCAAGCCGCAGGTGGCGTACCGCGAAACGGTCCGCAACACCGTCGAGGATGTCGAGGGCAAGTTCGTCAAGCAGTCGGGCGGGCGCGGCCAGTACGGCCATGCCGTCATCAAGCTCGAGCCGCAGCCGCACGGCAAGGGCTACGAGTTCGTCGACGCGATCAAGGGCGGCGTGATTCCGCGCGAGTTCATTCCGGCCGTCGACAAGGGCATTCAGGAAGCGTTGCAAAGCGGCGTGCTCGCGGGCTACCCCGTCGTCGATACGAAGGTCACGCTGACGTTCGGCTCGTACCACGACGTGGACTCGAACGAAAACGCGTTCCGCATGGCCGGCTCGATGGCGTTCAAGGAGGCGATGCGGCGCGCGAAGCCCGTGCTGCTCGAGCCGATGATGGCCGTCGAAGTCGAGACGCCCGAGGATTTCATGGGCAACGTGATGGGCGACCTCTCGGGCCGGCGCGGCATCGTGCAAGGGATGGAGGACATCGCGGGCGGCGGCGGCAAGCTCGTGAAGGCGGAGGTGCCGCTCGCCGAGATGTTCGGCTACTCGACGTCCCTGCGCTCGCTCACCCAAGGCCGCGCGACGTATTCGATGGAGTTCAAGCACTACGCCGAGGCGCCCGCGCACGTGGCCGACGCCGTCATCAGCGCGAAGACGAAGTAATCCCCGCGCGGCGCGGCGACCGGGCGTGCCCGCCGCCGCGCCGCTTTTCGCCGCTTTTCGCGCTTGGCTTTTGAGCGCGCATCCGACATGAGGCGCCCGCCGATGAAAACTCGCTCCGATCGCCCCTCCCTGCTCGACGCCGTGCGCCGCGATGCCGGCGAGCTCGGCAACCATGCCATCGACGAGTACCTGGCTGAGCGCCTCTCGCGCCGCGAGCTGCTGCGCTATGCCGGCGTCATGGGCCTCTCCGGCGTCGCGCTCGTGCTAGGTGGACTTGCGCTGCCGCGCGCGGCCGCGGCGCAAGCGAAGCCGTCCGGCGCCGGCGCGACGATCCGCGTGGCACATCTGACGCCGGCTGGCGCCGTTGACCCGCTCACCGTCGCGGACCCCGCCGGCCTCGCGCTGATCGCGCAAACGGGCGAGTTTCTGATCGACGACCAAAGCACGGACAAGCCGCTTACGCCGGCCCTCGCGCTTTCATGGCAAGCGAACGCGAAGGGCGACGTCTGGACGTTCAAGCTGCGCCCCAACGTGAAGTTTCACGATGGGCAGACGCTTACGGCGAAAGACGTCGTGGCGACGTTCGATCGGCTTGCGGACCCCGCAAGCGGCTCGGCCGCGCTTTCGCTGCTCAAAGGGGTACTCTCGAAGGGCGGCACGCGCGCGATCGATGACGGTACCGTCGCGTTTCATCTCGACGCGCCGAACGGCAACTTCCCCTACTACGTCTCATCCGACAATTACAACGCCGTGATTCTTCCCGCGAGCTACAGCGGCGGATACGAGAAGAGCTTTATCGGCACCGGGCCATTCAAGCTCGAGCGATACGAACCGAAGGTCGGCGCATCGTTCGTGAGGAATCCTGAATACTGGGGCGAAAAAGCGCTGCCCTCGCGCGTGCAATTCTCGTTCTACGCCGATCAACAGGCGCAGATCCTCGCGATGGAGGGCAGGCAGGCCGACGTCATGGGCGACTTCACCGTGCAAGGCGGCGCGGGTCTCCTCAACAATCCGGAGTTCGTCGTCCAGTCGGTCAGGTCGAGCGCGCATCGGCAGATTCACATGCGCTGCGATCAACCGCCGTTCAACGACAAGCGTGTGAGACAGGCGCTCGCGCTTGCGCTTGACCGCGATCGTCTCGTCAAGGGGCTATTCAAGGGGCGTGCCGTAGTCGGCAATGATCATCCGTTCGCGCCGGTATTCCCTTCGTACGATCCGTCCGTGCCGCAACGCCGGATCGACGTCGGTCAGGCCAAGCAATTGCTCGCGCAGGCCGGACACCCGAACGGTATCGATGCCACGCTGACGCTGACGACCGAGAAGTTCATGGAGATTCCCGATCTCGCCGTGGTCGTGCAAAACGCCGCCAAGGCGATCGGCATGCGCCTGCAGCTCAAAGTGGAAAGCCAGAGCCTCTACTATGGCGCCGGCACGTTCGGCAAATCCGATTGGCTGGACTCGACGCTCGGCATCACCGATTACGGACACCGCGGCGTGCCGAACCTTTTTCTCAATGCGCCGCTTACGAGCAACGGCGCCTGGAATGCCGCGCATTTCAAGAACGCCACGTACGACAAGCTCGTCGCGGACTACGTCGGTGCACTCGACGTCAGTGCTCAAAAGAAAGTCGCGCATCAGATCGAAGCCTTGCTGCTCGATGAAACGCCCGTCGTCATTCCCTACTTCTTCGACATGCTGATCGCTCGACGCAAAACCCTCGACGGCGTGCGCTTCACCGCGATTTCGCAGATGTACTTCGATCGTGCCACACTAGTGTCCTGAGTTGGCGGATTCGTCTGCAGTACTGATCATTCTCGAATGTATTGCAGCGGCAAACCGAAGTGGAGATCGGAGACGACGTAGCAGATGCCGACCCTCGCCCTTCCCTTGCGCGTCCGCGTCGCCCATGGCACCGCCGCGCGCATCGCGCGCTTCCTCGCTGTGCGGCTCGCGCTTTCGCTCGTCACGCTCGTTTTGCTTTCGGCGCTCGTGTTCGCGCTCGGGCAGCTGCTGCCCGGCGATGTCGGGCGCGCCATGCTCGGGCCGCTAGCGGACCCGCGCGCCGTGGCCGCGCTCGATCATCAACTCGGCGCCGACCGGCCCGTCCTCGTGCAGTTCGGCACATGGATCGCTCGACTGCTGCACGGCGATATGGGCATGTCCTACGCCTTTCGCCAACCCGTTGCGCCTTTCGTCATTCATGCGCTCGCGAATTCCGCGAAGCTTGCGATGCTCGCTTTTGCGATCGTCGTGCCGCTCGGTATCGCGGGCGGCGTGTGGGCCGCGCTGAACGCGGGACGCTGGCTCGATCGGACGTTGACGATCGTCGGGCTCTCGGCGACCGTCGTACCCGAGTTCGTCTCGTCCATCGTGCTGATCCTCGTATTCGGCGTCTGGCTCCGCCTGCTGCCGACGGAGGCCGCCTATCCGCCCGGCACGAGCTGGCTCGGCGCGCTGCGGCATCTGATCCTCCCCGCGCTGCCGCTCGTCTTCGTCTTTTTCGGCTACATCGCGCGAATGGCGCGTGCCGGCACCGTCGAGGCGCTCGACGCCGATTACACGCGCACGGCGATCCTCAAAGGGCTGCCGAAGCGCGTCGTCATCTTTCGTCACGTGCTGCGCAACGCACTGCCGCCGACCATCACCGTCGCCGCCACGCAACTCGGCTATATGGTCGGCGGGCTCGTCGTCGTCGAGACGCTGTTCCACTACCAAGGGATCGGCTCGCTCATCTACAACGCCGCAACGGCCCGCGATTTCCCGATGCTCGAAGCGGGCGTGCTGACGGTCGGCGTCGTCTACACGATCGCGCATTTCATCGCCGACGCCTGGCTCGTCGCGCTCGATCCGCGCCTGCGCACGGAGGGAACGGAATGAGCACCACGCCATCGGCTCCGACCGGGACACCGGCCGTCGAACGGGGTCCCTCCACGTCGCCGGCGGAAACACTGCGCCTGCTGCTGCGCTCGCCGACCTTCGTAGTCGGCATGCTCATCGTCGCATTCTGGATCGCGTGCGCGCTCGTCGGCCCGTTCGTCGTGCCGCACGATCCCTATGCGGCCGATCCGCTCGACTCGTTGATGCCGCCCGATGGCACGCACTGGTTCGGCACCGATCAGCTTGGCCGCGATATCTTCTCGCGCGTGGTCGTCGGTGCGCGCGACATCCTCGCGATCGCCCCGCTCGCGACGCTGGTCGGCACGCTCGCCGGCACGGCGCTCGGGCTCCTTCTCGGCTACTTCGACGGCTGGCTCGATCGTATCGCGGGACGCCTCATCGATGCGCTGCTCGCGTTGCCGCTCGTCATCGTCGCACTCGCGGCACTGGCGGCGCTGGGCGCATCGAATGCGACCGTGGTGCTCGTGATCGCGCTTACGTTCATGCCGATGACGGCGCGCACCGTGCGCGCGGCCGTGCTCGCCGAACGCCATCTCGACTATGTCGCCGCCGCCCAGCTGCGCGGCGAGCATGCGGTCTACATCATGCTCGTGGAGATTGCGCCCAACGTCCTGCCGCCGATCGTCGTCGAGGCGACCGTCCGCCTCGGCTACGCCATCTTCGCCGTCGCGACGCTTTCGTTTCTCGGCTTCGGCGTCGCGCCGCCTTCAGCGGACTGGGGACTCGCCCTCTCCGAGTCGTATTCGCTGATGACGGGCGGTGCCGGGTGGACCGTGGTGTTCGACGCACTCGCCATCGCAACGCTCGTCGTCGGCGTAAACCTCGTCGCCGACAGCGTGCAAGGGATCCTGCAGCCATGAGCGACGTCCCGCGCAAAGCGCCTCCCGGCTTCGAGCCCGCGCCGCGCGCCGGCGAGGACGCGCTCACGGTGACCGGACTGACGGTTGCCTACCGCGTGCGCGGCCGCAACCGCGAGGTGCTGCGCGATGTCACGTTTCGCGTGCGGCGCGGCGAAGCTTACGGGCTCGTCGGCGAATCGGGCTGCGGCAAATCGACGGTCGCGCTCGCCGCACTCACCTATCTGCCGAGAAACGGCACGATCAAGGCAGGCCGGATCGCCATCGACGGAATCGATGTCGCGACGCTCGATGCGAGGGCTCTCCGTACGATGAGGGCGACAGCGGTCTCGATGGTCTATCAGGATCCTTCCCGCGCGCTGAATCCGTCGCTGAGGGTCGGTCTTCAGTTGTCCGAAGCATTCGAGGTCGCACGCGGCATCGGGCGAAGTGAAGCGCGCGAGGAAGCACTCGCGATGCTCGAACGGGTGAGAATCGCGGACCCGCGTCAAGTGATGGAGCGCTACCCGCATCAGCTATCGGGCGGCATGCAGCAGCGCATCGTGATCGCGATGGCGCTCGCTTCGAATCCCGCCTTGTTGATTCTCGACGAGCCCACCACCGGGCTCGATGCGACGGTCGAGGCCGAGGTGCTCGATGTCGTCGCTCGTCTTCGCGCCGAATCGGGCACGGCGGTGCTGTTCATCAGTCACAACCTTGCCGTCATCAGCCGCATGTGCAGCCGCGTCGGCGTCCTCTATGCGGGAAGGCTCGTCGAGGAAGGCACGAGCGAAGACGTGCTCCGCGCGCCGCGTCACCCTTATACCGTCGGCCTGCTGCGCTGCTTGCCGAGCCCGGGACGCAGCAAGGACGTCGAGCGGCTCGACACGATCCCAGGCAGCCTTCCGCCACCGGGCACGACGATGGGCGGCTGCATCTATGCCCCACGCTGCCGGCTCGCCGACGATCGCTGCCGGCGCGAGGCGCCGCCCCCTTATCGCATTGCCGCGGCGCGCGGCGCGCAAATGGCGCGCTGTCACTATCACGAGCGGGCCCATGCGTTGCCCGCGTCGCGAGAGGCGTTCGATGCGCAAAGCGCGGGCGACCGGGCCGATCCGCGCGGGGAAGATTCTGGTCCGGCGATCGGACGCCTCGCCGCGCGCGACGGACAACCGCGCTTGCGCGCGGCGCATCTTTCGAAGACGTTCGCCACGCCGGCTCACGCGCTGCGCGCCGTCGACGATGTGTCGCTGACGCTCGCGGCCGGCGAGACGCTCGGACTCGTCGGCGAATCGGGCAGCGGAAAGACGACGCTCGCCAAGCTGCTCGTGGGTCTCGTCGCACCCGATGCGGGCGGTGTGCTCGAGCTCGACGGCGCCCCTTTACCGCCACGCGTCACCCGCCGCGACGACGATCAGGTGAAGTCACTGCAGATCGTCTTCCAGAATCCCGACTCGGCGCTCAACCGCGCTCATTCGGTCAAGCATCTGATCGGCCGCGCACTCTCGAAGCTCGCCGCGCTGCGCGGCAAAGCGCACGACGAGCGGCTCGCGATGCTCGTCGATGCCGTGCGGCTGCCGCAGCGCTATCTTGGCGCTCGCACGCGGCAGCTCTCGGGCGGCCTCAAGCAGCGCGTGGCGATCGCACGCGCATTCGCGGGCGAGCCGCGCGTCGTCGTCTGCGACGAGCCGACGTCGTCGCTCGATGTGTCCGTGCAGGCCGCCATTCTCAACCTGCTCGTCGATCTTCAGCGTCAGCGCGGAGTGAGCTACATCTTCATCTCGCACGATCTCAACGTCGTCCGATACGTCTCCGATCGCATCGCTGTGCTCTATGTGGGACGGCTGCTCGAAATCGGCTCGGTCCACGATGTGTTCGACGGTCCTCATCATCCGTACACCGCGGCGTTGCTGTCGGCGATGCCGACGTTGCAGGGGATTCATGCGCAAAGCGAGCGCGTACGTCTGTTCGGAGACCCACCGAGCGCGACGACACCGCCTTCGGGATGCGCGTTCCACACGCGTTGCCCACGCAAGCTCGGCGCCGTCTGCGAAGAGCACGATCCGCCGTTCGCCGATGCGGGCAACGGCCATTTGATCCGCTGCCACATCCCAGTCTCAGAATTGCACATCGCACGCCACGAGACCGCGCCGACATAACGCGCGCTTCAGCGGCGGACAAGCGGCGTATTCATGCGCCACGCGCTCCGCCATCGCGGTGTAATGCCCATCGCATTTCCGACTCAAGCGCTGCCTTTCCCGCCTTTTTTCGCGCGTCGGGTATCAAGCCTGAAACGTTTTCTGCGGTATTCGCTTCGCCACGCCGCGCGCGCGCGATGAACGCCCGATGGGGCGGCGCATTCGCCGCAATGGCACGGTTATCGCAGTAAGGCCGCACGGATGCGCGTGCGCGCGCCTTCCCTATCGACGAAGCCACCGCTACCTCTTCGAGGTCGGCGCGCCCTTACTCGTGCTTCGTTAGGACTACTTAATAAGTAGCTGATGCGGACCGATGCGGGTCTGCTCGTCGGGGCTGGGGCGGCACCGGCGACGGCTTGCCGTTTTCATGCAGGACGAACCATGAAAAGCACTGAAAAAACTAAGCAGTCCTATCTGTCTGCACACATCGTCAGGTTTTCGCTCGCGAGTGCGTTGGTGGTTCTGCTCGGTAGTAACGCGGATGCCGCCATCAGTCCCGACGACATGGTCAACTCGACGCTCGCCCCGAGCACGATCGTCGATGCGGACGCAGGCGATATGGCCGCCGGGGGTCCAACCCAGAACGAGGCCAACGGTACCGCCGCGAAGCAGAATCCTTGTGAAGGCAATCCCGACTATGAGGCATGTCTCAAACGTATCAGCAATGATGTAGGCGACGTGGGCGGCGCCGATAGCAGTGCCACGTCAGAAGGCGCGCCGAGCGGCGGTCCTTCGGTTGCCGGCGCGAATGGCTCACGCGGAGACGGCGGTGGTGGAGGAGGCAACGGCGGTAAGGGCGGTGGCAGTGGCAGTGGCAGTGGTGGCAGTGGCAGTGGCAGCGGCGGCAGCGGCGGCAGCGGCGGCAGCGGCGGCAGTGGCGGCAGTGGCGGCAGTGGCGGCAGTGGCGGCGGTGGCGGCGGCGGCGGCAGTGGCGGCAGTGGCGGCAGTGGCGGCGGTAGCGGCGGCGGCGGCAGCGGCAGCGGCGGCAGCGGCAGCGGTGGCAGCGGTGGCAGCGGTGGCAGCGGTGGCAGCGGCGGCAGCGGCAGCGGC
>NZ_PYUC01000009.1:0-311149 GCF_003028655.1 Trinickia symbiotica
CTGCACCGCGACTTCGGGATTCGCTGCCAGTTCTTCCATCGTGTACACCTGTCCATTAAAGTTGTTAATGGGCACGATGCTCGCGTCAGAACTCCTGCGCTTCAAGGCGCCTTTGCCGGGTGCTTACAGTCAGCGGCCGCGAGCGCGATACAGCCGCGACATCTTCGGCACCGTTCTGCGGGCGACGCGCGCGTCGCAGGTCGATTTTCACGATATCAACGCAAGCTCCAGCAATGGCCTAAGCTGCTATTGTCCTGCGCAAACATCATTGAGCGCTATGCGGCCGTTCGGCGACTGCAACCTCCGAATGTAATGCGATGCATCGTCGATCGAGCCGACGGCAGCGCTTTGCATGGTCCGGATAGTCAACCTTGACGCGAGCGTATGCGGGGCCGGATGAATGGTGGAGTGGCATCGTTGCAGTTGTTGCTCTGTGAGCGGCGCGAAGGGCATGAACGGCCCCCAACGAATGTGCGCTGTTCACGCAAGCTCATCAAATTCGAGCATTGAAGCGGGTGCAATCCCGAGTGTAGCGGCCAGCACGCAGATGTTATAGAGGGCGATGTTGCGCTGGCCCCGCTCGATGCCGCCGATGTACGATCGGGCGAGTCCACTTTCGAGCGCGAGGCGCTCCTGCGACCAGCCGCGCGCTTTGCGAAGCGCAATCAGGCGTTTTCCAAATAGGGCGAGCGGGTCGTACTGCATCGAGATCTCGAGGGGACGGATATCGAAGCGTACGGATTTGACCTGTTTGAGGCCACGCTCTATGATAGGACGCACTATGAGTGACAATCTTCGCATCGGCCACAATAGTTCGGCGGATGCCGCTCCTTGTTAAAAGGCCAGCATCTCCCTCAAAGGCTGGACTCATCGGCAGATTCCGGAACCGGGGGAGGGGGAAGCTGGCGCGCGCGTGAGCGGCGCAAAAGCGCGAGTTGAAGTGACACTAGCGCGCCGGGCGATGTGACTGCTGGCGCGCCTTGCTCCATTGGTACTTTTGAATGGGAATCCTACAGTGACAGTGAGCCAGGCGATTTCGGATCTTGAGCAATTGCTAGCGTCGATGCAGCCGCAGCTGAATGACGGCGTCTATGTCTTCTCGTCCTTTCACACGGATAGTGACGTATCGCAGTTCGCACCCCTGGCGACATTTCGTGAGCGCGAGGGACTGACCGTCATCATCGATGAGCCGACGGCGGTGCGCGAGGGGCTGCCGGTACTGTTCCGCGCGGCCTGGATTACTTTGACCGTCCATTCGGATCTGCAGGCTGTGGGACTCACTGCGGCGGTGGCGGAGGCGTTGACGAAGGCGAGTATTAGTTGCAATGTCGTCGCCGCGGCTTTTCACGATCACATTTTTGTGCCGGTGGAGCGGGCGAGGGATGCGCTTGCTCAGTTGAAAGACCTCCAGGTGCGGGCGAGACAGAGCACGCTGGGTTAGGGTTAGGCCGACGCGTGCCGAGCCGCTTCTGAAGGGCATTCCCTTCAAGGACGGCCCCGGTGATTGAAAGCACGCCGGCTCCTCAAGCGCTTGCCGCCTGATCATGCCGTTCCGACCGCATACACAGACTTGGCGATTGCTCCGATTGCTTACGAATAGCCGTAGTTTTCGGATGCGCATCGCACTATCGAGTTGATCGAAAGCCGTCCCGGCCGGTCTTAGCAGTGGGCGAGGCGAATCATGCGCCAGCTAGCGCATAAGCGCCGTCAACGCATCGAAGCCGGCTGATGTATCGCGTGTCGTCGTTGCATCAGCAATTGGAGCATAAGGGTTCGCGGTCCGCACTGGTGCGAATAGTCCCTTATCGACACTTGCGCGATGCGAATTAACGTGTCGCGTTTCGCGCCATGTAGGCGTTCTCCGGACGCTCCGACTCGAATCGGGGAGCGGAATTATCGTTGAACTGAGCGGGCAATCGTCGTGTAAGTGCTCTTGACAGTCTCTGTGCTACCGAAAGGAGGCAAGTTACTATATGCTCCTGTCGGAATGTCATTAAGAGTCGCTCCTTTAATCCAACCAAACCTACTGCGTACAGAACACCCGCCCCCTGTATTTCAACGGGGCAGCTTACTGAGAATACACCCGCATCATATTCGTCATCATTGATCGCGTAACCCGTAGCCCGTATAGCGGTCAGATTGTCCTTAATCTTCGTCGGGTCCGTAACAGTGTTGGGCCTGAACTTCTCATGCGGCCCCGATAGATAACGGTCAATAGTTGCTTCCGGTTGAAAGGCCACGAGCGCTTTGGCGGTCGACGTCGCGTGAACCGGAAAGTCGGCGCCAGGGTAGACGAGGGTGCGGGCCGGGTCCTCCGGTGGCACTATCAAAACCAGTTCGATTCTCTCACCGTTCAACTTCGCGAGGTATCCGACCTCACCGAAGCGGTTGGCGACGATCTGAATCTCGCGCCGGGCAATTGTCAACGAAGATGTGCCATCTGTGCTGCAGCGAAAGAGATCCAGTATTCGAGGACCAATGAAATAGTTGGACCTGCCGCGCTGACCGGTCACAAATCCCGCCCCGATCATGCTATTGATTAGGCGGTGGGCTGACGGCATCGGCAATTGCGTCCGCGACGAGATTTCAGCCAGGGACAGCCCGTCCGATGACGTGGAAATGGCTTCAAGTATCGCCGCTACCCTCTCCAGTCGACCAGCTTTTTCACCGTTTGTCTGCATTGACATTGCCGTCAGCCTCGTTTCTTGCTTCTCAACTTTATCTTTCCCGCATGTGCTGCTCGCATCAGCGGCGTAAACCGACCATCATCCCGCCTCGACCGGGACGACGCAAACTCGGCGCCGTATTCAGGAGTCACTCTTTCGCAGTTCCCGCTTCAGCACTTTGCCGGTGGCGTTTTTGGGTAACACGTCAATGAATTGCACAACCGATGGCTTTTTATAGGAAGCCATATTTGCCTTGCAATGCTCGATGACCCCAGCCGCGTCGAGGTGTTGGCCAGCACGCAACACGACGAAAGCCTTGACAAGCTCTCCCCATACTTCATCGGGAACACCCACCACCGCCACTTCTGCCACCGCGGGGTGGGAGCAAATGACCTCTTCCACTTCCCGCGGATAAATGTTCGAGCCACCGGAAATGATGAGATCTTTCTTGCGATCAGTTAAAAAAAGGTATCCCTCATTGTCTAGGTAACCGACATCGCCGGTATGTAGCCACCCGTTGCGTAGGGTCTCGGCCGTTGCCTCGGGACGATTCCAGTAGCCTTTCATAACGAGGTCGCTGCGCACGCAGACTTCTCCGAACTCGCCCACACCGACTTCCGCGTCATCATCATCCAGAATCGCAATGCGCACGCCGGGAAGCTCACGGCCACACGAAGCGAGTCGTTTGATCTTCGCCTCATCGTCGCCGACTGTGTGCGACGCCTTCGGCAGTGATGCGACGGTCATGGGTGCCTCGCCCTGTCCATAAATCTGAACGAAGACGTTGCCAAAGATGTCGAGAGACTTCCGGAGCTGGTTGACGTACATCGGGCCGCCGCCGTAGATGACATTCTTCAGCGACGAGAGGTCGTATTTGGCGTGTGCATCGGACTGAAGCAACATCGTAATCATCGTCGGCGCCATAAACGTTGAAGTTACGCGGTACTTCTCAATTGCCTCGAACACCTTCTCCGCATTGAAGCTTTTCGATAATGGGAATGCGTTCGCGGCACCGACCGCCAGGTGGGGCATCATGCAACTGGCCGTTCCATGTGATATTGGCGCGACGTGAAACATGACATCGCTGGGAGCGACATCCGGAACAACGCCTAACAAGAACTGCTGACACATCGTGACAAGATTCCGATGCGTTTCCATTGCTCCCTTAGGCTTTCCGGTCGTCCCCGACGTATAGAAAAGCCAGGCGATGTCATCGGGGTCGATGACGACCTCAGGCGGTGTGGCGGGGAACTGCAGAAGGAATTCTTCATAGTCGGTGTCCGCGACTCGATGCTCGCCGCCAATACATGTCCAGAGCTTGACCTCGGGTACCAGCGGTTTCAGTTCGGCAACATGAGCAGCGAAGTCTTCACTGTAGAAGACGGCTCGAGTGCCGGAATCGGAAATCAGAAACGCATACTCGTGGACATGAAGCCGGGGATTCATGGGGACGGCCGCGCATCCGGCTGACATTGCAGCCAGGAACGCTTCGAGTCCCTCAAAGCGGTTCGCGCACAGGATGGCCACGCGTGCGCCTTTCCCTACGGTTGCGAGAAGAGCGTTGGAAATCCGATTAATCCGGCTCACACCGTCCTGGTAGGTGATCCTACGGTCTTCGGCAATCCACAAGATGTTGTTCGGTGTGCGCAGCGCGGACCGCTGCACCCAATGACCCGCGTGCATGTTATTCCCCTGAATTCAAGATGCGATTCTTGCTTCCCCAACCAGCTTCCTGATACGTACCTCGGTCCGAAGACGGGAAGCTGGCCGCCCGTTTTTCCTTGACCGAATGAACGCCTTCACGTGCGTCTTCGTCAACGAAGTTGAGCATTTCCATGGCGACAGAAAGGTCGAAGATCGGAGCAACAGGTTTGTACCAGTGATTCAGGGCCCGTTTTGTCCAGCGAATCGGCAGTTGGCTCCCTTTACTTAAGGTGTCCGCTACTGCCAAGGCACGTTCAAGCAGTTGCTCGTGGGGGACACACAGGCTAACAAGGCCGATCCTTTCTGCTTCCGGGCCATCGATGAAATCGGCGAGCAGCAGGTGGTACTTGGCCTTCGCCATGCCGCACATCAATGGCCACAGCATCACTGCGTGGTCACCGGAGGCAACACCCAGGCGCGTATGCCCGTCGCTCAGCCTCGCTTGGTCTGAGATGATGCTGATGTCAGCTGTCAGCGCTGTTGCCAGACCAGCACCCACGGCGACGCCGTTAATCGCGGAAATGATGGGCTTTTCCAGATTCATCATGTTGTTCACGATATCCAGCGCTTCCTGACCCGTGCGAAGAACACCCCAATAGTCCTCCAGGTTGCGTCTGACCATGTCCAGGTCACCGCCCGCGCAGAAGGCTTTTCCTGCTCCCGTAATTACGGTCGCGCGCGTCTCGGGGTCGTCACCGATCGTGAGCCAGATCTTGCTCAATTCCCAGTGCAGTCGCTCATCGGTGGCGTTGTATTTTTCCGGTCTGTTAATTGTGACCAGAAGGACACCTGGCGACGGTCGGTCGAACTTCAGATGCTGATATTCGCTGTAAGCAATTGACATGTCCGCTCTTCCTATAGAGCACCGGCGCGGTGCAGCTCTTCAGTGAACTCGGTCAACGTAATTTCCAGTCGCTCCATCATGTCGTCGACCTGGGCGGCTGTCATGGTTAGCGGTGGCGCGGTCATGAACCACTCTCCAAACCGGCCACCACTGGTGCGGCGGGCGTAGATCAAGAGGCCGTGCTTCATGCCGATCTGACGCACGCGATCAGCAGCTGTCATCTCGGGCGGTAGCATCTCGCGAGTTTCCTTGTTCCTCACCATTTCAACAGCGGTGAGCATGCCTTTGCCACGTACGTCTCCAATGATTGGCGACCTTTCCTTGAGATCCAGTAGGCGCTCTAGCAGATAACTCCCGACGCGCGAGGCGTTACCTATGATGTCGTTCTCAATAGTTTCGTCGATAACGGCACAAGCGCCCGCACAGGTGATCGGGTTGGCGTTGTATGTGTGCGCCAGATTGAAGCCGGTGAGTCCTGCCAATTCATCGACGAGTGTCGCCGGCGCCAGAACGGCACCCAGTGGGGTGTATCCGGCCGCTAGTCCTTTAGCGAGCACGACAAGGTCAGGTTTTGCAGCAGGCCAATGACTATTGGCGAGGAATTTTCCCGTTCTGCCTGCGCCGCACATGACTTCGTCGAAGATGAGAAAGACGCCATACTTAGTGCAGATACGCCGGATTTCACCGAAGTACTCCGGCGGAGGAACATTCGCTCCGGTCGAAAGGCCTCCAATCGGCTCGAAGATGAAGCAGAGGGTGTTCTCAGGGCCAAGCCGGAGGATTGCTTCTTCGAGTGCTTGAGCACACTGCATTGCATACTGGACTACGCTCGTGCCGTCCGGGCGCCGGTACGTGAACGGCGTCGGGATTTTCTCGGAGAACTGAACCATGTCTCCGTAAACGGGAGCGAAGTCCAGATCGCCCGTTATTGCAATCGTGCCAAGCGTGCCACCGTGATACGAGGGCATGCACGAGATCACGCGCGTCTTCTGGTGCATGCCTTTGGCGAACGCGTACTGGCGGCAGAACTTGATGGCCATTTCGTTAGCCTCAGAGCCGCCAGATGTGAAGTGGCATCGTTCAAAGCCAGGGCCGGCGAGCGTCGCGACCCTACGTGAGAGTTCCGCGTTCGGCTCGTGGCGGGAAACGCGCACATAGCTGAAAGACAACTTTTTGCCTTGCTCGTACATCGCCCGCAACACCCGCTCATTACCCTGCCCGATGTTGCTGACGATCGCACCGGATGAGACATCGATAAACCGGTCGCCAGAGTCGTTCCACAGGTAGATCCCTTCACCCCGAACAATGGTGGGTAAATCCTTCGTGTTTTTACGGCTGTAGAACAGGTCTTGAGGACCGCCGACGGGAAAGTCCGACAGAGGAACATCGCGTTTAGCAGTTTGCGCCATGATGTTTAGCCCGGGTGTCAGTTAGCGTTTTGCGTTCGACTTTGCATGTGCGGTCACACACAGGATCTCGAACATCAGATTGGCAGCGTTGATGGCCGTGTGGCCAGACGGGTCCAGAAGTGGTGCGACTTCGCAGACATCGCCGCCGATAACATCGAGGCCAAGCGCGCTACGAATGATGACTTGACAGTCGCGCATCGAAAGTCCGCCTGGCTCAGGGGCGCCCGTACCAATTGCGTAAACTGGGTCTAAGCCATCAATATCGAATGTGATGTACACCGGCCCGCCTGTCACGGTCTCAAGCATCTTGTTGATGACCCCGGCCCGTCCCATCTCTTCATAGTCGTCCATCGTAACGACCGCCATTCCGGCGTCGTAGGCGTATTGGATATCGCCTTCGCTAAAGCGGGTGCCACGCAAACCGATCTGGATCACGCGTTTCGGGTCAATGATGCCGTCCTCGACACCGCGGCGAAAGACGGTGCCGTGGTTGATGCGGCTTCCATAGAGCTCGTCGAGTGTGTCGGAGTGTGCATCGAAGTGGATGATGCCTAGCTTTTCATCCTTCGGCGCCAATCCACGAAGAATCGGATAGGTGACGGTATGGTCGCCTCCGCAGGAGATTGCGGCAATGCCGCGATCGCGAAGGCGCGCGTAATACGCCGTGATCGCGTTGAGCGTTTGTTCGTTGTCTAGTGGGTTGACCGGCGCGTCCCCAATGTCGGCGATCCGCTGCAACTCGAAGGGGCAAATTCCACTTTTCGGATTGATCTTTCGAATGAGGCGCGACATTTCTCGCACTTGCGCAGGCCCTTGCCGAGCGCCGTTTCGGTTCGTACAGCCAAGATCGTACGGAACACCAACGAGCGCGATGTCGACGTCCTCTAGGTCTCGCGAGTACGGTGCGCGCATGAAGGTCGCCGGCTCGGCGAAACGGGGAACGATACCGGAGTCAAGGAACTGGTCAGCAGGGGAGTTCATCGTCTTTTCCTCTGAGTTAGGGCTGTTGCGAAATTTCACTTTGTCGTCTAAACTTCCATAAAATGAAATCTAGCAAGAATTTCTCGAAATTGCTAGTGGCAAACAGAAATCTTCGGGCGCTCTCCGTGGACCACGCTGGGCAGGGCAATCACTTCTCTCCACAGGTGTTGCAGATGAATTTCGATTTCACAGGCCGTCTCACTGATCATGTGTCGCAAGAGCGACTTGCCGGACTGGTTTCGGCTCTCGCTGAAATCGGCAAATCGGACGGAGGCGGCGTCAACCGGCAGGCGCTTACCCCTCAGGATGTGGCTGCGCGTAAGTTTCTTTCTCAAATCGCTGCAGATTTGGGATGCGAGGTCTATCGCGATGCGGCAGCGAACGTCTTTTTTCGCCGCAGGGGAACGACCGACGCTCCGCCAGTGGTGACGGGAAGTCACATTGATACGCAACCCACCGGAGGTAGGTTCGACGGAGCGTACGGGGTGTGCGCAGGACTGGAAATGTTGGCTGCACTGAGCGACGCTGGCGTTACCACCGAGCTACCTCTCGAAGTTGCCATCTGGACGAATGAAGAGGGCTGCCGTTTCGCACCTGGGTCAATGGGCTCTGCAACGTTTGTTCACCCTGAGCTGCTGACCAGCTTCGGCGAGAGCACCGACTCTGCAGGCGTCCGATTCGCTGAAGCGTTGGCTGATGCCGCGGCCGCGCTCGGCGAGATCCCGCTCGTTCCGCTGAAACGTACGTTTTCCGCTTTCATCGAAGCACACATCGAGCAAGGCCCAGTGCTTGAGCGGGAGGGTAAAAAAATTGGTGTCGTGAGTGGAATTCAGGGTGTTCGCTGGTTTCGGGTTTCCGTGCGAGGGCGGACTTCCCACGCCGGCACAACGCCCATAGAGTTTCGGAAGGATGCAGTCCTTGTGGCAACGGAGCTAGTGCAACAGGCATACGTTGCCGCCTACGAAAGCGACACGGATTTGCGGTTGACTGTCGGACGCTTTGATGTTTCCCCCGGTGCGACAAACACCATCGCAAGTGAAGTCAATTTCACAATTGACTTGCGGCACCCGTGCGAGGGTGTCCTTGATGACTTCGAGGCCAAATTTCGTTCGTGGACGCGACGACAATCCCCATGCACAATTTCGCTTCAAGAGCTGATGCGTCATAAGCCGACACCCTTCTCGGGCAGAGTGAGGGCGGCCCTTATTGGAGCGGCTGAGCAATGCGGAGAGCCCTGGCAAGAGATTCTGTCCGGCGCGTTTCACGATTCAATGTACCTGGCGGAACATTGTCCAACTGGAATGCTATTCATTCCGAGCAAGGACGGGCTGAGTCACCATCCTGGAGAGTTTTCAGCTTCGGATGAATTGGCGTGGGGGGCCAAGGCGCTGACGCTGGCGATGTATCGGCTCGCGAATCCGTTACTCGACGGGGCGGCCAATTAGCCTGTCGCCGGTACCTGGCATGTCACCAGAGTAAGACGTTACTCGTAGGGATGACCGCTCCGGAGTGGATCAGGTCAGGGCCCATGCGAGCCCCACCAGCATGCAGAGGCCAGTGCGGTGCGCGCGATTGAACGCCTCGAAACACAGCGCCGGGTCGCGGGATCCCATCTTGAAGCACTGGTCGACGACGCACCCGAGTGCGCCTGTCCATCCGACCCAGAACGCAGCGGTCCATCCCGAAGCGATAGCCAGTACGGCGAAAATGCCCAGATATGCGGCAAAGCAACCGCTGGCGGCCAGCACCTCATGTCGACCAAAGGTAATCGCGCTGCTCCTTACGCCTGCCAGAAGGTCATCCGGCCGATCGACCATTGCGTATGCAGTATCGTAACCGACGACCCAGAACAGGTTAGCGGCGCACAACCACCATGCGACCGCAGGGACGAAATCCAGCACGGACGCGAAAGCCATCGGGATTCCAAAGCTGAACGCGACGCCGAGCACGACTTGGGGCAGACCAAAAACGCGCTTGCCAAGCGGGTAGCAAAGCGCAATCGCCGACGCACCGAGAGCGTACAAGCCCGTCAACGCATTCAAGGGAAGCAGCAGCAATGCAGCGAGCACCAGCAACAAAAAAAGAAATCGCCGCGCCTGTTTGCGCGATATCGCGCCGCAAACAAGTGGACGGTGCTTGGTCCGCGTGACGTGGGCATCAAAACGCTCGTCGGCAAGATCGTTTGCGACGCATCCGGCCGAACGCATCAAAAAGCTTCCCAGTATGAATGTAACCAGCAGGTGAGGCGGTGGATGCCCGTCCGCCGCTATCGAAAGGGCGCCTAGCGTCGGCCATAGCAACAGAAAGGTCCCGACGGGCTTGTCAACGCGGGCGAGACGAAGGTATGGGCTCGCCCTGTCAAAAATGCTCATGTATATGGAATGTCGGCGGAATTAAAAACGGCCCCACCTGCGGGGCCGGCGCTCGAAGAGTACGCAGCGCTTAAGCGGAGGCGTCCACGTCAATGACAATCTTGCCAACGTGCGACTTTTTCATGAACTCCGCCTGCGCCTCGCGCAACTGCGCAAGGGGGAACGTCTTATCCACCATTGCCTTGATCTCGCCATTTTCAATGTATTGCACGAGGTTACGCGTGGTGTGGGCCACGGGATTCGCGATACCGTACATTTCAAGATCCTTGTAGATCAGGTCACGCAAATCTACTTCGGAAATGGGTCCTGCGATCGCGCCTCCCGTGCTGTATCGGCCACCGCGCTTGAGCACACGCAAAAGCCCCGTAATCGAGTCTCCGCCCACCACGTCGGCAACAACATCGACGCCACGACTTCCCACAATCTTCTCAACTTCCCCCACGATGTCAACGCTTTCCCGCGGAATGAAATAGTCGGCTCCCAGCTCCAGGATTTTCCTTCGCTTGCCTTGCCCCGCAATTGCAATTACCACACAACCCCGGCGTTTGGCCAACTGCACGTTCGCACTACCCACCCCGCCCGCAGCACCCGTCACGAGGACAACTTCGCCAGCTTTTAGGCGAGCGCGCTCGAGCATTTCCTCCGCTGTTGTGAAGGCGCAAGGGAAGGTAGCCATTTCTATATACGAAATGTCAGCAGTCACCGTGAAGGCATTCTCGACCGGAATCGCCGCATATTCTGCGTACCCACCGTCGCATTCGCTGCCAACGAAGCGCACGCCTTCTTCGCGCAACGGTGCCGACGGATCACGGATGACCGGGTCGACCATCACGCGGTCGCCGATTCGTTCTGCATCGACTCCTTCGCCAACATCGACGATGCGGCCCGCTATCGCGGCGCCCTGAATACGGGGAAACGCGAGACTCGAGCGGTCCCAGTTGCCTAGATCGGCGGTGTCAGGATCAATGCCTTTGCTGCCGATTTCTTCGGTCATGCCCGAGCGAACGTTCGGGCTATACCAGCCGGTGCGTGTATTCAGGTCAGTGTTATTGACACCGCACGCCCCCACACGGATCAGGACCTCGCCCTTCCCGGGGCGAGGTGTTGGAATATCTTCATGATATTCAAGCTTCTCAAGGCCACCGTGACCCGTGAGTACGACAGCGCGCATTGTTCTGGGGATGTTCATTACTGGGTTCTCCAATTAGCTATCATGCGTTGCTGAACTTTGATGACCATGCCCGGAGGTATTCGACGGTCAGCAACATGCATATCGAAACCATCGTGAGGATTACGGCCGCTGCAAGGATCGTTGGGCTTAATTCCTCGCGGATTCCGCTCCACATGATCAACGGGATGGTTCGCTGGTCGACGCCGGCAATGAAGAGCGCCATAACAACTTCATCCAGTGATGTAGCGAATGCGAAGATGGCGCCCGACGCCACACCGGGCGCGATGAGCGGCAACGTCACCCGGAAGAACGTTTCAATTGGCGACGCTGAAAGACTCAGCGAGGCCTTTACTAGGTCGTAGTCGAAGCGGGCCAACGCCGCACTAACCGTAATGACGACGAGCGGAACTGCGACGATTGTGTGCGCAATCACCAGGCCGGTGATGCTCTGTGTAAGGCCCCAGCGTGAAAAAAGGAAATAGATGCCGGCTGCCGTGACGATAACGGGCACAATCATTGGCGAGAGGATCAGCGCTAATAAAGTCTTCTTGAACGGTGTGTCGCGCCGGCTAAGTCCAATTGCGGCCACGGTCCCTAGCGTAGTTGCAACGAGTGTCGTCAATGAACCGACGATCATGGAATTCACGATCGCGTCACGCCAGACTTGGGATCCAAAGAAACTTGCGTACCATCGTAAGGAAAAGGCGTCACGATGGAGCTCCAGCATCCCTGGAGTGAACGTCAGGTATCGTTGTGCATTGAATGAGAGTGGCACACAGATGAGAATGGGGGCCATCATGAAGAAGAAGACCGAACCACAGATGACGTAATATATTTTCCGGATCATTTCGGAGCTCCCAGGAGTTCTGCGCTGGCAAGTGTCCTGAACATCCAGAAGATGCCTGCAACCAGAACCAGGAGGCCGACCGAGAGCGCCGCAGCCAAGCCCCAGTTCAACGAGGACTGCATGTGATAGGCGATCAGATTCCCCACCATCTGTCCTTGGCTGCCACCGACAAGCGCGGGCGTGATGTAAAAACCAAGCGCGGAGATGAAAACCATCATGGCTCCGGCGCCAATCCCGGGCACGACCTGAGGTATGTAGACGGAGAAGAATGCCTTGACGGGGCCAGCACCAAGGGAGCGTGCGGCCCGAACATAGTCCTTCGAAATGCCTTTCATGACGCTGTACAACGGAAGGATCATGAACGGCAGCAGGATGTGTGTCATCGCGACAATCGAGGCGAAGCGAGTGTAGGCCAATTGGGGGCGGGCGTTCTCTGCAACCATGCGCAACCAGACAAGCAGATCCACGAGTGGACCGTTGGTCTGGAGAATGACGAGCCACCCCGAGGTGCGGACGAGCAGTGACGTCCAGAAGGGAAGCAGCACAAGCATCATCAACACGGTGGCTGTGCTGCGACGCGCCGTGGAAAGCAGATGTGCGACCGGAAATCCGAGAAGCAGGCATGCAAGTGTTGCGCTTACAGAAATCACGAGCGTGTTGGTGAAAACAGAGAGGTACAGTCGCTGGTCCGCAGGCTGCAACGCGACGCTGCCGGTCGCGGTCTGGCGCAAGTCCACCGCGGCAAGAAGATTTTGCGCAGTGATTGTTCCGGACGAGTGCTTGATGACACCCCAGGGCTCGGGTGTGCCCCAGCGCGGGTCGATATCGACGAATCTATGCTTCCACGTACCCTGAGTTCCTTGGTTCCCGTCCAGTTGGCGAACTGTCTTACGCAGAAGGCCTTCGAACCCGGCGTACCTGTAGCTCAATTCCCGAGCGACTGGTCCGAGTTCGTCATGGTCGTCAAGCGTCAAAAGGTCTTTTGCCAGCGCACGATATGCACCTTCCGGCGGCGAGTTTTCACCGCTCCAGTTTTTTAGCTGAGCATGGACCTCGGCGAGCGGTATCGCCACGGTGGTCGTATCAACCGAGCGGTACAACATCTGAACGATCGGGAACAGGAAGAAGGCGGCAAGAAAGGCGACAAGCGGCAATATCAGAAGTAGCGCGCGAAACTGGGCGCGGAGTTTTACGTGCCGATACTGCCGATCGGTGGGCAAGGAAGGGGCTGTAGGCGGGACGTATGCAGTGTTTGGCATGTTCATTTTCACCTCACGCAGCTGACCGAAACGCAATACAGTCTTCTGAACGGAAGCCAACCGTTACCGTATCGCCGATCTGGATGCGCCCACAGTCGCGATCATTTGCAAGCTTCGCGACCAATCCATCGCCCTCGTCGCGCGCCAGCCGCACTCGAACGTGGTCGCCCTGATAGATTCGGTCCGTGACCCTGCAGCTGAATCGGTTATTCAATGAGTCGGCTAGGGCGCCAAGGACGATACGTTCCGGGCGGATGGATAGTTTTATCGAGTCGCCAACCGCGGCCGCAGTACCGATGCCAGTAGCAGTGAGTTTGCCCATTCCTGGGCTTTCAACGACCCAGCTCTCAGAACAAATTTCGGACAGCCTGCCGCAAAGCTGATTGTTTTCGCCAATGAACGAAGCGACGAATGCATTGCTCGGTTGCTCGTACAGCGCGACGGGAGAGGCAAGTTGCTGAACGATGCCCTCATTGAAGATTGCAATGCGGTCAGACATTGTCAGCGCCTCGCTCTGATCGTGAGTGACGTAGACGATCGTAATGCCCAGTCGCGCATGCAGTTGTTTGATTTCGTATTGCATGTGTTCTCGCAATTGCTTGTCGAGCGCGCCAAGTGGCTCATCCATCAGAACGATGCGGGGCTCGAACACGATCGCGCGCGCAAGAGCGACGCGTTGGCGTTGACCGCCCGATAACTGCGCCGGAAGGCGGTCACCGAGCCCCTTCAGTTTCACCATGTCGAGCGCCGCACCGACTCGCGCAGCAATCTCGGCACTAGGCCGCCGCCGCACCTTGAGGGGGTAGGCAACGTTATCCGCCACCGATAGATGTGGAAAGAGCGCGTAGCTCTGGAAGACCATTCCGATATTCCGCTTGTGAGGGGCGACGCTGGTGATTGCGGTTCCGTCCAGAAATATCGAGCCACTACTGGGTGTCTCGAAGCCGGCAAGCATCATCAGCGTCGTCGTTTTCCCGGAACCCGAAGGCCCAAGGAGTGTAAGGAACTCGCCTCGCTGGATGCTGAGGTTGAGCCCGGCAACCACTGGGGTATGGCCGTCGTAGCTCTTGCGGACGTCTCGGAATTCGGCTATCGCGTCTTTCATTGCATGCTCCTGCGGGGGGCTGGCGGTACACTGAGATATTTCTAAAATTAAACGATACTTCCGTTTTTTGCAACGTGAACAAAAATAGGGGTTTGTCCGCATTCGCGTCGAGAACGCCGGCTTCGCATGGAGTTCGTTCGTTCCTCGATGGTCGTGTGATAGCGCCCATCGAGGACGGCTACAACGGAAAGCAACGCTGCAGGCTGCTTTCCGCGGGATAGTCCGCGCCGGTTGCTCGGGACCGTGGCAGCTTCGATCGCCTGACATTGCGTTTTTCGCCGTATGATTGCGGAATACGTGCAATCTGCTAGGGCGCAAGTCAAATGTCCGATACTGATATCGATAAGAGTGACCGAATTCCCCGACTTGAAAGAGTTGCAATGGTTCTTGAGGCGATCAACCGAACAGACCAGGGACTCACCCTGGTGGAAATTTCCGCGCAGACCGGGATGCCGATGCCTTCGGCGCATCGGCTCGTAAACAACATGCTGGACGCTGGGTTTCTCGTGGGGCAGCGCGGAAGGTCGCGCTACCGGATCGGGCCGCGACTTATTCGGATATTTCAGAGTTCGCTGAGTCTCGAAACGCTTCAGGCACTCACCGAGCCAACGCTGCAGAAGTTGGCGGACAGGTTTGGTCAGGTGGCGTATCTCGTGAGGCTGGTTCAGGACTCGATTCAGCTCGCCGTTACGGTGCTGCCATCGTCGCCTAGCCGCAACCTGATCTATCCAGGCAATGTGTTTCCGCTCAACGCCACTGCCTCGGCAAAAGCGCTGCTTGCCTTTCAGTCGGAGGCTGTGATCGACCAGCAACTCCAAGGGCCACTCGAGAAATATCGCCCCAACACCATTGTTGACCCGGAGAAGCTGAAAGCGAGGCTGGCAGCGGTGCGGGCGCAGGGCTACGCGATCAGCGACGACGAATTCGATCCCGGTGTCTACTCGATTTGCTGTCCGGTGTTGATTGGATCTGCGGGCGCGCTATATGGCGTCGGTATCGTTGCTCTCAAGGAAAGACTGCTAATGAGCTTCGATACGGAAACAGTCATACAAAGCTTGACAGAGGCTGCAGACGAGTTGCGCGCGACCTTGCAGTCCACGGGTCTGCATGCTGTGAGTGACGGTGAAGGCGAGGGCGATGCCCGGACATAGGCGTCGTGAAATCGCATCGATTGCGCAGCGATTTGCCACACCGCGAGCAATCCCCCGCCGGAAATCGGGCGGCGCTGTCATGGGGTTGCGGCGCTCGCCGTAACCCGCTCTTCTTCTTACGTCGCGATAGAGCGTGAGGCTAAGTCGGTTTGGCCAGCCCAACTGCGACCGTCGTCCCTCCTTCCCTTGAGCGGCCGTGCCGGCACTGGCGGCCTGCGCGCCGTCACTTCGCACGTCGTTGTCTCCCCAGGCCTGGCGACCGAGCATCCGAAGATTCAGAAATCATGTGGTGTCTTTTTATTTTCCGGAATCCGGGGGGCTTACACCGGTCGACGGCAAGGTCGAGCTCGATGTGGTGGGCCGAGAGTAGGTAAATTCCATAATTGATAACGAACTTCCGTTTTTCGATACTTCTGACGGTGGGGCCCTGCAAGGGGCATCTCGAGCAACGATCGTATTGATCTCGATGCGGTTTCTTCATAGAAAAGGTGATGGGATGAACGTAGTGAGAAGGATGTTGATCGCGAGTACTGCCTTGCTGGTTTCGATGTCTTCGATGGCCCAAGGCGGCAAGGAAATAACCGTTGCATCATGGGGTGGAAGCTACACAGAGGCACAGAAGAAGGCCCTTTTTGATCCATTCACCAAGGCGACGGGGATCGCCGTCAAGGTCATTGAGTACAACGGCGGCTTAAGCGAAATCCGTGCTCAGCAACAAGCGGGGAAGGTGGTTTGGGACGTAGTCGTTTCTGACATTTTCGACGAGCGACGCGCGTGTGAAGACGGCCTGCTGACGAGATTCAACGCATCAACGCTTCCGGCTAATCCTGATGGCACTGCTGGCGCGTCCGACTTCGTAGCGGGGACTACGTCGAAGTGCAGCATGGGGTCGATCTCATGGGCACGAGCCATTGCCTACAACGCGAATGCACCAAAGCAGCCAAAGACCATCAAGGATTTTTTTGACACTAAGAACTTCCCCGGCAAGCGCGGGCTGCAGAAGTCACCCGTTGCGACGTTGGAGTGGGCACTAGTTGCCGACGGAGTACCGCGAAAGGACGTCTATACCGTCTTATCGACGCCTGCCGGCGTTGATCGAGCCTTTCGTAAGCTCGATACCATCAAGAAAGATATCGTATGGTGGGAGGCCGGTGCTCAGCCCCCGCAATTGCTTGCATCAAATGAGGTCGTCATGACGTCCGCTTACGCGGGCAGGATTTTCGTCGCCCGCATGGAGGGAGCACCGTTCAGGATCATGTGGGATAGCGACGTTTGGTCAACTGATTTCTTTATGATTCCCAAAGGTGCACCGCATACGCAAGAAGCTCTCGAATTTGTGAAGTTTGCGAGCCAACCTGATCGCCAAGCTGCTCTGTCTACGCTGACATCGAACGGGCCGACACGGCGCTCGGCGATCGCTCTCGTCGGTAATTATCCCGGCACGAAGGAAAGTGTCGCACCACACATGCCTACGTACCCCGCGAACCTGAAAGATTCGATTCAGGCTGGCGCGGATTTCTGGGCCGAAAATCAGGACGCACTCAAGTTGCGCTTCACGCAGTGGCTTCTGCAGTAACGACAGATTTGCATTGACACGCGCTGCAGGAGAGACCGCAGACACATGGGCTGCGGCGCCGACGGAGCAACCGCCCCGGAAACTCTCAGGCAAAAGGACTGTAGCGTCGTTTTAAACTCTGGAGAGAGGCATGCACGTATGCCCACCGAAGGGGACGGCGGAGTTTTGCGCCCAAGCTCTCAGGTACCGGGACAGATGGGGTACGCGCCGAAATCTCGGCGAAGTCTTTTTTCAAGGACTCGACCATGCCCCACATCATTGTTATTGGCGCCGGCATAACGGGCGTTACGAGCGCGTATGCGCTCTCCGAGCTTGGATACCAGGTGACTGTTATCGACCGACATCTCTATCCGGCGATGGAGACGTCCTTCGCTAACGGCGGACAGCTTTCGGCTTGCAACGCTGAAGTTTGGAACAATTTCGGGACAATTCTGAAGGGACTCCGATGGATGCTCAAGAAGGACGCTCCGGTCCTTTTCAATCCGAGGCCATCATGGCACAAATATTCATGGATTGGGGAATTCGTCTCCAATATAGCGAACTACAGCGATAACACCATAGAGACAGTCAGGTTAGCAATCGAAGCCCGGAGCCATCTTTTTGCGATTGCCGAACGTGAGCAGATTGATTTCGACTTGGAAAAGCGAGGTATTCTTCACTTCTACCATGACAGAAAATCGTACGACGCTGCTACTCGGACCAATCAACTTCTGGTATCAGGTGGTCTCGAGCGCTTTGCAGTGTCGCCAGCAGAAATTAAACGAATCGAGCCTGCACTTCAAGGCAAGTACTACGGGGGGTACTTCACACCCTCTGACTCAACCGGTGATATCCACCGGTTCACGCGAGGCCTCGCAGTTGCCTGCGAAAGGCGCGGCGTGCGCTTTCGTCACGGCGTAACAGTTGAGCATGTTCAATGCCCGCAAAACGGGGTCCGGCTTACCGTTGCAACTGACGAAACTGAGGGCGAAATGGCAGCGTATCCGGAGCGCGAAAATTTGGCGGCAGATGCACTTGTTGTATGCGCTGGCGTGGGGAGTCGCCGAATCGCGGCCCTATTGGGTGACCGCTTAAATGTATATCCAGTGAAAGGGTATTCGATAACGGTACACCTTGACGACGAGCCCAGCATGTCGCTTGCGCCTTGGGTAAGTCTTCTCGATGAAAGCGCAAAAATCGTGACCAGTCGCCTTGGCATTGACCGGCTCCGTGTTGCCGGAACAGCGGAATTTAATGGTTATGACCGGGACATTCGTATGGACCGCATCGATCCACTCATTCGATGGGTGAATAAGAATTTTACGGTTAATACGTCGCGCGTAGTTCCATGGTCGGGACTTCGTCCGATGATGCCTAACATGATGCCACGGGTTATGAAAGGCAGGGCGCCGCGCGTGTTCTATAACACGGGCCACGGCCATCTCGGATGGACTCTTTCTGCAGCGACGGCAGTGGCGTTGGCCAAAGTGATTTGGGAGCATATGCCGACGGAAATCAATTGAAACCCGGCTACATCATGGATTATCGCCGCTTGTTTACGCAACGATACCAAAAGAGCTTGGGTTAAATCAATTGTCCGGGGCTGCGAGCGTCGAGCCTGCACTTAGGCAAGGCGTTCTTGTGACGAGAAATCCAACGTGGCAAAGATGCGTGCGGCTGTAACCATTGTGTTCGGGATTTAGCTCGTGGGTAAAGGCATGATTTATTTCTTCAACTTAAAAGCGTTATTGAGGCTCAATTGATCTTTCCTGGTTCTCATAGTGAATGCTCAAATTCGGGGGGGCACTGATGCAGCCTACCGTGGTTCCGAAGCCGCAGCGTATCGGTGTGCCGCGGGAAATCTTCCCCGGCGAAAAGCGCGTGGCCACCGTGCCCGACGTAGTGGAAAAGCTCATCAAGCTCGGCTTTACGGTGGCCGTCGAATCGGGCGCCGGCGAAGCCGCCAACTTTGATGACGACGCCTACCGCACTGCAGGGGCCGAAATCATCGATAGCGCAGCTGCACTCTGGGCGACCTCGGACATCGTACTCAAGGTGCGCCCGCCGAGCGATGAGGAGGTCGTGCTGATGCGCGAGGGCGGGCTGCTTATCGACTTCATCTGGCCGGCCCAAAATCCGGAGCTGATGCGGCAACTCGCCGCGAAGAGCGCCACGGTGCTGGCAATCGACTGCCTGCCACGCACCCTGAGCCGTGCGCAGAAGATGGACGCATTAACTTCCACCGCCGGCGTCAGTGGGTACCGTGCCGTCATTGAGGCGGCGAACGCCTTCGGTCGGTACTTCAATGGCCAGATTACAGCGGCAGGCAAAGTGCCTCCGGCCAAGGTTTTCATCGCTGGCGCCGGCGTGGCGGGCCTCGCGGCGATCGGAACTGCAGCCAACCTCGGCGCGATCGTACGCGCAAACGACACGCGTGCCGAGGTGGCCGACCAGGTCAAGTCGCTAGGCGGCGAGTTCGTCACGGTCGATTACGACGAGGACGGCGCGGGGGGCGGGGGCTACGCAAAGGTGATGAGCGAAGGCTTTCGGGCTGCGCAGAGAGAGATGTACGCTCAGCAGGCCAAGGATGTAGACATCATCATCACAACTGCGCTGATCCCTGGCAAGCCGGCCCCGACGCTCATCACTGACAAAATGGTCCAGTCGATGAAATCCGGTAGCGTGATCGTGGACATGGCGGCCGAGCAAGGCGGTAACTGCGAATTAACGGTACCCGGTGAGTCCGTTGTGCGTCATGGAGTGACCATCATCGGCTACACGGATCTTCCTTCTCGACTTGCCAAGCAATCGTCGACACTGTATGCAACCAATCTGCTCCGCCTGGCCGAGGATCTGTGCAAGGCGAAGGACGGTGTGGCTGTCATCGACATGGAAGACGACGCCATTCGTGGCCTCACGGTGATCAAGAATGGCTCCATCACCTGGCCGGCGCCGCCTCTCAAGGTGGCTCCGGCTGCTGCGCCCAGGTCCGCCGCCCTCCCGGCCGTTGAGAAAAAATCTGGCCACGCTCACGGCAGTGGTGCGCCACTGACTGCCAAGGCACTCACGGTCATATTTGCGATTGCGGTCGCGCTCTTCTGGGGAGTCGGTACGTATGCGCCCGCGGCGTTCTTGGGCCACTTCACAGTGTTCGTGCTTGCCTGCTTCATCGGCTACATGGTGGTGTGGAACGTCGCGCCCGCATTGCACACGCCGTTGATGAGCGTGACCAATGCGATCTCCAGCATCATCGCCATCGGCTCACTGGTGCAGATTGCACCGCCGGCCGCGGGGTCAAATGGGCGACTCGACGGATTAATCTTCCGGTTAGCCTTTGCCGCACTAGTCCTTACCGCGGTCAACATGTTCGGTGGATTTGCCGTGACGCGCCGGATGCTTTCCATGTTCCGCAAATAAGAAAGAGCTAGATCACGCAAGGAAAGTCGATGATATCCCAGAGTCTCGCCACGGCGTCGTATCTCGGCGCCGCCATTTTCTTCATTCTCAGCATGGGTGGCTTGTCGAACCCGGAAACCTCGCGCCGCGGTAATGTGTTTGGCATGGTCGGCATGGCGTTGGCCGTGCTAGTGACGGTGTTCGGCCCACGGGTCAGCTCGTCGGGTATCGCCTGGATCGTCATCGCCCTGGCTATCGGTGGTGGCATTGGTCTGTATGCCTCTAAGGTCGTGAAGATGACCCAAATGCCCGAGCTTGTCGCTCTCATGCACAGTCTGGTGGGCTTGGCGGCTTGTCTAGTGGGTTTCGGCAGTCATGTGGACGCCTCGGTTCAGTTCCAAGGTGCTGAGAAAGTTGTCCACGAGGTGGAGATCTACGTCGGAATCTTGATCGGCGCGGTCACTTTCTCGGGTTCGCTCATAGCCTTCGGCAAGCTCGCTGGTCGTATCGGGGGGAAGCCGCTCCTTTTACCTGCGCGCCACTGGCTGAACCTGGTTGCATTGCTGGCAGTGGTCTGGCTCGGTCAGGTATTTCTGAATGCCCACGATCTGGTAGCCGGCGTGAAGCCGTTGATCGTGATGGCTGGGATTGCGCTGCTGTTCGGCGTGCATATGGTTATGGCCATCGGCGGCGCAGATATGCCGGTCGTGGTGTCTATGCTCAATAGTTACTCGGGCTGGGCCGCTGCGGCTACCGGCTTCATGCTGAACAATGACCTGCTGATCGTTACTGGTGCGCTTGTGGGTTCGTCGGGTGCAATCCTAAGTTACATCATGTGCAACGCGATGAATCGCAACTTTGTCAGCGTGATCGCTGGCGGCTTCGGCTCGGGCGCACCAGCCAAACGGGCAGCGGCAGGCGATGTAGCCGGACCGCACGGCGAGGTAGTGCCCGTGAGTGCCAAGGAGACGGCCGACATGCTCCGGGAGGCCAAGAGTGTGATCATCGTGCCGGGCTACGGCATGGCCGTCGCTCAGGCTCAGCACACGGTGTATGAAATTACGACGATTCTGCGCGAAAAGTGTGTGGATGTTCGGTTTGCGATTCACCCGGTGGCCGGTCGCATGCCGGGCCACATGAACGTGCTGCTGGCCGAAGCTAAGGTGCCCTACGACATAGTGATGGAGATGGATGAGATCAACAACGATTTTCCCGATGCCGACGTAGCCTTGGTGATCGGCGCAAACGACATCGTTAATCCGAGCGCCGCCGAGGATCCCGCCAGCCCCATCGCGGGCATGCCTGTGCTCGAGGTTTGGAAGGCGCGGCATTCAATCGTGATGAAGCGCTCCATGGCCTCGGGCTATGCCGGCGTGGACAATCCCTTGTTCTACAAGGAAAACAACCGAATGTTGTTCGGCGATGCGAAGAAGATGCTTGACGAGGCGCTCGGTGCGCTCGGGTGAATCGCACCGGAAAGATTTGGAGACCTCAGACCTTGGCGGTAACGGGAGATCGGAAGCATTCAAAACGAAAGCAAGGTGAGGAAGCCCACCGGGACGCGGTATTCGGATGAGGTTCGGGAGCGGGCGATCCGCATGGTGTTCGGGCACCAGCATGAGTATGAAACGCACGCGGCAGAGGTTCGCTCGATTGCTTCGAAGACGGGATGTCGCGTGAGACGCCTCGCAACTGGATTTTCCAGGTTGAGCGCGACCGCGGAAATGACGGGGCGCGACGAGCTACGAGTTGGCCCGCCTGAAGCAACGTGGCGCGAGAACCGTGAGCTGCGGATGGCCAACGAGATCCTCCGTAAGGCGTCCGCGTGTTTCGCGCAGAGGAACTCGGCCGCCGAGCGAAGCCATGATCGCATTCATCGACGCGCATCGCGACGGCGTTACGGTATCGAGCCGATCTACCGCATGATGCCGATCCCTCCGTCGACGTACTACTGTCACGCCGGGCGGCGTAGCGATCCGGAGGATTGGCCAGTGGGAGCGCGTCGCGATGCTGAATTGAAAGCCGTCATCCGTAAGGTCTGGGACGGGAACTTTGGCGTGTACGGTGTGCGCAAGGCGTGGCACCGGTTGCTGCTCGACGGCGTGAAGGTCGCGCGCTGCACGGTTGACATGGCGCAGCTTCTCGCACTGACCTAGATGAGGTCGTGGTCATCGACGAAATCGCCCGGCTGAACCCTAAGGGCGTGTACGCGCTTTGGATGTTGGTTCTAGCATCCGTAGGGGCGTCTGTCTCGTCGCTGTATGGCGCCGTTGTGTTGGCGAGGCAGGCAATGAAAAGCCGGCGGCATGCAAGCTGTCCCCTATCCAGTACCGGTTACATCTCCTCCCTGCCTCGAACTCGTTAAAGCGCTTTCGCCAACTTGCTCTCACCGCGCCGCCCTTCGGGGGCGGCGGCCAGAAGCCCGCTCCAGGAATATTCAAGACTGTTCAAACTAGCCAGCGACTAGTCCGGTAGGTTCAAGGCAGCTTCCTTCCATTTTCCGGAATTCAGTGCAGCGGCGCGGAACGATCTTCGTTGTGCCGTTACCCAGGCGTAGCCGTCCCCGTAGCTATGTTCGCTTGTGCCGAGCCGCCCCACAGAGCGGAGGCATGCCCGGAAAGAGATGACGAAGCGCACGCTGCATCCGGAGTTTCACCTATACAGCGGTTCGTTGACATGCCATAAGTGGCGACGTATATTCCAGATATCGAAATATTGACGAGTAATCAGGAATACAGTTGCGATGCGTTCTGTCGATGGAAGGCCGAGCCGACACGACAGCTCGTTGGTGGTCGGTAAAAATCCTGAGCAAAAATTTCGAGTTTAGGTGGAAAATTCCGTTTATAGGAATCATCAACGAAACGCCTCATTGATAGGGCGGGTCCACAAGGGGATTGAGATGAAAGTTGGCGTTCTGGCTTTGATTCTGGGTCTTGCGGTGGCCGGGCAAGCTTCGGCACAAAAGACTTTGACCGTCGTTTCTTGGGGAGGCGACGACACGAAACTGCAGCAGGAAGTGTTTTACATTCCGTTCGAAAAGGAAACAGGAATACGAATTAATAGCGTCGACTATTCAGGGGGGAATGCGCAGGTTCGGGCACAGGTCGAGAGCGGAGCAGTTTCTTGGGATGTTGTTGATGGTGAAACATCCCTTGCTCTGAAGGGATGTGCGGAAGGTTTGCTAGTGGATATCTCAAAATGGCCTTTGCCACCCGCCCCGGACGGGACGCCGGCGAAAGACGATTATCTTCCCGGGGCGCTCGTCGATTGCGGTGTAGGTTGGACAGCATGGACCGTCGCCTTTGGGTATCAGAACAACCTTCCCGTGAAGCCTCAAAACATTGCCGATGTCTTTGATACCAAGAAGATTCCTGGCAAGCGAGGTTTCTCCAAGAGCCCGCTTTACGTGCTGGAGTTTGCCCTTGAGGCTGACGGCGTATCTCCACATGACGTTTACAAGGTGCTGCGGACGAAAGAAGGAGTTGACCGTGCTTTCGCCAAGCTGGACACAATTAAAAAGGACATTGTTTGGTGGGATTCATGGTCTCAAGGCATGCAACTCCTCGCCGACAAGGAAGTCGTTATTGGAATGTCGGCTTCAGGCAGACTCCGAACAGCAAAGACCCAACGCCATCTTCCGATCGACATCCTCTGGAACGGGCAGATAGTTCAAACAGACGCCTTCACGGTTGTGAAGGGGACGAGGAAGGAAGAATATGCGAGAAAGTTCATCGAGTACATCTCGCGCCCAGACGTCGAAAAACGAGTTTATGTGCCTACGGCTCAATACAAACCGGCTACAGACTCTCTCCGCCCCAACGTTTTCCCGGTACGCCGGTCGGCGATGAAGGCGGTTGACTACGATCCTACTGACGCACCGGTAATAAAAAGTCTTTTAGGCGCCGAGGCGGGTTCAAGTACTTCCGTGTTCGACGACGGCACCTTTTGGTCTAAGTACTCGGACGAACTGAATATTCGGTTCAACGCTTGGCTGCAGAAGTGATTGCTTGGCTTTGAAATAGAACAGAGCTCAGGTCTCTCTGTGGATAACTGTTACCAAGTTTCTTCGCAAGAAAAACGCGAGGTATCCGTGCTGCAAGCTGCTGACGAAAAATACTTAGTGCGCTATCAGAATATCGCGAAGTCCTACGATGGCCGGAATTTTGCGATCGAAAACTTCGACCTCGATATTCTACCCGGCGAGTTCCTGACAATGCTCGGCCCCTCAGGATCCGGTAAGACAACACTTCTCATGATGCTCGCCGGCTTCGAAAGCCCCTCCGTGGGAAGGATCCAAGTGCGAGGTCGTCCTATTCACGAAACGCCCCCGTACAGGCGCAACATTGGCATGGTCTTTCAAAACTATGCATTGTTCCCCCACATGACTGTTGCTGAGAATATCGCCTATCCGTTGAAGGTCCGCCGAGTGCAGCGAAGCGACATTCAAGAGCGGGTTAAACAAGCGCTCGATATGGTTCAACTTGGCGCCTTTTCCCAACGGCGGCCCGTGCAACTTTCGGGTGGACAACAACAACGTGTTGCTTTGGCTCGCGCTCTGGTGTTCAACCCCGAGATTGTGCTAATGGATGAGCCGCTGGGAGCGCTCGACAAGATGTTGAGAGACGAAATGCAGTACGAGATAAAAAGACTGCACACCAAGGTCGGCGTCACGATAGTCTATGTGACACATGACCAATCAGAAGCGATGGTGATGTCAGATCGCGTTGCGGTGCTGAACAATGGCGCGTTGCAGCAGCTCGCGCCTCCGAAAGTACTTTACGAGCAACCTTCGAATGCCTTCGTGGCAGGATTCATTGGTGAAAATAACAGGATTAACGGTACATTAAAGGCCTTCGAAGGAAATTACTGCGTTGTTGAATTCGGAAACGATCGCACGCTGAAATGCAGACGCGGAGATGTTTCAGTCACAGGGCAATTATCGACGGTAACTATCCGTCCGGAACAGATCCATGTCACGTCCGTCGGAGGTGCGCCGGAGGACGATAATTGCTTTCAAGCTATCGTGGCCGAAGTCACATATCTCGGCGACTATTCCCGGTTCCAGATGCGGCTTGTGGGTGGCGGTGAGATCTTGGTGAAGCACTCGAACGCTCGGCGATTTACAGCCTTTCAGCCAGGCGAATCAGTATCGGTCAGCTGGTCTCGGGACGAAGCGTGTGCCTTTCAGCGACACAGTTGAAGGCCGGCATGGGCTTCCTCATGCGATCGGTCCGCATCACGGTGAAGTACTTTTCAGGTCGATCATTGACTTATTAGCAAAGGAAACGCAATGGCAGTCCTTATCAGCCAACACGAAGTGCCTTCTGCTGGCCGTAAGCGTATTTCGCTTAACGGCTCCATAGGAACGATCGTTTTGCTGACACCGCTAATCGCCTTCATGTCTTTTTTCTTCTTTTTGCCCATCGGTATAATGATGAGCCGCAGTTTTTATGATCCGGAGCCATCACTGATTCTTTCAAAAACAAAAGACGACTTAAAGCAGTGGCAGCCTGCGCAAGGCCTGCCGAATGAGGTTATCGTCTCCGATTTCGCTCAAGAAATCACTCAAGCAGAAAAACAGCATCAATTGAGCAAAGTTGGTGATCGAATGAAGGATCGCATGCCGATGGCATCGCAATTGTTGCGATCGGCGGCAACTGCGGTATCTCGATCAAGTGCCATATCCCCATTAGATGCCTTAGTCAGATCAGATCCGGCATGGCGGAACGTCAATACCTGGTCAGTACTGAAATCTAGCTTAAGCTCTGTTTACCCCGATAAGTACCTCGGTGCGCTCGACCTTGTGAGAAGTCCCAACGATAAAATCGTCCCTGTGGACGATGGATCTTTCGTAAATCTTAGGACCTTTTGGCGCACGATATGGATGAGCGGAGCAATTTGTCTTGCATGTCTAATTCTTGGATATCCGGTTGCTTACCTGATGTGTCAGCTGTCGCCATCAAAGGCCAGCATTTGCATGACTGCAGTACTCATTCCTTACTGGACTTCCGCACTAGTGCGGACCACCGGATGGATTGTCCTTCTACAGCGGGAAGGTGTAGTCAACAAGGTTCTTATGGCGCTTGGACTGCTCGCGCCCGATCGGCGGTTTTCGATGATCTTCAACATGTCCGGGACACTGATTGTGATGGTTCATGTCCTTCTGCCAGTCATGATTCTTCCTCTCTACAGCGTGATGTTGAAAATTCCACCGTCACAGATGCGCGCCGCGACGTCGCTCGGAGCGCATCCCTTACGCGCCTTCGCAACCGTTTTCGTGCCGCTGAGTAGACCAGGCATTGCAGGTGGCGTAACCCTTGTTTTTATGCTTTCCGTTGGCTTTTACGCAACACCAGCGCTCGTAGGCGGTGCACACGGGACATTCATTGGAAACATCATTGCGTATCACATGCAAACCAGTCTTAATTGGGGCCTTGCGGCAGCGCTCTCTTCACTGCTGTTTGCGCTGGTTTTGGGCATATATGTTTTTTATGCAGGGCGAGTCGCCCGAGGCGGAAAGGTATTTGCATAATGAGACACAGCTACTATTCATCAACTGCGTTGAGGTTCGCATGGCGCTCGTACGTAGTGCTTTGCGTTTTAATCTTTGCCTTTTTGCTATTACCTCTTTTGGTGATCATACCTCTCTCTTTTAACGCGTTGCCCTACTTCTCGTTCACGCCCGGTATGCTGAGGTTGAGCCCTTCTGCTTACTCGCTTCAATGGTACGAAGAGGTGATCGGCAGCCGTTATTGGCAACTTGCTTTGTGGAACAGCCTCTTCATTGGGCTGTTCTCTACCGCTATCGCAACCGTTCTCGGTACGTTGGCGGCACTCGGTATGGAGCGAGCGCGTTTCCCTGGTAAAGAGCTCGTTTCGGCGGGGTTGCTTCTGCCAATCTTTGCTCCAACGATTGTGCTAGCGACCGGTCTCTACTTCCTCTATGCAAAGCTTGGGTTGCTTGAGACCAGAACAGGAATTATTTTCGCCCATGCCGCCATCGCGTCTCCATATGTGCTGATTTCTGTCAGGGCTGCTCTGTCAATGGTCGACTCGCGGCTAACTAAAGCCGCACAGAATCTCGGGGCTAACCCCGTGTCTGCGTTTCTCACGGTCACCTTGCCGCTGGCTCTCCCGGGAGTCATTGGTGGCGCCGTTCTTGCATTTGTAACGTCATTTGACGAACTCGTCATCGTCTTGTTTATAGGCGGTGGCGACACTACGACGATCCCCCGGCAAATGTGGACTGGGGTCCGCGAGGACTTAAGCCCACGAGTACTTGCCGTGTCGACGATGCTAACAGTATCCGCTGTTGTCGCGCTCACGTTTATCCAGGTTATTAGAAGGTCAGCCGAGCGACGCAACCGCACCGTCACGCCATAACTCTCGCGCGCGTCACATGCACCGCGAGCAACGGCGAAATGCCCTTCTTCATGCGATATATCCGTTGCTAAGGCCCCTGTGTTTTTTTCTCGCCGGAATTGCCTAACACCTTCTAGTTGCGGTGAACTGCGACTTTAATCTATGGGAGTTTTTTATGTCGAAAACAGAATGGGTAGATCCTGCGAAACGCAATTTCCGCACCGTGCCGGATCGAAAATATTTGGCAAAGAACACCCCAGGAGTGAGCCTTGTTGACTACGCACCGCAAATCGATATGGCTGGCGTTAGAGCATACCGCTTGAAGCGCGTTCAGGACGAGCTAAAAAGAGCTGGTCTTCCAGCAATTCTTCTATTTGACGCAGTGAACATGCGATACGCATCAGGCATCGCGCTGGAACAAGTTCAGCAACAGCGGCATCCTTATCGAGGCCTGATCGTCTCGGCGGAGAAGGGCTGCATTGCGTTCTCTCGCGATCATTGGAGGCCGATGTTGCCTGCCTTGGAAACCATCACTGAGATCCGGCCGAGCGACGCGAATATGTCCAAATCAGGACCGGCGGCGGTCCAAAGTGCAAGCCTGTGGGCAAAAGATATCGCGCAAATACTTCGTGAACATGGCGAACATGATTTGCGTTTGCCGGTCGATCGACTTCCTGCAATAGCGATTTCAGCGCTTCTCAAGGAAGGCATTAAAATAATGGATGCCGACAGTATCATGTATGCTGCTCGAGCCATCAAAAGTCCCGACGAGATAACGTTGTTCTCGATTGCAATCTCGGTGGGGGAAGCAGGCGCCTTCAAAATGAGAGAGGCTTTGAGGCCTGGAGTCACTGAAAACGAGGTTTTCTCTCACCTGCATCAGACAAATATAGCGATGGGCGGAGAATGGTGCGATTTGCGCCTTGCCAAATCTGGCGGGGGAACAAATCCTGGTCTCCAAGAGCACAGTGATCGTCGCGTCCGCGCCGGTGATTTATTTCATTTTGACACCGACATGATAGGGCCGTTTGGTACGTTCGTCGACTTTTCACGTACTTTCTTTTGTGGGCCGGGTCGACCGTCCGATAAACAACGAGACATGTACAAACTGGCTGTCGAGCATATTGAGCACAATCTCAGCATAATCAAAGCGGGTGTGACAATCGGTGAAATCGTAGACAAATGCTTTAGGCTGCCAAGCAATTGTATTAAGGGACGTTACATGAGCATGATGCACGGCTTCGGCCTCACCTATGATTATCCGTCTATTCGCTATCCATATGACTATGACGGGACAGGGAAAGATGAACCGCTGCATGAATATATGACTCTTTGTGTCGAGGCACTCATTGCCCCTGACGACGATGCAGAGGCGGTAAAGCTTGAGCAACAGATACTAGTGACGGAAGGTGGGTATCAATTGCTCTCCACCTTTCCATATGAGGAAAAATTGCTTTTGTAAAAGATTAACGAGCCGTGTGTTTGTCTATCGTTAAAAATCACCGGTTCAGCCGCGGCGACAGCCGGAATCCATCGAGACATATATGAAGATCAGCAAAATTGCTCTTTATAGCTATAAGTTCCAGTATCGAGCTGGAGACTACACATTTCGGCCAAAACCGGTAGAAGATCGCGTGAATGATAGCACTGTGGTCGTGTTGGAAACCGATGCCGGTCTCTTCGGAGTCGGCGAGACATGCCCGTTAAGGCCTACCTATTTGCCGTCGACGCCGGAAAGCGCGCGAGCCGGGCTCAGTATTCTGGCTAAGGCTCTCGTCGGTGTTGACGCCGTTGGGCCAAGAGCAATCTACCGGGCGATGGATGACACACTCAATGGCTTTCCTGAGGCAAAATCGGCGATTGATGTCGCCGCATGGGATCTGTTGGGAAAAGCTGCAAATCTTCCCTGTTATGCGTTATTCGGAGGAAAGCAAAATGATGGCGTGCCGGTATTCGAGACGATTGGGCCGGAAGAGCCGGAAGAGATGGTCGCGAACCTGGAGGCAATGCGCAGGCGCGGAACAAAGGTATTTCAGCTATCGATGGGCCGCGGTTTCGAGGAGGACGTGCATCGCCTCCGTTCGCTCATAAAGTGCATCGCACCGGGGGAACGGGTAACTATCGATGCGAATCGCAGATGCACAGGCGAACAAGCGATTCGAGTAGTCAATGGTATTTTGGATCTGACGCACGGAAAAGATATTTGGATCGAGCAGCCCTGTAAGACCTATGCGGAATCGCGTTATGTCCGTTCACGAATTGGGCTTCCGATGTTGCTCGACGAGGTCATAAACGATTCAGAAGACCTTTTAAGCGCGGTTTATGAAAGATCGCTTGATGGCGTGGTCACTAAGCTTTCGCATGTCGGCGGACCCAGCAGGGTCCTTGATCTCATCGCAATTGCCGCTAGTGGCGGCGTGAAAGTGAGGATCGAAGATACGTCCGGCAGCGCAATAGCGAGAGCCGCTTCGGCACACCTAGCAAGTGTGATCCCACGCGACGGCATCTTTGCAACATACGCTTTCCCCGAAAGCGACTTCAAGCTTGGCGTCGAAGGTGGAATCCTCTCGGATGGGATACTGCGTCCAACCGGTAGGGCCGGTCTGGGAGTCGAACTGGATATGACAGCTCTCGGTGAGCCATTGGCAGTTTATTCGGCATAGGCTAACGCTGTTCGATTGTTGCAGCGCGGGAGAGGTCGTCCATCGAGACGACGCCGACGGAGCAACCGCCCCGGAGACTCTCAGGCAAAAGGACCGCACTGCGGGAACATCTGGAGAGAGGCGCCAAATGCGCCCACCGAAGGGGAGCCCGTCGCTGTTGCAAGGGGACGGGCGAACCTCCCAGGTTCATGGACGGACGGGGCGTATGCGCCGGTTTTTTGGGGCCGGCGATGATCAACACCACTGAGCCATGCCATGTCAAGAATCGCCATCGTCCCGATCATCGGCGCCGGTATCGCTGGCTTCATGACTGCTTATGCCCTCGCGTGCAGAGGTTATCGTGTCGTCGTTCTCGAATGGACCGGTATGCAGCCATGGAGGCATCGTTTGCGAATGGCGGACAACTGTCCGCCAGTAAAGCGGAAGTCTGGAATAGCCGTGCGCCCGGCTAGGCCGGCACAAATACAGCTAACCGCGCAAATGGCAATTGCTGTGCGCAAACGCCTCTTTCCCCTGCTGCTCGCGAGGACATTCAGTTCGATCACGAGCCGCGTCGAATCCTGCATTTCTGCGCGACCCGGCAGGCGTTTAATGCAGCGATGAAAGTCAATGCGCTGCGGCGGTAGGGTGGCTCGATCGACGACCGGTGAGTCCGAAAGAGATTCGCTCGATCGAACCTACGCTGCACGGGACTTTTACGGTGGCTGTTTTAAGGAATCTGATTTGACGGGTGATATTCACAAGTTCTCGCGAGGCCTTGCGAGCGCCTGAGATGTGTCCCTTTCCAGGTGAGTTATCGAAGACGTCGAGGAGTGGAGGTGAAAGCAGATATTGTGTTGGATATGATTCAGCTCGAAACGTTTGCCACAGTGGTCGAATACCGGAATTTCACACGGGCCGCGGAAGCTTTAAATATATCGCGTGGCGTGCCTTCACGTCGGGTCATCGATCTTGAGGAGACTCTTGGGACACGGCTGCTAATCCGGGAACCAATGCTGGCGCCGACAAAGGCGGGAGAAGAAGTCCTGCGGTATTACATGTCGGTGCGACTTCTGCATGACGCGCTGCTTCGACGCGTCGTGCCTGGCAGTGTGGCCACCACGGCTGTGGCGCTAGCCGTGAATGCTGATTCACTCGCCACGTGGTTTGGTCCCGTGGCGCGGGAACTTGCCCGTCGTCACGTCGCGCTCGAGCTCGTTGTTGACGATCAGGACCATACGCTTGAAGCCCTTGCGCGCGGTGACGTCAAGGGCTGCCTGTCAACGCAGCGAAAGGCGGTTGACGGCTTCGTGGCCGAACCGGTTGGCCAGATGCGTTATCAATGTGTGGCGACACCCCGATTTATGGCCGAGCACTTTGCTGATGGTGTGATCTTGCAGAAAGTGCTCAAGGCCACAGCCGTACTGTTCAACCGGAAGGACACGCTTCACGACATCTTTCTCGAGTCGCGCTTCGGGATGTCCGTAAGCAGATACCTCAAGCATTATTTTCCGTCGCCAACGGCGTTGCTCGATGCGATTCTCGATGACCTCGGCTACGGCCTCGTGCCGGCGATGCAGGCCGACCCGTTAATACAGTCTGGCAAGTTGGTGGCAGTTGCTCCAGGACACGATGTGCCGATTGATCTTTACTGGCATCGCTGGAAGGAGGAACCTGAGCCGCTTGCAGAAATCAGCAAGCTGGTTGTGGAAGCTGCACGCCGGAGCCTGGATCAGGCAGGCGCAACGAAGGAGGCTGCAGGTGGCGCGTGAACCTGGCGGGCCCGGTCACCCTAATTCGGCGCGGGCTCCGGGGGCTTTCGTCTCGACGCTTATTGTAGCTTGCGCTTTTTTCATGGAAGCCGTGGATGCGAACATCCTCGTTACGGCACTGCCTGCGATGGCGCGCGGGTTTGGAAGTGATCCGGTTTCGCTGAAAATCGCGATCACAAGTTACGTGGTGAGCCTTGGCGTTTTCATTCCAGTATGCGGTTGGCTCGCCGATCGTTTCAGCGCACGAACGGTGTTCCGAACGGCTATTGGCATCTTTGTCAGTGGATCCCTTATGTGCGCCGCATCGTCCTCGTTGCACATGTTCACGTTCGCCCGTTTCGTACAAGGCATCGGCGGTGCGATGATGGTGCCGGTAGGCCGCATTATCGTTGTGCGAGCTTTGCCCAGGAGCGAATTTCTGCGCGCCATGAACTGGTTGAGCGTGACATGGATAGTCGGACCGGTCATCGCTCCGCTTCTAGGCGGTTTCATCACCACCTATCTGCACTGGCGGCTGATGTTCTTTGTCAACGTGCCGATCGGGGTGTTGGGCATGTTTCTGAGCAGTCGCTACATTGCGAGCACGCAGGAGCCGGACCCAGGCGCGTTTGACTGGACAGGCTCCGTCCTTTCAGCATCGGGGGCGTCGCTTATGCTACTCGGACTCTCGCTGGTGGGCAGTGACCTTGTCGCAGACTCGACCGCCTGGCAGATGTTCCTTGCAGGTAGCGTTCCGCTCGGGCTCTACGTGCTCCATGCGCGACGCGCTGAACTGCCGGTACTGGATTTGCGACTTTTCGAGATTCCCACCTTTCGCGCGAGCGTGCTCGGCGGCTCGATGTTTCGCATTGGATATGGCGCGGTGCCCTTCCTGCTGCCACTCTCGCTACAGGAAGGGCTTGGGATGACGGCATTTCAGTCGGGTCTTATCACCTGCGCCTCAGCATTTGGAAGCATGTTCATGCGGCCACTGACGTCCCTGACGCTTCGCAGGCTTGGATTTCGCACTGTGCTGGTGTACAACGCAGCGCTCTCAAGCATCGCGCTTGCCGCCTTAGGGACTTTTTCCCCCAGCACTTCGCACACAGCCATCTGGTTTATCGTCCTTGTTGGTGGCTTTTTCTCCGCACTACAGTTCACCAGTCTGAATTCACTCATGTATGCCGATATCGCCGGCAGCGATGTCGGCCGTGCCACGAGCCTGGGCAGCGTCGTGCAGCAGACGTCGCTGGGCCTCGGGGTCGCTGTCGGGGGTATCATTCTGCAGATCTCCCGCGCCGTGCATGGTCACACCCATGTCATGTCGCCGGACTTTTGGCTCGCGTTTCTCGTCGCCGGCGTTTTCTCGCTCGGTTCCATTCCACTCGTCCGCCGTCTTCCCGCTGACGCGGGTGATGAAATTGCACGCGGGACCATGAGTTCGGTAGCGGAGCGTCGTTGAAGCGCTCGGGAGCGCTGCCCATCGCAAGCGTCGCCGGAGCGCGCCAGGGGCCCTCCGGCTGTTGTACTAGGTTGCCCGATTTTCATGACCCGACGCTGCGGCGAAGCGTGGCGAGCTGCCATGCGAAGAGCGCGCAAGCGGACGCGGTGATCCCGGCCGGAAGTGGGAGCCAGAGAGGAAGACCGCCTATACCGCTGGAGGTCATTACCGCAACGAGTAACGAAACTATGGCCCCCGAAACCAGCATTATGGATGCGCAACGTGGCGCGACCTGTCGTCCGGCCTGTTGAAGGACAAACAGTAATCCGACAGCCGCAACATAAATGACGTTTAACGAGACGATGGTCGAGACGATCGCCTGGCCGTCAGTCGCGATTGCGCATCCCGACGCGATGATCAGCAGGCGCCACCAGTGGTCATGGCGATCATTGCCGGGCAGCAACCCTTCTGATGCGCATGCCATCGCGCGGGTGATCGCGGTGCCCGAGCCGAGCGCAGCAAGCAGAATTACACTGATGCACAGAGATCCCAACGGCCCGCCGGTTTGCAGCATTAGCCAGGGGATAGCGCTGGCGGCATCGGTCAGACCGATCAGCTTGCCGGCGTGGAGTGCTGCGATAACAGTGGCGGCCGGAAGAAAGCCCGTCACCATGAGAAAGACACCGGCAAGCACGCAGCCGACCCATGCATCCCGCGGTCGGCGCGCCGCAATGACGAACTGTTGATAGTCCGATCCAGTGATCACCAGGAACCCCACTGCGGCGATGGTCACCAGAGTCTCCGCCCGTGGCGCTGTGCGTATTTGACCGATGAACGACGGCCATGCATGAAGGTACGTTGGCACGCCGTTGGACGCGGCGAGCGAATGCAGGAGCGCAATATTCGTCGCCATCAGGCAACTCGCGAAGAGCGTCGCGGCCATGCCGAGTTCAATCGAAGACATTACCAGCAACGCAGCGGCAATCACTGCCAGCGCATGGGTTGCAGGGAGACCCGCCGCAACAAGCACGGCGATGCCACCGTGGATCTGGGCGGCGAGCACGCCGGACATCCAGACCAGAGAGAGGAGTGCCACGAGCTTGCGCACGGCCGACCCGTAGCGCTCACCGAACGCGTCCCAGATGAGTTGGCGTGTCCGCCACAGTGCTGGCGCGGCAAGCGCGAGCACCAGCATGCCGAACGCCGTCACGATCGCATACAGGCTGCCCGCCATCCCGCCGCGGACGGCCATCTCGCCGGAGCCGAGCAGGAATGCGACGCCGTAGCTAGCCGAGACGAGTAGTGTACCGACACCGACGGCACTGAGCTTACGTTGCGTCATGGCGTCCTCCAGTAGAGAGTTCCCATTCATGGACGACCGCGTCAGCGCCGCGAAAATACGTGTGGCAAACCTTGGCCAGGCCAACGAAGGCGGGCAACTCCAGAAGCTTGCGCTGCGCGTTAGCGAGACGATGATAGGGAATCGATGGCATGAGATGATGCGTGAGGTGATAGCCGTTGTTGTGCGGATGAATGATCCACCGCCAGAGGCTGCGCGAAGAGACATCCCGCGTGTAATTGAATATCCCGCCGGGAAGTAGGCCGAAATGATCGCAAAGCTCGCGAAATGTGGTGATGAGGTGAAAGACAGTGGCCCTCGCCAGCATCCACGCACCAAGGAAGAACGTCGCCGCATGCAGTCCCAGCACGAGCGACATGACGCCGAGCAGGAGGGTCCACCATGCAACGATACCAAACCACTTTGTGAAGCTCAGCCTTAATAGGTGTAGATGACCAAACAGGGAGCTCAACCACGCGGCAGGCATGACGAGCGCCCTGCAGTAAGGCTGCCACCACGCGTAACCTGGCTCGCGATGTAGGGCAATGTAATCAGGATCGCGCTTGGGGTCTCCCAGCCAGGCGTGGTGACGGGCGTGGAGTTCGCGATAGAGCGCGAGACTGTTGAACAGCGCCGGCGCGATGAACAGCCGCGCGAGTGAGTCGTTGAGTTGAAACGATCGTGCGAGGTTGCGGTGTGCGGCATCGTGAAGGAGGTTGCCGAGCGCGCGTTGCCGGTTCCCGATCCATACGACGGTGACCGGGGCCGACCACCATCCGAAACGATGCAGGCATAACATGGCCAGGGCAACGCACAGCCAGTCGAAAAAGATATCGATGCTCACCCTGAGCGCGTCAGGGGATGTCATGTTCTTTTGGATAGCGCTCCATTCCGGGAAGCTCGAGCGGATGAAATCCTGATCGCTCATCACGGCGTGGTGATTCATGGATAATCTCCGTGGTTAACGAACGCGCCACCTGTCGATGGATCGTTCGTCCAGCGCACAGAAATGGCAGCAAGGAGCTTTGATCATAGGAAAGGATGGCGCGTGTTACTGCGGTGTCGCGCAAATGTGTACAACGTCGCTTTTTCCAAAGCGAGATACGGGAGCAATCGCATTCCAGCGTAACCTTCATGCCCGAGGCCGCTGAATCGAGTGCAACGTGGAGATCCGTGTCCGGGTGTTCTGCTGGTCTTCAGTCGGCGATCTGGAAAGTCGATCGTCAGCACTGTCGGGTGGTGCGGGAATCGGCGACTCAATGCGCTTCGGGGCGGGAGTCCGCCTCCACTGCGACATGTGTCCCGGTGCATGCAAGGGACTTATCGACACGGCCGTGTGGCGCAAAACACACAACCCATTTCATGAACTTCGATTCCCTGCAACTCAAAACGTTTGCTGTCGTCGTCGAGACCGGCAATTATGGTCGGGCCGCAAAGTTATTGAACGTTTCAAGAGGAGCTGTCTCTCAGCGGATCATCTCGCTGGAGGACAAATTCGGAACCAGGTTGCTTATCCGCAAGAGTATGACGCCGACTCACGCCGGCGAGCGGCTTCTCGAGCACATTCAGAAGCAAAAGCTTCTGGAGGCCGATACCCTGGAGCGAATGAAGCCCTGTGCCGGTAGCCGGGTGAGGGTTGGTATTGCGGTCAACGCCGACTCGCTGGCGACATGGTTTGGACCCGTCGCTTGCGCCATTGCGAAAGAAAACGTCGCGCTCGAACTCATCGTCGATGATCAGGATCATACGTTGTCTGTATTGGCTCGCGGCGAGGCGATGGGGTGCATTTCGACAGCGCGTGCTGCGCCGCCCGGATTTGTGGCGGAACCGATCGGGGCGATGGAATATCAATGCGTGGCGACACCGCCATTTGTCGAAGCGAATTTTGCTCACGGGCTGAACCTGGGAGATGTGCTGGCTGCCCCGGCGGTATTGTTCAACCGGAAGGACGCATTGCACGCCAAATTCTTGGAGCAAGTGCTCGGCTTTCCCGTAACGGGCTATGCCACGCATCACTTTCCGTCTCCGGAGGCATTGCTGATGGCGATCTGCATGGGCGTCGGATACGGTCTCGTGCCAGCTCTGCAGGTCGAACCCTTGATTCATTCTGGCGACCTAGTGGTACTCGCGCCGTATAGCAAGCTTGCAGTGAGCCTCTATTGGCATCACTGGAAGTCGGCGCTGCCCGCAGCGCGCGCGATCAGCGACGCAATCCTGCGTGAGGCGCGGCGGATTTTGACGCAACCGTGCCTACGTCGCGAACCCGGGTAGAAAGGACATTGGCTGCCGGGCAAGGTCTCGAGCCGGCTACACGCTCTGTGGCATCATCTCCATCCGACACCCGCCATGCAGAGCGGTTGCGGAGAAACCGAGCAAGCAAAGGAGCAAGGCGTCTTTGAGATGCGCCCGGTCGCAGGGGATGAATTGCGAAGGTACCGAGAGGCAAACCGGGGGTGAATAAGACCTGATCAAACTATGCGCGGTGCTCCGCCCTATGATGGCCGAGGCCATCTACGTCTACTGTTCGTTTCTCGACTTTGTTCTGGGGGCAGGTTGCGGGCGTTCTGTACCATGCGCGAGCAGGAAGGACTGACAGGCGTGGTCGAGCGCTCAGAAGTGGACCGCTTGGGTCTCTCTTATGCGTTCGAGGCCCGTCTCATTACCCTGTCTGTGCACTCCAGTCCCGAGGCCGTTGGATTGATCGCGGTTATCAGCCGCGAGCTTGCCGACGCCGCGGTTCCGTGCAATGTGATTGCCGGTATCACCATGATTACCTCCTCATTCCCGTCGATCGGCTGATGACGCGATGGCATTGCTTTACGAAATCGCCGCCGATTCTTTCACGTAATGGTTCGGTCGAGAAAACTGCGGCTGCGGCTTTTTTCAAATCGTCGGTTAGTTTTTCTTGACCGCAAACAGATCGATTCGATGTGGGTGGCTACGGCTTGCCTGAGCGCATCCTATTCAATAGGATCTTTCTTTAGAAAAAGTAGAGAAATGATGGGCCATCAAGGAGCGAGTGCCAGCATGTCAGATCCCGTTGCGTTGATATTGGAATAGCGACGCCGGTATCGGAGGCTCTCGCCCGAAGCCGGAGAGCAGCAAGCATGTCCGAATCGACCAATGAATGTCCGGAAGAAAGCGCGCGGGAAACCGATATGCCGCCGCACTTGGACGACTGGCGCCGACAAACCGAAGCATGCCGGGCGCTGATCGAGCGCCTGACCGAGCGCCTGCGAAAACGTGACCGCCGCATCGCATTGCTGGAAACTGCGCTCGCTCGGACGGTCCTCATGCATCACGTCTGGACGTCGCATCTTGAGCGCAAACTCGAGCGGTCATCTGCGTCCGGTACACCCACGGAAGCGAGCGTACAGGGGCTTTCCGGTGGTGCCTCTGCTACCGCTTCGTTCGCGGACGAGACGGCACACGGTGTCGTCGTGCATCTTCCGCATCTCACGCGCACTCTCGAGGCGCTCTTCGACGTGATGCGTGAGCACTGGTCGGACTGGGATCCGGATCACCCGCCTAAATCTTCTACCGTTGCACGCGCCATAGACGAAAAGCTCGGTTTGAAAGCACAAGCCAACGGGGAAGCGTCACGCAGTGCGCAGACTTTCGCCGCCGCGCTGAGGCCCGATTCGGTCAACGAACTGGACGGTCGCCACCGTTGATGCCAGGTCTCTGACGGTATGTTCTGACGGCATGACGGAATTGCCCGTCAGGGTGATCCACTGCTTCAATGGGACCCATGCAGTAGCTCATACGGACCAGGCAGTTGGAGGTTGAACATGCCAGCGCAATTGCGAGCAGCGGGTGCCATTTTACGCCGCACACAGGTCGAAATCGAAGTCGGCCTGAAGCGCTCCACCATCTATCAGAGAATGCAGGAAGGGACATTCCCACGTCCGGTTCGGCTTGGCGAGCGGGCTGTGGGCTGGCGCGCTGCCGATATCGAGCGGTTTCTCGAGGACCCGGCCGGATATCGGGCCTCGCGATCCGAAGATGAGGCCCGCGATGAATGAACCGCGAGCTGTCTCGTCGATCGATGCACGGCTGGATAACTGGGCAAGCGCATCTCGCGGCCGATACGACCCAATTGACGCCGCTCTTGTCGAGCGTGCGTGGCAGCGGTTGGCACCTTGCCAAAAGGAGCTGCTTCGTATGGCGTATCAGTGGCGCGCGGGGCGCGAAGTGATTTGCCGGCGGCTTAGGATTCCGCGGCGTCCGTGGCATAGATACGAGCTTGAACTTGCTTCTGCGAAGCAGAGTCTCGCGAGCCTGCTGGCAGCGAAGGCGTGACGTCGCCGAAGTAACTGAACAATTTATTCCGGTCAACGTGCGAGAGCACGACCGAGTGCGCGCGAGCGGCCCCGATGTACCGACGTATGCGCACACAGCCAGTCTCGATCTGATGCAGAAGTCCGATCCCCCTTGAGCCCGCGGTAAGCCTCCCCGGCGCCGCGGGTTCCTTTTTCCGCGCATCTGTCTTGTTGCATCGGTGCAAATCGATGGAAGACAGATCATGAAGACGTGTCTCATAGCGTGGAAGAGTCGCGGTGGAACCGCGATGCAAGGAGCGATGCGCGGGTGGTGGCTGGGCCTTGCCTTACTCTCGGGCGGCGCGCTTTTTGTGCCGGGTGTTGCACGTGCGGACGACTGGGGTTGTCAGGTCATTCTCTGTCTGTCGAACCCGGGTGGTCCCGAGCAATACAGCGAATGCGTTCCACCGATCGAAAGGCTGTGGCGCGCGCTGCGTCACGGCGATCCTTTCCCAACCTGCGACTTCGGTGCCGGGGGATCGCAAGGCACATCCGCGAGCAACACCTTCGCCAGCAGTGGCTATTGCCGCGAAGATCTCCTGTACTGGGGCGGACCTGAGCAAAGCGAGCTGTTGTGCCGAGCCGCCGGCGCGATCAACGTCGACATCAACAACCAGCTCTTTACCCGCGTCTGGTGGGACGTGGGCGGAATGGGCACCACAGATACCGAATTTTACGGCGCTGGCAGCACGCAGGTGCCCTACGACCCGACACAGTCTGCAACGCTCTTCCTGCAACAGATGGAGCAGGACAGCGGATTGGGCGGGGGGCACTGATCATGCCGCTCGATTTCCTGACGCTAACGCAACAATGCGCCCCGCAGATTTCGCCGACGACGATGGCCGCGGTGGTGCGTGCCGAGTCTGGGTTCAATCCGTACGCGATTGGCGTGGTGCATGGGCGACTGATGCGGCAACCGTCCAGCGAGGCGGAAGCCATGGCAACGGCGCACTCGCTAAGCGCGAGTGGCTGGCGCTTCAGTGTGGGGCTGGCACAGATCAATCGCGCCAACTGGCCACGGTACGGCCTGACCGAGCGGACCGCGTTTGATCCGTGCCGCAACCTGGCTGCGTGTGCTGCGATTCTGCAGGGGTGCTTCCAGCTGGCTCGTCGCGCGCATGCGGACGAGCAGGCGGCGCTTCGCGCGAGTCTGTCCTGCTACGCGAGTGGGGACTTCTCGACCGGCTTTCGTAGCGGTTATGTCGAGCGCGTCGTGAATGACGCGCGGCAACCGGTTCCGGCGACGCCGGTCGTCGTTCCGGCCATCGCGCCGATTCCTGTCATCCCGGTAACGAGCGATTCGTCCGTCAGCCGTATTCAACCTAAGCGCGCAACCGATTCCCGACGAGAGTTGGACCGTAGGGAACTGCCGTCGCCAGAGCGAAGCGAAGAGCCAGTTGAGAGCGCCGTGGTGTTCTAAGGCGTTGACCGGATGGATGGGGCAATTGACGCCGGGGAATTAGATGGGAGCAAGCGATGAAACTGCGAGCGCGAATCAAAGCATGGATGGGGCACGGATCGACGCGTCGAATAAGCGCGAATCGACAGTGGGCCAGAACGGTCTCATTGACCATCTCGGTGTTGTTCGTCGCATCCCCGGCCTGGGCGCAGTTGTCGCAGGTCAACACGCTGCTGAGCACGATCCAGACGACGTTACTTGGCGTTGGGGGAGTGATCTGCTCGATCTCGATCATCTGGGCGGGCTTTCGGATGATGTTCCAGCACGCGCGCTTTGGCGACATCGCCAACGTCTTCATTGGCGGACTATTCGTCGGCTGCGCGACGGTCATTGCCGGCATGCTGATCCCGACGGGCGGCTGATCTTCGGGCGACGAATCATGAACTCTCTCAAAGATCCCGTTTTCAAGGGCTGTACGCGTCCCGCCATGCTGTGGGGTGTGCCGCTTGTGCCGGCTCTTATCACCGGCGGCGGCATGCTGATTCCGGCCATCTGGGCGTTGCTGGCGAGTCCCCCACTGGGCGTCGGCATCCTGTTCTCGATGATTCCGGTGTTCGTGGCGATGCGCATGGTCACGCGCCACGACGACCAGCGCCTTGCGCAGTACGCGTTGCGTCTTCGGATGCGGTTTCAACAAAGAAACCGGCGGTTTTGGGGCACGCATGCCTACACGCCGGTGCGGCTTAAGGGGAGGGCGTGACATGCGCGTTGCCCCTCAATTCGTCGCTGTCGCCAACCGGGAAGTGCCGATCGCTGGCACGATCCCGTATTCGGCCCACGTGACCGATCAAGTCATCAAGACCCGCGAAGGCGACTATCTGCAGATCTGGAAGATCGCAGGAATCTCTTTTGAGGCAGCCGATCCGGCGGACATCGCCGTGCGGCACGACGGATTCAACCAGCTCGTGCGGGCACTGCCCGGTGGCCATGTAGCGCTCTGGACGCATCGGCTGCGCCGGCGCGTCTGGGATCACTTCGCCACTCCGTACGCCAACCGGTTCTGCCAAGAACTCGCAACTCGTTACTACGCGAGCTTTGCCGGGTATCGCATGATGGCTAATGAGCTGTACCTCACGCTCGTCTATCGGCCTAACCGGACGACATTGGGTCGCCTCTTCAGTCGAGCCGCGCGTCGCACGCTCGACGATATCCGGCGTGACCAGCACGAAGCCCTCAAGGTGATGAGCGAGCTCGCCGCTCAGGTGGAGGCGGGGCTCACGCCTTACGACCCGATGGCGCTCGGGGTTTTTTGCAAGCCGAGTCCGTATGCGAGACGCCCGCGCCGGTATTCGTCGGCGCTGGAACTGCTCGGCTATCTCGTCAATGGAGCGTGGGAGACCCAGCCGGTCCCGTCCGGGACGATCCGTGAAGCGTTGCCCACGTCACGCCTCTTCGTGGGCGCCGAAAAGCTCGAGCTCCGTATGCCCGGCGAGACCCGTTTTGCTGCGATGCTCGATTTGAAGGACTACCCGGAAGACACCGAACCGGGAATGCTTAACGGCCTGCTGTATGGCGACTTCGAATACATCGAGACGCAGAGCTTCACGATTCTCGACAAACCGAGCGCCAAGGAGGCGCTCGAGCGGCAGCGCAACCAGTTGATTGCGGGCGAGGATGTGGCCGTCTCGCAGGTCGAGGCCATGGATCAGGCGCTCAACGATCTGATCAACGGTGATTTCGTCCTCGGCGAATATCACTACTCACTCGCGGTGTTCGGCGACACGCTGCACGCGCTCTCTCGAAACGTCGCAAAGGCTCGTACGCAGCTCGCTGACGTCGGTTTCCAGACTGCACTCATCGACCTCGTCGCCGATGCGGCGTGGTTTGCACAACTGCCTGGAAACTGGCGCTATCGGGCGCGCGAGGCGAAGCTCACGTCGCGCAATTTCTGTGGCCTGTCCAGCTTGCACAATTTCTCCACTGGCAAGCGCGAAGGCAATCCGTGGGGCGAGGCGATTACGATCGTGAAGACGCCGAGCGGCCAGCCGCTGTATCTGAATTTCCACGTGACGGCCGAGAAGCAGGACTCTTCCGACGAAAAGGCGCTCGCCAACACCCAGATCATCGGGCAGGCCGGCGCGGGCAAGACGGTGCTTGAACTCTTCCTGCTCGCGATGGCGATGAAGTATGGCATCACGGTGGTGCTTTACGACAAGGACCGCGGCACCGAGATCGGGATCCGTGCAATGGGCGGTGTCTATACGGTCTTCCGCCGTGGCGAGCCGACGGGCTTGAATCCATTCCAGATGGAGCCGACCGAGTTTGTGCTCGACTTCTGGGAGCGGCTGGTGCGCAAGCTCGTCGATACCGGCACGCTGCTGTCTGCGAAAGACGAACTCGATGTCTCGCGGGCGGTTCGTGAGGTCGCCCGTATGGAGAAGCCGCTTCGTCGCCTCTCCATGGTGCGGCAACTCCTGCCCACTGTGGGCGAGAACAGCTTGCACGCGCGTCTTACCAAATGGTGCACAGGTGGCCGGCTTGGTTGGGTGTTCGACAATCCCACCGACCGTATTGAGCTTGCGCAGTCCGGACTGTTCGGGTTTGACGACACTGAACTCCTCGACGACGCGGAGGTTTGCACGCCGGTGACGATGTACCTGCTCCATCGGACCGAGAGCGTAATTGATGGCAGGCGCTTTATCTACGTGATGACGGAATTCTGGAAGCGGCTCGATGATCCCGTCTTCACCGATTTTGCGAAGAACAAGCAGAAGACCATTCGCAAGCAGAACGGGCTCGGAATCTTTGACACGCAGTCGCCCGCCGACGTATTGAAAAGCGACATCGCTCGCGCACTGATCGAGCAAAGCGGGACCTTCTTTTTCCTGCCCAATCCACGGGCCGATCACGACGATTACGTCCACGGGTTCAAGCTTACCGAGGCCGAATTCAACATCGTGCGCAATCTCGGCGAGAACAGCCGCATGTTCCTGGTCAAGCAGGGGCATCAGTCGGCCATCGGCAGGCTGGATCTCAAGGGCCTTGGCGACGTGCTGGACGTGCTCTCCGGCACGACGGATAACGTCGAGCTGCTCGACGCCATTCGCGCGCGAGTGGGTGACGATCCCGATGTTTGGCTGCCGGTGTTCCGTGAGCAGTTGGCAAGGCGTAGAGCGGCGCAGGCGGGAGGGACGCGATGAGCGGCCTCTTTACCGCCATCGGCGGCACGCTCGAGAACGGCATGTCGACCTACGTGACGAACGTGTCGTCCGCGTTGTCAGGAGCACTCGTTCCGGTTGCGACGACAGCAGTCACGATCTGGGTACTCGCGTATGGTCTTGCCATCGTGCGGGGCGAGGCACAGGAGCCAGTGCCGGCTTTTGCGTGGCGAGGACTCAAGGTTGCAGCCATTCTTGCGTTCGCGCTCGGCAGTGGTCTCTATCAGCAGCAGGTGGTGACAGCCATCAATGGTGCCACCGCAGGGCTCGCCCAAACGATCCAGAATGCAGCGAACACGACCGGCGGAGGCAATCCCGGCTGCGGCTCGGCCAGCGGCAGCGCCGTGACGGCGACGAGCGCCACCAGCATCTATCAGACGCTCGACTGCTATGACCAGCAAGTCGATCTGGTGCTGGACGCCTACTCCGTGAAGGCGGCCCATGAGGGGCTGAGCCCCTCAGGCATTGTCGCCGGCATTGGCGACATCGTGTGCGGGTTCATTGCGGCCCTCGGTGGTTCGATCTTCCTCATCGTGCTCGCGTTCGAAGTCGTCATGGCGAGGATGCTGCTCGATCTGGTGCTCGGCATTGGGCCCGTCTTCATCGCCTGCGCAGCGTTTGCCCCGACCGCGCGCTTTTTCGAGGCGTGGACCGCGAAGGTCGCGAACTACGCGCTGTTGCAGGTGCTGGTGGCGGCCTTTCTCGGGATGGCCCTGACAGCGTTTTCAACTGAACTTGCACCGTTTCAGGTGACGAGCGCGCCGCCAGGTTCAAACGCAGGCGCACTCGTCGCTGCCGGCCAGGCCGCCCTCGAGGGTTCGGCCGCATGGGGAGCAGCGCTGGGCATGTTTGCGACCGCTGTTTTCCTGGCGATGGTCGGCTGGCAATTGCCGGCGGTCGCATCCGGTCTTTCCGGCGGCGCGACCCTATCGGGCTTTGGCGCGTTCGTCGCGGGCGTGGCATCTCGCCGCCTCGCCAGCTTGATCGGACGAGCGCTCACCAGTGGCGGGAACGGACCACGGCCTGGCGGCACGATCCGCGACAAGACGGACTCCGGTGGCGGTGGACCGGGAAATTCAGGAGGTGGCACGTTGCCGGCCTATCAGCGGATCGCACGCGCCAACCTCGGGCAACAAGGCATTTGACGTTGAGGTGGTCATCATGACAGGACGATTCAAGTTCGTGGGCGCTGCAATCGTATGGCTGATGCTGTGTTCTTCCAGTCACGCTCAGGGCATCCCGGTCTTCGATGCTCAGAACGTACTCCAGGCCATTGCGACTGTCGGGCAGCTCGAGCAAGAGGTTCAGCAGGAAATTCAGATTTACCAGTCAACCGTCGGTACCCGCGGCTTCGGCGCATTGCTGAATAATCCCGTGCTCGCGAATTCCCTGCCGTCGAACTGGCAGAGCGTCTATACGGCTGTGCAGCAGGGAGGTTACGCGGGGCTCACTGGTAGCGCTCAAGCCTTGCGTTCGGCGAGCGAGATCTACGACTGTGGCGACCAGGCCGGTATCGACCAGCAGGTGTGTCAGCGTGCGCTGAACAAGCCATTCCAGGACAAGGCATTTGGTATGCAGGCGTATCAAACGGAGCTTCAGGAGCTAAACCAGATCCAGAGCCTGATGCAACAGATCGACGTCACCCAGGATCCGAAAGGTATCGCGGAACTGCAGGCGCGCGTGCAGACGGAGACGACGGCGGTTGGCGACGAGATGACGAAGCTGCAGCTCTTCAGGATGCTCGCCGATACGGAGGACAAGCTCGTGGCTGAGCAGCAGAGCGAATTGATTCTGAGTCGGGCAGGCATCACCAGCCGATTGCAGGATCAGATGGCACCGGCTTCGTTCGGAAACTGAGGGGGCGACAATGCGCAACTTTCTCAGAGTATTGCTCCCTATTAGCTTAGTAGTACTAACTAGCGGATGCCATTTCGAGCCACCGAAGCCGGTTTTGCCGGATGGTTTGCTTCGGGTACCGATCAACCGAGTTCCGCCTGTTCCGGCAACGTCGGCTTCCTCCGCATTGCCTGACGCGCCAGTCGGAGGAGGTGGGCGATGAACAGCTCTGATGACTACGGGCGCGTGCTCGATATCGAGGCGTCGCTGACTCATCTGCAGGAGCGGTCGGAGCGGCGGGCGTGGCATGTCGCTTACGGCGCGGTTGGCGTCGCTGTGTTGAGCGTGGCGGCGCTTGCCATCATGGTCCCGTTCTATCGCGTTGTTCCTATGCCAATCGAGGTCGACCGCCTGACCGGCGAGGCGCAAGTGATCGATGTGCTTGATGCGCGACATGTTCATACGAAGGAAATCCAGGACAAGCACTGGGTCGAGGCATACGTGCGTGAGCGGGAACGCTATGACTGGGGCCTGTTGCAGATGGACTACGACGACGTGCTGGCCATGAGCGATGACGTGGTCGCGCGCGACTACCGCTCGATCTATAGCGGCCCGGACGCGCTCGACCGGCAGCTCGGGCCGAACATCGAGCGGCGCGTGCGGATTCTCTCGACCACGTTGCCGCCTGACGAACCCGGGCGCGCTGTTGTCCATATTGAGCGCACGACGTTCAAGAACGGTGAAGCGAATGCGCAGCCGCCCCAGCGTTTCGTGATCACGCTCGCCTACACGTATCGGCCGCAGGTCTTCACGCGTGAAAATGCCGCGATCGCGAATCCGTTTGGGTTCAAGGTCACAGCCTATAGCCGCGATCCGGAATATACGCCGCCCGCGTCGTCGGCGGCTGCAATCGGAGCGACGCCATGAGAGACGACTGGAAATGGCGTGTGCTGCGGGTGTTCTCGCTGGTGGGTCTCGTTGCGGTAAATCCTGCTGCCCGTGCCCATACCGTGCCGGGCTGGTCCGACGATTCCCGGGTACGTCAGGTGGTCTATCGGCCAGACGCGGTCGTACGTGTCGAGGCGCAACGCGGCTTTGCAACGCACATTGCGCTTGATTCGCAAGAGCACATTCAAGTGGTGGCTCCCGGCGATCGGGACGGCTGGCAGGTGGTAGCAAACAAGGGCGACCACGACGTGTACCTCAAGCCGCAACTCGCAGCGCACAACTCGAACCTGGAGATCCGTACCGACAGGCGCAGCTACAGCTTCGACCTCGTAGTGCTGCCGCTGAAGGCCAAGTTCGGCAACGACGAGGAGATGTACCGGGTGACCTTCGTCTATCCGGATCAAGCGAAAGCGCAGTCGCATGCCCAAAGCGCTGCAGCGCTCGTGAGCCGGCGCCTGGCGCAACCGCCCGTCGTGCGTAACACCTTGTATTCAATGCAGGTCATGCGTCACTCGGACGACATTGCGCCGACTGCAGCTTGGGACGATGGCCGATTTACGTACATTCGCATCCCGGCCAACCGGCGCATCCCGGCGATCTTTCGCGTGGCGGACGACGGCACTGAGAGCACGGTCGACAAGCACATGGATGGCGAAACGATCGTGGTTCACGAGGTGGGCAAACGCTTCGTGCTTCGTCTGGGCGAGGAGGTCGTGGGCATCTGGAACGACGCCTATGACATGGACGGTGTGCCGCCACGTAATGGCACGACCGCCGACGGCGTGAGACGTGTTTTGCGGAGTCACGATGATGAATGACCCGTTGAACGATCATCGGCCTCGCAACACGATCGAGCCGGATCAGCCTGTCGACCAGAGAGCGAATGCACCCGACCGCGATTCCGATCTCCCGGCCGGCGGGTTGGCGGATCGTGGCATGCCTGCGCTTGGTCAGTACCGAAGCGCACGACCACGGGCCTGGTGGCTGACGCCGCTCGTGGTCCTTCTCATCGCAGGTGCTGGCGCGGTCTGGACCGTGCATACCTTTCTTGCCCGTCACGACGCGCAGGCGAAAGCGCGTCGCGACGCAATAGCGGAAGCTGCGCCGGGCGGGCGGATATTCAAGGACGCGCCGCCGTCGGCGACGGGTGCGGCTTCCGCACCGAAGGCAGCGAGTGTGGAGGCGGCAGCTTCCGCGCCTGTCGCGAATCGTGTACCTGCATCGGCAAGGCCGACGCGGCCTGTGCGGAGCTACTACGATGCGCCGCTTCTTGCCACGGGCGCGACGCCCGAAGTGAATAGTCGCGAAGGAGATGGGCTGCCGACAGGAGGTATCCCGGGTGGTGTCGCGTCCGGAGCCGCGTCGGTGGGCGCGGGCGTGACTGGTCGTGCAACCGGTGCCTCGGGGCAGAGCGGGACCGGACCGCTTGCGCAGGCGTTGACGCCAACTGCCACACCGCGGGTACGCGCGAGCATGCTCGGTGATCGGAGCCTGATTCTGGCCCAGGGCGCAAAGATCGACTGTGCGGGCGACACGGCATTCGATTCGACCGAGGCGGGCATCTCCACCTGCACGGTGACGAAGAACGTCTATTCCGACGACGGCAAAGTGGTGTTGATCGAGCGGGGTTCACAGATCAACAGTGAGTATCGCTCAAACCTGGCGCCCGGGCAAAAGCGCGCTTTCATTCTCTCCGCGCGGATCAAGACGCCCGACGGGGTGACGATCCAGCTCGATTCGCCGGCGGCCGATGCGCTTGGCCGCATGGGAATCGACGGCTACGTGGACAACCACTGGGTGCAGCGCATCGGTGCAGCGCTGCTGCTCGGTATGACGCAGGACGCGATCGGCTATCTCGCCACACGCGGCGGGAATAGCAACAGCTCGGTCGTGTATCAGAACACCGAGCAGCAAGGCAACGACATGGCCTCGCACGTTCTGGATCGGACCATCAACATCCCGCCGACGCTGACGCAAAACCAGGGGGCCGAGTTCACGATCGTGGTGGCGCGCGACCTCGATTTCGGATCGGTGTATGCCCTTGAGCCGGAGGGATCGAGATGAGGCTGTGCACGGGTACATGGAATCCGGCCGACGACGTGGTGCTGGCGCGGCTTCCCGATGATGCATCGGTGCGCGAGTTGATGCGACCGTTCGCGCCGCTGCTCGACGATGCTGACGTTACGGAGCTTGTGATCAACCGGCCGCAGCGCGTACTGACCGAAACACATGGTGGCTGGCAGGGTTATGACTACGCCGAGCTTGATTACGAGCGTCTGATGTCGTTCGCGGTCGCCGTAGCCACGCTGACGAGCCAGGAGGTGTCGGCCCAGCATCCGGTGCTCTCGGCATTGCTGCCGGGGGATGCACGCATTCAGATTGTGGTGCCACCCGTAGTGCCATCGCGCACCGTTTCGATCACGATTCGGCGACCGTCTTCGCGCGAGAAGACGCTCGATGCTTACCGCGACGAAGGTTTGTTCGACGATACGGTGTGGCACCGGCCGGATGGGCTCGACGCCGTACAGCCGATGTTGCCGCCCCAGGCACGCAAGCTCGTCGATTGCCTTGAAGCGCGGGATCACGGCGCTTTTTTCGAGCAGGCGGTGGCCGGGCGTCTGAACATCGTCATCGTTGGCAACACGGGTTCGGGCAAAACCAGTTTTATGAAGACACTGTGCCGGTCCATTGGGCCGACCGAACGGATTGTGACGATCCAGGACGTCCGGGAATTGTTCCTGCCGCACATCGAAAATTGCGTGCACCTGACGTACAGCAAGGGCGGTCACGGTCAGGCACACGTGACGCCGGCCGACCTGATCGCGAGTGCCATGCGCATGCGTCCTGACCGCGTCCTCCTGGCCGAGCTGCGTGGCGCAGAAGCCTACGATTTCCTGAAACTGCTGACGACAGGTCACGCGGGCTCGATCACGAGCTACCACGCGCCGAATGTCACGGTCGCGGTCGAGCGCTTCGCGCTAATGGCCAAGGAGCATCCAGAAGCCGCGGCATATGACGATGGCGCGCTCAAGAGACTACTGTTCCTGACGATTGACGTGGTGGCGCACATGGAGGCCCATCCGCTCTACAACGGCGTTGGCGAGCAGATTGGCAAGCGCTGGGGCATGACGGAAATCTGGTTTGATCCGCTGCGCAAGGCGCGCACGACGTTCGCGTGAGGCCGATATGAACGCGACCGGCAAATCCTTAACAATTGTGAACGGTGTTGGCCCTGCGGCTTTCCACACACGGTCGGCCTTGGTTGCGCTCGCCGCGGTAGCAGTCGTCGCCATCGGTGTGCTGGCATCGCTGTGGGCCGCCTCATTCTTCCTCAACGCCAGCCTGCGGATGAATCCACTGCATGCTGGCCTCTGGGGTTGGCCGGATTCGCTACTCGCGTGGCTGCACGGTCAGATGCCGAACGCTGGACGGCGTCTGGCCGGTGCGGCGCTGCTGGGCGTGCTCACCGCGGTGGGCGGTCCCGCGGTCGGGTTGTACACCCTGTGGGAAAGTACCGGACGGCGGCGTCTGTATGGCAGTGCCCGATTCGCCAGCGAAGCGGAAATCCGCGCGGCGGGGTTGCTATGAACGCGCCGCCCAACACTCATGCACCGGCCCTGGTCGTTGGCGTCTGGCGCGGGCGCTACCTGCGTTTTCACGGTCAGCAGTTCGTGTTGCTGGCCGCCCCCGCGCGCTCGGGCAAGGGCGTCGGTATCGTGATCCCGAATCTGCTGAGCTACCCCGATTCGGTCGTCGTGCTCGACATCAAACGCGAAAACTATGCGCTAACCTCAGGGTTCCGCCGCGCGCACGGGCAAGACGTATATCTGTTCGACCCGTTCGCGGAGGACGCCCGAACCCACCGGTACAACCCGCTGTCGGCGATCTCGGACGGACACTTCCGCGTGGGTGACATTCTCGCCATCGGCTACGCGTTGTATCCGGCCGGCGGCCATGATGATTTCTGGAAGGACCAGGCGCGCAATCTGTTTCTCGGCATCGTGCTGTTGCTCTGCGAGTGGCGTGACGCGCGAAGGGCAGGCAAGGGTGCTTCGATACCCGACTATCCCGTCACGATGGGCGAGGTGCTGCGGCAGTCGTCGGGCCACGGCATGCCTGTGAAATCGTACTTGCAACGCGCGCTGGTTCAGCATCGCGGACTGCTCAGCGGCCCCTGCGTCGATGCACTCAACCGCTTCCTGTCGAACGACGACAAGGTGCTCGCGAGCATTCTCGCGACCTTCCATGCCCCGCTCACAATCTGGGCTAACCCGATCGTCGATGCGGCGACCAGTGCCAACGATTTCGATCTTCGCGATGTACGTCGTCGTCGCATGTCCGTCTATATCGGCATTACACCGGACCACCTGTCCGAAGCCGCATTGGTCGTCAACCTGCTGTTCTCGCAGCTCGTCAACCTGAATACGAAGCAATTGCCAGAAGCCGATCCGGCGTTGCGCTTTCAGTGCCTGCTGCTGCTCGACGAAATGACGGCCATCGGAAAGATTCACATCATCGCGCGTGCGGTCGCCTACATGGCTGGCTACAACCTGCGGCTGATTTCCATTGTCCAGTCGATCGCGCAGTTGGAATCCGTCTACGGACGTGCCGATGCTCGCACGTTCGTTACAAACCACGCGATGCAGATCCTCTACGCCCCTCGTGAGCAGAAGGACGCGAACGACTACTCAGAGATGCTCGGGACGTTCACCGAGCAATCCCGCAGCGTCAGCCGCCCAAGCTCCATGTTCGGTGGCCGCAGTGGGGCGAGCGAGAGCCTGTCCGAGCAGCGGCGCCCCTTGCTGCTGCCGCAGGAGTTGAAAGAGCTCGGGCGCGAGAGGGAAATCATCGTCCTCGAGAACAGCAAGCCGATCCTTGCCGACAAGATCTGCTACTGGCGCGATCCAGAGTTTGCCTCGCGCATAGTCGCCGCGCCGTCGGTCCCCACAGTGAATCTCGCGCGCTTTACGGCTCAGGTGGAGCGGCGTCTGCGTGAGGTGCAGCCAGAAGACGTCGATTTCGAGGGCGCGGGCGATATCCATCTGCCTGCCGAGTATCTGGAGATTCTGCAGGCGTGGGATCCACGCGATTTGCCGCCGAGCCTGTCGGATATGAACGAGGACGAGGTCACCGCCTACGTCGAGCGGCATTTCATGCTGCTCGGTGTACCGGCAGAACGCGTTACACGAGCGACCCGGCAGCTAACGGTTGCGGACCTTGACGTTGCTGAGTTGCGGCCTGTCCGATCGACGCGAGTGAAACGTAGTTCGACATCGCGCGGCGCGTCGAACGTGGTGCCGGTCGAAGGAGCACGGCAATGAGCCAGCCGTATGTGGACGAGTCGGTGCGCGTGCGCGCGGCGCTAGCGGTGATCCCCGCCGATGACTATGGCACGTGGGTCGACATGGCCTTTGCCCTTAAGAACGGTCTGGGCGATGCCGGTTTCGAAATCTGGGACGAGTGGAGCCGGACAGCGGCCAACTACAACGAGCGTGCGGCGCGCACGACCTGGCGGTCGGCGAAGGAAACGGGTGGCAAGACGCTCGCGTCGCTCTTCTGGCTTGCCCGCCAGCACGGTTTCATTCTGAAGCGATCGCAGTACCCCGACCAGATGGCGACCGCACTTGCGCCGCGCGCCGATGCGCTGGAGCAGCGAGCGCGTGAAGAAGCGCGACAACGGGCCCGGCACGCTGCGGTGGCGCGCGAGGCAAACGCGATCTGGGAATGGGCCCGGCCGATCGGTCCCGAGCATCCCTATCTTGCGCGCAAGCAGCTTGAGCCGGTGCCGACGCTGCGGGAGCTTGAAGCGCCCGAATTGCATGCGTTGCTGGGCTACGTCCCAGCGAGCGAGGGCGAGCCGCTAACGGGACGCGTGCTCGTGGTGCCGTTCTGGATCGGCGAGACGATCTCGACGCTCGAACTCATCGACGAAAACGGACGCAAGTCGTCGCTCGCCGGAGGGCTTAAGCGAGGCGGTTACTGGATTGCCGGGGAGGCACCGAGCGACGCCGAATCAGCTGCGCCGATTCTGATCGGCGAAGGGATGGCGACGGTGTTGTCTGCCCACCGAGCGACCGGCTGGGTGGCGTTAGCGAGCCTGTCGAGTGGAACGCTGCCTCAGGTTGCCGCCATTCTGCGAGCGCGATTTCCCGAGGCCGAGCTGGTGGTGCTGGCGGACCTTGGTCCTGGCGAAGCCAAGGCTCGGGAGGCCGCGCAAGCGTCGCATGCCCATCTGGCGGTGCCGGTATTTGCGAAAGAGGAGCGGATCGATGACAAGTTGCCCACTGACTTCAACGACATGGCGGTGTTGTCGAGCTTCGCGAGCGTGGGCGACCGCCTTCGAGAAATCGTGTCTCGGCGCGAAGGGCCATTGTCGCCGACCTTCGGGCCAACGGCGGATTTGGAAACAGGAATGGTGCCGGACGAACAGAAGGAGGATGTGATGGGTAACGTGAAGGAAAAGCTGGTGACAGAAGCGCAGGAGCCGTCGCGGCGTCGCGGCTCGAAGCGAAGTGATTCGAAGCAGGTAGCTGCGCCGGAATCGCCGTCGCCATTGGCAGAATCCGGTACGGCCAAGCCTCCTGCCACGACGACGCCTACCGATGACTCGCCTGCAGTCGTCTCGCGGCAGTTCGCACCGACGCGTCCCCCAGTGGGCGAGCCACTGTTTGCCGTGACGGACGTGCCGAACGAGGTCAGGGCGCTGGCCGAGCATCGCTTCGGGTCACCACTGCGGATGGGTACGCCTCGCGAGAACGGCGGGCCGTACCGCGGCGAGGTCTTCAACACCGATCATTACCTCATCCAGCAGGTTGCTACGCGCAGCGTGGTTTTCCATCCAAAGGTGCAGATGGAGTTCGTGTCCGAGCGACTGCGGTGGATGGACAAGAACGCACGGCTGAACGGCGCCGAGCTGCAGGTCGGATACGACGGTGACCGGCCGAAAGTCTATCCGTGGGATCGCGCGCGTGACCTGCTGGAGCGCACCGTGGGATCACTGAAGAAGTCGGCCCGCGAACTGAATTTCAGTCCGAACCTCGAAGTGATGCTTGATCAGTTGCAGACGCGATCGTGGACTCGCGTGCGGGAGGCCCGCGCGGCGGCGCTGGAGCAGTCAAAGGAGCGGGCTGCGTCGCAGGAACCACCCGGACCTGATCGCTAACCGCCTTCGAGTTGCCAATCGCGGCAAATCATTAACGGAGTCGCACAATGACCGAAATCTCTTCCCCCGCCGATCCAGTCATCAACGTGATCGAGCAAGACACTTTCGGCCGCCCGAATGCTGAAGCGCAGTCGAGCGGTGAGGGGCGTAATCATCGGGTCGACGAAGCTGCGATGGGTGCCGTGGCGGCCCGACGCCGTCGCGAATTCGATGCGGCTCGCGCACGTCTACGCGACCAGCCGATCCGAGATGAAGGGCTAAGGCTAGACCCTGACTCACGCGCGCTCGCGGACGATCCAGCAGCAAACAACGGAACTGCTCGCGTACCGCTGGAGCCGGTTCCCGAACGTGTGCGTAAGCGCTATCTGCGCGAGGGCCACCGGTATTTTCTGAAGGACGTGCCGTACCAACTGGCATTCGAGGATTTGGGTCCCTACCTCGTCACTGAGCACAATCGGCCGGACGTGGTGGAATCGATGGTCGACATGGCCGCTGCGAAATCGTGGAGGCGCATTCGCGTCTCGGGTCATGAAGCGTTCCGCAGTGAAGTGTGGGTGCAGGCTACGGTCCTTGGGATCGAGGTGAGCGGTTATGTGCCGAAGCCGGCGGATCTCGCTCGTCTGGCTGATGCCCGGCAGGCCCGATTGAACAATCGGATCGAGACGGATGCTTCGGTAGTTCCGTCCGGGGCGCCGGCGCCTGCCAATGAACGTACCGAAAGAGCGTCAGTCTCGGCGTCACGTGATGAAGTGCCGGGTGTGGGCGTTGGCGCCAGCGATGCATTGCGGTTCGGAGCTAGGCCCCAGCCTCAGGCCCGGGAACGTTCGGATAGACGGCCGCAGGCTGCGAGTGACGAACCCGAAGCGCCGCGCCGGTATGCTGGAGAACTGCGAGAGCACGGTCACGCGCCGTATCAGAACAATCCCGCCCGAAGCGACTCCTATTACGTGGTTTTTCGCGATGCCGCTGGCACCGATCAGGTCGTCTGGGGCGTGGATCTCGAGCGCGCGGTCCAAGAGTCGCATGCCGAGCCGGGAGAGCACGTTGTCCTGGAAAACCAGGGTCGTCGGCTGGTGACGGTCAAGGCCCCGATCTTCGATGGTCAGGGTGTGATGGTTGGGGAGGAAGAGAAGGACGTATACCGGAACACCTGGCAAGTCGAGCTCGTGGATCGGCATCGGTCTGCGACCGTATCCGAGGCACGTTCAGAACAGGCGCCGGATGGTGTTGCGGCGCCTGCGGATGGGGTGCGCAAGGATGCACGAGACCGGTCCCGCTCAGCGGTGTCTGACGAAGACAAGGTGTTGCACCTGGCCGTGCTGACTGGCGCCATGCGTGAACAGGGGTTTAGTGCCCGCTCGATCTCGCGGGTGCGACAGCGTGCCGAAGCCATGCTCGATGCGTTTGGCAGGGATGGGATTCCGGTACCCCGGCCACGCGTCTTCGACCCGAAGGCGCCATCCGAACGTGAGCGCCGCGCGCGGCCAGGGCCGGAGCGCACGCGGACCCGCGAGCTTGAGATCACACCTGCCGAACCGTTGCTGCCGGCTCGATAAATGGGCGTCTGGGAATGCGCATCCGTGAGCGATTGTGTGTCGAGCTGGCGGGAATGCGCCCGGTCTGGGAGGCATGGTGCGCGCATCGCGGAGTGACAACTGCCGAGGGCGTGCGGCAGTTGATCACGGCCGCGCTCGACGCACAGGAGATCGACAGTGATGCGCCTGTCGGAATCGTGACTCAGTCAACCGCTGTCGATGAGCCGCGTACACGCATTGAAGTCAGGTTGACCCACTCGGAACTAGAGGCGATCGATAAGCGGGCCGCTGCGTCCGGTTTAACGAGTAACCGCTGGATCGTGGCGCTCATCCGGGCGCAGTTGACGCGCGAGCCGCAGCTTGGACAAATCGAGATGAGGTTACTGTCCGATTCGAATCAGCACCTTGCTGTGGTCAGCCGCTGGCTGGCGCAGCTTGCGCGTGATGCATCGGCGGGGCGCTTGGCGCCCCATAGCGAGCCAAATCTGGGCGCGGTTCGGCAACAGATTGACGCGCACCTGCGCGCCGTCACGGCTGTGATTCGTGCGAATCTTGATCGATGGAGCCGATGAGATGGGTTATCCGAAGATTTACATCGATGCGATGCTCCTGAATTGGGGTGATCGGCTGTTCCAGGAGCCGTTTCGACATGCCCGCGCGCCGCGGCGTTCTCGCGCGGGATTGCGTAGTGAAGCGAAGCGCATGCGCGAAAAGCTGGCGCGCACGCTTCGGGGCACTCCCGAGGTCATGGTGAAGATCACCAACAAGGCATCGAGTGCTCAGGGCATGGGCGCAGTGAAACGGCACCTGCGGTATATCTCTCGCAACGGACGGGTTGAACTCGAAGACCAAAATGGAGACAAGATCGCGGGTGCTGAGGCCGTGCGGGACCTCGTGCGGACATGGCAGTTGGGCGGATGGGGGATACCCGAGACGAGTCATCGTCGCGAGGTTTTTAATATCCTGCTATCGATGCCCCCGGGAACGAACCGGCAGGCCGTGCGCGATGCTGCTCGTGATTTTGCGGCGCTCGAATTTGGCGATGGGCGTGCGTATGTCTTTGCCGCGCACGATGACGAGCCGCATCCACACGTGCATCTGAGCGTGCAGGTGAGGGGACCGGATGGGCGCCGGCTCAATCCGCGCAAACAGGATTTGAGGCGCTGGCGTGAGCGATTTGCGGAGCAGCTTCGCGAGCATGGTGTCGACGCAAACGCCACGCTCCGAGGCACGCGTGGCGTGACAAAACGATATCCCAGTCAGGGCGTCACACATATGCTCGCGCGCGGTGAAGTGCCGATCTACTGGCGTGCCGTCGCGACTGACGAGCAGAGAGAGGCGGGACGGAAGGCACACGATGGCGTATTTGCGGCGTGGCGGGAGGTGGCGCGGTCGATGGCGGCATCCTCCGTCAAGACAGATCGTGCAATGGCAGCCAGCATTGTAGATTTTGTGCGCGCCATGCCGGTGCAGCAGCAGGCTCCCACTCCCGAGGCCCGGCCGGAAACGGCACCGACGCGCGGAGATCGGCCCGTACCTGAGCGCGACAATCTACGTGGCGGCCGCGATTCGGACATCGAGCGCTGATGCAGAAAGAACGATGGCGCAAATGGATCAACGGGCCTTGTCCGCTCAGGATCGTCGATGAAAACCCTCAACTGCGAATTGTTCACGGGTCGATGAGCCACGCCGGCGCACCTTTGTATGTCGCGAAGAGCAGGAAAAGCAAGGCGATGGCGAGGAGCGGGAGGCCGTAGAGCGCGACAGGAAAAAACAGCACCAGTTGAAGCAACGACCCGCCGATGCCATACATGACATTCGTTTCGCGCACGTTTTCGTGTATCAGCTTGGTGGCTGCAGCGATGCCGAGCGCCGCCAGGGCAATTCCTCCGTACCCCGGCGTATGATGTAGCGAGGCAGTCGCCCATGCGAAATATCCCCACCAAACGAAATTGATTGCGATGGCTGCGAGCCAGAAGCCGCGCATACTGAAAATGCTGTAGCCGAATGCGCGTCGGCAGTGGCGATTAAGTTTCTGGATTCCTTTGGCAACCACAAGCAGGATACCCACGACGATGGCGAGTTTGAGCAAAGCCATGTGATGTTCTCCTTCGAGGTGAAGCGCGGCAGCGGGCAATTCCGGAAGAGAGGAAAACGCACAGCCGCTCGAGACGGTTTTGCCTGTCTTCTATCCACTATAGGCAGTCGGGCCACGAATGCAACGAATGGTCGCTGACGTGGATCGCTGTGCCGCCGCGCGGTCGGCCCGCGGCGCATCGATTCGCCTGTTGGCGCGCCGGCCGGTATGGGCGCCTACCAAGAGCGTAGTTGCTGCTGAGCGAGTACGACGTTGATGCACAACGTCCCGATGCTTAGCAGTTTAACCGTGTCCCCTTGCAGCGCGCGCTCGTAAAGATTCAAAAACAGTGAACACCATTTCACAGAGAAATCCGGAAGCGGCGATGCAGGTCGGACGTCGTCGCGACGGACGTTATCTCCGCGGCTGGCTGCCGGCAGGATCGGCATGTCGATCCGCGTCACAACGTTATGCTGCCCGTGCAGAAAGTCTGGATGATCCTCTCGCAACAGGAACAGCACGGTGGCGACGAGTTCCACGTCTTCATCCATCTGTTCGCCATGGCGGGCCTGTGCGGCGGCAAGACCATAGGCCCCTACCATTTCACGGCTGCGTCGGTCGATCCACTGTTCAGCCTGTACCAGTTGCTCGTTGAGCATCGAAAGGCGATTCAGTTCGAGCTCGCGGACGTCAGTGAGGGGGCAGGCCAGCGGCCGCTTGTCCGGTGTTTGTTCCATCCAGTACTCCTTTGATGGGTCTCGGCGGGCCTTGCGAAACACGTGGCCGAGTGAGGGGCGAAGGCCCGGTGTCAAAACCATGTTTCATGGGCCGCCCTGCGATGCGGCGACAAAGACGTTCACATATCCGGCGCGTAGTTGTCGAATGCTACGATAATCGTAGTATCTAGCCGGACGCTTTGCAACGATATTCGTAGCTTCATTTGTAACGAGCTACCAGTGAATGTCTGCCGCGCCGGCTTCTGTCTTTGGAACGCGACTGAAGGAGGCTCGCCTGGAGGCCGGGCTGTCGCAGAAGCAGCTCGGGATCGAGGCGGGCCTGGATCCTTTCGTCGCAAGTACCCGCATTAACCGGTATGAACTGGGCGTTCACAAGGTGGATTACACGTTTGCGATTCGTCTCGCGACCGTGCTCCGGGTCCCAGTGGCGTTCCTCTATGCGGACGACACCGAGCTGGCGAGCTTGATCTTGGCTTTTGGCAGGCTTTCTAAGCGGAAAAGAGCGGATCTGCTGATGCATGCACGGAGCCTTGAGGCGGGATCATAACCGAGCTGCTTGTGACGAGCGCAGGCGTAGACCGGGGCTGTGACGGTTGGGACTTGTGCCGAATGCGCACTTCGGGGTAGGTTATGCGGGAACGTCCGTTCAGTTTCGCTCGGAACCACTCATCGACGTCGCGGTATTCGGCAAGAGGAAAGCAAACTTATGAATAAGCAGGAACTGATTGATGCGGTGGCATCGGCTACCGGCTCGAGTAAGGCAAGCGCAGGGGAAGCAATAGACGCAGTGATCGGGGCCATTTCGAAAGCAGTCGCGCAAGGCGATACCGTGCAACTCGTCGGCTTCGGTTCGTTCAGCCAGGGGGTACGTGCGGCTCGAACCGGACGAAACCCTTCGACGGGAGAGGCAATCGATATTCCCGCTGCGAGGACTGTCAAGTTTACGGCTGGCAAGGCTTTCAAGGAGTATGTCAACGGGGGCGGAAAGTAGCTCGTCAACCAAAACCCTTACGACTTGCGGTATTGGTCGCGTTATGGCTTTGGCCAGTTCAGGAAATTGCCGCTCGCCGGGTTGGCGCGCTCTCCTACCAAGCTTAGTGCCCCAGATAGCGCCTTGGCCGAACGGCTAGCGACTGTGTTCGATCCACTCCCGCCGTTGTGCCCGTCGTGGCTCCAAGGGCTGCTACCAAAGTACAGCAGTGGGTTATGTTGCTGTCATGCACCCGGTCGAATAGCTGAACGCCGCCGTTCGGGACTAGTGCCAAATAATCTAGCGTGAACGGGCGGATCATGATCACACTTGTGCCAAGGATAACTTAGCCTGTTTCTGATTGTCCGCACTCCGAAAGCCACGCGATCAAAGCTAACCGTACTAAAGGACGAGCGCCCCAATCGATAAGCCAATCGCCGATATCCTCCGGATGAAGGATTGTCGTGGAGCTAAGGTCGTCCGCCAAAACTCCTCCATGTGCAAGGCGGCTACGTGCTCTGTAAAACTCCTTCCGGCTTCGCTCGAATTCGGAATCGTTCGGCGAGTACCTATCCATGAACTCGACAAAGGCATCTGTCGCGCTCTTCCCTTGCGACAGCCCGCATGTAGGGCAAGCTGGTCCTCTTTGCTTCGGCAACAAAGCGTCGATTGAGATAATAAGAGCTAGGTAAGCTGATGACGCCGACGCTGCCGCTAATCTATCAGCTTGGCGGTACCAAAAAATTGCTCGAACGAATTTTTCTCGACTCTCACCTGACAGCTTCATAAAAATACGAAACAGTTCTGCCGTGTTGGTCGCGACCTCCATTTCACTGCGTACAGTCGGCCCAATCTCCCGATAGTAGCTCTCTGCGGGTTGCTCGGCCAATGCTTTCAAAGCCCCCGGTTCGGAGAATGACTCTAACTGCCCCTGGAATCCATCAAGCATGTATCCCATTTGAACAAGCTCAGGAGCAAGAAAGCTGATTCGGCCTTCGCTTGTCTGATTTTTTGTGATCCATTGATGAGAAATTCTGTTTGTATGGATAATTCCAAACTGAAGCAGCAAGTTCAAGATGAGGGCCACTTCCGTACATCGAGATTGCATGCGGCTAACATTGAGGGAGTGCAACATGCTACTCTTGAATCTAAACTGACAAATAAACGGGTGCGGTGCTGCAAAAAACGAAGGTAGAGGTGATCCCGGTGGAACGGGGAGTATCTGCAAATCACTGTCGATTTTGAAGTATCCTCGCGTCGGCATGCGTGAGAACATAATGGTCTGTCCGATTCGCTCAATACATGCTCCCTCCAACTCCTCTTGGATTTTGGTTTTCAAGGCGTGAAGCTCAAACTCGGGCATCCTGCTGACGACTTGGCGCAGACGATGTTTTTTATATATGAGCTTTATCACCCATTCGCTATCATTATCTCTTTTGTATAGAATCTCGTCCGCGTGCCCAGAGGATGCTGGCAAAAACGCCGCGATGCAGTGCGCGATCTCAACGTCGTTGAAGCGACCTACGCCGACGTCACAGCTGATGTCATACCCTGCGATATCCATGGCATCGCTCCCCGGTTGGTTGTCAATACATAGGCCGATTGTATCAATCAAGAGGAGTAATTTAGGATCCTCTGCAGTGGTCTGCAGTGGTCTGCAGTGGTCTGCAGAGGTCTGTAAATCCCTTGGTTTCCCCTACGGAATCAAAGGTTTATCGTCTTTTTTGATCCGCTGGTGTCCGACGACAGCGGCGTGCGATCAACGGTATCGGTGACGGTATAGCATCTTTCTCTGCGGACGACCCAACTTGATACCGTCACCGGGCGTGACGGTATCGAGCGACGGTATCAGTTCATGGAGTATCGCATGCTTACGGACCTCGAATTGCGGGCGCTCAAGCCGACCGGCAGCATCTACAAGGTGGCCGACCAACGCGGCCTGTATGTGGCCGTTACGTCGTCCGGGGCGGTGAGCTTCCGTTTCGACTATCGCCTCAATGGACGTCGCGAGACGCTCGTCATAGGTCGCTACGATCCGCGGCTACCTGCCCGAGGGGCGCGTAATGGCGAGGAGCTGAACTTGGGTATGTCACTGAGTCTTGCGGAAGCCCGGCTTCTGCTCGAACGGGCCCGTCGGGAAGTTGAACAGGGTATCAGTCCGTCGAAAGCTAAGGTCGACAAGCGGATGGAAGCGACCGAGGCGCTGACGTTCGGGAAGTGGGCCGAGAAGTACTTCTCGGAAGCCGCGCTGGCGGAGTCGACCCGTGCAATGAGGAAGTCCGTCTACGATCGGAATCTCGCGGCCGAGTTTGGGCGGCTGAAGCTCGAAGAAATCACCCCCGCCCGACTCATGGCGAGATGCGAGAAGATCAAGGAGCGAGGCGCGTCCGCTCCCGCCGTTCAGGCACGCGATATCGTGCTGCAAGTCTACCGTTTCGTACAGGCGAGGGGGCTAAAAGTGGCCAATCCGGCAGCGGACATCCGGCCCTCGGCTATCGCCACTTTCAAGTCGCGCGATCGGGCACTGACGCCCGCAGAGATCCACATATTTTTCAAGGCGCTGGAGCGGACGTCCACGCTGTCCACACTGCGTCTGGCGATCAAGTTCATGCTGCTGACAATGGTGCGCAAGTCGGAATTTATCTTGGCAAGGTGGGAGGAGGTGGACTTCAATACCGCGACGTGGACCATTCCGAAAGAGAGGATGAAGGCAGGCCGGCCGCACAATGTCTATCTGAGCCAGCAGGCACTAGATATCCTCGTTGCCTTCAAGACGTGCTTCGGCGCAAGCTCGTATCTTCACCCCGGTCGTTACGAGACGGAATTGCCTATAAGTGCAGCCACCCTCAACCGCGTGATCGACAGCACGGTCAAGCTCATTCGCAACAGCGATGCTGAAGACTTCGAGTCTTTCACGGTACACGATCTGCGGAGAACGGCCAGCACACAGCTTCACGAAGCTGGGTTCAACAGCGATTGGATAGAGAAATGCCTGGCCCATGAACAACGGGGTGTACGGGCCGTGTATAACAAGGCTGAATATGCCGAGCAGAGAAGGACTATGCTTCAGGCATGGGCGGACATGCTTGACGGATGGGTAGCGAAGGATCCTGCGGTCAATGATGCTGCTCACTTGCGGCCTGCCGGACGTGGTTTGACTCTGATCGCGTAGAAATCGTGGATCTTCTCAAACGCAGAAGCTAGGTGCGTGAAAACTAGCGCTTACGTTCATTCGGCCTGGCAAGCCGGTGGAGAATGCCTATATCGAGAGCTTCAACGGGCGGTTCCGCGATGAATGCCTGAACGAGCACTGGTTTATCTCAATGCGCCACGCCAAGCGGCTGATTGAGGAATGGCGTGTCGAGTACAACACCGAGCGGCCTCATAGTTCACATCACTCGGCTATCTGACGCCTGTGCAGTTCGCTCGGGCACACGATGCAAAGCAGCAGTTTTTAACTCGGACTCTAACTGCGGTTCGGACTGAAACCGGGGGCAGATCACTTCAAATCGCATTACTTATCGAGGATCTGGAGCACTCGGTCCCATCCCAAAATTGGTGTGTCGGCACTTTTTGAAAGGATAGTGATCTACAAGTTCGTCCGGACTGGGTAGCCTTCCTGTTCGGACGCGCTGTCTCTCACCTGACCGTTGAAAGGAATGCCAACATGAGAACCATGCGTGCGATTGTGCTTTCCAATCCTGGCCCTGTCGACAATCTCGTCTTGGAGGAACGCCCCATTCCAGCGACCAAACCGGGCTGGGTTCGTATTCGGGTTAAGGCCTTCGGCGTCAACGAATCCGAGGTCACCACACGCAAGGGCCTATCGTCCCGGGACGTTGCCCTGCCTCGTATCCCGGGAATCGAGTGCGTCGGCGAGGTCGACGAGGCGCCTGCGGATAGCGATCTTGCGCCAGGCCAGAAAGTCGCCACCATGATGGGCGGAATGGGGCGCTCCTTCGACGGCGCCTATGCCGAATATGTCTCAGTACCGGTTGGTCAGGTTATTCCCTTCACCACGAATTTGCCTTGGGACGTGGTCGGTGCACTACCGGAAATGTTCCAGACCGCCTATGGCTCTCTGACCACCGGACTCGATCTGAAAGCCGGACAGACACTACTTATCCGCGGCGGAACATCTACGGTGGGCCTGTCGGCGGCAACGATTGCCAAGAGTATGGGGGCAACCGTGATCTCGACAAGCCGGAAGGCCGATCGGCTTGGTCTGCTACGTGCGGTCGGCATCGATCACCCAATCGTCGACGACGGCACTATCGCAGACACTGTTCGCGAAATCGCTCCCGAAGGTGTCGATGCGGCCCTTGAACTGGTCGGCTGCGAAGTTCTTCCCGACACGTTGAAGGCTGTGCGTGTTCACGGCACGGCTTGTTTCACCGGTGCGCTTGGCGATCAGTGGACGATTCCGGACTTTGATCCGTTTTCAGTTATTCCATTCGGCGTTCGACTGACGTCCTATGGCGGGCAAGCGACAGATCTCCCCGCCAACGTCTTCAACCTGCAGCTCCAGGAAATCGCCGAGGGGCGGATAAGAGTGAGCGTCGCTAAGGTGTATCAGGGGCTCGAAGGCGTGCGCGAAGCACATTCGGATCTCGAAGCGGGCACGACGCCGGGCAAACACGTGGTTGTTCTTACCTGAAGTTTTAGCCTCACCTCGAGGCTTTGGTAGACTCCTCATGCAGATACCGTTTGAATCGTAAACCTCTGCGTTCGCAGTCACGGCGTCGGGCATCAAGGCGGATTGCTCGAGCTGGCTCGCCAGCGGCACATAGAAATTGCCAAATAGATGGTGATGGAATCGTTCGACCTTGCCTTCGGTCAGCATGCGGTGCGGTTGAGACAGTTTAGGCAGGAAGCCGGAAGTGTTTCGAGTGTTGGATAACTTCGATGTCCTTTCACTGAGTCCCGCGCCGGAAATAGTGCGGACCCTTCGAAAGCAATTGATGGCCGACCCGTGACTGGTAAAGTTACTGATCAACGAGGAGGCTGGACTATGTCTAGAAGACAAGCGGTGCAAGGCGCAGTTCATGGGGAGTCGCGCGAGGCTTCGGAGGGAGATAAGGCGGAATTTCTCGCAGAGTCTGGTTCTACAAAAAGCGCAAGAGCCTCTTCCTCCAAATTGCCCGCGTCAGTGCGCCGGCGGCGCTCGCAGGAAGAGCGGCGTTTGGAAGCCGAAGCGCGGCTTCTCGTGGCAGCGATTGAACTGCTCGCACGCAAGGGTTGGGTGGGAATGACCCTCGCAGAGGTGGGCGAGGCCGCTGGTTACAGCCGGGGGCTAGCGACGCATCACTTCGGCACAAAGGGAGAAATGCTGCGCGCTTTGACGACGGAGATGCATCGGTCGTTCGCAAAGCAAATGCAAGCTGCGTCGCCTTTACCCTCCGGTCTACAGGCAGTGCTGGGCTATGTCCGTGTTTACTTCGGACGTGACGACGCAGAGTGGACGAATACGCGCGCGCTTTTGCTGTTGCTGGCCGAGGCTCTACTCGAAAATTCTGACACGGTCCAAGTCGTGACGGAGTGCAATCGCGAAACATTCGCGTGGATCGAGGATAACCTGCGTATAGGCATCGCGCACGGCGAGGTGCGCAGTGATGTCGATCCCACTCTTGGTGCTGAATTTGTCGTGGGTGCCCTGCGAGGACTAGCGCAGCAACGTCTCTCACAAGGCCGGCTGGGAAGCCTTCGCAGAAACAAAGAACAGGTGGTGCGATTGATCGAGCAAGCATTCGCCGCTCCCGGCGGCGGTGTTTCAAGATCTTGAGTTGCGTAGTTGATGACGTCACCAGCGCTCGGCTTGCTTCTAGCAAGCGTCGATGATCAATTTGCATTTCCGGCCGCTTGTGAGCCTGCATCGAGCGGCGTGCTTCTGTTCAGCCAGATCGCTGTGGATGAAGTTGGCTAGAGCGTTGCGTGCGAGTGGATTCCGGGTGTTTGATTGGATTGAGGAACGGGGCGTAGCTGGCGGCGGCGCAATCTGGACCGTGCAATCCGTGCTATCTAGATGCCCGCGCACGATCTGGCTCCTTTGCTGCGTTACCGTCCTACACGATTAACGTGCAGCCGACTCGAGCGTGCGTGCATAACGCGTAATCCAACCGCGTCGCCCACAAAAATGAGGGCCGGTTCTTCTTCTTCACATCTTCGCAAATCATCCCTCAGGCCTTTGAGCGGTCTACCATCGGGCGGGTTGGAGAGGGCATGCTATGTGAGAGCAGATGAGTGCAGGCGTGAAATGGGGGAGATGCATGCCGACTCCTAACGAATCTCCGGTGAACGCACCTTGCCTGTGCGCTCGCCGAAACGATCATTGGTCACCGGGTCGCGAATAGTGCGGTCGACAGGTTCTACTCTCTCGTCGAAACCTGCAAAGCCTGTCGAATCGATCCGTACCGCTACCTCACCTTGCTGTTCCAGCGATTGCCTCTAGCAAAGAACGTCGATGACTACGACGCGTTGCTTCCCTGGAGCATGTCAGCTCAGTCTGGATGACTTATAGATTTGCGCGTAGGAAATCCACGACCTCATGGTCGATCTGGCGATGAATCTCCACACGATCGATACCGGGCGCATCCTGACAGATCAGTGCCGCACTGGCTGCGACCGAGGCCGGACAAGGATCAATGAAGACGAAGTGGTTGCCTGGCACGATGTGGACTGCGGGCGGTGTGGGCAAGCCTGACACAACTCCAAGAGAGTTTCTCGCAGAACCAAGATAGCTGTCGTCCTGTGGTCGATAGAGCATCGTCGGTACGCGCACAGCGGACAAGCCAGATGCCTCAAACATCATCGCCAGTGGATCCATCAGCACCAAGGCCTTCAGGCGGCGATCAACGGGCGGTTGCCAAGCTACCAGGTCAGCGGGTACGGCCGCTTTGCCTTGGGTGCCGTGTGCACCATTGCTGGTTGCTGGACGCGGACACGATCCCGGATCATCGTGATCTGCGCAGTACGAACTGGCATACGCAAAATCGGGCTTCGCTCCCGCCAGAATCAGCGCAGTGTAGCCACCGGCTGAGTATCCGATCGTGCCAATTCGGCCGACATCGGCGCTTGCGGAAAACCGTGGATCCGCGAGGACTGCATTGAGCGCGGCCTCTGCCTGCCGGGGGCGATCAATCAGAATCTGCGCTTGGGACGGCGCTCGGGGATAGCCTGAAGCGTCCCCAACGTGCGTCGGCAAGATGACGATAAATCCGGCGCGAGCCAGAGTTGTGGCCAATTCACGGTGGCTGAGGGGACCGCCGCCTCGTCCATGTGAAATCAATACAACGGGGAAGCGGCCATCTCGTACGGGCGAAGCATCGCGCGTCGCCTCAACAGTGAACGGGCCCGCTTGCCACGGAACCTCACGCTCCCGCGTAGGGTAAAAGATCACCGTGTTGAAAGGGGCAGCTTCGTTCACCCCCGTGAGCCGGATTACCCCTGCGTTAAAAGCGGCCGGATCAGCCAGCGCGGAACACGTACATACGATCGCCAGTACGAGAGGCACTATGCAACGCATGTCACTACTCCTGGTCATCCAGAACGAGAGGCGAAGGATATCAGAGCGTTCTTACACGTTTGATGACCGAGGGGCGTCGTTCATCGATCGCTTACGTATAGCCAAGAGTTCCCCGTGCTCGCCGCGCAGGCAGGGGCGGCGAGCACTGCGGCGGAAGTCGTCCGCGAAGCAATCGACGACTGTTTGCTACAGGACGGGCCTCTGGCAGACAACATTACAGAGATTACGCGTCGCGGAGTACGGGCGAACGGGCCTTCCGATGGGCTGGACTCTTCAACTTAGGGAAGTCCATATACTTACTAATCAACCAACAAGTGATAGACTTGCTCGGAAGTCACTTCGTTGGGTTAATGGGGCCTAAGTCATCAGGCGGAGGGGATTTCGCTAGTGAATATTCCGGAGATCGACGTCGCGGAACGGTGCGCTGTCGAACCGTAATTCCCTTGCACTTCCCCAGGTGGCGAAGTCCTTCATCATAGATGGAGCTGAAATGAGCAGAGATGTCGTGGTTGTAAGCGGCGTGCGGACTGCTGTAGGCGAGTTCGGTGGCAGCCTAAAGGACTTTCCACCGAGCGACCTCGGCGCTCGCGTGGTGCGCGAGGCGCTGTCGCGTGCATCCGTGACGGGCGACGAAGTGGGACACGTCGTTTTCGGCAACGTCGTGCACTCCGAGCCACGCGACATGTACCTTGCGCGCGTCGCGGCGATTAACGGCGGCGTCGCACACCACACACCGGCGTTGACGGTTAACCGCCTGTGTGGCTCCGGTTTGCAGGCGATCGTCTCCGCGGCGCAGTGCATACTGCTGGGTGATGCGGAAATCGCGGTTGGCGGCGGCGCGGAAAGCATGAGCCGTGCGCCCTATGCGATGTCTGCTGCGCGGTTCGGTCAGCGCATGGGGGACGCTAGGCTCATCGACATGATGATCGGCGCGCTCAACGATCCTTTCGATAACGTCCACATGGGCGTGACGGCAGAGAACGTCGCGCGCAAGTTCGACATCTCGCGGGAAGAGCAGGACGCGCTTGCGCTTGAATCTCACCGCCGCGCGTCCAACGCGATAGCCAACGGTTACTTCAAAGAACAGATTCTACCTGTCACGATCACCTCGAAGAAGGGCGATGTTGTCTTTGATACCGACGAGCATGTGCGCCTAAATGCTTCAGCCGAGGATTTCGCCAAGCTCAGGCCAGTGTTCGCAAAAGAAAACGGCACCGTGACGGCCGGCAATGCGTCGGGGATCAACGACGCGGCGGCCGCACTCGTCCTGATGGACCGCCGCGTTGCGGAGAAGCGCGGTCATAAGCCGCTAGCGCGCTTGGTCGCCTATGCACATGCGGGCGTGGATCCAGCGTATATGGGCATCGGCCCGGTACCAGCCACCCGGAACGTGCTCGAGCGCGCCGGCCTGAATCTGAGGGATCTCGACGTGGTGGAAGCGAACGAAGCGTTCGCGGCGCAAGCATGCGCAGTCACGAAGGAACTCGGTCTCGATCCCATGAAGGTAAATCCAAACGGCTCGGGTATTTCACTCGGCCACCCAATCGGTGCGACTGGCGCGCTAATCACAGTAAAGGCGCTATACGAATTGCAGCGTATCGGCGGACGGTATGCGCTCGTCACGATGTGTATCGGTGGCGGCCAAGGGATTGCGGCAATATTTGAACGAATTAATGCATGACACTCGACCCCACCTACTTTTGATCCACCTCGATATCTTTATCGAGGCGTGTAGTGAAAAACCATTGATCAGTGGCATTAATTTGGTAGCTAAAAAATGAAAGTTTTAGTTTCCGTGAAGAGAGTGCTCGACTACAACGTGAAGGTGCGTGTGAACGCCGACGGTTCGGGCGTCGATGTGGCAAACGTGAAAATGTCGATGAACCCGTTTGACGAAATCGCTGTCGAAGAGGCCGTGCGCCTCAAGGAAGCGGGCGTGGCGACCGAGGTCATCGCAGTCTCCGCGGGCGTTGCTCAGGCGCAGGATACGTTACGCACCGCACTGGCGATTGGCGCGGACCGCGCGATTTTGATCGAAGCGAATATAGACCTGCAGCCGCTAGCCGTCGCCAAGCTTCTAAAGGCGCTGGTCGACAAGGAGCAACCGCAATTGGTCATCCTTGGCAAGCAGGCAGTCGATGACGATTCGAACCAGACCGGCCAAATGCTTGCCGCTCTGGCTTCATTGCCGCAGGCAACATTCGCGTCGAAGATCACGATAAAAAATGGCACAGCTACGGTCGGGCGCGAGGTGGACGGCGGTGCGGAAACGCTATCGCTGACGCTCCCGGCTGTTGTAACGACCGACCTACGCCTGAACGAGCCGCGCTACGTCACGCTGCCGAACATCATGAAGGCGAAGAAGAAGCCGCTGGAAACGTTGAAACCCGAGGACCTTGGTGTGGACGTCACGCCGCGCCTGAAAACACTGAAGGTCATCGAGCCTCCACAACGCAGCGCAGGCGTGAAGGTACAAGACGTGAAGACGCTGGTCGAGAAGTTGAAAACGGAAGCCAAGGTGGTGTAAGGAGCGAGGCGAAATGACGAATCTGGTTATTGCTGAACATAACAATCAGTCGATAAAGCCTGCGACGCTGAACACCGTAGCCGCTGCGCAAAAGATCGGCGGCGAGGTGCACGTGCTGGTCGCGGGCCACAACGCGCAGGCTGCTGCCGATCAGGCAGCAAAAATCGCCGGCGTTGCAAAGGTGATGTTTGCCGATGCGCCGCAACTCGAACAGGGTCTCGCGGAGAACGTTGAAGCGACGGTTATTGCGTTTCTGCAAAATGCAGCGGAGACCTATTCGCATGTTTTGGCTCCTGCAACGGCGGCGGGCAAGAGCGTGATGCCACGTATTGCTGCGAGGCTTGATGTTGCGCAGATCAGTGACATCATTGCTGTTAATAGCGACGGCACATTCGACCGCCCGATTTACGCGGGCAACGCAATCGCAACGGTGGAATCGCGAGATCTGGTCAAGGTAGTCACCGTCCGCACGACGCGATTCGATGCCGCTCCCGCCCAAGGCGGCAGCGCAACGATTCACAAGATCGAAGCCGCGGCAGATAAAGGCGTTTCCCATCTAGTCAGCCGCGAAATCACAAAGCTCGAACGTCCGGAATTGACGAATGCGAAGATCATCGTCTCGGGTGGCCGGGGTCTAGGCAGCGGCGAGAACTACATGAAAATGCTCGAGCCGCTTGCCGACAAGCTCAACGCCGCACTCGGCGCCTCTCGCGCTGCAGTCGATGCGGGCTACGTTCCAAACGACTTTCAGGTCGGCCAGACGGGCAAGATTGTCGCACCGCAACTCTATATTGCCGTGGGTATCTCGGGTGCCATCCAGCATCTCGCCGGCATGAAGGACTCGAAGGTGATCGTCGCGATTAATAAGGACGAAGAGGCACCCATTTTCGGTGTGGCCGACTACGGTCTCGTCGGCGACTTGTTCGAGATCGTCCCGGAGCTCACCGAAGTTGTCTGAGTGGCCGATGCTTCGCAAGTGAAGCACGGCAACGTAGAGCAAAGCAAACGGAAGGGTTGACTGATGGCCGGACGGCAAAGATCTTTGCGTCGCGTCGTCGAATCGTGGCTCGGCACGCACGGCGCTACGGATATCCGCGTCACGCGCTTTAGCGGTACTCGGAGAAAGCGGTGCCGTTGCGTGCGTGTGGAAGCCTCTGGAGAAAGAGGCAAGCTCGCAATCCTGTTCTTCCGCCATGATGACGGCTCGTGGTGCGTCTTTCCACCTGCGCCAAGCCGTCCATTTATGGGCGCCGAACCTGAGACCCATGTTTCGCTACAGTGAACAATGGTCTGATGGGAACCATGGCGATCAACCGGTGCGATGGACGTCGGACGATGGTGTTTCCAACGATCCGGCATGTCTGCGAAGTCCTATTACAGGAAAAAGTTCGACGCCGAGAGTTGTGGATGAGCGTGGAGGCGTGCCGGTTGGATCGCACGATGCGCGGTGCCGGATGCGGTAGCTGTTCGTCAGGAATTCAAGCGAAAGGAAAGGACACCCCGAAGCGCCGCGGTCTGAGAAGTTCGAATGAGGCGTGCCGGGCCTGGATGATCCACCGGTCTTGCGGTAGCGAGTCGGTTGCGGTAGCGGCCAAGACGCGCGAGCCGAAACGTTTAAGCCCTGAGGAAATACCATGTCAGAAAAATCCGTGTTGTTGGACATCGACGGCGATACGCGCATTGCGACGCTTACGTTGAATCGGCCCAAAAAGCTGAACAGCTTCACCCGCCACATGCACGATGAGTTGAATCATGCACTCGACCGGGTCGAGGGGAGTAATGCCAGGGCGCTCGTCATTACCGGCGCGGGACCTGCTTTTTGCGCTGGGCAGGATCTGGCCGATCTGGACTTCACGCCCGGCAGTTCGCCTGACCTCGGCGAAATTATCGAACTGCATTTCAATCCGCTGATACGCCGACTTCAGGCGTTGCCGCTTCCGGTGATCGCGGCCGTGAACGGTACGGCGGCGGGCGCGGGCGCGAGCCTGGCGATGGCCTGCGACCTCATTGTTGCCGCACGTTCTGCCAATTTCATTCAGGCCTTTATTAAGGTCGCGCTAGTGCCGGACTCGGGGGGCACTTGGTTTTTGCCACGGCGTGTCGGCGACGCGCGTGCGCTCGGTCTCGCGCTGACCGGCGATAAGCTGAGTGCCGATAAGGCGGAAGAGTGGGGCATTGTCTGGCGTGCCGTGGCCGATAGCGAAGTCCATGCCTTCGCCCACGCACTGGCGGCGCAGCTCGCAGCACGGCCTTCGCGCGCGGTGGCCGCCACCAAGAGGGCGATTCGCGCGAGTGGCAGCAATACCCTCGATCAACAACTCGACCTCGAACGAGACTTGCAACGCGAACTGGGCGCGTCGCCGGACCACGCGGAAGGCGTTGCCGCGTTTAAGGACAAGCGCGCACCGCGCTTCGAGGGGTTCTGATTCTCGACCATTTTGAGCATCCTGCCAATGTCGTATTGCCCAGAGGAGCGGGGGAAAAGCCCGGCAGGCTGCAAACGAACAAGTGGGCAACTGAGAGCCAACACCGATTGGCAGTCCTCTTCGAGGCGTGCTGCCATACCGCCCCCTGGCAGGTGCCCAATAGCCGATCGACAAAATGGGGCAGTTCTAGAAATCAATGAGCTTGACTCTAGTCCAGGACGATATGGAAATGTAGTGCTTGAGAAGTTGAACGACAGTTATGTTTCAGAGCTAAGAGGTGGATCTGATGAGCGCCCATTGTGGAGACAATAGCGACCGTAAGGGCGCAAGCTTTCAGACGCCGGAAACGGTCAGTCACTCGCACGGCGTGCAGTCGCTCGAACGGGCGATCGTGGTCCTGAGCCTGATGGCTAAACATCAGGTTTCGGGTATTTCACTCGCCTCAATCGTCGCCAAAACGGGGCTCGACCGTACCACTGCCTACCGGATTGCATCAGCGTTGGTTGAATCCGGCATGGCCTCACGTGGCCCGGAGAAGGAATACCGGCTCGGCATCGAAACAATGGTGTTGGGTATGGTTGCGATGCAGCGGCCGCCGCTGATCGACCGCTGCGCGCCGATGATGAAGCGGCTCGCGCGACAATCGGGTGGATACGTGCTGCTATGCATCCAGTCGGGCGATTACACGCATTGCTTGCACATGGAGTCGGCAGAGCCGCAGATTCCCGAGCTTAGGTCGTATGTTGGGATGATGCGCCTGCTCGGCATCGGCATTTCCGGCGTCGCTTTGCTTGCCCGTCACGCAGATCAGTACATCCGCGAGCACTATTCGCGGCACCGCGCTGAATATCTCAAACATCAGATGACGGAGAGCAGGTTGTGGGGCTTACTCGAGCAGACACGATCGACCGACTTCGCGTACGTCCATCCGCGCCAAATGGCGGGGGTGGGAATCTCCTTCGAAACAGGCTCATGCGGCCTTGCGGGACTGAATGTGCTCGCCCTTGCCTCGAAGTTACCTCCTTCGCGTGCACCGTCCGTCGCCTCAATGATGCGCGAGCATCTGGCTGATCTCCCAAAGTGAGACCTAATCTAAAGGAAGCTCTGGTTTCCCCGAGTGCACATTGTGAACGATGCCGCGACTATATGTTGTTGGTTGTCGGCATTGCCTTTTGAATAGACGTGGAGGACAGCGGAGATCCCGTCGGGCGTACATTAACCTGATGTCACGAGAATCGCGGCCCCCCTTTCGTCCTGAATGACGACTTATACAGACTATCCAAAACAAGCAGCCGGAGACACCTATGATTTCGCTAGCGAAGTATCCCGAGGAAAGCGCCGCGCGCGCCGCGCAGTCTCTAGATGCCGACAAAACGTATAAAAGGATCACCCGCCGTTTGATCCCGTTGTTATTCATCCTTTACCTGATGTCTAACATCGACCGTGTCAACGTCAGCATCGCGCAGCTCCAGATGAAATCCGACCTCGGTTTCACCGATGCCGTTTATGGTCTGGGCGCCAGCCTCTTTTTCGTGTCGTACGCGCTGTTCGAGTTGCCGAACACTTACGTGGTGACGCGGCTCGGCGCACTTAAGACGATCATGCTATTGACAGTGGGCTGGGGTTGCGTCTCGTCGCTCATGATGTTTGTCCACACCCCGATTTCGTTTTATACGCTGCGTTTCCTGCTCGGCGTGTTCGAGGCGGGGTTCACTCCGATCGTCGTGTATTACCTGTCGCGCTGGTATCCGCTGGAGCGTCGCTCCAAGCCGCTCGCGCTGTTCTCCTCGGGAATCGTGATATCCGGAATCGTGGCTTATCCGTTATCTGGGGTAATCCTCAAGTTCATGCACGACGTAGGTGGACTTAGCGGCTGGCAGTGGATGTTCCCGCTCGAAGGTCTGCCTTGTGTTGCGCTCGGTCTGCTAGTTCCGGTGCTGCTCGATGAGTCCCCGCAAACTGCCAACTGGCTGTCGCCCAGCGAAAAAACCATGATCGCCGCAATGCTCGAAGCCGGGGCGCCGGCTAGGGAGGGGCAGACGTTCGCGCAGACTCTCCGTAATCCTCGCCTTTATGCGCTGATGGCCGTCTATTTCTTCTTCGCGGCTGCCATCGCGGTGCTCCACTTCTGGTTGCCAACCATCATTCGCTCGCGCGGCGTGACCGACATCGCCTTGATCGGTGTCTACTCTGCGATCCCCAGTGCAGTCTCACTGGTGGCAATGATTACGATCGGCGCACATGCCGACCGTACGCGGCGTTTGCGCGAAAACATCGTGGCGTTGGCGTTGATTGGTGGCGCGGCACTGTGTCTGCTGCCTCTCGTCCCGAACTCGCTTGTGCTTTCACTCGTGTTGCTGTCTTTAGCTGGCGCAGCACTGTTCACGTTCATTCCGCTGTTTTGGGCCAGCGTGCCCGCTTGTCTGCCCGGTCCGGGCGTGGCGAACGCGATCGCTGCCGTCGCGACTATCGGCCTCCTCGGTGGAGTCGTCAGCCCGGCATCGATTGGATGGTTGAAAACCCATATGGGCGGCATGAGCACTGGGATCTATCTCTTTGGCGCATTATTCGCCGTCGGCGGCCTGCTATATGCAAGGACGACGCGGAATGTGGCGAATCTGCGGCAGCGCAAAATCTGATGTAAAAAGGACTAGCCGACGCAAAGTATTGAAATGCAATTAGCCATCGGACGACGTGAGGCATTCATGCGTTCAACGGCAAAGGTGCGCTGTCGCCGACCTTCGCGGGAACCATGGGGGGCGTTGAAAGCTCCTGGGCGAACGCACCTGTGTGGAACCCATGGGAAGCGAGGTGTCGGTGGCAGTCACTTCCATCACCTGTAGCGCAGCGTGACAGATGGTGGTGGCACTGGTCGTGCGTACGTCGCAGTCGGACCGCACTACGATGCAACGAGTCTGAACGTACAACTTTGCCGGTGAACCTCAAGCCCGAAGGAGATAGGCATGGATCTTCAGCGAGTGGACTATTGCGGCGGCTGCTATTGGACCCTGCAATGCGAATGAGCAACTCGAACCTGACCTATCTCGGGCAAACCGGCTTGAAGGTTTCGCGCCTATGCCTTGGGACTATGACCTTTGGTTCAAGCGCCGACGAAACGGAGTCTAACTCGATCCTGGACGCCGCTGCGGATGCGGGCATCAATTTCATCGATACCGCTAATCGATATCCGAGCGACGCGTCGGACGAGCGCAAGGGAGTCACCGAGCAAATCATCGGAAGATGGCTGAAGGGGCGCCGCGAACGTTTCATTGTCACTACGAAGGCCGGTGGACCCATGGGGCCGCTTCCTTGGGATGCCGGCACGTCGCGTAAACACATCCTCAGTGCCATCGACGCTTCGCTGGCGCGGCTTGGTACCGATTACGTCGACCTTTTTCAATTGCACCGGGACGACCCGTCCACGCCACTCGATGAGACGCTGGAGGCACTCGACACCATCGTGCGCAGCGGGCGGGCCCACTACGTGGGTGTCTCAAACTGGAGCGCGTGGCGCATCGCCCGGGCCGTCGGGCGGAGCGAGGCGCTGCGCCTGGTTAAGCCCGTGACCGTCCAGCCTCGGTACAACCTGTTGTTTCGACAGTTCGAGCGGGACCTGTTGCCGATGTGCGAGGAAGAGAACCTCGCGGCGATATGCTACAACCCCCTTGCCGGCGGCTTACTGACCGGCAAGTATCGCGGCAAGGCCCAGCCCGACCCGGCGACGCGCTTCGGCGCCGGCAATACTGCGGCTTCCTACAGACAGCGGTATTGGCACGAGAGGGAGTTGGACGCCGTGAACCGCATTCTGAACGTCGCTCAGCTTGCGGGCTTGGCACCCGAACGATTGGCGGTGGCATGGGTGCTCGCTCAACCTGGCGTCACCTGCGCGATTCTGGGGGCTAGCCGTGCGGCTCAGTTGTCGGAAGTGCTGCGCGCCGGAGAAACAAAACTGGATGATCAGATATTGCACCAGCTGGACATGATCAGTCGAGAGTTTCGGCGCGGCGACGCACCGCCCCTATGAGAGACAATCGATCGTCGGAACGAAGACGGGCAATCCAATGCTGACGACGAACAAAATTGGCAGATAGCAAAAAGATTCATCGATAGCTCGTAAGTATTTGAGGTGAAGAATGGCATTTTCCACGGCAGTTCATCGACGAGAGATACATCACCGTTCTATTAATATGACGGTTTATGCTCGCGATGACGGGTTGTACGACATTGAAGCACGCTTAGTCGATACCAAACCATTCGCATTTCCGCTCCTCGCTCGCTCAGAGCCTTTGCCCGCAGGAGCGCCACTGCATGATCTTTCGCTGCGGGTCACCGTCAACGAAGATTACGTCGTTAAGAGTATCGAAGCGTCTTCTGATGAGACGCCTTTTGATATATGCACCGAAGCAGAATCTACTTTGTCTCCTTTAGTTGGAGAGCGAATTGGTGCCGGATGGTCGTCCATGGTAAAGCAGAAGTTGCAGGGCTCTTCGACTTGTACACATTTGCGAGAGTTGCTTATCCCAATAGGGACAGCGGCTATTCAGGGTGTCAACGGGCTGCGCAGAGAAGGGCACGTCTCGGTTGATGCAAGCCAGACGAACGTGAAGCTTGATAGCTGCTATGCATTTGCGCGAGATCGAAAAGTTGTGCGGCTTTATTGGCCGGACGATTTCAAGCCGAAGTGCAATAAGGCGGGTTGACGTTTAGCGCCGTGAGATTGGCTTGCAGAGGTGAGCGTGACAGTGCTGAGTTGTCGGAGTGGCCACCGAGATCGCACGCAAGATGAAGCTGGCGTCCGTTGCCGCTGCGGCACTCACAAAGCCGTTGCTCAATCAGACGTTCGAGTCGAGCCAGACGGCGAGGACGCAGGCCGAGGTGCTCGCTCAGGGCATCGCAATTTGCGCCCCTGTATTCGTCCCCTGGTCATGGCGGGGGAATCTCGACGGGTGCCGGCGTGCGGCCCGCGGAGGTTCTCGGCGCCGACTGTGCGTACATGGGGACGCGCTTCATGGCCACGAAGGAAGCCAATGCGCCTGCTGAGTATAAGCGAATGCTCGTCGAAGCCGTCGCCGCAACGTGTGGGATCAATATCGAGACGCTCGCGAAGCTCGGAGCTAGCTTCGCTCATCTGCCGAACAACGTCCGGCCAGGGCGAAACATCTGGAACACCGGGCAAGGCATCGATCTCATCGACGTCACCACACTGGGCGCGCGGCTCGTCCGCGTATACCATGCTGCCAGCGCGGGGGAGTCGATGGGGAAGAGTTTTGCAGCAATTGAGCCTCCTTTCCCCGTTATCGCGGAAGCGCTGAGTGCTCTGACCGCCATTTACCGAGAATTCTCTCGATATTCATTTTGCTAGTCAACCAGCAAATAACGTGTTGTTTGTCATACAGCAAGTGATAGAATGACCGCCGTATGAGGGAGGCTTCCCATATCCACGAAGGAGCCAGACTGTGGCGGAAGAACGAGCGACGCGGGGGGCAGCGCGGGGCCAATTGCAAGAATTCCTAGATTCCGATACCCGTAGGCCTGATAGAGATTGTGGTTTTCCGGGAAGCGCAGCGACGGTCCCTCCGATGGCGAGCGAACGCCCGCCGGGTCGCCGGTCCCAGCAGGAGCGGCGTTCAGAAGCAGAAGCTCGGCTTCTAGCGGCAGCAATCGAATTACTCTCGCGCAAAGGCTGGGTGGGTATGACCCTAGCGGAGGTCGGCGAAGCAGCCGGCTATAGCCGAGGACAGGCCACGCATTATTTCGGCAATAAAGGTGCCCTGCTGCGGGCACTGACCTCGCATCTGTATCGCTCATTTGGGGAAGAAATGCAGGCCGCACCGCCGGTGCCGGCCGGCCTTGGGGCGGTGCTCAGCTATGTGCGCGTGTACTTCGAGCGCAGCGATCGCAAGTGGACGAATGCACGTGCGATTCTCCTTTTGCACGCGGAGGCATTGCTGGAGAACTCCGATACGGCCCAGGTGGTAGCCGAGTACCAGCGGGAGATTTTCACCTGGATAGTGGAGAACTTGCGGATAGGCATCGAGCATGGGGAGGTGCGGCCTGATGTTGACCCCACGCTGGGCGCCGAATTCGTCGTCGGCGCCGTGCGGGGGCTGGCACAACAGCGTCTCTCACGTGGTCCGGTAGAAAACATACACGGAGTATCGGATCAGGTGGTTCAATTGATCAAACACGCGTTTGCGGCGGACAGCGGCCGCGACCGTCGCCGATGAATGAGCTCTTGCGCGACTTGCATTATCAACAGGCGGCCCGAGCGCGGCTCTACTGATTAGCCTTGGACATGCTTCGCTACCGTCACTGAGCTTGCGCATGCACCCGCTCGACTAATCCGGGACCTCTGCCGAAGTGGCTGGTGAAGCCCTCCGCGCCGCAAGGACCGTCCTAATGGGCCACGGCTCCCTCTGCCCTGAAAGGATGAGCGGGCACACGGTGGCCAATCAAACGCGTCTTTAGCGGTTTGATCTTCCGGCCATAGCGGTCTCTCCCTCGAATACCGTCCACCTCTGCCGTGCCGGCGCAGCGAGCGCAGGGTATGCGGTATCGAGTGAGCAGCTGCGGCTATGATTGCGGCGTCGCGGGCATCGGTCTTGGCTGCGCCGGCATGCAAATCAGCGATGCCGCGCATGTCCAGTCCGGGTAAATGGGCGACGAGTACGCCTTCAGCGCGGGCGACGGGTACAGGAAGCGCGCCGATGGTGGACGGTTGATCAACGACGAACAGCAGTTGACCGTGAGTCTTGAGTTCCGCGATGAGGGCTCGCAGCTTGACCTCGTCGTTCTGTAGCGCCTTGTTGTACAGACGCTTCCCGGTCCGATCGAGTGCGACGGCTTGATGCTGGCCTTTACCGACATCGAGGCCGACGAAGACGTCGACGGCGGCATGTTGTTGAGTGTCTTGCATCGAAGTATGAGCAAGTGAACGGATTGGCCTGCAACAACGGTGGCAAGTCTCGGCATACCCGTTACGGGCGTCGGGATATTCCGGCCAAGCCCATATTGGCAATCACCAGCCACCCACCAGCGCACCCCCCTTTAGATCTTCGGCGCCGATTGTTGCTCGCAGCCCATCGATACCCGTGCCCCATCAGAAATAGCGGATCAATTCACAATGTACTTGCTAACCGACCAACAAGTGATAGAATCAAAACACGCTCTCGAGGTACGAACGAGCGTGGGAGCGGCAAGACGGCTTGACGCTATCAGCAGGTTGCATCGTGCTCCGTTACGAGTGTCTTCTGCGCAAAATCTGCGTGCTACTCCGCGGATGACGTAAGGCGAAGGTCGTTCAGGCGAGCGTGGCAGGCGGCGATGCCGTCCGTTATACGTTCTTTCAGGCTCGTGACTCGCAACACGGTCGCACTAAATTAATCAGACGTGCTCCGGCACTATTCCGATGAAGATTGTTTTCCTGGATCGTTCGACCATCTCCGCGCAGACGACACTCAAGACACTGCCGTTTCCCCACGAGCTTGTTCTCCACACTGAGACGGCGGAGGAGGACGTGGCAGCCCGTATCGCTGATGCTGATGTGGTGATTACCAACAAGGTGAAGCTGAGTGGTCAGCTGCTGGAGGCGGCGACGAGGCTCAAACTTATCGCCGTCGCAGCGACCGGCACTGATAACGTTGACCTTGCGGCGTGCGCGGCACGAGGCATTGTTGTCTCCAACGTCCGGAACTATGCCGTTCACACGGTGCCGGAACACGCATTTGCCTTGATTTTCGCGCTCCGACGGAGCTTAACGGCATACCACGATGCGGTGCGGAATGGGCGCTGGCAGAAAGTCGGGACGTTTTGTTTCTTCGACTATCCCATTAAAGACCTGCATGGCTCGGTGCTGGGCATTATCGGCGATGGGGTTCTGGGTCAGTCGGTTGCTGCCCTGGCCCGAGCGCTGGGCATGCAGCCGCTTTTCTCCACGTACAGGGGTCGCAATGACATGGGCCCCCTGTACACGCCATTCGAAGAAGTCCTTCGTCGAAGTGACGTCATCACTTTGCACTGCCCGCTGACTCCTCAGACGCGCAACCTTATCGATGTCGCGGAATTCGACATGATGGAGAAGCGTCCGCTGCTCATCAATACGGCACGCGGCGGTCTTGTGAATGAGTCCGCGCTTGTAGACGCCATTAAAACCCGAAAGGTAGCTGGGGCGGGCTTCGATGTTGCAACGCAAGAGCCCCCGGGTGAAGACCATCCCTTTCATCAGTTGAAGGATGAACCCAATTTCGTCTTGACGCCTCACGTCGCCTGGGCCAGTGATGAGGCAGTGCAAAGCTTGACCGACCAACTCTTCGACAATATATCCGCGTTCGTTCAGGGAAGTCCCCACAAAGTAGTGATTTGAGCAAGGAGCAGCCGCACAAATGCACGACTCGTTTTCGATGTTGCTAGTGATTTGAGTCATATGGGGGCATTCAAGGTGGCTCTGGTTTCCCTGAGTGCACATTGTGAACGTCGCCGCGACTATATGTTGTTGATAGTCGGCATTGCAGTTTGAATAGGAGGTGGAGTACAGCGGACGTTTCGCTCTGCGTACTTCGACGTTAGGTCAAGAGAAGGGGAGTCCCTGTTTCGTCTTGAATAACGAATTATGAAGATTATGCAAAAAAATGCCGGAGACAACTATGTTTTTGCTAGCAAGGTATCCAAAAGGAAAGCGCCGCGCAGCTTCTCGATGCGGACCAAACGTTCGAAGGCGCCACTCTCAATCTGAATCCGTTGTTATTCATCTTTTACCGATGTCTAACTTTGGTCGCATCAATGTAGGCCTCGCGTAGATCCAGATGCAATCCGCACTTGGCTTCACCGGTTCCCGAGGAATTGCGCGTGTCCGGGGAGCGGTGCGTTGCGCGCACCTTCACGGTAGCCCCGGCGTCTGAAAGCTGTTGTCGATTTCGCCGCGCGGAACGAGCTGGAAGCGAAGTTTCGGTGACGGTTACTTCCGTTGTCCGAGGCGTGGGGTGACGGATGATGGCGTTGCTGGTTGTACGTAAGTCGCAGTTGAGTTGAGAACGGCGCAACGGTACACAAACAATCTACTTTACAAAAAAATTAGTAATCCTTGGAGACAACTCGATGAAGAAGTCGCTTTTCGCTTTCGCGGCACTTGGCGCATTCGCAGGCGTCGCTCATGCTCAGAGCAGCGTGACCCTGTACGGCATCATTGACGAAGGCTTCAACATCAACACCAACTCGGGTGGCAAGCACCTGTACAACCTGTCGAGCGGTGTTTTGCAAGGTTCGCGTTTCGGCCTGCGCGGCACGGAAGACCTGGGTGGCGGGTTGAAGGCAATCTTCGTGTTGGAAAACGGCTTTGACGTGAGCAGCGGCAAGCTGGGTCAAGGCGGCCTGATGTTCGGTCGTCAAGCTTACGTCGGCCTGTCGAGCCAAGTCGGCACGGTCACGCTGGGTCGTCAGTATGACTCCGTGGTTGACTATGTTGGCCCGCTGTCTGCCGGTACCCAATGGGGCGGCTACATCGCTGCTCACCCGGGCGACATCGACAACTTCGTCAACTCGTACCGCACCAACAACACCGTCAAGTATAGGAGCGGAAACTACGGGGGCCTGACGTTCGGCGGCACGTATAGCTTCGGCGGGCAGGCCGGCAATATCACCGGCAACCAGATCTGGTCGTTGGGCGCTGGCTACAACAACGGTCCTCTCGTTCTCGGCGTCGGTTACTTGAATGCACGCACCCCGGCGGTGTCGGGAGGTCTGTTCAACAGCAGCGGTACGATTGCTGCACCGGCCGAAGCAGTGACGTCGCCGGTCTACGCTGGCTTCGCATCGGCTAACACGTATCAGGTCATCGGTGCAGGCGGCGCATATACGTTCGGTGCAGCCACCATCAGTGCAACCTACTCGAACATCCGCTTTGCCAATCTGGGCGCATCGTACGCATCGCCGTTCAAGGGGCAGTCGGCTACGTTCAACAACGCAGAACTGAACTTCAAGTATTTGTTGACCCCGACTTTGCTGGTCGCGGCAGCGTATGACTACACGCGCGGCGCAGAAATCAACGGCAACTCGCGTGCTCAGTACCACCAAGGCGAAGTTGGTTTGGACTACTTTCTGTCCAAGCGCACGGACTTGTATGTCATCGGCGTGTACCAACATGCTCTGGGCGAGACGGTCAACGCAGCGGGCGTTGCGGTCGCTGCAACGGCTAGCATTACCGATCTGACGCCTTCGTCGAACCAGAATCAATTCGCGGCTCGTATCGCTGTTCGCCATAAGTTTTGATGCGTAGGCGAGTCTAGCAGGCCCACTCCTCGACCCTTCACCACCCTCACAAAATGGAGCACTGTATGACCAACATGACCACGACAGCGGATCGCAAATACTGGCGCACCGCCATTGCTGACCCGACTCCACACGAAGGTACGTTGGTCAGGGGCTATGACGTCCTCACGGATCTGGTCGGCAAAATTGACTTCGGAGCCATGGTGTACCTGCTTTTTAAGGGGGAGCTTCCCAAAGGCAACGAGTCGAAGATCATCAATGCCATGTTCATTTCGGTGGCCGACCACGGTATTTCGCCGTCCTCGACAGTCACCCGATTCGTGCAAGCTGCTGGCGTACCGATCCAATGCGCGGTCGCAGCCGGTGCCATGATGTTTGGCGACGTTCACGGAGGCGCTGGTGAAGAGTTCTCCCGCTACATCCAGGAGTTGGTGTCCGAGGCAGCCTCGAGCGGACGCAGCTATGAGGAAATTGCGACTCAGTACGTTGCTAACCACAAGCGGTTGGACGGCTTCGGGCATCCGCAGCATCCCGAGGGTGATCCTCGCGGGAAAGTGCTGTTTGCTCTGGCTGAAGAGTATGGGATTGCCGGGGACCACGTCCGGATGACGCGCGAGCTGGAAAAAGCGCTCATCAAGAAGAAGAACCGACCGCTGCTGGCGAACATCGATGCGGCGGTCGGCGCAATCATCTCGGACATGGGTTTCGACTGGCGACTGGCTCGGGCCTTCATCGTCGTTCCGCGCACCGCGGGCTTGTTCGCCCACGCATTCGAAGAATCCGTGCGGGAGCCCGGCTGGCGCCAGATCACTCTTGACCAGGTTGAATACGACGGCCCCGCGCGACGCAAAAACGACAGCCCCAGCGCGATCTGATTGCGCCAACTTGACACCGCCGCAGCTGCCGGCGTCCCTTTTTTGACCTTCTCTTAACTTGACTGGAGAAACCATGAACACACGCGTCGCAGTCGTCGGCATTGGAATGACCCCCTTCGGAAAATTTATGGACCGCTCGGTCAGGACTTCCGCGGAAGAGGCCGTACGGAACGCACTGGCTGATGCCGGCATCGGTGCCGAGCGCGTCGACCGCGTCTTTTTCGGCAACGCGGCAGCCGGACTTATCACGGGCCAGGAGATGGTGCGCGCGCAAGCCGCACTGAGGTATACCGGCTTGCTGGGCAAGCCGATGGTCAGCGTCGAGAATGCCTGCGCGACCGGCAGCACGGCTTTCCACCTCGCCTGGCATTCTGTTGCCAGCGGCCAGTCGGACGTTGCAATGGCGGTCGGCGCGGAGAAACTGAGCCACCCTGACAAAGCGGTATCGTTCGGGGCGTTCGGAGGAGCGGTGGACAAGGAAGATGTCATGCCGTCGCACATTGGTTCCGGCAGCGGATCCATCTTCATGGACATCTACGCGGAACGCACGCGGCGCTATATGAAAGCGACCGGAACGACACCAGCGGACTTCGCCCGGATCACTGTCAAGAGCCGGCGTGCTGGCGCCATGAACCCGTACGCACAGTTCCGCAAGGAGACGACGGTCGAGGAGGTCCTGGCCGCTCGCATGATCAGCGATCCGCTCACGCTTCCAATGTGCTCATCGATCGGCGACGGCGCGGCCGCGATCGTTCTCGTCTCGAGCCGCGTCGCGGCCCAATTGACGGGATGCAGGCCAGTGTGGGTTGCAAGCTCCGTCCTTTTGTCCGGGATGGCGGACGCCACCAAGCCCAGCGCTTCCGTCAGCGCAGCAAAGGCCGCCTACCAGGAAGCTTCAATCGGTCCGGAAGAGGTTCACGTCGCTGAGGTCCACGACGCATCGGCTCCGGGTGAGCTCATTAACTACGAGGTCGTACAGTTCTGTCCGGAGGGACAGGGCGTTGAGCTGCTGCGAAGCGGTGCGACGGACATCGGCGGCCGGATCTCCGTCAACCCAAGCGGCGGCCTACTCAGCCGGGGGCATCCCATCGGTGCCACCGGTGCGGCGCAGATCGCCGAGTTGGTTCAGCAGTTGCGCGGTGAAGCAGGGGAACGGCAACGCCCTTCCGCCAAGGTCGCTCTGGCGCAAAACTCGGGCGGCCAGGTCGGTCACGAGTCCGCGGTAGCGGTTGTGTCCATTCTCACGGCATGAAGGAGGTAGCCATGACGCAACGACTGCAAGGCAAAGTGATTGTGGTGACCGGCGCAGGTGCTGGCGTGGGCAAGGAGATCGCACTCGAGGCGGCACGCCAGGGCGCGAAGGTTGTTGTGAACGACCTGGGTGTGAACATGGAGGGCGACGGTGCCGGTAGTGCTGGACCGGCACAGCAGACTGTCGACCAGATTCGCGCAGCAGGCGGCGAGGCCAGCGCCAACACCGACAGCGTGGCCGAGTGGAACTCCGCCCAGCAGATCATCCAGCAGGCGCTTGATGTGTACGGACGCGTCGACGGCCTCGTAAACAATGCAGGCAACCTGCGCGATGGCTATTTCCATAAGATGTCGGAAGAGGACTTCGACGCGGTGGTGAAGGTGCACCTGAAGGGTTGCTTCAACATGGCCCGTGCCGTCGCGCCGCACTTCAGAAATCAGGAGTCCGGCGCCATCGTGCACATGACTTCGACCTCGGGGCTGATCGGCAATGGCGCACAGGCCAACTACGCCGCCGCGAAGATGGGCATCGTCGGGCTGTCGAAATCGATTGCGCTCGACATGGAGCGCTTCAAGGTGCGATCGAATTGTATTGCGCCATTTGCATTCACCCGCATGGTGAGCTCGATTCCGACCGACACCCCAGAGGGTCTTGCCCGCACGCTGGTCAACCAACGCATGGAGGTAGCCAAGATCGCGCCCTTCACCTGCGCGCTGCTCACCGACGAAGCCCTTGGCGTGACCGGTCAGATCTTCGGCGTTCGCAGCAACGAGATCTACCTGTTCTCCCAACCGCGGCCGATTCGTACCGCACACCGCAGCGAGGGTTGGACCGTCGATACCTGTCTTGAAGTGGCGCTGCCCATGATGAAGCCTTCGTTCTTTCCGCTGGACAAGTCGCGCGACATCTTCACTTGGGATCCCGTGTGATGGGACGGAGACAACCACCAGGAGCAAGCGATGAGTGAAGAGACGCGTGACATGCTGCATGAAGCGGCCCGCCGGATATTCGTGGACAAACCGGAGGACCTGTGGGCAGTCCTGCAAGAGTCCGGATTCGACAAAGCTCTGCTGCCTGAGAGCAAGGATGGCGCCGGCGTGAGGTGGGTGGATGCATGCAGCCTTCTGGTCCTGGCCGGTGAGCATGCCGCAGCCGCTCCGCTGGCGGAAGCGATGGTCGGACACTGGCTTTTAGACCACGCAGGCGTTGACGGCGCAACCTTGCCGACTATTGCGTCGTCGGCGCACTCCGAGCAGATCCGGCTGGGTTCCGCCCGCGACGGCTGGCGCGTCTATGGCACGCTCCCACGAGTCGCATGGGGCGACGCATGCACGCACGTCGCGTTCATCGTAGGCTCCGGCACAGCCGCTCAACTGATCGTCCTGGCCCGGGATGCGGCGGGCGTCTCCATCACATCAGGCCGCAATCTCGCCGGCGAGCCGCGCGATACGCTGGTGCTCGAAGGCGTTGTGCCGCAGGCGGTGGTCCCCGGGCCTTTTGACGCGCGTGAGCTGCTCTCCCTTGCAGCCATCCTGCGCAGTGCTCTCATGGCCGGAGCGATCGAACGGTCCCTTGCGCTGGCCGTTGAGTATGCCAACCTTCGCGTGCAGTTTGGGCGGCCGATCGGCAAGTTCCAGGCGGTGCAGCAGAACATCGCCTTTCTCGCGACGCAGGCGGCCGCTGCGCGTGCCGCAGTCGAAGCTGGCAGCGAAGCGATCGATGAATGGCTGGATGGGGTGGGCGAGCCGCTCACACAGAGCATTGCAGCCGCCAGCGCGAAGATCCGAACTGGTGAGGCAGCGGGGCACGCCTGTGCGATCGCGCACCAGGTGTTCGGAGCCATCGGCTTCACCGAGGAACACGAACTGCACCGATTCACCAAGCGGCTCTGGTCCTGGCGAGACGAGTGCGGTAACGAGGCTTTCTGGTCTCGCGAGCTTGGCGAACGCATCCTGGCGGGTGACCCCGGACAGTCCCTCTGGCGCGCAGTGGTGCCGACGACGACGACCGCAAGTGGCGCAGCAGAAGCAGGAGCAGCACGATGAACAACCTTTCCTTTCCCCGCCCGCGTCAGTCCGAGATCGCTGAGGGGCTCCGAGCTGAAGTGCGCGAGTTCGTCGACGGCTGGCACGGCAATCGGCACGGCGCCGCTTCTTTCAGCGGTTTTGATCCCGAGTTCAGCGAGGCCCTTGGCAAGCGCGGCTGGATCGGCATGGGCTTTCCCAAGCGTTATGGCGGCGGTGGGTACGGACTGATGGAACGGCTCGTCGTTCTGGAGGAACTGCTCGCCGTTCGTGCGCCGATCTTTGCCCATGCGGTGGCCGAGCGCCAGAGTGGACCGCTGCTACTGCGCTTCGGTAATGAACGGCAGCGCGAAGAGATCCTTCCCCGGATCGCCGCCGGAACGTGCTATTTCTGCATCGGCTTGAGCGAGCCTGACTCGGGGTCGGATCTCGCATCGGTGCGCACGCGGGCCACAAAGGTGGACGGCGGTTGGCTCGTGAACGGTGCCAAGATCTGGACATCAAGCGCGCACCGCACGCACTACATGATCCTTCTGTGCCGCACCGCGCCCGCGAGCGAAGTGCGGCATGCCGGCCTGAGCCAGTTCCTGGTCGACATGAAGACTCCCGGCATCACATGCCGGCCCATCGTCAACATCGCAGGAGACCACGACTTCAACGAAGTCCATTTCGAAGACGTCTTTCTCACCGACGATGCTCTCATCGGGGTTGAAGGCCAAGGCTGGCAACAGGTTACGAGCGAGCTTACGTTCGAGCGAAGCGGGCCGGACCGGTTCATGTCGCATATGGGAGCGGTTGAGGAATTTGTCGCTGCGCTGAAGAAGCAGCCGTCGGCTGAGGGCGCCCGGACGGTGGGGCGCTTGGTCGCACACCTCTCGACGTTAAGGAGAATGTCGCGCTCGATCGCCACGATGATCACCGACGAACAGGATGCCTCATTGCACGCGGCCCTGGTCAAGGACCTCGGTACGTGCTTCGAACAGGAGATTCCCGAAACTCTCCGGCTCGTCCTGCAAACCGAGCCGGAGCCGGGCGCTTCCGACGCCTATAGTGCGGCGCTGGCCAACGTCATTCTGCATGCACCCTCCTGCACGATCCGAGGCGGGACCAAAGAAGTGCTGCGCGGCATCGTCGCGAAGTCGCTCGGTCTGCGGTAGTAGCCATCTCATCTAAAACACACGGCGGAAGCCAATAGGAATCCAAAATGGAAACAGCGAAGGATACTGAAGAACTTCAACGACAGCAGAGCGACGGCGTTTTGTGGCTGAAGCTTAATCGACCGCAAGCCTTGAATTCGCTGACGCTTTCGCTTGTCAACGGTTTGACAGCGGCGATCAACGACGCGCAGTATGACCCGGAAGTCCGGGGCATCGTTCTGACAGGGGAAGGCCGCGCCTTCTGCGCCGGTGCGGATCTTAAGGATCCCGCTCGTAGCCGCCCGGAAAGCGGCGCCGAGTTCGTCAAAGCCATTGGGGCGCTGACGGAGCTGATCGAAGCCTGCCCCCTGCCGGTTATCGCCGCGATCAACGGGATTGCCGTCGCCGGCGGACTGGAACTGGTGCTCGCCTGTGACCTCGTCATCGCCGCCGAGTCTGCCCGTCTTGGCGATGCCCACTCGAACTACGCGCTGTTCCCGGGCGCGGGCGCCACGGTGCGCCTGCCGAGGAAGGTGGGATTGAACAACGCCAAACTCCTCATGTTCACGGGCGACATGCATCCGGCCAGCGAATGGAAGGCGCTTGGCCTCGTTAACGAGGTGGTCGCTGATGACGGCTTCATTAGCGCCGTGGAGGCACTTGCCAGGAAGCTCGCGACCAAGAGCCCGCTGGTCCTCGGTCGCATGAAGCAGGCGCTCAATGATTCGCTGGATCAGCCACTGTCCATCGGACTGCGCTATGAACGAGCCTTGAGCAACTTGCACCACTTTTCTGCGGACCGGGTCGAAGGGCTTGCGGCCTTCAAGGAAAAGCGCGCTCCGCAGTTTAAGGGCAACTAGTCGTGCCTGCCGCACGACATCAGCGACAGAGAGACAACCCTGAGCATTCACTGGAACCCCACTCGGCGGGGCGTGATGAGTATGGTCGTGCTGGCAGCCAACGTACACCCATGGGACCAGAAGCATGCCTCTGGCTTGCGCTCTAGGGGGCTTGAGCCGCTCTCGGGTTCCCCGCTGACGCAGTTCGCTTTTGAAGTCAGAAGCAGCCGAAGTCGGTGGCGCTGTCTGTTGTGATGAGGCAAAGGAGCGACTGGATTAGTGCAGTGTTTGCCGATCGCCCTGACCTAAGGCATTTCGGCTGATATCGACAATTTGAAGGATTGTGTATGGGAACGAAAGACAAAGGGCCGTTGGCCGGCATCCGGGTGCTCGACATCGGCACGATGGTAGCTGGTCCCGTTGCCGCGACGCTGCTTGCAGACCTGGGCGCGGACGTGATCAAGATCGAGCAGCCGGGCCGCGGTGACTCGTTGCGCCATATCGGGCCGTCGGTGGAAGGCGAGAGCCTTTGGTGGAATGTCGAAGCGCGAAACAAGAAGTCCGTGACGCTCGACCTTCACCACCCCGAAGGCCAGCGTATTCTGAAGGAGATGGTGAAGCACGCCGATGTGCTTGTGGAGAACTTCCGCCCCGGCATCCTGGATAAATGGAATCTGTCGTGGACGCACCTGAGCGAAGTAAACCCCAAACTCGTGATGCTCAGTGTTTCCGGCTATGGCCAGACCGGACCGTACGCAAACCGCGCAGGATACGATCGAATTGCGCTCGCAATGGGCGGCACGCTGAACGCCACCGGCTATCCGGACCGCGCTCCGGTGAAGCTCGGCACGGCGATGGCCGACTACTCAACAGCCGTCCTTGGCGCTTTCGGAACAATGGTCGCACTCTACCACCGTGATGTGCGCGGTGGCGCAGGTCAGCAAATTGATCTCTCGTTGTACGAAACAGTATTCCGGTTCACGGACGTGATGGTCACGGCCTACGAGAAGCTGGGACTACCGCGCGAGCGGACTGGCAACCTTCACTTCGCGGCCGCGCCGGGTGATCATTTCGAAACCTGCGATGGACGCTACATCGTCCTGACCGTGTCCAACGATCGTATGTTCGGCCGCCTGTGCGAAGCGATTCCGGTCCTTGTCGGCGACGAGCGCTTTTCCAGTCACGCGAAACGCACAGCGAACGTCGAGAAAGTCAACGCGATCGTCGCCGGATGGATCAAGTCGCTGCCGGTTCTGGAGGTGTGCCGGATTCTCGAAGAAAAACGTCTTGCGTACTCCCTGATCTACTCGATCAAGGACATCGTCGCAGACCCGCACTATCAGGCCCGGGGCAGCATCGCCACCGTTGAGCACCCGCAAATCGGCGAACTGAAGATGCCGGCTGTGCAGCCACGGTTCAGTAGGACACCAGCGCCGGAAATCAAGCCGGCGCCCGGTCTCGGCGCGCATACCGATGAGGTGCTGCGCGAACTTGCCGGGCTCTCGGCCGGCGAGATTGCCGAGCTGCGCCAAACGGGCACCGTCTGAGGTGCTGAACACAACGAAGGTACTTGAATGACAATGTCCCAAGTCAAAACAGTTGCCCGGGATTCTGTTAGCGTGGTGTGCGCCATTGAGAGCCGATTCTCGTGTCGTGCATTCTTGCCTGACAAGCCGGTCGCGCGCGAGCAAGTCGACGAGATTCTACGAATCGCGAGTTGCGCGGCGTCCAGCACGAACACCCAGCCTTGGAAGGTGTATGTGCTGCAAGGCGATCGTCGTGATGCACTCGTGGCGAACGTGTGTGCTGCGCATGATGCGGCCTATGCTGATCCGTCACTGGCTGCCGAATACGGGGAGGTGGACGGCTACTACCCCTCGGAGTGGGTCTCGCCTTACATCGACCGGCGACGTCACAACGGCTGGACACTGTATGGTCTTCTCGGAATCGAAAAAGGCGAGAAGGATAAGATGCACGTGCAGGCACAGCGAAATTACCGCTTTTTTGATGCCCCGGTCGGCCTCATGTTCACCATTGACCGCGTCATGGGTCGCGGCTCCCTGATCGACTACGGCATGTTCCTGCAGACCCTGATGCTGGCGGCGCGAGCCTTCGGTTTGCATACCTGCCCCCAAGCGGCGTGGAACAACTACGCCAAGATCGTAATGCCGTTCATCGGCGCGAGTCCCGATGAAATGCTGGTTTGCGGCATGTCGTTGGGCTATGCGGACGAGTCTGCGCGGGTGAATACGTATAGGACGCCGCGAGAGACTGTGGAAACGTTCACATGTTGGCTTTGATCGCGTGCTGTGACACTGCGGACATCACTGGCTCAAGCGCATCTCGGCGGTTTTACGTGATCGCCGCGAGCGCTCGCCGATTCCCCGCGATGGACTCGACCCGGTTGGCCGAGAGTTGCGTCACCCCGGATCATGCGAGGGCGAGTGAAGATATCGGTGATGCCATCGGGATCTGGGCCGTCTTTGAGGACTGGCGTGGTTGCATAGGGTGGTTGCCAGACTGACTTTGCGATGCGCATGGCGTCCAAAACCGGCGCAAGCCAATCCTGCCATCACTTTTGCAATATCGTTTTTCCGTTGCTTAGCTGGACGCTTTCCGTGAGGTCGACCCCTCGAGTCTGCGAGGTCGTTCGCGCCGTTCGGTTAGTCGCCTGCAGAAAGTCTGCTCGCGTCTCCGGTCTGTGCAGACGGCTGGTCGAGTTGCATTCGCGAGGTCGACATTGCGAGTTCGTTCCCTTTGACGCAACAGTTCGTGAGTTCCGGGCCAAGAATCTGAGAAGCGCGCTCCCTCGCGTCGCTTCAATCGGCAGTCACAGTCCGACTGGTCGCAGCCAGATGTCGGCTCAGTCCGGCGGCTCGGTTTGCGATGTGCGGTTAAGTAGTCTGTATCAGTGCGCCATAACGTCTGCGAGTGCGGACACTGGCGTTTGTCGGCTTCGTCCGTCGCGGTTGCAGGTGCGGCGACGGTAGTTCGCGGCTTGCAGTGCCTGTGGTTTGCCGACCACCCTGTGGCGGCTGCGGAGTCACCCGTTCAATTCTGCGCGCCTCGATCGTCGAAGTTGTTCGCTTGCAAAGATCAACAAAAATATTTTTCTGGTTCCGTCTACTTCCGACGTCTTCCAAGCGCTTCCGAAAGTGCCGACTGCGCGACGGACATGGTATTGACGTGCGTCTTATTGATTCGCATGATGATCTCGAAGGTGACGTATGGGAGCGAATCGTGCGGGGTGCAAAGAGCTATACGCGGGCGCAGTGGGACGACTTTTTTCGTACGCTGGAAGCATTGCCCGAGAAGCCCCGGAACGAGCAACGCGTCACGGTCAGCGACGCGATGAAAGAGAAGCGCGTGCAGATAGCAGCGACGCAGGCGAAGGGCTATACGCTCGAAGAGATAGTCCAGGAGGCCGAGCGGAAAGGAATCGACGTCAGCATCGGCGCGATCAAATATGCGCTGTATCGTCCTGCACCTGCCGATGCGAACTCCGAAGTAACCGATACACGAGGCAAGAGTAGAGGACAACCGCCGTCCGGTCGAAAGAAAGCGGAAAAGCGCGCAGGCGATGCGCGTGACGATATACGACAACAAAGGGAAAGGGGCGTAAGTCAGCCGGGATCAATGCAGATACAGGACGCGTTCTCGTTTGAGATTCGACCTGATATCGAAAACCTGTAGGAGGTTGATCATGGATACGGCCCAGCCCATATATCTGGTCGGCGGCAGCAAGGGCGGCGTAGGCAAAAGCATGGTGACGCTCGCACTTGCAGATCACCTGCAGCGGCGAGACACCCACGCCGTTCTCGTCGAAACCGACACGTCCAATCCGGATGTCATGAAAGCGCTTCGGGATGAGATGAAATGTGCGGCGTACGATCTCGACGATGCGGACGGCTGGATCGGCTTCGTCAACTTTTGCGACACACACAGGGGCGCTGCGGTGATCGTGAACACGGCAGCGCGCAATCAAACGGGAGTTGCCCGATATGGCGGCACACTGGCCCGGACGCTCGAAGAACTGGAACGACAACTCGTCGTTCTATGGGTGATTAACAGGCAGCGCGACAGTTTGGAGTTGCTGCACATCTTCGGGCAGACGTTCCCCGATACCGTGACGCACGTCGTGCGCAACGGATATTTCGGCACGCCCGACAAATTCGTGTTGTATCACGAATCGCAGCTTCGCAGATCGATCGAGACGAAGGGTCGATCGATCGATTTTCCTGACCTTGCGGATCGCGTTGCCGACGAGTTGCGCAGTCAACGCATCTCGATCCGCAAGGCGGCCGAGACGATGCAAATCGGGCAGCGAGCGGAGCTATTTCGCTGGCGCGAGTTGTGCGACGCGATGTTCGCCAAAGTGATTGGCACCGACGGGCCAGATCGTGAGGAATAGGGGGGCAGGGCCCGTCGATCCGCTCATCCGCCTGTTTCGCGAGGTATCGGGCGACGTTCCGGACGAGGCCAGCCTGGCTCGCATGCGCCGGGTGTCGGGTGCTCTAAATCTGCGAGATAACGACGCGCTATGGGCGATGATAGCTGTGCTCGAATACTACGCACGGCTGTATGAGGCAATGCCCGAACGCATCCGATGGGCAAGCGAGGGAAGCCTCGAAGCGGCTCGTCGGGAGGTCGGCGGCGCGACCGATACATTGATGCAGCAACATCAAGATGCGCTGGAGCGATGCAAGTCGACGATCCAATTGGCTGAAGAGCTGATACAGGAACATGAGGCCCGGTATCGGGCAGCGCTGGCGAACGTGAATGAGACGGCGATGACGGCCTTGATCGAGCGCATGGCGAACCGGGTCTCGCGCGTGGCTGGTAACCGGCTGATCGGCGCCGCGGCGACTTCGGCACGCGAGCAACGCAAGCGATTGGACGACACCATTCGCAAATTCGAACGGACAGTCGAGGCGTCGTCGGCGCGGGTGGAGGCAATGGCGAGACGAATGGAAAGGGGCTTCGCCCGTTCGATCCATCGCGTGATGGTGTTTGGCGGTGCCGCGTTGTGTCTGCTTGTTATTATCGGCGGGGGCGCAGATTGGTGGATCGGGGGCCACTTGATAGGCGCGGACTGTCGTGCAGTGCAGGTCCGGCAGGCAGACGGCAGGCCATAAAGGGCGCTGCCGTCTGATGTGTCGCGCTGTCTGGCGCAAGGGTCTACGCTACGCGGTGCGGGAGTCAGCTTGCGACGAGTTCAGCATAGTGGCAGTTGGGAAGGGCCACGGCGGCTGTTGAGTGTTGGTAGCAGGAGGCGCTTCCGGGGAGCGAGGCGTGTTGTTAACGTGCTTCTCGCCGTTGCCATAGTCCGACTCAGCATCGGCGTCCTCGTCGCTCTCTGCCTCCCTGCCGCCTTCCCCGGTACCGGCGTCGTCCTCATCCTCAGCGTCCTCGCTGACAGCGCACGACGGCATAGCCGGCGTGTCGCGGTCGGTGAGGATTTCCGGGAGCCATGCGACGTTGGCGAGGCGAAGTTCTGCGGCGGCAGCGGCGTCAGCCTTTTTCATCTTCGCGAGATCAGCGGCCACCTTCGGTGACACGGCGGCGGACACGACTTCGGCGATGCGAGCCTTGCTGACATGGTCGAAATACGTGATGCGGTTTGCCTTCCAGTACTTGGTCATATCGAGGTTCAGCGCATCCGCGAGCGCATTGATGGCTAGCGGCTTTTCCTCGCCCGCGATGCCGTCGAGCAGCGTCCCGGTGCAGAACGCGAGCAGATCGAGCAACGTCGTGCCGGGGTCTTGCTGGATCAACCAAGGGAGCAGGTCGGATCGTTTCGCGGGCAATTCCTCGACCCACCGTGCGCGCTGCGCTTCGATAGCGTTCCATGCTTGACTTTCGGGCATGTCGTCTGCCGCACGCAGCAGCCGGTCGTGATTGTTTTCTCCGGACAGTGTCAGATAGTCCGGCGCCGACGTATAGCGATAATGCTCGGGTAGCGCCTGCGGGATCAGGTGTCGCAGCAGCGCTGCGAGCGCGACGACCGGTTGCGCGACCAGTTCGGCATGGATGGCGGCGGCGCGATGCGCGGTCAGCCGCTGGCAGAGCTTCGAACTGTGGACGGGTTTGGCCTTTGGAGCCTGCGTGTCCGCTCTGCCGGGGGCGTCGGCTGCAGGCACACCGGTGACGGTCGCACCTGCCGCGTCCAATGCCGCGCTGTTCTCGCGCCGCACGAGCCCCCGTTCAACGGTGAGTTCGCCTTGTGGGCCGACGATCACGTATGCGCCAGCCTCGGCCATCTGTGACGTATCCCACAGGACGGCGTGGCCCTCAATCGCCGTGATTGCGGCACTCGTTCGCTCGATTTCCAGGTCGAGGCGTTCCGCTTCTTCGTAGGCGTTTTCATCGTCCTCCGACAATGCGTCGAGCTTTTCGGTGAGTTCATCGCGCTGCGCAGTAAGCGCATCGATTTCGCGCTGCTCGTCCTCGGTGTACGGGCGTTTGACCGGCTGAAGTATGCCGTAGCGGTTCAGTTCCAGCAGGTCACGCTCGACGCGCGTTTCAACCCAGCCCCAACCTTCGGCTCGGACTTCCTCGGCGGCTGCATCGAGCTTCTGTGCGACCAGGCGTTGCAGCAGGTCGGCGTCGGCAATGTAGCCCGCGTTTTCGTCGTCACTGAACAGGTCTCGACGCACATAGCCACCCGCCGCCTCGTAGGCGGCGAGGCCGACAAAACGCACGAGACGGCTTCGGCTCGCGTCGATCTCGGCGCGCGTGATTGCCTGCCGCAAATAGTGCGGCTGACGCTGCCACTCGTTTGCCTCGAACCAGAGACGTTCCTGCGTTTCGTGATCGTCAGCGAGGGCGAGCGCGGCTAGCTGGTCAAGCGTGATCGCGTCCTCGCGTAGCAGCGCGAGCAGCTTGGGCGATACGTTGGCGAGTTTCATCCGCCGTTTGACCGTGATTGGCGACGCGGAAAACAGTGCGGCGATGTAATCGACGCTGCGGCCTTCCTCAGCCAGCATCCGGTATGCACGCAACACGTCGAAGGGGTCTAGTCCCTCGCGCTCACTGTTCTCGATCAGCGAAATTGCGAGCGCTTCGCCTTCGCTAACGATCCGCACGGGTACCGGATAATCGGCGGCGATATGCTTTTGCTCGAACAGAAGGTCGAGCGCCGCTTCCCGGCGCTGGCCTGCGCAAACGCCGTATTTGCGGTGTTTTCCGCGCGAGCCTTTGATTTCGTGGACGACGAGGTTTTGCAGCAACCCTTTCGCACGGATGTTGGCGGCGAGTCCAGGGATTCCGGCGAGAGGTTTCGTGCGGACGTTCAGCGGCGAGCGCCGCAGGCTCGAATACGGCACGGTCACGACCGGTTGCTCGTCGCCAAAATTCGTTTCGAGCACGGTTGCGGATTGGATGGCGTCAGCGGCGGCGCTGACGGTTTCGACACTTTGGGTTTGCATGATCGACTCCAGAAAGTTGGAAAGAGTGTGCCGGGCCAGTGCAGTGCGAATGCGTCAGAACGTGACCCGACGGGCGTTCTGGCGCAAAGGCTGGTAGCCGGGGCGACGTGGGTGCGCCGCCCGAAAGTCGCTACGCCTTCATCTGGCGCATGGCGTCGGCGAGCATCCACAGGGCGCGATTGAGCTTCACGTTCTGGTCGATGCCAGTGATGGGGCGCGTCGACATGGAGCGGCCCGAGCGCGAGCGTCCATGCAGGCCGCCTTTCGTGAGGTTTTCCTGCACGCGGTTAAAGACGGTCCATAGGTCGTCGCGGCGATCCTCGAAGCGGCGCGGGGCGAGCAGTTGGCTGTCGGTGACGGGGGCGGGTGCTTCGGCGTCGGTCGGGTCGTAGCGCAATGCGAGGGCGGAGCGGGCGAACGCGTGTTGTTCGTCGCGGTCGAGCGTCACAGCGCGCATGCCGTCCTTCTGCTCGCGGATCAAGTCGAAGCCGTCGAGCACGTCGAACGCCCCGTTGATCACGTTCTGCACGACGTTGCCTTTGTGCGGCACGCGGATATCGGCGATGTTGTCGCCGGCGACCATACCGTTCTGGCACACAAACCGGAATGTGCCTGCAAGCATCTGGTAACTGCTGGTGCCGTCGTGCGAGTTCAGCATCACGATTTCATCGGCTTCCTCGCCGGTGATCTGATCGGCATGGCGCAGCCGGAGCATATGCTTGGTGAATTCGCGCTTGCCCTCATCGCGCACGCGGGTCTGGCAGATCATGAATGGCTGAAAGCCTTCGTTGCGTAGGCCGCGCAGCACCTCGATGGTGGGAATGTAGGTGTAGCGCTCGGAGCGGCTTTCGTGCTTGCCGTCTGCAAAAATGGAGGGGGCAACGCGACGAATCTGATCGTCTGAGAGGGGCGAGTCAGCGCGCAGCGTCGGGGAGCCGTAACGGAAAGAGGAAGCGAGTTGCATGGCAATCTCCACAGTCAAGGTTGAGGACCTGAACCGGGCGACGGGACGTGACTTGCCGTTGCGGCTGGACACCTCCCGGTGGAACTCGGGGTTGGCGTTGCTGCCGCCTGGCTCCCGGGTTCCCGCCCGTGCGACTGGAGGAGCCGATAGCGGGCAGGCGTCAAGGAAAAAGGCGAGGGAGGGGTGCGGGCAACACGGTCCCTCGCCCCTTGATGCCTGCCCGCTATCGGCTACGGTCGCGGGTCAAGGGCGGGAACTTGGGAGTCGGGTGCATGCCGGGCCGCGGGTTCACCGGATAGACATGGCGTGAGTCGAGCGCTGTTGCATGGCCGTGGCGGCTGCGGCTGGGATTTATGGAAGCGCAACCTGATGGCCCGGGGGCAGTAGAAGCGCCTGACGTCGAACAGTCTTGCAGGCCAACAGACCTGGCCGCGTCGAAGCGTATTGGAACGGGGTGTTTGACGCGAAGATGAGGCAGCTACCCGGGAGCTACAGGCCGACTTTTTCGCGAGCTTCATAACGATGTTGTTCGTTATTGCCGATTGCGGACGCGGCGGTTTCGGTTTACTCCTTCGCGAGCCTTTACAATGTTTGAAAGCAGCGCATGGACTCGTGTCATCCGGGTGCTGTGGCGATCCATATCGCGGTAAATTAACGACCCAGCCGACGTCAAAATACGGGGAAGATAGCGTGGCGCGAATATTGAAGGTCGACATCCAGCATTTCAGATCAATTCATTCCCTGAGCTGGTTGCCCTCGCCAGGCTTGAACTGCCTGATTGGCCCTGGCGATAGCGGGAAGACTACGATTCTCGATGCCATCGACCTGTGCCTTGGCGCCCGGCGAAATGTCTCGTTTGGAGATACTGATTTTTTTGGTCTGGATGTTACCCAACCCATCCAGATCACGCTGACGCTGGGCACCCTACCGGATTCACTGAAAGACCTGGATACCTACGGCCAGTACCTGCAGGCTTTCAATGCCGACACGGGGCTTATCGAGGAAGAGCCCCGACAAGGGCTGGAAACGGTCCTCGTGCTACGTCTGACCGTCGACGGCGAACTGGAACCCGTGTGGTCGCTGGTGTCCCAACGCGCCCTGGCCCTCGGGCAGGAGCGCAGCGTCGCCTGGAAAGACCGGCTCTTGTTGGCGCCCGCGAGGCTCGGCACTTATGCCAGTTCCAACCTGTCGTGGACCCGCGGGTCCGTGCTCAACCGCGTGTCTGACGAGCGCCCCAACCTGGCGGCTGAACTGGCTAATGCAGCCCGCGAGGCGCGTGCTCAGTTCGGAAATCAGGCGGGTGCCCAACTGGCTGAAACGCTGCAAATCGTGACCCGGACGGCCGGCCAATTGGGCGTTCCGGTCGGCGCGCAGGCCCAGGCGCTGCTTGATGCACACTCCGTTTCCATCGGTGATGGTGCCATTGCGTTGCATGATGAGCGAGGTATACCCTTGCGCTCGCTGGGCACCGGTTCGTCCCGGTTACTTGTCGCTGGCCTGCAGCGCGCGGCAGCGCAGCGCGCTTCCATTGCGCTGGTGGACGAGGTCGAGTATGGCCTGGAGCCGCACCGGCTCGTGCGCCTGCTTGACTCGCTCGGCGCCAAGGAGAATCCCCCGCCGCTGCAAGTCTTCCTGACGACCCATTCGCCTGTGGCCGTCCGGGAACTCAGCGGCAATCAGATCTTCGTGACGCGGAAGGGGGCCGACGGTGTCCACCAGGTTCGCGTGGTCGGTATCGCAGACGACGTGCAGAGCACGATCCGACTGGATCCAGAAGCTTTTCTCGCGCGCAGTGTCATTGTCTGCGAGGGTGCGAGCGAGGTTGGCCTCGTGCGTGGCCTCGACCAGTACTGGACGGAATTGGGCTTTTGCTCACTGTTGGCGGCGGGCACCGCCCACGTGAACGTCGGTGGGGGCGACCCGGATCGGTGTTTTATCCGTGCCCTGGCCATGCTGAATCTCGGCTATCGCGTCATGGTGCTGGTCGACGCGGACAAGCCACCGACGCAGGCACTCGTCGATACCTATCGTGCCCGCGGCGGCGAGTTCATCACATGGAGGCTACCGCGCGCTTTGGAGGATGAACTCTTTCTCAGTCTGCCGGACGCGGCCGTGGATGCCTTGCTTCACCGTGCCGTCGCGTTCCTGGAGGAAGAACTCATTGCATCTCACATCGCCACGCAGTCGCAGGGGCAGGTAACGCTTGCCGGCATCCAGCAGCAGCGTCAGCAGGGTCAGCCGTACGCTCCGGCTGTCAGGTCGCTACTGGCGCTGACGTCGCGAAACCGAAGGAACGGCTGGTACAAGTCGCTTACCAGATTCGAGATCCTGGCTCGCGAGATTGTCGGCCCCAACCTCGAGAACTCGGAAGCCGGATTCGTTGCGATGATCAACCAGCTCTTCCGGTGGGCTCATGCCGCTTGAGTACGATCTGCTCGCTTTCCGCCACGGCGCGGTGACGGCGCCGGCGGGCTGCGGCAAGACGCAGATCATCGCCGACACCCTGACGCAACACGCTGGGCCCAAGCCCGTCCTCGTCCTTACCCACACCAACGCAGGGGTGGCCACCTTGCGGCTTCGTATGCAACGCAGCAACGTCCCAGCGTCTGCGTACCGTGTGGCCACCATCGACGGCTTCGCGATGCGGCTGGTCGGCATGTTTCCGGAGCGGAGCGGCATACCAGCTGCCGTTCGCGAGTTGAGAAACCCAGGTGCCGACTATCCCACCATCCGTCAGGCGGCGTGCAGGCTGATGCAGGAAGGCCATCTAAACGACATCCTTGCGGCCAGCTACGCTCACCTCATCGTCGATGAGTACCAGGACTGCAATCTGGTACAGCACACTTTGGTCGTGGCGCTTGCCGCGGTATTGCCCACCTGCGTGCTCGGCGACCCGATGCAGGCGATCTTCGGTTTTGGCGGTAATCAGTTGGTCAACTGGGATGCGCACGTGCTGGCGCAGTTTCCGTTGATCGGCGAGCTCGACCGACCGTGGCGCTGGATCAACGCCGGTACGCCCGGTTTGGGGCAGTGGCTTCTGGCGTGCCGGCGCCTGCTGCAGGGTGGCGGGCAGGTCGACCTGCGTCAAGCACCTGCCGAGGTCACGTGGATCCAACTGCAGCCCGCAACGGCTGACCGGCAGCGTCTGGCGGCCGCATTGACAAGGGCCGTCACGCCCGAGGGGCAGGTGCTGGTGATTGGCGACAGCCGCAACCCCCGTGGACGTCGGCAGATGGCCAGTCAAACGCCTGGTGCGACTGCCGTTGAACCGGTCGACCTTGCAGACTTGACGACCTTCGGCCAGCAGTTCAACCTCCAGGCGCCGGATGCGTTGACACGGCTAGTCCATTTCGCGGCCGACACGATGACGCAGGTCGGTGCCGCTACCCTGTTGCCGCGGCTGGAAAGCCTGAGACGTGGAACGGCACGTACTCCTCCTACACCGGCCGAAGCCGCGCTGGTTGCATTCGTGGCGACGCCGACCTTCCCCTTAGCAGGGCATGCACTGAGGGCCCTGTCACTCCAGGAGAACGCCCGCGTGTATCGGCCCGAGGTTATGTACGGCTGTCTGCGTGCCATGCAGGCGGCGGCCGCCGGCCGCTGCACGTTCGCGGCGGCCACCGTGCGGGAGCGGGAACGCAATCGACATGAGAGCCGGCCGCTGGCGCGTCGCGCGATCGGCAGTACGTTGCTGTTGAAGGGACTGGAAGCGGAAGTCGCGGTTATATCGAATCCGGAAACCATGGACGCAAGGCATCTCTACGTTGCCATGACGCGCGGATCGGCGCGACTGGTCATCTGCTCCGCGACCGCCGAACTCGTCCCTCGATAGGCGGTCCGTGAAGGGGCAAATCGACATAGTGTTGTTGGTTGTGCGCTCATATGCGTATCACTTCCTCCCAGGTGATAATCGCGATCCACTGTCCGTTCCGCGCCGCAAGCCTGATTTCCATGAGTGTCGTGCGGGCAGCGCGTCGGCATAACTAGCCGGCGAGAACGCGCGAGGCGAACCGGGGTTAATGCAGACGCCGCATGTATCGGTACCTGCTCGGGTAACGGGCTTGATGCGCCCTTAAAGAAACTCGGTCTAGTCTAGTGATTCATTGACTAAAAGTGAAAGGGTGATTATCTTCTTGTTGGCTGGACTACGTCGCCTCTGACTTTCGCCGCATTTCAAAATTTTCTAACTGCGGCCGAGTGAGCGATGCCGACCCGGGGAATGGTCATGACGATCAAGCGCTTGTTGCTTCTTAGCGGTCCGATGCGATCTGGAAAGACTTCCGTCGCGGAAGTCTTGGAGAGAAATTACGGTTTCTCAGGTATCAGCACCGGGGGGTATCTCAAAAGCTGCCTTCCGTCGGGGGGCGATGTCACGCGTTCATCGCTTCAGGATCTTGGCGACCGTTTAGACTTGGAAACCGACTTTGCGTGGGTCATTGACGCGGTCGCCGTTCCCGCAATGGTGGCGGCTCCTACAACCGAAAGTTGGTTACTCGATGCCGTTCGAAAGCCGCGTCAGATTGAGCGTTTTCGCGCGCTGTTTCCCAACGTCTTGCGGCACGTTCACCTCCACGCGCCAGAATCGACTTTGCAGACTCGCTATGTCGCGGGGATTTCACCTCGTGCCCCTGCCTATACGCTGGCGATCGCGCACCCGAATGAAGTAGCAGCTAGGTCGTTAGGTGATTTTGCGGACCAAGCTTTCGATACCGCGCAAGCTTCAGCATCGGAGATCGCAGCGCAAATCGTTGACCTCTGGAGGGGGTGACCCATGCGTAATCGCCAGATCGTGGTCATCAGCGGTAAGACGTGCAGTGGAAAGACGGGGCTGGCAAACCTCCTCGAACGGGAATTCCACTTCCGCGTTGTGCGTACGAGGCAGGTGTTGGCAGGAATCGGTGAGCGGGAAAAGTCCCAGCATGACAGGGTGGCGTTGATTGAGCGTGGTCTGCAAGCCGATAAAGCGACCGACTCCAAATGGTTGCTCTATGCGACACAGGAGGTTCTGAAGGGACTGGATCCAACGAGATCGATCGTTATCGACCATCTCAGCACCCCTGCGCAGGTTGCCCAATTTCGCAAGGTATTTGGGGAAGACCTGATCCACGTGCATCTGTATGCGAGCAACCAGACACTGCAGGAGCGTTACGCACGTACAGAAGGACAGCAAGCAGGAGCGCCCCCGTATACTGACATTGACCATCTGAAGGATGAGGAGGACATCCGTGCACTCAAAAACGATGCCGATGTCCGAATCTACACTACTCGGTCTGATGCACGGGATACGCTGGTTCGGGTGGCGGCCAGGTTGCACCTCTATACGCCGCCCGAGATTCGATGTGTCGACGTGCTGATCGGCGGTCAATATGGAAGCGAGGGCAAAGGTAATGTCGTTTCGTATCTGGCTCGTGAGTATGACGTCATAGTAAGGGTGGGCGGTCCGAACGCCGGGCACACCGTTGCCAGTGCGCAGGGCCCGTACACGTATCATCATCTGCCTTCCGGCGCGCGAGATGTTGATTCCCGGTTGCTGCTCGGTCCGGGAATGACTATTCGCCTGAAAGGGCTCTTCGATGAAATCTGTGACTGTGACATTGGGCCGGATAGGCTATTTATAGACCCGCAAGCTACGATCATTGAGGACGAGGATGTCGAGAAAGAGGGCGGGCATCTCGTCTCGACGATTGCATCGACGGGGAGTGGTAGTGGCGCGGCAACTGCGCGGCGAATACTGGACCGCGGGAAAGGCAATTTTCGGATGGCCAAGGACGTGCCCGCCCTCGCACCGTACGTGGGCACGGAAGGAAATTATCATGGCACCACTGCGGACAGGCTTGAAGAGGCTTACCGCAAAGGGCAATCTATCCTGCTTGAGGGCACCCAGGGGAGTGGGCTGAGTCTGTTCCATGGTACCTATCCCTATGTGACGTCGCGCGACACAAACGTCGCGGGTTGTCTTGCCGAGGCCGGTATTTCCCCAAGCCGGGTCCGAAAAATCCTGATGGTCATCCGACCGATGCCGATTCGAGTGGGGGATCCCGACGGCGACCAAGGGCATACATCTGGTCCACTCAAACATGACACAACGTTCGATGAGATCGCCCGGCAAGCAAAGCTCGACGCTGCAGCGTTGCATAGGGCGGAAAAGACCTCCACAACTAAACGGAAACGTCGGGTCGGGTGGTTTGAGTGGGAGCAATTTCGCAAGGCGTGCGCTTTGAATGCGCCGACAGATATCGTCCTAACCTTCGCGGATTACCTTCACGCCAGCAATCGAAACGCGCGGCGGTTCGAACAATTGACCCCAGACACGATCAAATTTGTTGAGGAGCTTGAGCGGGTTTCTCAGGCGCCGGTTTCCCTCATTAACACGCGCTTCCCGAGGGAGGAGGATGGCACAGATGATCTGCGCTCGCTAATCGATCGGCGAAACTGGACAGCGCGTAACCACTCAAAATAACAGTATGGAAGTAGACAAACTAATCGAGCTTTATCCGCGGCTGTATCACATGGCGGAGCGCGGCACGTGGGAGAGCATCAGAGCGCGCGGGCTGCTCAGCGCAAGTGCGGTGCTGGACCATTTTGAATTGCAAGGTGATGATCGGACGCCTTACGAAAGCATGCAGCGTCCGGAAAAGATGGAAGTGCTTGCAGGTCATCCAGAAGGAATTGTGCTACGTGATCAAAAGCCGATGCCTCGCAGCCGGCTTCTGGTCGCTCTGCAAGACGGGATTACCCCGGAGGAGTGGTACCTTACAATCAACACGAAGGTCTTCTTTTGGGCGACAAGGGAAAGACTGATGGGGTTGCTGAATGCGAGAGACTATCGAGTACTTGAGCATGACGTCTTGACGATCGACGCGGCCCCGTTTATTCAGCATTACAGAGATCAAATATGGCTTTGCCATATGAACTCTGGCAACACGTGGCCGATGCCGCATCGGCGCGGTGCCGATACCTTTTGCCGGATTGCCGATTATCCCGCGAGGCCCTCGGGGAAACCGGTTAAACCGGTAGCAGAGCTCGTCGTCGATCACAGCGTACCGGATATCGCACGCTACGTGATTGAAGTCCATCGAATGAGGGGCGAGGATGTGCTAGGTCGGATATTTTAAGGCCGATTGCGAGCGGTTCTCGGGTCGCACGTAACGTGAGGTCGGCGACGCGCTTGCACACCGCCGAGATTGGTTAGATATTGTGGCAACCGTGTAGTGAGGCAGTGTGACGAATTCGTCCTCGCTAGCCCTGCGGGATCGGAATGAACGGATTAGCAGGGGCGTCCAGGAAGTTCTGCATCAACATCGGGAGCGCATCGCGCGCGCACGCGGAGCCAAGACCTCGAAGCCTGTCTATCATCGATGTCTTGTCAAGGGAAAATTTGCCGTTGGCAACCTTCGGCTGATAGCGGAAAACGCGCGGCGAAACTTCAGAATGATTGGATAGCAGATACGCAGTGCCCATGGATCCGCGTGATTGGCCCTGCATGAAAAGCGCGGTCGACTTGAAAAGAAGGTCCTTGTATCCCGAATTCAGGGGAATGTCGATCAACTCTTCCGTACATCCAAGGCTGAGAACAAACAGTTCGTCGTCGCGCCAGTTGAGGACTGTGCGCGCTTCGACGGTGGCGACGCCGGTCGGGTTATTTGCCCAGATTCCTCCGTCAATGATCGGCGAACCATTTGGTAACGCGTGCGCGCGGAAGTAGGTGGGCGCGGCAGCCGTGGCCAGCGCGACGTCCACCATTGTTTCTTTCCAATCGACAGGCAACCGCTCATGGTGGCGAGTTTTGAATACGTAAAGATCTTCCTTGTCCGCGTGATAGGCGGGAATGACCAGTCGCAGACGACTATCGCCCAGAACTCGCTGTCCGATCACACTCTCGAGCGCGCTCCGCAATTTTGCGGGGTCGTATTTGGGCCAGAGCAATTGCTGCATGTTCCGTGCTGCGCCAGCGGACCGCATGGTTAACCTGCTTAGCCAGCTTCCGGCTTTCTCTTCGCGGACCTGTTCGAAGATTGATGGTCCATGGTTGACGTAGAAATTCACAATTTCTCGCGCTGACATGCCGAGTCCGAGTCCAATTGCGATAATTCCGCCCGTTGAAGTGCCGGCAACCAGGTCGAAGTGATCGGCGATCCGACGATTGGTGGCGTCTTCGACGGTCGCAAGGAACTCCGCGGCAAGTACGCCCTTGATGCCACCACCGTCGATAGAGAGAACGCGTTTCTTTGAGTTCGTCATTGGTCGCCAGGGTGCTTTCCGCCCCCTTTCCAGTCATCAGTCAGAAGCCAGTCTTCGAAGTACATGAGCCACAAGGCTGTCCACGGGATAATCGTGTCCGCCAGCGAATGAACGGCGGACCACTCGCCCGATCCCGGAAGGTAAAGGCACAGCGTAAGAGGAGAATATGCGTAATAGACGTGCGGTAGACGCCGGCCCGAAGCTAGGTTTTGGATGTCCGGGCTGAGTACGACGACGCGAGGAACGTCCCCCTTTCTGTAGATGAGGCGAAGATGGTAGCGACGAGAGATCGGAGACGGGCGAATGTGAAACTCCCATGTCAGTGTTCCGTTGCGAACCTGTCCCTTCCCGCCGTCAAGACAGGCAGCGCGCAAGCGGAACCACTGTTGCGCGAGGGTAAGTTTCGCGGTAGGTGCGCGCCTCACGTCAATCTCCAAAGAAGGTATTGGAGCGCACCGCAGTTGTCTTTCCGATTGCGTGAGTTGTTAGGCCGACCGAGGGGGCGAAGAGGAGGGAGCCATTGCCCCGTGCGACGTTCAGCGACCGGACATGCCCGCCCAGCGCCGCAATGGCCTGATCCCTTGTGGCACCGTAGGCCTTGACCAAGCGTTCGGCGATAACGTCCTGCCCCTCAAGCTTGAGAAGCTCCGACAGATCCTCGAGCGCCTTCGTGTGCCAGGAAAAAAACGCGATGGGCAGTCGTGGATCGTGGTTCCATTTTTCAGCGAAGTTTTCGCCCAGCGTGGCATCGTTGTCGATCCGATACCCGATGCGACCGCCGCGATCAATACGCTGGATAAAGTCCGGCATGTGCGTGATTACATCAACGATCAATTCATACATGTCGGCGTATGCGTTTTGCGTGACGCAGCGTTCGTACGAGTATGCAGCCAGCGTCGTGATGATTACGGAGATGGGCGCCAGCTCGCGCGCAACCGGCGCACAGAATGCTTCATCCCGATGGCGTTTCAGGAGTTGGACGATACGTTTGAGAGGAGGCTTCGACATTTGCTGCTCCGGAAAGCTTTGCACGGAGTCAGCTTTTGCGAAGGCTCGGTCAAATGCGTACACGCGAGGACGCAGCGCAGCGCGGCGTTCGAAGTTGGCGCGATACCCGCGGGGATTGGTGGCTTTCCAGTTCGCCACCTTCCGGTCAGGAACAAGTTCTCCCCCTTGGACGCACATCTCGTTCGTGATCGCGGGGGTGATGTCCAGGTGAAACTCATTGGCATAGTTGATTCGCCAGCAGCGTTGTTTTTCTTCCAGCATGCCGTCGTACTTTCCATGTTCCCTGAGCCGATCGCCGACCAGCGCCTTCACTGCTGCCGGCGAAGACCTTTCCGCGATGGTTGGAAGAAAGCACACGAGATCGACATCGAACTCTGTCTGGTTCAACGGCTTGACCGTTGTACCTAGGGCGATGGATCCTTGCGGATAGATCAGGGCGCTGGAAAGAAAGCTGTTGTCCGAACCGGCGAGCCAGTCGCCAACTGCTTCATACCGCTCCTGAGCTTGCTGGTAGCGGGAGGCAGACAGTTCAAGTTCATCGCACAAGCGGTCGAGCGTCTGAACGAGCAGATTGCGTTTGTACCGCGAAATTTCCTGAATCTGACGATCGTTCTTCATACCCGTCCTTTGCCGGAAATTGGGAGCATGCTAAACTTGACTTGTCGACATCGACAAGTTGCAGTCAGGCTAATCCTACTTGTCGACTTTGTCAAGTCAAAGTAACTTTTATCGACAAATGGAAGATACCGCACGAAACATCTTCGCCGAGCGACTGCGGCACGCGCGCGAAAGCCTGCGCCAGCTTACGCAGAGCGAACTCGCCGAGCGGGCTGGCTTGCCCTCGACCTCCATCTCCCATTTTGAGAATCCGAACGGAACGCGAAAGCCGTCGTTCGACAACCTTCGCCGGCTTTCGAAGGCGCTGGACGTCACCACTGACTATCTGCTGGGAAGGACCGAGGATCCAGTCGGGGCGAGCGTGAACGACTCGTTGTACCGGGACGTGCAGATGCTTAACGAAGCAGATAAGGAATTTGCGAACCAGATGATCCGGCAATTGGCCGAACGACGAAAACGGGAGGGGTGATGGGCGACACCGCGTTGCGCGATGCAGAGCAGTTAGCCGAAAAGGTAGTTAGCGACTTTGGTTTGACCTTGCCGATCGACGTCGTCGAACTGGCCCGAAGTCACGAGATTCTGGTTGAGGCGAAGCCTTCAATTGCAGCTGGGGTGTCGGGCATGTTGATCCGGCACGTTAATGACTTCGCCATCGGCTATGCGACTCATGTGCGCAACGAGGGGTTCCAGCGTTTCAGCATCGCTCACGAGCTCGGCCATTTTTTTCTGCCCGGTCACCCTGAGTACATTTTTAGTGAAGGCAGGAGTTCACACGAATCGCGTGCGGGTTTCGCTTCTGGCGATCCGATAGAACTGCAGGCAGATCACTTTGCTGCTGGTCTGCTGATGCCATCGTCGCTTTTTGCGAAAGAGGCCGGTAAATACTCGGACGGCTTGGGCGCGATTGAGAAGCTAGCCGAAGTTTGCAGGACCTCCCTCACGGCATCGGCCATTCGCTATGCAGAAGTAACGGACGCCGCAATCGCCGTCGTTGTAAGTTCGCGCTCGTCGGTTGACTACTGCTTTCTTTCCCCGGCGATGTCGAGGATCAGGGGGCTTACCTATCTCAAGAAAGGGGCTGTGCTACCACGTGATTCGCTGACGCGCAACTTTAACCAGACATCGGATAACGTAGTCTCCGGCCGTCGCGTTGATGGCGAAACCGATCTGCAGTCGTGGTTTCGGTGCGACGGCGAATTTGACGCGTGGGAGGAGGCGGTCGGCCTGGGGGCGTATGGGAAGACACTGACTGTTATCACGGCTGAGGCCTCGGACGACGACGAGGATGGAGGACGAGGATGGGACGAGCCGAAGTTTAGCTATCGGGGGTAATTGCAGATGATCGCCGGCTCGACTTTATGAGCAATACAGACTTCGAAACCGACGACGGTGCTGTCGCGGCTGCGCATAAGGCTCTAGGCGAGTTTGTCGTCATCTTCCAATGGGTCGAAGATCTGTATCGGCAGATCGGTTGGTTCATCCTTGATCCTGCGCGCAAGCATTGGCCGCCCACGGAGCTGCGCCGTGAAACGCCCCACATTCTGATCGATAAGGTAACGGAGTTGTTTGTTGGTCTGACCCGCACCTACGCATTCGCGAATGCCGAAGAAAAGGCGAATGACATTCTTGAACTAAGGGAGCGCTTTCAGGACCTACGACTGTATCGGAACCGCCTACTGCATTCGACTTTCGTCGAATTAAAGGCGTCCGGTGAAGTCTACGGGTACGTCCGAGCGAACACCAGCCTGGGAGTGGACCCTGAAACCGGGAAGCTCGTTGTCGATCTCGAAGAGTTTTCGGCGGATGCTATCCACGCGAAAATTCGAGAGTATGCAGATTGCATGCGGCGATTGAGTGCGCTTCATCTGCAGCTTATACATTGGGCACCGTTCGATAGCCATGGCATTCGACAGGACGTATACCGCAGCAGCCACTCAACATAACGCCAGAAGGCTAGGGTCCGCCACAGCCGGCTTTTGAGCTTCATGTTGTCTGTCGTTGGGTATGCAAGATCCATGACGTTGTCGGCGGAAGTGCCGGCCAATGCGCGGAATCTAAGGACTATCGATTTTCGACCAGTGCATGAGAAGGGGGCGCTGGGCGGGACCGCAAGATGGTGGAACGAGAACATTTGGGGGTATATGAGCGAACTACTGTTTGATGCTGATCACTGGTACTGGAAGGCGCTCGAGGATTTTGTTGCTTACAGGGATATGGATAAATTCCTTCGCAGTGGGAAAGCGTTTTCAGCCTATGCGGACTCAATGATTCTCCACGCATCCGACGACAACGACGAAAGCGCTACGAGAGCGAAGCTCGTGGAAAGCTTGCGTGATTCGCTTACCGGCTCGCTTGATCACTTCGCGTCATTGACCATTGTTGCCATGTGTTCGACATTCGAAGTGGCGGCGAAGGAGTTCTACGAGAACGTGTTTTTCCGGCACCCCAAGCGTATGCATGAGTACCTTGGAAAAGAAAAACAGTTGGGGGTGGTCCAGCTATCCGACGTCGTCGAAGCCGGAGACTATCACCGGTTGCTTCATCGTCTGGCCCAGCGTGCAGCGGCGAACGCGACAAAGGGGAAATACGGAGACATTCTGGCAAGGGCCTTCAAGATCGCCGGTAGCCCGAACGACCGAGACCTGACCGATAGGCTGAATGGGGTGCAGATGGAACGCAATCGGGTTGTTCATGAGAAGGAGGTGTTGCAGCGAGACGTGAAGGCGCTTGATGCAACGCACTCGATTCTTGCCGATGCGATTGGGTCGTTGGCTCAGTTGGCTTTGAATCTCGACGTGCCGGGGTCTTACACCTGTGTATCACCCGTTGGCACTTTCGTCGTCAATGAAATCGCCGGGTTGTTGCCGGGAGTGTCCTGACTAACGGCCGTGGTAGGGTCGGGGTGGCAGGCGAACATCCGTCACGTAGTACAGAAAGAAGCTGGCACGGTGGTGTTGCGGCGCCCGGCTTTGTAGTGTGCTTGCCGATAGGCTGGTCGTGCGCCGTCGGATTCTGCTTTTCTTCGTGGAGCCAGCTTTTTTCTTGTCGCTCTGGTCACGGCGATCCCGGTATGCGAATCAGCGCTCCGTTGGGCTCCATTGATCGTCATCCGAATCGACCTGATCCGAATTAGCCCCCGGGATTTGGACAGGAGAGGTTGAGTAGTCGACCCTTTTGACTAATACCGCTTCGACAGTATCGGGAACTACGCGAAGCGGATCTGTTGACCATCCGGTGTCAGCTTGAAATGCACCGAGCGCGCGCCCAAAAATGACGATATTCTTTCCTTCCTCGTGTTGCACCGATCCGAACACGACGGCGTCCAACGGTGGTTGATGTATTGCCGTCAGATATTCGGCTAGGACCTGTGTAGTCAGATATTCGTGTTCTTCCCCAGGACGAATCGGCGTCTTGATACGGTCGTGCAGATGGCGCAAGAGACGAAACAGCATTGCGCGATTGCGGAAATCGTCCTGAAAGTAGCTTAGTGCCATCCCGTGGGATTTATCGAGGAGTGTGAAATCGAGAACACGCAGCGGGCGGACGATTCGAAATTCGACAGAGCTGACCTGTACTCCGAGCGGAGGCCGGAGTTCGGCCACACAGGTGGGACGTTCGAAAGATCCATAGAAAACCGAAACGCCTTCCGGATTCATCCGTCCTGCCTTCGCGACACTTGGCGGCGGTGCATGCAGTTCACGGGCCGGGTTGGCTGCAAATTGACGAAGCTGTTCAGGGGACGTTACTTGGCGACCGCGAAAGATTGACTGGTCTGTGAGTTCATAGATGACCGAGGTTTTTCCTTTCGAGTGCCGTTGCCAGGTGCGCAATTTATCGACGTCCTGAAAGAGCCTGGCTAGGAACTCTCTCGCATCATCATTGAAGAATCTGTACCCCGATTTGACGCGGCGCCGGAAATTTTCCCACGCATTATCGGCGTATTCGTCGATATCCCAGCCCGAACGGATTTCGTAGTTTTCTGTTTCATCCCAGTACGGCTCATCACCATCGCGGGGATCACCGTTGAAATGCTCGATGAGCACTTCAAGGATCGCCGGTACCACTCGCTCCCCCGCATCCTCTCCCAGGATTTCAGTGACAACGTCGGATAGTGGATCGCCTGAGGTCTCACCATCGTCGTACTGATAAGAGCCCTTGACGAAGTATTCTTCCAGGACGTCGTGCACGCGCGTCGTCGCCCTCAACAGATCCCACGTTTTGCGACGTTTCCGACAGAAATCGCACTTATCTACTTTCCCCGTTGCTCTTATTTCTTTATCTAGATGGATGTCATCGAGACATGGTCCACAGATTCTGCTGTCTTGCTTAAATTCGTTCAAGGTGTTTTCTGTCATGGCTGAGTCATTCGTTGACGGCATTGGTTCGATCTGGGGAACGCTAATCGGCGCGTTGATCATCGCCGCACTGTCCATGGCCTGGTCTTGCTCGGCGTCTCGGACATCTGGCAATTTATCAGACCCGTTCATCATCGCCGCAGTCGCACTTGACCGCTTCCGCAACATCGGTGGAAGCAGAACCTGAGCTCGCCTCGAATGCTGTCCAGGTCGAGACCGATCTTCTCGCTTTGGCGGTGTCCGTTGGGAGCAGGTAATCTCGAACATCGGACCATCTGTTGGCTTTGAGTGGACCGCGTCGGAAGGAGACTAGCGGTACTTGTGACGGTATTACCCTTTGCGCAATGCTTTGCTGTACTCTTTCTCCGCGGGTGTTGTGAGGAAAAGACGGGCTGTGTTCCGTTGCAATCGACCGGAAGCCGAGAAGTGCTGGTGGGATTTGTCGGCATCGTTGGCGGTATCGCTGTGATGCCAACATGCCGAAGGGCCGTCTACACAAGGCTCCGGATCAATGGTTGACAATCGAGTGGGAGTAGGGATGGATATGGACGGTGACGAATCCTCTGCCGCAAGAAAGAAAGGCATGACCGATGACGAAAAGAACCATCTGGAAGACCACTGATGAGGATTCGCCGGCCCTCACGCAAATTCGAGAATCGAATCCGTCCGATCACATCGCGATCGCCATGTTGTTGCATCAGCTTGGGTACGATGCGACGCTCGCGCTGATACTCGAGAAGCTGCAAACATTGATTCTCAGTCCGACCGACAAGATACTGGTGGCTACATTGAACGGTAAAGTCGTCGGTAGTATCAGCCTGCACGCACTTCCGCTATTCCACGCAGCTGGTTATCTGGGACGCATAACCAGCATGGTCGTCGACGAGCACCACCGGGGCTGCGGTGTCGGCAGTGCGTTGATTGCCGCTGCCGAGCGTTGGTTTACCACGGTTGGGTGTGTGAAGTTGGAAGTGACGAGCGGTGATCACCGAGCCGATGCCCATCGCTTCTATGAAAGCCATGGCTTCCTGCGGGACGGACAGAGATTCTCCAAACAATCCAGCTGTAGTAGCGGCGTCGCTATCTGACCGCAATTGCCAGGGCAGGCGAGACGGAATCATCGTTGCCGCATTGAATGACCGCCTTACATATCGACGATCGTCGCTCGAGGGTCGACAAGAGTCATTCGCTGGAACTCATTACGCATCAGTCCCACGACGCGGACAAAGTCCAAAGGCTCTAGGCGGTTCTTCTTCAGGAAGGCTGCCCACTGCTTCTGTTTCGTGGCATCCTGCGCAAAGGCGTCGCTCAGACCCGTCGGGATCGCTTCGGGGATGGCCAGCCTTCGCCGGGCGAACGTGGCTTGGACTGCGCGATGCAGTTCGGCAGGGTCCAACGTCTCCTCGGTCAGCAACACCCAGAGATCGAAGTAATCCTTCATGCGGGTGTTGGCCATGCCCAGCAGGCACACTGCGTGAAACTTCTCTGCCACCACGGTGTACTTCGGATAGGCCCGCAGTTGTGGAGCCGGCAGATCGTCGAGCAGCACGGGGTAGTTGACGGGTTCAGGTGCCGGCGTGACGGCATCACCGAAACCGATATCCACCTGCAGCGCAATGCGCGCGCCATCCAGCTTCGCCTGCAGGTCGATCCGTACGCCGCCATAGCCCGCCTCCTTGCGGATTTCGTAGCCACTGACCGATCCCGGTTCGAACGCGATGCCGTCCTCGACTTCGATCTGGCAGATCTCGCGGAAAGTCGAGACGGCGGTGTCGATGTCGTCTGGGCCATAGCCCAGCAGATCCGCGTCCCGCGTGGGCCGGTGCGGCTGGTCGTACCACAAGGAGAACAGCAGGGCGCCCTTGAGCAGGTAGTTGGCGGCATGCTGGGAGATCGACAGCCGGTACAGCAGCCGCTCCAGCCCGTACCGGGTGAGCGTCAGGTTGAAGTCCTGCTTCGAGGCATCCGCGTGCCGCTTCAGGCGGGCCCGGATGGAGGCGGCGAGGTTGCGGCTCATGTAGTCACGCTCTCGAGATAGGGGCGCATGACATTGGTCACGCGGTTGACTGTCGCGTAGTGCCAGAGCGTGTCCATCGTGAGCCTGCGCTGCGACCAGCCATCGCGCAGCGCTTCCAGGGCTACGTCAAGGCCGATCTTGTTGCGGTACTTGAAGCAGTCCGCCACCGTCTTGGCCAAGTTAAATACGGGCACCTGTACGCCATCGATCTCCATGTGCTCGACGCCTTCGGTCAGGGCTTCGCCTGACATGCGCACCACGCGTAGGGCCGGCTGATCTAGGCGCGGCGTGGGTGTATGTGGGGGAATCGCCATCCAGACCTCGAAGGGGGCCTGTGTGCCGATGCCGTGAACGCGCAGTGCCGACAGCAGGCACACCACGCCGCGTGGCACGCGCAGTGCGGACTCGGCCAGAGATCGATGCTCGCTCGGGGCGCGCCCTTGCAGGCTGTAGACGCCGCGGGCGACGCGTTCCAGCTTGCCCGCCGCAACGAGCCGGCTGAGCACCATGGTCGGCAGCCCTTGTTCGACCAGATCGCGGGCGCGCAGCAGCGGCTGGCGCTCAGCGAGCGCCAGGACCGCTTGTTCGAGCGTCTTATCAGTGGAAGGCATCGTACCCGGAGTGTGTTGCATTTTTTAGTTGTTTGTCAATAAAAGACTAGCCAATGAATCGCGGGAGCATGACGCTTGGCGGATGATCGGCACTCCGACGAGGCAGCAGTAGCTCTCTGAGAGGCGTTGAAGATGACGGTATCGACGACGGTAACGTTGCGCGGCGGCCTCGTGGCTGACTTCATACTCGACGTCGTGCATGTCAAAGACTTCACCAATCCGCACCGCCAGCATTTCGGCCTTCGTGCCCGGCACATAGTACCGTCGCAAGTTTGGCTGGCGGATAGTGGCAACCTGCTTGGCCCATGCGTCCAGCAAGGCCGTCGGCTCGCGAAGATGACGCTCCTTGCTCGGGCCTTGCCCTCGCGCCAACAGCCAGTCGAAACGCTCCAGTTCGGTCAACACTTGGGAGGTGGTAGCGGGCGACACCGTCGCCTGCTGTGCCAGTTCCGTGTCTTCGGTGGTCTTCCGGAGTTTCGGCAGAAGTCCTTCAACCTGCGACCATTCTCGTCGATCAGATCCGTCGAATAAGGCGCGTGTTCTTCTCGATCGCGACCATCCGAATCCGATTCGCTGGTGTCCGCAAGAGTTTGAATCAGGGGCTGCCTCGAACCGCCACCCGACATTCAAGGGGCTTTTGGGCTCGCATCGCGGTCGTGACGGTATCGCGGAGCGCATTCGAAAGAGGGTGACGGTGGACGGTATCGCGCCCACAAACCTACGCAGGGACGACGTCCTGGTTCTGTTGGCTGCTCTTATTTTGAGCCACCGGCTTGCAGGCCTTTCTCTAGGCTCTGCGCTACTGTCAGATAGTAATTGCGCGCCGTGGCATTCATCTGACGTCCGCCCAGTTCTCTAAGCGCGCGCACCTTTATTATGGTTGCCCGATTGCTCTGCGGTGCGATGGCAAGAACATAGTCGGCCTGCTCGGCGGCCCACTGAAACTCACCGGCAGCGAGCGATGCTTCCGCGCCTTCCAACATTTTTTCTTTTCCACCTGCCAGCGCAATGACTTTTTCCGCTCGTTCCTTCTCGGTCAGCGGGAAGATATGCGTTGGGTTGCCGTCGAACCAACCAGCATTTTGCGAATAGATGCCGCGCACTGACCAAGCTACAGTGCCGTAATACTCTTGTAGATATGGGTGTTGCGCTAGCCGCGCTGGAAGTTTTACTTCCTGAACCAACTCATCTGGGGTCTTGCCGCTGCTGATCCCTTCCATGGTTTTGTCATAGACGAACTTGATACCGTCCCGATAAGCCGTGAGAGCGTCCCTGACTTTGTCCGCGCCGGCTAGCGTGCTCATGTGGCCGGGAATGACATATTGGGCATTCAGAGCGATCAGCTTGTCTAGGCTGGCGACCCATTTGTCCGCCGGACGCGTGGGGAGTCCGCGAAGGGGGGCAATGTTGGGGAATGTTTTCAGAATTACGTCGCCTGCGATCAGTACCTTGCGGTCCGGCAGCCAGACGGAGATGTTTTCGTCAGCCTCGCCGGGGGTGAGGATGAGCTGCATCCGCACGCCGGCAATCGTCAGGCTTTGTTGCTCGCCGTCGAAGGTTTTCGTGGGCGGGAGAAAACCCTCGCGCGTGTGCGGCGTCTTCCTGCCGTATTCGAGCTGGGTGCCGGCATTGATGAACTGGTCGTCGGGCAGAGCGGTTCCGAACACATCGCCGCCATCGCGCCGGCCGCGTCCCGTGTCGGGTTTAGCCGAGACCAGCAATTGGTGGCTGTAAATCTCGGGCTTGTCATTGCCCGCGAATATCGTCGCACCGCCTGAATGGTCGGGGTGGTTGTGCGTGTAGATGATCGCACGCACAGGTCTGGTCATGCGATCCCCGAAGGCATTGATGATCGCTTGAGCATCGACCGGATTGGCCGAGGTATCGACGATGATCGACCCGCCGTCGGCCTGGATCAGCGTGACGTTGCTGGCGGAGTAGCCGATGGCGGTGTACACGCCATCCGTAACTTCGACGACGCGCTTGCGAAATTCCTCGGAGTGCGCCTTCAGCTTCTCTCTCCCCGCGAATACGTCATGCGCGGCCACGCCATTTGCTGCGGTTAGCGTCGCTATGGTTGTGACTATCGCCATAAATGTCCTCATTCGACATGTCCACGTCTGTTGCATACGCGTCCTCATTCTTGGAACTGAGATCTTTAAGGCAATAGGATATGCTTGTCATAAATGAATTAACATTCGCAAAAATTGGAAGCGGTCTCTCAAATATGAGAGCATGCCGTATGGATCTGAACGCCACTCACATGTTTGTCACCGTCGTCCAGGCGGGTAGTCTTTCTGCGGCGGCGAGCCGTCTTGGAATCCCATTGCCAACGCTGAGCCGTCGGATACGGGAGCTGGAACGGCAGCTTATGGTGCAGTTGCTGGAGCGCTCGGCGCGAGGGGTGAGGCTGACTGATGCCGGAACGAAGCTGTACGAGCAGGCTAGTCGTGGCATCGAGGCGCTACTTGAGGCCGAGCAAGCCATCGTAAGCGATCAGGCGCAGTTGAAAGGGCGCTTACGGCTATCGTTCCCTCAGTCTTTTGAGCCATGGTGGAATTTGCTTGCGGCGTTCCAGCGCCGCTATCCGGACATTCAAGTCCACGTCTATTCAACTGAACGTCGGGTGGACTTAATCGAGGACGGGATCGACGTCGCCCTGCGTGTCGGCTCGATCGTTCACGAGGCTATGGTGGCGCGACACGTCTTGTCCTATCGCCATGTTCTAGCAGCTAGCCCGAAGCTAGTGAAGCGCCTCGGCGTGCCGGCACTACCCGACGAACTCTATCGCTTCCCGTGCGCTGTATGGATGTCGCGTGTCGATGCCCCGGCACGATGGGACTTGGCTGGGCATATCATCGAGCCAAAGGTCCTTCTGTCCACCAACGATTATCATCACTTGTGCGTGCGTGCGCTCGCTGGTGATGTGGTAACTGAGTTACCGCCTTTTCTAGCGGCTGCGCCTATTCAGGAGAAGCGCCTCGTGCAATTGCTGCCGCAGTTTCCGTTGCCCGAGCAGCCCATCAACCTCCTTTATCCATCCCATCGCTATCCCTCGACTATTGTTCGGACATACCTGACCTTCTGCCAGAACTATATCCCGAAGATTCTTCATGCCTGCGACATCGGACGTCGGCCGTGAGCAAGGCAGGGCGGAATGGCGAAACTGGCGTGTCGACCGTTTTATTCCCCAATCGGAACTCTCACCGCTGGCGCACAACACGCCACTCACTCTTCACCGCGCTGCTGCAACGTGCTTGCGCGTGTCGACCGCGGCGGGCACGCTGACGTTCAAGATCGGCGACGATGAAATCGAGGTCGGCGTTGGCATTCATGGCGAGCCAGGGCGGCGTCGCGCGCGCTTTGTCACAGCCGATGCGATCGCGGCAGAGCTGCTGACGGCGATCATCGCCGATTCGAAGCCGGGGAACGGCTCCGAGTTGCTGGTCTTGATCAATGGACTGGGCGGAACGCCGCTCGGGGAACTGTATCTGTTGTTCAATTCCACACGCTCGTGGCTGCACCAGCGCGGTCTCGCGGTCGCGCGCGTGCAGGTCGGATCGGTTACGACCTCGCTGGAAATGGCCGGCGCGTCGATCCACCTTGTGCGTGCTGGACGACGAAATGAAGCGGCATTGGGATAGCCCGGTGCATACGCCATCGCTCAGATGGGGAATGTAGCCTGTCGCCACGTGGCCGTCAGATATGCGCACGCGGCGGCAGCGGAACCGCGCGCGGCCCGCGAGCAGGGACATCGGTTTGGAAGCCTAATCGATTAAGATTGTTTCAGGAAGGCTGCCCACTGCTTCTGCTTCGTGGCATCCTGCCAGAGAGCGTCATTCGCACTACTATCGCTCGACCACACAGACGTCGGCTCAACGCTGCAAACGGCCATTGGACAGCTCAACGCGCGTCGCCAGATATGCGCGCATCGGGCATCGGCGTCTTGCGCCGATCCGCAACGACCGCACGCTCGCCGCTCTCAGCGACTAGAGCGAGATCCCGGCCACGCGTCTCCGGCAAAAGCATTGCTGCCATGACGACGAGCAAATAAGACGAGCATGCGCATAGCCCCATCGCCGCACCGAGCTGGAGCTTGGCGCTCAGCACGCCAACCATTGTCGGCATGATCGCGCCAATCGCGCGGCCCGCGTTGCCGCATAGCCCTTGTGCGGAGGCGCGAATACGCGTCGGGAACAACTCGGCAAGGTATGCCCCCGTGCCTGCTGCCGTGCCTGACTGAAGCGTACCGAGAATGAATCCGAGCGCGAGCGTGACTGGCAACGTGATTGCAGTGAGTGTATAGACCGCCACAGCGACTGCCTGTAGGCAGGCAATCACGATGAAAGTGCGGCGACGCCCAAAGCGATCCGCCATCCAGCCGTTGAGGAACGCACCCGCGAATGAGCCAAGAATGTTGATCGCCAGATAGCCGCCAACGTGTGTTATCGAGAGATTCAGCACGAGCTTCAGATAAGCAGGAAGCCATGTGATCATCACATAGTTGCCGCCGTAAATGCCGAACGTCAGCAGTATGGCCTTCAGCGTCGTCGCGCGCGTCTGGCCGCCGAAGACAGCCCACATGCTCGGACGATCGGCGGCCCGTTCGGACCGGGTTTGCGCGAACACGGGCGCTTCCTCGATGTACCGTCGGATCCACAGCACAAGCAACGTCGGCAGGATGCCGATTGCAAACAACACGCGCCAAGCAAGAGATGGTTCGAGCATGCTGAAGATCAGCGTGGAGACCAGCACCGCCACGCCGTAGCCCACGGCCCAGCCCGCCTGCAGTGAACCAACTGCACGGCCTCGCACCTGCGGCTGGATGGTCTCACTGATCAGCACCGCCCCCACGGCCCACTCGCCGCCGAAGCCGAGGCCCTGCAGGCCGCGCGTGATCATCAATTGCCAGAACGAGTTGGTAAATGCGGACAGGAGAGTGAACGCCGAGAACCATAGAATCGTGATCTGCAGGATGCGCACGCGCCCGTAACGATCGGCGAGAATGCCGGCGATCCAGCCGCCGAGTGACGCCATGATCAGCACGGTCGTGCCCAGAACGCCGGCTTCGCCACGCGTCATGCTCCACAATGCGATCAGCGTGGGTATTGCGAGCGCATACATTTGCGTGTCCATCGCATCGAGTCCCCAACCGCTGAAACACGCCCAATACGTCCGCTTTTCCGGCTTCGTCAGCTCGGCGTACCACTTGAACATACGCTTTCTCCCTGAATTGGGCACCCCCGCTAGGTCCTCACGCGCGAGACGCGGTAACGTTTCATCCTCGCCCTGGCCCGACCGTGCCCTTCGTGGGATGCAAAGATATAAAGGGAGTGAAGTACATCGACAGCGAGGGTTAACGCGAGCCGAGGAGCGAATTTCTGTTTCGCATCCGCTTCAACGGTCCAGCCTCTTTGCCCGCAAAGTCCCGGCAAGCCCCACTACACAAGCGTCCCGATGACTCGTACGGGCCATCGCGAGGTTCGCATGGAACCGCCCTTCGGCGGAGATCCGATAAACAAAACAGATTGCTAGCGAACGAACTCGCAAATCTACTCGTCGGCGCGCGTGCGCTGCGCAGGTACGGCTCACTTGCCGCTTCGGGGAGCATTGTGGGTGGCCGGCTATGAACCGGCGACAGCCGTTGCGAATGCCTGCACCGTTATCCCGGCGAAAGTCAGCGATGGTAAGTCCGGAGCCAAGCGGCTCGTGAGCGGCGCATTGCGATTGACGTTACCGGTTGATTTCGGCTGCTTGGGGGCATTGCCTCGTGCCCCGGGTCCATATCCCTGCTGCAATCCACCAGCATCCGATACCGACCAGCAGCCCGTGAGCGACGCGCAGCGGCTGCGTTCCAAAGAACTGCGGGATGTAGAGCGCGAGGCCAATGGCCAAGGGGATGCCGCTCCATCTTGGGTAACTAACCGACCGCCAGATCGCAATGGCGACGATGAATGCTGCGATGGCTAGCAACAACAACCCGACAATGAACATGACGAGGCCGGGGCCGGAACGGACAACGGTTGCGAGACTAAGTACTGCGGCGCTCCGTTGGATCAGGGCCTGCTGTCCGATCGCGTGAAGACCGTAGGCCTCCCCACCGTAGAATGGCAGGGTAAGTCCCGTCCCGATCAGGCTCAGCGCGACTGCCCAATAGCCGCCGCGCTCGGCCGCGGTACATTGTAGGGAACTGTGCAGGCCGAGTAGCCCCAGTGGAAGCAAAGTAAAAGCCACCATCGCCAGCATGTGCGCCGCGAGCCATTGACCGGTCGCGAAAGCGGTAGCGCCTTGCAGGGAACTCTCGTCGGAGAAGGGGCGGATAGCTGGATAAAGAATAAACAAGAGCCCGGAAATAGCCATGGCGCCGCCGCTCAGACGTTCGCGAAATGCGATAGCAGATTGGGGCATCGGTGACCTCGATGGTCTGGATCCGGTTGAACTTGAGATGTTCGCGGATTTTGGCCGAAAAGCGGTAATAGGTCGATACCTGCCGTTGAGCGAGCGACGGATCTGGGTCCCCAAGACTCGTTCTGCTTTCCAGTGAGCGGGCCATTCCCTCCGCCCTTACCGCAACTCGCAACAGTTGTCTCAAAGCCGATTTCCTCATTTGGGACTGGGAGTTTTGGCGTTAGCCGACTGGGCGTTTCGGGGAGCGCGCCGAACCCCGGTTCGATGCATAGTACCGACTGCGTGGCCGGCCGTGCGTCTTGGGCGGTGACGCCCCATGCCACGGTTCTGCTTTACCGCGAGCACGCGATATCCGTCTTTCGCCAAGGGGGGCATGACGTGCCGCCATGTGCACGAATACATCCTCGACTTTTACAAGAAAAGGGCCCACGTGCCGCTTGCGGACGACGATATCGCCGTCTATGCCGGCGCTTACGCGGCGCCGGGGGCGCTCCGGGCCGGGTTCGAACTCTATCGGGCCTTTCCCGAGGACGAGACGCAATTCAAGGAGTTCATGAGGCGCAAGCTTCAAATGCCCGTGCTGGCGCTCGCCGGCGACAAGAGCAACGGTATCAGTCAGCTGGAAATGGCAAGAGAGCTGGCCGCGGACGTTCGCGGTAGCGTTGCGCCGAATACCGGCCATTGGTTGCCGGATGAGAAGCCTGCGTTCGTGGCTCAACAGCTGATCAGCTTCTTCGGAGAATCGCGGAAACGCGCAACCGTGCCTAACCGAGGCTAACCTGTTCCCAACGCGTCGGGCTCTTGTAAACGGCCGCGGGCACTAAGCCGCTCGTATTCGGCGATCAATTGCGCGCCGAACAGCAGCAGCGTGCCCAGCGCCTCGAGACTGAACAGCACGACGATCGCAGTCGTCATCGATCCATAGACGACGCTCACCTGCGACAAAGTTGCAAAATACCAAACGAGCACCCGGCGCGTGATCTCCCAAAGCACCGCCGCCGCCACGGCTCCCATGACAGCGTGACGAAACGTAGTGCGTCCGGCCGGAATGACGATATAGATAGCGGTCAGCACCAATATCTCACCGGCAAAGCCACAGAGGTAAAGGATCACCCGCGTCGGCCCCGTCAGCGATACGTTGTGGCCAAAAAGCACCACGCTATCCGACGCGACTGCCTGCAAGCTGCTAGTCACGAAGGTGATAAGCAGCACGCCGATGCCAAGCGAAAGGCTGAAACAATACGGCACGATCGCCGATATCAGGAAATGGCGCCGCCGTATGACAACGCGATGCACGAAGATGATCGACAGCGCGTTTTCGAGTACGGTGAACGCGAGCGAACTGAAGAAAATCATTGTAATTACGAGGAACCAGCCCACGACGGCGCGATGCGCGAGGAAATTGGCGAGCTCGCCGACGATCGCCCTCGACTGCCCGGGTACCAGCCATTTCAGCAGCCGCTCGAGCGTATCGAGCAGCAGTTCCTGCCCGACCATATGACTCAATGCAATGGCCACGAGGATCAGCAGCGGCACGATCGACAGCAACGAATAGTATGCAACCGCGCCCGCCAGAAGCAGGCCTTGGTTCTTTCGAAATGCTTTGAGCACTTGGACGATGAACCAGAAAGGATGATTGGCGACGAAGCGCAATGCACGCTTGCGCGCCTTCTTTTCCATCTGTTGCGAGTGCGTGGGCGCGATCATAGCGCTTTGGCAATCTGCTGATTTCCTTTGGCTCGCGCATCGCCGTTGCCATTGCCGTTGCCGTTCTCGTTCGGCATCGAGCGGGTGCGCAACAGTTCGGCGCATGCGTCGGCCAGCGCGGCGAAAGAATCGATCGCCGGCTCCTTCGTGGGGCCGGCCGCCTCCGATTGACCCTGTGCGCTGTGGCGCGCGGCATTAGGGTGCTCGGCAAACGCAATCCCCATGACGAGATCTGGCGATAGCGCTTGAAGTCTGCTGACGAGGTTGCGCAGATACGGCGGCGGCTCGCGCCACTCCAGCGTCACGAGACAGATGACCTTGTCGCGGCTGATTCGCGCCTCGTCGCCGCGCCTGCGCAAGAACCGTTCGGCCGAAACGGCAATGACCTCGATGCCGCGTCGCTGCAGCAATTGCACGAGGATCGTTGCAGCAAGATCGTCGAACTCGCCGCGCCCCTTCACGCAGAGCACGGGGGCGCCTTCATCGGGCGCTTCTTGCTGGTTGTCGCTGAAAGGCCCACGGCGCGCGCTGGCCTTCGGGCGCTTGCGTGGCTCGACGGCCACGCCGGGCGAACCCGCCGGTGTGAGCTCGCCGATGACGCCTAGCGCCGCGGAGCGCACCGCGGTCAGCTGTCCGGGCGGGACCACACCGCGCGCGACGTCGTCGCAGGCGAGCCTCAGGCATTCGAGCATGACTGTGTCGTACCAAGCCTCCAGAGACGTTTTTTCGAGCATCGCCGCCGCCTGAGCGAGCGCATCCGGCGCATCATTGGCCAACAATCGCTGGTAAAGATTTTCGCCCGGCGTCAGGACCGGATGGTTACCGAACAGCACATCGAGGAAGGCGACGCGTTCGACGTGGCGCCCGAGCGTCACGAGACACAGCGTAAGAGGCGTGGACAGCACGAGCCCCACGGGTCCCCATATCCAACCCCAGAAAATAGCGGCAATGATCACAGCGAACGGCGACAAGCCCGCGCTGTTGCCGTATAGCAGCGGCTCGACGAACTGGCCCGCGGCAAGCTCGACCGCCGCGAACACGATGGCGGTCCAGATCATCATCCACCAGCCAGGCGCGATGGCCGCGGCGAGGATGACGGCGAGGAGCGCCGCGATCCAAGCGCCCACGTAAGGCACGAAGCGCAGCAAGGCGGTAAGGACGCCGAACAATAGTGCCCCCGGCACGCCGATGAGCGCGAGCCCAATGCTGATCAGTGTGCCGACGCTCGTATTGACGGCCACTTGAACAAGGAAATAGCGGCTCAGGCGCCGTGCGGCCTCGTCCATTGCGGTCGTGGTGCGATGCAGGTCACGCACGCCGAAAAGGCGAATGAGCCTATCGCGCAGATCTTCGCGTTGCAGCAGGATGAATATCGCGACAACAGCCACGATGCCCGCCGTCGCGAGCGGGCTCACCACCGGTGCCACGAAGCGCTGGATAAGTTGGAACGACGAAGGCCTGGGCTCGAGAACCTCGACGGGCATCGGCGGGCGGTCCGACGAGTTCGCCGACCGATCGTCGCTGCTCGGCGGTTCAGGGGTCCGCGCAATGTGCCTGAGCGCGCCGGTCGCCCGCCTCAGCAGTGCATCCGCGCGGCCGATCGTCTCTTCATGCAGTGTTTTCGCCTTGCGTTCCACCGCCGCTTCGTATCGCGGCAGATCCCCGGCCAATTGGGCGACCTGCGCGCCGATGACGACGCTCGTTGCGGCCAACACGCAAAGTGCGACCAGTACCGCGGCAATGACGGACGGCACACGGCCCAAGCCCGCACGCCGCAACGATGTTGCAAATGGCGCCAGCACGAAGCTCAGCAAAACGGCCAGCGTAATCGGCATCAGCACGGCGCGCCCGAAATAGAGCGCGACGATCACCACGACGCCGGCGACCAGCGAAGTGAGTGCTCTGAGACCCGGCACCTCGGGCGGCGGGCCGCGGTCGCTGCTGCGCCGCGGCGGCAAAGGACCACTCATGATGAATGGGTAAAGCAAGCTTCATACCTGAGCGAATTCCGAGCCGCATTCGATGACCGGGCAACCGTTGCCAGACCATGTCGCGGCGCACGCTCATTTTGCGAGCTGCCTGAGAATCCTGCCAGTCTCGGCATCGGCGGGGAAAAAGGCCTCCAGCGCAAGCTCGGAGAGTGTGATGTCGCGCGGCGTGCCAAATACGGTCGTCGTCGAGATGAACGACAACAAGCCCTCGTCGGTGATGAACTTCAGCGGCACGAAGACGCCGCCATTGTCCACAGGCATCGTCGCTTGTGTCGCGTGAGCATTGCCGGCGATCGGAAACGCCGAAAGTTCATGCAGGAGCTCGGACAGCACGCCGTCACCGGTGACGGCGATCTGGCGCCGGAGCCGATCCAAAAGATGGGCTCGCCACTCCGCAAGGTTGGCGATCCGCGGCGCGAGCCCTCTCGCGTGGAGGCAGAGTCGAAGCACGTTGACGGGGGGATCGAGCAGCGCGCTGTCCTCGACTCCGGTTGTCAACAAGCTGAGTGCGGCATTGGCCGCGATGAGATGCCAGTGCCGGTCGACGGCCAGCGCCGGAAACGGCTCATGTCCCTTCAACACCATTGCGATCGCTTCGCTCACGGCTGCCATGGCCGGATCCTCGAGAGATCGCTCTTCATAGACGGGCGCAAAACCCGCTGCAAGCAACATGGCGTTGCGCTCGCGAAGCGGGACGTCCAAGCGCTCGGCGAGATGCAGCAGCATCTCCCGGCTCGGCGTTGCACGCCCACTTTCAAGGAAGCTGAGGTGTCGTTGAGAAACCTCGGCCTCCAGCGCAAATGCCAGCTGACTCATGCGGCGGCGTTGCCGCCACATGCGCAGATAGTCACCCGCCTTTGCGGCGATCCGTTCGTTCATGCGCGCACCTGATTCTGTCGAGGCGTATTGGTTTGCCCTCGCAGGTGAGCGGCCGAAGTCAGGCATTCGGCGGCACCTTGTCGAGGAACCCGGTGACGGACTTCAGTCGGCCCTGTTCGATGACTGCGAAGTCCGTGCCCTTAATCATATCGGGCTCGGATTGCGGCCCGAGCGCCCAGGTAAAGCGGATTCGGTCGCCATAGGCATCGACGCGGCCATCGAGAGTGAAGCGGAATCCGGGGAAACGTTGATGCACTGCGCCGATTAGCGCACTGATCTGGTCGCGCCCGTCACCACGCATCAAAGGGTCGACATACGCGGCATCCTCGCTCCAGCCTTCGATCAACAAGGCGTTGCGGCGGAGTGGGTCTGCTTCGTTCCAGACAGCGATATAGCGCTCGGCGATATAGGCAGCGTCGGTCATCTCACTCTCCATTGTCGGGGAACCTGTCATTCAGGCAGGTCCACAGTAGCTTGCGTAACGCGGGCGCTCAATTACCCGGCAGGTAATTGAGCCGGACGGCTTCCTCACTCAATCTTTGTCTAACAGACAGGGGGCGTGTGTGTAGCTCCGCACCGCGCGTTCAGGCGAAAAATGCGGGCAGGCACTCACAGGACCCCGAATCTTTCGGACCCGAACTACAACAGCTATTCATGAGGAGAAAAGACATGACATCGTACGCAGTCGCCCGTCTTCGGGACGTCAGAACGGGAGCGGAAATCAAAGCCTACCTCGCCAGCATCGACGATACCCTCGCTCCTTTCGAAGGGCAGTTCGTCATCCACGGAGGGGAGCGCACAGTGCTCGAAGGAGAGTGGACCGAAGACTTGATCGTGATTGCCTTTCCTGACCTCGCCCATGCTCGCGGTTGGTATGAATCGCCCGCTTATCAGCGCATCCTAGCGTTTCGCACAGCAAATTCGTCCGGCGATGTCATTCTGATCGAGGGGGTCCCCCCCGACCACCAGGCAACGGACGTTCTGACCGGCGGCGCGGGGGGACAGGCTTAGTATGGGCCTCAACGCCGGGTCTCGTAGTCCAAGCAAATCTCGACACAAAAATTCAGAAACGCTTCGACGGCCGCGGGCGGCAATTTGCGCGAAGGCCTGATGGCATAGAGCGGAAATGTCTCGCCCGGCCAATCGGGAAACAGTTCGACCAGTGCGCCACTCGCGATCAGCGGCTCGACGCCGAGCGCGAGCACCTGCGCGATACCGGCTCCGGCGATACACGCTCCCACCATCGTGTCGACATCGGTCAATGTCAAGCGGCCCGTCGTTTCAACATGGCGGACTTCGTTGTCCCGATGAAATTCCCAGCGAAACGGCTTGCCTCGCTGCGGATCGATGTACTGGAGGCAATCATGCCCAGTGAGCTGTTCCGGCGTCGCGGGGCGGCCACTCTTCTTCAGATAGGTCGGTGAAGCGACCGTCAGTACACGGGCGACCGAACGACACGCGCGCTCCATCTCACGGGAGACGGACGCCGGCTCTATGAGCTCGTGTCACCTCATCTGTCCGGCATCGAGCAGGCCGCCAACGTAGTCTCCGGTGCGGCGGAAACAGTCCGCGGGGCGTTACGCGTCAGTCTCAACCCGTTGTTTGCCCGGCACGTTCTGGCGCCCAGACTGCCGGAATTCGCGGAGCGCTATCCCGAGGTCGATCTGGTATCCGTGCTCCTGCCGGACGCCGGGGACCTGGTTGCCGAAGGCATTGACGTCGCCGTGCGGTTCGGGCCGCAACCGCCTACCAGCATGACGTCGCGCCTGCTGCTGACCGAGCAAGCGAATGCCGATGCGTTCCTCGAGCCTGGAAACGGCCCGGCTGACCCCCGACGCCGAGAGTCCCAGAACCTCTCCCGCCCGCGTGAAGCTGCCCGTCTCGACCACCCCAGCCAGCACGCTCATACCGGAAAGCAGCCGCCCGTCGAATCCCATCGGCTCCACCTTTGCATTTACGCAAAAAAGTTATGAATACGGCCATCTTAATCAAAGTTGGCGCGAAGCCTATCGTTTCACCGCAGCGCTGCACGCAAAGCTCATTAACCCACGTTCGAATCCACGGAGTCGACGATGTCTCACGCAGATCGCAAGGTTCTCTTCAAAGGCGGTACCGTCGTTACGATGGATGCTGCTGTGCCCAATCTCGCGACGGGCGATGTTCTCGTACACGGCAGCCGCATCGCCGCGGTGGGTCCCCGCATCGAGGCCAACGGCGCCGATGTTATCGATGCAACGGGCAACATCGTCATGCCCGGTTTAATCGACGCGCATCACCACATGTGGCTCGGCGCGTTGCGCCGCATGATGCCCGATGTCGACGATCTCTTCGCTTACATCGATGTCGTCGCGGAGAAAGTGGGGCGGCACTATCGGCCGCTCGACATGTACATCAGCACGAAGCTGACGGCAATCGCGTCGCTTGACGCGGGCATCACGACGATCATCGACGCCTGTCATTCGTCGCGCAGCCCCGAGCATACCGATGCGGCACTCGATGCACTCGACGAGGCAGGGATCCGCGCGCTGCATATGGTTGGCGCGGCCATGGACAAGCAGGCATCGACTGAACACCTTCCTTCGGATCTGAAGCGTCTTGCCGTCAGATGGAATCAGGGAGATGGCTTGGTGCGCGCCGGACTCTTCGGCCAGCTTAAGCTCGAATGGTGGAAGGTCGCGCGGGACCTCGACATGCGCATCCTGACTGAATTCATTGGCGATCTCGCGAAGCTCGGGCCGGAATTCGCAAAGCCTGGCGTCCTCGGGCCGCACAACATCTTCAATCACTGTACGCGTGTGCCGCGGGAGACGTGGAAGCTTTTGGCGGAAGCCGGGGTCAACATTACGATCAACCCTCGCTCGGATGCACTTTTCGGCTTTGACGACGACACGTTCGCCTACCAGCAGGCGATCGAGCACGGACTCACTCCGGCGCTTGGCATCGATCTCGACACCGCTTTCGGCAGCGATATGTTCGGCGAAATGCATGCGCTCTTCGGGCAGCAGCGCTCGGCCATGTCGTATCGGCGCTTCCGCGGCGAAACGCAGGTGCCTGCACCGATTTCCGTCGAAGCAGTGCTCAGGGCTGCAACGATCCACGGTGCGCGTGCCGCCGGTCTCGAAAGCGAAGTCGGCACGCTCACGCCCGGCAAGCAGGCGGACATCGTCATGCTTCGCACGAACGGTGTGGCGGTTTTCCCGGTCACCAATGCCATCGGCACCGTCGTACAGGCCGTGGAGCGTTCGGACGTCGACACGGTGATGGTCGGCGGCCATATCCGCAAGAGCGCCGGCAGGCTAGTGGGCGTCGATGTCGCGAAGCTCGAGGCCGATGTCACGGCCACACGCGAGTACCTGTTGCAACGGAGCGGCTATCGCCCGCAATTGTTCGGCGCGTTCGACCAGCACGCGGCTTGATGCAAGGACGCCGAAGCCCGTTGGCCGGCGTCTCGCACTTCCCCTAACCGCATTTCATGGAGGCTGTCATGTCAGCACTCGCTGTGAGCGATGCGCGCCGAGCGAAGGCCACATCGACTCTTTTACCCCGCCCGGCGCCGGGCGTCATCGCGGCGCTCTTTTTCGGGTACCTCAGCGTCGGGTTGCCGCTGCCGGTGATCCCACTCTTCATCCACGAGAAACTCGGATTCAGCAATTTCATAGTCGGCCTCGCGATCGGCATTCAGTTCCTGGCCACGGTCCTGACGCGCGGTTACGCCGGCCGGTTGACCGATCGTCATGGTGGCAAGCGGTCCGCGCTGCAGGGCGCCGCGGTCTGCGCGCTCGGCGGATTGCTCTACCTTGTCTCCGCATTGCCTGGACTGCCACCCGCTACCAGCCTTGCCATCATTGTCGTTGGCCGCGTGGCGGCGGGGTTCGGGGAAAGCCAGTTCGTGACCGGTTGCGTGTCGTGGTCGATTGCCTCGGTCGGCCCGCAGCGCGCGGGTATGTCGATGTCATGGACCGGAATCGCAATGTTCGCCGCGCTTGCCGTCGGCGCCCCGATCGGTATGGTGCTGTACCGCGACTATGGCTTGCGGGCCGCCATGGTTGCGTGCATCGTCGCGCCGCTCGTGTCGGCGGCCATCGCCGCGCGCGAGGTGCCCTATACGACGCCGGCCGGTGAGCGCCTGCCGTTTTACCGGGTAATCGGTCAGATTCTGCGCGAAGGCATCGGGCTGATGCTGCAAGGCGTCGGTCTCTCGGGGCTGACGGCCTTCGCCTCGCTGTACTTTGCTGCGCGCCAGTGGAGTGGGGCAGGCTGGATCATGACTGCGTTCGGCGCCGGCTTCATCTTCGTTCGCGTGGTGTTCGGCTCGTTGCCGGACCGGAGGAGCGGCTATCAGGTCGCACTGTGGTCGCTGGTGGTCGAGGCGATCGGTCAGGTGATGCTTTGGGGCGCGCCCGCGGAGACAGTGGCGTTTGCCGGCGCCGTCGTGACGGGCCTCGGCTGCGCGCTGGTCTTCCCAGCGCTCGGTGTGGAAGCGCTCAAGCGCGTGCCCCCGGCCAACCGGGGGAGCGCGATGGGGGCGTTCGTCGCGTTTCTCGACATCGCCTACGGCATCTCGGGGCCCATCGCAGGCGGCATTGCTGGACAATTCGGCTACGCCGCTGTCTATCTGTTTGGTACCGCTTGCGCGCTTGCGGGCGCGGCGCTCGTTGCCAACGCTCGCAGCAACAAATCCTGAATTTTGGAATCATGGCGCGAACAGTCGTTCGCCGGCACTGCTTGGGAGATATCTCATGTCACGCATATTCGTTTCTGGATCATCGACAGGCCTTGGCCTGATGGCGGCTCAACTGCTGGCAAGCCGGGGGCATCAGGTCGTTCTTCATGCGCGCAACGCCGAACGTGCCGAAGAGGCGCGGCTCGCGTTGCCGGGGGCCGAGGCGGTCGTAACGGGAGACATTGAAACCATCGCGGGTGCGCGCGCGGTAGGTGCGCAAGTCAATGTGCTCGGTCGCTTTGACGCCGTTATTCACAACGCCGCCGTCGGCTATCGCGAAGGTCACCGGCTGACGGCGGATGGCTTGCCGCACGTGTTCGCCATCAACACGTTGTCGGCCTATATTCTGACGGCGCTCATCGATCGGCCCAAGCGGCTCGTCTATCTGAGCTCCGGCATGCATCACCATGCCGACGCGAACCTCGACGACATACTCTGGCGCACGCGCCGCTGGAGCGGGTCTCAAGCCTATGCCGAAAGCAAGCTTCATGACGCGATGCTTGCTTTTGCCGTAGCGCGACACTGGGCCGATGTCCATTCGAATTCGCTCGAGCCCGGATGGGTGCCGACGAAGATGGGTGGCTCGGGCGCACCAGATGATATGAATCAAGCTCATCTGACCCAGGCTTGGCTCGCCGAGGGGAGCGATCCAGAGGCCGATGTCACTGGGGCATATTTCTACCATCTGAAAAGGATGCGGCCGAATCCACAGGCGCATGATCCCGCGCTGCAGGATCGTCTCATCGATATCTGCGCGGACATCTCGGGAGTGCCTTTTCCGGCCTAGTTGGGCACGTCGTGCCCGTCTCGCTCGAGCATCGAGCATGACGCCGCCGGCCGCAGTGCGGTCGGCGGCGTCCTTTCGTTGCCCATCACTGAGCCGCTTAGGCGAGCCATCCCTTGATGGTTTGACACATGACTTCCGTCGAGATGCCATAACGCTCGTGCAGCGTGGGCAACGCGCCCGCATCGAGAAACTCGTCGGGTAGGGCGATCTGACGGAACGTCGGCGTGACGCCCGCGCTCAGCAGTTCGCGCGCGACGGCTTCGCCGAGTCCGCCGATCACCGTATGATTTTCGGCAACCACGACCATGCGGCCGCTTCGCTTTGCCTCGCGCAGAATGGTGTCCGTATCGAGCGGCTTGATTGTCGGCACATGCAGCACGGCGACGTCCACATGATCGGCCTCGAGGGCCTTGGAAACTTCGAGCGAGCGCATCGTCAACATGCCGGAAGAGATCAGAAGGACATCGTTGCCGCCGCGCAGGAGCTTGGCTTTACCGAGCTCGAAGCGGTAGTCGTACTCGTCCAGCACCGCGGGAACGTTGCCGCGCAGGAGACGCGCGTAGACCGGACCCTGGTGGGCCGCGATCGCGGGCACCATTTGCTCGATATCGAGCGCATCGCACGGATCGATCACCGTCATGTTCGGCATTGCACGCATCAGTGCGAGATCTTCGGCTGCCTGATGACTGGGACCGTAACCGGTCGTCAGGCCCGGCAGCGCGCAGACGATCTTCACGTCGAGGTTGTCCTCGGCGATGGTTTGATGGATAAAGTCGTATGCGCGCCGCGTCGCGAACACCGCGTAGGTCGTCACGAAAGGTTGCGCACCTTCATGCGCGAAGCCTGCCGCGGCGCCCATCAATAACTGCTCGGCCATCCCCATCTGGTAATAGCGCTCGGGGAACGCCTTCGCGAAGATGTGGAGGTCCGTGTATTTGCCGAGGTCGGCCGTCATGCCGATCACGTTCGCCTTCGTGCGCGCCAATTCGACTAGCGCGTGTCCGAACGGCGCCGAACGTGTGGCCTGTCCTTCCGCCGCGATCGACGCGATCATCGCGGACGTTTTCAGGCGGGGCTTTTTCTCGATGGTGCTCATGCTTGCCTCCCGGCTTCGAGTGCTTCGAGCGCGAGCTGCCACTCGTGCGCATCGACGCGGATGAAATGGTTCTTCTCGCGTTGTTCGAGGAACGGTACGCCGCGACCCATCTTCGTATCGCAGACGATGATGCGCGGTTGCGGCTTGGCGTGACCGCGCGCGTTGTCAAACGCGCGCTTGACCGATTCAATGTCGTTGCCGTCCACGCGCTGCGTGTACCAGCCGAACGCTTCCATCTTTTCGACGAGCGGCTCGAACGCCATGATCTGCGTGGACGGGCCATCGGCCTGCTGATTGTTGACGTCGACGATGGCGATAAGGTTGTCGAGCTTCCAGTGCGCGGCGGACATGATGCCTTCCCAGATCGCGCCTTCGTCGAGTTCGCCATCGGAAAAGAGGGTATAGACGAATGCGTCGGAACCCTTGCGCTTCAATCCGAGACAACGTCCGACCGCTATCGTGAGGCCCTGGCCAAGGGAGCCGCCAGACATCTCCATGCCGGGCGTATAGCTCGCCATGCCGGACATCGGAAGGCGGCTGTCGTCGCTCCCATAGGTTTCGAGTTCATCGGCGGGCAGAATGCCCGCTTCGAAGAGTGCCGCGTAGAGCGCGATCGCATAATGCCCATTCGACAGCAGGAAGCGGTCACAGCCCTCCCATTCGGGATCCTGCGGTCGATAACGCATTGCGCCGAAATAGGCGACGGCCAGGACATCCGCAATGTCGAGCGCCTGGCCAATATAGCCCTGGCCCTGGACTTCGCCCATCAGCAATGCGTTCCTTCGTATCCGATACGCACGCTCGGCGAGCGAGACATCCTCGGAAATCGCTACGTTGTCCATCTAAGACTCCTTTGATATCGAAAGACTTTCGGCCTTTCAGCGGTTGACCGTTTTTGCGGGGACCAGGAACACGAGCAGCGCGCCCAGCGCCACGGCCAGCGAGATGAAGATGAGGCCGGCGGTCGATTTGCCCGTCAGGTCGTTGAGCCAGCCGACGATGGCCGGCGAGAAGAAGCCGGCGAGATTGGCAAAGCAATTGACGGCCGCGATGCCGGCGGCAGCCGATACGCCGCCGAGCATGGCCGTCGGGAGCGACCAGAACTGCGACGACGACGCGAGGATGCCGGCCGAGGCGATGCTGAGACACACGATCGATGCGCCGACGCTGCCAAGCAGCGGTAACGTCGCGAAGCCGGCCACCGAGACGAGCATCGGAATTGCGAGGTGAAAGCGCCGCTCGCGCAGACGATCGGCGCTCATGCCGACCAGCGGCAACGCGACGATCGCGCAGAGGTAGAGGATCGCCGTAAAGATGCCAACCCATAGCGCATCGGATACGCCAGCCTTGCGGATGATGGTCGGCAGCCAGAACGTCAACCCGTACTGACCGAGCACCACGCAGAAATAGATCGCGGCCAGGAGCCACAAGCGGCGATCGCCGATGAATGCCTTGATCGAAGCATGCGCGGTCTTGTGCGCGTTGTCGCCCTCGACGTTGCGTGCGAGCAATCTTTTTTCCGCGTCGTCGAGCCATTTCGCGCTGGCGATACCGTCGTCGAGATAGAGCAGAATCGCGACACCGAGCACGAGCGACGGCAAAGCTTCGAGAAGGAAAAGCCACTTCCATCCGGCCATGGACATGGCGCCCTGCAGCGAATGCAAGATCCATCCGGAGAGCGGCCCGCCGAGTATGCCCGCGAGCGGAATCGCCATGAAGAAGATCGACAATGCCTTGGCGCGGCGTGCGCTCGGGTACCAGTACGTCAAATAAAGAATCACGCCAGGCGCAAAGCCCGCCTCCGCGACACCGAGCAGGAAGCGAAGGGCATAGAAGGCCGTCGGCGATTTGACGAATATGAAGCTCGCGGAAATGACCGCCCATGTCAGCATGATCCGCGCGAGCCACTTGCGCGCGCCGACCTTGTGAAGAATGACGTTGCTCGGTACCTCGAACAGGAAGTAGCCGAGAAAAAATATTCCCGCGCCCATTCCGTAGATGGTTTCGCTGAATCGCAAGTCGTTCAGCATCTGCAATTTCGCGAAGCCCACGTTCACGCGATCGAGATAGGCGCCGAGGTAGCAGAGCATCAGGAACGGAATGATCCTGCGGCTGACCTTGGCGTAGGTTCGTGCCTCGAAGCTCGGCGAGTCGCCGCGAGCGATCGCATCGTCCGTGGCGGGGGACGCTGGGTAGGTGGATTTCATTGTTGTCTCCTGTTGGCTGCGGGCTGTCCGCCGCGGGTGCTCCCGCGCGGTGACCGCGAGCCCTATGCCCGTGTTGATCCGGGTTTCGGTAGTGAATGCCGCGCGAGCGCGGCCGCGTCTTCAGTGAATCAGCATGCCGCCATTGACGTCGAGCGTGATGCCGGTCAGGTAGGTCGAGAGGTCGCTGACGAGGAAGAGGCATGCGTTGGCCACGTCGGCTGCGTCGCCGAGCCGGCCGAGCGGAATGCCCTTGATGATCTCGGCTCGCATGTCCGGCGTGAGCTTATCGCCGGTGATGTCCGTCTGGATCAGGCCTGGCGTGATCGAGTTGACGCGAATTCGATTCGGGCCGAACTCGCGGGCCATGGCTTTCGCGAGTCCGAGCACGCCCGCTTTGGCGGCACTGTAGTGAGGCCCGCCGAAGATGCCACCACCACGCTGCGCGGATACCGACGACATGCACACGATGCTGCCGCCGTTCTGCTCTTTCATGATTGGGATGACGGCCTGCGACATGTAGAGCGTGCCGCGCAGATTGACGTCGACGATGGCATCGAAATCCTTGCCGCCGATCTCGAGCGTGCGCACGGGCTGCGTGATGCCGGCGTTGTTGATGAGGCCGTCGATTCGCCCATACCGTTCGAGCGTCGCACGGACGGCGGATGAGCAAGCCGTCTTATCGGTCACATTGCAGGTGAGTCCGAGATGCCCGTTGCCGAGATCCGCGGCCGCCGCTTCCGCATCTTCCTTGCGCAGATCGATCACTACCACCTGTGCGCCCTGGGCGGCCAACGCTTTTGCCGTTGCCTTGCCGATGCCGCGGGGTGAAGCGGCGCCGGTGACCATGATGACCTTCTTCTCGAGCAACATCGGTTGTCTCCTGTGTGTTGATTGATGCCCGTAGTGTTGGCCGAAGGGGCAACCGAAACAACGCGGAAACGTTCAACAATGGCTGAGAAAAATTCAGGTGAAGCGCGGCAGCGTTGCGCGGACCGATGAGATTCGAGTTTTCCCTGATGAGAAAGCCCTAACGCCGAGTGCTGCGGATTCGCTATGTGAAGGGAAAGGGGCGCTAAGGCTTTGCGGATGCCTCGCGCTCCATCCAGGCGAGAAAGCGTTCGACGCGTGGCAGATCGGCATTTTGATTCGGGTAAACGAGATGGTGCGCGCCGACCTCGACCGCGTACGTCTCGTCGAAGACAGGAACAAGTAAACCCTCCTTGATCTTCACGGACGCAAGCATGAGGCTTTCCAGCGCGATGCCAAGGCCGAGCGCTGCTGTCTCGATCGACATGTACGAGCGATCGAACGAAAAGTCGAACGTTTTCTGCACGGCGGCAACCCCGGTCCTGCCGAACCACTGCTTCCATTGCACGAGCGGTGTCTCGGAGTAGATCAGGCGATGGGCGAGCAGATCAGCCGGTGTTCGGACAGGATGCTGCTCGAGATAGGCAGGCGAAGCGAGCGGCGCGATGTACTCGCCGCGGATCGTCCTGACTTCCAGGTTGCTCCAGTTGCCGTATCCGTGACGGATGTCGACGTCGTAATAGCCGTTCGAAAAGGAAATGTCTTCGTACGAGCAGGCGAGATTGAGCTGAATGTCGCCGTTGGCTTCCTGGAACGACGACAGGCGGGGCAGCAGCCACATCAGGCCGAAGCTCGGGCTCGAATGCACGCGCAAGATGTCGACTTCCTTGCGGCTCGAGGCTCGCTCCGTGGCTCGGCTGAGCTCGGCCAGCGAGCCGGTCACATCGGAGAGATAGCGCTCGCCCGTCTGTGTCAGCACGAGTCCGCGCCCCGAGCGCTGGAACAACGGCTGACCGATGATCGATTCGAGATTGCTCAATTGATGGCTCACCGCCGAAGCAGTCAAGCCGAGTTCCTCGGCCGCGCGATTGACGCTTTTCGTTCTGGCGACGCTTTCGAACGCGATGATGGCCTTGAGCGGTGGGATACGCATCGTGAAATTTTTTTCAGTCGCAGTTGAAGAAAACCGCATTGCTTTCGCGCGGTCGTGGCTGCCATTCTGTCGACAAGCGCACGACCTTCGAGCATCCAGCCGCGGAAGCGATCGTGCAGGCGGGAAGCTATTTCGGCATCCGCCCTATACCGAATGACGCAGCGCACAACTGCGCAGGAGACATCGATGCATTATCCGTTTTTCCCTTCCGCGGCGCGAACGGTGCCGCACAAAAAACGCTAGACGGGCCGGGCCACGCGGTGCGCCTCGCCTTCCGCGACGGAAGACGGCCCCTGGCTCGCCGATGTGCCGTTCATGTTCCCCGCTCAGACATATCGCGCGACCTCGCATGCGTGAGGCTCGCAAATCATCATCCCATCGGGAGAGAGTCGAGATGGCTCCGCAGCCCTACCTGTTATCCGCGCGCTCGATCGTGAAGAGCTTCGGCCCGACGACTGTATTGAAGGGCTTCGACCTCTCCATCGCCCAAGGCGAGGTGCACGCTTTTCTCGGCGGCAACGGTGCCGGCAAGTCGACTTTCATCAAGATCGTCTCGGGCCAGCATGAGCGCGATGCCGGCACGCTCGAGTTCGATGGAGATACGGTCGGTGCTTCCGTAGCCGCGCATGTCGACGCGGGCGCCATTGCAGTTGTGAACCAGGAATTGGCGCTACTGCCGCATCTATCCGTCGCCGAGAACATCGCGATCCCACGCTTGCGGCGTGCGACGCAGAGCTATAGCGAGCGTGCTTCGGCGGCGATTGCAATTGAAGCGCTGTCGCTGATCGACCCGCATTTCGCACGCGAATCGGTCGGGCGTCTCGTCGGCGACCTGACGTTGCACGAGCGGCAACTCGTCGAGATCGCGCGTGCGCTGGGCTCCGGTGCAAAGCTGCTGCTGCTCGATGAGCCGACGGCGAACCTGACCGCCGCGGAGACGGGGCGACTCTTTGCCGTCATCCGCCGGCTCGTAGCCGGCACGGGGCTGGCCGTCCTGTTCGTCTCGCACCGAATGCGCGAGATTCGGCAGATCGCCGACGTCTGCACGATCATCCGCGACGGCAAGACGGCGATCGACCGCGTTGCGCTCAACGCGATCACGGATCGCGAGATCATCGAATGCATGGGGCAGAGCACAACGGCGGAAGCTCGTGCGGAGGCCGGGAGCGACGGCGGCCGCCGGGCGGTGCAAAAGGAAACGAGTGGGGCGCAAGGCGATGTCATCGCCATCCATCACGCGGGCATCGGCGTGACGATCCAGCCGGGAACGATCGTGGGACTCGCTGGGGCGCCGACAGGCCCTGCCGCGCTCATCGATGCATTGACCGGGCTCGCTGCTCAGCACACGTGGGACGTCAAACGCAATGACGCCCCGGTGAGATACCGGAGCCCTGCGGCGGCGGCGCGCGCCGGTATCGGCTTCGTATCGGGCGATCGCTCGAACAAGGGCATCCTCGCAACGTTGCCGATCATCGACAACCTCATGGCGGCGCGGCGCATCGTCGAACGTCGAGGCGTCGCGCGCAACGATGAACTTCGAGAGGGCACGCGCCTGATCGAAGCCTTGAACATACGGGCGCGCTCGCTCTGGGATTTGCCTTCTACATTGAGCGGCGGCACGCAGCAAAAGCTGCTCATTGCGCGCTGGCTCGCGCTCAAGCCCAAGCTCCTAGTGCTCGAGGAGCCGACACGTGGCGTGGACATCCGCACCAAACGCGAGATCTACGCGTTGATTCGAAAGATGGCGGCGCAAGGGACCGCCGTGATCTGGTGGTCGACGGAATACATCGAATTGGCCGAACTCTGTGAGACGGTGCTTGCATTCGATCTCGATGGAAAGCCGACATGCGTGCTGCGCGATGGGCAAGTGAATGAAGCCGCGCTCGCGAACGCCACGGGCATGGCCGCCTGAATACAGCGCGCGATGTGCCGCGAGCATGCATTTCCCTCTGGAGACAATGATGAAGTCAGTCACGCAACCGATCACGACCGAACCCGGTAAACCTGGCGGCTGGCTTCGCCGCTCACTGTCGACATACCGTACCGAAATTGCGATCGCGATCGCCATCGTGATCGTCGAGTTGGCCGTCGGCATGGTGGTCCCCGCAGCGTTGTCGGGCGGCAATATCGGGAACGTCACGCAGGCGGCGGCGCCGCTCGTCATCATGTCCTTCGGCGTGCTGCTCATCATCATTACGGGCGGTATCGATCTTTCCGTCGGCTCCGTGTTTTCGTTGACGGGCATGGTGACAGGCCTCGCCATGGCGCACGGATATGGCGCGATCGCAAGCAGCGCGGCGGGGCTTTCCGTCGGCGTCGTCATCGGCTTGATCAACGGTGCGCTCGTCACCTTCGTCGGACTCGCGCCGTTCGTCGTGACGCTGAGCACCTACGCGATTGCGGGGAGCCTTTCGTTCATCGTCACGAACGGCAATTCGCTGCCGATTTCGGATCCGAACTATTGGTTGCTGAACTCAGGCACGCTCGTTCTCGGACTGCCGAACTATCTGCTCTGGTGCGGGCTCCTGCTCGTCGCGATCGAGTTCTCCTTGCGCAAGGTCGTGGCTGGCCGTTGGCTTTATGCCGTCGGCAGCAGCAGTTCCTCGGCACGCGTTATCGGCATTCCCGTCAATCGCGTGCGGCTGACGGCCTATCTGCTATCAGGGCTACTGGCGTCTTTCGCGGGCATCGTCAGCGTCTCGTACGTCAGCAATGCGGAAGCGACGGCAGGCTCGAGCCTGATGTTGCAGGCCATTGCCGCTGTCGTGATCGGCGGCGCAAGCCTCTTCGGCGGCACAGGCTCCGCGATAGGCGCGCTGCTCGGCTCGCTGATGATCACCATCATTCAGAACGGCGCAAACCTGATCGGTGTGAACAGCTTCTGGCAAGGCACCGTCACCGGGATCGTCATTCTCATCGCGGTGCTGGTCGACCGCATCACCAAGGCACGGCGCTAAAGCCGCATCAACGAGGTACAAGGAGACAAGCATGAGCATCACGACTACGAACCAAGCCGGCCAATTGGGAAAGCCGTGGGGAAGGATGATCGCGGCTGCGCTATTGATGGCTTCCGCCGCCTTATCGCAAACGTGTTTTGCGCAGGCGAAGCAGACAGTGGCCTATATCGCACCGTCATTGGATATCTCATACTGGCAGTGGGTTGCATACGGCGTGAAGCAGCGCGCTCAGGAACTCGGTATGAACTATGTCGAATTCACATCGGAGAACTCGCCCGCGAAGCAGATGGACAACGTCCATACCGCTTTGACGCGCGGGGTGAGCGCGATCGTCATGGGGCCCGTCAGTTCCACCAGCACGCCGCCCGTACTGCGCCTGCTGAAGGAGAAATCCGTGCCGATCGCGTTCGCGGGAATCGGGCCGCAGGCCGGACAAACGGACTTCACGTCGGCCGTTACGGCGAACAACTATGAAACGGGCAAGGCCGAAGGCGCGTACGCCTGCAAATTGGCGAAGGCGCGCGGCGGCAACAAGATCGCCATGCTGTCGCTGCCGTTGGACCGCGAGAATGCGCAGAAGTACATGAAAGGGGCGCAGGAGGCATTCAAGGCCGACGGTTGCGATCTCGTTCAAGTGCTGCAGACGCACGGCCTGACCGTTAACGAGGCGATTACACAAGCCAACGATGTGCTTACGGCGCACCCGGACGTGAAAGCGATCTACGGTATGTACGATGAAGCCGCAATCGGTGCGGCCAAGGCACTGCAAACGAGAGGTCTCACAGGGAAGGTGGCCGTCGTGACCGCCGATGGCAGCCCGACGACGATCCACCTGCTGCGCGATGGTTCGATTCAGGGGATCTTCCTTCAAGAAGCGGTCGGACAGGGTATCGATGCGACGACGCAGGTCTTCAATGCGCTGAACCACAAGGCGACCACGCAGGAACTTGCTTTGAAGGAGCCGCTCGTGACGCAGGAGACGATCGATCAACCCGATGCGCAGGCTAAGCTCAAGCGAGTCTACCCGCCCGCGGCCGGCAGCTATTGATGCTTTCGCCCGATGAATATGAATTGACGAGATTGGAGACACCCGTGGACAACCTGCCCATCATCGACCCGCATCACCATCTTTACGATCTCGAGACCGGCAACTACCCGTGGTTGCAGGGGCCGATGCTCGAGCGCGTGTTCGGCGATTATTCGGCAATACGCAAAGACTATCTTATCGAAGACTTCCTGGCCGACATCAAGAACCAGAACGTGGTGAAGACCGTTCACCTGCAGGTGGAGTACGACCATAACGATCCCGTCGCGGAGACGCGATGGCTGCAGAGCGTGGGGGACAAGCATGGCTACCCGCACGGCATCGTAGGCTTCGCCGACCTCGCTTCAGACAATGTGCAAGCGGTGATCGAGGCGCACTGCGAGTTTCCGAATGTACGAGGCATTCGCCAATGCCTGAATTTTCATCGGGATCCGGTCAAAACGTTCATCGACAACCCCCATCTGATGAGCGACAGCCGCTGGCGGCGCGGGTATGCATTGCTCGAGCGCTATGACCTGTCGTTCGATTTGCAGCTCTATTACACACAAATGGAAGAGGCGGTCGCGCTCGCGCGCGATTTTCCGAACACGCCGATCGTGCTCAACCACACGGGCATGCCGGTCGATCGCGCATCCGAGGAAATCGAAGCGTGGAAGCGGGGCATGAAGCTGCTGGCATCAGCGCCCAACGTCTCATGCAAGATCTCGGGGCTGGGGATGGGCGACTGGAAATGGACCGTCGACAGTATTCGCCCATTCGTGCTGCACGCGATCGAGGCGTTCGGGGTGGAGCGCTGCATGTTCGCGAGCAACTTCCCCGTCGACAAGCTTTTCAGCAGCTATGACGACATATTCAACGCGTTCAAATCCATTACGAAGGGTTTCTCGCCGAGCGAGCGACGCGCGCTGTTTCACGACAATGCCGAGCGTGTTTACCGTCTCTGACTGGCGGGGCGCGGCTGATCTCCTTGCTCAGTCGCCCCGCGCGATACCGCGCAGCCGCTCGAGTAACGCAGAGGGAATGTCGATGCCGTCACGCCGCGCCGATCGAGCCAGGTTGCGGCGGCGCTCGCCCGGCAGACGGACATCGGAGTCGACGAGCATTTGCTCGACCAAAGCCTCGACGCGGGAAAGATAAGCCTCATTACCCGCGAGCGCGTTGGGATCGATCGCCCAGAAAAGATGGCCGATGCGCGAGCGAGCGCCGTCCGCGGTCAGAAAAGAACCGGCTTCATAGCCGAAATTCGCTCCGGCCAACGCGGCGGACAGCAGTTCGACGATGAGCGCGAGCATCGCGCCTTTCGCGCCGCCGAAGGGCAACATCATGCCGTCGAGCGCGGCTTTGGCATCGGTGGTCGGCAGTCCGTCGCGCGTCGTCGCCCATCCCTGCGGGATCGGCTTGCCTTCCTGAGCCGCGACCATGATCTTGCCGCGCGCCACTTGCGAGAGCGACAAATCGATTATCAACGGATCCGCGCGTCGGCGCGGAAAGACCGCGGCAATCGGATTCGTGCCGAAGATCGCATGCCGGCCACCCTCGGCCGGCATCGCGGCGGGCGAGTTAGTGAATGCGAGGCCGACCATGCCGGCTGCGCCAATGGCTTCGAGGTGCCATGCGCCCGCGCCGAAGTGATGGCTGCGCGTGACGCTGGCGACCGCGCTGCCATACTCGCGCGCACGTTCGATGACCGTGGAGACGGCGAGCGCGCAAGCGGGGTAGGCCATCCCATCCGCGGCATCGACGAGCACAGCGGCGCCGCGCGACGAGACGATGGCGGCCACGGCCTCGGGATCGACGCGTCCGTTGCGCAACTGCGCGACGTACATCGGCAATCGCGAGACGCCATGCGAGGAGAGTCCATGCAAATCGGCATAGACGAGGGCGTTGGCGGTCGCGGTCGCTGTATCGCTGCGTGCGCCCGCGGCCTCGAGCGCGCGCGTGGCGAGCTCGGTCAGCTCGGCAGGCGAAATGCGTGTCATTCGGAGGCTCCTTTGCAGCAAGGGTTATGACATCAGCGCGGCGTATGCGCATCGTCGCCGAGCGCTTGCGCGACCCGCGAAGCGACGAGCGTGCTCACACGCGCGTTGGACTGGGCGGTTAGACCGGCGATATGCGGCGTCAGAATGAGGTTCGGCACGTCCGCAAGGACCGAGCCGCTTTCGAGCGGCTCTCGAGCGAACACGTCGAGTGCCGCGCCGCCGAGTCGGCCTTCGCGCAGCGCGGACGCGAGCGCCGCTTCATCGACGATGCCTCCGCGCGACGTATTGATGAGAATCGCGTGCGACGGCAGCAGTGCAAGTCGCATAGCGTCCAGCAGATTGCGCGTGGCATTCGTGAGCGGCATATGGAGCGTGACGACGTCGGCGGCATGCAGCGCCTCGTCGAGCGGCACCGGGCGAGCGCCCGTCGTGCCCCAGCACGGCGCGTCTGGCGGCTGAGCCGGATCGTAACCGATGACCGTCATGCCGATCGCATTGGCGAGGCTGGCGACAAGCTGGCCGATACTGCCAAACCCGATGATCGCAAGCGTGCTGCCCGCGGCCTCGCGCCCATTGGACAGGGCCGCACGCGGCCATGCGCCCGCGGCGACCACATCGCTCGACGTATAGGCGCCGCGCAAAAGCAGCATCGCGGTGGCGATCACGTACTCGGCCACCGCGCGGGCGTTGGCGCCCGTCGCCGGCAAGACAGCCACGCCGCGCGCCGCGCAGGCGTCGACATCGATATTGTCGAGCCCGACGCCGAGTCTTCCGATGGCGACGAGTCGCGGCGCGGCGCCGAGCAACGCCCGCGTGACCTGCGTGCGATTGCGCACGATCAGGGCGTCGGCGTCCTTCAGGCAAGCCAGCAGGCGCGGAGGGTCATCGACGAGTGCGGGATCCGCATGCACGTCGAACTGACGCGACAGCGACTCGATCGCCGAACCGTCCATGAACTCGCTGATGACGATTTTCTTCAATTGATGTTCCTCCGGGCGATGGAGGGCATCTTCAGCTCGCGAGTCGCCTCGGTCCGCGCGTCGCGGGCGGCTGCCTTCTCCTCATCGACGCCAACGCGCGGGGCGGACAACACTTCGCGTGCCATGTGCACGTCGAAAACGCCCTCCCAGCGGGCCACGACGATCGTCGCGACGGCATTGCCGATCAGGTTGACGAGGGCGCGAACCTCGTTGAGTATCCGATCGACGCCGAGAATCAGCGTGATGCCGGCCACGGGAATGATGTTATGCGTCGACAGCGTGGCCGTGAGTGCGACGAGCGCGGCACCAGCTACACCCGCGCCGCCCTTCGACGTCACCATGAGTATGGCGAGCAGACCGATCTGCTGCGGGAGCGTCAAATGCGTGCCGGTCGCCTGCGCGATGAAGAGCGATGTCATCGTCAGATAGATGGCGGCGCCGTCGAGGTTGAACGAGTAGCCCGTGGGCAACACGAGCCCCACGACGGACTTGGGGCAGCCGAGTTTTTCGAGCTTGTCCATGAGTCTCGGCAACACCGACTCCGTCGTCGACGTGCCGAGCACGATCAGTATTTCTTCTCGCAGGTACCGAATGAGCGGCCACAGCCCGATGCCGGCCCATCGGCAGATCGTGCCGAGCACGAGCGCGACGAAAAGGACGCTCGTCAGGTAGAAGCAGACGATGAGCAGGCCCAGTTGCTGCAGCGTGCCGATGCCGTACTTTCCCACCGTGAACGCCATTGCGCCGAACGCACCGAGCGGCGCGAGCCGCATGATCATCTCGACGATGCGCATGAGCGCGTCGCCGCACTGTTCGATGACGTTCGAGAGGAAACGGCTCTTCTCGCCCATGATCGACAGCGCGATGCCGAACAGCACGGAAAAGAGCAGCACTTGCAGAAGATTGCCGCGTGCAAACGCGCCGACGACCGAGTTCGGCACGATCTCCTCGAGGAGACCGCCCGATGCCTGCGTCTGCGCCACTGATTCATAGTGGCTGATCGCGTGCGCATCGAGTGTGCGAGGGTCGATATCGAGACCGGCACCGGGATGCATCACGTTGGCAACGACGAGTCCGATCAAGAGCGCGAGCGTCGTGATGGCTTCGAAGTAGAGAATCGTCTTGAGTCCCACGCGGCCGACGTGCTTCAAATTCTCCATGCGTGCGATGCCGAGCGCGACGGTGCAGAAGATAACCAGTGTGACCAGCATCTTGATGAGCCGGATGAAGAGGTCGCCGAGCGGTTTCATCGTCACGCCCGTGGAGGGCAGGAGGTAGCCGACGACGATGCCGGCCGCAAGGCCGATGAGAACCTGAACGTAAAGGCTTTTGAGCATGCGCAAGATGGTGTCTCCTCCACTCGCTGCTGCTGGCTGATAGGGGTGGCGCGTTCACGCAGGGGCCGGCGAAAGCCGGCCCGGACAGCGCATGCCGCCGGGCGCCGCTTTGATACGGCGTCACTGTCTCACGCGGCGCGGCCCGCAAGCCCGAATGACCCCATCGGGAAAATGGAGGCTTGCCGTGCGGAGCGGCGTTTCCTTCGCACTCCTTATGATCCGCACGGCGGCGGCGCCGCGTCCAAGGCTCAGGCGCTTTCGAAGAGACGCGTGAGCACGAACTCTCGATGCCCGAGCGTCTCGGCGGCGGTCCATCGGCCATTGACCGTGGCCAGCATCGCTTCGAGCAATTTGTCTCCGGCCTCGTCGAGGTTCTGCTCGCGCTGCAGCAGGCCCGAGACATCGACGTCGATGTGCTCGGACATCGTGCGCACGGTACGCGGATTCGCGCAGATCTTGATGACAGGAAGAATGGGATTGCCGATGACGTTGCCCTGGCCGGTCGGGAAGAAATGGACGGCAAAGCCCGATGCCGCGCACAGCGTCACCATCTCGGCCGCCGCCGACGACGAATCCATGAACCAAAGGCCGGATCCCGTCGGCGTTTCCGCCTTGTCGAGTACGCCATCGACTTTGCATCGTTTGCCGATCTTCTGGATGTTGCCGAGCGCCTTTTCTTCGATGGTCGTCAGCCCGCCGGCGATATTGCCCTTCGTCGGTTGCGACTCCGAGAGGTCGTCCGTTTTCCAGCGATTGATCATGTCCTGATAGCGGTCGAACATGAACTGAAAGCGCTCGCGTACCGCGTCGTTCGCGCAGCGCTCGGCAACGAGCTGCTCGCCGCCCGTGAGTTCCGAGGTTTCGCCGAACACGAGGGTCGTGCCGAGCCCGTAGAGCTTGTCGAATGCGTTGCCGACCGTCGGGTTCGAGCCGCAGCCCGAGGTCGTGTCGGATTCGCCGCACTTCGTCGATACCCAGAGATCGGCAATCGGACACGTTTCGCGCTCGAGCGAAGTCGCGTACTGAACCATCTCCTTGGCGGCCTTCGAGGCGCGCATGATCGTGTCGTGGTCCCCATGCAGCTCGATGCCGAAGCCCATGACGGGCTTGCCCGATTTCGCGATGCCGTCGACGACGCGCTTCGTCCAGCCTTCCTCGATGCCGATGACGATGACGGCGGCGACGTTCGGATTGCAGCCGGTGCCGATCAGCGTACGGAAGTGAAGATCGAGGTCCGCGCCGAACTGCAGCCGTCCGTAGGGGTGGGGCAGCGCCATCGTGCCCTTGATGTTGTTTTCGACTGCCAGCGCGGCCGCGTTCGACAGGTCGTCGACAGGCAGGATGATGACGTGGTTGCGCACGCCGACGCGGCCGTTGCTGCGGCGATAGCCGCGGAAAGTGGTGTTGCTGTCGATCACGCTCATGACGGTTCTCTATGCTCGCTTTGATGGGGACATTGACGGTCGCCGCGCGCCCGAGGACGGCGCGGCATGCGCGTATTACCAGCGCTTCGTCTTGATGTTGTGAACATGGGCGTGCTCGCCCGCGGCGATCGGGGCGACCACGCGCCCGATATCGACGCCGTACTTGTAGACGGTGTCTCCGACCGCCATGTCCTTCAGCGCGATCTTGTGCCCGATGGGAATGTCCTGCTTTGCCGTCACGGCGACGATCTCGTCGTCATCCATGATCCAGGCGTTGAGCCGATCGCCCGCCTGAATGCCCTCGACGACGGCGACGCCGACGGTGTCCTTCGCTTCGTGCAGCACGATATGGATCGTTCTTTTCTCGGGCGACGACGACGCCCGTGTGGCCGATGCGGCTGCTGCGGTTTGGTTCATGGTGTTCTCCTCGATCTCCTGAAGACACGGTTCGTTTTCCGTGCAAACCATCTTAGGCGGCAGGTTCATCAGTGTCAACCATATCATCTATATGTCTTTGATGAGCCAGATGAGCGGTAGTAGAATCCAGTGCCAGCAACAACAGAATGTTTTCGAATACACCGAGTGCATCAGAGGTCGCAATGAATACCATCATGCTCGCCACGTCCGCGATCGGCGGAACGCGGTACAAGGAAGTCAAGAACGCGATGCTGGCTGCCCTTGCCGCGAGCGAATGGAAGGGCGGGGAAGCAATACCGTCCGAAAAGCGCCTCGCCGAGCGCTTCGGCGTGTCCATCGGCACACTGCGCAAGGCGATCGACGAGCTTGTGGCGGACAACATTCTCGTGCGCCACCAGGGACTCGGCACGTTCGTGGCGCAGCACCAGCGCGACCGGCATTTCTTCCGCTTTTTCCGCATCGTCCGCCAGGACGGCGACAAGACTTATCCGACGGTCAGTCTCGCCAGTTTCAAAAGGACGAAGGCGTCCCGGGAAATCGCTTCGGCACTCGGGATCGAGCCGGGTGAGCGCGTCTTCTCGTTCGTCAATCGGCTGTCGCTGCACGGCGAAAGCGTCATCGTCGATCACATCGCGGTGGCCGAATCGCGCTTTCCCGGATTGACGGAGAAGGCGCTGCGCGAGCGGCCGAGTACGCTTTACAACTTCTATCAAGACGCTTTCGGCATCAATGTGGTCGGCACCGACGAGCGCCTGCGCGTGGCGAAGGCCGACGAGATGGAGGCGGAGTTGTTGGGCGTATCGACCGGTACGCCGCTCCTCGAAGTTCGCCGCATCGCCTATTCGTACCACCATACGCCCGTTGAAGTGCGCATTTCGCACGTCAACACCGAGCGATACGAATACATGGGCGCATCGACTACGCGCGAGGAAACGAGTTGATGCCGCCGGGACTCGGCGCGGTCGTCACGCGGGCGAGCGGCGGCGCACGCGGCGGCGACACCGGAGGCGGCACCAGCGATTCCGCGCTGACTCCGCCGGTTCGCCCTCGCTGCGAGACCCGGTTTTCCCCGATTTGCAATCGGTTAAGCGATCACCTACACTGCGAACTCATACAGATGAGTTAAATCACGCATAGGTCAACGCAACCCGTCGCGCGGCCCATGCCCCAATCGCTCATCGGTGAACGAACAGCCGGCCCGACGTTCGTCCGAACGTCAGGCGCCCGGCACGAAGGAGACAGCACGATGCGCACTTCCCCCTCCCGTCGCCGCATCCCGATCCTGCACTTGCTGCGGGCCGGATGAGCGCACGGGCAAGGCGGGCGCTCACTCTCGCACGTTCGGCCGCCTTGCCCTCCCTCTTGCGTCTCACCCCTTTGCCATACGTTCCTTTTTTGCGAGGAGTGCCGAGCAATGAGCTTTCGCAAGGTCGTTTCACTATTCACCGTCTCGCTTGCCGTATGCGCGGTCGCGCTCAGTGCGCCGGCCAGGGCCGACGTGACGGAAATCAAGGTTGCGCGCCAATACGGCATCAGCTATTTGCCGCTGATGATCATGCAGGACCAGAAGCTGATCGAGAAGCACGCGGCGCAACTCGGATTGCCCAACCTCAAGGTCTCCTGGGTCCAGTTCGCGGGAGGCAACGTGATGAACGATTCGCTTCTTTCGGACTCCTTGCAGATCGCGTCGGGTGGCGTCGCGCCGCTCGTATTGCTATGGGCGCGCACGCACAACACGCCGCTGGCCGTGCGTGCGTTGGCCGCGATCAATTCGATGCCGCTCTTGCTGAACACGAACGATGCGAAGGTGAAGACGATCAAGGACTTCAGCGATCGGGACAAGATCGCCTTGCCGGCCGCGAAAGTCTCGATTCAGGCGATCACGCTGCAGATGGCCGCACAAAAGGCGTTCGGCGAAGGCAACGCAGGCGTGCTCGACAAATACACGGTGACGCTCGCGCATCCGGACGCCCAGCAGGCGCTTTTGTCGGGAAACAGCGAAGTGACCGCGCATTTCGGTTCGCCGCCGTTCCAGGAACAGGAGCTCACGCATCCGAACATCCATACGGTGCTCAATTCTTACGACGTGCTCGGCGGCCGTTCAACCTTCAATCTCGTCTGGTGCACATCGAAGTTCTATGACCAGAACCCGAAGATCGTGAAGGCGTTCATGGCCGCACTCGATGAGGCCGAGACGATGATCCGCGACGACAAGCACGCGGCCGCGCTGTTGTATTTGCGCGTGAGCGGTGAGAAGACCAACGTCGGCGAGATCGAGAAGATGATCGCGGATCCGAACGTCGAGTTCACCACGACGCCGAGCAATACGATGAAGTATGCGACGTTCATGTCACGCACGGGGCTCATCCGGACCACTCCGGCATCGTGGAAGGACATGTTCTTCCCGACCGCCCAATCGTTGCAGGGGAGCTGATCATGCGTTTTCAAGGTCAACAGGCGGGCCAGGCGTCATCGAGTGCCGATGCTCTGTCGTCACCGCTGCTCGATGTGCGCGGGGTCACGCTGCAGTACAAGACGCCGAAACACCTCGTCATGGCGACGTATCGCGTCGATTTTCAGGTCTTCGAAGGCGACCGTTTCGTCCTGCTCGGCCCGTCCGGTTGCGGTAAGTCCACGTTGCTGAAGAGCGTGGGCGGCTACCTGACGCCGACGGAAGGCTCGATCGTTCTGAAGGGCAAAGCGGTAACGAAGCCGGGGCCGGACCGGATGATGGTCTTCCAGGAGTTCGACCAGCTGCTGCCCTGGAAAACCGTCAGGCAGAACGTGATGTTTCCGTTGGAGTCCGCGTTGCGGTTGAGTCCGCGCGAAGCTCAGGAGCGCGCGCTGCATTACATCGACAAGGTGAACTTGACGAAGTTCGCCAACAGCTACCCGCATACGCTATCGGGCGGAATGAAGCAGCGTGTGGCGATCGCCCGCGGCATGGCCATGGAGCCCGACATTCTGCTCATGGATGAACCGTTTGCGGCGCTCGATGCCCTGACTCGCCGCAAGATGCAGGATGAACTGATGGCGCTGTGGCAAGACACCCGATTCACGGTGTTGTTCGTCACGCATTCGATACCGGAGGCCATCAAGATCGGCAGCCGGATTTTGCTGCTGTCGCCGCACCCGGGTCAGGTCAAGGCCGAGCTCAACACGGCCGATACGGCGGAATCGGCCGCGGCGCTCGAGACGCGCATCCAGCAAATGCTGTTCGACGACGAAATCAAGGAGGCCGAACATGTCTGATGCCACCACCGCGCGCAACGGCACGCCCGCCATGGCCAACATGTCGCCCCCTTCTCGCGGCGAGATCGTGCGGGAGCCCAGCAGCGCTCAGCAGTTCAGCGTCGTCGAAAAGCCGCTGTCGCCGCTTGAGCGTCTCTACAACCAGGGATGGGTGCGCAAGGTCTTCATCCTCGTCGTGCTCGCGTTGATCTGGGAATGGTACGGACGCACCCTCAACAACGCGCTGCTTTTTCCGACGTTCAGCGCCACGGTGCAGGCGTTCGTGAGCAGCATTGCAAGCGGCGAGCTGCCAGGCAAAGCATGGGCATCGATCCACGTTCTCCTGATCGGATACGCGTGCGGCGTCGTACTGGCCGCGATTCTGACGGCCACCGCGATCACGTCGCGCATCGGCACCGATTTCCTGGAGACAATGACGTCGATGCTGAACCCGTTGCCGGCCATTGCACTGTTGCCACTGTCGCTGATCTGGTTCGGGCTCGGCAACGGCAGCCTCGTATTTGTGCTCGTCCACTCGGTGACGTGGTCCGTCGCACTGAATACCCATTCCGGTTTCAAGTCCGTCAGCAATACGCTGCGAATGGTGGGGCGCAACTACGGGCTCGGCGGCATGCGCTACGTCATGAAGATTCTCGTGCCGGCCGCGTTTCCGAGCATCCTCACCGGGCTCAAGATCGGCTGGGCCTTCGCGTGGCGCACGTTGATCGCCGCCGAGCTCGTTTTCGGCGTGAGCTCGGGTTCAGGCGGCCTCGGCTGGTTCATCTACGAAAACAAGAATCTGCTCGACATCGCGAACGTGTTCGCCGGGCTCTTTACCGTGATCCTGATCGGCCTCGCCGTGGAGAACCTGATCTTCCGCGTCGTCGAGCGCCATACGGTACAACGCTGGGGGATGCAATCGTGATGATGGCGGCTCGCGCGGGGCGCCCTTGTTGAGCCCCGAGCTCGCGCTGCTCGTCGCGGGCGGCAGCGCGGTCGCCGGCTTCGTGTCGGGGCTTGCCGGCTTCGCCTTCGGCCTCGTCGCAATGGTGTTCTGGGCATGGACGATGCCGCCTCAAGTGATCGGGCCGATGCTCGTCGTCGGATCGCTCGTCGGCCAATTGCTGACGATCCACACGGTGCGCGCGCAGATTCGCGCGAAGCTCGTTGCGCCGTTCGTGATTGGCGGCTTCGTCGGCGTGCCGATCGGGGCCGCGCTGTTGCCGATCATCGATCCGGTCGCATTCCGGATCGGCGTGGGCCTCTTGCTCATCGCGTATTGCAGCGTCATGCTGGCGGCGACGAATCTGCCTGTCCTGAAGGTCGGCGGCTCGTTCGCGGACGGCGGGGTCGGCATGGTGGGCGGGATCCTGGGCGGCATCGCCGGGCTCGTCGGCCCGGCTCCCACCGTATGGTGCATGCTGCGCGGCCACGACAAGCATACTCAGCGCGCGATCTGTCAGACCTTCTTCATCGCGATGCAATCGTTGACGCTGATCACGTATCTGGCCACGGGCATCATCGGTCGGCAGACGCTTTACCTGATCCTGTGCATGGTGCCCCCAGCCCTCGTTTTCGCCTGGCTCGGTTCGCGTCTTTACCTGCGCATCTCCGAGCGCGTATTCCGGCGGGTGCTGCTCGTGCTGCTGTTCGCATCGGGCGCCGCGCTCTTCGGCACATCGCTCGCCCATCTTTCGAAATGAGCGGGAGGGAGGGCCGCGTATGAGCGCGATTCGCTATTTCGTGACCTTTCTCGCTGTGGCACGACACGGCTCGTTCGCGGCCGCCGCGGAAGAAGTCTGCCTCACGCAGGCGGCCGTCGGCCTGCAGATGCGCTCACTCGAGCGCGATCTCGACATGGTCCTCTTCGAGCGCACGCCGCGCTCCATCTCGTTGAGCGAGCAAGGGCGCATGATCGTGCCGCTTGCCGAGGCGCTCGTCGCCGACTATCGAAGGATTCTCGCGACAGGCGAGCGAGCCGAGCTGGCCGGTGTCGTGAGGGTGGGGGCGCTCGTTTCTTCGCTGATGGGCGCATTCGCCGATGCCATGCTCGATCTGAAGCGTCGCTATCCGCGGCTCGAACTGAAGCTTTTCACGGGTCTTTCGAGCGATTTCGCCGAGCGCGTGGAAGGCGGGGATCTCGATGCCGCGATCGTGACGCAAGCGCCGGCCGGCTTTCCCGCCGCGCTCAAATGGACGGCGCTTTACAGCGAACCGTTGGTGCTGATCAGTTGCGCCGATGCGCCGAATAGCGGAATCGGCGGACTGCTAGAAGAGCCGTTCATTCGGTTCGATCGCCAGACGTGGACCGGCATCCTGATCGAAAACGCGCTGCAAGCCCTGGGTGTCGCCGCGAACGAGATCATGGAACTCAATTCGATCGAGGCGATCTGCGAGATGGTGCGGCGCGGCTTCGGCGTCGCCATCGTGCCGCGCCTTGCCAACGCAAACTGGGATCCGGCGTCCGGGTTGCGGGTGACGGCGTTGCCGGATCGCATCGAGCCGCGACGCGTGGGGTTGCTCGAGCGGCGCGAGCACTCGCGCGAGGCGTTTACGCAGGCCGTCAAGCGTCATTTCATCGACATGCCGGCGGACACGGCCGCAGACGCGGGCGCGGCATCGATGAGCGACTGACCTGGCCTCACTCGCGTGAACGCGACGCGGCGGCGCGTGGCCTCGAACGCGCCGTCGACATGGCGAAGGCAGACATAGTCGGAAGAGTCGAGATCGCCCGGTTCGGGAAAGTCTTCCCTATAGTGCGCGCCGCGCGAGTTCTCGCGCAAGATCGCGGCTTCCGTAATCGCGCGGCTCACGAGGGTGAGGTTGTGCAGGTTCATCCAGTCGTGCCACGACAGGTTGAAGCGCAAGTCGCTGCCGTCCACGCCCGTGCGATCGAGCTCGTCTTCGATGTCCATCAGGGCGGCGCGCGCGCGGGCGAGGCCCGAGGCGTCGCGCAAAATGCCGACATCGCGCCACATGAGCTCGTAAAGCAACTCCCGGATCGCTTCGAGATTGCCCGGTCGCAGCGCGAGTGGGCGCCGGCAGCGGTCCATCGCGCGCGAGATGGCTTCGCGGCTCGGCGCTTCGAAGCCGCACAGTTGAGTGGCCCACCGCGCGAGCGTATCGCCCGCGATGCCGCCGAATACCGTGGAATTGGCCACGCCGTTGCCGCCCAGCCGGTTCGCGCCGTGCACGCCACCCGCGTCTTCGCCGGCGACGAAGAGGCCCGGCAGCGTCGTCGAGCAATCGCGCTCGAAGACGACCCCGCCCATCATGTAGTGCGCGGTCGGCACGACTTCGACCTGGTCGCCCGCGAGGTCGAAGCCGCAATCTGCGCAGCGCTCGACCATGCCTTTGAATCGCTGCCGCACCGTCTCGGGGCCGAGATGCGACATGCGCAGGTAGACGCCGCCGTTCGGCGAGGCTTTTCCGGCTCGCAGCTCGCGGTAGATGCTGCGCGAGACGATATCGCGCGTGGCGCGCTCGCCGCGCGGATCGTAGCGGTGCATGAAGCGCTCGCCATTGCCGTCGAGCAGGTAGCCGCCCGCTCCGCGGAGGCCCTCTTCGAGGACCGTGCCCGTCATGCGCGTATGCGTGCCCGCGAGAAGACCGGTCGGATGGAACTGGACCATCTCCATGTCGCGCAGCGTCAGGCCCGCGCGCAAGGCCATCGCCATGCCGTCGCAGCTCTTGTCACCGCTCGGTGTGTGGTACTTGTACATCGTCGGCCCGCCGCCCGTCGCGAGCAATACGCCTTTTGCCCGCACGAGCACGAACTCGCCCGAGCGCATGTCGATCATGAGGACGCCCGCGAGCGCGTCGCCGGTATCCGATTCGATGAACTCGACGGCACGGTGCTCCTCGAGCCGCCCGATGCCGCGCGCCCAGACCTGCTCGGCGAGCCGGTTGATGATTTCGATGCCCGTCTGATCACCCTTATGAACGGTGCGATCGAACGTCTGGCCGGCGAACGCTTTTTGCCGGACCGAGCCGTCCGGGTTTCGATCGAAGAAGCATCCGAGCTCGTTTTCGAGCTCGTGAATGCGCTCGATCGCGCCGTTCACGAGGATCCAGGCCAGCTCCTGATTCGATAGCCACTTGCCGCCTTCGATCGTGTCCATGAAGTGCCGCTCGACGGAATCGCCGGGCGCGAGGGCGACGTTGTAGCCCCCCTGGACCATGCGCGTGCAGCCGCATTTGCCGAGCAGCCCCTTGACGGCAACGGTGATGCGAAGGTAGGGCGCGGCGGCATGCGCGTGCAGCGCCGCGAAGAGCCCGGCGCCGCCGCTGCCGAGGATCAGTATGTCGGTGTCGTATTGCTTCATGATGCAATCAAGCCTTGATGCCGAGCGACTGCAGCACGGCTTTGCGCTTTTCCTGACTGTCTCGCTGGACGCTCGAGTAGAGGCTCGCTCCGTGGCTGTCCATCGCCACGAGCAAAGGGCCGAACTCCTTGATCCGGAAACGCCAGAGCGATTCGGGGTTCAGATCGTCCAAGTCGACGTCCTCGATTTTCTCGATCCACGTCGTCTCCAGAGCGGCGGTGCCGCCGACGATCGCGAGATACACGCCGCCATGCGTGGCGAAGGCACGGCTCGACGCGTCGGCAAGTCCGCCTTTGCCGATCACGATGCGCACGCCGTACTGCGCCATCAGCGGCTCGGTGAAGCGCTCCATTCGCATCGAGGTCGTCGTGCCGATGCATACGGGCTCGTATCCGGCCGGATGCGCTTCGGAACAGGGCACCTTGCGCACGTTGGGCGCCGTGTGGATCACGGCGTGCCCGCGAAGATCGAATCGCGTCTTACGGCCGCGGTCGAACAGTTGAATCTGCGTGGCATCGCGAATGCCGAAGAGCGTGCCGGTCAGCGTGACCGTGTCCCCGACGCGAAGCGCGCGCGCCTCGCTTTCGCTAATGGGAGTGGTGAGCCGATAATGCGCCATCGTGAGTCCTTGTCCGCAGGGCATGCGTTCGCTGATCAGTAGCCGTACTCGACACCCGCGGCCGAGATCGTTGCCCGGGCGCGGCGTGCGGAATGACACTGCATGTTGACGGCGACCGGGTTCATCGTGATATGCGTGGCGGCGAGTTCGATGTGGACCGCGAACGACGTCGCGTCGCCGCCGAGACCTTGCGGACCGACGCCAAGCTCATTGACGACGCTCGAGAGCTCGGCCTCCAATGCGGCCCCATCGCGGTCGGCGCAGTGCGAGCCGAGCGCGCGTGTCGCCGCGCGCTTCGCGAGCCAGACGCAAACATCGGAAGTCCCGCCGACGCCGACGCCGACGATCGTCGGCGGGCATGTCTTGCCGCCCGCCTCGACGACGCAGTCGATCACGAAGCGCTTGATCGCATCGATGCCTTCCGCGGGCGTCGCCATGCGCAGGAATGAGTTGTTTTCGGAACCGCTGCCCTTCGGAATCATTTCGATCTCGATCGTATCCGCGCGCTCGTCGAAATCGAAATGGATCGCGGGTATCAATACACCGCACGATGTATGCTCGTTGCGCCGCGTGAGCGGATGAACGACGGACGAGCGCAGCGGGTGTTCGCGCGTGGCGCGCGCGCAACCGTTTCTGATGGCGTTCTTCAGCGCAATGCCATCGAGCGATATTCCGCGGCCGATCGTGACGTTGTAGATCGGCAGCCCCGTATCCTGGCAAAGCAGGTTATCGGCCGATTCCGCCACGCTGATGTTCTCGCGCATGACGCCGAGCACGCGTCGCGCCGTCTCGTTCGTTTCCGTTTGCTCGAGGCGGGCGATGCCTTCCTTGACGTCGGGCGGCAGTCGCTTCAATGCTCGGATATAAAGCTCTTTCGCCACTTCCTCGATGAGATCCATGTCCATCGTTTTGTCTCTCCTTTATCGCGTGCCCCGGCATCAAAGCGTGAGCGAGAGCGCGAATGCCAGCCCGACGACGAGCGCGCCGCCGGCCGTCAAGGCGATCAGGTCCTTGCGCAGGCCGCTCCATGGCCCAAACTCGATCAGCAGAATGCGTACCCCGCCGATCAAGTGAGCGGCGAGCAGCGTCACCAGTCCCCACTCCGCAAACACGAAGGCGGGCTGCCGCGTGATCGCAAGAAACGATTCGAGCGCTCGCGCGCCGTGCAAAGCCGTGCCGAGGGCCCAAAAATGCGCGGGCAGAAACAGGGCGAGCGCAACACCGGAAATCCGATGGACTAGAAACGCCCACCAGGCGGGATGATTGCGGGCGCGTATATCGGCGCGACGTCCCGGTGTGGCGCCCCGAGCGCGGGTGCCGCCGGACAGCCATTCAACGTTGCTCATACGCCGCTCCCGACCAGTGCGAAGACCGCGCGCCAACCGGCGAGCGCGAGCGCGACGCCGACGGCCACGCTCGCCGCGCCCACCCCGTTGCCGCGCCAACCGAGCCATTCCTCGGCCACCCGGCGCAGGCCGATCGGCACGTGGACCGCCGCCGCGAGGACGAAGAACGCGTAGAACGCGCCCCATGCGACGTTGCCGTGCAGCCGTGCCACGATCGCGGCGGCGTTGAGACCGCCGTGCACGACGACGATCATCGTGACGAGATGGACCGTGACGCAAATGGCGAGCGCCATGGCTGACATGCGCTGCCACCACCAGGTGCTACCCCAGGCGCTCATTTAGGCCCTCCTTTCGGCACACGGCCGCCGAGACGTTTCAACCCCGCGATGCTCGCGGTAGGCGCGAGTCCTTTGGGACAACGCTCCGTGCACGAGCCGAGCGTGTGGCAGGAATGGCAGCCCGCGTCGTTCGAGACCGCGTGCAGCCGCTCCTGCTGCGTGACGTCGCGCACATCGTTGACGAGCGTCCACGCGCGGTTGAGCGCCGCAGGCCCGAGGTATGACGGATTCCATGCGACGACGTCGCAGCTCGCGTAGCACACGCCGCAGCCGATGCATTCGATGCCGGAATCGGCCGCCTGTCGTTCGGGCGAACCCGGGTCCACGGTGGCGAAGGCGTCGTGCCGCGTTCGCTCGCCATGAAAGAAACCTTTTGCGTCGCGCCATTTATCAAAAAAGCCGCTCATGTCGACGGCGAGGTCCTTGATGACAGGCAGGTGATTGAGCGGGGCGACTTCGAGCACGGTGCCGGCATGGGCGACGACCTTTGAGACGTGTGTGCGGCAAGTCCATCGCGCGCGACCGTTGACCGTCATTGCGCACGATCCGCACATGCCGACGCGGCAGGCGAACCGATAAGAAAGCGTCGGGTCGACGTGGCGCTGGATGTGAATGACTACGTCGAGGACCGTCTGGCTTTCCTTGCGCGGAACCTCGAACCGCTGAAAGCGGCCGTGTTCGTCGCCTCGCCAGACATCGACTTGCAAAACAGGTTCGACTATCGTTGACATCGCTCGGTGGTCTCGATCGTTATCGAATCAGCCGAGCTCAGTCTAAGGCGAGGGCCACGCCGGAAACAGCCAAAGATTTTTGGGGCGAGATAAAGCGTTCGTTTAGCTCGCGAGCCGCCGCAATAAAAACGGCCCGCTTTAAATCTCGACCTGCGCGCCGACCTCGATCACACGGTTGGCCGGCAGCTTGAAGAAGGCTGCGATGTTACCGACGTTGTGCAGCATCGCCGCAAAAAGGCGCTCGCGCCAGAGCGCCATCCCTCGGCCCGATTTCGGCACGACGGCCGCGCGGCTCAGGAACCACGAGGTCTCCGAGGGCTCGAACGTGAGCCCCGCGATCTTGGACGCTCCGAGCGCCTGCGGCAGGTCGACTTCGTCCTTGAACCCGTAGGTGACCGTGGCCCGAAAACAGCCCGGACATAAAGGCTGCATCGTGATGCGCTCGCTATCGGGCACCCATGGCACTTCCTTCGTGACGACGGTCAGGAAAACCACGCGCTCATGCAGCACACGGTTGTGGAGGAGGTTGTTGACGAGCGCATGCGGCACCGCGTCCGGATTCGGCGTCAGGAAAATCGCCGTGCCGCCGACGCGAACCGGAGCGTGCGCGAGCAAGGAGGTCAAGTAGAGTTGGAGCGGGGTCGTGCCGGCGCGCACGCGCGCTTCGGCCAGCATCATTTCCCAGCCGCGGCCCCAGGTTGCCATGATCGTGAACATCACGGCGGCGATCACGAGCGGGAACCAGCCGCCCTCGACGATCTTCAGCAGGTTCGCGGAGAAGAACGTCGCGTCGATCACGAAGAAGAACGCCGTCGCGAACACACAGAGCGCCCAGTTGTAATGCCATGCGTACCGGACGACGAAGAACGTCAGGAACGTCGTGATCAGCATCGTCCCGGTGACGGCGACGCCGTAAGCGGCGCCAAGCGCGGTCGACGAGCCGAAGCCGAGCACGGCCGCGACGACCGCGGCAAGCAAGGTCCAATTGATGCCGGGCACATAGATCTGGCCGATTTCGCGCTCGGAGGTATGGACGATGTTGATCCGCGGCAGAAAGCAGAGCTGCATGGCCTGCTTCGTCATCGAGTAAGTGCCGGAGATCACGGCCTGCGACGCGATGACGGTCGCGATCGTCGCGAGCACGATCATCGGGAAGATCGCCCATTGCGGAAAGAGCCGATAGAAGGGGTTCTGCAAGGCGCCGGGATGGGCGAGCAACAGCGCGCCCTGACCGAGGTAGTTGAGCGCGAGCGCCGGGAAAACCATGCCGAACCATGTGACGCGGATCGGCCGTTTGCCGAAATGGCCCATGTCCGCGTAGAGCGCCTCGGCGCCCGTGAGCGACAGCACGACGGCGCCCAGCGCGACGAACGCGAGCCATCGATGGTGCAGGCAAAAGCCGAGTCCTTGCAGCGGATCGACCGCGAGCAGGATGGCCGGCATCGCAGCGATGTTGACGAGTCCGGCGATGCCGATCACGACGAACCAGAGCACCATGACGGGCCCGAATACGGCGCCGATGCCGCTCGTGCCGTGCTTTTGCATGAGAAAGAGCGCGATCAGCGCCCCGAGCGTCACCGGTATGACCCATGTCTTCAGCACCGGCGCCGCGACCTCGAGGCCTTCGACGGCGCTCAGCACCGAGATCGCCGGCGTGATGACGCTGTCGCCGAAAAAGAGCGCGGCGCCCATCACGCCGACGATGAGCAGCGCATGGCGCAGGCGCGGCCTCGTCGCGACGGAGGAAGCGGCGAGCGCGAGCAGCGCCATGATGCCTCCTTCGCCGTGGTTGTTCGCGCGCAGGATCAGCACGACGTACTTGAGTGAGACGACGACCATCAACGACCAGAAGATCAGCGACACGATGCCGACGATATTGAACACATTCAGCGGCAACCCGCTACCCGGACCGAACACTGTCGACAAGGTGTAGAGCGGGCTCGTGCCGATGTCGCCGTAGACGACGCCGAGCGCGGCCAGCGCAAGCGACGGCAGGGCCGGCCGGTGCGGGCCGCGTGCATCGATCCGCTCGGCTTCGGGCCCGGCGAGTGCGGAACGTCCCATTTGCGCCTCCTGATTCTGTCGCGCCGCAGCAAAACGGCTCGTGCGCCGCTGGCCGCGTGGGTCGTTGGTGTTCTTCTTTCAAAGCGGTCCGAACGCCGGACGATTCGCCGACGTCGGCGTTAGGCACCGCAGCCACATGAAGTATAGGAACTGCGCGTCCAAAACGCCGCGTGGGCCGCGGCGCTAAACGGCCTTCCACTCCGGCCTTGCACCCGGCTCGTTGCAACCGCTGTGGGGCTGTCGCCACCGTGCAAATCCGAGTCGGTTTCTCGCAACAGGTGACCTGTACCTATTGCCGATATCGCCTGAGGAAACACTTCGATCCCGTTCGAGGTGACCCATTTTCCCGGGAGAAGAGTTGCTGCGTCGCTCCTACGGCGCGGCGGACGATACCGCTATGCGAAGACTATTCACGATCCGCTCGGGCCTGGCCGCGACGATCGCGGGCTACACGCTTTTGCTCATGCTCGTCATCGCGGCCGCAACTTGGTGCATTGACGCGGGCAATGCATCGCTCAAAGCGATGTACTTCGACGACACGGCGGCTCTGCTTCACCTGAAGACGAGCTCGGAACGCATGCTCGTGCTGCGCGGTGGATTTCGCGAGATTGAGCAGATGATCAGCGCTGGAAAGGATGCGAAGCCGCAGATCGCGCGTTCGCATCAGTTGCTCGCGCAAAGCGACGAGGAGCTCGATGTCTATCGTCGCCTGCATGTTCCCGATACGGCGGAACGATCGCTTCTCGACAAATTGCAGGCGAGTCGACAGGCGCTCATCGAGCAGGTGCTTCAGAAGTCCCTCTCGCAATTGGATGCCGATGACATGATTGATTTCCTGACGACGCAGCGAGAGGCGCCGGTCTCCCTCTTCACCGCGTACCAGGAGGCCATCGAGGAACTCGAAGCGTTTCAGGTCGCGCGGCAAAAGGCGCGCTTCGAGCGTGCGGACGCGCGCTTTCGTCGCGCGCTGTGGGCGCTCGGCGCAGCCGGCGTTCTCGCGCTGCTCGTGGGCTTGATCGCACAGCGTGCGCTCATGCAAGCGATCGTGAAGCCGATCAACCTGGCCGTCGAACATTTCAACCGGATCGCCACTGGCGATTTGACGGGTACCGTTGCCATCGCGCGCGACAACGAAATGGGCTTCCTGATGGGCGCGCTGAAGCGAATGCAAGAAGGGCTGACGACGACAGTGCGGCAGGTACGCGCGAGTACCGACACGATCGTGAGCGATGCGCGCGCGATCGCCGGCGGCAACCTCGACCTGTCGAGCCGTACCGAGCAGCAGGCGGCATCCGTGCAAGAGGCGGCCGCGAGCGTCGAACAGTTGACGGCGACCGTCCAGCAAAACGCCAACAACGCACGCAGCGCGCGCGCCTATGCGGCGGATGCGTCTCAGATCGCGACGCGCGGGGGCGAGGCGATGCAGCTCGTCGTCGCGACCATGGACGAGATCACCGAGAGCTCGACAAGAATCGGGGGCATCGTCGGCGTCATCGACGGCATCGCGTTCCAGACGAATATCCTGGCGCTCAACGCGGCCGTGGAAGCGGCGCGGGCCGGCGAACAAGGGCGCGGTTTCGCCGTTGTGGCGGCCGAAGTGCGCAATCTCGCGCAGCGCTCCGGCGCGGCTGCCAGGGAGATCAAAGCGCTCATCGGCGAGTCGACGCAAAAGGTAGCGGGGGGCAGCAAGCTCGTCACCGAAGCCGGATCGACGATGGCCGACCTCGTTCGAGCCGTGGAACGCCTCGACGCCATCATGAGCGAGATCAGTCTCGCGTCGGACGAGCAGTCGACCGGCATCGAGCAGGTCAATATCACCGTGACGCAAATGGAAGAATCGATGCAGCGTAACGCCGCGCTCGTGGAGGAGGCGTCGGCCGTCGCGATGTCGCTCGAGGAGCAAAGTCGCCGATTAAGCGAGGCTGTCGCTCGGTTCAGCTTGAGGAACGATGGAGGATAATGCGTCCCATGTGCGTGCCGACGCGGCGCGACGAGGCTCGGCGCGAAACCGATCCGGCGTCGGCGGACAGGGCAGCATCGACAATACAATGTGAAACCCGGAGTCGATAGCCGCCGCCAGGAGGATGCAGATGACCACGATCACGAAGCTGTCCGTTCGAGACATCCGGTTTCCCACTTCGCGTTCGCTCGACGGCTCCGATGCGATGAATGCCGCGCCCGATTACTCGGCCACCTATGTGATTCTCGAAACCGATTCGCCGAAGGTGCTCGCGGGCCACGGTCTCACCTTCACGATCGGCCGTGGCAACGAGATCTGCGTGCGTGCCGTCGAGGCGCTTGCCCCGCTCATCGTCGGCAGATCGCTCGAGGAGATCACGGCGAACATGGGCGCCTTCTGGCGGGCGTTCACATCGGACAGCCAGTTGCGATGGATCGGCCCCGACAAGGGAGCCATTCATCTGGCGACGGCGGCGATCGTGAATGCGGTCTGGGACCTGTGGGCGAAGGAGGAAGGCAAGCCCGTGTGGAAGCTGCTCGTCGACATGACGCCGGAACAGCTCGTGGGCTGTCTCGATTTTCGCTACGTCACCGATGCGATCGTGCCGGATGAAGCCATCGCGATGCTGCATCGTCATGCCAAGACGAAAGGCGAGCGCGAACGGGAAATGCTGGCGCATGGCTATCCGGCCTACACGACTTCTGCCGGCTGGCTCGGCTACGACGACGACAAGATCCGCCGTCTGGCACGCGAAGGGGTTGCGCAGGGCTGGACGCACTTCAAGCAGAAGGTAGGCGCAAACCTCGAGGACGACATACGGCGAGCCCGCATCCTGCGTGAAGAGATCGGCGAAAGTCGCAAGCTGATGATGGATGCGAACCAAGTGTGGGAAGTCGATGAAGCGGTGGCCAACATGCGGCGCCTCGCTCAGTTCGATCCGTGGTGGATCGAGGAGCCCACGAGTCCCGATGACGTGCTTGGCCACGCGACGATCCGGCAGCGGATTCGGCCGATCGGTGTCGCGACGGGCGAGCACTGCCATAACCGCGTCATGTTCAAGCAGTTGCTGCAGGCGCAGGCAATCGACTTCTGTCAGCTCGATAGCTGCCGCCTGGGTGGCCTGAACGAGGTGATCATCGTCTTGCTGATGGCGGCGAAATACGGCGTGCCCGTTTGTCCGCATGCGGGCGGCGTCGGCTTGTGCGAGTACGTCCAGCACATCTCGCTTTTCGACTATATCTGCGTGTCGGCCTCGCTGGAAAACCGCGTGCTCGAATACGTGGACCATCTCCACGAGCATTTCGTCGATCCCGTCGTGATTCGCAACGGCCGCTATTTGCCGCCTCAACGTCCGGGCTACAGCATCGAAATGCATGCGGCGTCGCTCGATCGCTATCGCTTTCCCGAAGGCCCGGTCTGGCGGGCTTGACGCGGCAGGCCCCTCCCGCGCCCGCGATCGGCATGGCGGACACGTTCGGCCGTTCGGATAGCTATCGGTCGCCGTCTTGGACGGCGAAAATCGAATCCCCATCATCCTGAGCTTGGCGACACGGGACGTCGCGCTCGATAGCGACTCTGCACGAAGCAAAGCCGGGGTGGTCAACGATGAAACGCAATTTTCGGGACGACCGTGGCCGATGGTACGTGAACCAAGAAAGAAGGGCGGCTTGGCGGACAGGCCGCTTCCAGGATTGGAGCTGCGTCATCTCCAGTTGCAGCCGATGCAATCATTGATTAAAATGCCATCAATGATTAACGGAGGACGCTGGGGTGGCAAGTATGACGATCCGCAACATCGACGAACAACTCAAGAGCCGCTTGCGTGTTCAAGCGGCCCGGCATGGGCATTCTATGGAGGACGAAGCTCGCGACATCCTTCGTGCCGCGCTATCGACAGAGGGCGAAGGCAGTCAAAACAACCTGATCGAATCTATCCGCCGTCGCATCACACCGCTTGGCGGTGTCGACCTGGAATTGCCGGCTCGAGAGGCCATCCGGGATCGGCTGGATTTCGGCGCATGATCGTACTGGACACCAATGTTCTTTCGGAAACGCTGCGGTCCGCGCCGAACCCGCGCGTGATGGAATGGTTTGCCGCTCAATGGCGTGCCGCGCTTTTCACAACGACAGTGACTCGGGCCGAAATTCTGTACGGCGTGGGCCGTATGCCCGACGGTTCGCGTAAGCAGGCGCTGTCGTCCGCGATCAAGGCCATTTTCGAAGAAGACTTCGCCGGCAGGCTGCTCAATTTCGATAGCGACGCGGCTGACGTCTACGCGGAAATTGCCGTGTCGCGGACGAACGCCGGCCGGCCGATCAGCCAGTTCGACGCGATGATTGCCGCGGTGGCTCGCTCGAGGGGCGCCACGCTTGCGACACGGAACGTGAAGGATTTCGTCGATTGCGGCATCGCGGTCATCGATCCATGGGCGGGCTGATCGGACATCACCGCACGCGTCGGCGATCGGCGAATCCATTCGATGGCGCGCGATGACGCGCACCATGCTGTGCGTCCCCGCTCGACTCTTTAAAAAAAACGAAACGATCGGCAATCGATAATCTCGGTTGCCAGTCGGGGCGATCGCTTGCTCGGACACGGAACTTGGCAAACGCCGTTGCGACCTCGCATACGGCGAATGCACCAACCGCGGACGGGAGGATAGCGAGAGCATGGGTTTCCGAAAGGTTTCAACGCAGGCGCCGACGATCGACGCGGCTTCGGTTGGTGCATTATCCGTGCTCTTTATCGGTTTGACGCTTACGCACACGGCACGAGCACAGGAGCCGCAAGTCACGGATAACGGGAATGGCGGCCCAGTCGCCGCCGCGACGCTGCCGCCTGTGGAGGTGAGGGCCGAGGGCGGCGCAATCGCGCAGGAAGACGGGCTCAACAACCCGGACCAGGTATCAGCGGTCAGCAAGACCGGTACCGCGCTCAAGGACTTGCCTGCGAGCGTGCAAGTGATTCCTCGTGCGCTGCTGAGCGAGCAGGGCGCGACGATGCTGCGGCAGGGCGTCGAAAACGCAAGCGGCGTGAACGTCGGCGGTCCGGACTCGAAGGGCTTTTTCGATCACTTCATGATCCGAGGACTGCAGGCGCAGGTCTACAACGATGGATTCTCGGACGGAGACCAGGTCAACGGCGTCTCCCATTCGCTGAACGGTGTAAAGCGCATCGAGATTCTGGAGGGCCCCGGATCGGCGCTCTTCGGCAGCGGGCCGCCCGGCGGCACGATCAATATCGTTCACTACACGCCGTCGTCGACGTTTCATTTCGGTGGCGACATTCAATCGGGCTCGTTCGGCACGGTTTCGAGCAGTGCCTACGTGACGGGGCCGACAGGGGTTGCGGGTCTGACCTATCGCGTGGATGCGTCAGCATCGCGTTCCGACGGATTTCGCGGCTTGTCGAGCTGGGACGAGGAGATCCGGCCAACGCTTGAGTGGAAGGCCGGCAACCATAAGGTCGAGTTTTCGCTCGAAGCGCAACGCATTCGAGAAACGCCGGATTCGTACGGCCTCATCTATTTTCACGGCTCGCCGATCACGACTGTCCCGATCGATGCCAAGTATTCGACGCCGTTTGCCGCGGCTCGGGGCAGCTACATTCGCCCGACACTGACGGACGAGTGGAAGGTCGACGAATTTCTGACTGTCAACAATCGCTTTTCCTATCTGCATCGCAGCCTGGACTTCTTTAGCAACGGAGACAGTGCGAGCACGAAAGTGGTCGGCGATCAGGTAACGAGACGGCAGCTGCGGCATCAAATCGACTCGGACAACACGTTCGACTATCAATTGGAGCCGGTCTGGAAGTTCGCGACGGGCAGCGTTGGCCATACGTTGCTGACCGGATTCGAGTATCAACATCAGATCATCGATACGGTTCGCGCGACGGCGGACCTCCCGAACATCGCGGACGTGTTTGCTCCCGTGCCGCCGGAGACGTCGCTGGCGGGCTTGACGTTCCAATGCGACGCCAGACACTCGTGCGACAACGACCGTCTGCTCGCGAACTTCTATAGCCTTTACGCGACGGATCAGGTGGACGTGACGGACAAGCTGAAAATCCGAGCCGGCGTGCGCAAGGACTGGTGGGAAACCTCGCTGACACCGAATATCACGGTACCGGGCCGATTCGACTCGCAGGGGCAGGCGCTCGTAGCGGGTACGACCTACACGCGCAACGATGCGCCGGTGAGCTGGAGCGTAGGGTTGCTTTACAAGCTGCTGCCGTGGATGTCGCCGTACTTTGGCGTATCGAAGAGCTATCTGGCGAACTTCAATTCCGAGAGCACGCAGAACGGCATCGGCGCGCCGGAATCCGCGCAGCAGTACGAGGCTGGCGTGAAGTTCTCGTTCCTCGATGGCCAGTATGTGCTCAATACCGCGCTCTTCGACGTCTCGCGCGACAACGTCGCCGCGCTATTGACGACGGGCGGCGTCGAAAACGTCGTATTCGACAGCCAGAGGACGAAGGGTGCCGAAGCCTCGCTCGATGCGAGCGTCACGGCGCAATGGCACGTCATTGCCAACTTCACGGCGCAGCATGCGGTCATCACGAGCAACCCGCAAGGCGTGAGTTCGGTCGGTAATCACCCCCAGGGTGTGCCCGCGTACATGGCGAAGCTGTGGACCACGTATGAGTTTTCAATCGCTGGCGTTCCCGGGTTTCACGTGGGAGCGGGTATCGACTACATCGGCAAGACCTATAGCGACATTACGAACGTCAACTCCGTCCCGTCCTATGTGATCGCGAATGCGGCTTTCGGATACCAGATGCGGCGCTGGGGTGTGGACGTCAATATCCATAATCTGACGAACCGGCGATACTTCGTCGCGGCCAACAGTGCCGGCGCCTATGTGGGCGAGCCGCTCAGCGCATTCGTCACATTGCGCGCCAACTTTTGAGCGGCGCAAAAGAAAGGGCATTTCGACGGTGACGATGAACGACTGAGGAAGACGCGGCAGGCAGGCTCGACGGCGCGAGCGCTGCCTGCCGATGGGTGGCTTCGGGCCGCGTCAGGCCCGACTATGGATCAATCGTCGTCCTTGATGCTGGCGACGACCTGATGCGCACCGCGGATCGCCGGATACGGCTTCTCGCCCATCATTCCTTTCCAGAGCACCCGGTTGAATTGATCCGGCGGGACCTCGTCGGCATCGGAGAAGTCGAACTTCGCCGTCGCCTTGGCCCAATACGCGGCGTCGTGCTTCGGCTCGATGTCAGGCCCCGCCGCATACTTCACGCCTTGCGGCAATGAAGCCAGCGTCAGCCCCGTCGTTTTCAGCACCGTCGATGCAACGGCCGTGTAATTCCATGTACCGGACGAGTGAACGTCGAATACGTCGGCCATCGGGCGCTGGAACGCCGTGTTCAGGTTGATGTGCTGCGTGCCGAGGATGTCCTCGATCGTCCGCAGGGCGTTCACCTGGCTATAGCGCGTGCCGACGACCTGCCCCTGCTTCACGTATGGGCCGACGACATAGACCGGGCCGCGATGCGAGTCCACGTGATCGGGGCCGTCCTGTACGTCGTCTTCGGTGACGATGATCAGGGTGTTCGAAGCGTAGGGACTCTTGGCTACGGCCTCGACGAGCGACCCGACCGACAGATCGTCGTCCGCTTGCTGCGTCTCGGGCGTGTTCACGCCTGCGAGCGCGGTTCCGAAAGAGCCCATGTGATCGTGGCTCAGGCGGACCAGCGAGAGACTCGGCAGATTGCCGTTGGCGACGTACTGGTCGAACTCGCGTTTCCATTCCTGGTAGCGCCACAGGTCCGGGTAGTTCTGGTCGAAGCCGCGGAAGTAGACGTCGGTGACCGGCGCCAACTTCGGATCGAGCGGCGCGACCTGTACGATACCCGCCGCGTACGGCGAGACGACGGGGGCGCTCTTCGTTCCGATGCTGCCGATGTTGTTGACGAGGAACCCATAGTTGCGGACCGAGCCGCCGGCGGCGAGCACCGCGTCGAAGATATAGCCCTGCTGTTCGCCGACCGGGGAATCGGAGGAAGCATGATTGCCGGTTCCCGTCAGCAGGTTTTCCGTGCCGCCGGGCAGGCTCGCCGACTGGGTGCTGTAGTTCGTCGTGCCCGCCGGTCCCGCCGCCGCATCGCGCTCGGCAACCGTCGCCCAGTTGACAGGCACGCTGCGGTTCGCGCCTTCCGACTCATAGGACATCCCGCGGTTGACGGCAGCGTAGTTCAGTTGTTGCGAGAGCGTCTCGGTGTTGGTCACGCGGCCCTGCAACGCCCACGACCAGCCGTCCATGCTGCCGTCGCCCGGATTCATGAAGTTGTCGATCGTGACGAACTGGGACGCGAGGCGGTGAAAGTTCGGCGTGATGCTCGCGCCGAACTGCGTCAGCGCGGGATCGCCATGGGCACCATTGCCGAGATCGCCGAGGATCTGGTCGTAGGTGCGATTCTCCTTCACGATGTAGATCACGTGCTTGATATGGTCGCGCACGAAGTGCATCACCTCGCGATCGCGGGCGTTGGCTTCCGGGCGATAGAAGTTGTTGTTGGCGACTTGCTGCGTCAATTGCGCCAGGTCGCTCTCCGGCGGGACCGGGGCGCTGACGAGGGAGGCGCGCTCGAGCTGGAACTGGTACTCGTTCGAACCCCTTGCGGCGGCCGCGGCCGCGGCATTGCCGCCCGGATAGGTGATGCTCGTCATGCTGGCCGTGCTGCCCGATAGATGGTCGGGGTTCGGTCCGGTCACGCTCTTGCCGTTGACGACGTAGATCCAGCTGCCGTCCGCGCTGAAGGTGACATCGTGCGGCTCGAATGCTGTCGGGATCAGCCCGGCGACCCGATAGGCGTGGGGGCCGACGAGCGGAATCACGGCGATCGCATTGGTGCCGGCATTGACCGCGTAGAGCGTGCGGCCGTCGCGTGAAAGCGTCACGGCGAATGTCGCGGCGCCCGTGTTCGGGGCGTGCGGCAGGACATCGCCGGGAGCCCGTGCATCGATTTTTCCCCTGACGGTGTTGCTGTTCGTGTCGATGACCGCCACTTGGTCGGCGTTGTCTTGCGCCACGTAAAGCGTCGATTGTGATGCGTCCAGGGTCATGCCGAGGGCATTGCCGTCCAACTTGATGCGCTTGATGAGACGGCCGCCCGACGGGGAGGAGATGTCGATCGCGACGACTTCGCGATCGCGGTCCGACGACACGTAGGCAACATTATTGCCCTTGATGGCGACGGCGAACGGGAACGTTCCGCCGACGCCGCCGGGCGTTCCCTCGTTGCCGGGGAAGAAGGGGCGCAGGTCGTGCTCGTAGCGCACCGTGCGCGTCGTCGTGTCGATCACGCTGATCGAATCGTTGTAGTTGTTCGCGACGACGAGCGTCTTGCCGTCGGCCGAAATACCGAGGCCGCCGGCATTGGGCTGCACGCCGAGACCCAGGCCCTTGCCGTTGTGGCCGAGCGCGATGGTCCCCGAGGCGGTCCAGGTGCCGCCGTTCTTCACATACGCATAGACGGCGTCGTCGCTGCCGCCCGTCGCATAGAGCGTGTTGCCGTCGGGAGAAAAGACGAGACCGACGTAGGCATTCGTCTGTTGAATGACCTGCGTGAGCACGGGGTGCTTTTTGTTGTCGCCGGAGACATCGTAGAGAAAGATGTATTGCGTCGAATTCGCCTTGTCGACCGTGCCGTCGGGCTTGTACAGCGAGTTCTGGCCCGCCGTGATGATCGCCAGGGTTTTGCCGTCCGGGCTCAGTTGCGAGCGCACGGCCTCTCCGGCGACGAAGTTGGGATAGCCGGGCAAGCGCGGGTTCAAGTATTGCTGGACGGCGCCGCGCATGAACGTCGGGGTGATGTACTGGCCGCTCGGCAACTGGGCGACGTCGATGGAGTCCGCGTCGGCTTGGGCGTGAAATGCGAGGAGTACGGTAGACATGATCGCTCCGACACGGAGCACATGCTTGAAGTCGTAGTTCTTCATCGTGTTCCTTCCTCTACGGTGGGGGGCCGCATTATTAAGTCATCGCACGGTGTCAGCGCGATGACGAGGAAGGGCCGGTTGCTCGGCTCGAGCAATCGGCGGCGAAAACGAGCGGCGCGGTCCGCGGAGCAAGGTCGAGTCTCGTCCGCGGCCGAATCCGACAGAAGTCGCGGCGTTACCGCGAGGGGAGTTCCGCAAGCCTGCGCACCGTGTCGGCGCACGCGTGCGCGACTTCTTTGCCCTTGACGACAAAGTGCTCGCGGAAGAAGCCGATGTGCTCCTCGCCGTGATGGAAGTGGTGCGGCGTGAGCACGGCGGAGAAAACCGGCGTGCCCGTCTCGAGCTGCACTTGCATCAAGCCGCTGATGACGGCTTGCGCGACGAACTCGTGCCGGTATATGCCGCCATCGACGACGAGTCCGGCGGCGACGATCGCCGCGTATCGGCCGCTCAATGCGAGGCGCTTTGCATGCAATGGAATTTCGAAAGCCCCCGCGACTTCATATTGATCGATGTCTTCGGCGGAGTAACCGTAGTTCGACATCGATGCGAGGAACGACGCCTTGCATTGGTCGACGATATCGCGGTGCCAGCATGACTGGATGAATGCGATCCGCCCGCGCTTGTCATTGGCGGAGGATATTGCTTTTGATTCGGTGGAAGTCGAGATATTCATGGAAATTCAGCCTGTTTGTGTGAACAGGGCGAAGGACGACCCGCAGCCTTCGCGGCTCGCGAAGGATGAAGGAAGTCCTGTTCTCTTTCATCCGGACTGTACCGTCGGCCCCGGAATCGCACCGAGTCTGCTGACCTCCGTCGCTGCAATGCTTTCATCGCATGCAAGACCGAGCGCTCGCGGGCTACGTCCCGAAGAGGACGATTACCGCCGGTGGGGAGTTGCACCCCGCCCCGAGAACATGTTCTTGACGAACGGTGCGTACGCTACCACGGATTGCGCGGCCTCGCTCGCTGGTGGGACCTGAGCGGTCGGACGGTGCGTTCGTGGGACGCCTCGAGCGGGCACAGTGATTGCGGACAGTGCTTTGTCAAACGGATGTTGCGCAGGCGGCGGAGATGGAGCCGCACGGCCGGCACGAAAGCGGTTGGCCGGCCATCCAACGGGGAAACGCGCCGCGCTTCGCATCGCACGTCCGCGTCGAACAATCCATCAGCCAAGGGAGAAGGCTCATGACACGACGACTCATCGCACTCTTTCTGCTCATCGGTACGGTGGCGCTAACGGCTTGTCACACGGTCTCAGGAGCCGGCGAGGACATTTCCAGGGGCGGCCACGCCATCACGAACTCGGCACAAAAGCACGAATAAGCGGGTCTCCGCGCCGCTTTGAGCGTTCCCGCTTTCGACGGCCGGGCCGCTGCTTTGTACGCAGCGGCTCGGGCGGCGGCATGGGGCGTGCCGCCGAGAAGCCATTTTTATGGAATGCCGACCAGCATCGCGTTGATCAGAATCCTCTGCCGAGCGTATGCAGCAAGCAGCGCGGCGATTGTCGCGTGTTCACTGCGTTGATGATGTCGGTGAGAAACCACGGCAAATTCAGCTTCGTGTCGGGATAGCTGGTGCCAACGCTGAGTCGTGGCGGTTTCGAGGTCGGCTCGGCTTGCGCGGCCGCATGGCCCGACTTCGCGGCGCATTCGTCCGTGCCCGTCCGCTTCTGATTCTGGTGGAGCGATTGCTCATTAGCGTAGGACCAGACCGGTGCCGATGCAACCGCGGTAACGGCCAATGCGACGGTGAGGAGTAGGGCCTTCATTGAACTCTCCGGGACTTGGTTTTCGACCCACGAGCGGCTAGTGAGTTCAAGTTCAATCCTGATTCGCCTTTCAGACCGGGAATACTCACGCTTCATTCCGCTGCGCAACGCTCGACGCCGTGCAGTAGGCAATGAGGTGCCGCGAACCCTAAAGCGCGCAAGCGGCGGCAGGCGCTATGTAACGGTCTACCTCAGAGCCGCTTGCGTTATGCTGGCGCAACTATTCGCTACGCGATACTGGGATGTCGCTAACGCAGATGAACTTCGTCTTCAGACCGCTTACCGTCGTCTGGCTCGTCGCAGCCCTCGCGCTTGCCGGCTGCGACGATGAAGAGGGCAAGCATGCCATGGAAAAACTCAAAGCCTTCCTCAATGCCATCAAGCCCGATGCTCTGCTGCTGAGAGGGCTGAAACCGGGTGTCACCACGGAGGCGCAAATCCGCGATCAAATGGGAAAGCCCGAAACTGAGCGGACCTTCGCCGATGGCTCGAAGCGCTTCGAGTATCCGCGCGGCCCCCAGGGCGTGACGACCTACATGGTCGACATCGACCCGAACGGTACGCTGAGAAGCGTCACCCAGGTACTCACCGCCGCGAACTTCGCGAGGATTCGCCCCGGCATGTCGCAGGACGAAGTGCGACAGTTGCTCGGCAAGCCCGGCGATGTCGCCGTCTATCCGCTCAAGCCGGAGACGGTGTGGAGCTGGAAGTGGGAGGAGGGCCCGCCGACCGGTGAGGCGTTCTTCAACGTGCATTTCGACCAATCGGGCCACGTCTATACGACCTCTCGCTCGGACATCATACGCGGGCACTAGCGATCGTTCGAAGCATCACGTCCAAGGCGCGCCGCCATTCCCGCGAGGCACGCCTGGCGAGCGCGCGCGAGCGCGCCCGTTTATCGACGGGGCCTGCCTTCGGAGTAGACTGGTAGCGCCGGCCCTGGCCCGGCGCGTCGTGGAGCGCATTCGAACGACGGGAGAATCGAAGTGTCACTGAAACCGCGATACCGCTTTGTGCTCGGCCTTGTCGTCCTATCCGCCGCTACGGCGCTCACGCCTTGCGATGCCGGAGCCCAGGGCACCGATACGGGCGACGGCGGCCTCTTTTCAGGACAAACGGCGACGCACACGGCGGCGGCAGTCGTCAAGACCGACCCCGCAACGAACACGGTAACGCTGCGTGACGATAACGGCACGGTGACCGATGTCGTGGTCGACAGGGCGGTCGGCGACGTCAAAAAACTGAGGATTGGCGATCGCGTCGACATCACCTACAAGCGCGCTCTGGTGCTCAGCGCGGAAAAGACCGGCTCGGGTTCGATACGCGAGCGCGTCGATACACAGACGATCACCCCGGCGCCGGGCGGGTCCACGACCTCCACGCATCGCGTCCAGGCTGTCGCCACCGTGCTCGCCATCGACCGGGCGAATCGCAAACTGACCTTGCGCGGCCCGACGGGCACCATGACGCTGCAGGCCACCGACGATCGTTTCCTCAAGGGACTCAACGTCGGGGACAACATCCGCGTGGACTATCTCGAAGCGACGGCATTGCAGGTCATGCGCGACGGCATTCCCGTGCAGTAGCCGCCGCTGCACTGCAGCACCGCCGGGGCGAGGCCGGGGCTCGCCGTCCGCACATCGGGGTTTTGCTCTATGCAGGCGGCGCTTCTCATTGCCGTTAAAGCACGTACACGAGTGGGTTCTGTGCGAAGCGAACGGCTGTGGCCATCGGCATGCGCGATGACTTGGGAGGCGTCCGAATGCAAAGACTCAGTTTCAAGCAAAAGCTCTGGTTGCCATTGATCGTCAGCATGGTGGCGCTGCTGATCGTCTCCGTATGGGCGGCTGTTTTGCTGCGGGGCACGCGCATCGACGAGCGCAAAAACGATCTGGTCAACGTCGGCCACGTGGGTCTGGCCATCGTCCAGGAATATGCCGCATTGGCGAAGAGCGGCGCCCTCTCGGAAGAGCAGGCGCGCAAGGAGGCGCTTGCGCGCCTGCGCGACGTACGCTATGGCGAGGACGGCTACTTTCTCGTCATCGATTCGACGCCGCGCATGATCATGCATCCGATGAAGCCGGCGACCGAAGGCAACGAGCTCGCGAGCGTGGCCGATGCCGACGGCAGGCATCATTACGTCGCCTTCGCCCGCGCGGCGCAGTCGCCCGAAGGCGGATTCGTCGACTATGTGTTTCCGCGCCCGCATACGACGGAGGCCGTGCCCAAGCTCGGCTACGTCGTCCGCTACGCGCCATGGGACTGGATCATCGCCACCGGCGCCTACGTCGACGACATCGATAACGCGTTCCTGCATTCGCTTTATTTGGCGTGCGGCCTGCTGATCGTGCTCGCATGCACGCTCGCGGCGCTCGTCGCCGCCGTCAATCGCAGCATCGTCCGGACGATCGGGGGCGACCCGCGCGTCGCCGCGCGCATCGCCGACGGTATCGCAGGCGGCGATCTCGCGATCGCGATCGACGCGCAGAATGCGCATGCTCAGAGTCTGTTGCGAGCGATCGGACACATGCGCGAAGCGCTGACCGGGATGATCGCGCGGATCAAGCATGCGTCCGACAATGTCGCGCAGACCTCCGACGAGATTGCGAGCGGCAATGCCGATCTCTCCGCGCGCACGACCGAGCAGGCCACTTCGCTCCAGCAAACGGCGGCGAGCATGACGCAGATCACGGAACAAGTGCGTCAGGCATCCGACCACGCGCGCGCGGCGAACGAACTTGCCAAGCGCGCCGTGTCGATTACCGATCGCGGCGGCGCGGCGGCCGCGGCGGCGGTCACGACGATGCGCGACATCTCGAGCGAGTCGCAGAAGATGGTCGAGATCATCTCGGTCATCGAGGGCATTGCCTTCCAGACCAACATCCTGGCGCTCAACGCGGCGGTCGAGGCTGCGCGCGCGGGCGAGGAGGGGCGCGGCTTCGCCGTCGTGGCCGGCGAAGTGCGCTCGCTCGCCCAGCGCAGCGCCGCGGCCGCGAAGGAGATCCGCGGCCTGATTCAGCGTGCCGTGTCGCGCGTCGGGGAGGGTGCGGGGCTCGTCGAGCAGACCGGCGTGACCATCGACGAAGCGCGCGGCGCCATCGCCCAGGTGATGCGGATCGTCGAGGAGATCGCGAGCGCCGCCGCCGAGCAGACCACCGGCATCGAGGCGGTCAACGCGTCGGTTTCCGAAATGGACGACATGACGCGGCAAAATGCGGCGCTCGTCCAGCGCGCGGCCGCCTCGGTCGAGGCGCTCGAGCACGAGGCACGGCAGCTGCAGACGGCGATCGCCGTCTTCCATATCGGCTAGCCGGCGACGGCCAAGCGGGCGCGAGCCAGTGGACGCTGGCTCGCCGCGGGTATATAAAAACCGGACGGACCCGCGCGCTGGCCTCCCACACGAGGCGCGCCCCGAACGAAGAGGAACGATGCCATGACGTCCGATCCGTCGAAAAAGCCCGCTGAAGACGAGTCGTCGAGAAATCTGGAGCATCTCGACGCCGCGCTCAGTCACGTCCACACCTCGCTCACCACGGGCAGCATCGCCGTGGGTGCGGCGAAAGCGATCGTCTATAGCCTGATCGAGACACTCGGCGCGCTCGTCGGCGATCCCGACTTGCCCGAGCACAGCCGTTCCGGCTACGAAGGGCTGCTCGAAAAAGCCCGCGAGATGCGCGTACGAATCGGGAAATGACGGCGGGCGCGGGGGGCGGCCGGCGGGCCTGCTAAAATGCCGGCGCCGCCATGTAGTGGATTTCAGGATGAAATTGCTCGATGCCCTGGTCGAACAACGTATTGCCGCCGCCGCGCGCGGCGAGTTCGACGATTTGCCCGGCGCCGGCGCGCCACAGGATCTGGACGACGATCTGCTCGTCCCCGAAGAGGTGCGCGTCGCGAACCGTATTCTGAAAAACGCGGGGTTCGTTCCCCCCGCCGTCGAGCAATTGCGCTCGCTGCGGCATTTGCATGACGAATTGCGGGCCGCAGGCGATCGGGCCGCGCGCTGCTGCTTGCAGGCAAAGATGCTGGCGCTCGACATGGCGCTGGAGTCGCTGCGCGGGGAACCGACCGTCGTGCCCCGCGAGTACTGCCGGCGCATCGCCGAGCGGCTGTCGGAGCGCGTGCTGGAGGACGGCGCCGCGTCGATCGAGGCCTGGCCTGCCGCGTCGGCCGACGGCGCGGGGTGTTCGTGAGCGCATTGTCCGAGCCGACCGGCGACGCCGAGACCGCTGCGGGCTCGCCCCCGGCGGCAGGTGCCGCGCACGCCGGCGCGACCGACGGCGCCACGACGAGCGAGCGCGACAGCCGCTTCATGAGGCTGGCGTTGTCAGCGGCCGAATCGGCCCGCGCGGCCGGCGAAGTGCCGGTCGGGGCGGTGCTCGTGCGCGGAGACGATGTGATCGCTTCGGGGTTCAACCATCCGATCGGCGCTCATGATCCGTCGGCGCACGCCGAGATGGTCGCGCTGCGCGCCGCCGCCCAATCACTCTCGAACTACCGCATGCCGGGCTGCGAGCTCTATGTGACACTCGAGCCGTGTCTGATGTGCGCGGGCGCGATCATGCATGCGCGCATCGCACGGGTCGTGTTCGGCGCGTACGATCCGAAAACGGGCGCGTGCGGTAGCGTCGTCGATGCGTTCGCGGACCCTCGGCTCAATCACCATACGCGCGTAGAAGGCGGCGTGCTCGCGAGCGAGTGCGGCAATGCGCTGAAGTCTTTTTTCTCGCAGCGGCGCGAGGCGATTCGTGTCGCGCGCCGCGAGAGCGCGGCGGAATAACGGGCGCGACGATCCGATGACGCACTCCCGAACCATCGAACTCATTGCGCCGTCCGGCTATCCGCCCGATCCGACCGCGGTCGAGCGTGCCGTCGCGCGGCTGCGCGAGGCGGGGCACACCGTACGAGGCGTCGAAGCGGCTGCCAGGCGCTACCAGCGCTTCGGCGGCACCGACGCCGAGCGCGCCGGCGATCTCAACCGGCTCGCCGATCCGGCGAGGCCGTTGCCCGACGTGGCACTGGCCGTGCGCGGCGGCTACGGTGCCGTGCGCATCCTCCCTGCGCTGGATTACGACGGGCTTGGGCGCCGCCTCGCGGACCAGCCCGTCGCGCTCGTGGGTCATAGCGATTTCACCGCGATCCAGCTCGCCATGCTCGCGCGATCCGGACTGACGACGTTCGGCGGTCCGATGCTCGGCATGCATTTCGGCGCCGAGACGCCGAGTGCGTTCACGATGAACCATTTCTGGCAAGCGTTGACGGCGCCCTCGTTCACGCTCGAAGTCGAGGCCGCGCAGACGGGGCTGATGGAAGCGCGCGGCACGCTGTGGGGCGGCAACCTCTCGACGATCGTGTCGCTCGTGGGCACGCCTTACATGCCGCATGTCGATGGCGGCATTCTGTTCCTCGAAGACGTCAACGAGCAGCCGTTCCGTATCGAGCGAATGATTTACCAACTGCACCTGGCAGGCGTGCTCGCGCGTCAGCAGGCGATCGTGCTCGGCGAGTTCTCGGGGATCAAGGCTTACGACTACGACAATGGTTATGGCCTGGCGGCGGTCGTCGAGCAAATTCGCTCGGTGACCGGCATCCCTGTCGTCGTCGGCTTGCCGTTCGGCCATATCGACGACATCGTCACGCTGCCTGTCGGCGCGAAGGCGCACCTGATCGTGCACGAGCGCGGTTTTCGCTTGACCCTCTCGGGGCATCCCCATTTGCGGTAGGACCGGCAGCGCGGCGCCGCGAGACGCGGAGAACGGTCATACTTTCCCGCTGACGCGCACTATCCGGTTCGGCATATGGGCGGTGCGGGGCGTTTTCGCTACACTGGGCCGTCCTTGACGATTGCCTCCGAGCGAGGCCGCCGAATCATGCCATTCGATCCCTCCTATCCGCGCGACTTGATCGGTTACGGCCGCCATCCCGTTCGGGCCGATTGGCCGGGCGGTGCGCGCGTGGCGGTCCAATTCGTCCTCAATTACGAAGAAGGCGGGGAGAACTGCGTGCTCCATGGGGACGCGGCTTCGGAGCAGTTTCTTTCCGAGATCGTCGGCGCGGCCGCTTATCCGGCGCGGCACATGAGTATGGAGTCGATCTACGAGTACGGCTCGCGCGCGGGCGTCTGGCGCATTTTGCGCGAGTTCGAGAAGCGTGGCCTGCCATTGACCGTGTTCGGCGTCGGCATGGCCATCGAGCGCCATCCCGAGGTCGCGCGCGCGTTCGTCAAGCTCGGTCATGAGATCGCGTGCCATGGCTGGCGGTGGATCCACTACCAGGACATGACGCCCGATCGGGAGGCCGAGCATATGAGGCTTGGCATGGAGGCGATCGAGCGCGTGACGGGCGTGCGGCCGCTCGGCTGGTACACGGGTCGCGACAGTCCCAATACGCGCCGGCTCGTGGCCGAATATGGCGGGTTCCTTTATGACTCCGATTGCTACGGCGACGATCTGCCGTTCTGGACGGAAGTCGAAGTAACGGGTGGCGAAAAGCGGCCGCATCTGATCGTGCCATACACGCTCGATACGAACGACATGCGATTCGCGACTGCGCAGGGCTTCAATACGGCCGAGCACTTCTTCACGTATCTGCGCGATGCGTTCGACGTCCTCTACGAAGAAGGGGACGAGGCGCCGAAGATGCTCTCGATCGGCATGCATTGCCGCTTGCTCGGAAGGCCCGGGCGCTTTCGCGGACTACAGCGGTTTCTCGACCACATCGAGAAACACGATCGCGTGTGGGTGACACGGCGCATCGATATCGCGCGCCACTGGCGGGCACGTCATCCGTTTGAGGCACGGGCCTGAGCGAGTGCGAGTCTCATGAGATACACACTTGATCAACTGAACGCGATGCCCGAGGAGGCATTCGTCGACGCGCTGTCCGGCATCTTCGAGCATTCGCCATGGGTTCCTCGCGAGGCCGCGCGCGAGCGGCCTTTCGAGAGCGTCGACGCGCTTCATGACGCGATGGTGAGCGTCGTCGCTCGCGCCGGGAGCACGCGGCAGCTCGCCCTCATCAATGCGCACCCCGAACTCGCGGGCAAAGCGGCCGTGCGCGGCGAACTGACGGCGGAATCGACGCGCGAGCAAAGCGGCGCGGGCCTGTCGCAATGCACGCAGGCCGAATTCGACAAACTGCAGCGGCTCAACCGCGAGTACCGCGATAAATTCGGTTTCCCGTTCATCCTTGCCGTGCGCGGCTACGATCGTGCGGGGATCCTCGCCAACTTCGAGGCGCGGGTGGGCAATGACCGGGACGAGGAAATGCGTACGAGTCTCGAGCAGATCTATCGGATCGCGCGCTTTCGCGTGGACGATCTCGTCGCGGCGTGACGATTCGAACAAAGCAAGGACGACAGCAATGGCTCTTTTGATTTCCGATCCCAATGCGCCCGACTTCACGCGGCGTTACGCGAACCTGGCGGATCCCCGGCTCGGCGCCGAAGCGCTCGAAGCAAGCGACGAGTTTTTCGCGCCGAAGGAGCGCATGCTCAATCCGGAGCCGGCCGTCTTCATCCCTGGCAAGTACGACGATCACGGCAAATGGATGGACGGCTGGGAGACGCGCCGCAAACGCACGACAGGCTACGATTGGTGCATCGTCAAGCTTGCCCGCGCGGGCGTGATCAAAGGGCTCGATATCGACACGAGTCATTTCACCGGCAACTTCCCGCCCGCGGCGTCGATCGAAGCCGCTCACGTGCCCGCAGGGGCGGCTCCGGACGCGGCGACGCAATGGACGGAGATCGTGGCGTCGACGACTTTACAAGGCAACAGCCACCATTACGTCGAAGTACGTGACCCAGGGAGCTATACGCACATTCGCCTCAATCTCTATCCCGACGGCGGCGTGGCCCGGCTTCGCGTCTACGCGCAACCTCGGCTCGACTGGGGGCAGGCGGGCCGGACCGATCTCGTCGACCTCGCGGCGATGGAAAACGGCGCGCACATCGTCGCGGCCAACAACCAACATTTCGGCGCGGCATCGAATCTGCTGATGCCCGGGCGTGGCGTCGACATGGGCGACGGCTGGGAAACGCGCCGCCGCCGCGAGCCCGGCAACGACTGGGCGATCATCGCGCTCGCGCGCCCGGGGACGATCACGAAGATCGAAGTGGACACCGCGCACTTCAAGGGCAACTATCCCGATCGTTGCTCGCTGCAGGCCGCCCGCGTATCGGGCGGCACCGACAGCTCGCTGGTCACGCAGGCCATGTTCTGGCCTGAACTGCTCGGCGAGCAGCAGCTCACGATGGACGCGCAACAGGTCTTCGAACGTGAGATCGTATCGCTTGGGCCTGTGACGCACGTGCGCTTCAACATCATTCCCGATGGCGGCGTATCGCGCTTGCGGCTGTGGGGATTCGTCGAGTGAGGAGAGGGGATACGCCGTGATGAGGACGCTTGCAATCGAACCGCTTACGCGCGAGTCGTTCGCGCCGTTCGGCGACGTCATCGAACTCGAGGGCGCGCGACACTTCCCGATCAACGAGGGCACGACGACGCGCTTTCACGATCTCGCGTGCGTCGACGTCACGGACGCCGGCGGACGTCCGCTGCTGAACCTGTTCCGGGGCGAGCCGCGGACCTTGCCATTCGAAGTATCGATGCTGGAGCGCCATCCGCTCGGCAGCCAGGCCTTCGTGCCACTCGCCGGCCGGCCTTACCTCATCGTCGTCGCGCCCCCGGGGCCGCTGACGCCTGCGGCGATTCGCGCTTTCGCGACCCGGGGCTGGCAGGGCGTCAATTACAAAAAAGGGGTATGGCACCATCCGCTGATCGCTCTCGAGGCGGTCAGTGATTTCGTCGTCATCGACCGAGGCGGCGAAGGCCACAACTGCGACGAGGAGCGGCTGCCCGAGTCGCTTTGGCTGACCGAGGACGCGTTGCAGGCGGCAACGGCGCGATAGCGCCGCATCGTGTAGACCTTACCGACCGAATCCTCTCCCTTCCTTGTGAAGCGGCGCCTCGACGGGCGCCGGTCGTCTTGGCGACAGCCATTGTAGGAAACCCCTGACAAGCGCGCCGCCACGTATTACGCGAGGTTCAGCGCGCGCTGATTTCGTACGGCCACCCGTTGACCGATACTTTCGTCAAGCCAAACGGTTTCCTCATTGAAGCCGCTAGCGAAAGCCCACGATCCACGGAGATTTCCAAATGAGCCGCATCGCGAAAGACCTGATCGAACTCAAGCGCCTGAGCGAGGGCGGAGCAGGGGCTCTCACGCAACACCTGCTGCGTGAAATCGCGGCGAGCCTCATCGCGTTCGGTGTGTCCGATCAACCTAAGGGCCATTGAGCTGGCCGAGCGCGCAAACGTTTGCGCATTCGAGCCGAGGCCCTGGAAGAGCCGTCGAAGAAAAAAGGAGGGTAAAAATGAGCTGCGACATCCATCAATCGATTCAAGAAATCAACCGGTCGTATCTTGCTCTCGTGCAGCGCATGCTGCGAGACGATCGCGCCGAAGGTATGGCCACGCTGGGTCTGTCGGCGCCGCTCGCGGAGTTGCTCGTCGACCTTTCGGAAGATCAGACGCAAAAGCTGGCGGCGCGCGATCAATTGATTTGCCTTTTTCGCTTTACCGATCGCGCGTTGCTCGGCGGCTTGGCGGATCGCGGACTGCAGCTGACGCCGACCGCCGCTTGATACGGCGATGACTTCCGCGCTCAGCGCTGAGCGCCCGACTCGAACCAGGCCGCGATTTTTAAACGCTCGTCGTCGGTCATATGCGTCACGTTGCCGAGCGGCATGGCCTTCAATTGAACGGCCTGTTGATAGATGCGCTGCGCGTTGCGCGCGATCTCGTCCGGCGTATCGAACATGACGCCGGCCGGGGCGCTGCCCATCAACGTCGGGTGCGCCGAGTGGCAGGCAACGCAGCGTTGCTGCAGCACCGGTGCGATCTCGGCGATCCGGACCTGTGGCGCGTTGGCGGCTTCGGCTTGCGGCGCGATCGGCCGCGGCAACGTGAAGGCGAGCGCGGCGGCGAGCAACGCCGCGCCGGCGGCCGGAAGATACCAGAGCACCCGCCCCCGATGGCGCATGACGAAGAACTGCCGGATCAACGCGCCCGCCAGCATGATGATCGCGAGAACCGCCCAGTTGTGCGGGTGCGTGTACGTGATCGCGTAGTGATTCGAGAGCATCGCGAAAACGACGGGCAGCGTGAAGTAGGTGTTGTGCACCGAGCGCTGCTTGCCGCGCTTCCCGTAGATCGGATCGGGCGCTTCACCCTTCAGCATGGCGTCGACCATCTTTCGCTGGCCGGGAATGATCACGAAGAACACGTTGGCCGACATGATCGTCGCCAGCATCGCGCCGACGATGAGATAGGCCGCGCGGCCCGCGAAAATATGGCAGGCGAGCCAGGCCGCCACGAGCACATAAAGTCCGACGCAGACGCCGAGCAGTTTGTCGTTGGCGCCGAGCAGGCGGCAAAGTGAGTCGTAGACGATCCAACCCGCCGCGAGGAAACCCAACGCAGCCGAGATGGCGACGACGGGGCCCATGTCGAGCACGTTCTTGTCGATCAGATAAGTGCCGGGCGAGAAAAGATAAACGACGGTGAAGAGCGCGAAGCCGGACATCCAGGTCGTGTAGGACGGCCACTTCGACCAGTGCAGGTCGTCGGGCATCTCCGGCGGCGCCACCATGTACTTCTGCATATTGTAGAAACCGCCGCCGTGGACGTGCCAGAGTTCGCCGAATACGCCGCGCGAGACGAGGGCCGGGTCTTTCGGCTTTTTGAGGCTGTTGTCGAGCGCGACGAAATAGAACGATTCGCCGATCCAGGCGATCGCCACCACTACATGCAGCCAGCGAAGCGCAAGGTTGAGCCAATCGGTGATGAAGCCTTCCATGAATTCTCCCTCAGGACACTAACCGCCGGTGTCGGCGCTCAGCTGCCGCGATAGGTGCTGTACGCCCACGGAGAGACGAGCAGCGGGACGTGATAATGCGCTTTCGCGTCGGCCACGCCGAAACGCAGTACGACGCGATCGATGAAGCGCGGCGCCGGCAGGGCCACGCCGGCTGCGGCAAAGTAGTCGCCGGCGTGGAAGACGAGCTCGTATTCGCCGGTCTTGAAGGCGGAGCCTTCGAGAAGCGGCGCGTCGCAACGCCCATCGCTGTTCGTGACGGCGCTCGCGAGCATCCGGCGCGCATCCCCGTCGAGCGAAAAAAGTTCGATGCGGATGCCCGCTCCGGGGCGGCCGTGGGCGGTGTCCAGCACGTGTGTAGTGAGCTTTCCCATGCGAAGGGGATCCTGGTCGCCAAGTTTTCGGGTATGACGGCGCCTGAAGTCGTTCGCGGCAAGCGCCGTAGAGGCATTCTATGAAGTCCCGGCGCGGTGCGCGCGAGCGATAGGAAAGATAAGCCCGCGCGCATGAGGGATCCAATATATGGCGGCCCTGAAGGCGAGTATCGGCCGTGCAGTATTGCCACAGCCATTTTGGCCCTCGATCGTTGCATCGACGCCGCGGCATGCAATTCGAATGCGGAGCGGTGCGGGAATGCAGGCGGCGCCGAGAGCGCCGCCTTGTCGCGGACAGCTGAGTCAGATTGCGCGCTCGACGAGCGCGCGCGTGGCTTCCGCGACGACGGCGCGCAGCCAGCGCACTTCGTCCGAGTAGTGGCAGCGCTCGTGCCAGAGCTGGTAGTACTGCATCGGCGGAAAGTCGAGCGGCGCCGGCAGAACGGTCAGCGGAAGGAGCTTCGCGTAGTGATCCGCGAACAGACGCGTGGTCGTGAAGATCAGATCCGACTTGACGAGCACGTACGGCGCGAGGTTGAAGTACGGCAACGTGACGACGACGTGGCGCTTGAGCCGCTCGCGGGCGAGATGGACATCGATCGCGCCGCGCTGGCCGACGGAGTAGGGAGTTGGCGCAAGGTGCGGCGCATTCAGATACTGATCGAGCGTCAGGCTGCCGCGCTTCGCGAACGGGTGCGTGTTGCTCATCACGCAGACGATTTCGTCCGTGAAGAGGTTCGACAAGTGAAGCTGCTCGGGCGGCTCGGGCCAGTTTCCGACTACGATGTCGAGCTTGCCTTCTTCGAGCGCGAGCTCGTAGTCGAACGCGGGACCGAGCGAATGGAATTCGAGGGTGGCGTTCGGCGCGGCCTGGCGAAAGCGCTCGACGACCGTCGGCACGAACAGCACGTTGAGGTAGTCGGGGCAGCCGATCCGATAGCAGCGGATCGACGTGGCGGGATCGAAGTTGTGCTGCTGAAAGCGGATGCGCTCGATCTCGCGCAGCGCGTTCTGCGTGGGCTCGAGCAGGCGCAAGCCGTACTCGGTCGGCACCATGCCTGACTTGCCGCGCACGAGCAACGGATCGCCGGTGATGTCGCGCAGGCGCCTCAACGCGGCGCTGATCGCCGGCTGCGATTGATTGAGCTTGACGGCCGCACGCGTCACGCTGCGCTCCATCAGCAACGTGTGGAGGACGCGCAGCAGGTAGGTGTCGATCGCCTCGCGTTGCTGACTCATGATCTCTCCATTTATATTCCCAGGCTGATCGACCGGGGATGCGGATATCAGGCTTTTAATATGTGCATTAATTGGCGTCAAGCGAGACGTACCCAAATGACGCGAGAACGGGACACCGCGGCGCGCCGGATTTTGTCGGCTCGACGGTGCAGGGCGATTTAGGTATCGTCGGGCCACAAGCCGCGACGACTGCGGCTGACTGACTTCATGAACGACATTTCCGACCATTCATTTTCGCAGCGCGATCAAGGCGCACCGCGAGCCCCGGCTCCGCGGCTCGAGCTTTCGCGCATCTGCAAGCAGTATCCGGGCGTGCGTGCGAACGACGACGTGAGTCTCGTCGTCGCGCCCGGAGAGATTCATGCCGTGCTCGGCGAAAACGGCGCCGGCAAGAGCACGCTGATGAAGATCGTCTACGGTGCCGTGCGGCCCGATGCCGGCGAGATTCGCTGGGAAGGCCAGCCGGTCGAGATCGCGAGTCCGGCGGCGGCGCGCAAGCTCGGCATCGGCATGGTGTTTCAGCATTTCTCGCTCTTCGAGACGCTGACCGTTGCGGAGAACATCGCGCTCGCGCTGGACGAGCCGTTCGACCTGGCCGCGCTCGGCAAGCGCATCAGCCAGGTGTCGGGCGAATACGGTCTCGACGTCGATCCGGCTCGGCATGTGCACAGCCTCGCGGTCGGCGAGCGGCAACGTGTCGAGATCGTGCGCTGCCTGCTGCAGCATCCGCGCCTCTTGATCATGGACGAGCCCACGTCGGTGCTGACGCCACAGGCCGTGCGCAAGCTCTTCGAGACGCTCAAGCGTCTCGCGGCGCAAGGCTGTAGCCTCCTTTACATCAGCCACAAGCTCGATGAAATCCAGGAGCTTTGCGATACGGCCACCGTCATGCGCGGCGGCCGCGTGACAGGTCGCGTCAAGCCCGGCGAGGAAACGCATGCGTCGCTCGCGCAGCTGATGGTGGGCCACTCGTTGCCCGATTACACGCGTCGCGCGCATACGCCCGGCGACGTGCTGCTCTCGGTTCGGCACTTGTCCGTCCCGAGCGATGACCCATTCGGCACCACGCTCGCCGATGTGTCGTTCGACGTGCATGCGGGCGAAATTTTCGGCATAGCCGGCGTGTCGGGCAACGGGCAAGCCGAGCTCTTGGCTGCACTCTCGGGCGAGCGGCTCGCTGCCGGCGTCGCGCCCGATGCCGTCGCGATTTGCGGCAAGCCGGCCGCGCGCTTGTCGCCGGCGGCGAGGCGCCGGCTCGGATTCGCGTTCGTGCCCGAAGAGCGGCTCGGACGCGGCGCGGTACCGTCGATGTCGCTTGGCGAGAACGCGCTGCTGACGGCCCACCGCAAGCCGGGCATGGTGCGCCACGGCTGGGTCGGCGCGCGGGCGGTGCGTGCGTTCGCCGAGCGCTGCATCGAGACCTTCGACGTGCGGTGCGGCGGCCAACACGCGCCGGCCAAATCGCTGTCGGGCGGGAACCTGCAGAAGTACATCGTCGGCCGCGAGATCCTTCAAGAGCCGAAGGTGCTCGTCGTTGCCCAGCCGACCTGGGGCGTCGACGTGGGCGCGGCCGCGTTCATTCGCCAGCAGTTGCTCGACCTGTCGGCCAAGGGCGTAGCCGTGCTCGTCATCTCCGAGGAACTCGAAGAGCTCTTCGACATCTGCGATCGCATCGCGGTCGTGGCGCGCGGACGCTTGTCGCCCGCGCGCAGGACGAGCGAGACGAACGCCGAGGAGATCGGCCGCTGGATGGCGGGGCTCTTCGGCGATGGCGGCACGGTACCGCCGGCGCCCAAACCCGCGCACGCGTGAGGGCGGCACCAGGATCGACCGAAAAGCGACCACAACCCCAATCGACACCGGACATGCATTTTCCCTATCGACTCGAGGCTCGTACGACGCCCTCCCGCGCGATGCAATTCGCCGTGCCGCTGATTGCGGCGGCGCTCACGCTCATCATCGGCTTTTTGATCTTCGGGCTGGTCGGGCGCGATCCCGCGGACGCCATGCGCGCGTTCTTCATCGATCCGCTCTCGAGCGTGAACGGGTGGTCCGAGCTGCTGCTGAAGGCTTCGCCGCTTTGCCTGATTGCGCTCGGCCTCGCGATCAGCTATCGCGCCAATGTCTGGAACATCGGCGCCGAGGGACAAATGCTCATGGGCGGCATCGCGGCCAGCGCCGTCGCCATTCATTTCGATCAGGCGAGCGGCTGGTGGATCCTGCCTTCGATGATGGTGGCGGGTATCGTGGGCGGCGTCGTCTGGGCCTCGATCCCGGCCTTTCTGAAGAGCCGCTTCAACACGAACGAGATTCTGACGAGCCTGATGCTCACCTACGTCGCGACGCAGCTCTTGATCTATCTCGTGAGCGGTCCGATGCGCGATCCGCAGGGGATGAATTTCCCGATCTCGGAGATGTTCAGCGGCGATGCCCTTTATCCGACGTTCGGCGGAGACTGGCATTGGAAGTTCATGCGTGGCACGCGGCTCAATGCCTCGATCTTCATCACGCTTGCCGCGGTGCCGCTCATATGGCTCTTCGGCGCCAAGAGCTTTGCGGGCTTTCGCATGAACGTCGGCGGGCTCGCACCGCTTGCCGCGCGTTACGCCGGGTTTTCCGACAAGCGGACGATCTGGACGTCGCTCATCGTGAGCGGCGCGCTTGCGGGGCTCGCCGGCATGGGCGAGATAGCGGGGCCGATCGGCCAGTTGCAGGCGACATGGTCCCCGGGATACGGCTTCACGGCCATCATCGTCGTCTTTGTCGGACGCCTGCATCCTGTCGGCATCGTGCTCGCCAGCTTGCTGATGGCGTTGCTTTATCTCGGCGGCGAAGCCGTGCAGACGTCATTGCAGTTGCCGCAGGCGCTCTCCGGGGTCTTCCAGGGCCTGCTGCTCTTTTGCCTGCTCGGCGCCGATCTCTTCGTGAACTACCGCGTGCGGCGCGTGGCGCTCGCCGCATAAAGATTATCCGATGAACATCGAACAACTCAGCGCGCTCGCCTCGAGCGCAGTCGTCGCCGCGATTCCGCTCATGTTCGCGGGGCTCGGCGAGCTCGTCACGGAAAAATCCGGCGTGCTCAATCTCGGCGTGGAAGGCATGATGCTGATGGGCGCCGTGAGCGGCTATGCGGTCACCGTCGCGACGGGCAGCCCCTGGCTCGGTATCGCCGCCGCCGTCGCGGCCGGTACCGCGATGGCGCTGCTTTTCGGCTTTCTCACGTTGACGATGCTCGCGAATCAGGTGGCCACCGGTCTGTCGCTGACGATCTTCGGCATCGGCCTGTCGGCCTATGTCGGCAAGCCGTATACCTCGGCATCCGTCGGCGCGACGATCGGCGCGTGGGCGATTCCCGGTCTCTCGCGGATCCCCGTGCTCGGACCGGCGTTGTTCACGTTGACGCCGCTCGGTTATCTGGCCTTCCTGATGTTCGGCGTCGTCGGCTGGTTTCTTTATCGCACGCGCGCGGGCCTCGTTCTGCGTTCGGTCGGCGAATCGCCCGAAGTCGCGCACGCGGTGGGCTTTTCGGTCGTCGGCGTGCGCTACGGTGCGACGCTGTTCGGCGGCGGCATGGCCGGTCTCGCGGGCGGCTACTACTCGGTTGCCTACTTGCAGCTTTGGCAGGAGCAGCTCACGTCGGGGCGAGGCTGGATCGCACTGGCGCTCGTCGTATTCGCGACTTGGCGGCCGGGGCGGTTGCTGCTCGGCGCGCTGCTCTTCGGCGCCGTGACGGGGCTGCAATTCTATGCGCAAGGCGCAGGCGTACCGGTGCCGACTCAGTTTCTCGCGATGTTGCCCTATCTGGCCACGATCGTCGTGCTTGCCGCGATCTCGCGCAATCCCAATGTCATCAAGCTCAACGCGCCCGCGTCGCTCGGCAAGCCGTTCTTCGCCGCGCTCTGAGCACACGGCACAAGTTGCGGTGCGGCGGCCGGTCCGCCGTGCCTCCGATCGATGACACGACTCAACGCCGCTTTTCGCCGATTATTACCGTCAAACCCACTCCATTGGAGAAGCTCAATGAAAAGAAAAATGTCGACCACATGGGCCGCAAGTGCCGCGCTCGCGCTCGCTTTGGCTTTTGGCGCCGCGGGGCAGGCCGCGCGAGCGGCCGATGCGCCCGGCGTGGCGTTCGTCTACCTTGGCAATCCGGGCGATGCCGGCTGGACCTTCGCGCACGATCAGGGCTCAAAGGAAACGGAGGCCAAGTTCGGCGACAAGATCAAGGTGACGCGCGTCGAGAATGTCCCCGAATCGGCCGATTCGGAGCGCGTCTTTCGCGATCTCGCGAGCAAGGGCAACAAGGTCATCATCGGCACGAGCTTCGGGTATCAGGACTTCGAGCTCAAGGTCGCGAAAGACTTCCCCGATACGGTCTTCCTCCATGCGACGGGTTTCAAGAAGGCGCCGAACTTCGGCACCTACGACGTGCGCATGTACCAGGGGGCCTATCTGGCGGGCGTCGTCGCCGGATACGTCACCAAGACGAACACGCTCGGGTTCGTCGCTTCGGTGCCGATCCCCGAAGTGGTGCGCAATATCAACGCGTACACACTGGGCGCCCGCTCGGTGAATCCGAAGGTCCACACTAAAGTGATCTGGATCAACAGCTGGTTCGACCCGGGCAAGGAGAAGCAGGCTGCCGAGACGCTGATCGGTCAGGGCGCCGACGTGTTGCTGCAAAACACCGATTCGAGCGCGACGCTCGCGACGGCCGAGGCCAAGAAGGTGCACGCGTTCGGCTGGGACTCCGACATGAAGAAGTTCGGGCCCGATGCGCATCTGGGTTCCGTCGTCGGCCACTGGGGCGTCTACTATACGGCGGCCGTGCAAGCCGTGCTCGACGGCAAGTGGAAGAACGATCCCGTCTGGTGGGGCATCCCGCAGAAGGCCGTCAATCTCGAGGACTTGAATGCCGCGGCGATTCCGGCCGACGGCCAGAAGAAGGTCGACGCGATGCGCAGCGAGTTGGCGGGCGGCAAGTGGGATGTCTTCACGGGGCCGATCAAGGATCAGTCGGGCGCCGTCAAGGTGCCCGCGGGGAAGACGCTGACCGATCCGGAGCTGCAGCGGATCAACTGGTATGTCGAGGGTGTAGAGGGTAGTCTGCCGAAGTAATCCGGCGCTTGGGGGCTGCCATGAGCGGAATGGGTGCGCGAACGCCGCGCCCGTCACTGAACATAGGGGCCGTCGGCCCCTATGCGTTCCGTCCGCTTTCGTTTTCGCTGTCCCTGCTGGCCGAGGCGCTTCATTCCTCGAGGCGCATGCCCACCTTCAGGGTGACCTGCCAATGGGCGACCGTGCCGTTCTCGATCCGTCCGCGCGTTTCCGTGACCTCGAACCAATCGAGGTTGCGAAGCGTCTTCGAGGCGCGTTCGAGGGCGGTGCGAATCGCGTCATCGGTCGACTTGGTCGACGAACCGGTCAGCTCGATTTGCTTGTAGACGTGGTTGCTCATGAGCGGCTCCGATGTCCGGGGGGAACAGTAAGAGTATAGGCAACGGTGCCGTGCCATGCCGGCCGAAGGCTCGCCGACAAGCGTCGGCGCAGGGGGACTCAGGGAGGGAAGCCACGGGCGGCCCGCGGCCTCGTCGAAGAGGGTCGGTCGTACGCTCGAGAGCGGTATGGCGCGCGACGCTCAGCGCAGCGAGCGCGGCGTGGCGTCGCCCGCATTCTGACGGCGCGCGCCGCGTGCGGCCGCGCCTGCGCCGAACTCGGGAAGAATCCTTGCCCGCGCGCGGCTGGCGAAAACCAGGAATCCGAATCCGTTCGCCTCGTACCAGTAACCGCCGTTCTCGAGCCCGTCGAGCGGTTGCTCGAGCGCGTTGGCGATCGACTCCATGCAACGCCGGCGCAGCTCGTCGACAGCCGGATACGGCGGCTGCGCGCCGCGTACGCTGCAAAGCAGGACATCGAGGCCGGGCAGTACGTGCGCGTAGAGCACAGGCTCGTCTTGAGCGCGCGCTCGCGCGATCTTCGTATCCAGCTGAGCAAACGGCTTGAATTGACGCAAGACGGCCAGAAACGACTCCTCGCTTTGCGCGCTAGCGCGCCTGCGCTTTTTCGGGAAGGACATAAACATTCGCCTGAAAAAGAATTGCAAGAAACACAGCGTCCTCATGCGACCACTCCCGGCTCTCGCGCGCCGCACGTCGATCTTTTATAGCATACGAACACGTCGTGTTCACGATAATGCTCGGCTTCACCCGCAACCGGTCCGCATGCAGTGGCGAGTGGCGCCGCGCTGCGCGGCCGGCTACCGCTCGCCATCTACGTCAATAATAGGCCTCCCGCCCGTTCGCGTGCTGATCGAACGCAGAAAAAATGGCGATTTTGTGTGCGCCGTCGCCTCATGCCGTCGCGTTCCGCTTCGTTGAAATATCCGGGAACTGCAACGATAATGGGGCAGCTTGACGCTCCGCATGCCGGAGCGGCGCAAGGGTCGTGCCGCGGTGCTCTGCTGGGCTTCGGCGCGCGACTGAGAAAGCAAGAGGGCCGCCAAGGACACATGAAACTGTTCACCAAGGGGCTGCTGCTGATCGCCGTCCCGAGCGTCGTCGAACTGGCGCTGCTCGGCATGCTGTCGAAGACACAGGAGCAGGCGACGCAGGCTGCGCAGTGGGCCGCCCACAGCAAGCAGGTGCTCTACCAGGCGTCCGTCGTCGTCGATCCGCTTTTGCGCGCGGCCTCACGTGCGCGAGCAGGGCTCATTGCCGGCGACCCCTCGTTCTTCGATCAGCGAACGGTGTGGGCCGAGCTTGACGATAAGCTCGACCAGCTCGAAAAATTCGTCGCCGACGATCCTCTCCAGGTTGCTCGCCTTTCACGTATGCACGAGGCAGTGCACGCGTATCGTGCGCGGGTGGACGCCCAGTATGCAAGCCTGAAGAGCGGCCGCCGGGCGCAGTTCGCTGCATTCGACGATACGCCGCTGCCCACGCCGATCGTGACGTTTCGCGACGAACTCGACGCGTTCGTCGCGGCGGAGTCGCGCCTCGACGAAGAGCGCAGCGCCGAGCTCGCGGCGACGCGGGCCGGGCAGCGCCGCGCGCTCATCGCGGCGATCGCCGGGTCGATGCTGATCTGGGCCCTTGCCGCGCTCGGCTTCGCGGGCAATATCGGCCGGCGGCTTGCCGCCTTGACCGCCAATGCCGAGCGTCTCGGCCGCGGGCGGTCGCTCGGCGCGCCGCTCGCGGGGGACGATGAGATCGCGGCGCTCGACAAAGTGTTGCACCGGACGAGCGCGCGCCTCGCGCAAGCGGAGCACGAGCAGGCGACGCTGCAGACTTCGCTCGAAGCGCGGGCGCGGGAGCTGACGGAGGCGAACGAGAACCTGCGCCAGCAAAAGCAGGATAACGACATGTTCATCTACAGCGTGTCACACGATTTGCGCTCGCCGCTCGTGAACTTGCAAGGGTTTTCGCGCGAGCTTCAGGTATCGTGCGAGGAATTGCGCGCGCTGCTCGACGGCGCGCGTCTGCCGGAGGCCGAACGCGAGCGTATCATGCATGTGCTCGACGGCAATTTGAGCGAGGCCTTGCATTTCTTACGGACGGCCGTCGCGCGATCGGCAGCGATCATCGACGCGCTGTTGCGCATTTCCCGCGCCGGACGTCTCGAATACCAGTGGCAGCGTGTCAGCGTCGCGCGGACCGTCGCGCGCGTGATCGAAGCGCTGCATGGGGCGATTGCCGAGCGCGGCATCTCCGTATCGGTCGGAGAGCTGCCGCCCGCATGGGGCGACCCGACCGCGATCGAGCAGATTTTCGGCAATTTGATCGGCAATGCGATCAACTATCTCGATCCGGCTCGCCCCGGTCGTATCGAGGTCGGGGCGGTCGAGCGGCCCGCGGACGATACCGCCGCGCGCGGACCGCGCATGCGCGCCTATTATGTCAAAGACAACGGACTCGGCATCCCGGACGCCTACATGCCGAAAATGTTCAGCGCGTTCCAGCGGCTGCATGGAGACCGTTCGAAAGGCGACGGCATCGGTCTCGCGCTCGTGCGCCGCGTCACCGAGCGGCATGGCGGCCGTGCCTGGGTCGAGTCCGTGGAAGGTGTCGGCTCGACGTTTTTCGTGACGCTGCCCGAACAACCGATTCGCATGTAATAAGCTGTGGAATACGTAACAAGAACGAATGCACCGATTGCACCAGCCCAGTCAAGAACGAGTATGACCGAAGTGGCATCCCGCCCGGAACCCGCCCGCGTGCTCCTCGTCGACGACGACGAGGGCATTTTGAGGCTCGCGCGCAAATCGCTGGAACGCGCGGGCTGCGTCGTGTTCGCGAGCGCGACGCTTGCCGCGGCACGCGAAAGCATCGGGCGCGATCGGCCAGACCTCCTCGTGCTCGACTATCAGCTCGACGGCGTGGAGACGGGGCTCGACTTTTTCCGCCGGTTGCGGCGCGAAGGCGTCGCGCTGCCGGCGATCCTCGTGACGGGTTTCACGGACGAATCTCGCGTGATCGAGGCCCTGCGTGCCGGCGTCTCGGATGTCGTGCCCAAATCGGGTGGCTATCTCGACTACTTGCCTGAGGCCGTCGAGCGCGTGCTCGCGCAGATCCGGCTGCAGCGCGCGTCGGCCGAGGCGATCCTGCTGCGCGACCGTGAAGCCCATTACCGCAGCTTGTCCGAGGCGTTGCCTCATCTCGTGTTCACGAGCAACACGCAGGGGGAGTGCGACTTCTTCTCTAGGCAGTGGTATGCCTACACCGGCCTCGACGAAACGGCTTCGCACGGCTTGGGCTGGCTCGCGGCCATCCATCCCGACGATCGCGAGACGCTGCGCCGCAAGTGGCTCGATGCCGTGCACGGCGGGGCAGCCGACTATCGCCACGAGCTGCGGATTCGTTCGGGCGACGGCATTTACCGGTGGTTCGACGTGCATATCGCACCCGTGCGCAACGCGAGCGGAGGCGTCGGCAAATGGTTCGCGAGCTGCACGGACATCCAGTCGCGGCGCGAGGCGCTCGAGGAGCGCGAGCGGCTGCTCGCCGCCGAGCAGAGCGCGCGCCAGACGGCCGAAGAAGCGAATCGCGCGAAAGACCGGTTCCTCGCCATGCTTTCGCACGAGCTGCGAACGCCGCTGACGCCGGTGCTGGCGGGTACACGCGTGCTCGAGACGATGCCGGACCTGCCCGAGGCGGCGCAGGCGAACGTCAGGATGATCCGCCGCAACATCGAGCTCGAGGCCCGGCTCATCGATGATTTGCTCGATCTCACGCGTGTCGCGAACGGCAAACTGCGGCTGTCGCTCGAGACGGTGGACGTCCACGAAGTCATCGACAGCGTGCTCGAGCTGTTCGGCGGCGAAATTCAGCTCAAGCAGCAAGACGCGCACATCGAGAAGATGGCCGAGAGCCACTATGTCATGGCGGACCGCGCCCGGCTGCAGCAGATGCTCTGGAACCTCGTGCGCAACGCATCGAAGTTCACGCCTGAAGGCGGCCACATTTATGTGCGCACGCGCGACGCGCGTATGCACATCGAAATCTCGGTCGAAGACACGGGCATCGGTATCGCGCCGGATCAGATCGACAAGCTCTTCAACGCGTTCGAGCAGGGGAGCCAGCGCATGACGCAGCAGTTCGGCGGTCTCGGACTCGGCCTTGCGATCACGAAGGCGTTGACCGATGCCCATGGCGGCACCGTCAGCGCGCAGAGCCCGGGCCCGCATTGCGGCGCGACGTTTACGATCGCGTTACCGACCGTCGCCGCGTCGGCGTCCGAGCCCGTCGTCGCGCCGCCGGCGGCCGTCGGCGCGGACGATCGGCTCGCCATTCTGCTCGTCGAGGACCACGCCGACACGGCGGAAGTCATGGCGCAATTGATGCGCGGTCTCGGCCACGAGGTGACGGTGGCGTCGAGCGTCGCCGCCGCGCTCGCCGCCGCGCAGAGCGCGCCTTTCGACTTGGTCGTCAGCGATATCGGGCTGCCTGACGGCACGGGGATCGACTTCATCGGGGAATTTCGCCTGCGCTCGCAAGCGCCGGCCGTGGCATTGACGGGTTTCGGCACGGACGAGGACGTTCGGCGGTGCCTTGCCGCCGGCTTCACCTCGCATTTGACGAAGCCCGTCAACTTTGGCCAGCTCGAGGAGTTGATCCAGCGCGCGGCCGCCAACAAGGCAGGTGGCGGCGACGGCCCGCGCTCCGCGCTGGCTTGAGTTGCGCGGGGTTGGCGGAGCTGCGCGCCGTAGGCCGATGCCCAACGCGCCTGGCGAACTCGGGCCGCCGATGTTCAGCGCGGCGCGCGCTTGAGCTCGTCGCGAATTTCGCGCAGCAACAGGACGTCTTCGGGCGTCGGCGCCGGTGCGGCAGCCTCGGCCGGCGTGGGCCTGCGCAGGGCATTGATGAACTTGACCATCGCGAACACGATGAGCGCGAGAATCAGGAAGTTGATCAGATAGGTGATGAACGAGCCATAGCCGAACACGGCCACGCCCGCCTGCAGAAGGTCTTTGTAAGACTCGGGGTTGCCCTTGAACGAAGGGGGGATGTCGCCCAGCCGGATGAACTTGTTCGAGAAATCGAGGCCCCCCGTGGCCACGCCGACGATCGGCATGATCAGATCCTTGACGATCGAATTGACGATCGTCGAAAAGGCGCCGCCGATGATCACGCCGATCGCGAGATCCATCACATTGCCCTTGAGGGCGAATTCCTTAAATTCTTTTACGATGCTCATCGGTATTCCCTCCTTATGAACGGCGCGCGTGGCGGCAAAGCTGGGCGTCCGCGGCCATGATAGCGAACGACCCGAGTGTTCGTACAGGGCGGGCGTTTCTTTTTGATGTCGTTGCGTCGCGCGACGAACGGTAAGGCACAGGAGGGAGACGGACTCGATCCCTGTGTTTACGGCGGCGCGGCGCATACCTTGATAGTCGCGGCCGTAGTGAGTTACCTGCATTGCGCGCCTGAGATGCCACGTTAAGATGAGGTCGCGCCTTCGCACGCACGACGCGCCCGCAAGACCGCTCGCAGCAGACCGGGTAGTAAAAAACGCTCCGTCAGAGAGCCATCCGTGCGCGCTTTACACCACTACTGAGGAACCGTGCGTGTCCATTATTTGGCGCGCACGCGCTTGATACCATGCTGAATCGCTTGACGATACGCGGGGGGCTGACGCTCACGATCGCGGGCTACACGCTCGCACTGGTTGCGACGATGGCCGTTGCGATGCTCGGGCTCAACCAGAGCAATAACGCGCTGAAACAGATGTTCGCCACCGATACGGCGGCGCTGACGCATCTGAAAACGAGCTCGGAGCGCATGCTGCAGGTGCGGCTCGCGCTCAGCAGCTACGAAACGCTGTTTGCGATGGGCGAGGCGTCCGACGACATGCTGCCGAAAGCGCATGACGTAATCAAAGAAAGCGACGCCGAATGGGCCGAATATCTGAAGAAGCCGCGCGACGCCGAGGAGGCGCAGCTCGCGGACGCGGTCGGCACGGCCCGCAGCGCGCTCATCGCGCAAGCCGTTGAGCCGGAATTCAAGGCGCTGCAAGACAACGACTTCAACGCGTTTCGCAATCTGCAAGGGCGCACGGCGAATGCGCTCTACACGCGCTATGACGCCGCGATCGGCGCGCTCGAAGCGTTGCAGGTCCGGCATCAGCAGGCTCGCTACGATCGCGCGCAGGCGGCATTCCACACGCTGGCGGTCGGCGCCGCCGTCATCGCAATTGCCGCGCTCATCGTCGGCGCGCTTGCGCGGACGGCGCTCGTCTCGGCCGTCGTGCGGCCGATCGACGGTGTAATCCGGCATTTCGAGCGCATTGCTTCGGGCGATCTGACCGGCTCGATCGACGCAAGGCGTCGCAACGAGATGGGGCGCTTGCTGGAGGGCTTGCAGCGGATGCAGGCGGCGCTTGCCGCCACGGTATCGCGCGTGCGTAGCGGCTCGGAGGCGATCATGCACGGTGCGCGGGAGATCGCCTCGGGCAACGCCGATCTTTCGCAACGAACGGAGCAGCAGGCCGCCTCGCTCGCGGAAACGGCCGCGAGCATGGACGAGCTGACGGCGACCGTCAAGCAGAACGCCGAGCATGCGCGCGAGGCCAGCGGGCTTGCCGACGATGCATCGCGTACGGCGACGAAGGGGGGCGAGGTCGTCGGCGACGTCGTGCGGACGATGGAAGATATCGCCTCGAGCTCGCATCAGATCGGCGATATCAGCGGCGTCATCGAAGGCATCGCATTCCAGACAAACATCCTTGCGCTCAATGCGGCCGTCGAGGCGGCGCGCGCGGGAGAGCAGGGGCGCGGCTTCGCCGTCGTCGCGGGCGAGGTCCGCAGCCTCGCGCAACGCAGCGCGAGCGCGGCCAAGGAGATCAAGGCGCTCATCGCCGAATCGGCCGGCAAGGTCGAGGCCGGCACGACCCTCGTCGCCCGCGCCGGCTCGACGATGGACGAAGTCGTGGCCGCGGTGCGCCGGGTGACGGACATCATCGGCAAGATCAGCGCGGCCTCTGGCGAGCAGTCGAACGGGATCGAGCAAATCGGTCGCGCGGTCATGCAGATGGACACCGTGACTCAGCAGAACGCGGCGCTCGTCGAGCAAGCCGCGGCCGCCGCGGCGTCGCTCGAGGAGCAGGCGGCGCGGCTCGATGCGGCCGTGGCCGAGTTTCGGGTCGGGGCGTCCGCACTGGCGCGGGCGCCGTCGCAGACTGTCGAGTTGGCGGCGATGGGTAGTCGCTTGCAAGCCGAACCGGCGTTTTCGGCATAACGTCGATACCGGGCGACCGTAGCCGACCCTTCGTCAGCATCGCGATGGGCGGCTACAGAAAACGATAATCGCGAGTGCGCACACGCCGCGTGAGCCTGCGGAACGAAAACGTGAATCCGGGCCACAGTGCCGTGTTTTTCCCGCTCTCGGACAGATACCAGCTCCGGCACCCCGTCTGCCAGACGGAGCGACGCAGCGCAAGCTGCAGTCGCTCGTTGAACGCGCACTGCGCTTCATGGCGAACTTCCATCGTGCGCACGCGGTGTCGCTGCAGCGTGCGCAGGCAATCGGCGACATAGCGGATATGCGACTCGATCATATAGACCATCGAGTTGTGTCCGAGCCCGGTGTTCGGTCCCGTGATCATGAAAAAATTCGGGAAACCGGCGATGCTCGCGCCGAGATAGGCTTGCGGGCCTTCGCACCGCCAGAGTCTGTCGAGGTCGGCGCCATCGACGCCGGTCACCGGGAACGGCGCGCCCGCGTCGTTGACTTTGAATCCCGTGCCGCAGATGATCGCGTCGACCGCGTGATGCTTCCCATCCTCGGTGACGATTCCGTCGGCGACGATCTCTCGAATCGGCGTCGTGACGAGATCGGCGTTGGGCTGGGAAAGCGCGGGGTAGTAATCGCTCGACAACAGTACGCGTTTGCAGCCGAGCTGGTAATCGGGTGTGAGCTTCGCGCGCAGCACCGGATCCTTTACCCGCCGGGCAAGGTAGCCGAGGCTGAACGCCATCGGCCGCTTCATCAGCTTCGGGTTGACGACGAAGCCGAGCGCGCGCACTTCGTGCTGCCAGTAGAGGCCATAGCGCACGAGCCGTTGCGTAAATGGAAACGCCCGAAAAAGTTTCTTCGCGCGCTCGCTGATCGCGCGATCGCGCCGCGGCATGATCCACGGCGGCGTGCGCTGAAAGACCGAAAGGCGCGCGACGCGCGGCTGAATGCGCGGCACGAACTGGACGGCGCTCGCGCCCGTGCCGACAACAGCGACGCGCTTACCCTCGAGCGCATAGTCGTGATCCCAGCAGGCGGAATGAAAGAGCTTGCCGGCGAAACGCTCGATACCCGCGATTCGCGGCAGCGCAGGCCGAGAGAGGAGGCCATTGGCCGCGATGACGACGTCGGCTTCGACGATCTCTCTGATCCCGTTCGCCACGAGCTCGAGCCGCCAGATCAGGGCGTCGTCGTCGAATGTCGCCGCCTCCACGCGCGCGTTGAAGCGGATAAACGGCGTGAGGCCGTACTTGTTCGCGCAATGCTTAAGATACGCGAGTATCTCTTGCTGAGAGGCGAAGGTGCGCGACCAGAACGGGTTCGGCTCGAACGAAAACGAGTAGAGGTGCGAAGGGATGTCGCAGGCGGCGCCAGGATAGGTGTTTTCGCGCCATGTGCCGCCGACGTCGGCCCCCGCTTCGTAGATCGTGAACGTGCCAAGGCCCATCCGCATCAGGCGGATGGCCATGCCGATGCCGGCAAAACCGCAACCGATGATCGCAATGCGAGGCGGCGCGGTTCGGGCAGCCTCGCGCGGCATACCGGCCAAGCTCAGGTGTCGCTCCAGCCGCCGCCCGAATCGTCGCTGCCGTAGTCGACGCCGCCGCCACCGCTGCTACTATCGTCGCTCCAGTCGTTTGAGCCCTGACCGAAATCGACGCCGCTGCCGTTATCGCCACGCTCGGCTCGCCGTCGCGCCTCGTCGTCGTCGATGTAGACGTCTCGCTCGATCACGCGGTCGCGCCCATGCGATAGCGCTTCGCCGAGCAGCACGCCCGTCAGGAGCCCGCCCATGCCGCCGCCGAAGCCGCCGCCTTGCTGCACGACGACGGTCGGTTGCTGCTGCGGCTGCTGATAGGGCGGCTGCGGCGCCTGCTGCTGGAAGCGATCGGCCTCCTGCGCGTAAGGCGAGGCATTCGGCGCGCCGTACGCACCCGGCGCCGATGCGGCCACGTTCGGATCGGGCCGTCCTTCGGTGCGGGCCTTGAGGCTCGCGAGCTGCCGCTCGAGTTCCTCCAGTCGATAGGCGGGCACCGGATTCTTGCCGCCCGAGAGCGTTTCGACGAGCTCGCGCAGCTGCGTCTCCACAGCTTCGACTTCGCTGGCAAGCGTCTCATGCCCGGGCGCCGTCGAAAGCCGCGCATCGAGTCTGAGCGAGCGCGTTGCGTTGAGCAGCTCCGTTGCGCGCTTCAACTGCTCGCGGCGCTCTTCGTCGGCTCGGCCGTCTTCGGTCGAACGTGCGCGGCGCAGCGTCCAGCGCAGCACGAGCGCGATGGCCGCGATCACGATTGCGATGCCGATCCACGCTGCCATCGAGGGCCCCCGATGGGCGCTGGCCGGCTGCGCGGCCGGCGTTTGCTGCGCGGTCGTCGTCGTGGCCGTGGTCGAGCCGACGCGATTGGCGGCGGCCCGCACGCGCGCCTCAACCTGCGCGAAGCGCGAAGGATCGGTGAAGCGGATTTGCGGATCGAGCGTCTTAGCCTGCTCGATCTGCGCGAGGCCGTCGGCGAAGCGGCCCTCGCGCGCGAGCACCTGGCCGTACAGATAGTGGGCGTGCGCATTGTTCGGATGCGCCTGCAACACTTCGGTCAGCTCGGCATCGGCCTGCTGCCAGTTGCCTTGCGCCATCGCGCGCTCGACCTGCTGTGCGCTCGGCACCGCGAAGGCGAGTCCCGAAATCAGCAGCAGCAGCGATGCGCTTGCGGCTGCGAGAAATCTTTTCATTGGCTGAACCGGGCGCGGCGCGCCCGTCTCCATGGCAATCCTGATGTCGATACCGCAAGCATCGTGCAACGAGGCCGCGTATGACGACTTTCGGACATCGCATGCATCTCCACTCGGCGATACCCGCGCTGCACTGCACGCGATCGCTCGCTTCTTATTGCGCCGGCGTGTTCAATTGCTTCTTCAGCGCTGCGAGCCGCTCGTCGACGGACGGGCCGTGATCGAGCTCGGCCAGCTTGTCGTCGAGCGCTTTGCCGCTCGAGACGTCGGCCGAATTCAACCGCGCGTCCGAGCGCGCATTCGAGAGCGCGACCTTGTCTTCGAGCTTGCGAAAGTCCTCCGACAGGTTCTTGCCGCCGATGCCGCCGAGCGCCGTCGCCGCCGTGTCCTTGGCTTGGGCGATCTGCTGCTTCGCTTGCAGGATGTTCGAGCGCGCATTGAGGTCGTTGCGGCGCTGACGCATGTCCGCAATCTGGCTCTTCAGCTGTTCGACGGAAGGCTCGAGTGTCGTCAGCTCGTGCGCCAGGGCGTCGCGCTCGGCTTCGGCATTGGCCTGAGCCGCGAGCGCTTCGCGCGCCAAGTCTTCGTTGCCTGCCTGGAGTGCGCGCTTTGCGCCATCCTCGTACTTGCGGGCCTTTTCCGCGGCCGCGTCGCGCTTGCTTTGCTGCGTCGCGACCTGGGCCTCGATTTCGATGAGCGAGTTTTCCGCCTTGGCGATGCTGTCGTCGAGCTCACGCACGATCTGGCGCGCATCGCGCGAAGGATCCTGCACGGACTCGGCCGCATCGTTCAGCAACCCTTTGACAGTGCGCGAAATGGTGTCGAATAGCGACATGAAAGCCTCCTGTTGACTCGGCGCCGGACGAATGACGTGCGGGCGGGCGTTTCCTCGATACTGTACGCCGCCTCGCCGGGCGGGGGGTATCCCCGCTTCTGGCGGATGTCGGGTCGCATTCGGCATTTGCAATAGGGTTCTCGCCAAAATACGCGAGCACCGCGCGACCCATCCTTCCCGCCGGCGGATATTACAACAGTGCCGTGTTAAAACGGCCTTAAAAATGGTGGCGGGTCGGGCTGGGCGCAGATGGCCCGTCCTGTCGCGTCGCTCGGCCAGGCGGGCGGGGAACGGGCGATAAGCGGGCGGGAAGCCGGCGGGGCGAGGTCCGATGAGCGCTGTATCTGTATGCGACGAGTACTCAGGTGCCCGACCAGGCCTGTCGCGTCATGGGCAGGGCAGCGCCGCCAAATTCGGCCGCATGGTCGGCGTCCCGGCTGCCGGTCGTCCAGCGCGCCGCCATGCGCGCCACGGTTTGCGCGTCCAGACTGGGGTCCTCGCAGCGCGCATCGGCGTCTTCACCGCGCAGCTCCAGCGCCTGCGCGACGGCGGCTGCGACCGGGACCGGCTGCTCCCGCTCGTCGGCTTCGACGGCAGGCGGCGACACCGGCTCGGGCGCGGCCGCCGGCGCGGCGGGTGCGGCGACCCGCGCCGCCGCCGTCACGTGCGCAAGTTGCCGCAGCGTTTCGTTCAGCGCATCGACCGATTGCCCCGTGCGCCAGTTGCCCACGATGCGCGCGGCCCGCACTTGCTCGGCCGTGCCGTCGTAGGCGAGCAGGGCCCGCCGCAGCAGTTCGCTGACGCTGACGCCGAGCTCGCGCGCACGGGCGGTGATGGCGTGCTTCTGGGCGGGGGTGACGAAGACGACGAGACGTTCGCTGCTGTTTTTCATGGGTCGGCTCGCGGGCATGTATGAAAGAAAAGGCCAGTGGACGAGCGTGCCGTTTCTGCAGCAAGGCACCTTCTTATGATAGGACGCTCCCTGCGGACACAAAAAGGGTGGGCTCGAAGCTTACGTTGCTTGCCTCCCATAACGGGGCCGCTCAGTGCGCGTGGCGGAATCGGCGGCGAACGGGCGGCCAAAGACGGTCCGGCTCCGCAGCCTCTCTCGTCGGGCAATGCGCACACAAATGTGCGGTTTCGCACATTTCCCGCCGCATCAACGACTTGCCTCGCTTTCCTGCTTCTTTTCCACAGGGCTTTGCACATTTTCTGTTGATAACCGGCCGAGATGCCGTGCGGGAGCGAACATCGACGAACGTGGGGAATTTTTACAAAAAATTCCGTTGCCCGGCGGGCGTTTTCTTTACAATGCGCAGTTGCCTCGCCCAATGGGCCCTGAGACGGGCGCGGCGCCTTCGCAGGTTTTACACTTAGAATCACGACTCGATTCCCCGAGCGCCGCCCATCGGGCGTGCTCAAGCCGGTGCGGTGAGCCGCGCCGATCATGCCGTCATGCCGATCATCAAAAGACCCCCATCTTCCGATTCCGAGGCCGATGGCCGCAATACTCCGGGAGGCAGCTCCGCTCGTTCGGAGCGTCGCCGCTCGCTCGGCGCGCGCATTGCGCTGACGATCGCCGGACTCTTCGCGACGCTCGCCGTCGTCGGGGCGCTCATCGTCGGCTATGCGCTGATCGTGATGGCGCCGCAACTGCCGTCGCTCGACGCGTTGACCGACTATCGCCCGAAGGTGCCGCTGCGCGTCTATACGGCCGACCACGTGCTGATCGGCGAGTTCGGCGAGGAGCGGCGCAAGCTCGTGCGCTTCGCCGACATCCCCGACGTGATGAAAAAAGCGGTCCTCGCGATCGAGGACTATCGCTTCTATGAGCACGGCGGCGTCGATTTCATCGGCATCCTGCGCGCCGGCACGGCCGATCTGATGCACGGCGGCGCCTCGCAGGGCGCGAGCACGATCACGATGCAGGTGGCCCGCAACTTCTTCCTCTCGAGCGAGAAGACGTACACGCGCAAGATCTACGAGATGATGCTCGCCTACAAGATCGAGCGCGCGTTGACGAAGGATCAGATCCTCGAGCTCTACATGAACCAGATCTATCTGGGTGAGCGCGCGTACGGCTTCGCGGCGGCGGCGCGCGTCTACTTCGGCAAGGATTTGAAGGACATCACGCTCGCCCAGGCGGCGATGCTCGCCGGGCTGCCGAAGGCGCCATCGGCCTACAACCCGATCGTCAATCCGAAGCGCGCGAAGATCCGCCAGGAATACATCCTCAAGCGGATGCTCGATCTGCGTTACATCACGCAGGATCAGTACGACCAGGCCGTGAAGGAAGACATTCACACGAAGGTCTCGGGCAACGAGTACAGCGTGCATGCCGAATACGTCGCCGAGATGGTGCGGCAGATGATGTATGCGCAGTACAAGGACGAGACCTATACGAAGGGGCTTTCGGTCGTGACGACGATCGACTCGGCCGATCAGGACGCCGCCTATCATGCCGTGCGCAAGGGCGTCATGGACTACGAGCGGCGGCACGGCTATCGCGGGCCCGAAGGGTTCGTGGAGCTGCCGGCCGACAAGGACGAGCGAGACGAGGCGATCGACGATGCGCTCGCGGACCATCCCGATGACGGCGAGATCGTCGCGGGCGTCGTGACGGCGGCAAGTCCGAAGCAGGTGACGGTCCAATTCGTCGACGGCACGACGGCGAACGTGAGCGGCGACGGCCTGCGTTTCGTGGCGGCTGCGCTGGGCCCGCGCGCGACGCAGGCGCAACGGATTCGGCCCGGTTCGATCGTGCGCGTGATGCCCGATGCGAAGGGCAATATGCAGATCACGCAACTGCCGCAAGTCGAGGGCGCGCTCGTTTCGCTTTCGCCGCAAGACGGCGCGATCCGCGCGCTCGTGGGCGGCTTCGACTTCAACAAGAACAAGTTCAATCATGTGACGCAGGCTTGGCGCCAGCCGGGCTCGAGCTTCAAGCCGTTCATTTATTCGGCGTCGCTCGAAAAGGGGCTGGCGCCGGCCACGATCATCAACGACGCGCCGCTCTACTTCCCGCCGACGACGCCGGGCGGCGATGCCTGGGAACCGAAGGACGACGATCAGCCTGACGGTCCGATGTCGATGCGCGTCGCGCTCGAAAAATCGAAGAACCTCGTCTCGATCCGGATCCTCTCTTATATCGGGACCAAGTATGCGCAGGACTATGTGACGCAGCGCTTCGGCTTCGATGCCGACAAGACGCCGCCCTATCTGCCGATGGCGCTCGGCGCGGGGCTCGTGACCCCGCTGCAGTCGGCTTCTGGCTACGCCGTCTTCGCGAACGGCGGCTATCGCGTCAATCCGTACCTGATCGCCGAAGTCGACGACGCACGCGGCCAGCCCATCTCGAAGGCGCAGCCGATCGTCGCCGGGCGCGACGCGCCGCGCGTCATCAGCGCGGCGAACGCGTACATCATGAACAGCCTGCTGCATTCGGTCGCGACAGCGGGGACGGGCGCGGGTACCAACGCGCTGCACCGTTCGGATCTGTCGGGCAAAACCGGTACGACCAACGATGCAAAGGACGGTTGGTTCGCCGGCTACCAGCCGACGCTCGTCGCCGTGGCATGGATGGGCTACGATCAGCCGAAGAGTCTCGGCAGCCGCGAGTTCGGTGCGCAGCTCGCGCTGCCGATCTGGGTGGACTATATGTCGCGCGCGCTGCGCGGCGTGCCGCAGGAGCAGGTGCCGATGCCCGATGGCGTGACTACCGTCAACGGTGAGCTCTACTATGCCGACATGACGCCTGGCACCGGGTTCGTGGCCAGCATCGGTGTCGATTCGGGCACCGCGCTCGCGGGCGAGAGCGGCGCGAGCGACGCGCTCGGCACCATCGGGCCGGCAGGCTTGACGACACCGACCGTTCCGCCGCCGCAGGTGACGACTCAGGAGAAGAAGCAGATCCTCAATATGTTCGAGGACAATCGGCCGTAACGCGGGGAGGTGAGGCCGCTTTGCGGCCTCGGCGGCTCGTTCGCGGGGCGTCGGTCAGCCGCGCGCCGCGGCAAGCTCGAGTTGCGTCGCGAGGGTCGCGGGATCGGTATTCGTACCGCAAAGCAGAATGCCGACGCGCTTGCCTTGCAATGTCTCGCGCAACGGCCCGAGCAACGCCGCTGTCGCCGCCGCGCAGGCGGGTTCTACCGCGAGCTTCAGTTGCTGAAACAGCTTGAGCATCGCCGCGCGCAACTGGTCGTCCGTGACCGTCACGAGCCGGTCGATATGCCGCCGGCAGAGTTCATAGCTGTATTGCTCAGTGTAAGGGGCCATCAGCGAGTCGGCGATCGTGTGCATCGGGCCCATCTTGATCGTGTGATTCGCGGCAAAGCTTCGCGACATCGCGTCCGCGCCTTCGGGCTCCACACCGTAAACATGCGCGCGCGGATTCGCCAGGCGCAGCGCTGTCGATACGCCGGCCGCGAGCCCGCCGCCGCCGATCGGTACGATCACCGCGTCGAGATCGGGCGTCTGCGTCGCCCATTCGTAGCCGAGCGTCGCCGTTCCGAGCACGGTCCGATAACCGTTGAACGGATGCACGAAGAACCGCCCTTCCTCAGCCTCGATTCGGCGCACGAGGTCGAACGCCTCGGCCGGCGTATCCGCGATGACAATCTCGGCGCGGTATTGCTTGCATAGCGCGACGCGCGCGGGACTCGCCGTGCGGAACATGACGACCTTCGCGCTCGTGCCCAGCCGCATCGCCGCATAGGCGACGGCCGCGGCGTGATTGCCGCCCGACACGCAGGTCACGCCGACGCTGCGCTGAGAGGCATCGAGCGCGAGCAGGTTCGTGAACGCCCCACGCACCTTGAAGCTGCCGCTCGCCTGCAGCAGCTCGAACTTGAAATTGATGCTCGTGCCCTCGAGCGACGGGAAATCGTGCCGTTCGAACACGGGCGTACGCAGCACCCATGGCGCAAGCGCGAAATGCTGCGTCGCGATGGCGTCGAGTGTCGGAATCGGCTCGGTATCGATCGTATGGTCTGTGTGTTGCGGCGTGGCGGTGGACATGTAGGAAGCGATCGTTGAATGGCGAGAAAAACGCGTCAGACGCGCGCGTCGACCGACATGCTATGAATGAATTTGCGCAAGAACTGTTCGCAGGCCGTCAGTTGCGAGAGCTCCACATACTCGTTCGCGCGATGGGCCTGCTGAATGTCGCCGGGGCCGCAGACGACGCTCGGCACGCCGGCCTGCGCGAAGAGGCCCGCCTCGGTGCCGTAGGCCACCTTGCGCGTTGCGCGGTCGCCGGTCAGCGCGCGCACGAGCTCTGTGATGGCATTCTGCTCGATCGCATCGAGCCCGGGCGCCGAGGCGATAGCCGTGAATTCGATGGCCGCGTTCGGGTGCTCGCGCCGCATCTGCGGCAGCAACGTCTCCTGCGCGTAGCGCTCGATTCGGGCGAAGATGGTGGCGGGATCGAGCGTGGGCAGGTTGCGGAACTCGAATGCGAAGCGGCATTCGGCCGGCACGGTATTGATCGCATTGCCGCCTTCGATCGTGCTCGTTTGCGCCGTCGTGAACGGCACATCGAAGAATTCGTCGAACGGCCCGTCGCGGCGCATCTGGTCCGCCACATCGCGAATATGGCAAATGAGGCGCGCCGCATACTCGATCGCATTGAGCCCCTGCGGCGTCAGCGACGAATGCGCCGCTTGGCCTCGCACGCAGCATCGGTAGGCATGTATCCCCTTGTGCGCGACGATCGGACGCATGCTCGTGGGCTCGCCGACGATACAGCCTTCCGGCTTCACGCCGCGCTTTTGCAGGTCCGCGATCATGAGCGGCGCGCCCGCGCAGCCCACTTCCTCGTCGAACGAAAATGCGAGATGAATCGGTTTCGCCAGCCTGGCGGCTTGCATCTCGGGCACGAGCGCAAGGACCGCGCCGATGAATCCCTTCATGTCGCACGTTCCGCGCCCGTATAGCCGGCCATCGCGAACCTCGGGCTTGAACGGGTCGCTCTCCCATTGCTGGCCGTCGACGGGCACGACGTCGGTATGACCCGACAGCACCACGCCGCCGTTCGTCGCGCCATCGTGCGCGGGAATCGTCGCGAAGAGATTGGCCCACTGTGCGCCGTGGCCGTGTTCGTCGCTCGTGAGCGTCGCCGCGATGCCGCGCTCGGCCAGCGCATCGCGCACGGTCTCGATCAGCCCGATGTTCGGGACGCGGCTCGTCGTATCCATCGACACTAGCCGTTGGACCCACTGCAGGCTGACGGGAGACGAAGGAGCGGGAGAAGCCGGGGGCGGGGACGCGGAGGGTGATCGATGCGCCGACTCGACTTCGTGCGACATGACAAGGCTCCAATTCATGGTCATCCGATCATACCGAAAAAACCCCTAGGCCCCCAAACACTGCGCATCGTCGCTAGCCGACATCCGATGTTGCGATGCCGCATCCCAGTATGCTGCGCGCGTCGTTATCACCTCAACGCTATGACGCGGGAGCGAAGCCTCATCCCCGCTCCGGCGATGCCATAAAACGACCGATGCCCGCCGTGCGCCAGCGGGTCGGTTCATCGCGCCGCGGCGGCCGGTTGCCGGGATGGCGTGGCGAGTGCGCGCAGCGTCTCCTTCACCGTCGATACGCGGACCGCGAGATCGGGACTGCGCGTTTCGATGCGCAACCGATCCTGTCCCGCGAGCTTGATGTGCTTGTTCTTTTGGACCATCTCGATGATGCGCATTGCATCGACGGGCGGATTGGGCACGAACTGCAGGCTGATCGCCGCATCGCCGGCGTCGATTTTGGAAATGCCGAGCGGTTTGGCGGCGAGTCGCAATCGATGAGTCTCGACGAGCGCGTGCGCCTGTCGCGGCAGCTTGCCGAAGCGGTCGATCAGCTCTTCCTGGATGTTGTCGATCGCATCGTTCTCCTCGCAGTTGGCGAGGCGCTTGTATATCGAGAGCCGCTCCTGGACGTCGCCGCAATAGTCGGCGGGCAGAATGGCCGGCGTGTGCAGGTTGATCTCGGTCGTGGCCGCGAGCGGCGCCGTGAGATCGGGCTCCTGGCCGTTCTTGAGCGCCTTCACGGCGTCGTTCAGCATTTCCGAATAGAGCTGGAAACCGATCTCGTGTATCTCGCCCGATTGCTTGTCGCCGAGCACTTCGCCGGTGCCGCGGATTTCCAGGTCGTGCATCGCGAGATAAAAGCCGGAGCCGAGCTCTTCCATCTGCTGGATCGCTTCGAGCCGGCGCTGCGCCTGCTTCGTGAGGCCCTGCGGATCGTGCACGAGCAGGTACGCGTAGGCTTGGTGATGGGAGCGCCCGACGCGTCCGCGCAATTGATGGAGCTGTGCGAGTCCGAACTTGTCGGAGCGATGAATGATGATCGTATTCGAGCTCGGCACGTCGATGCCGGTCTCGATGATCGTCGTGCACAGCAGTACGTTCGCGCGCTGCGCGACGAAGTCACGCATGACCCGCTCGAGCTCGCGCTCGTGCATCTGCCCGTGTGCGACGGCAATCCGTGCCTCGGGCACGAGCGCTTCGAGCATCGCGCGCCGGTTCTCGATCGTTTCCACCTCGTTGTGGAGGAAGTAGACCTGTCCGCCGCGCTTGAGCTCGCGCAGCATCGCTTCGCGTATCACGCTGTCTTCTTCACGCCGCACGAACGTCTTGATCGCCAGCCGTTTTTGCGGTGCCGTCGCGATGACCGAGAAATCGCGCAAGCCTTCGAGCGCCATGCCGAGCGTGCGCGGAATCGGGGTGGCCGTCAGCGTGAGCACATCGACTTCGGCCCTGAGCGCCTTCAGCGCTTCCTTCTGACGCACGCCGAAGCGATGCTCCTCGTCGATGATGACGAGCCCGAGCCGCTTGAACCGGACATCGGATGAGAGCAGCTTGTGCGTGCCGATGACGATGTCGATGGATCCCTCGTTGATCTGCGTAATGGCGGTGCTCACCTCTTTCGTCGACTTGAAGCGCGACAGCTCGGCGATGCGCACGGGCCACTCGGCGAAACGGTCCGTGAACGTCTGCGTATGCTGCTCGGCGAGCAGCGTCGTCGGCGCGAGCAGGGCCACCTGCTTGCCGGCCGCCACGGCGATGAACGCGGCTCGCAGCGCGACCTCGGTCTTGCCGAACCCGACATCGCCGCAAACGAGCCGATCCATCGGCTTGCCGGCCGTCATGTCGCCGATGACGGCGGCAATCGCGGCCGCTTGATCGGGCGTTTCCTCGAAGCCGAAGCTCTCGGCGAATTTCACGTAGTCGCGCGGATCGAACTTGAAGGCGTGACCCTCGCGCGCCGCGCGCCGTGCATAGAGATTCAGCAATTCGGCCGCCGTATCGCGGATCTGCTGCGCCGCGCGCCGCTTCGCCTTTTCCCATTGGCCCGATCCGAGCGAGTGCAGCGGCGCGCTTTCGGGATCCGCGCCGCTGTAGCGCGAGATCACGTGCAACTGCGCAACGGGCACGTAAAGCTTGCTGTCGCCCGCGTACTCGAGGTGCAGGAACTCGGTTTCGCCTTCGCCGAGGTCCATCGTCACGAGGCCCATGTAGCGGCCGATACCATGCTGCGCATGGACGACCGGGTCGCCGACCTTGAGCTCGGACAAATCGCGCACCATCGAATCGACGCTGCTCGCCTGCTCCTGGCGCCGCCGGCCGGCACGCCGCGCCAGCGCGCCATAAAGCTCGGTTTCGGTGACGATCGCCCAGCCTTCGCCCGGCAGCGCAAAGCCGTTCGCGAGCGGCGCGACGCCGAGCGCGAACGGCGCGTCGCTCTCGAGCCAGCTCTCGAAGGTGTCGGCGGGGTGGGGGCGCAAGCCGTTTTCGGAGAGCAGCTCCGCGATCGTTTCGCGCCGGCCCGCCGACTCGGCCGCGATCAGCACGCGTCGTTCGCTCGTCGACAAATAGTCGCGCAGCGCGGTGACCGGATCCTCGGCGCGGCGATCGATCGAGAGCGGCGGCAGCGGCGTCGACCAGGCGCCGCCGCCGTCGGCTGGCAGGACGAGCCGCGCGAACGGCTTCGCGAGCGTGTAGAAGTCGTCGTCACTGAGGAACAGTCGCTGCGGCTCGAGGATCGGGCGCTCGCGATCGTGCGAGAGAAACGCATAGCGCTGCTTGGTGTCGGCCGTGAATCGCCGGATCGCGCTGTCGAGATCGCCGACGAACGCGAGGTGCGCGCCCTGGGGCAGATAGTGAAAGAGCGTTGCGGTTTCGTCGAAGAAGAGCGGCAGGTAGTACTCGATGCCGGCCGACGGCACGCCGTTGCCGATGTCCTTGTAGATCGGGGAACGGCTCGGGTCCCCTTCGAATACTTCGCGCCAGCGGCTGCGAAAGGCCGTGCGCGCCGCCTCGTCGAACGGAAACTCGCGTCCCGGCAAGAGGCGCACGTCGCGAACCGGATAGAGGCTGCGCTGGCTGTCGGGATCGAACGCGCGGATCGAATCGACCTGATCGTCGAAAAGATCGATCCGGTACGGCAGCGGCGAGCCCATCGGAAAAAGGTCGATCAGCGAGCCGCGTACGCAGTACTCGCCCGGCCTCACGACCTGGCTCACGTGTTCGTAGCCTGCCAGCGTCAGCTGCGCCTTCAGCTTAGCCTCGTCGAGCCGCTCGCCTTGCGTGAACGAAAACGTATAGGCCGCGAGAAACGAGGCGGGCGGCATCCGGTAGAGCGCTGTCGTGGCGGGCACGAGCAACACGTCGCAGCGCGCTTCGCCGAGGTCGTGCAGCGTCGCGAGCCGCTCCGAAACGAGATCCTGGTGCGGCGAAAAGGTGTCGTACGGGAGCGTTTCCCAGTCGGGCAGCAGCCGCACGCGGGCGCTCGGCGCGAACCAGGCGATCTCCTGCGAGAGCCGCTGGGCATCGACGGCGCTTGCGCAGACGACGGCGACGAGCGGCGCCGATTTCCCGGCCATCTGCAGATAGCGGGCGATGACGAGCGCATCGGAGGAGCCATGCGTGCCGTCGAAGGCATAGCGCTGGCCGGGCTTGACGAGCGGAAACGGCAGGAGAGGCAAGGTGGACGATCCGGCGGTTTGAGGCATGAGGAAGTGAAACGACCACCTATTATAAAATCCGTCCTCCACTTTTGATCCGCAAGTTGGTTTTGTGACCTCCCGCTTCTTCGCCTTGATCCCTTGCGCCGGCACCGGCAGCCGTTCGGGCGCGCCCACGCCCAAGCAGTACCGCACCGTTGCAGGCCGGCCGTTGCTGCATTTCACGCTTGCCGCGTTCGATGCGTGCAACGAGTTCGCGCAGACGCTCGTCGTGCTCGCGCCGGACGATACCCACTTCGACGCTCGCCGCTTCGGCGGATTACGCTTCGCCGTCCGGCGCTGCGGCGGTGCCTCGCGACAGGCGTCGGTCATGAACGGGCTCGCCGCGCTCGCGGAGTTCGGCGCGTCGGGCGACGACTGGGTGCTCGTGCACGACGCCGCCCGACCGGGCGTGACGCCCGCGCTGATTCGCTCCCTGATCACGGCGGTCAAGGACGACCCTGTCGGCGGCATCATCGCGCTGCCGGTCGCCGACACGTTGAAGCGCGTGGACGTGGAGTCCGGCGAGCGCATCGCTCGAACCGAATCGCGCAACGGCCTCTGGCAGGCGCAAACGCCGCAGATGTTCCGCATCGGCATGCTGCGCGAAGCGATCGAGCGCGCGCAGCGCGACGGGCACGACCTGACCGACGAGGCCAGCGCGATCGAATGGCTCGGCCACGCGCCGCGCCTCGTTCAAGGGAGCTTGCGCAACTTCAAGGTGACTTATCCCGAGGACTTCGATCTCGCGGATGCGATCCTGCGGCACGGCGGCGCCGCCTGAATCCCGAGGAGCAGCGCCGCTTCGCGGCGCCCATCTCGGCTCTCCCATCCATCGAAACCGGAACATCGAATGAACTACAGAATCGGGCAGGGCTATGACGTGCATGCGCTCGTGCCGGGACGGCCGCTCATCATCGGCGGCGTGGCGGTGCCCTACGACCGGGGACTGCTCGGGCACTCCGATGCGGACGTGTTGCTGCACGCCATCACCGATGCGCTCTTCGGAGCGGCCGCGCTCGGCGATATCGGCCGCCATTTCCCCGACACCGACGCGCGCTTCGCGGGCGCCGACAGCCGTGCGCTGCTGCGCGAATGCGCGGCGCGCCTCGCCAAGGCCGGCTTCGCGATCGAGAACGTCGACAGCACGGTCATCGCACAGGCCCCGAAGCTCGCGCCGCACATCGACGCGATGCGCGCCAACATCGCCGAGGATCTCGGTCTGCCGGTCACCCGCGTCAACGTGAAGGCGAAGACGAACGAGAAGCTCGGCTATCTCGGGCGAGGCGAGGGGATCGAGGCGCAGGCCGCGGTGTTGCTGCGCGCGCCTGATCAAGCGAGCTGAGTTACTGCCCCTCGTTGGCGAGCACCTGCGCCGCCGCATTGACGACGGCGGCGATGCGGCCGACGTCGCGCAACTGCTGGGCCGACATCCCTTGCTCGTTCTTCAGGATCGCGAAATGCGAAGCGACGCAATGGTGACACTTGCCGACGATCGAAGCCGCGAGCGCATACATCTCGAAGCGCCGTTTGTCGACGCCGCCGTGAGTCGCGTACGCGGTCATCCGCAGCTCGGGCCGTTGCGTCTTGAGATCGGCGTCGTCCGCCATCTCGACGAACGGATACCAAACGTTGTTCATCCCCATCAGCGCGGCAGCCGTGTGGACGCCGTTGATCTCTTCGGGCGACAGCACGCCCGACGAGCGAATCGCGTCGGCGATCGTCTTGCTCTTCGCCGCGAAGGCGGCGGCCAATGCTACGCCGACCGCGTCGTTGCCCTCTAGCGACGAGCGCGCGATCGTGCCGTCGAGATTGAGCCGGATGTCCTTCGCGTAATCGGGGATACGGTCTTTAATCGCAGACAAGAATTCCATTGATAGCTCCTATCGGGGATTCGACAAAAAAGCCCGCCGGCTTGAAAGAGCATAGCGGGCTCCTACTCCGACGATCGCTGACTTACAGCGTTGCGCCGCCGACTGCGCGGTTGCAGGGGCAGAGCTCGTCCGTCTGCAGGCCGTCGAGAATACGCAGGATTTCCTGCGGGCTGCGGCCGACGTTCAGGTTGTTGACCGAGACGTGCTGGATCGTGTTGTCGGGATCGACGATGAAGGTCGCGCGCAGCGCCACGCCGGCTTCCTTGTCGCGCACGCCGAGCTGGTCGATCAGTTCGCCCTTGACGTCGCCGAACGAGTAGTGGTTCAGCTTGTTGAGGTCCTTGTGCTCACGGCGCCATGCGAACTTGACGAATTCGTTGTCGCCGCTGCCGCCGAGCAGCACGGCGTCACGTTCCGCGAAGTCCTTTGCCAGCTTCGCGAACTCGACGATTTCGGTCGGGCACACGAACGTGAAGTCCTTCGGATAGAAATAGATGATCTTCCACTTGCCCGGGAACGACTGTTCGGTGATCTCTTCGACCCCCGACTGGCCGTTCTCTTCATGATGGTTGAAGCCCGGCTTCGCGGCGGTGACGGTGAACGCTTCGAGTTTATCGCCCACGGTTTTCATGCAGTGACTCCTCTATGAGTTGAAAAAACGGTGTCTTCCAAAACTACCCGGTGCCTGTAACGATTCCGTTACACATCCGCTACAATAACACTATTGGATTCCTATATCAATAGAAATTCTATATTGCGGAGGATAGTTTCGGTCGTTGCACCATGCGCGACGGCCATCGCATGCAGACCGGGCACAATGCGTTCGAGGCGGTCTTCCCGGACGCTCCCCCCGGCTTTAGATGCTCCTCGCCGCCGGGAACTCGATCGTGACCTCGAGCCCGGGCCCAGGGACGCGGTTGCGCAACCGCAGCGTTCCGCGGTGGCGGCTGACGAGTCGCTGGACGATCGCCATGCCTAGGCCCGTGCCGTTCGCCTGGCTGCGCGCCGAATCGACGCGGTAAAAGGGGCGCGTGACGAGCGCGAGCTGGTCCTCGGGAATCCCGGGGCCCTCGTCGAGGACCGAAAGCTCGACGCGCGAATGCACCACGCGCGTCTCCAGAACGATGTGAGGGATCCCGTCCGCCTCGCTGTGGCCGTACTTCCTTGCGTTCTCGAGCAAATTGCCGACCACGCGGCGAACGTCGGTCGTATCGGCTTCGATGACGGCCGACGCGGCCAGCTTCGTCGCGAGCCGCACGCCGTCCTCGCTCGCGAGCCGCGCGGCCATCTCGCCGGCGATTTGCGACAGGTCGACCGATTCCGACATATGCTGGGCGGGCCGCGCGTAATCAAGGAAGCGGCCGATGATCATATCCATCTGTTCGATGTCGTCGATCATCGCGTCCTTCGTCTCCTGATCAGACGGGCTCATCTCCGTTTCGAGCCGCAGCCGGGCAAGCGGCGTGCGCAGGTCGTGCGAGATGCCGGCCAGCATGACCGCGCGATCGGCCTCGAGCTGCTCGAGATCGCGCACCATCTGATTGAAGCTGCGGTTCGTCTCGGCGGCAACGCCGAGCCCGCGCTCGGGCAGCGGCTCGGGCGATTGACCGGAGCCGACCTTGCGCGCCGCGGCCGACAGGCGCGCGAACGGCCGGTTGACGAGGCTCGTGATGAACGCGGCGCCGAAGAGCGAAAGGGCGAGCGCGAAGATGCCCCAGCCCGCCCACTGCAGGCCGGTGACGTTGTCGAGCTGTTCGCGATCGAGGGCGACCCAGTAATCGTCGTCGTCGATCTTGAAGCTGATCCAGACGCCCGGGATATCGTTGACGGACTGCGCGATGACCGTGTCGTCGCCGAGCCGCCCGCGGATATCATGCTCGATCAGCCGGTTCAACGACTCGTCGGGCTGCAGCGTGTACTTGTCCGTTGCCTCGCGCGGGTAGACGCGCACGCCCTCGTTGCTTTCCAGATCCTGCAGCAGCGCGCGGCGCAGATCGGGATCGGAGTAGAGCAGCGCCGTGCGCGTGAGCTTGACGACGGCGACGAGCTGCAGCGCGACGCGCTGCGCGCGCGGCTCGCGTTCGATCACGCGAAAGCTCTGGAACCAGGCGGCGAGGCTGACCGCGATCAGCAGCGCGATGAGCAGGAACGTTCGCCAGAATAGCCCGCCGAAGACATGCGTAAAGAAACGCCGGTCGATCCGCATGGGCTACTGGGAGTGTGAAAAAGGCGGCGCGCGATGCGTCACGCCGAGCCGTCGGGTATGAAGACGTAGCCGAGGCCCCAGACGGTCTGTATGAAACGCGGGCTGCTGGGATCGGTCTCGATCAGCTTGCGCAGGCGTGAAATCTGGACATCGAGGCTTCGATCGAAGACTTCGTATTCGCGTCCGCGCGCGAGCTCCATCAGCTTTTCACGCGAGAGCGGCTGGCGCGGATGGCGCGCAAACACCTTCAGCACCGAGAACTCGCCCGTCGTCAGCGGGATTTCCTGGCCTGCCTTCGTCAACGTCCGCGTGGCGAGGTTCAGCGCGAAGTCGCCGAACTCGAACACCTCGGCCGTCTCCGACGGCGCGCCCGGCAGCTCGGACGGCGACTGCCGCCTCAGCACCGCGTGAATGCGCGCGACGAGCTCGCGCGGGTTGAACGGCTTCGGCAGATAGTCGTCGGCGCCCATCTCGAGGCCGACGATGCGATCGACGTCCTCCCCCTTTGCCGTCAGCATGATGATCGGCGTGCGGTCGTTGCTGCCGCGCAGGCGGCGGCAGATCGAGAGCCCGTCCTCGCCGGGCAGCATGAGATCGAGCACGAGCAGATCGAACCGCTCGCGCACCCAGAGCTTGTTCATCGCGGGCGCGTTCTCCGCGACATAGACGTTGAAGCCTTGCTCGCCGAGGTAGCGGCGCAGCAGATCGCGCAAGCGCGGGTCGTCGTCGACGACGAGAATCTTGGAGGGGTTTTTCGTTTCCATGGGCGGCATCTTAGCGCGATTGCAAAGCAGGTCGGGAAAGTCCGAATTTCGGGTTACAGTCAGTTACAAAATTTACCCGCAGCAAGGGGGATGAGTAAACACCGCGACCATAAACTGCTTCACGGATGCCGGCTCTTCGGTGGATACTTCATCCGTCCGATCAGTATTCCTTTTTGCCTGGGCGTGGTCCGGGCGTAGCACACGTAATTTCGAGGTAGCCGGTTGCCGCATGACGAAGGGAACAAGATGACGGTGGGAGCATGGCCGCGCATGCGGGCGCAGGTCGTCGCGATCGCGATTGCCGGCGCAGTCGTCGGCACCGTCGGCTCGATGGACGTCTACGGGCAGCCCCGGCGCGGCGCCGCCGAATCCCAGCCGCCGCCGAGGCGCTTTCTACCGAGGACTCAACGGCAGCAACCGTCCGCCGCGGCTTCCGAGCCCATCGTGCGCACGACCACGCTGCTCGACTTCGATACGACGCAGCGCGACGGTCACATGACGCCCGAAGAGCGCCACCTGCTGCGTCAGCACATCGAGGATGCCGTGCGCGAGCTCTATAAGCGTTGACGCGCGGCCGAAGGTTTTCCTTTTTCCCCGGGAACGTCGCCGCGAGTCGATGACCGGTACTCTGCGTTTCTTGCCCTTTCTCTCTCCCTGCCTTACCGTGCGCGCGCCGCGCGCCAGGCAATCCACAGCTTGCGGATCGGCGTGAGCGCGATCCGCTGATGCAGGATCTGGTAGCCGTCGCGCTCGATTTCGTCGAGCAGCGCGAGCGCCATCGCCGATTGCGCGCGCAGCGTGCGCTGGGTCTTGCGCTCGGAGGCCGGGATGCCGGCGAGCGCCGCCTGGAGCGCGTCGCGAGCCCGGCTCGTCTGGAAGCGCATGAGCTCAGAGAACTCGGCGCTGTATTTGCGATTGATGAGATCGGCCGCGGTGACCTGATGGCGCTGCAGTTCGTCGATCGGAATATAGATGCGGCCGTGGCGCGCATCGTTGCCGAGCTCCTGAACCAGCTGCGCCAGCATCAGCGCGTTGCCGAGCGGCGGCGCCCACTCGCCCGCGGCCTCGGGCTCGCGCGCGGTGACGCGGGCCACCGCGCTTGCGAACGCGCCGCCGACCTTATCGATGTAGCCGCGCAAGTTGGCGAAGTCGAGATAGCGCGCCTGATTGAGGTCCATTTCGAACCCGGCGACGAGCGCTTCGAGCGTTCCGGCTTCGCGGCCGACATCGGCCCCGTGTGCGGCAAGCGCGAGCGAGACCGGATGCGAGGGCCGTCCCGTCGCGAGCGCGCCGAGCTCCTGCTGCCACCAGGCGAGCTTCGTGCGGCCGATGGCCGGATCGCTCGTTTCCTTGACCGTTTGCTCGAGCTCGCGGCGCAGCGCGAACAGCGCGGTCAGCAGCGGCTGCCGCGCGACAGGCGCCTGCCGGAGCGCGTAATAGACGCTGGAGCCTGGCGGCCCGGCCTTTTGCGCGCAATAGTCGTCGAAGTTCTGATGGGATAAGCCGGAATCTTGTGACACGTCTGGCAAGCCGCAAGCGACGGAACGAGTGGAGTGCGGATACTACCTCATCCGCGTATCGGGGCTGGCGCTCCGCGTTCCGGCGTGAAGCGCACGCAGGAAGGAAAGCACGTGTCCGGCGCCGCCTTTGGTCCAGACGTCGACATGGTCGGCGTCGCCGATCAGCACCAGCCGGCGCAGCCCGGGTACGGCGGCGTGGAGCGCGGCGAACTGGCGCGGCGGGATCAGTTGGTCGGCAAGGCCGCCGTAGATCAGCACGGGCGCGCGCACGGCGCCGATCTTCGCAAGGTTGTCGTACCGGTCGCGCAGCAGCCAGCGAACGGGCACGTAGGGAAAGCGCGTGCGGGCGACATCGGCCATACAGGTGAAGGGCGCTTCGAGAAGCAGCGCTTCGACAGGGTACTCGGTCGCCATTTGAACCGCGACGCCGGTGCCGAGCGAATAGCCATGCAAAACGACGCGCGACGTCTGCCGGTAGGCGAACTCGAGCGCCGCGCGGCCGTCCGCGTAGAGCCCCGCTTCGTGCGGCTTGCCGGGGTTGCCGCCGTAGCCGCGGTATTCGGCGAGGACGACCCCATAGCCCGCCTCGACGAGCGCGTGCGCGATGTGCACGCGTTGCGAAAGGTCTTCCCCGTTACCGTGAAAGAGGACGATGGTCGCGGCGTCGGGAGCGGCGGGCGGCTTATGTCGAATGCCGAGCTCGAGGCCGTCTCGCGTTCGCACGACAGCGGGCGAGAGCCGATCGGCGTCCGGGTGTGGAGGGATGTCGCGGATCCGTTCGAGCGGATAGATGAGCCGGCCCTGCAGCCAGAGCAGCATCGCGACGATCGATCCATAGCCGAGCGCGGCGATGCCGGCGGCGGAGAGCAGTGTCGCGCGCACCGGGATTTTCATGTCAGTGAGCGTGGTGGGCGTTCATGTCACTGCGCGCGCACGTTCGAGGCAATGGACATCGCTGGCCGGACCGTGTTGGTGCAGCAGGGTCTCGAAGCGCGCGGGCGCAAGCCGTGGCGGCGGTTCGTAGCGCGGCGCGAGCTGCGAAAGCGCGCGGTGAAAGCGCGTGAACGTGGCGAAGTCGCGCGGATAGAGCGCTTCGTCAACGCCTAGAAACCGCCCCTCGCGCGTCGCGGAATCGATCAACGTGCGCCATCCCGCGATCGGCTCGACCCCGATGCTCTCCGTGCCGTGCGAGAACAGCATGAGGTCGATTTCCTCGAAGGGCGGCTGCCCGGCGAGGAAGCGCCGCAGCGCATCGGCCGATTGCTCGACGCAAAAGAGCAGCCAGAACGGTAGCGCGTGCAGTCGCAATGTCGTGAACGGATCCATCAGCAGGAAAGAATCGACGACGAGCCGCCGCGGCTCGATGCCCGCGTCGCGGTACCAGTCGCGGTAGATGTTCGCGGCGACGAAGCTCGCTGCCTCCGGTTCGCGAAAGCGAATTTCGACGATGCGCCAGTTCATCCTCGCTCCCATTGCCAGCAACTCCTCGACGAGCGCCGCGTCGAAGCCCCATTCTGCTTCCGGTGCGATATCGTCGGGCTCGGGCGGATCCCAACGGCTGCGCGCGCTGCCGTAACGAGCCAGATAATCGCGCACGCGCGGCCCTCCATGCAAGTATTCATGCTCGGTTGCGCCGCCTGTCGCACCAAACTGAAAGTAAGCGCGCTCGTTCAACCGAGTGACGGGCCACCTGCGTTTGCACGCCGCGACATAGAGCGTGCCCCCGCGCGCCAGATTGCGCAGCAGGAATTCACGGTAGGCGAGCGGCAGCGTGCGGTGCTTGAGCCTGAAGTAGCGCATCGTCTGCAACATCAATCGATCCTGGTTCGGATCGAACATGTGATGGACGGCGATGCGGCTGTCGGCTTCGAGCAGCGCGTCGACGATGCGCCGACCCTCTTCGAAGCCGCGACGCGCATCGTCGGGATCGGATAGCGGCGCGCGCACGGGGCAGAGAAATGTCTGCGGCAGCCACGGAACACCCAGCGCGGCGGCGACATGCACGAGCGCGCCGTTCGAGGAGCCGACGAATGCGGCCGGGAAGGGGCCGTCCGGGTACAGGCCGGCGACCCATTCGGCGATCTTTTCGATATCGAGCCGGCGCGCTTCCCGCGGGCCGATGCTTTCGGTCATGCCGCCGATCGCGTAGGCCCATTCGCGCGCCGTGCGCGGCAAGCAATTGATCGCCGGCATGGCGGCATCGAGCAGCGGCGACTGGCTGGGGCTGCTGAACGGCTCTCCCCTCAGCGAGGCCGCCAATGCTTGTGCCATCGCGGCGGCCGAATCGAAGCGCGCGATTCCGCGCGGCGGTCTGTTCACGAATGGGCTCCCGCATGCGAGACGGCATCGACCAGCCTGACCGGTTCAGGCGAACGCAGCAGAAACGGCAGGATCTCGAACGCGAAACTTTCCGGATAGACGAAATTGAGCGTGTGCGTGCCCCCCGCGATGACGAGCAATTCGCCGTTCGGCAATTGCCCGGCGACTTCCTCGGCCCAACGCTGCGTTACGAGCGAATCGCGGGAACCGCGTACGACGAGGGTCGGCGCCACGATATCGGACAGCCGATCCTCGATCCGATCGCGCATTGCCATCCGTATCGCGGCGAGTGCGTACGCAATACCCGCCTTCGCATAGTCGATCCGGGCGACGGGGGCGGGCGAGGGCCGCCGCTCGCGCCGGCCGTTGATCAACGCGCGCGTAATTTGCCGCGGCAGCGAGCGGGCGAAACGATCCGTCGTCGGTCCTTGCAGCACGAGCCGATCGACGACATCGGGATAGCGTACGGCAAGCTCGGCGAGCACCTGGCAGCCGAACGAATTGCCGACGAACATGGCACGCTCGATCCCGCACGTCTGCAGCCAAAGATGCAGCACATGAGCCAACTCGACGACCGACAGCGGCGGCCGGTGAAGATGCTGGAGGCAGGCGCTTTCGCCGAAGCCGGGCAGATCGGGCGCGTAGACGCGAAAATTCCGACTGAGCGCGCATGCGAGCGGCTCCATGTAGCGGCTGGATACCACCAGACCGTGAACGAGAACGACCGGCGGGTAGTTCGAGGCGGAAGGCGGCCCGGGGCGCATGCGGTGAAACATCGAAAACGTACCCGCTTGCACGGAGCAGCCGGCTATCCCGGACGCCCGCGTTGCCGGCGTGAGCGCGGGCATGTGCTCGAGCCGACGCCATTCGACGGCAACGCGCGCGGCTCCGGCACAAACTGCCGCGCCGGCCGCAAGCGCAAGCGCTGCATCCAACATCGGATGTCCTCCACTGCCCCCCGCCGATCGAACCGGATTCTTCCGCATGGTCCGGCGGCGTTGTGCCGCGGCCATGCGTGACGGATAGCGGAAACGCTGCAATGTTTACGCCTGGGTTGTGCGGCTCCATCCGACGAATCCGCTCACGCCGGTAGCCATGAAATAGGGAATAATGGAAGCATGCGTGAATGCAACGCATCTGATCCAGTTCTCCTGGTGTTTCGAACGCTTGAATCCATCATCGATCACGAACGCGCGCGCGGTTCGGCCCGAGCCGGCTGCGCGTCGGTCCACCCAAAGACATGTCGAATACCTCAGTAGTCCAATCGAACGACGCACCGAGCGCGCGCGACGCCGTGCGCGCATTGCGTTCGTCGCAGATCCGCGAAGTCGCGAACGCGGGCTTCGGCAACAGCGACGTCCTGCCGTTCTGGTTCGGCGAATCCGATCGCGTGACGCCTCGTTTCATCCGTGATGCCGCATCGGAGGCGCTCAGTTCCGGGGCGACGTTCTACACGCACAACCTCGGCATCGCACCGCTGCGCGAAGCTATCGCGCGCCATGTATCGGCGTTGCACGGGCAGACGTCCGTCGATCATGTGGCCGTTACCAGCGCCGGCGTCAACGCGCTCATGCTCGCATCGCAATTGATCGTCGGGGCAGGCGATCGCGTTGTCGCCGTCACGCCGCTTTGGCCCAACATCGTCGAAATTCCGAAGATCCTCGGCGCCGATGTCGAGACGGTCTCGCTCGAATATGGCGCTCACGGCTGGCGGCTGGACCTCGACAAGCTGCTCGCGGCGCTCACCGCGTCGACGAAGCTTCTCATCGTCAACTCGCCGAACAATCCGTCGGGCTGGGTACTGACTCGCGACGAGCAGCAGACGGTGCTCGATCATTGCCGGCGCCACGGCATCTGGATTCTCGCGGACGAGGTCTACGAGCGGCTCTACTACGACGATGTCCGTCGAGACGCCTGCGCGCCGTCTTTTCTGGACATCGCGTCGAGAGACGAGCGCGTCATTTGCGTGAACTCGTTTTCGAAGGCTTACCTGATGACGGGCTGGCGCCTCGGCTGGCTCGTTGCCCCGGCTGCGTTGATGGAGGACCTCGCGAAGCTGATCGAATACAACACATCGTGTGCGCCGTCGTTCGTGCAGCAGGCCGGAATTGCCGCGCTCGCGGATGGCGGGAGCACGCCACGGCAATTGCTCGGCGATCTGCGCGTGGCCCGAGACCACCTCGTGCAGTCTTTGCAGGCGTTGCCCGGTGTCGACGTGACGTCCCCGCCGGGCGCCATGTACCTCTTTTTCTCAATGCCGGGTGCCGGCGAAAGCCTTGCGCTCTGCAAGGCGCTCGTCCGTGAAGCCGGTCTTGGGCTCGCGCCAGGCAGCGCGTTCGGCCCGGAGGGGGAAGGGTATGTTCGGTGGTGTTACGCCTGCGACGTCGCGCGCATCGATGCTGGGCTCGAACGGTTGCGAACTTTCCTCGAGCGGCGCGCAGGCGGACGATGACGAGCGGTCCGATTCGCGCGTTCCGCTATGCGCCGCGGCAAAGCTGATTCGGTGGTATCGATAGCGCGATAAATTCGTTTGCCTCGAGGCGCGCCGCGCCCAGAATTCTCGCCATGCAGTCAGTGGGCCGCGTCATGAGCGCGCAAGGCGAGAACGCGGCGAGAAAGCGGCACCATGCCGCGCCTTCGGGGAGAGCGATGACGCAAATTCAAGAGAGTGCGCGTCCCGGGCATGCGCCTGGGGAACGGTCGGCCAGGCCGAGCGGTTTGTTTGCGACGGAAGACTGGTGGGCCGTCTGGATCGGCCTCGGCGTCGTGGTGATCGCTTATGCCTTCTTCGCGGCCGGCGGCAGCATCAAGTCGATCGCCGTGGCGCCGGCGAAATGGAGCGCATGGTCCGGCGCCGCCGGCGACCTGGGTTCGCACATCGTTTCTTACCTCGCGCTTTGGGCGGCGTTTGCCGTGCTCTTCGGCGTGAGTATCGCCGCGCAAGGCGGCTCCGCGCTCCAATTCGTCCGCGCTTTCGTCGTGCTCTTCACCGTGTCGGCGCTCGTCTTCACCTTCGGGGCCTGGACGATCGCCGTGCGCTACAACCTCGAGCCGCCGCTCGTGGCGTTGGCGCTCGGCCTCGTCGTCTCTAACGTGTTCGGCGTGCCGGAATGGCTGAAGCCGGCGCTGCGCGTCGAGCTCTTCATCAAGGTCGGCATCGTTCTGCTCGGCGCGACGCTGCCCTTTACGCTGCTCGTCTGGGCCGGACCCGTTGCGCTCGGCCAGGCGACGATCGTTTCGCTCGTCACGTTCTTCACGATCTTCATCGTCGCGCGCTGGGCAGGACTCGAGCCGCGCTTCGCCGCCGTGCTCGGTGTCGGCGGCGCCGTATGCGGCGTTTCGGCTTCGATCGCCGTTGCCGGCGCCGTGCGCGCCAAACGGGAGCAGGCTTCGGTCGCGATCACGCTCGTCGTCGTCTGGGCGATCGTGATGGTCTTCGTGCTGCCGTTCGCCTCGCGAGCGCTCGGCCTGCCCACTGGCGTGGCGGGCGCGTGGATCGGCACGTCCGAGTTCGCGGACGCCGCGGGAATCGCTGCCGCGCAGGCGTACGGCGATATCGCGCGTCACGCGGGCGGCGCGATTGCGGGATCGCCCGAGGCGTCCGTCCAAGCGTTCACACTGATGAAAGTGATCGGCCGCGATATCTGGATCGGCATCTGGGCCTTCGTGCTCGCGATCGTCGCGACGAGCCGCTGGCAGGATGCTGCCGACGGCATTCGTACGCGGACCGGCGCAGGCGAAATCTGGGCGCGCTTCCCGAAGTTCGTCATCGGCTTCGTCGTCGCATCGGCATTCGTCACGTGGGTCGCCAGCCATTACTCGATCGGCGACTATCGTGCGATCGTCACGCCCGCGCTCGTCGCGCCGATCACGACGCTCCGTATCTGGGCCTTTACGCTTTGCTTCCTCAGCATCGGGCTCACGACGAGATTTTCGAGTCTCGCGGCAACGGGCAAAAAGCCGTTGGCTGTATTCGCGGCCGGTGTCGTCGTGAACGTCGTCGTCGGTTATTTGCTTTCCGCTCATCTGTTCGCCCCTTACTGGGAGCGGCTCGCGAAATGACAGCGGTATCGAAGCATCACGCCGGCTCGGCGACGCAGGACGACCCTCGCGTGCGCTGCGCCGCGTGCGGCCATTGGTCGAGCGTGCGTTCGTCGCTCGAAACCGCCATTCCGGGGCTCGCGTCGCTCGGTTCAGCGTTCGGCGCCAGTGCGGCCGATACGCGCTTGTGTCGACGGCATGACCGGCTGACATCGCCGCGCGACGGATGTCGATCCTTCATCAGTCGTTCGTCGGCAGCCATCGATTGACCCGGCTGTTTCCGTTCTCCGCTCACCCGCAGGTGGCAAGCGCTACCATCGAGTCGGCGAGCATGCCGCTTGCGGCACGACGGCACATGCGGTCGCTGATCGGCGAACGGGGAGCGGGAGATGGCTTCGAAGCACGAAGTAAGGCGCTACAAGGCGAACTTGTCGGACGAACTGCACAGCGCAGCGCTCTACGAAACGCTCGCCAACGCGGAGCGCGATACGGTGCGCAAGGACGTCTACCGCGAGCTCGCGGCAGCCGAACGACAACATGCGCAGATCTGGGCCGATAAGCTGAGGGCGAGCGGCGTGGTACGGCCGCATTCAGGCCTCGCGCTGAAAACTCGCTTGATGCAGATGCTCGTTCGCGCATTCGGCCCGCGCTTTGTCTTGCCGACGCTCGCGGCGGCGGAATATGCGGATCGCGACAAATACGCCGATCAGCCCGATGCCGGTCAACTCTCGGCCGAGGAGCGCCTTCACGCGGGGATCGTTCAGGAGCTCGCGCACGGCCAGAGCGGCGGGACGACGCAGGGTGCCCGTATCGCGGCGGCCGAGTCTTGGCACAAAGGCGTCTCGTCGGGAAACGACCTGCGCGCGGCCGTGCTCGGCGCGAACGACGGCCTCGTCTCGAACTTCTGTCTCGTGATGGGCGTCGCCGGCGCCGGAACAGGCAACCGCGCGATCGTGCTCACGGCCTTGGCCGGGCTCATCGCGGGCGCATGCTCGATGGCGCTCGGCGAGTGGCTGTCGGTGACGAACGCTCGCGAGCTTGCTCGAACGCAGATCGCGAAGGAAGCCGACGAGCTGAAGATCTCGCCCGATACCGAGGAGCACGAACTCGTGCTCATCTTTCGCGCGAAAGGGCTCGACATGGCCACTGCGAAGCGCGTGGCGGCCCAGCTGATGCGCGACAAGGACAAGGCGCTCGATACGCTGACGCGTGAGGAGTTGGGCCTCGACCCGGCGGAGCTGGGCGGCAATCCGTGGTCCGCGGGTGCCGTATCGTTCGTCCTCTTCGCGACCGGCGCGATTTTCCCGGCGATGCCGTTTCTTTGGGCGTCGGGCGTGAGTGCGATCGCCCAATGTATCGTCCTCAGCGCCGCCGCGCTCGCGGCCATCGGCGTCTTCACGTCGCTTTTCAACGGACGCAGCGCGGCATTTTCCGCGATCAGACAGGTCGTGATCGGCCTCGTCGCCGCGGCGTTCACGTTCGGGATAGGCCGCCTGCTCGGCGTTTCGGTGTCCTAACCCGTATCGCGGCTCACGGCAATCGCCACCAGCGAGGCAGCAACCGCCGTACTTCGGGACGGCGGTAGCGATCGTCGATCAGATGGAGCACGCCTACATCGTTTTCGCTCCGGACTACCCGCCCTGCGGCCTGAACGACCTTTTGCAGTCCCGGATAAAGATAGGCATAGTCATAGCCGCTGCCGAAGCGGGCTTCCATTGCAAGCCGCATCTGCTCGTTGATCTCGTTGACCTGCGGAAGGCCCAACGTGGCGATGAACGCGCCGATCAACCGCTCGCCGACGAGATCGATACCTTCCGAAAACGCCCCGCCCAGCACGGCAAGGCCGATGCACGAATCCGTCGCGCGAAAGCGCGCGAGGAACGCGTCGCGCGCTGCCTCATCCATGCCTGGCGCTTGTTTGCATATCGGCAGATGCGGATGCCGCGTGCGAATCAGCGTGCAGAGGCGATCGAGATAGTCGAAGCTGCTGAGGAAACCTAAATAGTTTCCGGGGCGAGCCGCATATTGCTCGGCAATCAGATCGGCGATCGGCTCGAGCGATCGCTCGCGGTCTCGCCAGCGCGTCGACACATGGCCTGCTACTTGCACGGTGAGCTGCTCGGATCGGAACGGGCCTTCGATGTCGAGCCATGCCGTCGTGTCGGGCAAGCCGAGCATGTCGCGGTAGAAGTGTTGCGGGTTGAGCGTGCCCGAGAACAGGACCGTCGAATGCGCCGTGGCGTGCCGAGCGGCGAGGAATGGAGCTGGAACGACGTTGCGCACGCATAGCGTCGAGGTCCTTCGTGCGCGGCCACGCGCAATGTGCTCGACCGATGTCGCATCGAACAGAGAATGATTGTCGAACTGCTCCGCGAGTGCGACGAAATGCGTTGTATCGAAGAAGAATTGCAGCAGCGGCTCTTCGATCTGGGCCGATGTTTCTCCGAGTTGCTCGCTGACCAGGCCGATGAACTTCTGCGCGGTGTTGAGCAGCGTCTTCGGTATCTCGTCGTAGACCTGGTAGGCGGTGCCTTGCGTACGAGCGAGCGCGTTCCATTCTCGCTGCAGTCGTTGGAGCGATCTCTTCAAACCCGCGGGCGCCGCTTTGATCGCTTTGCGCAAGGCGCTTTGATCGAGCGAGGCTGTGTACATCTTGCGCGCGCGCTCGAGCAGATTGTGTGCTTCGTCGACGAGCACGGCGATGCGCCATTGATTTAGCCGCGCCAGCGCATGCAGCAATGCGCTGCTGTCGTAGTAATAGTTGTAGTCGCCGATGACGACATCGCTCCACCGCACCAATTCCTGCGCGAGGTAGTAGGGGCACACCTTGTGCGCGAGTGCGATTTCGCGCACCGCCGCCCGATCGAGGCGCCGCGTGGCGAGCGCCGCGCGGCGAGCCGCGCCGAGACGGTCATAAAAGCCGCGCGCAAGCGGACACGATTCGCCGTGACAGGCTTTGTCCGGGTGCTCGCACGCCTTGTCGCGTGCGGTGAGTTCGAGCGTACGAAGCGGCAGCCCGCCTGTTTCCGCGCCAAGCGCATCGATCGCCTCGAGCGCAAGCGCACGGCCCGGCGTCTTGGCCGTGAGAAAGAAGATGCGTTCGACGCGGTCTTCCCCGCAGGCCTTCAGTGCGGGGAAGAGCGTCGCAAGCGTTTTGCCGATGCCGGTCGGCGCTTGCGCCATCAGCGTCCTGCCGTCGCGCGCGGCACGGTAGACGGCCACGGCAAGCTCGCGTTGGCCCGTTCGGAACGTCTGATACGGAAAGGCAAGGGTGCTCAAGGCCGCGTTGCGCGCTTGAGCGTGGGCTTGCTCTTGCGCGGCCCAGTCGAGGAATCGCTCGCATTGCTCGACGAAGAACGTTTCGAGTTCGGCTGCATGGTATGTTCGAGTGAGCGCCGTTTCCTTGCGCGTCGAGACATCGAAGTAGACCAGGGCGACATGCAGCTCCGACAGTTCGCGCGCTTGGCACAACAAGTGCCCGTAGACGAGCGCTTGTGCCCAGTGCAGCGCACGGTGATTGTCCGGCATCGCGTCGAGATCGCCGCGGTACGTTTTGATCTCCTCGAGTCGATTGTCGGCCGGGTCATAACCGTCCGCTCTGCCGCGCACGGTCAGTTCTCGATGCGTGCCGGTCAAGGAAATTTCGGACTCGTAGCGAGGCCCACGCCGTGCGCTGACCACCGCATGCCCCTCGATTCCTTCCAGCGCGGTGGGAGCGGGTGTGAAGCGCAGATCGAGATCGCCGCGCTTGGCCGTGAACTCGCACAGCATGCGGACGGCGACGACGTAGCTCATGCCGATGCTCCCGCCGTGCTATCGGTGGCAGAGGAGTGCGTCGCTTCAGCGGTCGAGGTTGCGCACGACGCTTCGATTTCTCCGGTCTCCTCGCCGTCGTCCCAGCGCACATCGACGACGCGCACGGGCATGCCGTGAAGCACACAGTATTCAAGCCAGCGCGTTTGATTGTCTTGCAGTCTATCGCCGGGACCTTTCACTTCGACCAGCTCATAGCGTCGTTCGTCAGGCCAGAACCGGACAAGGTCGGGCAGGCCGGAGCGGTTTTCGCGAATGTCTTCGAGCAGCCGCTTGAACCACAGCCTCAGATGCGCGGCCGGCAGGCAGTCGAGCGCCATTTCTAGGAGCTCACGGGTGAGGATGCCCCAGAAGACGAACGGCGATTGCAGCCCAGCCTTGCGCTCGAAATGATCGACGATCGTCGTGCGATAGGTGCCGCTATCGAGTTGCGCCAGGCAGCGAGCGAACTCGGTCGCACGGCGTGCATGGAAGTCAGGGGCGTGCAGATCGGCAGGACCACGCTGGAATGGGTGGAAGAAGGCGCCGGAGACCGGCGCGAATACGGCTTCCCAGCAAAGCAGTCCAAAGAGCGAGTTGATGAGCGTGTTTTCGACGTAGTAGACAGGGGCGGACGGCGTGTCGAGGTGATCGCGGACTGCATATTCGACGGCGAACGGTTCCTCGGGGCGCGAGAGCGTGAGGAGATCGCGTGGAATGACGCAGGCGCGCTCGACGCGCAAGGCCGGAAGTTGCAAGCGACGCCGCAGCCTCGGCAGCAGTCTCGCGACGCGCTGGCTCTCGGCTTCGTTTTCCGGAGCGAGCTCAGCCTCCGAGGCGAGCGCCAATGCATCGCCGAACCGATCGCAACGTTCGAGCACGCGCATGCGGCGCTGGCGAGCGCCCGGCCAGGTGCAACGCTCGTAGACCGTCAGCGCGAGATCCCATTGATGCCGTCGTTCCGCGCATTGGCCGATGCCAAATAGCAGTTTTGCTCGACGCGTCTCCAGCCACGCATTGTCGATCTCGATCGATCTCGTCGCCGCAAAGACGGACTCGAGCGAATCGACTTCTTCGGCGGCATCGAGCGCTTCTCGGCAGGCATGCAGAGCGAGCCAGGCCTCGACGTCGGCCCGTTGCCGAAACGCTCGCGCCGAAGGGGCGATCGATACTGTCTCGTATTGGTAGACACCGAGATCCGCCAGCACGAACTCGGACCAGTCTTGATGCAGATTGCCGAAGAACAGGAGCTTCAGCCGATCGGCAAGCGGTGCGATGGCGACATGGAGAATCTGATCCGGCGTGTCGGCATCCCAATCAACGAGACGCCGCGCGTCCGTGTGCCTCGCGCGTAGAAGATCGAGCCACTCCGACTTGCGCGCCGACTTCGAGATGTCCGCGTCACTGAAAATCCGCTGCAGCTCGGAACGCGTTGACAGTGCGAAGAGCGCGTCGATCGTCAGCGGCGGATCGGGATCGACCCAGCCGAGCACCGCGAGCGGAGCGGCGGCTGCGACCGGGCAACCGACTTCTTCGTACGTCAGGCGGCTTGTGCGAAAGATCATGCCCTTGCGCATCAGCATGCGCACGAGCAGCGCGCGCGAGTTGAGCGGAAGGCGAGGGAATTCGGCAAGAAAGGCGTGCTCGGTCGCGTCGAGCAGGTCGTCGTAGCGTTGCGCGAGCCACGCGAGCGCGCGTTCGAAGTTATGCAGGTAATAGAGCGGGGACGGAACGTCGGTAAGCACGGGCGGAACGGCAACCTGTATATTTGTACAGGCATAATAGCAAAGTCCTCCGCGCGGACGCGACGGCCACCGCGCAGATCAAGCGCCGCCCGCCTTTTCCAATCCTTCCCACAGCCCGTTCAAATAAACGGCGCCGAGCGCTCGATCAAAAAGGCCGTAGCCCGCTCGCCCCGTCTCGCCCCAGATCATCCGGCCGTGGTCGGGTCTGGCATAGCCCTCGAACCCGACTTCGAAGTAAGCCTTGACGATCTCGGCCATATCGAGCGACCCGTCGGCTGAGCGATGCGAAGTCTCGTAAAAGTCGCCCTCCGCATTGGTTCGCACGTTCCTCAAGTGGGCGAAATGGATGCGGCCGCGCGCGCCAAACTCGCGCACGAGCGCGGGAATATCGTTGCGCGGGTCGGCGCCGAGCGAACCCGAGCAGAGCGTCAGTCCGTTCGCGGGATCGTCGACGATCGAAAGCAGGCGCTCGAGGTCGTCACGATTCTTCACGATGCGAGGGAGGCCGAAGATCGGACGCGGCGGATCGTCGGGGTGCATTGCCATCCGAATGCCGCAGTCTTTGGCGATAGGAACGATGGCACGCAAGAAGTACTCGAGGTTGGCCCAGAGCCCCGATTCGTCGAGCGTTTCGTACTCGTGCAGCAGCGCTTTCAACTCGTCGGGACGATAGCTGGTATCCCAGCCGGGCAGCGCGATGCCTTTCGAGAGGTCGAGCGCTTCGATTGCGTCGGCATCGAACGCGAGCGTCGTCGAGCCGTCGGGCAGCCGCATTTCGAGCGACGTGCGAGTCCAGTCGAAGACGGGCATGAAGTTGTAGCAGACGACCTTCACCTCGCACGCGGCGAGGTTGCGCAGGGTCTGCCCGTAGTTCGCGATCAACGCATCGCGCGTGGGCTTGCCGAGCTTGATGTCCTCATGCACAGGCACGCTTTCGATCACTTCGAGCTTGAGCCCGTGCGACTCCACTTTTTCCTTCAGCGCGCGGATCTTATCGAGCGGCCAGACATCGCCGACGGGCACGTCGTAGATCGCCGACACGATCCCGTGCATGCCCGGAATCTGGCGAATATAGGCGAGCGGGATCGGATCGTTGTCGCCATACCAGCGGAAGGTCATCTTCATGATTCGTTCGGTATCCTATCTATTGACCGGCAAATGCGTGCCGAGTGCGCGACGATGCGACAACGCGACCGGGGCCGGGCTTGCGTCGCCGCGTCAAGCGTTGCGCAGCACTTAGGTAATGACGCCTACCTGCCAGGGTACGAACTCGCTTTGGCCGTATCCATGCAACTCGCTCTTCGAGCGCGTGCCGGAGGCGCAGTCGAGCATCATGCGGAAGATCGCCTCGCCGAGCTCGTTGATGGTCGCGGTGCCGTCGATCACGCCGCCGCAGTTGATGTCCATGTCGTCTTGCTGACGCTCCCAGAGCGCCGTATTCGTCGCGAGCTTCAGCGACGGCGACGGCGCGCAGCCGTATGCGGAGCCCCGGCCCGTCGTGAAGCAGATCAGATTGGCGCCCGACGCGACCTGGCCCGTCGCCGATACCGGGTCGTAGCCGGGCGAATCCATGAACACGAACCCCTTCGCGTCGATCCGCTGCGCATACTCGTAGACCGCGACGAGATTCGTCGTTCCGCCTTTCGCCACGGCGCCGAGCGATTTTTCGAGGATCGTCGTGAGGCCGCCCACCTTGTTGCCGGCCGAAGGGTTGTTGTCCATCGCCGCGCCGTTGCGCGCGCAATAGTCTTGCCACCAGCCGATTCGTGCGAGCAGATTCTCGCCGACTTCGGGACTCACGGCGCGACGCGTCAACAGATGCTCGGCGCCATAGACTTCGGGCGTCTCCGAAAGAATGGCGGTCCCGCCGTGCCGGACCAGGCGATCGACGGCCGCGCCGAGCGCCGGGTTGGCCGAAATGCCCGAATAGCCGTCGGACCCACCGCACTGAAGCCCCACGACGAGATGCGAGGCCGGCACCGGCTCTCGTTTAACGCGATTCGCTTCGGGCAGCATTTCGCGGACCATCGCAATGCCGCGCTCGATCGTCTTGCGCGTGCCGCCGCTGTCCTGAATCGTGAACGTGCGCAAACGCATGTCGGACTCGGTCAGCCCGCCCGATTCGAGTACGCCGCCGATCTGGTTGGTCTCGCAGCCGAGGCCGACGAATAGCACGGAAGCGAAGTTCGCGTGGACCGCGTAGCCGGCCAGCGTGCGGCGCAGGATCGCGATGCCTTCGCCTTGCATGTCGATGCCGCAGCCGAGACCATGCGTTAGCGCGACGACGCCGTCGACGTTGGGGAACTCCGCCAGCGCTTCGGGATGGACGTCGCGCCGGAAATAATCGGCGATGGCGCGCGCGACTGTGGCCGAACAGTTCACGCTCGTCAGCACGCCGATGTAATTGCGCGTGGCGACGCGGCCGTCCGCTCGCCTGATGCCCATGAAGGTGGCCGGGTCGGCGACGTACTCTGTCGGATGCGTATCGATCCCGAACGCGTGCTCGCGCTCGAACTCGGCCATGCCGAGGTTGTGAACGTGCACGTGCTGGCCGCGCGCGATGTCCTCGAGGGCGACGCCGATGATCTGGTTGTAGCGCTTCACGGGCTCGCCTTTGGCGATCGCCCGCGTCGCGATCTTGTGCCCGGGCGGAACGAGGCCCGTGACCACGAGATCCTCGGCATCGATGCGGGTCCCCGAGACGAGTTGACGCGTGGCGATGACGACGTCGTCGTTCGGATGAAGGCGGATGACAGCGTGCGCGGCCGGTGCCTGGGTGGGAGCTGGAGTCAACATATCGGGCCTTGTCAAACAGGGTGAAACGAACGATCAGATCGGCGTCCTTGCGCCGGTCGGCATCTCGCGGCGCTCGCGCTCGAGCGAGAGCGGCTCGATGCGGCCGACGATCACGAGATAGCTGAACGCGCCGAGAAAGCAGAAGCCACCCGCGACGACGAGCGGAATCGTGAACGAGCCCTTCGTCATGGCGACCATGAAGCCGGTGAACGTCGTGATGACGATGCCGGCCAGATTCGATGCGAAGTTCTGGATGCCGCCGATGGAAGCGACGTGACGCAGCGTAGGCGCGACGTCGCCCGGCAGCGACCAGATGCTTGCGGCGGCGAAGGCGAGACTGCCGTAGGAAATGCCGAAGAACGCCAGCATCAGATAGACATTCGAGGTGAATGCCGACAACGTGATGACCGACGACATCAGCATGCCGCCCACCATGCAGATCTTGCGCGAGGCAGTCAGCGAGAGACCGCGGCGATAGAGCGCATCGGAGACGAGCCCGCCGATCCAGCCGCCCGGGATCGCGGTCAGCGCGGGAATCATGCCGAGCGTGCCGAGCGACTTCAGCGAAAAGCCGCGCGTCTGCACGAGATAGGTCGGAAACCAGGTGATGAAGAAGTAAATGACGAAGTTCAGGCAGAAGAAGCCCAGCATCATGCCCCAGAGGGTGCGATGGCGAAAGAGCGACGCCCACGTCACGTTGTTCGCTTCGTCGCCGTCGCTGTCGCCGGCCGCGCGCGGCACGTGAACGACGTCGCGCTCGCCTGTCATGTCACCGTGCGCCGGGCCGCGATAGATGATGAGCCAGCCCACGATCCAGACGGCGCCGAGCAAACCGGTGATGACGAAGGCGGCTTTCCATCCGAACGTGCCGATAATGAGGGCGACGACGGGGATCGACAGTGCCGAGCCGACTCGCGAACCACTATCGAAGATGCTGGTCGCGAGCGCGCGCTCGTGAGGCTTGAACCACTGGCTCACGAGCTTGGCGCACGAGGGATAGGCGCCGGCTTCGCCGACGCCGAGCAGCAGCCGGCAGCCGAACATCGACGCCACGCTCGACACGCCCGCCGTCGCGGCCGTGAAAAGCGACCACCAGCCGACCGCGAGCGGCAGCGCGATGCGCGCGCCGACGCGATCGACGAACCAGCCGAACGGCATCTGCATGAAGGCGTAGGTCCAGAAGAACCCGCTCAGAATGAGGCCCATTTGCGCCGGACCGATGCCGAGCGCCTTTTCGATCTGGGGGGCCGCGACCGCGAGATTGGCGCGATCGATGTAATTGACGGCGATTGCGAGAAAGCATAGAAAAACAACGACCCAACGCATCTTTCTCATCTGATAGTCTCCTTGAGTAGGGCATCTGTCATGCGAAACCGGCGGCTCGCCGCGATGCCTCGTAAATGAACCTGCAACCGCGTCACGTGGGCATGGCCACGCGAAGCGCCGCATGCAGGCGGGGCTGCTCGATCTTCAATCCGAGCTCGCGCGCCAGATCGATGACGGGCTGAAAGCGGCGACGCTTCTTCTCGTCGTGATTGCGCGCGATATCGGCTAGCCGATGATCGAGAAACGGGTTTTCGAAACGCTCGCGGACTTCGTCGAGATAGTCGCGAGCGGCGGTTGCTTTGCCGAGTGCATCGAAGACCGGCAGAACTTCGTCGCGCCACAGCGACTCGAGGTCAGCCCGTAGGGCGGGATCGCGCATGGCGTGCAGCGTGTTTTCGTCGGCTGGGCGGCGATCGGTCTGCCAGCGCTCGGCGAGATAGGTGTGGCCGAGATTCAACAGCAGCAATTTCAGCCGTTCGTAGTGCGAAAGATCGTCGGTCACGATCATGGCCTCGTGCTCGCAGGGCAGCACCATGCCAGGGCGGCGCTCGATGGCCCACAGCGCATACGGCTCGGCGATCGCGCCGATCGGCCGTATCGGCTCGGAGACAATACGGTCCACGAGCGAGTTCACCCATACACAGCGCTCTTCGATGTAGCTCAGAAACGCCGGATCGATTGCCCACACGCGCGCAATCCCGGCGACGAGCGTGCGCAGCGTATCGCCGTTGTTCGAGACGAGCTCGCAAGGCAATACGGTCAGCGGCTCGCCGCCAGCCCGGAAGCGGGCGTGGAGCAGGACGACGAGCTTGGCGGCGAAGCCGCGCGGCGGCGCAGCGCCAGGTTCGAGCAGTGCGGGCGTGTCTTCGTCGAATAGAACATAGCCGCTATCGCTCGTATTCGAGATCACGACGCGTGCATCGTGAACGAATCGTTCCAGCACCAGCGGCCACTCGCTGTTGGCGTCGAGCGCTTCGCTGACCGCATGACAATCGACCGTCGCGTCGACAACCGCTTCGTGGCGCAAGCCGCGAATTCGCACGGGATAACGTCCATGCGCGCGCAACGCTTCAATGCGTGCGCGGCTTTCGGGGTTCGTCGTAGTTTGGACGACGGTGATGCTCCCCAGCGCGCGACCCGCGTCGAGCGCCTCGGAAACGAACAGGTCGGCATGGGCCTGCAGGAATCGACTCGTGCCGAATTGGAGAATCGGGTTGCTCATGATCGTTCAGTGATGTCCCGTTACCGGCCGGGGCGAGGCGCCACGGCCAGCGTAGCGAGTAGGGCAAGCGTGGGCGTTGTGCGGCCTCAGCAGGCAACGAGCGCTTTGATGACGCCCGCGCTCGGATCGAGCAGCTTCGGAAACTCGGACGGCAATTCCGCGAGCGACAGCTTGTGCGTGTTGAGCGCATCGGTCGGGATTTTGCCGGCGCGCATCGCGGCGAGCACCGTTTCAAAGTCGGCCACTGTCGCATTGCGGCTCGCGAGCAACGTCGTTTCGCGCTTGTGAAACTCCGGGTCCGAGAACGAGATCCGGCTATTCACGATCGAAATCAGCACGTACCTGCCGCCGTGCGCGACGAATTCGAGGCCGCGCTCCATCGCTTTCGCGTTGCCGGTCGCATCGAAGACGACTTCGAAGAATTCCGCGTCGGTCAACTCGGCGAGGCGCGCTTTGTCGGCGCCGGCTTCACTCGTATCCAGCTCGACGGTGCCGTCCGCGCCGAGCGCCGTCGTGCACGCGGCAAGACGGTCGGCGCGGCCGTCGAGCACGTAGACGCGCGCTCCGCGCAGCTTGGCGAAGATCGTGGCCGCCATGCCGATCGGACCGGCGCCGACCACGAGCACGCGCTCGTTCGCTTTCACGTCGGCGCGGGCGACGGCATGCGCGCCGATCGCGAGAAACTCGAGCATGGCCGCCTGATCGAGCGTGACGCCATCGGCCTTGAAGACGAACGCTTGCGGCACGGCAAGGTACTCCGTCATGCCGCCGTCCGTGTGCACGCCGAGCACGCGGATGTTCGTGCAGCAATTGGTCTTGCCGGCCCGGCAGGCGACGCAACGGCCGCAGGACAGATACGGCATCACATAGACCTGGTCGCCGGCTTGCACGCGAGCGCCAGCCGGCCCCGATTCGACGATGCCGGCGAGCTCATGCCCCATCACGCGCGGATAGGCGAGATAGGGCTGGTTGCCGGTGAAGATGTGGAGGTCGGTGCCGCATACGCCGATTCGCTTGACGCGGATCAGGACGTCGTCCGGGCCGGGTTGCGGGATGGGCTGGTCGGCGACGGCGAGTTTGCCGGGTTCTTCGCAGATGACGGTTTTCATCGACGGTCGGAGATTCTCTGGGAGCGGAATGCGTCGCGCGGCGGCGCGATGCGGGTTGAGCGTGCGCGAGCGATGAAGTCGTCGTGAACGACGTTGCCTCGCTGTTGCTTCTGGCCTTACCAGTTGCGAAAATATCGAAACTGACAGAGCTGGTCAAGCCAGTTTTACCCGAGGTCGCCGGTGGCGAGTCATGGGGGACAGCTTCGATCGCGCGCGGGCGTCGCATTTGCGCGACGATCGGTTCGATTTACAATCGCCCGTCGCGAGGCAGCCGGAAAGGCTTGCCGATCGTCGATCAATGGTTTGCCGACAAGCAGGAACCGTTACGTGGCCATCAAACCCGCCGAAACACGGCGTCTTTACCTACAAATTGCCGACAAGCTGCGCGCATTGATGGAGCAGCCCGGCTTCACGCAGAACGGGCGGCTGCCGTCCGAGCGCGTGCTGGCCGAGCAACTCGGCGTATCGCGGCCGTCGGTGCGCGAAGCCCTCGTCGCGCTCGAGCTCGAGGGGCGCGTCGAGATCCGCATGGGGTCCGGCGTCTATGCATGCGCGACGCCGAGCGCGGTTCGCGATGCCGTGCGGCCCGAAGCGGAGCTCGGCGAGAGCCTGGTCGACATCATGGGAGCGCGCGTCGTCATTGAAGGCGCGGTTGCGGCATGCGTCGCGCCGTTCGCGAAACCGAAAGCGCTGAAGGCGCTGCGCACGCTCTACGACAAGATGGTGCGCGAAGTCGAGGCGGGGCAGCAGCCGACGGCCCTGGATCGGGCGTTTCACGTCGCGATTGCGCAAATGACGGGCAACGACCTGCTCGAACGCACCGTCGGCTCGCTGTTCGATGAGCGCCATAGCCCGCTCTCCGCGAAGCTGCGCGATCACTTCGAGAACGAGACGACCTGGCAGGCGGCGCTCGACGAGCACAAGGAGATTCTCGAGGCGCTCGAAGCGCACGACGCGATCCAGGCCCAGGCCGCGATGCAACGGCATCTGAAGGCATCGCTCGATCGCGTCATGCCGCTTCGTAAGCAGAACTAAGCGCCTCTCATCGCTTCGCGCGTCTACGCCCAGAAGTCGGAGACTTCGATGTCGCGCAGGTCGAACACGAGCACTTCCGCGTCATGCCCGTCCGTGAGCGTCAGGCTCCGCTCGGCGCGCACGCGGACGCCGTCGCCTTCCGACAGCACGGTGCCGTTCACGCTGATGCTGCCGCGCGCGACGTGAACGTAGGCGAACCGGTCTGCTTCCAGATCGAGGCGAGCTTGCTCGTCGCCGTCGAAAAGGCCGGCGTAGACACGTGCATCCTGCCGGATCTGCAGCGCGTCGTCGCCGCCTTCCGGTGAGATCACGAGACGAAGCAGGCCACGCTTTTCCGAATCGGAGAACGTCCGCTGCTGGTAGCGCGGCGTCGCGCCTTTCGCCGCAGTGGCGATCCAGATCTGCAGAAAGTGGACCGGCTCCGTGCTCGACGGGTTGAACTCACTGTGCGCGACGCCCGTACCCGCGCTCATCAACTGGATGTCGCCAGGCCGGATCACCGAACCGGTGCCCATCGAGTCCTTGTGTTCGAGCGCGCCTTCGAGCACGTACGAAAAGATCTCGACGTCCCGGTGCGGGTGCTTGCCGAAGCCCCGGCCGGGCATGACGCGATCGTCGTTGATGACGAGCAGGTCGGAGAAGCCCATCTGCTTCGGGTCGTAGTAATTGGCGAACGAGAACGAGTGGCGGGAGCTGAGCCAGCCGTGTTCGGCGCGTCCGCGCTCGTCTGCGCGGCGGATTTCAAGCATGTCGATCTCCAGAATCGGTGTTCCGCGGCAACGAACGATACGTTGCCGTTCACCACGCTCCGAAGTTTAGGGCGCCTAACGAATTTGAAATCCATCACCCATGCGAATCACTGTCTCGTTGCGGACGACAATCTAGCTTTCGATGAACGGCGCAAGCAGAGACCGGTCGGCTGGCCCGAGACGATCGCTGGCCGTCTGCACCTGGTGCCAATAGGGGTAAAGCAGCGCAGGAACGCTGACCTTGTCGAGCCGGGCTCTTTCTTCGGCCGTCAGCTTCAAGTCCGCGGCGCCGAGGTTGTCGCGCAACTGCGCTTCGTTGCGCCCGCCGATGATCACGGAGGCCACGGCGGGTCGGCCGAGCGTCCATGCGAGCGCAACCTGTGCCGCCGATACGTTGCGCGCGCCGGCGATATCGACGAGCACGTCGACGATCGACCAAAGCCGCTCTTCGTCGCGAATCGGCGGCTCCGTCCAGCCCGCGAGCTGACGCGTCCCTTCGGGGGTGACGCCGCGCCGATGCTTGCCCGACAGCAGGCCGCCCGCGAGCGGGCTCCAGACGAGAATGCCGAGGCCTTGATCGAGCGAGATCGGCACCAACTCGTACTCGGCTTCGCGCGCCTCGAGCGTGTAGTGAATCTGCTGGCTGACGAAGCGGGGCAGCCGGTCGCGCTCGCTGAACCCGAGCGCCTTCATGATGTGCCAGCCGGAGTAGTTCGAGCAGCCGACGTAACGTACCTTGCCTTGACGCACCAGGAGATCGAGCGCGCCGAGCGTTTCTTCGATGGGTGTGATGCCGTCCCACTCGTGGATCTGATAGAGATCGATGACATCAGTCTTCAGCCGCCTGAGACTCGCTTCGCAGGCCTGGATCAGGTGGTGCCGCGACACGCCGCGATCGTTGGGACCGGCGCCCATCGGAAAGCGTGCCTTCGTCGCGATCAGCACGCCGCCTTTGCGCTTGCCGCCGAGCGCCTCGCCGACGATTTCTTCGGACGCGCCGTCGGAGTAGACGTCGGCCGTGTCGATGAGGTTGACGCCCGCATCGATGCATAGGTCGATCTGGCGACGCGCCTCGTCGAGGCCCACGCGGCCAACGCTCGCGAATTTGCCCTTGCCGCCCATCGTCATCGTGCCCAGCGTAATGGTCGACACCATGAGGCCCGAGCGGCCAAGTTGACGGTATTCCATGAAAACGCTCCTCCGTTGGAAGTGGACGGCGCGAAGCTTGCGAACCGAAAGGCGTGCCAAGCGTGCGCCGGATCGAGGAGGCATTATCGCGTCCGATCGAAATCGACGTCGGGTTCGCGCGTGCGATAATGGCAAATCGCGTCTCTTTCCGCCGCCGGCCAGAGGCATCGTCGTTTCCGCGCCGCGGCGCTCATGCTTTGTGAAAAACAATGCTGTTCCCGTCGATGAGCTTGCTTCGTTCGACGAGGTCATCGACGTTCGCACGCCGCTCGAGTTCGCCGAGGATCACGTCCCCGGTGCGATCAACGCGCCCGTCCTGTCCAACGAAGAACGCGTGATCGTCGGCACGCTCTACAAGCAATCGCCATTCGAGGCGACGAGGCTCGGCGCCGCGATGGTCGCACGCAACATCGCGCACCATCTCGACACGCTCTTCGCCGACCGCCCGCGTACCTGGCGGCCGCTCATCTACTGCTGGCGCGGCGGCAAGCGCTCAGGCTCGATGACGACCTGGTTCAACATGATCGGCTGGCAGGCTCGCCAGCTCGAGGGCGGTTACCGCGCCTACCGCCGTTGGGTGCTCGATCTGCTCGAGCGTGTGCCGCCGCAGCTGACGTATATCGCGCTGACGGGCCATACGGGCACCGGCAAGACGCGGCTCCTGCACGCCCTTGCCGCGGCGGGCGAGCAGGTGCTCGACCTCGAGGGGCTTGCGCGGCATCGAGGATCGCTGCTCGGTGCGTTGCCGGACGCCGAGCAGCCCACGCAAAAGGCGTTCGACACCGCGCTCGCCGCGGAGCTTTCCAAATTCGTGCCTGAGCGCCCCGTCTTCATCGAAGCCGAAAGCCGCCGAATCGGCCGGATCAGCCTGCCCACGACGCTGCTCGACGCATTTCGCGCCGGCCGTCGCGTGCGCGTCGTCGCGCCGCTCGAAACGCGCGTGAAATTCCTGCTCGAGGATTACGGCCATCTGTTCGATAAGCCGCAGTACTTCAAAGATCAACTCGAACGGTTGATCGGCCTTCATAGCCGGCAAACGGTCGAGCGTTGGCACGCCTTGATCGATGCGGGCGAGCGCGAAGCGCTCTTTGCCGAGCTCGTCGAGCGGCATTATGATCCGGCCTATGCGGCCAGCAGCTTGCGATCGTTCGGCGACACGGAGCATGCCTTGCGGTTCGCTTTCGATCCCTGTGCCGAAGACCGAGTCGGCGAGGCGCGGCGGCTCGCGGTGCTGATTCATCAGAGTAACGAAACGGAGCCCGGCGGCAAGTCTGGCAAGTGCGCCGAGCGCGGCGAGGCCGAGCGGCATCTGACGGCCGGTACATAACCGCAACAGGGATATCTGCGAGGCACTATGGAAACTCTCGGGCAGAGCCGGCAAAAGGTCAGTTTTCCGGTCGCCGTCGTGATTTTCGCGCTGGTCGCGGTGGTCGGCCTTTACTACGTCAAGTGGTCGCCGTACTACCACCGGGTGTTCGTCGCCGCCGACACGCATTCGATCGGCCATTCCATCCTCTCGGGAACGGCGGCGACGCCCGAGCCGGTGTCGTGGCAAGCGGCCCTCGACTATGCCAGCGCATACGGGCGCGCAATCTGGCAGGCGCTCGTGCTTGGCCTGCTGCTCGGTTCCGCGGTTCAGACGCTGCTGCCCGTCCACTGGGTGGCAAAGCTGCTCGGCAAGGCCGGATTGCGAAGTGTCGCCGCGGGCGGCCTGCTGTCGCTGCCCGGCATGATGTGCACCTGTTGCGCCGCTCCCGTGGTCGTGGGGCTGCGCGAGCGTCAGGCGTCGCAGGGCGCCGCCGTGGCGTTCTGGCTCGGCAATTCGGTGCTCAACCCGGCGACGCTTGTGTTCATGGGGTTCGTGCTCGGCTGGCACTGGACCGCGCTGCGCCTCGCGCTCGGCATCGTTCTCGTGTTCGGCGGCGGCTGGCTCGTCGATCTGACCGCCACCGCTTCGGAACGCACCGCGGCGCGCGTGCAGCTCGATGCATTGGCCTACGAGGCGCCCCCGCAGGGCAACGCCATCGCGAGGTGGTTCAAGCTGCTCGCACAGATGGCAGTGCGGCTCGTCCCTGAATACATCGTTCTCGTCTTGCTGCTCGGCGCCGCACGCGCCTGGCTCTTCCCGCATGTCGGCCCCGAAGTCGACAACGCGATCGGATGGATTCTCCTGTTCGCGTTCGTCGGCACACTGTTCGTGATCCCGACCGCGGGCGAGGTGCCGATCGTTCAAGCGATGCTTTCGTTCGGTGTCGCGGCGGGGCCCGCTGCCGCCTTGCTGATGACGCTGCCGCCCATCAGCTTGCCGTCGCTCGCGATGACGGCGCGTGCGCTGGGCCGGCGCGTCGTGGCGATGATGGTGTTGATGGTGTTCGCCGTCGGCGTGGCGGGCGGACTTGCGGCCATTGCGCTCCATTTTTGATTTCCTTGGGGGTTCTCCATGAACGCACCAACATCGGGTTCGTCGACGGTGCCGCGCCTCACTGCGCTATCGCACGGCGGCGGCTGCGGCTGCAAGATCTCGCCGAGCGTCCTCGCCGAATTGCTCAAGCGCGCGACGCCGATGCCGACCTTTCCCGATCTGCTCGTCGGTTCGGAGACGGCCGACGATGCGGCCGTCTACCGTCTGAACGACGAGCAAGCTATCGTCGCCACGACGGACTTCTTCATGCCGATCGTCGACGACCCGTACGACTTCGGCCGCATTGCGGCGACGAACGCGCTCTCCGACATCTATGCAATGGGAGGCAAGCCGCTCTTTGCGCTCGCGCTCGTCGGCATGCCGATCAACGTGTTGCCGCACGAGACGATCGCGCGCATCCTCGAAGGGGGCGAGTCCGTCTGCGCCGATGCGGGGATTCCGGTGGCGGGCGGCCACTCGATCGATTCGGTCGAGCCGATCTACGGACTCGCGGCGATCGGCGTCGTCGATCCGCGGCGGATCGCCCGCAACGCCGGCGCGCGTGCCGGCGATCTGCTCGTGCTCGGCAAGCCGCTCGGCGTGGGGATACTGTCGGCCGCGCTGAAGAAAGAGCGCCTCGAGGCGGCCGGTTACGCCGCCATGATCGCGGCGACGACGAAGCTCAATCGCCCCGGCACGGCGCTCGGTAGGCTCGATGGTGTGCATGCGATGACGGACGTGACGGGATTCGGTCTGCTCGGCCACTTGCTCGAGCTTTGCCGCGGCGCCGGGCTTGGCGCGCGCATCGATTACGCAGCGCTGCCGTGGCTCGAATCCGTGCCCGAGCTCGCGCAAGCGGGATTCGTCACGGGGGCATCGGGCCGGAACTGGGCCGGCTACGGACACGAGGTGACGCTGTCGCCGGAACTGCCGCCGATCGCGCAGGCCTTGCTGACCGACCCGCAGACGTCGGGCGGATTGCTCGTGGCGTGCGCGGAGCAGAGCGTCGACGACGTGCTCGAGCGCTTCCGCGCCGACGGCTTCGAAGATGCAGTGGTGATCGGAGCGATGACGGAAGGGACGCCACACGTGCTCGTTGCCTGAGCGAGGGTCCTGTCCTTGCGGCGTTTCGTTGCGCGGCGTTTCGTTCGCGGTGTGAGGGTGGGCCTCGTCGGTGCAGACATCGATCGGCGAATCAGTTACAATCTCGCGCTTACGCTTTCGGGACCTGCCTTCCGCGCTCGCCGCACGAGCCGGAATGTCGAGAGCGTGCCGGATATCGGAACGCGCAGCGCGCCGTTCCGGCTGCGAGGATGGCGAAATTGGTAGACGCACCAGGTTTAGGTCCTGACGCCAGCAATGGTGTGCGGGTTCGAGTCCCGCTCCTCGCACCACTGGAATTCCCCACGTTGAAAGGCCGCCTTCGGGCGGCCTTTGTCGTCTACGACTGAAGGAATTTTACGATCGCGAAGCAAATACCAATCAAGGTACTGACACAGACGAACGGCATCCAGCGCCTTTCTCTGTCGAGTTTGATCGATTCGGCGACCAGTTTCATCGTCTCCGCGGTCAGCTTGGTGATTTCCGCTTCCAGCTTGGTGACATCCAACGACTTTTCCATCTTCTTTCTCCTTTTCGGCCACTGGCTCGCGGCGACCCGCATTGCATGGTTACGGCAGTGGATCGTATTGCCAGAAACGGGGCGACTGCAGACTGGACTACATTTTCGGACGAAATTACGAGCGAGTTGAGTCGTCCGATCGGCCAGGGGCGTGCCGAATTTCGATGCCGATCGCATCCTGCATTGGGCGACCCGCGCCCGGCGGTGGGGCGAGTCGGTTGTGAGGGCAACGATTGATGCTCTATGCTTCCGTCCATCGGGCACGCACGTGCCTCCCAACATTGATCCCATGAACCAAGACTCGGTAGCGCCGGATCGTGTCCCGCACACGGCCGTGATTGGAGCCGGCGCGATCGGTGGCCTGATGGCCGCAGCGCTTGCGCGGGCCGGGCACGAAGTCAGCGTGCTCGCGCGCGGCAGGACGCTCGATGCGCTCCGCGAGCATGGCGTGCGCGTCATCGATCGCAACGGCCAAACATCGTCGATCATGCTCCGCGCGAGCGACGATGCGGCGGCGCTAGGCGCGCAGGACTTCCTCGTCATCGCGCTGAAGGCACAAACACTCCCCGCGATCGCGGCGAGTCTGCGTCCCCTCGTCGACGAACGGACGACGATCGTCAGCGCGATGAACGGTCTGCCCTGGTGGTTTCTCGACGGGACCACGACGCCGCTCGCGGATCAACGCATCGATGCCGTCGATCCCGAAGGCGTCGTTTCACGCGCGCTGCCCGCGCCACGCGCCCTGGGTTGCGTCGTTCACTTGTCCGCGTCGACGGACGCTCCCGGCATCGTTCGGCGCGGGCTCGGCAATCGGCTCATCGTCGGCGCGGCATATGCGGCACACGCGCCGATGGCGCGAACGTTCGCCGCGGCGCTGGGGGCGGGCGGCTTCGACGTGCAAGCCGTCGATGACATTCGCACGGAGATCTGGGCCAAGCTCTGGGGCAACATGAACATGAATCCGCTCAGCGCGTTGACGGGCTCCACGGCCGATCGCCTGCTCGACGATCCGTTCACGCACGCGCTCGTGCTGCGGATGATGGAGGAGGCCGAGGCGATCGGCGCGCGCCTCGGCCTTTCGACGGGCATGAGCGCGGCTGAGCGCGTTGCGGTGACGCGCAAGCTCGGCGCTTTCAAGACGTCGATGCTTCAGGACATGGAAGCGGGCCGGCCGCTCGAGATCGATCCGATACTCGGTGTGTTTCCCGAGCTGGGCCGCAAGCTAGGCGTGCCCACTCCGTGCTGCGACGCCGTGCTCGGGCTGCTGCGCCAGCGCGCGGCCAACAGCGGTCTCACGAGCGCCTGATTCGATCGACGATCGTCATTCGTCATTGTCAATCGTCGGTCGCCGATCGTCACTCGCGAGCACGCTGGCAATGACCTTGTCGAGCGCGCGGCCGAAGGCGGCTTTCTCGGCTTCGTCGAGACAGTCGAAGAGATCGGCGTTCCATTTGCGCGCGATCGGCATGACCTTGCGATAGAGCGCGCGCCCCTCGTCGGTCAGCGAAACCATGACGACGCGGCGGTCCTCGCGGCTCGGCGTGCGGCGAACGAGTCCACGCCTGATCAGGGCTTCAGCGGCGCGGCTCGCCTGGCTCTTGTCGAGGTTCGCGTGTTTCGCCAGGTCCATGATCGAAAACGGCCCGAACGATCCGACCGACGCGATGATGCGCGCTTCGGGCAGCGAGACGTCGAGCTTCGCCTGGTATCGCTCGCTGATGCCGCGCTCCGAGAGCTTGTTCAGCACGTGCATCCGATAGGTCAGAAATTGCTCGAGCCCGGCCTTGGCGGCCTTCGCGGAAGTGGTACTCATTGGCCGTACTTGAGCCGCGTGAGTTGCTCGGCCTCGTTCGCGAGCAGGCGCGCCGCATCGCGGATCGCGGTGTCGAGCGAAATCGGCCCGGGCGCGGGTGAAAAACAGCCCGAAAAATGCTCCGAGAGCCGCTCGAGCGCGGAGGAATCGACGGCACCGGAGAGCAGCGTTGCGGGCACGCCTGCGGTCCGCGCGTGGCGGCAAGCGACGAACGGCGCCTTGCCGTGCAGCGTCTGGACATCCGAGCGGCCTTCGCCCGTGATGAGCCAGTTGGCGCCGTCGAGTGCCGCGTCGAGTCCCACTTGCGCCGCGACGACTTCCGCGCCCGGCTCGAACTCGGCGCCCAGCATGCGCAGCGCGAAGCCGAGCCCGCCGGCGGCGCCGGAGCCCGGAAGGTCGCGCGCGGCGCGCCCGAGCGCCGCTTCGAGAAGCGCCGCGAAGCGCGCCAGCACGCCGTCTATCAACGCGATCTGGTCGGCGCTCACGCCTTTTTGCGGACCGAACACGGCCGTCGCGCCGTGTTCTCCCGTGAGCGGATTGTCGACGTCGGACATGGCGACGAACGAAGCCTCGGCAAGCCGCGCGTCGAGCCCGGACGCATCGATGCGCGCCAGTCGCGAGAGGTCTGCCGGCGTGGGTTCGAGCTCGCGCTCATACTCGTCGAAGAGCTTGAGCCCGAGGCCGACGAGGAGGCCCGCGCCGCCGTCGTTCGTGCTGCTGCCGCCGAGCGCGACGAAAAAGCGCCGCATACCCGCATCGAGGAGCAGACGAATCGCTTCGCCCATGCCGCGCGTGCTACGCGCTTCGACGGGTTCGCACATCGCGACTTCATCGGTAATCCCGACGATCTCGGCGGTCTCGACGATCGCGGCGCCGTTCGGCAGCAGGCCCACCGCGGCGTCGCGCCTGGCGCCGCTCGCGCCGCGCACCTGCAACACACGCCGCTCGCCGCCGCCCGCGAGCATGGCATCGAGCGTGCCTTCACCGCCGTCGGCCATCGGGCAGAGCCGCACGACGGCGTCCGGCCTGGCGCGCGCGACGCCCCTGGCGATGGCCTCGGCGACGCCTTGCGCGCTCAGCGAGCCTTTGAAGGAATCAGGGGCGATGACGATGACCGGCGAGAGGTTCGGCATGAGTGTGTCTCCGGATTGGCCTTTATCTCTATAACCTATGGCGAATGCGTGCTGCCGCGCGCCGTGCGCGGCCGCTGTCCGGGCGACAGCTTAACAGGTCGGGTGATCGGGGGGGAGCCGTGCGCGACGGCAACGCGATGCGTGATGAAGAAGGAAGCGGCCGCATCCATGCGCGGCCAGATGCGCGGAATAGTTTGCTAGAATAACCGATTCTTCCGATCCGAACCGTGCTTCGCACGAGCGCCGACTCCGGTCGATTTTGCCAAGAAGAAAGTCAAGGCAAGCGCCAAGCAACGCCAACGAGGAAGCGAAAGGGTGGTGATTCGACACCGTTTTTTCGCGTCCGTTCGTGCGGCCGGCGACCGGGCAAAAGGTGCGTTCGCGATACCCGATGGTGTCGACGAGCAGTGGACGCGGGGAAGATTACTGACACGCTTGAACAATTTAGGACGATTGAAGCCATGGCTAACGTTGTTGAAAACCTCGGCAAGCTTGAACGCCGCGTGACGATTTCCCTGCCGAAGGAGGCGGTGCAAAAGGAGATCGAGTCTCGGATCCGCCAGATCGCCAAGAACGTGCGCATGCCAGGCTTCCGTCCGGGCAAGGTGCCGCTCAAGATGGTGACGCAGCAGTATGCGGGGCAGGTCGAGGCCGAGGTGCTCTCCGACAAGGTCGGCAAGCAGTTCTTCGACATCAGCCGCGCCGAGAACCTGCGCGTCGCCGGACAGCCGAGCTTCAGCCCGAAAGAGGATAGCGATACGGACAGCTACGCGTTCGACGCGACGTTCGAGGTCTATCCCGAAGTGACGATCGGCGAGCTGTCGACGGCCGAAATCGAGCGCTCGGTCACGTCGATCTCGGAAGCCGAAGTCGATCGCACGCTCGAGATCCTGCGCAAGCAGCGCGTGCACTATCACGCGCGCGGCGAAGCGGGCGAGCATGGTGACGGCGGGACCGATGCGGCGGCGCAAAGCGGAGATCGCGTCACGATCGACTTCGTCGGCAAGATCGACGGTGAGGCGTTCCAGGGCGGCACGGCCGAGGATTTCGTGTTCGTGCTCGGCGAAGGGCGCATGCTGCCCGAATTCGAGCAGGCGGCGACCGGTCTGAAGGCCGGCGAAACGCGCGAGTTCGACCTCAAGTTCCCGGACGACTATCACGGCAAGGAAGTCGCGGGCAAGACGGCGCAGTTCACGGTCACGCTGAAGAAAGTCGAGTGGCCGCATCTGCCCGAGATCGACGGCGAATTCGCGAAGTCGCTCGGCATCGCCGATGGCGACCTCACGAAGATGCGCGCGGAAATCAAGGAAAACCTCGAGCGTGAGGCGAAGCGCCGCACGCAGTCGATCGTCAAGAACCAGGTGATGGATGCGCTCCTGAAGATCGCCGAACTCGACGTGCCGAACGCGCTCATCGAACAGGATCAACAGCGCCTCGTCGAAATGGCGCGCCAGGATTTGGTGCAGCGCGGCGTGCCGAACGCGGCCAATGCGCCGATCCCGGCCGAAATGTTCAAGGAGCAAGCCGAGCGCCGCGTCAAGCTGGGCCTCGTGCTGGCCGAGCTCGTCAAGGCGAACAGCCTCGAGGCGAAGCCCGAGCAGATCCGCGCCGAAGTCGAGGAATTCGCGAAAAGCTACGAAGACCCGAAGGAAGTGATCCGCTGGTATTATTCGAACAAGCAGCGCCTGGCCGAAATGGAAGCCTACGTCGTCGAAAGCAACGTCGTCGAGTTCGTGCTCGGCAAGGCGAAAGTGACGGACAAGGAAGTCAGCTTCGAAGCACTGGCGAGCGCCTCGGCGCAAGCGTAAGGCATCGCCGCGAACGGCGTGCTGGCTGTCGGGGCGACGGCCGCACGCCGTTTTTTTCTCGCAAAAGGCATCCCGGGGCCAGATATTTTGGCGCCGGGTTCTCGAGGCAAGACACCGGTGCGCTGCCGTCGGCATTCAAGACCTATTCCAAGAGAAGGACTCATCGCATGACCTTTCGCGCTCAATTGCTCGACACGTTGGCCTCGCAAGCGCCGCGGGATCTCGAAACCCAGGCGTTGGGGCTCGTGCCGATCGTCGTCGAAACGAGCGGCCGGGGCGAGCGTTCGTACGACATCTATTCGCGCCTGCTCAAGGAGCGCGTCGTCTTCATGGTCGGCGAAGTCAACGATCAGACGGCAAACCTCGTCGTTGCGCAACTGCTGTTCCTCGAGAGCGAAAATCCCGACAAAGACATCAGCCTCTACATCAACAGCCCAGGTGGCTCCGTTTCGGCGGGGATGGCGATCTACGACACGATGCAGTTCATCAAGCCGGACGTCTCGACGCTGTGCATGGGGCTTGCGGCGAGCATGGGGGCGTTCCTGCTCGCGTCCGGGGCAAAGGGCAAGCGGTTTGCGTTGCCCAACGCGCGCGTGATGATCCACCAGCCGCTCGGCGGCGCGCGCGGCCAGGCGTCGGACATCGAAATCCAGGCACGCGAAATTCTTTATCTGAAGGAACGGCTCAACCAGTTGCTCTCGCACCACACGGGGCAACCCGTCGAGCGCATCGCGCGCGACACCGACCGTGACAACTTCATGTCCGGCGAGGACGCCCAAGCATATGGCCTGATCGACCAGGTCTTGCAAAAGCGCCCGTAAGGTGCCCTAAGCGCCGCGGCGAGCCGAATTCTTTCATACCTCGGTATGGTTGCCGGCTCAAGCGGTGTTATAAATGGTCGATAATAGTTTCAGGCGCGGGCAGCGGAGGCGCCAGACAAGTTCGACGAACTTGTTCCGACCCCAATGGGGGCGGTGGCGTGCCCTGCGTGCGTAGTGATTCGAGTGTCCGGAGGCTCGTATATCCATGGCGGACAAGAAGGGTTCGAACAGCGAAAAGCTGTTGTATTGCTCGTTTTGCGGTAAAAGCCAGCATGAGGTGAAGAAACTGATTGCCGGCCCGTCGGTGTTCATCTGCGATGAGTGCATCGACCTCTGCAACGAGATCATTCGCGACGAAGCCGCGGGAGCAGGCACGGACGCTGGCTTGTCGAAGTCCGACTTGCCGAGCCCGCAGGAAATTCGTGAAATTCTCGATCAATATGTGATCGGCCAGGAGCGAGCGAAGAAGATTCTCGCCGTGGCGGTCTACAACCATTACAAGCGGCTCAAGCACCTCGACAAAAAGGACGACATCGAGCTGTCGAAGAGCAATATCCTGCTAATCGGACCGACGGGTTCGGGCAAGACATTGCTCGCGCAGACGCTTGCGCGGCTGCTGAACGTGCCGTTCGTGATCGCGGACGCAACGACGCTGACTGAAGCCGGTTACGTCGGCGAGGACGTCGAGAACATCATTCAGAAGCTGCTGCAGAACTGCAACTACGAAGTCGAGAAGGCGCAGCGCGGCATCGTCTACATCGACGAAATCGACAAGATCAGCCGTAAATCGGATAACCCGTCGATCACGCGCGACGTTTCAGGCGAAGGCGTGCAGCAGGCGTTGCTGAAGCTCGTCGAGGGCACGATGGCCTCGGTGCCGCCGCAGGGTGGCCGCAAGCATCCGAACCAGGACTTCATCCAGGTCGACACGACGAACATCCTGTTCGTCTGCGGCGGCGCGTTCGACGGCCTCGAAAAGGTCATCACCGACCGGACCGAAAAAACAGGGATCGGTTTCGGCGCGACGGTCAAGAGCAAACAGGAGCGCGACGCGGGCGAGGTACTGCGCGAAGTCGAACCCGAGGACTTGATCAAGTTCGGGCTCATCCCCGAACTGATCGGCCGTCTGCCCGTCGTGGCGACGCTCGGCAAGCTCGACGAAGCGGCGCTCATGAAGATTCTCGTCGAGCCGAAGAACGCCCTCGTCAAGCAGTATCACAAGCTGTTCGGGATGGAGCGCGTCGAGCTCGAGATCCGGCCCGCGGCCCTGCAGGCCGTGGCGCGCAAGGCCATCCGGCGCAAGACGGGTGCGCGCGGGCTGCGCTCTATTTTGGAACAGGCGTTGCTCGACGTGATGTATGAATTGCCGGCCATGAAAGGGGTCAGCAAAGTGATTATCGACGACAACGTCATCGATGGCGACGGCAAACCGTTGCTGATCTATGAAGAAGCGCCGAAAGTGGCGGGTTCGAATTGATCGAGCAGCCGAGAAGGCTTTTGGAGAAGCCGTTCATGGCCGACGTGAACGGCTTTTTTCGTTTATCTTGTGGGTGATGCTGACTACCGCGACACGTGCACTGAACTTTTTCCCACACGCGAAGGCTTGCATTCTGTATAGCGGGCCTCAACTACTGAACGTTACGAAACCATTCTTGGGGAAATGAAAATGTCAGGAACCCAGCTCCTTCCTTCCGAGCGCACCACGCTCCCACTGCTGCCGTTGCGGGATGTGGTCGTGTTCCCGCACATGGTCATCCCGCTGTTCGTGGGGCGGCCGAAGTCGATCAAGGCGCTCGAGGTGGCGATGGAGGGCGGCAAGCACATCATGCTTGTCGCGCAAAAGACCGCGGCGAAAGACGAGCCGACCGAAAAAGACATGTATGAAGTGGGATGTATCGCGAACATCCTGCAAATGCTGAAGTTGCCGGACGGCACCGTAAAAGTGCTCGTCGAGGGGCTGCAGCGTGCCAAGACGTTGACGATCGAAGAGCAGGAAACGCAGTTTTCGTGCGAAGTCATGCCGCTCGAGCCCGATCATGCCGATAGCGCCGAAACCGAGGCGCTGCGCCGCGCGATCGTCTCGCAGTTCGATCAGTACGTGAAGCTCAACAAGAAGATTCCGCCTGAGATTCTGACGTCGCTGGCGGGCATCGACGAGGCCGGTCGTCTGGCCGACACGATCGCCGCGCACCTGCCGCTGAAGCTCGACCAGAAACAGCACATCCTCGAGATGTTCCCTGTCATCGAGCGGCTCGAGCATCTGCTCGCGCAACTCGAGGCGGAAATCGACATTCTGCAGGTCGAAAAGCGTATCCGTGGCCGCGTGAAGCGGCAAATGGAGAAGAGCCAGCGCGAGTACTACCTGAACGAGCAGGTCAAGGCGATTCAGAAGGAGCTCGGCGAGGGCGAGGAAGGCGCGGACCTCGAGGAGCTCGAAAAGCGGATCGAAGCGGCGCGCATGCCGAAGGAGGCCAAGAAGAAGGCCGACGCCGAGTTGAAGAAGCTCAAGCTGATGTCGCCGATGTCGGCCGAAGCGACGGTCGTGCGCAACTACATCGATACGCTGATCGGTTTGCCGTGGCGCAAGAAGAGCAAGGTCAACAACGACCTCTCGAACGCCGAGCGTGTGCTCGACGAGGATCATTTCGGCCTCGAAAAGGTCAAGGAACGGATCCTCGAGTATCTTGCCGTGCAACAACGTGTCGACAAGGTCAAGGCGCCGATCCTCTGTCTCGTCGGGCCTCCTGGAGTCGGTAAGACCTCGCTCGGTCAGTCGATCGCTCGCGCGACGAACCGCAAGTTCGTGCGCATGGCGCTCGGCGGCGTGCGCGACGAAGCCGAGATCCGCGGTCACCGCCGGACCTACATCGGTTCGATGCCCGGCAAGATTCTGCAGAGTCTCACGAAAGTCGGCGTGCGCAATCCGCTCTTCCTGCTCGACGAAGTCGACAAGATGGGCATGGATTTCCGCGGCGATCCGTCGTCGGCGTTGCTCGAAGTGCTCGACCCCGAGCAGAACCATACGTTCGCCGATCACTACGTCGAAGTCGATTTCGATCTCTCGGACGTGATGTTCGTCGCGACGTCGAACTCGCTGAACATTCCACCTCCGCTGCTCGACCGGATGGAAGTGATTCGCCTCTCGGGCTACACCGAGGACGAGAAGGTCAGCATCGCGCAGCGTTACCTGCTGCCGAAGCAGAAGCGCAACAACGGCCTGAAGGACGGTGAAATCGAGGTCAGCGAGCAGGCGATTCGCGACATCATTCGCTACTACACGCGCGAAGCCGGCGTGCGTTCGCTCGAGCGAGAAGTCTCGAAGATCTGCCGCAAGGTCGTTAAGATGCTGCTGCTGAAGAAGGCGGAAGGCGCGGTCAAGGTCGATGGCGAAAACCTCGACACGTTCCTTGGCGTGCGCAAGTACGACTTCGGTCTCGCGGCCAAGCAGAATCAGATCGGACAGGTCACGGGTCTGGCGTGGACGGAAGTCGGCGGCGATCTGCTGACGATCGAGGCCGCCGTGATGCCGGGCAAGGGCAACGTCATTCGCACGGGTTCGCTCGGCGATGTGATGAAGGAGTCCGTCGAGGCGGCGCGGTCCGTGGTGCGCTCGCGTTCGCGGCGGCTCGGCATCAAGGATGAGGCGTTCGACAAGCAGGACATCCACATCCACGTGCCAGAGGGCGCGACGCCGAAGGACGGTCCTTCCGCCGGTATCGCGATGACGACGGCGCTCGTGTCGGTTCTCACGGGGATTCCCGTGCGGGCGGACGTGGCGATGACGGGCGAGATCACGCTGCGCGGCGAAGTACTGCCGATCGGCGGCCTCAAGGAGAAGCTGCTGGCCGCGCACCGTGGCGGTATCAAGCTCGTGCTGATCCCGGAAGAGAACGTCAAGGACTTGACCGAGATCCCCGACAACGTCAAGAACGCGATCGAGATCGTGCCGGTGCGGTGGATCGACAGGGTGCTCGAGCTCGCACTCGAGCGCGTGCCCGAGGCGCTTCCCGAGGAGGAGCCGAAGCCGGCCACGCCCGTCGCCGATGCGGCCAAGGAGACGGCTACCGAGTTCGTGAAGCACTGACGAACGATCGGCAGGGATCGCTTCGGCGGTCCTGATCCGCTGGCAGGCCACGCCCGCATTGGCGCGGCATGTCCAAGAGCCCATAGGGTCTTTGCCTTGTGGGCTTTTTTGTGTGCGGATCCAGTCATCTCGCCAGGGATACCCCGGTTAGGGTCATCCCGGTGCAACCCCGGTTGACATGCGGGTTTCGTCTGCATCTAATGAGCAAGCTCAGCTTTGCGTGCCGAACGCTGCGCGCATCGCGAGGGCATTCACCACGATTGCCAACATTCACGCTCGGGGGTATGGATGAACAAGTCGGAACTGATCGATCACATCGCGGAGCAGGCGGATTTGTCGAAGGCAGCAGCAGGGCGCGCGCTCGATGCGTTGATCGCAGGGGTCAAGAACACGTTGAAAAAGGGCGATTCGGTCACGCTCGTCGGGTTCGGCACGTTTGCGGTCGGTAAGCGGACGGCCCGCACCGGGCGCAATCCGCGCACGGGCGCTGCGATCAAGATCGGTGCGGCGAAGGTTCCGAAGTTCAGGCCTGGCAAAGCGCTGAAAGATGCGCTAAACTAGCGGGCTCGCTGATTGAGTAGACAATGCTTTCAGCGAGAAATCCGCAAGCCGTGGCATTGAGTCAGCTCGAACGAGCGAGCAATGTGTCACACAGCGCGAACGGGTGCTTAGCTCAGTTGGTAGAGCGGCGCCCTTACAAGGCGTAGGTCGGGAGTTCGAGCCTCTCAGCACCCACCATTCCGTTCGCGTTTTTGCTCCAGGCAGTTCCATGGTGTTCTGCTGCAGTACCCCGAAACCCGCACAGCTATAGGCTCTGCGGGTTTTTTGTTGCCGCCGCGCGATATCACCCCAACCCCAACGGCTCCCTGTAGCTGCGCGCCTGCTCCTCGATCCACTCACGAAACGCGCCGAGCGGCGCGCTGTCCGATTTCTGCTCCGGATAGATGAGGTAGTACGACCGGTCGCTCAGATAGTCATGCTGCGCGACCGGAATCAAAATGCCGCGCCTCAACTCGTCCTCGATCAAAAGACGTGGGATGAGGGCAATCCCGATTCCCTGAATGGCCGCTTCCGTCTGCATCGAAAAGAGCTCGAATCTCGGCCCCGACATATCGCCTTCGACCCGCATGCCGCGTGACGCGAACCAGTCGCGCCACGCATACGGCCGCGTGCTCTGCTGCAGCAGGCGATGGCGGGACCAGTCGGACGCCTTGAGTCTTTGCCGCGGCGCAATGAGCTGGGGACTGCAGACGGCGATCAAGCTCTCGCGCATCAGAAAGCGGCTTGCGGTGCCAGGCCACGTCGCCGGGCCGGCGTAGAGCGCGGCGTCGAAATCGGTGTCGCCGAACAGGAACGGGCGCGTGCGTGTGCTGAGATTGACCGTGATGTCCGAATGAGCCGCCATGAACATCGACATGCGCGGGAGCAGCCATTTCGTCGCAAACGTAGGTACGACCGCGACTTCCAGCGTGCCTCCCTTGCCGCCTCTGCCCATCAATTCCACCGTATCGCGTTCGACATCGTCGAGGCGGGAGGCCACCTTTCGGCTATAGGCAACACCGGCTTCGGTCAGCGCCACGCCGCGGCGATCCCGGCGAAACAACTTGAGGCCAAGGAAATCCTCCAACGAAGCAATCTGCCTGCAGACAGCGCTTTGCGTCACCGCCAGCTCATCCGCAGCTTTCGTGAAGCTCTGGTGGCGTGCCGCCGCTTCGAACGCGGACAGTGCGAGGGTGGACGGAATCTTTCTACGCATGGTGCTGGACCCCTTGTCGGATGACCTGTGCAATTTTCGCACAGGATGCTGACAACAAATCGTTTGCTCGAGCGGAATGCTGCCGATAGATTGATGGAACGATCAACATTCCGAGCGCCAGAAATGAGTCAACAGCACAAGTCTTCGTCGTTTCAATGGGATGACCCTTTACTGCTGACGCAGCAGTTGAGCGAAGAAGAGCGGATGGTCGCCGAGTCGGCGCGATCCTATTGTCAGGAGCGTCTCGCGCCGCGCGTGCTCGAAGCGTTTCGCAATGAGCAGACAGATCCGGCCATCTTTCGCGAGATGGGCGAACTCGGGCTGCTCGGCGTGACGATCCCGGAAGCTTACGGTGGCGCGGGTCTCAACTATGTCTGCTATGGTCTCGTGGCGCGCGAAGTGGAGCGCGTTGATTCGGGCTATCGCTCGATGATGAGCGTCCAGTCTTCGCTCGTCATGGTGCCCATCAATGCGTTCGGCAGCGAAGCCGTCAAACAGAAATATCTGCCGAAGCTCGCCGCGGGAGAATGGATCGGCTGTTTCGGCTTGACGGAGCCGAATCATGGCTCGGACCCTGGAAGCATGGTGACGCGAGCGCGAAGGGTAGCGGGCGGTTACCAACTGACGGGCAACAAGATGTGGATCACCAACAGCCCGATCGCTGACGTGTTCGTCGTTTGGGCGAAGGACGACGAAGGTGCGATTCGCGGCTTCGTGCTCGAAAAAGGCTGGAAGGGACTGTCCGCGCCCGCGATTCATGGGAAGGTTGGATTGCGGGCATCGATTACGGGCGAGATTGTCATGGACGAGGTATTCTGCCCGGAAGAGAACGCGTTCGCGGATGTGCGCGGCTTGAAGGGCCCCTTCACGTGTCTGAACAGCGCGCGTTACGGTATCGCGTGGGGCGCGCTCGGAGCAGCCGAAGATTGCTGGCACCGCGCGCGTCAATACGTGCTGGATCGGAAGCAATTCGGCAAGCCCCTCGCCGCGAACCAGTTGATCCAGAAGAAGCTCGCGGATATGCAAACCGACATTGCGCTCGGTTTGCAGGGCTGCTTGCGGCTCGGCCGCATGAAGGACGAAGGGACGGCCTCAGTCGAGATCACATCCATCATGAAGCGAAATTCGTGCGGCAAGGCGCTCGACATCGCCCGCATGGCGCGCGATATGCTCGGCGGAAACGGCATCAGCGACGAGTTCGGCGTCGCTCGCCATCTCGTGAACCTCGAAGTCGTCAACACCTATGAAGGGACGCACGACATTCACGCGCTGATTCTCGGGCGCGCCATCACCGGCATCGCCGCTTTCTAACAGCAATGAACGAAATCCTGCAACCGGGGGCGCTCGCCGGCGTACGCGTTCTCGATCTTTCGCGCGTGCTCGCGGGCCCGTGGGCCGGTCAGTTGCTTGCCGACTTGGGCGCCGATGTCGTCAAGGTCGAGCGTCCGGGCGCGGGCGATGATACGCGCGCGTGGGGGCCGCCGTGGTTGAATGATCCCGAGGGACAATCGACCGGCGAAGCGGCCTACTACCTGAGCGCCAACCGCAACAAGCGATCGGTGACGATCGATCTGGCCGGCCCGGAAGGCCAAGGTCTCGTGCGGCAACTGGCGAGCAAGGCGGATGTGTTGCTCGAGAACTTCAAGGTGGGCGGCCTCTCGCAATATGGGCTCGACTACGCCAGCCTCAAAGCGATCAATCCACGACTCGTCTATTGCTCGATTACCGGATTTGGACAGACGGGGCCTTACTCGTCGCGCGCCGGCTACGACTTCCTGATCCAAGGCATGGGCGGTTTGATGAGCCTCACCGGCCGTGCCGACGGCACGGAGGGCGCGGGCCCGCTCAAGGTCGGCGTCGCGTTGACGGACATCATGACGGGGCTGTACGCGACGGTTGCGGTGCTGGCCGCATTGAAGCGTCGGGAGCAGTCCGGGGAAGGGCAGCATATCGATCTTGCGTTGCTCGACGTACAGATCGCGTGTCTGGCGAATCAAGCGGCCAACTACTTGGTGAGCGGTGTCGCGCCACGGCGTATGGGCAATGCGCATCCGAACATCGTCCCGTACCAGGAGTTTCCGACAGCCGACGGGTACATGATCGTGGCAGTCGGCAACGACAGTCAGTTCGCGAGCCTGTGCAAGACGCTGGGCAAGCCTGAATGGTCCGGTGACGAGCGCTTTGCCACCAATCCCCAGCGCGTGAAGCACAGGAACGAGCTCATTGCGCTGATTCACGGCATGACCGTGCGCCGTACGACCGACGAGTGGGTTGCCGCGATGGAAGCGGCCGGCGTGCCCTGCGGCCCGATCAATACGCTCGATCGCGTGTTCTCGGATCCTCACGTGCAGGCGCGCGGAATGCGCATCGAGATGTCTCATCCATTGGCGAAGCAGGTGCCGCTAGTGGCGAACCCGATTCGGCTGTCGGAGTCGCCCGTGCAGTATCGGCACGCACCGCCGACGCTCGGCCAGCATACCGACGAAGTATTGTCGGATTGGCTTGGCGCAACCGCCGCGGAAATCGATGCGTTACACGCCAAGCGCGCGATATGAATAGGCGGACGATGGGCATTGGCGGCGCGGGACAGACGTGGCGTGGGATCGCGCACGTCCCTGCGATATGAGCACAATGCAGCAAGCTCGGCGGGATGCCGCCGCGGCGGCCAATGCCGAAGATGCGTCGACTTGGCGCTGGTTTTCGGCACTGCTCGAAGAGCGACGCATCCGCTGGCGCTTTGCGTTCGGCAGGTGGGTCGTGACTGTCGATCGGGCGCAGGTCGCTTCCGAACTGACCTTCTATGACGCAATTCGCACGGCGAAGGACGAAGCCGGGCAGCGCGGAGTCGGGCAGTTCGACGCATGGGCGGATCGACGGCGGCGTTCGACGTCAGCCGAAAACCGACGCAAGGTCGGGCACGACACTTTCCCCCATTAGCCTGCACGCATCGTTTCACCTTGTTTTCTAGCGAACTTTCGCCGTTTTCCAGGCGCCGTTGACGAGCGCGCCGCAAACACACGTAAACACTGACCACGATTTGCCCCCGAGGGCATTGACCGTTGCTGACGTTCCCATAGAATATGCACAAAACACGTTGTTACGTGTAAGTTAGTTGTATATGCATATACGTTCATGCGATCGACCTCGGAGGAGACAATAGTGAAGAAGCGGATCATGGCTGCGGCGACCATCGCAGCGGGAACGTGCGCCGGTATCGTGCCAAGTGCGCACGCTCAGAGTAGCGTGACGCTGTGGGGCTTGCTCGATGCAGGTGTGTCTTACATCAGCAATATCGGCGGGCATTCGGCGTGGAGGCTCGACGACGGCATTGCGCTGCCGAATCTAGTGGGTTTCAAGGGCAGCGAAGATCTCGGTAACGGCACGCACGCGGTCTTCGAGTTGGTGACGCAGTTCACGTTGCAGGGCAATCTCGTAGCACAGGCGACGAACGGAAGCGGAACGGGAACGGGGCTTTTCGCTCGCAACGCCTGGGTTGGCCTCGATAACGATCGGTACGGGAAGCTCACGTTGGGGCGGCAGTACGACTTCATGGTCGAGACGCTCTTTCGTGACGTCGGCACGGACATCGCGATGTATGGCGGGGGCTTCTATCAGTTTCGCGACGGTCCATTCGCCAAGCTGGGCATTCCGGACTCACCGCCCGACGAAGCGTTCGACTTCGATCGCATGAACGGCGATACGCCGTTGAACAACGCTGTCAAATACACGAGCCCGCTCTTCGGTGGGCTGCGGTTCGGGGGCATGTATGCCTTTGGCGGCACTGCGGGAAATTTTCGTCAAAACAGCGCGGACAGTGTCGGTGCGAGCTATGCGGCCGGGCCGTTCGCCTTCGGCGCGGCTTATACGGATGTCCGCTATGCCGTGCTGCTCGGCGACAGCATCCGCAACTTCGGTCTGGGCGCGAAATATAAGGGGGGCAAGCTGCTGTTGACGGCACTCTTCACGAATACTCGCAATTCGCGAAACGGTGCGGCTGTCAACGCCGCGGAAGCAGGGGCGCTTTACAGCTTCACGTCCGCATTCTCAACGAGCTTCGCCTATACCTACATGTGGGGCAATGCAGGCGTCGATCACAATCATGCGCATCAGTTCGGCGCGGTGGCCAAGTACTTCCTGTCAAAGCGCACCGCGGTCTACGTGCAAGGCGCCTATCAGCTGACCAACGCGGGCGCTAATGCGGTAATCAACGGGACGTTCGGCCCCTCGAGCAGTCGCTCGCAGTTCGTCGGCCGGATCGGTATGCAGACGGTGTTTTGATGAAACGTCTATCGGCGAGGCGATGCACTGCCTCGTCGATATTGCGGCAATGGAATGCCGCACGGTCTCGAATCAGCGTGACACTTGCTTACTGCACCGTGGCCAATTGCCGTTCGAGCGCAGCGGCGACGCGTGCCAGGGTGCCTTCGATATGCTTGCGCAAGAGCCGCGAGGCCTTTTCCGTGTCTCGGTCGATCGCGGCCTTCATGAGTGCTTCGTGCTCGCTGTTCTTGTGGCGCTCTTCAGTCCGGTGCAGCGCGGAATAGCGGCGATAACGTTCTGCGCGATCGAAGAGCGAGGCGATCATATTCGAGAGTAGGGCGCTCGGTGTCGCCGATAGCAGCGCCATGTGATAGGCGCGGTGGCGCTCTGACCAGTCGTCGTCGAGCGCGACAGGGCCCGAGCCGAGACGCTTTTCGGCGAGGCTCAATCGATGAAATGCCGTCAGCACGGCCACTTCCCATTCTTCGCCGCCGTGCTCGATGGAATCGCTGAGCGCTTCACGTTCGAGCAGCACGCGCATCCGCGTGATGTCTTTGAAGTCGTCGAGGCTGATGGGGGCGACCCAGAAGCCGCGATTTTCCGTCGCTTGGACGATGCCGTCTTGCGCAAGCCGGTTCAAGGCTTCTCGAATCGGCGAGCTACTGAGCCCATATGCCTTCGAAAGGCTTTCGACCTTGAGCCGGCTGCCCGGAGCGAGCTCGCAGCGGATGATGGACGTCTTCATCCGGGCGAAGGCAACGTCAATCAGCGGTGCACCGTTCGAGACGGGTGTCGAGTCCATGGGTGTTAGTTGACTACGGATTGGTCTATGACGTCGATTTTATGCGCAAAACATAGCGATATGCAAGGTTGCAATCTTTCACGGCCGAGCGACAGCGCGAGGGTCATCGATCCCTCGCGCTACACGGGTGGCATTGCGGATCAAGCGCAGGCGGAAGCGGCCGGATTCTCGTGTGGCGTACCCGCTCTGAGCGCCGCGGCCAGCTCGCGGATCATTGCGCATGCGTCTTCGGCTTGGTGGCAAGCCCCATACACATAATGATCGGGTCGAGCAATCACCGCGCTGCAAGCATGCCGTCGCATCCAACCCACGAGCATGCCGTCCGAATCCTGGCAGGTGTACGGCGGTGCGTTCGGCCCGGGCGGCTCTGTGCCGATCACGACCAACTCGACCGGGATGTCGCGCACGGCATCGCATTCCGCTGCGATACGCTCGATGACGGCCGCATCGGCGTCATCCTGGACAACGAGGCGAAACGTCGCGCCGGTCGCTTGATCGAGCAGGCATTGACGACCGTCCGGCAACTTGACGAGCGGCTGCGGAAACAGTTGACCGCGCGGTCCGTGAGCCGACGCGGACAAAAAGCCTGCGGCGAGTCCGGGAATCAACGATTGCCGCACCGTACCGCGCGGATTCGCCGCCATTTCCTCGAGCAAGCGTTGATCCCGTTGGCGCGCGGCGGCCGGATCGCGCTCGCAGATCAGCTTGCCCAGCGATTTTGTGACAAGCGTCGTCTGCTTGACATGCGGGAGTCGCTCGGCCTGATAGGTATCGAGTAGGAGAGGGCCGGCGGTGCCGCGGTTGACGAGCGAGAGCTTCCAGATCAGATTGGCCGCATCGCGAATCCCTTGGCACATCCCCTGCGCCAGAAACGGTGGGGTCATATGCGCGGCATCGCCGAGAAAGAATATGCGGCCGGAGCGCCATTGGCGCAGGACGAGCGCATGGAAACGGTAGGACGAGGCGCGCCAGATGTCGTACTCGCTTTCGTCGAGCCAGCGCGAAATGAGCCGGCGAACGAACGCGGGTTCCATGACCTGCGTCGGCGATTCGCCGGCATTGATCATGAATTCCCAGCGCCGAACTTGGCCGGGCCCGACCACGAACGTGCAAGGGCGCTCAATTTCGCAATATTGGACATTCGTCGTCGGTAAGCTCGCGCCGCACCCGTCTTTGAGGACGACGTCGACGACGAGCCACGGTTCGTCGAAGTCGAGGTCTTCCATCTCGAGACCAAGCCCCGTTCGGATCGGGCTCGCTCCGCCGTCGCATGAGAGCACGTAGCGCGATCGATACGTGCGCGATGCATTCGACTCGCTCGGCGACTCGACGACCATCACCGATGCCCCATCTTCGCCAGACGTCACGGCGTCGACGTGCGCGCCGAGCTTGACCGTCACCGAGGGGAAGCGGGCGAGATTTTCGCGCAGTGCACTTTCGATCTGGGGCTGCATGAATACGTAGTTGGGCGCCCAGCCCAATTGGAACGGTGCCTCTGCCGCCTCGATGCGCCGAATCACGCTTGAATCCGTCGTCCGATATTCGGACGGTCGATAGGGCATCACGTACGGTGCGATCTTATCGGCGAGCCCCAAGTCGCCGAAGATGCGCATGACTTCCTGATCGAAGCCCATTGCGCGCGGCTTGTCGAAGACCGTCAGGGACTTTTCGAGCACGAGCGTGCGCAACCCGGCCTCGCCGGCCAGATTCGCGGCGACGGCGCCCACCGGACCGAGCCCGACGATGATCAAATCGAAGTCCACGTCTCCTCCTTATCGAATACTGTTCCGCAAGCACACGCGAGACGCATCGCACCTACGCATCGAACGCCACCCGCTGGGCGGCAATGCGCGCGCGCATCTCGGCTATCCAGGCTTCGCGCGACAAAAAGCCGGGGCGGCGGCGGCACATGGCTTCGGTTCGCTGGAGGATTTCATCTGCGGAAAGATCGAGGTTCAGCGGCTCGCGGCACGGTTGTGCCGTGAAGAACGGGCTGTCGACATACAACTCGAGCGGATTGCCCTCGGGATCCTTGAAGTAGATCGACCATGCGTTGCCGTGATCGACTTGCTCGATCCCTTGAACGCCGGCGCTCACGGCGCGCCGGTAGTAAGACTGCAGATCGGTGAGCGATTCGAGCAACAGCGAGAGCTGATTGACGGGATTGAACGGCAGTTCGGTTGGCTTCCCGTCAAAGAGCACGAGCTGATGATGGATCTGGGGATCCTGCGTCATGAAGTACAGACGGTGGCCGGTCGAGGCAACCCCTTTGTCGCTGACGACGAAACCAAGAAACTTGCGGTAGTAGTCGACCATCTTCTCGAGGTCGCTGCAGAAGATCCCGCAATGCGTGAACTGAATTTTGGGTAGTGCCGCCATGCCTGTCTCCGGATGTCTCTTTTGGTCTGGTTCACGTTCACGCGTTCACGCTTCGTCCGCGACGGGGTTCGAGAGTGTACCGATGCCCGGAATGACGACGTCGAACGTATCCCCCGGCTTCAGGAAGATCGGCGGCTGACGTTTGAAGCCGATTCCGCTCGGGGTGCCGGTCGCCAGGATGTCACCGGGCTGCCAGTCGAGCGCCTGCGATACGTAAGCGATTAAGCCGGGAATGTCGAACGCGAGCTCGGAGAGCTTTCCCGTCTGCAAACATTCGCCGTTGAGCGATCCTTGGATCGAGAGATCGCGATAGTCGCGGATTTCGTCGGCGGTGACAAGCCACGGACCGAGCGAACCCGTACCGCGGAAGTTCTTGCCCATCCCGTACTGGTGAGTATGGAATTGCCAGTCGCGCACGCTCGCGTCGTTGAAACAGGTATAGCCGGCGACGTGATCCATGGCGTCTTCCGGCTTGATGTGCGAGCCGCCCTTGCCGATCACGACAGCCAGCTCCGCTTCGAAGTCGAATTGATTCGACACGCGCGGACGGATGATCGGAGCGCCGTGCGCGACCAGCGTTTGCGCGAAGCGGTGGAAGATGACTGGGTGTTGGCCCACGGTGCGGCCGGCCTCCGCGGCATGCGCGACATAGTTGATGCCAACGCAAATGACCTTGCTCGGGTTGGGAATGACCGGTTCGAGCGCGAGCGCCGCGAGCGCAAAGTCGGGCGATGCTGTATCGACGAGCCGCCGCGCGTGCGCGAGCTCGGCTGGGTTCGATACGAGCGCGGCGAGATCGGCAACGGCCGACAGACGCTTCGTCAAATCGACGACGCCGTCGTCCTTGACCGCGCCGAACCCCGATCGGCCTTGATTTCGGTACGAGACCAATTTCATACGTTCGACTCCTTTAGGGCATAAAAGATATTTTTGTGCATATTACACCGCGATGGATATAATGCAAGCGCCGGTGTGCGATACGGCGCCACCGTCGGAAGTCGATGCGAACTATTTCCTCGGAGCTGCGGATGTCGCTAGTGAATGTAAGAAAGGTCAAGCTGGACGTCGAAGAGGTCTGGCACGAGGGCGGTGACCGCCTGGGAGAGCCGTTGTTGGTCGCCGTGGCAACGGCGATCGTCGCCAATCCTTACGCGGGGCGGTACGAGCCGGATCTATTGCCGTTCATGAGCGAATTGCGTCAGCTCGGGGCTGAGCTGTCGTCGCGTCTCGTGACTCAGTTGGGCGGCGCGTCGAAAGTCGAGGCCTATGGGAAGGGCGCCATCGTCGGTGAAGACGGCGAACTCGAGCACGGGGCCGTTTGGCACGAGGCGGGCGGATGGGCCATGAGGGAAACGCTGGGCGCGCCGAAGGCGATCGTGCCGTCCGCAAAAACGATCGGTGCAGTCGGCACGCGCCTGATGGTTCCGCTTGGCCACATTCAGGCTGCCTATGTGCGAAGCCATTACGGAACATGCGAGGTCACGGTATGGGACGGCCCGCGTCGCAACGAAATCGCCTTTGCGCTGGCCATGGCGACGGGCGGGCGCGTTCATGCGCGGCTGGGTGGATTGCAGGCATCGGAAGTCAAAGGGCTGGACGGCCTGCGCTAGCGTTCACGTAAACGCTGATTCTCTTTGTGCACAAAAAATAATACTGTGCACGCACAGATAAAACAGGAGACAAACGATGACGACGAAGATGATGCGGGCGGCGCGCATGCACCATGTAGGCGAGCCCATGGTGGTGGAGCATATTCCCGTGCCGTCGCCGCGCCCGACCGACGTGCTCGTGCAAGTGAAGGCATGTGGGATCGTCCCGAATCTCGGCAACGTCTTGAGCAATTGGGAGAAGTGGTTCCCGCATCTTCCGTTGCCGAAGCTGCCGGCAATTTTCGGTCTCGATGCGACTGGGGTCGTCGCGGAGGTGGGAAGTCAAGTTCATGCGTTCAATCCGGGCGATCGCGTCTATGTGAACCCCGCTCGCTATTGCGGAGGGTGTCGAGCTTGCCGTTCCGGTGACACGACGGCGTGTCCCTACTACACGTTCAACGGCTATTTCGGATTCAGCGAACGCTCGCAGGCAATATTCGACGACTACCCGTACGGCGGGCTGTGCGAATACATGACAGCTCCGCAATATAGTCTCGTGAAGATTCCTGACAACCTTAGTCACGAAACCGCCGCGCGGTTCGGCTACTTGGGCACGGCGTATCGGGCGCTGAAAAAGGCGGAAGTCGGGCCCAGCAGCACGATTCTCGTGAGCGGCATCAGCGGCACGCTCGGTATCGGCGTGGCTCTCTTCGGGCTCGCGATGGGAGCGAAGAAGATTCTCGGCACGGCGCGTAACCGCGAACTCCTGCAGCGCGTCAAAGCCATTGCGCCGGAGCGCATCGAAGTCATGTCGTTGGATGATGGCTCGGTCAGCGAATGGGCCGCGCGGGTTACACGAGGTGCCGGTATCGATGCAGTCATCGATGCATTGGGACCGGGCGCGCCGCAGGAGACGCTGCGCGAAACGCTCAAGACGCTGCGACGCGGAGGTCATCTGATCAACATCGGTGCCGTGGCGGGCGAAGTCCCGATCAACCTGCACTATATGATGGACAACGATCAGCGCTTCAGCGGCTCGGCTTGGTTCACAGCGGGTCAAGGCCAGGAGATGGCCGATATGGTGGAGTCGGGCGTCGTCGATTTGTCTGTATTCGAACATTGCATCTTCAAGCTCGAAGACATCAACACTGCGCTCGGTGGTATCGAGAATCGCAACGGCGGCTTCAGCAACTACGTGATTTGCCCTTGAGCATGGACGTGCGTGCCAGCCCGTCGCGATGACCCGCCGCGCCTGGCGCATCCAAAATTTTCCTCTCTTCCGTCGAGTCAATTTCATGCATATCAGACGAGTCGTAACCGGTCATGACGACAGCGGCCGGTCCGTCTTGCTTTACGACGGTCCAACGCCGCGTACCGTCGCGTTCCAATCGATTCCGGGGCACGCGTTCGCTCAAGTATGGAGGACAGCGGGATCGCCGGTTTTGCCCGCGAGCGATGCCGATCCTACCGAAGGGCAGACCAACTTGCTTCCTCCGGCGGGCGGAACGAGTCTGCTGATCGTCACATTTCCGCCGGACAGCACGATGGGCGCACCGGATTTCGATCCTGTCGCGGCGGGTGAAGAATGCATCACGCGCATGCCGGATCTCGCCAGCACGTTCGAGCCTGATTGCCCGGGCATGCATTCGACCGATACGGTCGATTATGCGATCGTCCTGTCCGGTGAAATTTGGCTGGAGGTCGATGATGGAAACGAGACTTTGTTGCGCCCGACGGATGTCGTCGTGCAACAGGGCACGCGGCACGCATGGCGCAACAAAAGTCATGCGCCCGCGCTCGTGGCGTTTTTCATGGTCGGCGCCAGTCGCCCGAAGAGCGGGACAGCGCTGTGAGTAGAGCGGAACTGGAGCATGCCTTGACGACGGAACCCCTCGATAGCCGCATTCGGCAGCAATTGTTGACGCATGCGCGCAGTCAGAACGCCTGGCTCGCGCGCCCGGTATCCGACGAACTGCTGCGCGAGTTGTATGAATTGGCCAAGTGGGGCCCAACGAGCATGAATTGCTCGCCGATGCGAGTGACGTTCGTGCGTTCGGGGGATCAGCGCGCGAAGCTGGTATCGGCCGTCTCGCCGGGCAACGTCGAGAAAGTTCGGACGGCGCCCGTCGTAGCGATCATCGCCCACGATACCTCGTTTTACGAGCACCTTCCTAAGCTGTTTCCGCACCGTCCCAGTGTTGGCGATCTCTTTCGCGATCGACCTGAGTTCGCCGAAGAAACCTGCTTGCGCAACAGTTCGCTGCAGGGCGGATACTTCATTCTGGCTGCGCGCATGCTCGGTCTCGACTGCGGACCGCTGTCTGGCTTCGATGCGCGGCTCATCGATTCGTTTTTTTTCGCCGGCACTTCGTTGAGCGTGAACTTCCTCTGCTGCCTCGGCTATGGCGATCCGGCCGGGCTGTTCCCGCGCAGTCCTCGCTTCGATTTCGACGAAGCCTGCGTGATCGTCTAGCTTGTCAGAGCGGTTTGCGGCCGCTCCTTTCCCGTTTCTGGCTCTGTCTGCCTCTACTGAGGGCTTAGTAAATCCCCTAGTATCCGCTCGTCATCCAAGATGGTGTACTCATTATACCAGTAGCGCTTGCGCGACTCGCAGGCCATAAGGACACGGAGACGACGGGATGCACGCAACGAAGCGGGAGCAGTCGGTCGAGCGATCGGCCATACGGAAGGTGGCGACACGTCTGGTGCCGTTCGTGGCGTTGATGTTCTTCATCAACTTCCTCGACCGGACCGCCATCTCATTTGCGGGGCCGAATGGTATGACGCGCGATCTCGGTCTCACCGCCGCCCAGTTTGGCTTCGCCGCGGGCATTTTCTTCATCGGCTATATCTTTCTCGAGATCCCGAGCAACCTCGCGCTGCACAAGTTCGGCGCACGGCGCTGGCTTGCACGGATCATGGTGACGTGGGGCATCGTCTCGCTCCTCTTCACGTGGGTCAGCAGCGTGCCGGGGCTGTACTCGCTGCGCTTTCTTCTCGGCGTGGCGGAAGCGGGCTTCTTCCCTGGCGCGATCCTGTTCTTGAGCACATGGGTGCCGGCGCGCCATCGCAGCCATGTCCTGGCGCTCTTCTATCTGGCGCAGCCGCTGACGATCGTCATCGGCGCGCCGTTCGCGGCGCTGCTCATCGAGGCGCACGGGCTGTTCGGCCTCGAAGGGTGGCGAGTGATGTTCCTCGGTGTGGCGCTTCCCGCCATCGTGATCGGCTTGATCGCCTGGTTCTATCTCGCCGATCGTCCCGCGCAGGCCGCTTGGCTGACCAAGGCGGAGCGGGACTGGCTCGATGCGGAATTGAAAGCGGAGGAACGATCGAAAATCGAAGGACAGACGCCGCACGTGTCGCGTGCCGGTCTTGCGCTGCGTGACGGCCGGGTCTGGAAGTTCGCGCTCATCTACTTCGGTTTGATCTACGGCCTGTACGCGCTCGCGTTCTTTTTGCCGACGATCGTCGCCGGCTTCGAAGGGCGCTTCGGCACGCACTTCAACGTGTTCCAGAAGGGGCTCATCACCGCCATTCCGTATTTGCCGGCCGCGGTCGCGCTTTATCTCTGGAGCCGCGATGCGACACGGCGCGGCGTGCGCTCGTGGCATATCGCGATCCCTTCGCTGACCGGTGCGCTCAGCATTCCGGCCGCGCTTTACATGCAGTCGACGGCGGCCAGTGTGGCGGTCGTCACGATCACGGCTTGTGCGATTTTTTCCGCGCTGCCCACTTTCTGGGCCTTGCCCGCGCGCCATCTGTCGGGCGCCGCGGCGGCGGCCGGGATTGCGCTCATCAATACGGTCGGCAATCTCGCGGGCTTCGTCGCGCCCTATGTCACTGGGGCAGTGAAAGACGCGACCGGTTCGTACCAGGCGCCCATGTTCATCGTCGGCGCTTTGATGCTGCTCTCCGCGTTACTCGCCTCGGTAGGTGGCGCACGCGCCGCCGCGTCGGGCGACGAAGCATCCCCCGCCGGGCTCGCGGCAGAAGCGCCTACGAAATAACCATCGGTATTCGAACTTACTCTCCACCGGAGAACGAAATGAACGAGAAGATCGCGCTATTCGGCGCGGGCGGCAAGATGGGCTATCGCCTGACGAACAATCTGCTGAAATCGGACTATCGCGTCGCGCACGTCGAGGTCAGCGAGGGCGGACGCAAGCGGCTAAAAGTCGAGCTCGGCGTCGAATGCGTCAGTGTCGACGCAGCGCTCGATGGGGCCGACGTCGTGATTCTGGCCGTACCCGACACGTTGATCGGGAAGCTGAGCCATGAGATTGCACCGAAGCTGCCGGCCGGCACGATGGTGATGACGCTCGATGCGGCCGCCCCCTTCGCGGGCCACCTGCCTGATCGGAAAGACCTCGTCTATTTCGTCGCTCACCCTTGTCATCCGCTGATCTTCAATGACGACGCCGATCCGAAGGCACGACGCGATTTTTTCGGCGGCGCCTATGCCAAGCAATCGATCACGAGCGCGTTGATGCAGGGCCCCGAGGAGGCCTTCGATCTCGGCGAGCAGGTGGCGAAAACGATCTACGCGCCGATCCTGCGTTCTTATCGCCTGAGCGTCGAGCAGATGGCCTTGCTCGAGCCCGGGCTTTCGGAAACGGTGTGCGCGACGCTGCTCGACGTCATGCGCGAAGCGATGGACGAGACGGTCAAGCGCGGCGTGCCTGCGCAAGCCGCACGCGATTTTCTGCTCGGCCATATGAACATTTTGGCGGCGGTCATCTTCAAGGAGATCCCGGGCGCATTCTCGGATGCCTGCAACAAGGCGATTACGTTCGGCAAGCCGCGGCTCATGCGGGACGACTGGAAGCAGGTGTTCGATCGCGAGGAAATCGCCGAGAGCATTCGGCGCATTACGTGACGCCGCAAAGAGCCCATCGAAATGCAAACGACCTGGCCCGAAGGCTTGCTGCTTGCCTACTACGGCGACGACTTCACGGGATCGACGGACGCGATGGAGGCGATGACGGCGGCGGGCGTGCCCACGCTGTTGTGCCTCGATACGCCGTCGCGCGAGCTGCTCGCGCGCTTTCCGGGCGTTCGCTGCGTGGGACTCGCGGGCTCCTCGCGCGGGCGCACGCCGCAATGGATGAGCGATACGTTGCCCGATGCGTTCGACGGTCTCGCGAAGCTGGGCGCGCCGATCTTGCAGTACAAGGTTTGCTCTACTTTCGATTCGTCACCCGAGGTCGGCTCGATCGGTCGCGCCATCGATATCGGCGTGAAGGCGATGAATGGCCGGTGGTCGCCGATGATTATCGGCGCCCCGCGGCTCAAGCGCTATCAAATGTTCGGCCATCTGTTCGCGGCGATCGACGGCGTAGGGTATCGGCTCGATCGCCATCCGACGATGTCGCGGCATCCGGTCACGCCGATGAACGAGGCCGACCTGCGCGTGCATCTCGCACGGCAGACCGATAAACGCATCGAGCTCGTCGACATGGTGCGCCTGCGATCGTCGGACGCGTTGCCGTTCGTCAATCGAATCGCCGGCAGCGACGTCCCTGTCGTGATGATCGACGTACTCGATGACGAAACGCTCGTCGAAGCGGGCAGGTTGGTCTGGGAAGGACGCGGCGACGGCGTCTTCACGGCGTCGTCATCGGGCCTGCAATATGCGCTCGCGGCTTGGTGGCGCAGCTGCGGCATGCTGCCCGCGTCACCGTCTCTGCCGGTGGCGGACGCGGTCGATGCCATCGCTGTCGTGAGCGGCAGCTGTTCGCCCGTGACGGCCGAGCAGATTTGTTGGGCCCGCGCGAACGGGTTTCATGTGGCTCGACTCGATCTGAGGCGTGCGCTCGATCGCGAGAGCGGAGGGGCCGAAGCCGAGCACCATGTTCGCCAGGCCGCCAAAGCGCTTGCGCAAGGGCGAAGCGTCGTCGTGCACAGCGCCGAAGGCCCTGATGACCCCGATGTGCTCGGCTTCGATGCGATTGCGCGAGCGGCCGGCATGACGCGTCACGATGCGGCGCGCCGCGTGGGCTCGACGCTCGCGGACATCATGCGACGCCTGCTCGACGAGACTGCGCTCAGGCGCGTGGTCGTGGCCGGCGGCGACAGTTCCGGCGAAGTGGCGAGCTCGCTCGGCATCACGGCGCTGAGCGTACTGGCCGCGATGGCGCCGGGTGCGCCGCTGTGTCGCGTCTGGTCCGATTCGCCGCGACGCGACGGGCTGGAGATCGTACTGAAGGGCGGCCAGATGGGCGAGGCTTCGTTTTTTGGCGCGTGCCTGAAGGGCACGATGCCGACACCATGAGACGGCACCGCGTTCGCGGGCGAACGCAAAGCGCAAGCATGAGCGTCCCACCATTCAAGGGAGCATTGTCGTGACTGAACGGATTCATGCCACTTACTGGCTCGAGACCGGAGCGGACCCGCGCGTCGCAGCGGACGTGATTGCGGGCGAGCAATCGAGCGGCACGTTCGTGGCGCTGCCGAACGAAACGCCGGAACTGAAGGAAAGATCGGGCGCGCGCGTCGAGCGGCTGCGGATACTTGGGGAAGTCGACGAACCGAGCCTGCCCGGCGGCCTGCGCTCGGATCGCTACACGCAATGCGAGCTCGAGCTTTCGTGGCCCATCGAAAACATGGGACCGTCGTTGCCGAATCTCGTCTCGACGATCGCGGGCAATTTGTACGAACTGCGTCAGGTGTCGGGCTTGCGGCTGACGGACTTGCGCCTGCCGCCTTCGTTCGCGGCGGCCTATCCGGGCCCCGCGTTCGGGATCGAAGGTACGCGCCGGCTCACGGGCGTCAGCCACGGCCCGGTCATCGGCACGATCATCAAGCCGAGCGTGGGGCTCTCGCCGGAAGAAACGGCGCGGCAAGTGCGCGAGCTCGTCATGGGCGGCATCGACTTCATCAAGGATGACGAGCTGCAAGCCGACGGTCCGCATTGCCCGTTCGACGAGCGCGTGCGCGCGGTGATGCGCGTCGTCAACGAGCACGCGGATCGAACCGGCAAGAAGGCGATGGTGGCGTTCAACCTCACGGGCGATCTCGATCAGATGCGCCGCCGCCATGACCTCGTGCTCGCCGAGGGCGGCACCTGCGTCATGGCGGTCTTGAACTCGGTCGGGATCGTCGGCCTGCATGAGCTCAGACGTCATTCACAGTTGCCGATACATGCGCATCGGGCCGGATGGGGCTATCTCTCGCGCAGTCCGCAACTCGGCTGGGATTACGCACCGTGGCAGCAGATCTGGCGGCTCGCGGGTGCCGATCACCTGCACGTGAACGGGCTCGCCAACAAGTTCAGCGAATCGGATGAGAGCGTGATCGCGGCGGCGCGTGCCGTCCTCTCGCCCGTCATGCCCGCGGCGCCGATGCCGGCCATGCCCGTCTTCAGCTCGGGGCAAACCGGACTGCAGGCGGCGCCTACCTATGCGGCGCTCGGTTGCGCCGATCTCATTCATGCAGCGGGGGGCGGCATTTTCGGTCACCCGGGAGGGGTGGCCGCGGGCGTAGACGCTTTGCGCGAGGCATGGGTTGCGGCGATCGAAGGGGTGCCGCTCGAGCAACATGCAATGCGTCATGCGGCATTGCATGCTGCGCTGGGTTTCTGGAAGTAACGCTGTAAGGGGTGGTCGCGCAAGGCGCTTGAATCGCCTTGGCTGTTAGCGAAATGATGAAGCGATAGGAAGGCTGCGCGCGTCCGCGTGGGTAGGTTGACATCTCAAGAGTGATAAGCACCACTAGCAGTGGCAGCGGAAGCCGGCTCAATCGGCAACGTTGCCCGCCGCACATCAAGGAGACGAGACATGAAAGGTCTGAAGCAGTGGCTTTCCGGCGGAGCGTGCGCGCTCATCGTTTTGGGCGCTACCGGTCCGGTGCACGCGGCCGGCTTGATCGCGATCATCACGCCGTCGCACGACAATCCGTTCTTCAAGGTGGAAGCCGATACGGCCGACGCGCGCGCGAAGTCGCTCGGCTATGACACGATCGTCCTCTCGCACGACGACGACGCGAACAAACAGATGAATCTCGTCGACACGGCGATCGCGCGCGGTGCGAAAGCGATCATTCTCGATAACGCGGGTTCCGAGGCCTCGATCTCGGCCGTGCAGAAGGCGAAGGATGCCGGCATTCCGTCGTTCCTCATCGATCGTGAGATCAACAAGACCGGCGTGGCCGTTTCGCAAATCGTCTCGAACAACTATCAGGGCGCACAGCTCGGGGGGCGCGCATTCGTCAAGGCGATGGGTGAAAAAGGCAACTACGTCGAGCTCGTCGGCCGCGAGGCGGATATCAACGCCGGCATTCGCTCGAAGGGCTATCACGACGTCATCGACCAGTTCCCGAACCTGAAGATGGTGGCGCGCCAGTCGGCCAATTGGAGTCAGACGGAGGCTTATCGCGTGATGGAGTCCATCCTGCAGAGCCACCCGGACATCAAGGGTGTGATCGCCGGCAACGACACGATGGCGATGGGCGCCTCGGCCGCGCTCAAAGCGGCCAAGCGCAACGACGTGATCGTGGTCGGGTTCGACGGCAGCAACGACGTGCGTGACGCAATCGAGCGCGGCGAGATCCGCGCAACGGTATTGCAGCCGGCCGCACTCGTGGCGACCCAAGCCGTGGACCAGGCCGACAAGTATCTGAAGACGCACTCGACGGGCAAGCCCGAAAAGCAGCTGATCGATTGCTCGCTGATCACGAAGGCCAACGCGAAGAAGCTCGATCTGTTCGCGCTGCGTTGAGCGTTGACCATTGAGTGAAACGGAGGGCGGCGCGGCCCGTCGGCGGCGCCGCCTGATGAGTTGTCGAGGCGAGGATGCTGATGAGACGAATGGTGTGGGCGGGGCTGCTGCTCGCGCTGTGCGGCGGGTTGCCAGCGTGCAAGCTCGTGAAGAACGATACGGCGGCCGTTGGGGCCGCGAGCGGCGCGGCGGCCGATCCTTATGCCGCGTCGGCGTACGATCCGATTGCCGCGGTCGCGAAAGAGTGGGACGCGAAAGTGGTCCCCGATATCGCGAAGCGCGCGACGGACTTCAAGCTGCTGCGCGACGCCGTTGCGGCCGATGCCGATGCGGCGGGCCAGAAGTACGGCTATCGCGACAAGACGAGCGGCGGGCCGTGGAATTTCCCGACGAAGCTGCGCGGCACGATCGTATCGGTCGACACATCTTCGAGCGAAGGGACGATCGGCGTCGATACGAGCGGCAGCGGCAAGCCGGACGTCATCGTCGATATCGGCCCGACCGTGCTCGGCACGGCATTGCGCGATTCGCTCGATTTCGTTTCGTTTTCCGATTTCAAGAATCAGATCGACTACGCGCGCTTCGGCACCGCGCTCAATGCCTACGCGGTGGAACATGTCATGAAGACGCTGCCGCGCGACGGCCTCAAAGGCAAGACGATCACGGTGACCGGCACGTTCTCCTACGACGGCACGAGCGATCAGCCCGAGGTCGTGCCCGTTGCGATAGCACTGGAGAAAGCGCAATGAGCGACGGGGCCGATTTGGTGGTGTCGCACGACGACGTAATTCTGTCCGTCGAGGCGGTCACGAAGGTCTATCCGGGCACGACGGCACTGAAGGAAGTGAGCTTCGTCGTGCATCGGGCAGCCGTCAACGTGCTCGTCGGCGAGAACGGTGCCGGAAAATCGACGCTGATGCGGATCATCGCCGGCGCCGAACAACCGACTTCCGGCCGTCTCGTGCTCGACGGTGTGCCGATCGAATTGGCCGACAGCGCGCAAGCGTTGCGGCACGGTATCGGGATCGTCCACCAGGAGCTCAATCTCTTTCCGAATCTGTCGATCGCCGAGAATGTGTTTCTGGGCCGCGAGATGACGCGCGGCCGCATTCAGATCGACGCGAACACGCAGCGCACGAAGGTCCGTGCGCTCCTCGAGCGGCTGGACTTGGACTTGAGCCCCGACACGCTCGTCGAGGAATTGCCGATCGGTCAGCAGCAATTGATCGAGATCGCGAAAGCGCTCGCGCAGGACGCGCGCATCCTGATCCTCGACGAGCCGACGTCGGCACTGAGCGCGGCGGAAGTGGAGGTGCTCTTTCGCGTCATTGCCGACCTGAAATCACATGGCGTCGCGATCGTCTACATTTCACACAGACTCGAGGAGCTGATTCGGATCGGCGACTACATCACGGTGTTGCGCGATGGGCGTATCACGGGCCATCAGCGCATGGCGCGCGTCGACGTGCGGTGGATCGTGCAGCAGATGGTCGGGCGGGAAACACGCGATTTCGCGCGCCCCGTCGGGCATGAGCGCGGCGCCGAAGTGCTCGGCGTGCGCGAGCTGTCGCTGCCCAAGAAAGGCGGCGGCTATCTTGTCGATCACGTATCGCTGACGCTGCACGCGGGCGAAATCGTGGGCATCTACGGTTTGATGGGAGCGGGGCGCTCGGAGCTCTTCGAATGCATTCTCGGCTGCCACGCCGAGGCCGAAGGCGAGGTCGTGTTGGCCGGCAAGCCGTTGAGCGGCAGGGCGATCGCCGAGCGCGTGGCCGAAGGCGTCGCGCTGATTCCTGAAGACCGCAAAGCGGATGCGCTGCTGCCGATCCTCTCGATAGGCAGCAACATGACATTGTCGAGCCTCCGGACGTTGGCGCGCGGCTTCGACATCGGCCCGAAGCACGAGCAAAGTCGGATCATGCGGTATATCGGCGAGCTCGCCATCAAGGTGGCCGATTGGCGCCTGCCCGTCAGTTCTCTTTCGGGCGGCAATCAACAGAAGGTCGTCATCGCACGAGCCTTGATGACGACGCCGAAGGTGCTGCTAATGGACGAGCCGAGCCGCGGCATCGACGTGGGGGCGAAGGCCGACATCTTCAAAGTGATGCGCGATTTGTCCGTGAAGGGTCTCGGCATTCTCTTCGCCACCTCGGACCTCGAGGAAGTGATGGCGCTGTCGGACCGCATTCTCGTCATGTCGAGCGGGCGCGTGACGGCCGAGTTCGAGGCGTCCGAAGCCACCCAGCACGATATCGTCGCCGCATCGGCAGTCGGCCGGCGCGCGCCCGCGAGCGTGCACGAAGCGGATGCCGTTCGCGCATGATTTCGACGAGGCACGGCATGCATACCGCTGAACGCGGACTCATAACACTGGAGACATCGAAATGACGGCTGTCGTCAAGCAAACGAGCTCGACGTGGACGGTCGGAGAAGCGCCGTTGCTGCTGTTGCTGAAGCTGCGTACCTTCATTGCGCTCTTCGCCGTGGTGATCTTCTTCTCCTTCGCCGCCACGAATTTTCTCAACATCGAAAATCTGCTCATCATGTCGAGACATGTCGCGCTCAACGCGTTTCTCGCGATCGGCATGACGTTCGTCATCGTCGCGGGCGGCATCGACTTGTCGGTCGGCTCGGTCGTCGGGCTCTCGGGGATGGTGGCGGGCGGACTGATTTTGCATGGCATTCCGTTGGGCGCATATACGCTCTATCTCAGCGTGCCGATGGTGATCCTCGCCGCATTGGTCGTCGGCGGCGCAGTCGGAGCCATCAATGGCTTGCTGATCACGCGGCTCAACGTGGCGCCGTTCATCGCGACACTCGGCACCCTTTATGTCGCCCGCGGTGCGGCGTTGCTGTCTTCGGACGGCGAAACCTTCCCGAACCTGGCCGGCAATCCCGCTTACGGCACGACCGGGTTTCCGCTGCTCGGCAGTGCTTCGGTCCTCGGCGTGCCGCTTACCGTCTGGCTGCTGGCGATCATCGGCGTCATCGCCGCCTATGTCGCCGCGCGCACGCCGCTCGGACGGCAGATCTACGCGATCGGCAGCAACGAGCGGGCGGCCCAGCTCTCGGGCGTACGCGTGAATCGGGTCAAAATGATCGTCTATATGTTCTCGGGTTTTTGCGCGGCGATCGTCGGGCTCATCATCTCGTCCGAACTCGTCGCTTCGCATCCGATGAGCGGCGAGACCTTCGAGCTCAACGCGATCGCCGCGGCTGTGCTCGGCGGCACGTCGATGTCGGGTGGACGCGGCAAGATCGGTGGGACGATCGTCGGGGCGTTCGTCATCGGCATCCTGTCCGACGGGCTCGTCATGATGGGCGTCAGTGCGTTCTGGCAAACCGTGGTGAAAGGCGTGGTGATCATTGCCGCCGTCGTCGTGGACCAGATCCAGCGACGCGTCCAGCATCGGTTCGCATTGCAACGACAAGCGGCTTCGGGAGGCTGACCCATGACGGATGCTTCGGTGAATGTGGGCCCGGCTGTCGACAAAATCCGAGGGGCACTGATCGGCTGTGGCTTTTTTTCGCGCAACCATCTGCACGGATGGCGGGAAATCGATGGCGTCGAAATCGTGGCGCTTTGCGATGCCAACGAGGAGCGGCTGCGCATGGCGGGTGCGGCGTTCAGGATCGAGCGGCTCTACAGCGACGCGGCCGCGCTGCTCGCGAGCGAGCGTCTTGATTTCGTCGACATCGCCACGACGGCGCCGAGCCATCGCGCGCTCGTCGAGCTCGCGGCGAGGCACCGCGTGGCCGTGATCTGCCAAAAGCCGTTTGCCTTGTCGATGAGCGATGCTGAGGCGATGGTCGCCATTTGCCGGCAGGCGGATGTGCCATTGATGGTCCACGAAAACTTCCGCTGGCAGCCCGCCATCCGCGCGGTCGGCCGAGTGCTGGCCGAGGGCGAGATCGGAACACCGTTCTGGGGCCGCATATCGTTTCGCTCGGCGTTCGATGTGTTCAGCGGCCAGCCATACCTCGCGCGCAATCCGCGCTTTATCGTCGAGGACCTTGGCATTCACGTGCTCGATATCGCGCGATATCTGTTCGGCGATGTCCGGCGGCTCTCGGCGACGACTGCGCGAGTGAATCCCGACATCGCCGGCGAAGACGTGGCGACGATCCTTCTTGAACACATTGCGGGCGCGACGAGCATTGTCGATTGCAGCTATGCGACGCGGCTGCCGCGGGAGCGTTTCCCGCAAACGCTCGTCGAGGTGGATGGCTCAGAGGGGACGCTGCGGCTCTTCGCCGATTACCGGTTGCAGGTTCATGGCCGTCGGGGTACCCGCGAGGAGCTCGCCGCGCCGAAGGTCTATCCGTGGTCCGAGGCGCCGTGGCATGCGATTCAGGATAGCGTCGTCGGCATTCAGTCTCATTGGATCGATTGCCTGACGAAGCGGATCGAGCCATCGACGTCGGGGCGGGACAACTTGAAGACGCTCGCGTTGGTCGAGGCCACGTACCGATCGGCGGAAGCGGGGCGGGAAGTCGTGCTTGCGGCGCCGGCTCCCGCCGCCGATGCCGCGCGCGACTCCCTCGAGGCGCGACACGAATGACGACGACATCCGACATGTTGCGTTTGTACGGTACGGAGCAAGTCGAGCCACCTTTCCGTCAACTTCGCGCGGGCCGTTGGTCGGCCTGTTTGATCGACGGTGCGTTGCGCGATATCCGGTACGACGGCGTAGAAGTGATTCGCGCGATCGCCTACCTCGTACGCGACAAGGATTGGGGTACCTGTCGACCTGAAATCAGCGATCAGCGGATCGACGAACGCGACGGGGGCTTTCGTCTCTCGTACAGCGCCCGTTGCACGAATCCGGACGGACACGCGTTGCGCTTCGAGATCGTGATCGACTGCGACGCCGAGCGCGGCCTCGAATGTCGGGCTACGTGCACGGCACTGACCGATTTCATCGCCGCGCGTTGCGGCTTTTGCGTGCTCCATCCGATCGCCGGCGTGGCCGGCGCGCCGGGTCGCGTCGAGCACGGCGACGGCACGGTCGAGGTCGCGCATTTTCCCGAGACCATCGATCCGTGGCAACCGTTCATGGATATTCGCGCGATCGCTTACCGAACGCCGATGGGATGGTGGGTGCGCTGCGGGCTGAGCGGCGACATGTTCGAGATGGAAGACCAGCGCAACTGGTCGGACGCCTCGTTCAAGACCTATTCGCGCCCGCTGGCGTTGCCTTGGCCGTACACGATCCGTGCCGGCGAGACGAGCGAACAGGCGGTCGCAGTGACGATCGACGTGCCGGCCCGTGCGAGTGCGCGCAGCGGGCAAAGGAATGAGCAGCCCGACGATGCGATGGTCGTGGTCGACATCGACGCGCTACGCAGCGAAGAGTCGATGCCCGAGCTCGGCGTCGCGGTCGCCCCAGCGGAAATCGAAGCCGTACGCGCCAATCTCGATGCGCTGTTGGCCCTGGCCCCCCGACGGCTGACGCTGCACTTCGATCCGCTCGCGGGCCACGGCGCGGACGAGCTGCGGCGCTACGCGGAATTGCAGCGCTCAAGCGGCATTGCGGCGACGCTCGAGCTCGCGCTGCCAGGGCAGGGCGCACCGGCGGAGGAACTCGCGCGCGTCGCGGCGCAGATTCGAGAAGCAAAGCTCGATTTGACGGCTGTCATTGTGAGTCCTGCCGTGCATCGCCAATCGAATCCGCCCGGCAGTGCGAGTCAGCCGTGTCCGCCGCTCGACGAAGTCTACCGCGCTGCGCGGCATGCGCTTCCCGGCCTGCGTCTCGGTGGAGGCATGCTCAGCTACTTCACGGAGCTCAATCGAAAGCGGCCGCCGCTGCGGATGGTCGATTTCGTCACGCATGCCACTTGCCCGATCGTGCACGCGGCCGACGACCGCAGCGTGATGGAGACGCTCGAGGCCATCCCGCACATCACGCGATCGTGCCGCGCTTTGATCGGCGACCAACCGTATGCCATCGGGCCGATTTCGATTGGCATGCGGCAAAACCCCTACGGTTCGCGCGTCATGCCGAATCCGCATCGGGAGCGCGTGGCGATGGCCGAAGCGGACCCGCGGCAGCGCGCACGCTACGGGGCGGCGTGGCTAGCGGGCTATGTCGCGGCGCTCGCGGGCGCGCGCGTCGAATGCCTGACGCTCGGGGCGCTCGTCGGGCCGCGCGGCGTCATGGACGTTTCAGGTGAGCGGTATCCGATGTTCGATGTCGCCGCAATCGTCGCGCGGATGGCGCGTCGTCCTCGGGTCCCGTGCCGCTCGAGCCGGCCCGGGCAGGTCGCGGTGTTCGGCGCCGTGACGGACGCCGGCGCGCTGGAACTGGCCCTCGTCAACCTGACGCCGGATATCCAACGCGTATCGATAGGAGAACGAACGATCGCAACGCTCGACCCGTTTGGCCTGCGCTCCGTGGCGCTTGATACAGCGGGCTTCGCGGACCGCGCGCTTTAAAAACGACCCGCTTCATGATATGGTCATCAGACCAGTTTTTTGCCTCTGTTCTCGATGCCAGAAATCATTCCTCGTCGCAAGCTCTATCAGGAAGTGCTCGATCGTCTGATGGAGCGCATCCGTCATGGCGAGATTCCACCGGGCGCGCATCTGCCGTCGGAGCGCGAGTTGATGGAGATGTACGGTGTTGGTCGTCCGGCTATCCGCGAGGCGCTGCAAACGCTCGAGCGCTCGGGCATCGTGGAGATCGTGCATGGCGAGCGAGCGCGCGTCGTCGTGCCGACGGCCGATGGATTGATCGCGCAAATTGCCAGCGGCGCGATGCATCTGTTGCGCACGCAGCCCGACATGCTCGAGCATTTGAAATCGGCGCGGCTCTTTCTCGAGGCAGGCACCGCACGGATGGCCGCCGAGCGCGCGACGAAGGAAGATGCGGCGCGGCTGCGCCTCAGAGTCGAGCAGCAACGCGCATCGATGGTCAATCTCGAAGAATTTCTCGAGCGCGATATGGCCTTTCACCGCGAGATTGCGCAAATCACGGGGAATCCGATTTTCCCGGCGATCGTCGAGTCGATTTTCCGTTGGGCTTCCGACTATTACCGGCCGATGGTTCGCGCGCCGGGCGCGGAAGCGCTGACGCTCGCCGAGCATGAGCGCATCACGGAAGCAATCGCCGCGGGCGACGGCGACGCCGCTGCGCAAGCCATGCATGCGCATCTGAGCCGAGCCAACGATCTTTATCGCACGTTGATGAAGAGTTGAGCGGAGCAAGGCGAGCGGCGAAAGGGAAGGGCACCGCGACCGCGCTCGTCAGCCCGCGCGATTCGCGGCATGGGGGCGGCTACTCGCACCGGTTCATACAGCCTCTCAACGGGGCCACTCGTCGTGCTCGTCATTGAACAACTCAGCAACGATGCCACGCAGCCATATTGTCCTCGCATCGTTATGAAATTTGCGATGCCAGTGCTGCTTGAGGTCGAAGCGCGGCAAAGCGAGCGGCGGCTCGGCAAGCGTGATTGAAGCGTGCTCGGCCGCGTAGGCGAAGCCTATCGCATGCGGCACCGTCGCGATCAGATCAGTGCGCGAGAGAATGAACGGCAGGCTCATGAAGTGAGAGGTCTCGAGCACGGCGCGCCGATGGATACGGTGCTTTTCCAGATACTTCTCGAGCACCTCCTGACTGCGGCCCTCGGCGCGCACCACGGCATGGCCGCATCGTAGGAACGCCTCTAGCGTCAGCGACCGCTTGGCAAGCGGGTGGCCGTTGCGCATCAAGCATATGAACCGATGCGAGAAAAGACGCTGCTGAAAGAAGTTGTTGCCTGACAAATCGGGAAAATAGCCGATCGCCAGATCGATTTCGCCGGCCGCGAGCCCGCGTTCGAGTTCGGCCGGCGGCAAAGAAAGCGAGCGCAAGTTCGCATGCGGCGCACGTTGGGCCAAGACCTGCAAGAGCCGCGGTAAAAAGACGATCTCGCCGACATCGGAGAGCGCAATCGAAAACGTGCGCGTCGTCGTGCCTGGGTCGAACTGCTGCGTATCGAGCACACCGCGTTGAATATGTCCCAACGCCTCGCGTGCCGATGGAATCAAAGACAGGGCGCGCGGCGTCGGCTCCATGCCGCGTGAAGTCCGCACGAACAATGGATCGCCGAAATAATCGCGCAGTCGCGCCAGCGCCGTCGATACGCGCGGCTGGCTCACGCCGAGCATCTGCGCTGCGCGGCTGACGTTGCGCGCCTCCTCCATCGCCACGAGATAGGGAATCAAATTCAAGTCGAGATCCTGCATCACTCTTCGGGCCGCCTCGGGCCCCGCACCTTTATCGAAATGACGTATACAGGGTATCCGCAAAATCGCGTTGCCGTATATTAGGGGGCGCCCGAGAATGCCCCTCAGTCAATCTTTCGAAGTAGAGATACAGAGGGGACATCCATGAAGACTCAAGTGGCGATCGTCGGCGCCGGGCCGGCGGGCCTGCTTCTTTCTCATCTCTTGCGCTTGCAGGGGATCGACTCGGTCGTCGTCGAGACCCGCTCGCGCGAATACTGCGAGAACCGCATCCGCGCCGGCGTGCTCGAGCAGGGCACGGTCGATACGCTCGTCGAGAGCGGACTCGGCGCGCGCATGCAGCGAGAGGGGCTCGTCCATCATGGAATTGAGCTGCTGTTCGAGCGCAGGCGCCATCGCATCGACATGACCCGCTTGACGGGGGGCCGCTCGATCACCGTGTACAGCCAGCACGAGGTCGTGCGCGATCTGATCGCGGCAGCGATCGATCATGAGCAGCCCGTTCTTTTCGACGTCGCCGATGTGTCGTTGCACGATGTCCGAAGCGATCAGCCACATGTGGAGCTCGTTCATCGAGGCGAGCGCATCCGCATCGATTGCGATTACATCGCGGGATGCGACGGTTTTCACGGCGTTTCGCGTGCGTCGATTCCGGCCGACGTTCTGCGCACTTACGAGCGCGTTTATCCCTACGCATGGCTCGGCATCCTTGCCGATGCGGCGCCGTCGGCGGACGAGCTCGTCTATGCGCATCATGAGCGTGGTTTTGCGCTCTTCAGCATGCGTTCACCGAGCGTCACGCGCCTCTATCTCCAATGCCGCCCCGACGAGAACCTCGCGGAATGGCCCGATGGGCGCATCTGGGCAGAGTTGCATACCCGCTTCGAAAACGACGAAGGGTGGACGCCCAACGAAGGGCCGATCACGCAGAAGAGCGTCACGCCGATGCGCAGCTTCGTGGCCGAGCCGATGCAATACGGACGGCTCTTTCTCGCGGGCGATGCCGCGCATATCGTGCCGCCCACAGGTGCTAAAGGGATGAACCTGGCGGTGGCCGACGTCCGCACGCTGTCGCGGGCGCTCGCCGCCCGCTATCGGGAGGGCAGGACGGATCTGATCGAATCCTATTCGACGACCTGCCTCGAGCGTGTATGGCGAGCCGAGCATTTCTCATACTTCATGACGAACATGCTCCACCCGTCGCCCGACGAAACGGGCTTCGTCAATCGATTGAAAATCTCGGAGCTGAAGTACGTCACGACCTCGAACGCCGCGGCGCAGTCGCTTGCCGAGAACTACGTCGGACTGCCGTTCGCGGAGGCGGGCTGACGCCGACTTACTTCGCGCGGTCGCGCGGATGCCGATAGTGGATGTTGGCGGGCACCAAGAGGGACTGAGGCTTTGGATCGCCTTCCAGCATCCCGATGACGCGTTGCAAGCTTTGAGCCGCGAGTTCGCGGCTATCCTGCACGATTGCGTCGATGGTGAGCGGGAGGCAATCGAGCAATTGATGATCGTCGAAGGTCATCAGGCGGCCGGGGGCCTGGCCAAGCTTATGCGCGTTGTTGATGAACGACAGCGCGCCTTCGAGCAGTGTGATCGAGCCGGCGAACAGCACCTCGGGATAGCGCCCATGAGCCGCAAACCAGGCCTCCATCAGCACGCGCCCGGACTCGCGATGATAGTCGCGCTCGAAGACCCAATCCTCCCGCTCGGCCAGGCTGTGCGACGCCAGCGCCTGCCGAAAACCCGCCAGTCGGTCCCGGCTGGCCGATAGCTCAGGCTGACCACCGAAGTAGACCACCTCACGTGCGCCTTGTGCGAGCGCATCGCCGATCAGCATGGCCACCGTCTCGGTGGCATCGGTCACGACGTAGGGAATGCCCGTATCGTCGACGCGCCGGTCCGCGAACACGAGCGGAAGGCGCTTGGTCCATTTCAGATAGCGCTTCGGGTCGGCCGTGCAGGGCACCACGATCATGCCGTCGACCTGATGCGAGACGAGATGCGCGATCCCTTCGGTTTCGCGCGCGGGATCCTCGTCGCTCGTCACGACGACGAGCTGATAGCCGTATTCGTCTCGGCACAGCGTCTCCATCGCTTGAGCGAGCGCCGCATGGGTCGAGTTCGTGAGGTCCGGAATCACGAGGCCGATGGTGTTGCTGCGCCGCGAGCGAAGCGCTCGAGCCGATTGCGAGGGTGTGAAGTGGTGTTCCTTGGCCACTCGCAGGACGCGCTCGACCGTCGCCGGCGAGATCCGGTAGCGTTCGGCATAACCGTTGAGCACCATGCTCGCCGTCGTCCGAGAGACGTTTGCAAGGCGGGCGATGTCGTCGATGGTGAGGCGCTCGAACTGAGTCACGTTGGCTTGTCCTCGAGGGGCCGCCGTCGGCCGGGCGCCGACGGCGGTTTTGCCCGTGCGTCGATGCCGACACGCGCACGGTGGCAGTACCCAATCGTACTACGGGCGTGCCCCATGCCGGCGTTCGGCCAACGAGCGCTTACTGCTTGTAAAGATTGAGCGGCACATGGATGAGCTTGTCGACCGGCTGGCCTTGCGCGAGCTTCATCGCCGTCTGCACGCCGTATTGGCCGATGAGCTCCGGCTGCTGCTGGACGGTCGCCGTCATCGTGCCGGCCTTGACGGCGGCCATCGCGTCATCGGTCGCGTCGAACCCGACGACGATGATGTTCTTGAGCCCGGCGGCCTGAATCGCTTTCACCGCGCCGAGCGCCATTTCGTCGTTCTGCGCGAACACGCCCTGAATGTCCTTGTTGCCTTGAATGATGTTCTCCATCACGGAGAGGCCTTTCGCGCGATCGAAATCGGCCGGCTGCTTCGTGACGATCTTCACGCCATTGTCCGCCTCGATTGATTTATCGAACCCGTCGCCGCGCTCGCGCGCCGCCGAGGAGCCCGGGATGCCCTGCAGCTCGACGACGTTGCCCTTGCCGCCGAGCTTCTGCAGCATGAACTCGGCCGCCATCTTGCCGCCCGCTGCGTTGTCGGACGCGATGTGCGAGCTCACTTCGGCCCCGCTCACGCTGCGATCGAGCGATACGACTTTGATGCCTTTGTCGGTGGCCTCCTTGACGACATTGGCGACGGCCGACGAATCAGTGGGGTTGATCAGGATGACGCTGACCTTTTTCTGGATCAGATCTTCGACGCTTGCCTGCTGCTTGGCCGGATCGTTCTGCGCATCGACCGTTATCAGCGTGACGCCTTCCTTCTTCGCTTCGTCTTCGGCGCCTTTCCTCAGCGAGACGAAGAACGGATTGTTGAGCGTTGAGACCGACAAGCCCACCGTGACCGCGCTGGCGGCGGCGCCCGATGCGGGGGCGGCGGCCGACGCGGCGGTCGTGTCGGGGCCCTGTTTCGAGCAGGCGGCGATGCCGAGCACGAGGAGGCTCGCGACGAGGGGCGAAATGATCCGTTGCATCAGTTATCTCCTGGTTTCCGTATAGGGAGTGTTGAGTATGTGTTTGTCGTTTTTCACGACGATTTTTTGTTCGCGCGATCGATAAGGACTGCCAACAAAATCACGCCGCCCTTGACGACTTGCTGATAGAACGACGAGACATCGAGCAGGTTGAGGCCGTTGTTGAGCACCCCAATCAGAAGCGCGCCGACGAGCGTGCCGAAAATCCAGCCGCGGCCACCGGTGAGGCTCGTGCCGCCGAGCACGACCGCAGCGATCGCGTCGAGCTCGTAGCCTGTGCCTGCCGTCGGTTGCGCCGAGTTCAGGCGCGAGGTCAGCACCACGCCCGCGATGGCGGACATCACGCCGGAGATCGTGTAGACCCAGAGCTGAATGCGATCGACCTTCACGCCCGAGAGCCGGGCCGAATCGGCATTGCCGCCCGTTGCGTAGACGTGGCGGCCGAACACGGTCTTTCTCAGCAGGAACCAGAATCCGCCGAACATGATCAGCATCAGCACGACGGGGACCGGGAGCAGGCCGGCGACGTAGCCGCCACCTAGCATCGAAAAGAAATCGCTATGGAAGTCGCTGAGCGGGCTGCCGTTGGACACAACGAGCGCGGCGCCGCGCAGGACCGTCATCGAGCCGAGCGTCGCGATAAAGGGTGCAACCTTACCCTTGCTGATCACCAGGCCGTTGACGAGACCCATGAGGCCACCGGCCGCTATGCCGGCGAGCGTCGCGAGCGCGGGTGCGGTGCCCGCTTGCATGAGGCTCGCGATGACGACGGACGACAGCGCGAGGATCGAGCCAACCGACAGATCGATGCCGCCGAGCAGGATCACGAGCGTCATGCCGAAGCCGATCAGCGCGTTGATCGACGCCTGCCGCATTACATTGAGCAAATTGCCGACGGTCAGAAAATCGGCGCTCGTCAGCGACAGGGCGAGCGCGACGACGACGAGCGCGATGAACGGCCCGAGCTTTTGGAGCGTGGCCTTGTTGGCGGGCGTGAGAATGGATTGCACGATTGCGGTACTCAGTTTCAGGCGGCGGCCGCCGCCGGTTTAACGAACAACAGCGTGGACAAGGGCACCAACGCCGACAATGCGTGTCACGACACCGTCGAGTCCAGGGCTCGCTCGAGCACGGTACCGCCCGTGGCGGCCGTCATGATCGATTCCTGCGTTGCAAGCTTGGCGTCGAAGATTCCCGCCGGTCGGCCTTGGTGCATAACGAGGATGCGATCGCTCATCGCCAGCACCTCCGGCAATTCCGACGACACCATCACGACGGCTACGCCGAGTGCCGCGAGCCGGTTGACGATGTGATAGACCTCGGCTTTGCCGCCAACGTCGACACCGCGCGTGGGCTCGTCGAGCAGAAGAACCTTCGGTGGGTTGGCGAGCCATTTGGCGAAGACGACCTTTTGCTGGTTGCCGCCCGAAAGCGCCTTGACGTCGAGCTCCGCGTCGCGCGTGCGAATGCGCAACTGCTCGATCAGTTCCGCCACGGCGGCGCGTTCAGCCGCATCGTCGACGATGCCGAGGCGCGCGTAGCGCGAGAGATGCACAAGCGTCGCGTTTTCGCGCACCGACATGCCGAGCACGAGGCCTCGGCTCTTGCGATCTTCGGTGACGAAGCCGATGCCGGCGTCGATCGCGTCGGATGGGTCGCGGACGTCGAGTGCGCGGCCGTCGAGCAAAACCTGCCCGGCGGTCTTTCGGCGCGCGCCGAACAGGGTCTCGAGGATCTCGCTGCGGCCGGCGCCCATCAGGCCGGCGATGCCGAGCACTTCTCCGGCGCGCACGTCGAATGAAACGCCCGAGATACGGCCGTCGTCGGCGAGACCCGATACCTCGAGGCGCACATCGCCGCGCCTGCTGTCGCGGCGAGGGAAGCGCTCGCCGATTTCGCGGCCGACCATCATGCGCACGACCTCGTCGAAGTCGGTGCTCGAGATCGCGCGTTCGCCCACGAACTTGCCGTCGCGCAGCACGCTCAGCTTGTCACAGATGCGGAAAATCTCTTCCATCCGATGCGAGACGTAGACGATCGCGACGCCTCGCGCCTTGAGATCGCGCATGACGGCGAAGAGCGCCTCGATCTCGCGATCGGTCAGCGCCGCGGTCGGTTCGTCCATGACGAGCACGCGCGCGTCGAGCGAGAGGGCCTTCGCGATCTCGACCATCTGCTGCTGACCGATCGACAGTTGCCCGGCCTCCGCTTGCGGATCGATGCTGCCGGCGCCGAGCACGTCGAGCCAGCGCCGCGCCTCGCTGCGCATCGCGCCCGCATCGACGATGCCGAAGCGATGCGGCTCCCGGCCGAGAAACATGTTCTCCATGACCGTGAGCTGCGGAATCAGGTTCAGCTCCTGATGGATGATCGCGATCCCGAGGCGCTCGGCGTCGGCGGTATCTCGAATACGGACAGGCTTGCCGTCGATTGCGATTGCGCCCGCGTCCGCCTGATAGACGCCGCAGAGAATTTTCACCAGCGTCGATTTGCCGGCGCCGTTCTCACCCATCAGCGCGTGAATCTCTCCCGCACCGAGTTGGAAATCGACGTGCTCCAGTACGCGCACAGGCCCGAACGCCTTGCTGATGCCGCGCAAGGTGACTTGCATTACACGTCCCTCAGAAGATCACGCCCGAATGCAGGATCACATTCGCGTAGGGGCTGCACTCGCCGGTGCGAATGACGACTTTCGCGCGTTTCGTCAGGCGCTTGAACTCGTCATGCGCGACGTATTCGACGCCGACGCCGGTGTTGGCGAATTGCTCGGCGCGGCTCGAGATGGCTGCATTCTGCGTCAGGCTCTCGGTCGCGAAGACCGCGCGCTCGACTTTGAAATCGGCGAGGACTGTATCGAGGACATCGGAGAAGCCCGGCATGCCGATCTTCAGCGACACGTCGATGCATTCGACGCCATCGGGAATCGGCAGCCCGCAATCGGCGATCACGAGGCTGTCGGTGTGCCCCATGCCGGCCAGCACGCGAGCGATGTCACGGTTCAGGTGTCCGAGTTTTTTCATGGATGGATTTGCAGGAATCGTTCGAGCTCGGCCAGCGTCGGCATGCCGCCTTGTGCGCCGGGGCGCGTGACGGAGAGGGCGCCCGCCGCGTTCGCGCGCCGTATCGCCTCGGCCATGCCGAGGTGCCAGAACGAGGCAAGCGCGCCGTTGAACGTATCGCCGGCACCGGTCGTATCGACGGCGTTCACGGCAAAGCCGGGCTGGTGCACAAGCTGGCCATCGGGCGTGGCGTAGTACGCGCCTTCCTTGCCGAGCGTCATTGCAATGCGGCCCGGCATGCGTTGGACAATCGCCCGCCAGTCTGCGCCGTGAGTCTGTAAAGCCGTGGCGAGTTCGTGCTCGTTCGGCGTAATGAGCGTAGTCAGATCGAGCAGCTCGTCGGGCAGTGCGACCGCGGGTGCGGGATTCAGAAAAAACGGCTTGCCGTGCGCGCGCGCCACACGCGCGGCGTGGCATACGGTAGCGAACGGGATTTCAAGCTGGGCAAGGACGACGTCGGCATCGCGAAACGCTTGCTCGGCGCGGTCGATATCGGCGGCCGATAACTCGTGATTGGCCCCGGGCACGACGACGATCGCGTTGTCCCCGGCCGAGAGCGTGATCGAGGCGATTCCCGTCGCCTCGCGACCGGTCGAGACCCAGCGCGTATCGACGCCTTCCCGCGTGAGGATGGCCTTCATCTGCTCGCCGAACGCGTCCGCGCCGACGCAACCGATCATCGTGACCTCGGCGCCGAGACGCGCGGCCGCGACCGCCTGGTTCGCGCCTTTGCCACCCGGGTATTGCGCAAAGCGCTTGCCGAACAAAGTCTCGCCGAGCCGCGGAAACTGGTCCGTTTCCGTTACGAGATCCATGTTGATGCTGCCCACCACCACAACGCGCGCCATCGCGGCTCCTTATGCGCCTCGATGCCGGCCTTTTGCAAGCATCGATTTTTACGACTGCTAAAACGTAATCAGCGTGAGGTCGGTTTATACCAGACTCATGCGACGAAGTCACACTAGGGAATTACCCGAGAGGCGATGCGCGAGCCGCGACCGGCAGATGTCAACGAGGGTCGGTCGGGATTCGGAAATTTTTCGCGAAGATGGCTTTCCGCGGAACATATCGTTGTCACGGCTATCGGCCGGCGGCGCGCACACGCGTGAAGTATCGCGCAGCAGGGCTCCGTCCCCAAGCGAGCGGGCGTTTTGCGCGCCCACCTGTGGGATCGGTGTGCGACCTCATCGAGACTCGTTTCCTCCTGGCTCCTCCCGGCTTTTTTCTATTGCGGTCTCGACCTTGTTCCACACGTCCTTGAGCCAAAATCGATAGAACGTGATGTTGGCCTCGCATAGAAGCCGACGTGCAACTGACTTTTTCCGGCGAGCCAACAATTCGTTGATTTCGCGCTTGAGCTCGTCGGCATCGAAGCCTTGCCAAATCGGCGGAACCGGCGTCAGGAAGTTCGGGCCGCAGACTGGTGCCACCTCCCGAAAGAAGATATCTCTCAGAGCTCCGCGTGGAAATTTTTTGAGGCGTCTCGCTTCGCGGTCATAGTCGACCTCGGTGTCCACAAAGAACTCCGACATCACCTCCCAAATGAATTCCCGATCGTCCTGGCTCAGCGCATCTGCCATGCCTGGAACTCCCGGAGCTCGTCTCTGTAAGCGTCGAAAGCCCTCTGGGTTGCAATGGTGCCCGCGGTCGATCCGATCAGCAACACTGCAATTGCGCAAATCGGAGCGGCGGGGCCACATACCGGTGCCACCGCCAGGCCTGCGATAAACCCGCCCAGTACACCCCCCTCTATGATCGTCCCCTGCCTGGCCGTCTCGGTCACCTTGTTGTTAGCCGAAACGATCTCATGAGCGGCAAGGGCGGCAGTTATCAAGATGCCGACTTTTCCGGCAATACGCAGCCTCGCAACCTTCGCCGTCACCGACGCATTGTTATGGCCGGCTGCCTCGATCACGGCCCAGTAGGCTCCATCGCGCTCAGCGGCGGATAAACTGGAAAAGGGCTTGGAAAACAGCTTCTGCGAATACCGATCCAGCAACCAGTCGAGCGACCGGCCGTCTAGCTTCTTAGCCTGCGCAAACGGAAGCCCTTGCGGCGAAGTGGCCTTCCGCGTTTCCTCCATGATCCGGTTACGCATTTGTTGGCAAAACGCTGCTCCCTCGACAGCCGTCATGTTCCCCGCGTTCACATCGTCCTGGACCATCTGGGACATTCTTCGAATGCCCTCGGCATAGCGTGTCCGAGTCTGTGCATCCGAAATCGCCTGTGTCCCGAAATAAGCGCCCGCGCTCTCCAACGCTTCGCGAGCCGACCGCAAGATACTGGCGCCGTCTAGGGCGTGCTCGTGCTTCGTCTGATATGTGCCGTTGAATGCCTGACTCGTCCGGGATCCTGTCATAGCATTCCTCGTGCGTCCGTTGGAACACTGTCGCTTTGTGATTCCCGATTAAAAATTGCGGACAGCAAGGCTTCCGTGGCTGAGCCCGCAGTGGCGTTGCTGTCCTCCAAGATTTCGACATTCGTACACGGGCTGCCATTGGGCCGAGCAAAACTCACGGTGTTCTGTGCATCGAAAGCGCCCATCTCGACCGAGCCGTCCGCGAAGTGCGCTGCACAGCGCATTCCTTCGCAATTTCCCTCATCGCGCAGGGAAAAACCGATCCAATGCCACGCATCGTCAGCTGAGTCATCAGCCGAAAACCGAGCGATAGCCGGGCTCATCCGCGCGATATCGCCGTCGCCGATGGTTTCGGACATAGCGCGAACGACCTGGAAGACCGGTGGGGGATTACAGTCGCAAGCGTTGACGTCGCCGGAAAGAGCGTGCTGCCGGCCGTTCTCAGCGGTGCCGGAATGGCGCGGGCCACGCGGTGAGATATAGCCGTCCTTCTTGCAGGCGTCGCACCACGTCTTCATATAGACGGTCGACAATTCGACGCGCACTCCGTCCGCGCCTTGATACGTGCTCGTGGGTAAGCCCTCGACAATAACCGCGGCCCCCGCGCGGTCACCTTAGCGAGAAAATATCGTTGCATTGCGCCTCCTCAATGAAGCGCTTCGGTGTTCGCCGGCGGGGGGAATGTAGTCGGGGTCGAACAGCCCTTCGATGGGCTTCCCGGCGCGCTCGTTAATGCCCGCGCCGTTATGAAGCGATTTGACGATGCGATCGCCGTTGCTCAGGCGGCTGCCGACAAGCGCAAGCGGCTTATCCAAGTAGACGGCTGCAAAGCCTGCCCCATCGATGATATATGCCTCGCTCCCGTCCTCGTAGACAACCTTGTCGCCGACGCGGGCGATGGTCAGGTCGGCGATTTTCGCGCCGCTGCTCGCGTGAGCGACTCGCCCACCGCGCTCGGTAGTCGAGCCCTCCGTCGCGAACGGATGATATTTCTCAACGACCGCTTCAGCATTTTCTTGTTGCTTGTTTTTTGCGTTTTGCATAAATGATTACTCCTTTTAAGAGTCGGCTTGAATTCTCGGAATACTCTCGTGCGGCAGCAGCGTGCCGTTATTTTGGTCGACGATTATAGCAACGGAGCGCGCCTACACCGTTCCACGACGCATGGAGCGAGAGCGTACGTCGTCCGCTGTTGCGATCGGCAATGCAATGCGATGGGCCGCGAAACCGGTCATCGCGGGCCGACGACTTGCCTTGAAGGCAAGATCGTGAGACCCCCGACGACTCAGCTTCCGCTCCAGCACGGGCAAGTCAGCGCTGTGCAATTGCGGGAGACCGACACTGCCGTCAGACGATGTCGTCGACGACACCGCCGTCGACGCGCAGCGCCGCGCCCGAAGTCGCCGAAGCTTGTGGCGACGAAACATAGACGACCATGTTCGCCACTTCGTCGACGGTGGCCGCGCGCTGGATGACCGAGCTCGCGCGATGCGCCATGACGAATTCCTTGCCGACCTCCTCCAGCGTCTTGCCCGTCTTCGCCATTTCGTCTTTCATCATTTCGGCGAAGCCGTCCGATGTCGTCGGCCCCGGGAGCACGGAGTTGACGGTCACGCCGGTGCCCGCGACGCGCTTCGCGAGCCCGCGCGCGATGGCGAGCTGGGCTGTCTTCGATACGCCGTAGTGGATCATGTCCGCGGGGATGTTGCGCGCGGATTCGGAAGAAATGAAGACGACGCGGCCCCAGCCGCGCTTGACCATGTCGGGCAGCAACGCGCGCGAGAGCCGCACGCCGGACATGACATTGGTCTGCCAGTGCCGCTCCCAGACATCGTCATCCGCATCGTAGAAGTCCTGCGGCTCGAAGATGCCTGCGTTGTTGATGAGGATGTCGACCGGCGGTAGCTCGCCCACCAGCTTCTGCGCACCGGCGGCATCGCCGAGATCGGCGGCGATGCCGCGCCACTGCGCGGACGGTACGGCCGAGCGCAGTTTCTCGCCGGCCTTCGTCACGCTGGCGTCGCTGCGGCCATTCAATATGACGGCCGCACCGCTTTCGGCGAGTCCCTTCGCAATCGCAAAACCTATGCCTCCCGTGGAGGCGGTGACCAACGCTGTCTTACCGGAAAGATCGATTTTCACGCGAAGTCTCCTTGAGTTGGGCAGAGCAACGCCCAATCTTAAGCGCTTCGCGCGAGATGTGTCGTCCGCTCGAACGCGATCAAAATGCGTGGCGCAAGCCGACCATGCCGACGAACTGCGAGCGTCCGGAGGACGGCGTTGTATTCTGCGAATCGCCGACCACGGCTACCGCATCGATGATGCTCGTCCCCGCGCCCGCGCTGACGAGGGTCTTTCCGCGCGCGATCTGGTACGCCTCGAGCAAGTAGATCGTGGTACGGGCCGACAGGCTGTAGGCCTGCTCGAGCGACACTTGATGGTAGCGCGCGGGATCGCTGATGCCGTTGGATTTGCTCGCGCGCGTATAGCTGTAGCCGGCTGCCACGATGAGAGCTGGCGTGAAGCGGTACGTCGTGATGACGCCATAGTTGTTGAGCACGGCTTCATTCGTGAAGAGCGATCCGGTGCCCGGCGCATACTGGACGTTCGAGTAGTTGATGCCGACCATCCAGTTTTTCAGCGTATAGCGCGCCGCTGCGGCGAAGAGCTGCACGCTCTCGGCCGTCGCGTACCCGCTGTTGACGGGCGAATTGATCGCGAAGCTGCCGAGCGCCTGGCTAGTCGAAATGTTCTTGAGCTTCACGTAACCGGCCGCCAACGCAAACGGCTGATACGCGTAGCTGACAGCGGCGCTGAAGTTACTGCCCGTCGCCACGCTGCCCGGTACGCCGCCGAGCGCATACTGCGCGCTCAGTTGCAAGCCGGCGATCGTCGGCGAAAGATAGGTGACGGAGTTGTTGAAGCGCAGCGTCGTATCGAGCGCGTCGACGTCTCCCGGATGCGCTCCCGTCGCGCCGGTCAGGACACCCGTCGGTCCGAGCGCACCGACCATCGAAAAGTAAGGCGTGTATTGGCGTCCGAGCGTCAGTGTTCCGTATCGGTCGTTGCTCAATCCGACGTAGGCTTGCCGGTTGAACATCAACCCGGAGCTCGAGAGCGCTCCGGTCAGCGAGTTGAAGCCGTTTTCGAGCCGGAAGATCGCTTTCGTCCCACCGCCGAGGTCTTCGGCACCGAGCAGGCCGAACTTGCTTGCCTGCAGGTTGCCTTGGCTCATGTAGAAGTTCGACTGTCCGTGCTGGTTGCTGACGTAGGCGAACGCGTTATCGACGACGCCGTAAAGCGTCACGCTGCTTTGCGCGTGCGCGCCAGTCGAGAACGCCAAGCCGGCGAGCGGCAGGCATGAAAGGGTGAAGGCACGGCGCGTGGCGTGCTTGCGGTCGTTCACTTGAGAGTCTCCGGAGCAAGTGCCGCCCGGAATTGGGCGGGCAAATCGGGTTGTTATCCGCTGTGCCTTCACGCGTAAGCGCGCATGGCGACGAGCGTCTCGCTTTTGATTTTTCGTCGCTTTACCGCGGCGCGCATCGATCCTTTCAACGAGGCGGCACGCGAACGGTCAGACGCCTCCAGTTCGAGTCCACGCGATCGGCAGCGACTTCTCCCTGCACGCACAGCACCGCGCGAGTATCGGCCGCGGGCAGCCAGACCTCGATCTCGTCTTGCGCGCTAGCGTGTGAGCCGGTGTAGACGACCGACAGCCGAAGCGTCGTTTCCTCGCTTGCCAGGGTGAGTTCCCAGCGCCCCTGTTCGCCTGAGCGCCATGCTTCGCTCTCACCGTCGTCTTCAATGGAACCGCCGCGTGCGACGCCCGTTCCGGCGAACGGCAGCACGGCGAACGCTCGCCGGTCCGCTCGATGCGCGAACGTCTGCTCCGCGATGTTGAGCGCAACGGCAAAACCCTCGCGAAGCAGCATGACGGGCTTCTCGAGGGGCGCCGGTAAGCGAATCGTCTGTCCGCCCTCAAATGCTTCGCCGCTCCAGTACGACAACCAGCGCGCGCCAGACGGGAGATAGACATTGCGCGTCGTTTGGCCCGGATCGACGACAGGCGCCACGAGCAACGACGGGCCCAGCATCATGTCGTCGCCGTCGACGAGACAGTGCGGGTCTGCGGGGAACTCCGCGAACATGGGACGCAGCACGGGCTCGTAAGCGTCGTGCGACTGCCAAAGCAAATCGTAGAGATAGGGGATGAGACGGTAGCGCAGCTTGATGAGGCTTGCGACGCAGGGCGTCACTTGCGGGTACATCCACGGCTCGTTGACCGTTCCGTCGTCGTTCCATGAATGGATGCTGAATCGAGGCAGAAAAATGCCGAATGCGACCCAGCGGGCCAAGAGTTCGGGATCGGGTGCCGGCCCCGAAAATCCTCCGATATCGTGGCCGCTGTTGGATACGCCGGACATCGCGAGCCCGAGGCCCATCTTGACGTTGAAGCGCAGCGTCTCCCAAGACGTGTAGTTGTCGCCGGACCAGGTCTGCACATATCGGTGCATGCCGACGCCACCCGAGCGAGACACGAGGAACGGACGCAAGGATGGCGCGTGCTCGCGCTGAGCGTCGCGCGATGCGCGCATCATCAAGAGCGTCTGCAGGACTTTGGCTTGGCGTGCCGGGTAGGGCTGGCCGTTGCCGTGCGCGAGCGCGTCGTCGGTCCAGATCTCGAACTCGTTGTTGTCGTTCCACGTCGCGGCAATGCCATGGCTAAGCAGGGCGTCTTTGACGCGCGCTTTCCACCAGGCGATCGTGGCCGGATTCGTGAAGTCGAGATACGCCCCGACCTCGTCCCAGAACTGCACCCAGGCCGGCTCGCCGGCGTTCGTTCGGATCAGCAATCCGGACTCGGCGGCTTGACCGAAGGACGGATGATCGCGCAGCAGGCAGGGCTTGATGTTCGCGCACAGGCGAACGCCGTGATCGAGATAGTGACTGACGAACGCGTCGATGTCGGGAAATTTATCGCGATTCCAGTGAAAGACGTAACGCTTTGGCCCAATCGATGTGTAGCCTGATGACAGATGGAACGAGTCGCAGAGAATATCGTGTTCGCGACATCGCTCGATGAACTCGTTCATGCGCCGTTGAGCGTCGGGTGCATCGGTATAGGTCATCGTCGAGCCGGAGTAGCCGAGTCCCCACTTCGGCATCCAGGCGGGGCGCCCCGTCAGCCAGGTAAAGCGGCGCACGGCCGCGAGCGGCGTGGCGGGCGAGGCGATGAAGTAATAGTCGAGGTCGCCGTGCTCGGCGATGAAGTGCCGATAATGCCCGTGATAGTTGTCGAGCTCGCGGCCCATGTCGAAGTGACAGTCGGCAAGCGTGTCGTAGAAGAGGCCGAAGCCCGTCGCCGTCTTCGGTTGCCACGTCAAGTAGAACGGGATGTGCTTGTAGAGCGGGTCGGTCGAGCGCGCGCTGTAGCCCATCGCATCGATATTGCGCATTTCGTAGCGCTGGCCCGCGCGATCGAGCGAGCCGGCGCGTTCGCCGAGGCCCACATAGAGCTCGTCCTGGCGGCGCTCCAGATAGTGATAGACGCGCGAATCCCACCAGCCGAAGTTGTAGGCCTGCGTCTTTCGATCGCGCAAAACGGGGTGCCACACCCCTTCATGCAGGATCTCCCAGGCGCAATAGCCGCCATCGAGCGTGATGGTCAGGCGAATGCCGGACGTTTGAACGACGACACGATCGGTATCGCTCGAAACTGAATACTGTGTTTGCGCGAATCCTGAAAGATCGCGACGGTCCCGACCCACGAGCGGGACATCGTCGATGCCCGGCGCGATCGCCCAGGTGCGCGGGCCATGCAATTCGCCGTCGGGCAGCACGAGCATGCGAATGATGTCGTCGGCAAGGACGAAGCACTCCATGCGGCAGCCGCTCGCGGCGGTCAGTACGAGAGGGTTGCCGGTATGCGCCGAGAGCGTGAAGCGCGGACGTTGATCGAGCGTGGCCATGCGATATTGATGAGTAAGGAATTCAGGCGATACGGGCGTCGGGTTTCGGTGCCCGCGACCGCGGCGCGCGCGTCACGCCTCGCATCAACACGACGAGCAGCGTCGCGCCGATGACGTCGAAGGCCCCGAGCGCACCGAAGAGCGGTCCGTAGCCGATCGAATCGGCAAGCTGACCCACGAGGAGCGAAAAGCCGAGTCCGCCGATCCAGGCCGCCATGCCCGCGAAGCCGCTCGCCGTGCCGACTTCGCTCGACTCGAAGACGTCGGCGGCGAGCGTGTTGACGAGCGCGGAGATCATCTGATGCGCGAAGCCGCCGACGCAGAAGAGGGCGATCGCTTCGTAAGGAGAACGAACCAATCCGATGCATGCGGGACCAATCATCATCAGCGCGCCCAGGATGACCCCGGCAACGCGCGACCAGACCAGCGGCAGGCGAAGACGCTTCATCAGGAACGGAGACAGATAGCCGCCGAAGAGTCCGCCGAGATCGGCGGCGAGAAACGGCAGCCATGCGAAAAGCGCGATGGCCTTCAGATCCATGTGTCGTTCGGTGGCGAGATAAAGGGGAATCCAGAAGCTGAATGTCTGCCAGGCGGGTTCCGCGAAGAAGCGTGCTTGAGCGATCGCCCAAAAGCGGCGCGTACCAATGACGCGACGGATGCGGCGATCGTCGCCGGCAGGCGCCGCGATCGGGCTTTGGCCGCTCATGATGGCGGCGCGTTCGTTCGCCGAAATGCGCTTGTGATCGCCGGGCGAGCGATAGAACGCGAACCAGATCGCGGCCCAGACGAAGCCGAGCGCGCCCGTGACGGCAAATGCACTTTGCCAGCCGTAGCGCAGCGACAGGAAGATCACGAGCGGCGGTGCCAAAAGCGAGCCGAGCGAGGTGCCTGCATTGAAGTAGCCGACCGCGACCGATTTCTCGCGATCGGGAAACCACTCGGCCACGACCTTCATGCCGGCCGGGATGGCCACGGCCTCCGTGAGTCCCATCAGTCCGCGCAGTCCGGCAAGCGATAGCCATCCGCCCGCGAGCCCGTGCAGACAGCCCGTGATTGACCATAGCGCGGCAAAAAGCGCAAAGCCAATGCGCAAGCCGATCAGATCGACGATGAAGCCGCAGATCGGCTGCATGAGCGTGTATCCGACCTGAAAGGCGCCGACGACATAGGAATACTGCTGGGTGCTCATGTGCAGCAGCGTTTTCAGTTGCGGCGCCATGACGCCCAATGCGTTGCGCGACAGGTAATTCATGATCGTGCCGAGACATACGAGCGCGATGATCCACCAGCGCAAGCCGACGATGGTCTTCAAATCCGTCTCCTTCTTCTCTCATACGCCCGCGGCTCTACCCGGTCGCAAGCCGTCGGGCGCGTGATCGAATTCGAACATTTTGGTTTCGTTATCGGTCATCGTACAGCCCTGTGCGTACGAGTACATCAGGGAAAACCCTTGCCGGCTCGCCGAGGCGGGCGCCAGTCATGCTGTCGCTCGGCCGCTCGGATGCTGTCAGATGTCATATGACAGGCGGCGAGTCAGTCGCAGTGTATGTTGACGATCGTTATTCGTTCGAACAGGTAGTTGTTCGTTTGCGAGCGCAGAGGATGGCGCAGGAAGGCGGGACTATCGAGGAGGGATAGCGCCGGAATGATGGCCGCTTTCGCGATTCAGCGAGGGGAGTTGTACTTTCACGCGCTTTCCGGGTTCAGCGTCACATGCGTGAGCTCGGCCCTCGGGCATGCGTGCTCGCATTGTTCTTTCCGCCGCACCAGTGAATTCTGAAATGCCCCATTTATCCACTGTGGCCGCGCTCCTACACTGGCATCACCAGCTGCAAACAAGGTTGTTTGCGGAATCACAAGACAGTGTCGGAGGTCATCATGAAATCGATCATCAAAGCAGTCGCCGTTGCCGTCGCGCTCGCCGCGCCGGTCGTCTCGTTCGCTCAATCGAACAACCAGCCGCTCACGCGTGCGCAAGTCCGCGCGGATCTCGAACGCGTCGAGAAGGCCGGCTACAACCCGCTCGACTGGCTCCACTATCCGGAGAACATCCAGGCAGCCGAAGCCCGTATCGCCGCGCAAGATGCTGGCAACAGCGTGGGCGGCGCGCAAAGCGGCGCCGAATCGGGCCGCGCAAGCGATGGAGCCATCAGCTCGTATTCGCCGCCGATCGCTCAGCACAACTAAGCAATCGAAGGCAGGCGTGCCTCGAAAAGACACGCCTGCGGCGAGCACGACTGCGTCGACGTCGTGCTCGTTCACTACATCAATCGTGAGGCCCTGAATCCTCCGAGCCGCTGGGGTTCCCGGTGGTGTTGCCCAGACCCGCGCTTTTGCGGTCTGGGCTTTTTTGCGTCCGGTCAGACGAGCGTCAATTTCACGTCGATGTTGTTGCGCGTGGCGTTGGAGTAGGGGCACACGACGTGGGCCTTTTCGACCAGCGATTGCGCTTGTGCGCGGTCCATGCCCGGCAGTGAAATTTTGAGTTCGACTTCGATGCCGAAGCCGTTCGGGATCGGACCAATTCCGACTTCGCCGTCGATCGACGCATCGGCCGGCATCTGAATTTTGTCGCGTGCGGCGACGAATTTCATCGCACCGATAAAGCAGGCGCTATAGCCGGCCGCAAAGAGCTGCTCGGGGTTGGCTCCTTCGCCGCCGCCGCCGCCCAGCTCGCGCGGCGTCGTCAGCTTGAAATCGAGCTTGCTGTCGGGCACGACCGCACGGCCGTCGCGGCCGCCGGTGGCATGAGCATGAGCGCGGTAAAGAACTTTTTCGAGTGACATGACAACTTTCTCCTTCGTGGATAAGTGCTTCTGACCCAATTATCTATCTACCGAGAGGTAGACAGGCGCCTGCAAAGAAACGATACACCAACTTCGTTTCCTCAACGCTTCGTCAGCGCAAAAGGCGCCGACCCGCGTTGAATGTCTATCTATAAGTAGATAGACATTCAACGCAAAAAAGAACACATGGCTCTACCGCGTGCCCGGGATCCGGTTATTTCGGGATCCTCCACAACGCTTCCACTTCGTCCATCCGGCTCTTCGTGTGAAACAACCGGCTCGTCAATACGCTGCCCTGATATGCGGCAAACAGTGCGCGCGCCGCATGCTCGGGCTTGCCGGCGATCGCGATCGTCTTTTCCTGCGCGCCTTGCGCCAGTATCTTCGCGAGCCAGCTTTCGTTGGCCTTGAAGAATGCCTGGACGGCGACGCGTACGTTGTCCGGCAGTGAGCCGATATCGGCCGCGAGCATGCCGCACAGGCAGATCTGGTCGCCGTCGCCGAGCGTGCGGGCGAAGAGCTTCGCGTACTTCGCCAGCTTCGCATCGGCCGCGAGCGCCGCATCGATCGAGTGCAGCGCTTGCAGCACCTCGGTGCTGTAAGCGTTGACGGCTTCGAGCACCAGATCGTCCTTCGACGGGAAGTAATAATGGATGCTCGATGTCTTTACGCCGACGAGCTCGGACAGATCGCGATAGCTGAAACCGTTGTAGCCACGCAGCATCATCAGGGTGATGGCGTGCTCGAGGATCTGTTCGCGGACCGTGCTCGTCGTTTCCATGAACTGGACTTTATCTATCGGTAGATAGAATGTCAATGACTTTGTTCGACCGATGCGAGCGTGAGCGTCGGCCAACAGCCGACGCTTACGTCTGGCGATGCATCGACAATCGCTGTGCCGTGTCGCCGAGCATCTTCGTGACGTCGTCGAGCGATGGTGCGACATAGCTGTCGATGCGGCGCATGTACGGCGTCGTCATGGCGGCGATCGCTTGGCCGGAAGGGCCAAGAATCGGAAACGAGACGTCGGTGACGCCGAACGCATGCGCGCTCTCCTGGCGCAAATACCCGTGCGAGCGGATCGCCTCGAACGTGGCCGCGAGCTGCTCGTTCGTCAACGCGATCTCGCCCTTGACCTTCGTGTGTTCGGTGAGCATCCGTTCGCGCTCGCTCTCGCTTTGAAACGCAAGCATGACGTGGCCGGACGCGGTATCGACGAGTCCAACGCGCGAGCCGAGCCGGATCGAGAGGCCCCAGGTGCCGGGACCGTCGACCTGAGCGATGACGAGCAGGTTGCCGCGGTCGTAGACGGTCAGATGGCACGACTGTTCGGCGCGCTCGGCGAAGCGTTGCATTTCGGGCAGCGCTTCGGCGATGAAGCGATTCATCGGCGGATGCCGGTGCGCGAGGGCGAAAAGCTTCAGGCTGAGCGTGTATCGGTCGCCGCCAGGCGAGCGAATGACGTACTGTCGAGCGACGAGGCGCTCGAGCATTCGGTAGATCTCGCTCGCGTTGCGGCCAAGCGCCTTCATGATCTCGGCGCGCGTCAGGCCTTCCTTTTGCTCGGACAAAAGCTCGAGGATATCGAGCCCTTTGTCGAGCGCGGGGGCACGATAACGATCGGCTTCGTCGCCGGGCGAAACACTCGGGGCCGGTGCCGCCGGCTTCAAGTTCTGGGCTGGCTTCAATTGGTGGCAGTCTCGACAGAAGTGGGCTCAAGGCCGTTGCCGGCTTGCGTCGGTGGGAACGAAACCGCGCGTTCCGGGCGGTTTCATCTTAATTGGCCGTCATCGGCTTGGAGGGCTCCTCAGGGAAAATACGCACCCGCGCCGCTTGACGCATGATCATTCGCATATGAATAATATATTCATTGGTGAATCGGTGACTAGACGGCGTTTGGCGTTAGGATACCGGTTCCATAGCGCGATCGCGCCATTGCCGAGCGCCGCGCGGCATAGGACAGGAGACAAATCACATGGCACTCAGCGAGACGACACAGGCGACCGACGCCCGGCTCATCCTGCTCTCGCCGGAGGACAACTGCCTCATTGCCGGCACGACGCTCGAAGCGGGCACGTCGCTCGTGATCGAAGGCGAGACAGTCGTGCTCGGCAAGACTGTTCCGCTCGGGCACAAGCTCGCGCGGCGCGCGTTGGCGGCCGAGGAGAAGGTCGTCCGCTATGGCGCGCCGATCGGGCACGTCACGACCGAAGTCGCAAGAGGCGATCACCTGCACATGCACAACCTCGTCAGCGATTATCTGCCCACGTACACGCACGAGGCGGGTCACAGCTTCGTTTCACATCAGCACGGCGAAGCGTGAACGTCGTCGCGCCGACGAACTTTCCGGGGAACAACCCACCCACCATGAACGAGCTTTCATCGAACGCCGCGCCGCTACGCGGCTATTTGCGCAGCGACGGACGCAAGGGTATCCGCAATGTCGTCGCCGTCGCGTACCTCGTCGAGTGCGCGCATCATGTGGCGCGCGAAATCGTCGCGCGCTTCGCGCCGCGTTTCGACGATGCAGGTTTCGAGGCAGGGGCCGTCGACGCCGACTTCGAGGCGAAGAATGCCCATGACGACGAGCCCGACGTTCATTTGATCGGATTTCCGGGCTGCTATCCGAACGCGTACGCCGAGAAGATGATGGCTCGCATCGCGACGCATCCGAACGTCGGCGCCGTGCTTTTCGTTTCGCTCGGCTGCGAGAGCATGAACAAGCACTATCTCGCCGATCTCGTGCGGGAGACGGGGCGGCCCGTGGAAGTGCTGACGATCCAGGAAACGGGCGGCACGCGCAGCACCGTCATGCGCGGCGTCGACTGGGTGCGCCGCGCGCGGGCGGCGCTGCGCGCGCAGGAGACCGTGCCGATGGGCTTCGACGAGCTCATCGTCGGCACCGTCTGCGGCGGCTCGGACGGCACGAGCGGCATCACGGCGAACCCGGCGGTCGGCCGCGCGTTCGATGCGCTGATCGAGCGCGGCGCGACCTGCCTCTTCGAGGAGACGGGCGAACTCGTCGGCTGCGAGTTTCACATGAAGTCGCGCGCGGCGCGGCCCGAGCTCGGAGACGCCATCGTCGAATGCGTGGCAAAGGCCGCGCGCTATTACACGGTCATGGGGCATGGCAGCTTCGCTGTCGGCAACGCCGACGGCGGGTTGACCACCCAGGAGGAAAAGTCGCTCGGCGCCTATGCGAAAAGCGGCGCCTCGCCGATCGTCGGCATCGTCAAGCCTGGCGATATCCCGCCGACGGGCGGTCTCTACCTGCTCGACGTCGTGCCCGACGGCGAGCCGCGCTTCGGCTTCCCGAACATCAGCGACAACGCCGAGATCGGCGAGCTGATCGCCTGCGGCGCTCATCTGATTCTTTTCACGACGGGGCGCGGCTCGGTGGTCGGCTCGGCGATTTCGCCCGTCGTCAAGGTTTGCGCGAATCCGGCGACCTATCGCAAACTGTCGGGCGACATGGATGTCGACGCGGGCCGCATCCTCGAGGGACGCGGCACGCTCGACGAGGTGGGACGCGAGGTGTTCGATCTGACCGCCGCGGCCGCGGGCGGCACTCGGACGAAATCGGAGCTACTTGGCCACCAGGAGTTCATCTTGACCTACAAAGCATTCGAGCCCATCGGGCCGGCGTGTCTCCCCATCGCGCAGGTCACGCCCGCGGGGGTGAGCGCATGAGCGAGACGGGCAACGGCGCAGTGTCGGAGCGCCGCAAAGTCGGCCGCACCGCGCTCGAAGTGACGGCGCTCGGGCTAGGAACAGCCGGACTCGCCGGACTTTATAGCGACGTGACCGAAAACGAAGCGCGCACGGCAATCGATGCCGCGTGGGACGCGGGCGTCCGCTTCTTCGATACGGCACCTTACTATGGCCATACGAAGGCCGAGCATTACGTCGGCGCCGCACTGCGCGAGCGGCCGCGCGACGAGTTCGTGCTGTCGACGAAGGCTGGCCGGCTCATGCGGCCGCGGCGCGATGCGGCCGCGCGTGCACCGAGCAACGGCTGGGCGCATCCGCTTCCGTTCGAGCCCGTTTTCGATTACACGCGCGACGGCATCCTGCGCTCGTTCGAAGACAGCTTGCAGCGGCTCGGCGTGGCTTCGGTCGATATCCTGCTCATCCACGACATCGGACCCGTCACGCACGGCGATCGCAACGCGCACTACTGGCGGCAATTGAGCGAAGGCGGCTTCAAGGCACTCGACGAGCTGCGCAAGGCAGGGGCCGTGCGCGCGGTCGGGCTCGGTGTGAACGAGGCGCAGCCGATCGTCGAGACGATGCGCGAGTTCGATATCGATTGCGCGCTGCTCGCCGGACGCTATACGTTGCTCGAGCAGGGGACGCTCGATACGTTCTTGCCCGAATGCGAGCGGCGCGGCGTTTCGATCCTGGTCGGCGGCGCGTTCAACTCGGGCATTCTCGCGCATGGCGTCCGTCATCTGAAGGAGCGCCGCGAAGCCGGCGACAGCTCAGCGAGCGACCTCAAGTTCAACTACGGCGAGGCGCCCGCGGAGGTGGTCGAGCGCGTGGCGGGCATCGAAGCCGTCTGCGATTCGCACGGCGTCGCGCTGCCGCACGCGGCCTTGCAATTTCCGTACGCCCACCCCGCGGTCGCGAGCGTATTGACGGGCGCGCGCAACGCGAGCGAGGTGCTGCAGAATGTCGACGCATTCACCCAAGCGATTCCCGCTGCATTCTGGGACGCGCTGCGCGCGGCGGGCCTGCTGCATCCGAGCGCTCCCACGCCGCGGAGTTGATGGCGCGTCGGTGACGCCGTATCGCATTCGCCAGCTTCGTCTGCCGCCGCCGGCAAAAGGCCGCAGCGAAGCAAACAAGCACACAGGCAAAGGCAGGGTCCGAGGATGAACACCGTCGATGCGCATCAGCATTTCTGGGCAATCTCCCGCGGCGATTACGGCTGGCTCACGCCGGCGCTTGCGCCGCTCTATCGTGATTTCGGCCCGGCCGACTTCGCGCCGCTCGCGCAGGCGGCCGGCGTGGCTCGCAGCATCGTCGTGCAGGCGGCGCCGACCGTCGCCGAAACACGCTATTTGCTCGACCTCGCGCGTGACAATCCCGTCGTTGCCGGCGTGGTGGGCTGGGTGCCGCTTGACGACGCCGCAGCGCCCGCGCTCATCGCCGAACTGGCACGCGAGCCGAAGTTCAAGGGCGTGCGGCCGATGCTGCAGGACCTGCCCGATGACGACTGGATCGCGAGAGCCCCGCTCGGGCCTGCGATCGACGCTCTGATCGAGCATGGGCTTGCCTTCGACGCGCTCGTGTTCGCGCGCCACTTGCCCCATCTGCTGACGTTCGCGCAGCGCCACCCGGAGTTGCGGATCGTGATCGATCATGGCGCGAAGCCGCCGATCGCCGAGGGCGATGCGGACTGGCAACCGTGGGCCGACCGCATCGCCGAGCTCGCGCGCCTGCCGCGGATCCATTGCAAGATTTCGGGGCTGGCCACCGAAGCCGGGCCCGGATGGACCGACGAAACGCTCGCGCCTTATGTGGGTCATCTGGTCGCGCACTTCGGCGCGAAGCGGCTCATGTGGGGCAGCGACTGGCCCGTGCTCGAGCTGAACGGCGATTACGGCGGCTGGCACGCGTGCGCGGCGAGATTGACCGGCAGGTTGACGGACGACGAGCGCGCCGCGATTTTCGGCGGCACCGCGACCACCTTTTATGGCCTTTGACATGGCCCTTGACTTGGCCGTTGACGGCTCGTCCGCCTCGCCTCGGCGAGTGTCGGATGTCTTCGAGCGACAGGTCTCATCGACGTCCCCATTCGATCAATGAACGGAGCACGGAATTCATGAACGCAAGCGAAACCCATTTTCCTTCACCGCCGTCTGAGCGGCTTGCCGGCAAGGTGGCGCTTGTCACAGCCGCGGCCCAAGGCATCGGCCGCGCCTGCGCGGAACGCTTCGCGCGCGAGGGCGCGCGCGTCATCGCCACGGACATTCGCGTCGATCTCTTCGGCAACGTGCCATTCGAGACGCGCAAGCTCGACGTGCGCGATTCCGCGGCGATCGCGGCGCTTGCGCGAGAGCTCGGCGGCGTGGACGTGCTGCTCAATGGCGCAGGCTTCGTCCATGCGGGAACGGTGCTCGAATGCGAGGAGGCGGACTGGGACTTCTCGTTCGATCTGAACGCGAAGTCGATGTATCGGACGATCCGGGCATTTCTGCCCGCGATGCTCGAACGCGGCGGCGGCTCCATCGTCAACGTGGCATCCGCGGCCTCGAGCGTGAAAGGCGTGCCGAACCGCTTTGCGTACGGCGCATCGAAAGCCGCCGTCGTCGGGTTGACGAAGTCCGTCGCCGCCGACTTCGTCACGCGCGGCATTCGCTGCAATGCGATTTGCCCGGGCACCGTCGAGTCGCCCTCGCTCGAGCAGCGCATTGCGGCGCAGGCAAGCGAGCAAGGCAAGTCGGTCGCCGAGGTGCAGGCCGCGTTCGTCGCGCGCCAGCCGATGGGCCGCATCGGGCGCCCCGAGGAAATTGCCGCGCTCGCGGCTTATCTCGCGTCAGATGAGGCAGGCTTTACGACGGGGCAGATTCACGTCATCGACGGTGGCTGGTCGAACTGAGTCGCTCGTTCGGTGGTCCGACCAATTTGCCGGATCGGGTCGCGTGCTCAATCATGATCGGTCGCACCGGCGCGGTCGGATCGCGCGCTCGATCGAATTGTTTCTAAACCCCTTTATCTCACCGCCATGAAACTGCTTCGCTTTGGGCCGAAAGGCCAGGAAAAACCGGGTCTTGTCGACGCTGACGGAAACATCCGCGATCTTTCGGGCCACGTCGACGACATTGCGGGCGACACGCTGACCGATGCGAGCCTTGCACGCCTTCGCGCGCTCGATCCGGCGACGCTGCCGCTCGTCTCGGGTGAGCCGCGCCTTGGCGCTTGCGTCGGCCGCGTCGGCAAGCTCGTCTGTATCGGGCTCAACTATGCCGATCACGCGGCGGAATCGAACCTGCCGATCCCGACCGAGCCGGTCGTTTTCAACAAGTGGACGAGCGCGATCGTCGGCCCGAACGACGACGTCGAAATTCCGTGCGGCTCGACGAAGACCGATTGGGAGGTCGAACTCGGCGTCGTGATCGGGCGGCACTGCAAGTACGTCGACGAAGCGAGCGCGCTCGACTACGTGGCGGGATATTGCGTCGTCAACGACGTGTCGGAGCGGGCCTGGCAGATCGAGCGCGGCGGCCAGTGGGACAAGGGCAAGGGATTCGACACGTTCGGTCCGATCGGCCCATGGCTCGTTACGCGCGACGAAATTCGCGATCCGCAGAGCCTCGATCTCTGGCTCGAGGTCGACGGCCATCGCTATCAGAACGGAAACACGCGCACGATGATTTTCTCGGTCGCGAAGCTCGTTTCCTACCTCTCGCAGTGCATGAGCCTGCAACCGGGCGACGTCATCTCGACGGGCACGCCGCCGGGCGTCGGCCTCGGCCAGAAGCCCGAGCCGATCTACCTGAAGGCGGGTCAGACGATGCGTCTCGGCATCGCCGGACTCGGCGAGCAGCGGCAGCGCACGGTCGCCGCCGGCTGATATCGACTCCGCTCGAAGCCGGGCTGCGCGGACGCGGCCCGGTGCCGTTGATGGGCGTCAATCCTCCGCTTGCCCGCCTTCGACTATGCTGGATGGAAGATTGAACGGCATAGCGAGGTGGCAACATGCAAATCTCCTTTCCGCAAGAGCCGGCCGAATACTGCGGCCGCGATCTCGTGCTCGCCTTTCCGGCACTCGTCGACGGCGAGCGCGTGCAGTGCGCGATCACGGCGGAAGCGCTCGAGGACCATTTCGGCGCCGAGTCTCTGCGTGAAGACGACGTGCAACGAGCCTTCGAAGTCAATCGGCGTGCGATCGAACACGCCGCACGCAAGGTGCTCCAGGAGTTGGGCAAGAAGCCGGTGCTGCTGCATAGCGGCTTTTTTCGCTTTTACGACGAATAGCGATCGGGAAGCCGGCGGCCGGCGGGCTCCGCTGCGCGTCGCTGGGGCCGCGCGCGGTCGTCGATTGCGATCTTGAGCGAGCCGGTCGCCGGCGCGGATGCCGACGCCGTCGATGCCGAAAGCGATGGAGGAAGAAAGCGATGCGTGCGATGGTTTTCGACGGAAGCGCGCCGTTGCTCGCCGAGCGCGAGCTGCCCGATCCGGTACCCGCCGCGGGGCAGTTGCTCATCGATGTTCATGCGTGCGGAGTTTGCCGCACCGATCTTCACGTGGTGGACGGCGATCTCGCGCATCCCAAGCGTCCCGTGATTCCGGGCCACGAGATCGTCGGCACGGTTGCCGCGATGGGCGAGGGGACAAGCGGCTTCGCGATCGGCGAGCGCGTGGGCGTGCCGTGGCTCGGACATACGTGCGGACACTGCCCATACTGCGCGCGCGGGCGAGAGAACCTCTGCGACGCGCCCGGGTTCACCGGCTATACGATCGACGGAGGCTACGCCGAGCGCACCGTCGCCCACAGCAGCTACTGCTTCCGGCTGCCCGATCGCTACACCGATGTCGAGGCGGCGCCGTTGCTTTGCGCGGGGCTCATCGGCTACCGCACGCTCGCGATGGCGGGTGACGCCGAACGCGTCGGCATCTATGGTTTCGGCGCCGCGGCGCACATCGTCGCGCAGGTGGCCCGCCACCAGGGCCGCACCGTTTACGCTTTTACGCGTCCGGGCGATGCAGCCGCCCAGCAGCTCGCACGGCGGCTCGGCGCGCATTGGGCCGGCGGCAGCGACGAGCGCGGGCCCGCTGCGCTCGATGCGGCGCTCATCTTCGCGCCCGTCGGGGCGCTCGTGCCGCGCGCGCTCGAGGCTGTCGTCAAGGGGGGTGTCGTCGTCTGCGGCGGAATCCATATGAGCGCGATCCCCGCGTTTTCGTACGACCTTCTCTGGGGCGAGCGCCGCATCGTATCGGTCGCCAACCTGACGCGCGAGGACGGTCACGCGTTCATGGAAATCGCGGGAGAGACGGCGCTCGAGATCGAGACGACGCCGTACCCGTTCACGGAAGCCAATCGCGCGCTCTCGGACCTGCGCGAAGGCCGCCTGTCCGGAGCGGCGGTGCTGACGATGAAACGGTGACGCCGCCCCGCCCACGGCCCGCGCGCGTCAAACGCGCGCAAGCGCGTCGAGATCGACGATGCGAATCCGCTTGCCGCGCGTTTCGAGCAGGCCGTCGCGCTGAAACTTAGAGAACATGCGGCTCACCGTCTCGAGCTTCATGCCGAGGTAGTTGCCCATCTCTTCGCGCGTCATGCGCAGATGGAATTCGGCCGGCGAATACCCGCGCGCCTCCATGCGGCTCGAGAGATTGAGCAGGAAGCTCGCGAGGCGCTCTTCGGCGCGCATCGTGCCGAGCAGCATCATGAGCGCCGATTCGCGAACGATTTCGCCGCTCATCATGCGCAGGACTTGCTGCTGCAGCGGTTTCGATTCGGCGCAGAGCGCCTCCAGCAACGCGTAGGGAATGATGCAGACGCTGCTGTCTTCGATCGCGACCGTATCGCCGATATGGCGCCGGCTATGGAGGCCGTCGAGGCCGAGCACTTCGCCCGCGAAGTGAAAGCCCGTCACCTGCTCGCGACCGTCGCGATGCATGACGACCGTCTTGAACGAACCCGCGCGCACGGCATAGATGCTCTGGAATTCGTCGTTCGCGCGATAGAGCGCTTCGCCGCGCTTGACGAGGCGCGTCGCGGTCACGATCGAATCGAAGAGCCGCAATTCTTCCGACGTAAGATTGTTCGGCATGCAGGCCGACAGCATCGAACAGTTGGAGCAGCCTGCGTTCGTCGATGCGGCCTTCGGCGCGGCCGACGTACTGTCCGGCGTAGTCTTCGGCGGACGCATCGGTACGGTCGAAGACAGGGGCAGCCGCTCCGCGCGAGTGTCTTCCTCCGGTTCCAATTCGAGCAGCATGTCTTCGTTCTCCGCCTTTTCGGTGCGCACCCGCCCTGGGTGCCGCAAAACTATTTCCATGTGAGTATCGGTGGTTGCGGGCGCCGAGCCTATCAGCGGCGTATGAAACTTCGGTAAGTGTTAGCGAAACGTTGTAAGAGTTCTCCTACGGCGGTGACGGAAAATGAGCGGCGATGCGTAGCGGGACCGCGGTGCGGCCCTTGGCACGGCGATGCACGCCCGTCGAGCGGTGCGCTTCCGGTCGTTCGCAGGTTCGCGGGGCGTGTATTTTAATTGCTTAGCGAAGAGGAATGGTCGGACGAATTGGAGTTGCACCGATCGCGCGCTGTTGCTTCGCGTGAAGGGGGGCGCAGTTTCCGCCAGACGTTGAGACGTTGTCGACGCAACGCACGGCTGGCGCGGGAGCGCCCGGGAATTCAGCTGACGGCGGCGGGCTGTGGCTCGTGGGGCTCGTGCGTCTCGCGCCAGAAGGCGGCCAGCGCCGGATGGATCGCTTCGCGCCAGCGCGGACCGGTGAAGAGGTCGTAGTGATCGCAATCGGCAATCGTCAGCCGTTTGCGCCGCCTGTCGGGCACCGCGCTGCAGACCGCATGCGCCGCGTGGGTCTGGCCGGCGCCCGTGATGTCGTCGCGGTCTCCTTCGACCGTGCAGAGCGCCGTCGCCGTGAGCGCGCTGCCGCGCACGCGCCGACCGCCGACGTCCCACGCACCGCGCGCGAGCCGCTGCTCCTTGAAAACGATGCGCAGCGTATCGAGAAAGTAGTCTTCGGTCATATCGAGCACGGCCGCGTACTCGTCGAAGGCGCGCCGGCTCGCGGCTATCCCGGCGCCGTCGCCGGCGAGCCGGCTCTCCCAGTACCGCGTTTCGAGCGCGATCTGCCGATGCGGGTGCGCGGCGACGATCGCGGCATGCTGCAGGTATCCAGGGTAGATGCGCCGTCCGGCGCCGCGATACCAGGCCGGCACCGTATCGATGACCGTGCGGCGGAACCAGTCGATGCTGTGCGTCGCCGCCAGCCGGTCGACGGCAGTCGGATTGAGTCGCGTATCGATCGGTCCGCCCATCAGCGTGACCGAAAGCGGCCCCGGCTCGCCGCGAGCCGCGACGAGGGCCGCGGCGGCGATGGCCGGCACCGTCCCCTGGCAGACGGCGAGCACATGCAGCCCCTTGCGGCACAGGCGGCGCATGAAGCGCTCCACGGTCAAAACGTAGTCGTCGAGGCCGAAGCGGCCCTCGGCGAGCGGCACGTCGCGCGCGTTGGCCCAGTCGGTCACGTAGACGTCGGCGTCCTCGAGCAGCGTTTCCACCGTCTCGCGCAGCATCACCGCGTGATGTCCGGCGAGCGGGGTGCAAAGCAGGATCGGCGCGCCGCCGTCGAGCCGAGCGGAATGCGCGCCGTGCCGCGCGAACCGGCGCAACCCGCAAAACGCCACGCGATCGACGACCGCTTCATCGATGCGAACGCGTCGGCCGCCGAGGGTCACCGACGCGATCGCGAACGGCGGCGGCTCCAGCGTCGTCTTGAACACGCGGCGCAGCCATTCGCAGCCGGGCATCGCGAGCGACTCGGGAGAGTGCGCGGGCAGACCGCACGCCCGTGCGAGCGAGGCGGCCCATGTGTCCATCGAGCGAATCAGCGCGCGCTGCGTCTCGAGCCAGTTGTAGAGCATGAGCGTCTCCCGTCGGCACGACGCGCCGCGAGCCGGGAACGGCTGATTCCTCGGGCCTGCCGGGCGAGAGCCGATCAGCTATTGTGGGATCGGGGGGAGGGGCTGGCAACTCACGGTTTACGCCAGGATGGGCTGCTGTTGTACTATTGGACGTTTTTGTCCAACCTAACCCCTCACGCATGCTCGATTTCTTTCGCAACCACAAGCGCCTGATGATGCTCATGCTCGTCCTCGTCATCGTGCCGGGGCTGGGCTTCGTCGGTATTCAGGGCTTCCGTGGATTTTTCGACGAAAGCGCCAATGTGGCGAGCGTCAATGGGCACAAGATCACGCGTGCCGAATTCGACAATGCGGTGCGCCAGCAGCTCGATCAGGCGCGCCAAATCCTTGGCTCGCGCTTCGACTCGAAGCTCTTCGACACGCCCGAGCGCCGGCAGCAATTGCTCGACAGCCTGATCCAGCAGCGCGCGATGGCCGACGAGGCGCAGCGCGAGCATCTGACGGCGTCGGACGAGGCGGTGCGTCGGGCGCTGCTGGCCGACCCTGTCGTGTCGTCGCTGCGCAAGCCCGACGGCTCGATCGACCTGGACCGCTACAAGGAACTGCTGGCGATGCAGGGCATGACGCCGGAACAATATGACGAACGCGTGCGCTACGGCCTCGCGATCGATCAGATTCCCGACAGCATCCAGGCGAGCGCGTTTACGCCGAAGAGCATGGCCGAGCAGCTCGCGAAGCTCGCCGAACAGCAGCGCACGGTTCAGTCGCTCGTATTGCATCCGGCCGATTACGCGTCGAAGATCCAGCCGACCGACGCGCAGCTGGCGGCCTACTACGACGCGCATCGCGCCGAGTTCGCCACGCCGCAAACGGCGACGATCCAATACGTCGTGTTCTCGCCGGCGACGCTCTCGGCATCGATCGCTCCAAGTGACGCCGACGCGAAAAAGTATTACGACGAGAACATCGCGCGCTACACGACGCCGCGCGAAATCCGCGTGAGCCAAATCCTGATTTCGTCACCGGCCACGGCGAGCGCGGCGGACGACGCCAAGGCCAAGGCGAAGGCGGAAAGCGTGCTGGCGGAGGTCAAGGCGCATCCCGATCAATTCGCCGACATCGCGAAGAAAGATTCGCAGGACCCGGGCTCGGCTTCGAAGGGCGGCGATCTCGGGTGGTCGACGGGCGGTGTGCTGACGGGCGACAAGGCATTCGATACGGCCGCTTTGGGCTTAAAGGGCAAGAATGCGATCAGCGGCATCGTTCGCTCGTCGTTCGGCTATCACGTCATCATGCTGACCGATGAGAAGCCGTCGGTCGTCAAGCCGTTCGCCGACGTGAGAGACGGCATCATCAAGGAGCTGAAGGCGCAACAGGGTGCGAAGGCGTTCAGCGACGGATCGGACGGCTTCACGTCGACCGTTTACGAGCAGGCGAAGAGCCTTCAGCCCGCCGCGGACAAGTACAAGCTCAAGATCGAGACGGCGACGATCACCGACAAGCCGAGCCGCACGCTGCCGCCCGACAGCCCGCTCAACAATCCGAAGTTCCTGGCCGCCGTTTTCGCCAACGATGCGGTAAAGGACCACAACAACACGCAGGCGATCGACGCCGGCAACAACACGCTGATTTCGGCACGCGTGACCGACTACAAGCCGGCGGCCACGCCTCCCCTCGCGTCGATCAAGGACGCCGTACGCAGCAAGTACGTGGCCGAGCAGGCGCTCGAGCTGGCGCGCAAGGACGGCACGGCGAAGCTCGCCGATTTGCAGAAATCGAAATCGACGGCGGGGTTCGGGCCCGAAACGAAGGTTTCCCGCACCGATGCGCAGGGCGTGCCGCCGCCCGCGCTTGCCGCGGTTTTCAAGGTCGATGCGAGCAAGTTGCCCGCGTACGTCGGCGTCGATCTCGGCGACGCCGGCTACGGCATCTACCGCGTCAACGCCGTGGTGCCGGGCGCGCCGATCGATCCGGCGCGGCTTGCGGCCGCGCAGCAGCAGCTCGCCCAGATCAGCGCGCAGGAGGATATCGAAGCCTACCTCGCCGGGCTGCGCGCCCGCTCGAAGGTCAAGATGTATGGCTCGCTCGAGGGCAAGCAAGGCGACGGCAGCTAACAGCCAGGCGACGCCGCTCCGCTGGTGCCGCGGAGCGGGGCCGCTCGCGCCGCTGCCTCACCGGTGCAGCAGCGGCGCGAGCGCCGGCCAGACGTTGTCGAGCAGTACCGTCTGCGCCTGTTGATTCGGATGCATCTGGTCAGCCTGAAACATTTCGGGCTTGTTTTCGATCCCCGCGAGCAGAAACGGCACGAGCCGCACGTTGAATTCCTTCGCGAGCGTCCCGTAGATCGCGTGGAAGCGTTGCGTGTAAGCCGGCCCGTAATTGGACGGCACGTACATGCCGACGAGCACCACTTTCGCGCGAGCCTGCTGAGCTTCTTCGACGATCGTGCGCAGATTGTCTTCCGTCGTCGAGAGCGGCACGCCGCGCAGCGCATCGTTGGCGCCGAGCTCCACGATGACGATCGACGGCTTCAGGCGCGCGATCAGCTCGGGCATGCGCGCCCGTCCGCCGCTTGTCGTGTCGCCGCTGATGCTCGCATTCGCAACGCTATAATCGATCCGCTCGTCGGCGAGGCGCCGGCGCAGCAACGCAACCCAGCCCGTGTCGCGCGGCAATCCGTACTCGGCCGAGATGCTGTCGCCGAGCACGACGATGACGGGCCGCGACGACTCGGCCGCGACGGCGGCGTCTGCGGCCGGCGGCCACGCGAACGTCGCCGCGGCGAGGACGGCTACCGCGGCAACGGCGCCGCGCAAGGTCCGCGTCGCGGCAGCGGGCCTCGGCGAAGCCAGGGCGGTAAGCCCGGCAAGTGTGGCGAGCCGAGCGGCGGCATCTGCAACGACACGCGAAGGCGGGCCGTCCCTATCGAAGGTATTCACTCTCGAGCGATGCTTCTTCATGCAAGAAAATATCGAGCCCATCATCGAAGTGCGGAAGTTGTGCAAGAGGGTCAAGGATGCAACAGGGGAGCTCACGATACTCGATGACATCGACCTCGATGTCATGCCCGGCAGCAGCGTGGCGATCGTGGGCGCCTCGGGGTCGGGCAAGTCGACGCTGCTCGGCTTGCTCGCGGGGTTGGACAACGCGACTTCGGGGTCGGTTCGGCTCTTCGGCCGTGAGCTGGCGGCGCTTTCCGAGGACGAGCGCGCGCACCTGCGCAACGGTTCCGTCGGCTTCGTTTTTCAATCGTTTCAATTGATGCCCCATCTGACCGCGCTCGAGAACGTGCGGCTGCCGCTGGAACTGCAAGGCGGCGTGCTGGCGCACGAGGCCTCGCGGCGCGCGCATGCGCTATTGGAGCAGGTAGGGCTTGGCGCGCGCACGGGGCACTATCCGAAGCTGCTCTCGGGCGGAGAACAGCAGCGCGTCGCGCTGGCGCGCGCTTTCGTGACTGAGCCCGCGATTCTTTTCGCCGACGAGCCGACCGGCAGCCTCGACGCCGCAACGGGCCACGCCGTCATCGATCTGATGTTCCGGATGAACGCGGCGCACGGCGCGACGCTCGTGCTCGTCACGCACGACATCGAGCTTGCGCGCCGTTGCGCGCGCGTCGTGACGCTCGATGCCGGCCGCGTGACATGACGCGCGTCAGTGTCAGTTCGCCTTCGCCGCGTTTCTCGCCCGTTCGATCAGCGCCGAAGTCGACGAATCGTGCTTCGCGGGATCGAACACCGGTGCGGTAAGGTCCGCTTCCACGACCTTGCCGAGAATCTTGCCAAGCTCGACGCCCCATTGATCGAACGGGTTGATGTTCCAGATCGTGGCCTGCACGAGCACCTTGTGTTCGTAGAGCGCGATCAGCGCGCCGAGCGAGCCCGGCGTCAGCGCATCGAGCAGCAGCGTCGTGGACGGGCGATTGCCGGGGAATACGAGATGCGGCACGAGCTCCGGCTTGTCGGGGCCGGCCACTTTCGTCGCCTCCTCGACGGTGCGGCCGAGCATCAGCGCCTCGCTCTGGGCAAAGCAGTTCGCGAGCAACTTCGGATGATGGCTCGCGAGCGGATGCTCGGGCCTGAGGACGGCGATGAAGTCGATCGGCACGATCGTCGGGCCCTGATGCAGCATCTGGAAGAATGCATGCTGGCCGTTCGTGCCGGGCTCGCCCCAGGTGACGGCCGATGTCGGATAGTCGACGAAGCCGCCGTCGAGCCGCGCGGACTTGCCGTTGCTCTCCATCTCGAGCTGTTGCAAATACGAAGGCAGGAAATGGAGCGCCTCGGAGTAGGGCGCGACGAGATAGCTCTGCGAATCGAAGAAGTTGCGATACCAGATGCCGACGAGTCCCATCAGCACCGGCAGATTGCGCTCGAGCGGCGCCTCGCGAAAATGCGCGTCCATGCCGGCAGCCCCCGCGAGCAGCGCGTCGAACTGGAGCGGCCCGATCGCGATCATGATCGAGAGCCCGACCGCGGACCACAGCGAGTATCGCCCGCCCACCCA